>CP051238.1:4105879-4744784 GCA_017794925.1 Aestuariibacter sp. | reverse complement strand
GACGCACACCGTCATCACAGAAAATGCCCGCCACCCACCGTCATCCCGGCAAGCGCGAAGCGCTTATCCGGGACCTCAGTACACGCACGCTGATTGCTATGTTCCCGGCGCAAGGCCGGGACGACGGATTGGACGCGAGGCCGGGACGACGGATGGGGCGCAAGGCCGGTACTACGTTAACGGGTATGACGAATTTATTAGAACGATTCTAAAACAACCCTATCTGCTGACTGGCCATAGCATCAAAACTTTCGCCGATCGTTGGTAATATACTGTCGGCAATGGGTTGGATCTGTTTTTCAATGTAGTGATCATAATCCAGTGGATGAGTTTGATACTGCGGCACCTGTGGGCCTGCTGTCGTCATGATGTAGTGAATCACCGTGCGCTTCTGATACTGTAATTGTCGGCCCAGACGCTGATTGTTTTCGTCGCCTTGTTTCGCGGCCTTAACGTGAGGTGGCACAGATTTGGTGTATTCAGATAACGGTTTTCGGAGTTGCTTTGCATACACAAGCTGCTCGTCATATTTACCCTCGCGAATACCGTTAACGATGTCATTAATATATTCAGTAACAGGCCGTCCGGCGAATATGGCGAGATACAGAGTTTCCTGAAAAGTCTTTGCCAACTGCGTCCAATCGGAGCGGACGCTTTCCAGCCCTTTGAATATGAGCTGCTCTTCCCCATGCTTAACAGTAATGCCTGCATAGCGCTTTTTACTTCCTGCCTCTGAACCTCGGATGGTTGGCATGAAAAACGTTTTAAAGTGCGTTTCAAATTCAATTTCCAGTGCGCAATTCAGATGTTGCTCATTTTCTATTGACGTCTGCCATCGTAAATTAATATCGTCCTGTAATTGCTTACCAATGACGTTGGCTTCCTCGTCATCTTTACAATTGGCTAAATGAACAAAGGTCGAGTCGGTATCACCATATATAACGTCATAACCGTATTCGCGAATCCATTGTGCGGTGGTTTGCATAATTTCATGGCCGCGCAATGTTATCGAACTTGCTAGTCGGGGATCATAAAAGGGGCACCCACCGCTACCCAACACCCCGTAAAATGAATTCATCAGGATCTTAATCGCCTGTGATCGAGCAGCGTCGTTTTGACGTTTAGCTTCGTCGCGCTGTTTCCACAAGCTGCTAATAATATCAGGCAGGAAGTGTTTTTCCCGGTGAAACATCGCACCTTTAAACCCGGGTATAGCGTCTTGAGTGTCTTTTAATCCTTCTACCAAGCCTAATGGATCTATTTTGAACGTTCTGATAATGGACGGATACAGGCTCTTAAAATCTAAGACCAAAACATGTTTATACAGACCGGGCTTTGAGCTCATTACATAGCCACCAGGGCTGGCTAACCCACCGTGCTCTGGTCGATTAGGGGAGACATAGCCTTCTCGGTGTAGTTTGGGCAGATACAAATTGATAAAAGAGGCGACTGAGCCACCAGGCCTGCCTATACGCATACCGGTAAGTTCGCTGCGAAGAATCAGGAAGTCGATTAAATTGACCTTGTCGGCAATCTCTATGACTAATCTGCAGTCTTCGTAGTTGTACTTGGCGAGGCTCGTTTTGTCTTCCCTGAACATACGCTTGATGGTGCCAAGTTTATCAGGATCGTCGATCAGCTTCTTTTTGCCTAATAGTTGCGTGGCGACATTGTCGAGGGAAAAGCTATCGAACTGATAGGTCATCGTTTTTAACCCCTCAATACCATCAACGATGACCCGGCCAGGTATGTCAACGTAAGCACGATTGTCGTCAAACGTGCGAATGTCGAGGGTTGTATTGTCTCTGCCAAGACTTAAGGGGAGACCACAGCGTTTCGCTGCTGCATGTAACACGGGAAAGTCGAATTGCTTTACGTTCCAGCCCATGAAGATATCGGGGTCATAGTGCTGGACTGTCTTAATGAACGTGCTCAGCAAGTCATGTTCGTTTTGACACTCTACGTACTCGAAATGAGTGGCTTTCTTAGACGATTCATCTGTTGTTGGCTCATCAATCATCAACACCTGATTACAGTGTTCAGAGGCAATGCCAATGGAAAACAGATTACCGCGTTCGTCGCATTCTATGTCGAAAGAAAACACACTTAAGTGACAGCGATATGCCGAAGGCTTTACTTTTACTTGTTTTACCAGGTGAGGATGGCGATCGGCTATTCCCTGATATTGCACGCCAAGCGTCACAAATCGTTCCATCAAGAACCGGTCCGGTGTTTTAATATCGGCTTCGTACAGTGTGATGCCGTGCTCTCTTGCAGCCTTTCTCAGTTGAATCAGTTGACGTGCTTGCGGCAGTTTTACGCTGACCACTTTCTCGTGGTTAAAGGTAGAGAGATCAACGGGGGTTACGGTTGCCTGTATGCTGTTTTGCGTTGCGATTGACGCTAAAGTTTCAGTATCTTCGCGTCTTACAAAACACACAGAGCGTTCAGGTGGACTCAATAAGCGTACAGGCCCATGGTCAGTTGCTAACCATAGCTCTATCAACTCATCTTTGCCCTGGAATACGGTACGCGCAGTCAGGATCATGCCTTCCCCGAGGGTTAATACAGAGGTCAACGCAGAGGTCATCGATGATCCTGTGAGGTATCAATCACACGGAAGATATATTCGGAATAGTTAGCGATAATCATTAGCGAAATAAATAGTTGAAACGCCAGACGAGCTGGACCTCAGTGCTATACTGCCTGCCGTACAGTGTAACACGGTAACGTTTATGATAACGCTAACTTCGCATTCAACGCCGGCTTCGGGCCAGTTTTCTCGCTTATGTGAGGGAGTCTGGTGGCTACGCATGCCTCTTCCTTTTGAGCTGGACCATATTAATCTTTATGTGTTGGAAGGCGATGACGGCATCTATGTAGTTGATACGGGGCTAAGCAGCCGTAAAAGTAAAGCCATATGGGAAGCCTGCTTTGCGCAGTTTAATAAGCCGCTTTTGGGCGTTATCGTTACCCATATGCATCCTGACCACAGTGGTTTAGCGGGTTGGTTGTGCCGCGAGTATGATGTGCCATTGTACATGAGTGCGCTGGAATACTTTGCGGCCAGAAGCATTTTCGGGCCGAACCCAATGGCAGATTTAACAACCGATAAACGCTACTTCACACAGGCTGGAGTTAGCCAACCCGATATAGAGCAGTATGTCCGCCCCCGGGATACTTACACCGAAGGCGTAGAGCCATTGCCTTTGGCGTTCAGGCGTTTACGACAGGGAGAAACACTGGAGATCGCAGGAAAGCAATGGCAGATCATGACCTTTGCCGGGCACTCGCCAGAGCACGTTTGCCTGTATTGCAAAGCCGAAAACCTGCTTATTGGTGGTGACCAGATATTGCCTAAAATCTCCCCGAACATAGGTGTTTACAGTCAAGAGCCAGAGGCGAATCCTCTGGCTGACTATTTTGCCAGCTTAACCACATTGTCGAACATGCCGTCGGATACGCTGGTGTTACCGTCACATAATGTGCCTTATACTGGTCTGCCAGACAGGGCCGTTGAACTGCGGGAACACCATGAAACACAACTGGAATCGCTAGTGACGTTTTGTGATTCCCCTCGTACGTTGCTTGAATGTTTGCCTGTTATGTACAAAAGGACGTTGTCCGGTCGGCATATGTTTTTCGCCATCGCAGAATGTTTGTCTCATCTCAACTATTTGATGTATGCGTCGAGGTTGTCACGGACAATGTCAGACACCGGTGTCTATCTGTATAAGCAAACCGGCGTCTGAGGTATCCATGGATAGAGGCGGAACTATTCCGCGGTATTATTCTGCAAAACCAGCTGATTGGCCGTTTTAGCCTGTTCCAATAGCAGATGATCATTCAGGGATTTAGCGTTCTCCCAGTTCAGGTTTGCCCAGGTCAGCGCCTGTTCTGGCTGGTCGGCCAGGAGCAAGTAATACAACGCTACTTCTGCCGCATGGGAAGTATCATTGTTCTGTTCTCGCAACAGCACCCGCTGTGACATTTTCTTAATCCATTTATCGGTGTTACCAACTTGTTGTTCTGCTAACGCCAGATAAAGCAACATACTGTCGTTGGGGACGTCTATGTTTTCTATATAAGGTGAAAGTTTGGCCAGGATATCCTGGCCTTCACCTAATGCTATCTTCGCTTTTGACCAAGCTACCCAGGTGCTTACCGGCCAATCGGTGAAGTCGGTTTCTTCACAGTGCATGACTGCCTCTGCGGGTTGCTCAGCATATAAAGCCATGTCTGCCAGTACCTCGTTCAACCAGGTCTGAACATTGATATGCGCACGTTCACTGAAACGGCTCAGACTCACCAATTGCTCGTAGTGCTCTGTTGAGGGTGATTGCTGCATGCGAGCTTCAAGCAGGCAGGTCGTTGCTACGAGGAGTTCGGTTTGTCCGACTAATCGCTCACATAGTTGAACGGCTCTATCGGCGTCTCCCTGATTCAATGCAACGTTGGCTAGCAGTAATCTGGCCTGCGTGTTAAGTGGGTTCATTTCGAGTAAAAAATTAAGCTGTACCTGCGCTTCTTCGAAACGATGTTCATGCTGAAGTAGTCGCGCATAGAACATTCTTTGTCTCGATGATAGTTCTGTTTCTTCTGCGGTGTGTTCAAAATACGCCAAAACAGGATTAAGCCATCTCGCATCAAAGTCCGGCCGTGTACTGTTTGCCAACAGTCGTTCAATTTGTCGCGGACTGTAGGTGGTTTGCACCGTGGTATTCGCATCATCGTGACCGTGAACATGGGCGAATGCAGATCCGATTTCTAATATAAACCCTGCAATAACGGTCATACATAAAGCAGTAAAACTACCTAACAGTGATAATGGAATAGTAAGCTTGTTCTTCATAAATCCTCCATAGAGGTGCCATCCCTGGCGGTTGGTTAATCTTGAATCAGGTCGTCGAAGTTGCCAGGGTTATTGGCATCTTCAACATAAGCCCGTCCATTAACACTTACCGGGTCGTCTGTCGCATCAAGCGAGAAAACAGTCCGTACCGAGTCGTTAAACGACACTTCAAGTGCTTCAATGGTTATATCGATAAAGCCGGTAACAGCAAAAGCTGTGCCGTCCGATACGGTATAGCTGAAGCTGTCAGTGCCGGTATATTCATCCATAGGTGTATAGGTAAATGCACCGGTGGATGACAGCGTTAATTCACCGTACATCGGGTTACTTTCAACCTGATAAGTTAACGAATCACCGTCGGCATCAGTCGCATTAAGCTGCTCGTTAATCGCGACTTCTGTTTGCGTAGTTAATGCGCGAGAGTCTGCCACAGGTGCACTGTTTGTATCTTTGGCGACACTGTCATTGTCCGACGAGCCTGAACAGCCGGAAAGAGCAATGGCCGCAGCCAGAAAACCATACTTATATCTAAGCATTGTCATCTCCTTTACTCTGAACCGGGCAGTGGAGTCGCCAGATAAGGGAAGCTGCTGTCCATCATTGAGGCATCCAATGGCGCGCCATCAGTGAAGGGTACTGTGCCGACATTGGCATCTTCAGGGGCACATAGTCCCAAATCCGTATCGGTGCCATTTACTGGAATGGGGTAGCACAAGCGTCCCATTACAACCCGAAGTGCAATATCCACCACATCATCACCGGGGCGGCGACCATTCGGGAATCCTGCAAGGTCATCACCTGCAACACCTGCCCATGATTGCTCATCAGCTGGAGTTGCCGGAATACCGGTATTCAGTCGCAACATTTCAGAAGGCGTTACCGTAGCCAATTGATTCACACCAGGGAAACCTGTCAGGAAAGCAGTGACTAAATCCGTTCTTGGAATGTTGGTTGGAGCCAGCGTATCCAGATTTGCACCTAGTGTTGAGTTAACCGCATCCTTGAACAGAATATTGAGCAATTCTGGTAGGGCAGGGTGGGTAACATAGTCAGCAAACTGGCCGTCGTTCATTGGATGTGCGGTTGAAAACAAATCTTTGTCACCAATACCAATGACTAACTCATTAACCAGTGGGTTACCCAAACGAGAAACCTGAGTCAGTGGACCTTGTTGCACATCGGGCTTACTGAAGGTCGCGTTCGGATTAAGAATACGCGCTTGCGGTAAACTGGCGGTCGTCCAGGTACCAATGGTGCCGTTGCCGTCACCAGTAATACAACTGGCGTGAATCTCGAGCGCAATGCTGGTCACATTTTTGTCTGCGAGGTCGTCATTGGCGTCATCCTGTGTAATACCACCCGGGAACCCGCCGGCATCATTGGCTCCAGGTGCACTGTCACCTTCAACAGGCACGTAGTTTACCAGGTCGAAGGTTTTCCCAAGGTTGACTACAAAGGGGTCTTTGCGTTGTCCAACAAAAACACGTGCAGGCATTTCACAACCGGGTACTGCTACGTCATACACAAACTGATCGGCGTATCGAGCATACTCCTGCGCAGAGCTGAACGTTTTATTACCAATGTAGTCCAGAGGCTTTGCGAACCCCATACTGCCTTCGGCACTTAGCATTGTCTTGGTGCCGGTGCGCATGGCGCCTTCAATCATGGTAAAGCTATACGACTCGGAGAAGTTAGCCGCGCTCATGTCATCGGCGCTTATGGCACCTACGTTTTTCAGTGGAACCTTAACAGAACGCTGGTTATCAGCCGGGCCAATATTCAGTGCAATACCTTCGTTATTTGCCGCCAGGTTGGACGTAAATTGCCAGGTAAAGGTGATATCTTCCATCGCGTCCCCATCGTTATCAATGTGGATGGCATATACCGCGGCAGGATCCATTGCAAAGTAGTTCGGGCCACCGTAGGCATCTTGTAATGGAATATAGTTAGCAATAAGGGTAACAAAGCCGTCGCGGCCTTCCTCGTAGCTGTTAAACGCATAGAAGTCGGTACTATCCAGAGCTGGAGAACGCGCAATGTTTGGCGCTTCCCGGTGGCTGGATGCATTGGCAAGCGAGGTTATCGCAAGACTGCTGAGTAGTATTGGCAAACTTATTTTATTCATATCAAATCCCCGTTTGGGTGTGTAGTCGTGAGTTTCACCTGAGATGTTAATAAACTGTTACTAACCTCTCTTAGTAAAGCATACGATTGAGAATACGCAGGTGGATGCAGAAAAAATAAAAAAAATAAAAATACTTAGTGAGATTGCGAAACGGCAGGACTAAAACGGGCTCTCTATGTAGAAAGCCCGTATGAAATTACACCTTAGTAAGGGGAGAGATATATAGCACTTCTGTTGGAGACCCGCTGGGTGAACCACCAAGTGGTTCCAGACTAACTGCAAGAGCAGACACACCGGCCAGAACCAGTTGTGGAGGCCTGACTAACTGAACATTACCGTTTTTCGGTAGTAGTCCCAGTGATATAGGGGCGCTGCCGTCATCGGGTACCATCCAAAGCTCATAGTCTTTGTCCGTTTGCGGTAACAGGTTACTGGTGGCACGGGTAAAGATATGCTGATCTGACAATTCAATTAACCACAATGGCTGGTGAGTCTGATCGGTCACGACCGCGACGCTTGAAATCTGAGGCTCTACAGGTGGCTTGGTAAATGGTAACAGCAATACCAGTAGCAACACTGCAGCAGTGCTGAGTCCGGCCAATACCTGCCACCGTTTGCTTTGCGGTTTTTCTTTTACCAGGGGAACCACGTTATCTGGCTTCTCCAGCCAACCCAATTTTTGCTGAATATTGATCCACACCGTCGGTGGTGGCACAACCGGGTTCAAGCCCTCACCCATACTATTGAGATGCTGTTCCCATTGCCACGTGGTTTCACGAATTGTCTGGTTTTCCATCATCAGCGACTCGTAGCGTTGGCGAGCTTTACCTTTCAATGTGCCCAGCACGTATTCGGCAGCCAATGCGTTACACAGCTTTTCTTTTGCGTAGTTCATAATGACAGGCACCTCTGTAAGCTGACTAAACCACGGCGAATCCAACTTTTTATGGTGCCCAGTGGTGATGACAGGTGTTGAACAACTTCAAGGTGAGATAGTCCATTGAAATAAGCCAGATGAATAGCTTGCCGCTGCTGAGCGTCCAGTTCGTCAAGGCAGCCCTCAAGCTTTGGGTGAGAGAGTTTGGCCTCCAGTTCAAATTGATTGTCGTCATCTGACGCCATGGTATCCGGTTCGGTATCGTCGGTCTTTCTGACGCGTTGATAGCGCAGCATATCCAACGCTCTGTAGCGCGCGATGCTAATGATCCAGGTGATTACGGTACCACGTGTTTTCTGGTAGTTTGCGGCGTTGTGCCATACTTTAATAAACGCGTCCTGAGTCGCCTCTTCGGCGAGTTCCCGATGTTTTAGCAACTTCAGGACGACGGCAAATACCTGTGGACTTGCCTTTTTATATAGCTCAGCAAAGTCAGCTCGACTCCCCTGTGCGGTTCCACGTAATAGTGGAAACAATGTTTCTTGCTCCATAACTGCCTCTGGTTGTGCTTGTTTGCGTTCTTGTTTATCAATGTAGCATCTTATTTTAGGTGCGGACTTTTCACACTTATACTGCGTGAAATGCTACGGTCTTCATTGTTATAACGATTCAGTCTGCTGACTGGATGCAGACCCGGTAGAAATACTTTCGGCCTGTTCCTCGGTTAGCGCGGGAAGCAATATTTCTATTACCGTTCCTCTACCGGGTTTACTGTTCGCTATCATTTTTCCCTTGAGGTTTTCGATTGCTGAATAGGCCACAGATAAGCCAAGGCCTTGACCTTGCCCTTCAGGTCGAGTGGTAAAGAAGGGTTCGAAAATCCGGTTGAGGTGTTTTTCGGGTATGCCACAACCGGTATCAAGAATTTTAATGTGCACCATCGGGCCGCGTTGCTGAATCGATAGCATTACCAGTCCTTTGTCTGAAATTGATTGCGCGGCATTCATTAACACGTTAGTAAGTGCTTGCTTCAAGCTGGTTGATTCACAGTACCACTTCAGGTTTGCAGGCTCACAGTGCACTTTGTAGGTTGGCGCTTTGTGCTGAACACCGATGAGTTGCACAAGTTGTTTTGCTGTTTCGTCCAGGTTTAATAAACCCCATCCGGTTTGCGTATCTTCTGCAAAAGATCGGAGCGTAGAGACAATTTCTCTTACCCGTTTCAGGCCATCTTTTGATTCTTCTAACAGTGGCGTTATATCTTCGCTGACTAAGTCCACATGATGCGTCTGTTGTATTTCGGCAAATGTTCGTTTTAGCTCGCCATCTGTGTGGGCATCGATTAATTGCCTGCTGGTTTCGCAGGCTTGTAAAAGGTGGTTGGCGTATTGTTCAAGTGTGTTCAGGTTAGCCGTTATAAAGCCCATAGGGTTGTTAATTTCATGAGCAATGCCAGCAGCCAGCTGTCCGGTGGACGCCATTTTTTCTGCCTGAATCAATTGCGCCTGCGCGCGATCGAGTTTACGAATTAACTGGCGCTGTGCGTCGTGTTCGGCTTTGAGTTCTTCTGCTAGCTGAGCCTGAGCTTTGAAATAACTCGCCTGGGCAGTGACATCCTGTATAAGAATGCAGGCGCACAGTTTGCCGGTCTCCGGATCTTTGTGCGGTACGATTTCCATATTCTGTACCATTTGGGTTTCTTCCCCTGTGATAGGGCGACTGCTCTTGAAGGGGAAAATATGAGGACGCTGCTCCCAATAACTAAAGCTGGGATGCTTGAGTACAAAGACAGACTTGATGCGTCGTTTGAGAAACTTAATCTGTTCAGGGAATACGTCACCTATTGGCCTGCCTATCGCATTGTCGCGAAGATCCAGAGACATACGGTCCAGAAAAAAAGCATTTAAATAGGTAATGGCATAGTTTTCATCAACCAAACAAATTCCGATGGGAAGCTTGTTAAGTAAAGGGTTGTCCATTACCCATTAACCTAATAGTTCGTCGATGGTCGCAGTGAGTTTATTCAAAGAGGCATCATCCAGACAAAACACCACACGCATGGTGAATGAGGATATCTGAATGTCGAATTTTACTTCCATTATCAAACTGTGCTGCCAGCCAAGCTGATTAAAGTCGTGCTTCTGGGGTTGAAACAAGGTTGGCATCTGCAGATTGGTGGAGAGTTCCAGTTGCTCTGAAAGACCCGATAAACAAGCCCCCGCCAAAATATTACACAACTCAAGTATGGTTTCCTCAATATCACTTGCAGACAAAGGTTGTTCGTATTCCATTAGTTCCGCTACTTCGGCCAGCCCTGATTGCGACAGGATTGACATGACTTCACCGTGAATATCACCCATAAACGACTGGCGAGTGTAGTAAGCCTCCTGGTTATGCCTCACCAGATCAAACAGTTGCTCGGGTGTGACGGCGGTGATGTTGGGAATGGAAATACCAATTTTGGTTTCGATCAAATGCGCGAGACTGTTTGCTGCCTGGCCCATTGAAATATTCATGAGTTCCTGCAGGGCATCCCGCTGGTCTTCGTTGAAAGCGATAACGTCGTTCATAGGTAACCTAACTCAAAAAGCGTCATAGCCAACTCTTCTTTATCGAGTGGCTTTCGAAGAAACTTCTTGGCCCCCAGAGACATAACAATGCGCTGTTTTTCTGGCTGAAAATCGGCACTAATCACAATCACACTGGGCGATGCTGGTTGGTCGGAGAGAAACTCCAGTACGCCAACCCCATCGATTTCGGGCATGGTCAGGTCAAGTAATAGCAGCTCAAATGATTGAGAAGACAATTGTTCTATTGCTTCCTTCCCATTTGCTGCTTCTTCAATGGTAACTTCCAGTTCTGGCGGTAGCGCACGTATTACGCTACGCCGTGATAGCTTGGAATCATCCGCTACCAGTACCGATAAACTCATGCAGCACTCCGAGGTAAATTCGTTAATCTAAGTATTTGTCATTTTCATAATCCTGCAAGTTAACTTAACGTTAATTGTCGAAAATTACTGCTTAAGTGTAACTCGTCGGATCTTATAGGTCGTTCTATATGACAAATGTGACTATTCGCTATTTTATGATGTTTGTGGGCGGGTTATGTATAAATATGAATACATAAGTATGTGCCATGA
The DNA here is from genome assembly GCA_017794925.1 of Aestuariibacter sp. Taxonomy (GTDB): domain Bacteria; phylum Pseudomonadota; class Gammaproteobacteria; order Enterobacterales; family Alteromonadaceae; genus Alteromonas. The sequence continues at coordinate 4,733,788 of CP051238.1, read as the reverse complement.
TAATGATAGTCAAATCACAATGTGGGGCCGTACAGGCCCCATTGTTGTTACTGAGGAAGTTAACGGTGAGAGCGAATGAACCCGGCGAGCTTCTGCCCATTGATTATTTTGAAGTTTTGCGGCGACATTGGCAGGACATTACGTCCATCCTGTACCACCATCATACCCAAAGGGTAACTGGCCCCCAGTGGCATTGATGTGACTGCCAGTCCGTCAGTTTCTGATACGCCATCAATACCGTCCTCATGATTCATCTTAATACCAAATGTGCCGAGTAACCGGTTGTTGTCATCCAACGCGTACACAGCAAAGCGGTTGTTACCCTGGCTCGATACGATTAAAAAACGCTGCCCTTCAAAAATATAAATATCCATCCCTTCGATGTCGGCGTGAACGTCGTCATTGATTGCAGCAATACGTGCTGCCGAGAAGGTTGGATTTGTGAGAGAACGCATCCATACACCTGTCGACTCTTCGCCGTAATAAAGCATGCCTGACGCGTCGTCAATGGCGCAGCCTTCAGGTTGACTGGGGAGCGTGAATTCGGATACGAGTTTGACTTTTGCTGCTGTATTCTCAAACTGGACTTCGTATTCCTGAAACCGTCCGTCTGTATCGTTTACCACAACATGAAGTGCGTCGTTGATTATTCCGCTGCAAAGCCCATATACATCTGAAAGCGTCGTTGGATAGTGGTCGAGTAAAGCCACGTTGCCATTTGCACCAATTGTGAATATCGATAACGACTGCGATGAGCGGTTACTGGCAACGGCAATGTCGACGGTGCCGGATGGGGTGGCGATGCCTTGGCGAACATCCACATTATTTACCCTGCCGACAGGTAAAGTTTGCAGCAAACTGCCATTAAGGGCGTAAACGTTAAGACCGTACTTTTTGTCGGTACCCAGAATCAAACTTTTATTTGGATACGCTGAGTTAATCCAGAAAGCCGGATCATCAGCGGCATCACCAAAGCGGTTTACCGGAGCGGTTTGGGCATCCGCAGTAAACATAGTCACTGGCTTCTCAGCACTAACCATTGCCGGTTGTCCCGGCAAATAGCCAGCAAACAAGGTGTGACTTGCTTCGTCATAAACACCGGCCAGAATGCCCGATGAATTCGAGCTTACCTTGATGCTTTTGAGTTCCCATTGACTAGTCACCTGCCAGTCGTTGCTAATGTCGCCTCGCTCACTGATAACGGGGGCGTCTGTTGCTACGCTGTAATAACGCCCGTCACGCAAGGCGGATACAGACTCAAGCTCCGGTGTTGAGGTAAAGTATTCAAGGACTCTTACATTTTCGCCCTCCGGTGCAGCCGGGTATTGCCAAATACCCACTTCCTCTTCAGCGATGAAAAGGGTACGTGTATCGTCAGCAACGCTACAGGCAGAAATATTCGGGCCAACCATGAGTGAACGGACTTCACTGACTTGCCAGTTAGCTTGTTCAGTGTGAAGTAACGAGTGAGTCAAAAGGCCCCGGGCATCCGTACTGAACATAAAAACGTGCGCACTGTCTTGTTGCAGGCACACGGTCTCGCGATCGGCGATGTTAGAAGGAACGGTTAACTGGTGAGTAAAGTTGCCGTTGTGAATATCCAGTGTGAATAGCTGCACCGCGGTTGTGTTGTTGTCCAGCGCCGCGACTACCAGTGTATTGTTATCCAACCAGCGCCAATCAGCCTGACTGATATGTCCCGGCCAATTCCCTTGTTCTGTATAGTCCGGAGAAAGCCAAATCAACCCTGCATGCTCACTGGTTACCAACCAGCCAGTTAACGACTCATTGGTGACAGGCTGTAAGCTTTCTCCCTTTGTTTTTATGGCGGTGAAAGTTGGCGCATTATCGAGTGATGTGTATTCAGCCGGGGGCGTCGCTGTGCCGGTGCAGCCGGCTATCAGCAAACCTGTGATCAGGCTTAGGGCGGCGAGTTTCATTGAATAATCCCCTTTTTGGGTTGAAGCGAATGGCTGTATATCACCTCGCCATTATCGTTTATAAATTGCACCAGCGTTTGCTGCGCGTTCACACTGACTGTCGCATACCCTGCACTTGAAGCTGCAAAGCGGGTAAACCGACGTTGGCCGGTAGGCCTGATTTCTGAGCCCGCACCAGAAACAAAATGCGCCATGTGTTTTCCCTCGGGCTGATTGTGCTGTAAGTCATGTTCGTGACCGGCGAAATAAGCATCTACCTGATATCGCTCTAATAGAGGCTCAAGTACACTGCGTATTCCCTCGTTTTTACCGTAGCGTTTCCCACTCGAGTACAACGGATGATGAGCGATGATAAATGTCCAGGTGGTATCCTGATGGTTCGCTAGTTGCTGTGTTAGCCAGTCGAGCTGTGCAGCCGCATCTTGCTTTTGGGTTTCTGCGTATTTTGCTTCGTGTTGATAATCCGGATTAAGTGGACTGGTATCGAGGAAAATCAGGTGAACGGTGGCACCATCATCAAGGGTTTTTATTCTGCTGTAATATTGGGCCGGCATGTGCCAGCGGCGGCTTTTATTACTGTAGTCTATTTGTGCCTGCCAGTTTCCCCGGTAATCGTGGTTACCCAGTACAACATACCAATCGGCAAATAAGTGCGGGCCGTGGTAAACCTGCTCGAAAGAGGTTTGCCAGTACGGATCATCTACCGAGGCAATGCCATTGTCGTAAAAGTTGTCACCAGTTGACACGATCATGTCTGCGTCAAATTGGTAGGCTGCAATGTCCATCCATTGTGCCACACTGCGCTGAGCAAAATGGCCATTGCGTCCCCAGTCGCCGAGTACCAGCCAATTCCAGCTTTTATCGATCGTGTCTGCATGGACAGTCGCAATAGTATGCTGCTGGTAATAGTCTTCAGTATAGATGTCACTGGCCAGTGAGGAAGCATGAAGCGCTATAAACGCGATGCTCCATAAAACCCTTATTTTCATTGTTTACCTTAGGTGTAGCGATGTATTTCACAGGTCATTGCCTGTAAAGCAACATGTTCAATCATTCAAAGCAATTGCCCCGGGTACACGTTATGAGTGTGTGTCCGGGGCGTCACAATGGCTTATAACTGCCAGTTAAAGCCAAGCTCAAAGGTACGACCGTACTCTTCGTACTGTGCGTTTTGGCTGCGTTGATCAAAGTAGTGGTAGTAAGGCTCATCATTAATATTGATGGCGTTGAAATAGACCGTCACGTCGTCGTTGACAAAGTACTTACCGGTAAAATCAAATTGCTGGTGGGCTTCTTCCATGCGGATCATATCACCATCGATTTCTTCCAGATTTTTACTCTTGTAAGCCATGGTTAAGCGCAGACTGAACTTATTGGCTTCATAGCCAACAGTCAGGTTACCCACCGTGTCAGACTGGTTAGGTAAGCTGGTTTCGTAGCGTTCGCCGTCAAGTAACGTAGTGGCATCTGAATTTGAGAAAGTACCGTTAGCAGAGAGCAACAGGCCGTTGTCGAAGGCTTTGACCCAGGACAGTTCCAAACCGAGCAGGTCTGCACTCTCGCCGTTGAGGGGTTGAATGACTTCGTCATAGCCTTCCCAGTCGCTGGTGCCGGCAACGTCTGCATATATCACAAAGTTATCAATTTGCTTGTAGAACAAGCCGGCCGAGAGCACGCCAATGTCACCCGGGTAATACTCTAAAGATAAATCGTAGTTGGTGGCTTCATAGGGCAGTAGCGATGGGTTACCGACTTCCGCTTCACGTTCTGTTACGAACTCGCCATCATCTTCTTCGGTTTTGCTTTCGATAATTTGGTACGCAGCGGATTCTTCAAACCGAGGACGAGATATGGTTTGAGTGAATGCAGCGCGCAGGATCAACTGTTCAGAGAACGTATATTTTGCATTAATGCTGGGCAGGAAGTAGTCGTAAGAACGGTCTGCCTGCCAGGGCGTATTCACCACTTCTTCTATGTCGTTCTGTTCGTCTTCGACCAGTTCGACGCGCATACCGGAGGTATCAAAATCCGTGTTTTCATAACGCACACCTGCCACAATATGCCATTGGTTGATGTCAAAGGTACCCATGAAATAGGCCGCGAAAATATCTTCATTGGTATGGTATGACGCACCATTGGATTCAAGTTCTGAATCCAGCTCAGCAAGTTCCAGGGAACCTCGGTTTTGCTTGAAGTAACTGCGCAGGGCAGAGCGATTTAAGCCGGGACCAAAATTGCCAAGTCCCCAGTCTGGTTGACTGGCGGCAAACTGAGATGGATCGATTCCATCGAAGTCGCCGTCATAAATATAAATGTTGCTGTCGACTTTTTTGCTGCGCTGACGCAGTTTAAAACCGGCTTTCAGCTCGCTCAGGTAGGGATCGTTAGCAAAAGAGCGTGTAACGTTTGCCTGGATGCTGTTTTCAGTATCCTCGGTGTAGTTATCCTCAAAGCTAATTTCGTCGAGTTCATAATTGCTCAGGTCATCCACATCTGCATTGTAAGTCAATGAAGGAATGCGTCGCATCATATCGCCATCGACACTGTCGTTTTCTGTCACCATGCCATAGTACAATGCATCAGGTTCGTCTTCGTCAGACTTGGCAAAACCTAACTGGTAATCAAACAACCACTCGCCGCGCGTGTGTTCACCACCTAACGCGGCAGTAAAAATGGATTGAGACTCATAGCGATCTTTAGATTCGCGTTCGACTTCTGAGTCTTCGCCATCCAACACAAACGTATTGCGCTGGCGGTATTCGGCATCTGAGAATTCACTGTATAAGGTGCGCAGGTAGTACTGATTGTTAAAATCCGGACGATAGTCAAGATTGACTGCTGCCCCCAAACGCTCGCGCGTTATGGTGTAGTGACGTTGTTCGATTTCATCATCGGCATTGGATTCAATGTTGTCAGAACCAAAATCGCGCTCAAAATAACTCAATGCCGCAGCAATACCAAACGTGTCATCCCATAAGTTGGTGTAGGTTGCTGAAGCTTTGGGGCTAAGTTTGTCGCGCAACTCGTTTTGACTTACCTGTGCACTAAGTGTGGCGGTCTGGCCCTTGCGGTCAAAGGCACTGACACTCTTAACCTCAATAGCACCACCAATCGCGTCGGCGTCCATATCAGAGGTGACCGATTTAGATACCTCTAATGTCTGGATAAGTTCTGAAGGGATAACATCCAGCGCAACAGAACGCACACCTGCCTCCGGCGAGGGAATGTTTAAGCCGTTAATGGTGACATTGTTGAGGTTGGGGTCAATACCACGGATACCCACAAAGCGGCCTTCACCCTGATCACGTTCAATGGACAAGCCCGGCAAACGTTGCAGTGATTCTGCGGCGTTTTGATCCGGAAACTGTCCGATGGCATCTGCCGATACAATGGATTTGATATTGTCGGCCATGCGCTGCTGGTTAATTGCGCTGGCTTGTCCACTGCGCTGACCACGTACCATAACTTCTTCTAACGCATCGTCTTTGGCTTCCAGTGTGATAACCGGGGTCATGTTCTCACCCGCTATCAGCGTAACTGATTGCGTAACAGGCTTGGCACCTAAATAAGTGACAACAAGCGTAAATTCACCTGCGGGAAGATTAGTGAAGCGAAACGTACCGTCACGGCGGGTAAAGGTAACTTTGTCGAGCTCTTTGATTTCGACTTTGGCGCCGGCAAAAACTCTGTCTTGTTGAGCATTGGTAAGCTGACCAATAAGGCCTGCGTTATCAGCTGCTACGGCTGAAGAGGCGGCAACGATGGTACCGACCGCAACGGCTAACTGTGAAATTTTCATATTCATGTGTGTTCTCGTTGAAGAAGTGTGTAAGCGTTGCGGCTAAGGTAGAAATGAAAAATGACAGTTCTGTGAAACACTTCATGACGTTTTTACGACATCTTCATGAAAACCCTGTTTTTTACGTTGATTTATGTAGTCGTTGAGCTCAAATGACCCCCTTTTAACCCATTGATTATATTTGCTTTTGGTTGAGTTCTACGAGTTTGGAAGAAGAAATTATCACAGTACTGTCACATTGCTGAGCCAAAATGACCCCTATGTCGTTATGCAATTCAATTTATGCTGTGGTACGCAGTTACGATTAACCACAGCATGTAGGATAAACCCGATGAACTTCAATCTGTTGCTCCGCCATCAGGGCATGTTGGCCTTTGTGATGGTGATTTTAACCCTGGCAGTGACCTTGTGTTCGCTGCATGGAGAATTAAAGCCACTGATCAACGTAGAGTGGCTGGATGTAGTGGGTGAAGGCAGCGTATGTCTGCTAACACTATGCTGGATTTTTGCCGTTATGATGAGTAGGCCCCCGGGGCAGGTAACATCATTGCTGGTCGTTGGGCTTACCTTGTTCAGCTTTTCAGCATTACTGGATGTCATTGATGAATTTACCCATTACAGTAGCGCCGCAACCTGGCTGAGTCTGGTCGAGTCTATACCTGCTGCGGTCGGTATGGTCGTGATGAGTTTTGCACTCTATCTTTGGCACCAGGAGCAACTGGCATTGAATCGTCAGTTACAGCGCAGAGAGTTGTGGTATCGCAGTCATGAACAAATTGATGTGATCACGCAGTTGTATCGCGCCGACTATTGGCGAGATCGGGCTAGTGCGTTACAGGAGCAAGGCGTGGATGCCTCTGTAGTGGTGCTGGATATTAACGACTTTTCTGAGTTTAATCTGCGCTACGGACATCAGGAGGGGGACCGCTTCTTACGCGAGATTTCACAACTTATTGTGATGAACCTACGTGCTGTTGACCTGGCGTGTCGGTATGCGGGAGATCGGTTTGTTATTTTGTTACCTGATACCGCATTACCTGAAGCCAGAGAATTGGCGGCACAATTAGAGCGCAGTATTCGCAACGTCGCGTTCAAGAGCGGTGGGCAAACAACAGCAATATTTCATTCTGTGCGAAGCGCGAGTGCACGTTTAAGTCAGCATAATACGCTGTCTGAACTCATGTCCGGACTGAATCGACAGCTGGACGAAACGTCACAACAGGTAGCCTGAACGCGTGAATCTTATTGTTATAATCCATAGTTGCCTTTGCTGATGTCTACTTCTGGTAAGCATATCGACGCATTGTTAACGGTAAACGATAAATTCCTGCCGGGGCGTCAGCTTGCTGCCAGCCTGATGAGTGTTGCGGTCGCGCGCGGGGCACCGGAACACAAACTGCTCAGAGGTACCGGCATATTTGCAGATGATCTTGTGAGCGATAATGTACTGAGCTGTTTGCAAGTACAAAAGCTGGCTGCAAATACGCTTCAATATACAAAAGGGTATGACGTATCTTTTCGCTTTGGACAGCAATTAGTCACCGGATATTTGAATGATGCGTTGCCCTATTTTTTGCACTGCCGTCATTTTGGTCAGTGTATGCGAGCATTGCCTGTTTTGCAGACCCTGATAAGTCCCTTTGTCTCAGCGCAGCGATACGATGATGAAACGTCCTATTACTACCTCCTACAGGATGCGGTGGGCAGCGGGAAGCTTTTTGTCTTCATGGTAGAAGCCTACTGCGCAGCACTGGTAGCGCTCGCTAAGCTGTGTACCGGGAAGCGTTTGCCATTTCATTTTGATTTTCCATTTGGTCGCCCCCGGCATATTCAGGAATATGAAGAAAACCTGGGTTACAGACTGCGCTTCAACCAGCCAGTGTTCGCTATTCGAATTGACAAAGCCGCCTTGTTCGCGCCCTGTCTACAGGCTAATCCGACGCTAAATACCTATGCCCGGTATCGTTTGAAGCAACAAAGGACGTATCGAATAGGACTGCTCGACACCATACGCGGGATGCTGAATACACACTCATCACTTACCCTTCCGGAAGCGGCCGGTAAATTAAGCATGAGCCCGGCGTCACTTAAACGTAAATTGAGTGAGCACAACACCAGTTTTAGCGATTTGCATGACAATATTCGCAGGCAGCAGGCCATTTTCTATTTACAGGTGCAAAAGCTAAACAATGAACAAGGCGCATTGAAAATGGCCTTCAGTGATATTACAAACTTCAGAAGGGCAGTGAAGCGTTGGACGGGCCTAACGCCAAGCGAGTTGCGGCAAGTGTAATTAAAAAAGGCCGCATACTATGCGGCCTTTGACTTCCTGTCGTCTTGCACTGTCCAAGGGACCTGATTAAAAGCGGTTAGGCTTTCATTAATTTGTACATGTCTTCCAATGCTTTTGGCATGGCTGCTGCGTACTTTTTCACGTCTTCAATGCGGCCGGTGCTGACGCGTGACCACTGATGATAAGTACGGTACTGGCCGCGAATTAACACGTCTTGCTGTTCCATAGCTTTTCGGAAGGCATTCGCGTCACCGTCGTCACCCAGGTTAACAAACACAAAGTTAGTGGTAGAAGGCAGTGCGGTAAGGCCGTTCGCTTTAACTGCTGACATAATGATGTCACGACCTTCTTTAACTTTATCGCGAGAGAAGGTTTTAAACGCTTCATCATTGTAGCTGGCAATGGCGGCGGCTAAGCCTGCCTGATTGATTGAGTAACCACCCAGACCATACTTGTTGATAAACTCCATGTTTTCTTCACTACCCAGCATGTAGCCAACGCGCATACCTGCCAGACCGTAGATTTTAGAGAAGGTGCGGGCAACAATGATATTGTGGCCTTCGTTGATCAATGGGATCATGGAGTGCTTAGGGCCATCCTCAATCAGCTCGTTGTATGCTTCGTCTACCAGTACCAATGTCTTTTTAGAGGCTTTGATACAGAACTCACGTAACTTCTTCGGATCCAGCAGTTTGCCGGTAGGGTTGTTCGGGTTACAAACGTGTACCATGGCGATCTCAGGCGTGATCGCGTTATACAGCGCGTCAAGATCGATATCCAGTGCGGCGGTATTAGGTACACGTACAATCTCAGGGCCGCCCTGACGTAAAGGGGCCATTGAGGTGGTATCCCAGAACAAATCGGGGCCCAGGATTTTACCTTTGCTGGTGGCAGCAAACGCAGCGAACGCCAGAATTAAACTTGAGCCCGCAGTAATGGATACGTTTTCTGGCTTCAAACCATTTGATTCAGCCAGCATGTCGCGTAGGTACATACCCGCACGGTAAGCATAGTAAGCGCCGCCGTCTTTACTGGCATCGGCAATGGCTTTTAACGCCAGGTCGCTTGGGCCATAAGGGTTTTCATTGGCGTTGAGTTTTGCCACACCCGGTGTCGGGCCATACATTACGCTAGGAGCTTGCATCGTCTTGGCAGAAGCAAGGCCTGCAGGCGTAATAATACCGGCTGCGCCGGCTGCTGAAGCGGCTAGTGAACCGCCCAGAAATAGTCTTCTTGATGGATTATAAGTCATGTGTTGTTCCTCTTAATTGAGTGTGGCCGGTTATAATGCTTTGGTGAACATGGCAACGGACACTATTACCAGGTAGACGCCAAACAGACGCTTAAGCATTTTTTCGCTGAAACTATGCGCCATTGAAGCTCCAATGGGCGCAGTCATGATAGAACCCGCGCTAATGGCAATTAATGCTGGTAAGTTAATGTAACCAACAGTGCCAAATGGCATGGCTTCCGGACTGGCGTTTTTCATGAATAAAAATCCAATTGCGCCAGGCAGGCCGATAAGCACGCCAACACCTGCTGCAGTGGCAACAGCTTGTTGAATTGTGCGTCGGCACATGACCATAGTAATCACCGTAGGGGTGCCCCCTCCGATCCCCAGCAACGCTGAAAATCCACCAATTACAAAGGCCAGTATGGCTTTCCCGGGACCTTTCGGCATTGAGAAAGACATGCCCGGACGAACCACATAGTCCGGGAATAAAAAGTAAATCGAATACAGCAACACACCCGCTGCAAATACGATAGTTAATCCACCGCTGCTAGTGTGGTTGGCAATGGCCACACCGCTCAGCACGCCAAGAATAATCCAGATAAACCAGGATTTGAGCATGTCAAAATCGACAGCGCCACGCTTCTTGTGAGCAAGTACAGAACGAGCACTTGAAATTACGATGGAAGCCAGGGAGGTTCCAATTGCAACTTTAACTAACTCGTCAGAGGCAGGGGTGAAAAAAGGAAAGACTGCGAGAAGGGCAGGGACGACGACAAAACCTCCACCATTGCCAAAAAGGCCGGATGTAATGCCTGCGACTGCGCCCGCAACGCACAAAGTGAGGACGAACCAGACGAGTTCAATCTCCATAACAACAGTGCTCCACTTGTTAAATAAAAATTCGATTTTTTGTAATATTTATAAAGTAGAAAGTATAATCTTTTGGGCGGTTTGTCGCGTAGATCGCGATGAGTTACCTGATACAGACGACCAGCCATGCGGCTGGTCGTTATCAGTTTATAGCATCATAATGACGCGTCGCTTAGAACGTTGCGTTCAGCTTCATGTAGTAGTAGCCACCTTGCCAGTCTACGATAGAGTCTGAGCGGTAGATACGACCACAGCAGGTTTCACCGATGGTGCCTGGATCCGGGTAGTTGTCGAACAGGTTACGTGCACCCAGAGACACCGACAGTGTTTCGTTGATGAAGTAGGTACCTTCCAGGTCGAACATGTACTCAGGATCGAACTCCTGAATCTGTGCCACGCCTATAGGATCACCAGACTCATCTGTTAATATACCATTTGAGTTTTCGTAAGAGCCGTAGTAACTCAAACGGGCGGTAACGCTAAAGTCGTCCATAGAATGTTTAACAGAGAATACTCCACGTGTACTCGGTGTGCCGTTTTCAAAGTCAAAGCGGTCTTCCAGATTGAATAAGTCACCTGGGTCACCATCAAACTCGTTGGTACCGTAGTTAAATGAAGCCGTGATCATGGTGTCACCCATATCAGACTCCATGCTGTAAGTGGCAACAACATCCAAGCCTTCAGTAACGGTATCAAACGCGTTTTGGAAGAAGAATACGCCACCGATAGTGTTAGCACCGACTACGCCCGCAGCGTCAAGCGCCAGGTAGTTGTCGTAGGCTTCGCCTGATGTAGGATCCGTTGATACGGTTTTGGTGGAGATTGCGTTGACACGGTCTTCCAGCAGAATGTGATAATAGTCAACAGTCAGGGTTAAGCTGTCGAACTCAGCCGTTAAACCAAAGGTAAAGTTGGTAGACGTTTCTGGCTTAAGAATTTCAGCACCCAATGCCTGTGCTACTACGCTGTTCGCTGGGAACAAACCAGTTGCAACAGGGAAACCGTTTGGCAGACGGGTTGATACGTTAGTGGTACCTTGCTGACCTGGAGTAGGCGCACGGAAACCAGTACCGTAAGATGAACGCAGTGCTAATTCATCAGTCAGTTGGTAAATACCGGCAATTTTGTAAACCACTTCCGAACCGAAGTCAGAGTAGTCTTCGAAACGAATCGCCGCTTGTGCGAACAATGCGTCAGTTAAATCACCAGAGATATCACCGTAAACTGCGTAAGAGTCACGCTCGTAAGTACCGGTGAACTCGTCCGAGTAACCAGGGAAACCGTTAGAACCTACACCAACAGCCTGATAAACCGGGTCGCTTGAGTCGCTACAATCCAAGCCGTTTGCCACAGCTGTTGCAACTTGCTCGTCAGTAGCCAGACCAAAGCCATTATCAACGCGAGAACACAGACCGTATGGATCAGGAATTGAGTGTGGGCCAACAGCATAAGACGCTTCATCGCCCTGAGAGATCTCGTAAGACTCTTCCATGTAGCTCAAACCAAATGCGAATACATATTCAGCAAGGTCGTACGTAAAATCAGCCTGGAATTGCAATTCGTCGTTGCTCAGGTCTCCAGGGTGGAATTTGGTTGGAGACGCACTGCCCATAGATGGGTTGATAGTGTTTGCCAAGGTGTAAGAAATTTCGTTATAGCCGTAACGACCACTGATGTCATAACCCAATGAACCTGCCATGCCTTTTAAGCCAGCAGCAAATGAGTAGTCAGTGATGTCACCAAAGAAACGAGGCGTGAAACCACCTGGGAATTTTTCAAGCGGAGAGTAGATAGTACCGTCAATTTCACGCAGGTCCTGGATAGTTCCGTTGTTTGGATAACGATAGAAGAATGAACCGTCACCTTCGCTTTCTGAATAGTTCGCAAAGCTGTAAAGTTCCATATCACCAGACAGTGCATAGCCTGCGTTCAGGAAGACTTTTGCACCGCTGTAGTTTGGTTGACCCCAAGGTTGAACTTCACCGTCAGTGCCGTGCACTGAGCGACCCATTGCTTCTGCATCTGCAATGTATTGTTCAGACTGGTCGTCCACACAGAACCAGCCCTCACAGTATTGCTCACCGCGGTAAGTGGCTTCTGAATCAGTGACTTCAGCAGAGATGCTCAGGAAACCGTCGTCGCCTAATGAGAATCCTTTGTTACCACTGATAGTGTATTGTTGACCGTCGCCTTCATAATACTGACCAGCGTCCAAAGACAGTGAACCGCCTTCAGCGTTGTTTTTAAGCTGGAAGTTGATTACCCCAGCGATAGCATCTGAACCGTACTGTGCAGCGGCACCGTCACGCAGTACTTCTACACTGCCTAATGCAGCTGCAGGAATGGTTGCCAGGTCAGGACCCTGTGTACCAGAACCACCGATTTGAACCAATGCAGCACGGTGGCGACGCTTACCGTTTACCAACACCAATGTTTTGTCGGTAGGCAGGCCACGCAGTGACGCTGGACGAATGAATGTACCACCATCAGAAATTGGCTGACGGCTCAGAGTATAAGAGGGAACCAACGTCATCATGATGTCGTTCATATCAGATGAGGCTACGCCGTTAATGTCGTCGGCAGTCAGTACGTCTACCGGTACTGGTGAGCTGGTTACTGAGCGGGGGGCACCACGTGCACCAACAACCGCAATTTTTTCAACGTTTTCTTCAGCAGCTTCTTCTGCAAACGCAGAAGTGGCGACTGTCATTGAAAGCGAGTAACCGGCAAGACCTGCCAGTACCGCTGCATTTAATTTATTGAGTTTCATCATGTGTTCCCTAAATTGCCATATAGCTATGATCTTTTTAGGTGCATACGCGCAAAGCGTGAAATCACGCTGATGGCCAAAATTGCCCCAAAATGGTACGCGTAAGCACCAAACTTAAACATTTCTTGAGCTTAGTGAGGACGACAACACGCGCCATCGTCTGTAATGAGACTAAAAAAAGAGCACGGTAGATCGGAAGAAAAAAGAATATTGAGGGTTATAAATAAAATATTGAGCCTAAGATTTAGATCAATTAAATCATGGGTTTAACATGAAATTGGTACAATAAAATATTTTATAATAAATTTGAACCATACAATAATTTAACATTAACCTCTCAAAACCTGACCAAGTGGTGGCATGTAACTTGCTGAATTCAAATAGGAAAAGTTGAATATACTGAATTATAAAAGGTTTGTTACAAATCGATGATTTCGTATACCAGGTAGAGGCAGTACACTTGAAGAGTCCTAACCATTATGAATTCTAAACAGCTACAGTATTTTCTTGTAACCGTGCAAAAAGGAAGTATTGCCGCTGCAGCGAGGGAACTGGATATTGCCCAACCAGCAATAAGTCAGCAGCTTGCAAATTTAGAGCGAGAAATGGGCAGTGCACTATTTGAGCGCAGCTTTAAGGGCGTTAGCCTGACGCCAGCGGGAAAGTTGTTTGAAAAACACGCCCGTAAACTCATTGATGACATTAACAACGCGAAAATAGAACTGCAGCAACTGGCCGCAGTGCAGCAAGGTAAAGTGCGGGTGGGCATGTTACCGTCGATTGGTAATGTGTTGTCAATGTCGTTGATTGCGCAGGTAACAAGGTGGTATCCGCAGTTAAAGCTGGAGATTAGTACCGGACCTTCCTACGCCGTTAAAGAGTGGTTGCAAACCAATCAGGTCGATATTGCATTAACTTATGAACAGGAAGTCGAGCCGCGCTTTATGTCAGTTTATCCACTGATCGAAGAGTTTATGTATTTGGTGGTAGGGGTTAATGAGGCGTCCGATAACTACACCTCACTCAAAGCCAGAGAGTCTATTCGATTTTGGGAATTGAGCCAGTACGAACTGCTGACACCGGGTATTAAAGACGCACTCGGCCGTTTGATTGATAAGTACGAACGGGAAACCGGCGTGGCGCTGAAGCACGACAAAGCGTATTCAGGTCAGTTAATGACAGGGCTTCGCCAGGTTATTCAAGGTGAAGGTTTAATGATACTGCCGTCATCGGCCATGTATCATCTGGAAGACAGCAAAGTTGTGAAGTCGCTTAAAATCACCCAGCCTGAAATGAAGCGTCAGGTGATTGCAGCGACAAACAGTAACTTTGCGCTCACTGATGCTATTGTAAAAATGATTGCTATCATTCAGGAAGTCACCGCATCTGAACAACAGGCAGGTCACTGGCGTGGTAAATTTGTGGGTCAGCTCAAGCATGCTGATGTTCGCAGCTTATCGTCTTCAACTGGCACACCAGGTACCCTGGAAGCAACGCTAAGGGCTTACGATTAAGTCATGGCTTGCTTCCTGTAACAAGGAGGAAGCATTGTGACAACCGGTCCAAATCCGAATCAGGTGGCCCCCATTGAGGCCGCGAAGCAAGTTACTTTTTTAAAAAATATTATTCAGTCTCCCAATATTATCGTGGGGGATTACACCTACGTTGACGACCCTGAGTTGGCGCGGGACTTCGAGAAAAACGTGCTTTATCACTTTGATTTTATCGGTGACAAATTAGTGATTGGTAAGTTTTGTGCGATTGCCAATAAAGTCACCTTTATCATGAATGGCGCTAACCATCCTCTAAATGGTGTAAGTACTTATCCTTTTTATATTTTTGGAAATGGCTGGGAGTCGGCTGCACCAAAGCCCGGCGAGCTGCCTTACAAAGGGGATACTCAAATCGGGAACGATGTGTGGATTGGCTACGATACCACCATTATGCCGGGGGTAACGGTCGGTAATGGTGCAATTATCGCCTCCAAGTCAGTAGTGACAAAAGACGTGCCTGCCTATGCTGTCGTCGCCGGTAATCCTGCCAAGGTACTAAAAATGCGTTTTGACGACGAAACGATTGCCCGACTAGAAAGCCTGGGCTGGTGGGATTGGCCAATTGAAAGCATTACCAAGGCGCTACCGGCTATAACCCAGGGTAATATTGACGCCTTGGTTGCATTGAAAGCTTGAGGCCAAATTTCGATCAACAGTCCCTAAGCACTGCGCTTTAATCGGGGCAATATATACCGCTGCTGATACCACAATAGCGGTGCAAACACGGTAAACAACCCTAACGCGTACAGCATTTTTGTTCCCAGCCCGACAGCTATAGTTGCACAGAATAAGCAACTCATGGCAACGAGCGGTCGGTGACGTTTGGATAGCAAGCGCACCGCCGCTAGCATGCTGGCAAGATAGATCAGCACAAAGACGCCGTTAACCCAACCGATTAAATCTTCTAAATCATGTGCACTGTAATGCGTAATAATTAACGTCGCAGTCATAACAATCAATATGCACTGCAGAGCGCGCTGGGGCACCTGATGACGGTTTAACGCCTGAAAGTAGCGCGGTAACACATTGTCATTGCTCAGACTCCAGATCAGGCGCGACAAACTGGCGGTGTATACATTCACGGTTGCCAGGCCGCCGGCCACACCGAGAGCGCCGATGACGTAAGCCCCACCACCTGAAAATAGCTGATCGAACACGATTACCATACTGAGAGAATCTGTCACGGGGGTATCGATTAACAAGTAGGTACAGCCCAGATAAATGAGCCCAACCAGTATAGTGCCTGTCATAATGGCTGGAACCAGATCCTGTTTGGGGCTTTTAAAGTCCTCTGCCAAATGCGAGATAGCCTCTATTCCCAGAAAACTCCAGAACGCAATACCCATTGCAGCCAGCATGGGGTCAATATCAAAGGGAATAGTGGAGAAGGCCGTGTAATCGGCAGTGGGCAGCAAAGACTGACTCGCGACCATAGCAATAACCACTAAAGTGATAACTAATGTGAGCATTAACTGCATGGTGGCGGAAAACTGAATACCCCGGTAGTTAAGTAAAAATAACAGTACGATAATGCTCAGCTGAATCGGCAGTGCCCAATCTGCTGATAGCCCGAACAAGGTTTCGATAAACCAGTAAGTCATGATAATTGCGGCGGGAGCACCGATAGGCACAACAAACAGAAACAGCAATCCAATGGTGCGGCCAGCCGATTTGCCAAAGGCTTTTTCAACAAAATAGGCAGGACCACCTGCATGGGGAAACTGCGAAGACAGTTTGGCGAACACCATAGCAACCGGCAGTATGGCGACGGTCAGGAGCACCCAACTTAACATGGCCCACTGACTGGCCGTCTCAATCGTCATTTGAGGCAGGATAAATACACTGGTACCCAACAAAGTGGTGGTGAGTAATCCGGCGCCCTGCCAACGTCCAATTTTATTCGCACTGTGCTGCATAATGTGTTTTTGGTTCCTGATGAAATAAATTCGAGCTAACCGTTTATCTTATATTTTTTAATTAACCATTTGATTTTAAATACTTAAAGTGTCGTTGCTTTTTTAGGTTTCGAGGAGATATCTGCGAATCTCAAAAAGTGCTGATTTACACTGCGTTAAAGCATATTGCGTAATATACTGCGTTTTTACTTTTCATTATGTGTTAATTAACCGGCATTCGGTGGATTGTCGCCGTCATTTTGCCGGTGACTGACTAATAAGCCGCCAAAGTGATGGGATACCATGGATAAATTTGATCACGCGATTATCGCGCAATTAAGACAAAACGCGAGAGCCAGCGTGTCAGCGATTGCTGATGAGGTGGGTTTGTCACGCTCTGCGGTCACCGAGCGGATTAAAAAGCTGGAATTAAACAATGTCATTCGTGGCTATCAGGTAATGCTATCGGAATCACAGAAAGAAGGGGTTGCCGCTTACCTGGAAATTCAACACAAGCGTGCTCGATGTGCTGATGTTGTACCCTATTTCAGAGCGATACCTGAGGTCGTGTCCTGCTATGGCGTTACCGGTGAATGCGATCTCATTGTGCTCATTAAAGCTGACACAATGCGGCGTTTACATGAGATACGAGAACACATTGATACCATTGATGACATCTTAAAAATCAAGACCCATGTAGTGTTAAATCAATGGTTAGGGTAGTGCTGTCGGAATATTTGACAGTTTGTTGAGGGCTGAAAAACGTGATTTTGTTAAGCGGTTAATAGATAACACTATTTAAATTCTGGTCCGGGATATGCACAATTTTTGTACACAGCAGCTATGGCTGTTGGTGTAAGGCAAACAGAGAAGTAGAGGTATGTATGTCTTGTTTAACCCGGCAACTTCAAAAGCAATTGGTTCGTTACGTTCAGCGTAACGCAAAGATTGATGCACCTTGCGACCCTGCTATAGTCCGCAGTGATTTGATTAGCAGAGGGTTGTGTCCAAGTACGGTAACGGAAGGGCAAATGCGACAGATTCTGGAAGTCGCGGGTTTAATCTAAAATAACCTGAAATAAAAAAGCGGCACTCAATGCGCCGCTTTTACACATCTTGCTATCTAACCGCTTATTTCAGGTCAAAACGGTCGTTTTGCATTACCTTCGTCCAGGCTGATACGAAGTCATTGATAAACTTCTCGTCCGCATCACCCGCTGCGTACACTTCCGCAATGGCACGCAGTTCCGTGTTTGAACCAAAAATCAGGTCCACTGGCGTTGCGGTCCACTTCACTTTACCTGTGCTGCGGTCGCGCCCTTCGTAAACACCTTCTTTGTCAGTCTTGCTCCACACTGTGCCCATGTCCAGCAGGTTGGTGAAGAAGTCGTTGCTCAGTGTTCCCGGCTTCTCAGTAAATACGCCGTGCTTCGCGCCTTTGTAGTTCGCATCCAGTGAACGTAAACCACCCAACAGCGCAGTCATCTCTGGTACTGACAGGTTTAACAGGTCAGCGCGTTCTATTAACGCTTCAGCAGGAGACAAATAGTTCTTCTCTGGCGCATAGTAGTTGCGGAATGCATCCGCTACCGGCTCTAGATAAGCAAATGATTCAACGTCGGTCATGTCCTGGCTGGCATCCATACGACCTGGTACAAAAGGTACTGTGACATCGTGACCAGCGGCTTTAGCTGCTTTTTCAATCGCAGCTGCACCTGCAAGGACAATGATATCGGCAGTCGAAATACGCTTGTTACCAGAGGCTTTACGGTTAAAGCTGTTCTTCACTTTTTCAAGTTTAAGCAGTACTTTGTCGAGTTCTTTCGGGTTGTTCACTTCCCAACCGTTTTGAGGGGCAAGGCGAACACGTCCACCGTTTGCACCACCACGCATGTCAGTACCACGGTAGCTGGCTGCTGAGGCCCAGGCTACGCGAACCAGTTCCTGAACGCTTAATCCAGTATCCAGGATATCTTCTTTCAGTTTTGCCACATCACGGTCAGATACCAGCTCGTGGTTAACTTCTGGAATCGGATCCTGCCATACCAGTACTTCTTCTGGTACTTCGTCACCTAAATAGCGAGCCCGAGGGCCTAAGTCACGGTGATTTAGCTTGAACCAGGCTTTTGCAAACGCCAGTTCGAATTCAGCGGGATCTTCACGGAAGCGCTCGGCGATTTTACGGAAAGCCGGATCTTCTTTCATCGCGATATCAGTAGTGAACATGATTGGCTTGTGACGCTTAGTTGGATCGTGGGCGTCAGGTACCATGTTCGCTGCTGCGTCTGTGTCCGGAACCCACTGAATTGCGCCAGCCGGGCTCTTAGTTTTCACCCAGTTAAAGCTAAACAGGTTGTCCAGGTAGTTGGTGGTCCATTGGGTGGGTGTTACTGTCCATGCACCTTCAAGACCACTAGTAGTCGTATCTTCAGAATGGCCTTTACCACACTTATTTTTCCAACCAAAGCCTTGGTCTTCGATGGCTCCCGCTGCCGGCTCAGCACCAACACATTCTTCTGGTTTCTTCGCGCCGTGCGCTTTACCAAATGTGTGTCCGCCTGCAATTAGCGCTACGATTTCTTCATCGTTCATCGCCATACGGCCAAACGACATACGAATGTCTTTTGCTGCCAGTAGTGGATCAGGGTTGCCGTGCGGGCCAACCGGGTTTACGTAGATTAAGCCCATTTCAACCGCAGCCAGTGGGCCTTTGAGTTTACCAAATTTGTCACGACGCTCGTCAGTCAGCATTATGCCTTCCGGGCCCCAGTATACATAATCTGGTTCCCAGTCATCTTCGCGACCACCGGCATAACCGAAGGTTTTAAAGCCCATGTCTTCCAGCGCGACGTTACCGGTAAGTGCCATCAGGTCAGCCCAGGAGATCTTGCGGCCGTACTTAGATTTAACCGGCCATAACAAACGACGCGCTTTATCCAGGTTGGCGTTGTCTGGCCAGCTGTTCAGAGGGTCAAAGCGTTGTTGACCACCACCTGCGCCACCGCGACCGTCGTGTACACGGTAAGTACCGGCTGCGTGCCAGGCCATTCGGATGAAGAAAGGACCATAGTGACCATAGTCAGCTGGCCACCAATCTTGGGATTCAGTTAACACGGCGCGAATATCTTCTTTCACCGCTTTAAGGTCTAACGATTCAAACTCGGCGGCGTAGTCGAACTGCTCACCATACGGGTTAGACGCAATACCATGTGCGCGCAACTGACTAACATCTAATTGATCGGGCCACCAAAATTTGTTTGATTTTGGCTCTGCTTCGGCGTGTGCTGGTGCGGTCATCACTACAGGCGACAGTGCAATAGCAATGGCAGCTGCAAGTGACAGTGTTTTTTTCATTTTCATATGTCCTCTCCTCGTTCGGTATATGAACCAGTGCTGTAAACAAGAGTAGTTGTAAACGGGAATAATTGTTAATGAGGACGGAAGATTTAGATAATTAAAAAATCAGATTCAATTGATTGGAAAAACAAAACAAGCATAAAAGTTGTATTTTTTACAGTAATTTAGGGTTTCTTTCAGTGCTCTTTAATCTCTGTGGGAACGAATAAAAAACCGGCGCTTAGCCGGTTTTTTCATCAACGTATCCATGAGTTGAGTATCATTTAGTTAACATTTTGGTTACTTTTTTTGGTTGAGCATCTGGCTGAAATCCTGATAAACCCCGTTTGACCAGCCGAACCCCAACTGGACCTCGTATTCTCCTCCACCCACAGCGGAGCCTGGCGTGACAACATTGTATTTTTCGAGAATGACACCCTGTGAGGTGTAGTGCTTTTCTATCAACGCGTTCCACCGCTGCATAACGGTTTGAGCCAGGGTTTCAAAACCATAGCGCTGTAAGCCTTTTACCGCGAACCATTGTAACGGCGCCCAACCGTTTGGCGCATCCCACTGTTGGCTGGTGGTATTCAGTGTCGTAACTAATCCGCCTTCACATAAAAAATGGTCTTGCAGTTTTTCAGCCACTAACGTTGCTTGGTCGGGTGTCGCGAGACCAACATACAGAGGCATAACGCCTGCCAGGGATATCACGTCAGTTTGTTGGCGGGACGGGAAGTGATAATCCACATAATAACTGTGTTTATCTGACCAGCAATACTGCAAAATCGCGGCAGCGCGAGTATTTGCATTGTTCAAATAGACCTCGGCTTTTTCGCCTTCAGACTGCTGTGCAAGCGTCACCTCCAGATGATACAGGAGGCAATTCAGATCAACCGGAATAATTTCGCAGGTCCTGATGGACGACAAAGACTGAGGATCTTGTAACCATCGTGAGCTGAAGTCCCATCCTGATTCACAGGCAGCCCGGATATGCTGGTAAAATTTTCCTTTATCTTCTGTCGCTAAATCTTCAGCTAAGTGTTTATCTTCGCGGTAGCTTTCTGGTCTTGGTGATTCATTAATATCGAAATACCTGTTTAGCACAACACCATTTTCCAACATCACATTGCGAAATGATGCCGCCTCGCGGTGTTCGGTTTGCCGCTGCATCCAAAAATGATATTCGCGCTGCAACCCTGTGAGTAGCGAAGCTTTTAGCTGCTGATTGTCTTCGCTGACAAATCGTCCCATCAGTGCTAGCACAGGCGGCTGACTGCGCGTTGCGTAATACAATCGGTTACCGTTTGGTATGCAACCAAATTCAGACTGTATGACCAGAAAGTTTTTTATCAGATCGTGGATCAGGCCAGTTTTATTGCTAACAGCTAAGCCCAGTGCTGAAAAAAATGTGTCCCAGTAGTAGACTTCCCTGAAGCGTCCACCCGGCACAATGTATGGGTGCGGGAGAGGGAACAAGCTGTAGTCATTTCCGGTATCCGCCGGTTTGGTTAGTACATCCCACATGCGGTTAATGTATTTATTGACAGAAAGTGTTTCGTTGTCATTTAGTCGCACATCAACGGGACTTGGAATTGTAAAATGCCGCTTCACAAATTCATTTAGATCAAAGTCTGATTTCTCACATACAGTGTCATACTCAGATAATATTTCACTGAGTGGCCGGTTGGGCGAGGCGTCAGCAAATGTCTTACTGTCAGGAAAAAGCCCGGCACACTGAACGTCAATGAATAGCTGGCTATCGAAAAACGTCATGACGTCTTGCCATTGACGATTTGGGGTAGCGGGACGTGTCATGAAAAACCTCTAAACGTGAGAAAGACGAAGTGTCGTGCGGTGAAAACGGAATAATGAGAATAACAGGCCAGCAAGGGGCACTAGCGCAAGGTAAAATGCCACCTGACCGCTAAATGCCGCAAACACACTACCGGTAATAATAGAGCCTGTTGTACCACCCAGCGCTGAAAAAACCACGATTAAACCTGTCATTGGGGCATGCTGATGTTTTGGCAGTGCACTCAGCATGACGGAATTCAAAACCGGGTAAATCGGAGCCATGAGAAGACCAATAAGGGGGAATAAATAGCCGGCCAGAGGGATATCCCACAGGCTGTTGACGCTATTTTCTTCAACGGGTTGCGCCAATGGCAAGCTAACGCATATCAGAATCGCCATACCAATAAGACAGGCATTCAGGAAAGGATACCAATGCAGTTTACGCAACACCGCGCCGGCAGACAGGCGGCCAACTGCGAGTGCAATGGCAAATACGCTGGTTAGCTGAATACTGATGTTCACAGGCAGACCGATAACTTCGCGGTTAAACGTAGGTAACCAGGAACCAATGCCTTGTTCGATAAGCACGTATAAAAAGACTGAAATGACAAAAATAAGAACCAGTGGCTGGTAGGTCAGTT
This sequence comes from Aestuariibacter sp., assembly GCA_017794925.1. Classification (GTDB taxonomy): domain Bacteria; phylum Pseudomonadota; class Gammaproteobacteria; order Enterobacterales; family Alteromonadaceae; genus Alteromonas. Next base: position 4,711,660 of record CP051238.1, on the reverse strand, counting down.
TAAGTGTAGAAACAAAATCCTGCCACGCGCCCGTTTTAACCGGGGGGAGAGCGGGTTTTTCAATGGGTGCCAGCCAGACAATCAGTGCCACAACGGCACCGAGGGCTGCGAGAGGATAGTACACATTCAACCAACTGAGTGAACCAGGGTCCTGAGGGTCGATAAAAGCGGCAAACACCCAATAACCACTCAGCACACCCAGCATAAAAATGCCTTCTACTATGTTCATAACAGAGGAGTGCGAGCGGGTATCCGGCGCAAGCTGCCCGATAATGGCATATACAGACACTTTCACTAACGCAAAGCTGGTTCCGACGCAGGCAAACAGCAGTTTTATCATCCAAAAATCTGGAATAGAAGGGGTCACAGCACAAGCCAGCGTGACCAGGAATAAACCCACTAACAATGCCGCTTTGTAACCTACTCTTGGAATAAATGACGCGACAAGGAAAGACACAAAGGCAATGGACAAATCCTTGAAGCCTTCAAGTGTACTGGCATCCGGTTTGGATATATCAAAGCTGTTAATGGATTGCAGGATCACAGTGCCGACACTATTGAGCAGTATGGCAAACAAAAAGTAACTCGCAGCTATGGCGGCAAACACAAGAAATCGCGGCATCTGTAAATACTCTGTTAATACATTTCGGCGAAGTCTAGCCTTAGCTGCGATTAAATGCAAACGTTTGCATTTAATCTTTAGTCACAGCCATTGGTGTTTGCGTGCGGGTTCGTTAACTCGAAAGTCGCTTAACTAAGTGTGTTTCAACAACTTGCGATGAAACGGACTGTTGATTTACCTGGCAAAGTAATTGCTCAACCATCAGTTGAGCGGCCATGGTGACATTCTGATGAACGGTGGTTAACGCCGGGTGCATGAGTTCAGCCAACATAATGTCATCATAGCCGACAATTTTAACATCGCCAGGAATGCCGACGTAACGCTCTTTTAATGCTTTGATTGCGCCAAATGCCACCATGTCACTCACGCAAATTAAGCCGTCAAAGTATAGCCCTTGTTGTTTAATCGCATCGTTAATACATTCGTAAGCGGCAGTAGAGGTGATATCAATGGGTTTGGTAAAATCCGGGTTAATTGTGATGCCCGCTTCACGATGAGCATCTTCATACCCCTTATGACGCTGTTCCATTTCCGCGTGGCCCGGGTCGCCGAGGAATAATATGCGATGGCTACCGCGTTCAATCAGGTGCTTGGTTGCTGCAAATCCGCCTGCATAGTTATCGCCACCAATGATGGGATAGGGGGCTTGAGTATGAGGTTCTCCCCACACCACAATCGGAACCTGTGCCGCTGCGGCTTTGTCGATTTTTGCTGTGCTTTTACCCTGACCTACCACAATGATGCCATCTGCACGCTGACTGGATACAAAATAACTTGCCCAATCATCACTTGCCATGAATGAATTCGACAGCAGCATTTCATAGCCCGCAGCATTCAGGGCTTTATTGAGTTCAGCGACGACCTTAAGCAGAAACGGATCAGACACACTTTGTTCGGTGTGATCGATCAGGTTCAAAATGACCGCAATCACATTGGTTTTCTGTGTGCGAAGACGGCTGGCTGCGGCATTCACACTGAAGTTATGCTCTCTGGCTAAAGCCTGAATACGCGTCCTGGTTTCCTCTTTAATTAACGGATTGTCCTTTAATGCGCGCGATGCGGTGGAGGTGGAGACTCCCGCCAGTTCAGCCAACTTGGCCAGCGTTAATTTACTATCTGCTTTCAATGGCATTAATACTCAAAAACCCTTTTTGTTAACTATAACGTGATTTCCAGGCCTTGGCACCACCCAGTCAGCCTGTGTTGCAGACTTTGTATTTACTGGTCTGCAGCGAATCTACTTCGTTGCAGGAGTATAGAGTCGTTTACAATTAAATTGCAAACGATTGCATTTTGTTATTGCAATCGTTTGCATTGTGATCTAATTTGTCCCCCATACCGCAGTTTGTGACAAAAAATTAACCAAATAATTGTTAGCGGTTAACAACTAATTTTGACTATCGTTCAGGAGCACACCATGAAAACAGGTTTTTCAAAATGCGTGTTAGCCAGCGCTGTCGCCCTAGCATTTGCCGGGCAGTCAGCGGTTGCACAAGAAACTAATAACGCACCCTCTGCCGGTGACGACACCGAAGTTATCGTCGTAAGTGGTACACCAGGCGGTGCGGGGATCAGAAAAATCGACGCCAGCTTTGCTGTCACCAACATCGATTCCGGAGACATTGAAAAGCTGGCACCAAAATCAACGGCTGACTTATTTAAAGCCATTCCCGGCGTTTGGGTAGAGAGCTCAGGCGGTGAATCTGGCGCAAACGTGTTTGTACGTGGTTTTCCTGGTGGTGGTGACGCCCCGTTCTTAACATTGTCTTTGCAAGGCTCTCCAGTCTATCCTGCGCCGACCCTGTCGTTCCTTGAAAATACTCAGTTATTCCGTATTGATGAGACCATCGAAATGGTTGAAGGCCTGCGCGGCGGTCCAAACCCGGTTGTGAGTAATGGACAGCCTGGTTTAACAACAAACTTCCGACTGAAACGTGGCGGTGAGAGCACTGAAGCGTTGGCGAAGTACACGGTATCGGATTACGGCCTGAACCGTGTAGATTTGGTATTAAGCGGCGCGTTAGACGACGACCTGTATTACATGATTGGTGGTTATCTCAAGAGCTCTCCGGGTATTCGCGACGCGGGTTTCCGCTCTGAACAGGGTAATCAGTTCACGATTAACCTGACCAAGGTCTTCGACAACGGCGAATTGAATCTTTATACGCGCCAGACTGATGACCACGGAACCTGGTATTTGCCAACACCATTAAATGTTGCGGGTATTGATGCTGGCTATACGCAAATCGGTCCATTGAACCGTCAGGCCACCATTACTTATGGTGCCGACAATACACAAGAGTCTTTCGATTTCGCTAATGGCCGGGGTTGGGACGGCCATGTGAGCGGCGGTAGCCTTAAGCTGGATTTGGCTGATGGCTGGCGCTTAGTCGATCGCTTCTCTGTGACCGATGGTAATGCGAACACCTATGGCCTGGTGCCAAACGGTTCCGCTACAACAGTAGGTGATGTAACTGATGCCGACGTTACTGGTGCAGTGACAGGTGAAGCTTATGGCAGCAACACGCCAATTCAACAAATCGGCCGTTGGGTCGTGCTGAAAGACATCTTTGCATTTACCAATGATGTAGCGGTCTCTAAAAGCTTTGATAATTTTGATACGGCATTTGGTTTATACACGGCCACCACTGAAGCGAAAGATTGGTGGAGTCTGGGTAACCACGCATACCACGTACTACAGCCAGGCGGCGAAATGCTTGCCGGTATCGACTGTAATACCGCCGCTGAAGGATGTGGATGGAACTACGACATCAACTCTGCAGGGGATGCGCAAACGACCGCGTTCTACGGTACGTTGTCCTACTACGGTATTGATGATCTGATCATCGACGCAGGTATCCGCCGTGAACAGCACGAAGTGAACTACTCAGTAGACGAAGGCTTGGACGGCGTGATCACCAAGGCGGTGACGTACGATCAGAGCAAAACGTCATGGACCTTTGGTGCTAACTACGCGCTTGACGACTTCAGTGGCGTATTTGTTCGCGTAAACCGCGGCTATAAAATGCCTTACTTTGATGACTTCCGCGATAACTGGGGAGCTTACACCGGTGGTGAAGAGTTGATCAAAGAAGTGACTCAGGGCGAAGTCGGATACAAGTTCATGAATGATGAGTTGCAATTCTTTGCTACCTTCTTTGCGAACCAGGTCAAAGGTGACACCTTTGTTCGTCAGCCGGGCGCGCCTGCTGAAATTCTGACAAACGAAGCGATGGGTATCGAACTGGATGGTAACTATGAGCATGACTCTGGTTTCAGTCTGAATCTGAACGCCACAGTACAGGATACGGAAATAACCGCCAGCGCAGCCAATGAAGGCAATGAATCACAACGTCAACCTGGCTGGCAGGTGCGCATGACACCATCTTATGAATTTGAGGTGGGTGAAATGTACGCCAATGTTTATGCCACGCTAACGGCAGTAGACGACCGTTATGGCAACAACGAAAACACAGTAGTCCTCCCTGGCTATGAGAAAGTTGACTTTGGTGTCATGTTGGAGCCAACAGATAAAATAAAACTACAACTATCGGTAGATAACTTAACGGACGAACAAGGCATTACGGAAGGTGACCCACGTAATCCTGATGCACCTAACGGCCGTTATATATTACCACGCAGTGTGAAGTTCAGCATTTCATACGCGCTGTACTAAGCTGACATCTGTTTCCAAAGACACTTTTGTAGCCCGGGTTTCCCCGGGCTTTTTTTGTTTTATAAGCCCATATCACCAATACGAAGTAGATTAACTTCATGATATGCTTAATGACTTAATGCCTTTCAATACTTTCTGACATCGCAATGATTGGAACTCTTCAACGCCACTTAATCAATCTGGATATGCTCCTGGCTGATTTGGAAATGCTGGATGCTGACGACTATGGGCAGGCTGCACATGCAAAATTGCTCAAAGATATTCAAAATGTGTTAAAAAGCATCGAGGATGTCGCGGCGGGTGAAACAGTGGCATCGTTTCAAAAGGCGGTTTCAACAACCGGCTTGGCTAAAGCTATGGAAGATAAGCGAATGCCAGGTATATACAACCGACTGATTGGCTACGTATTGCAGTATTGGGAAACCAGTTACAAAATCGATTCGATCCTTGCTGATCAGTTCGATGATAATGCTGATAAACGTCTGGACTTGCTTCAGGTTAAGCATATTAAAGCTAAATCGCAGTTTAAAACGGTCGCCCGTGCTATGGGTAAGGTCGATTATGAATTATTTGTACAGAATATGGGGCTGAATCACCCTGATTGGGCATGGCAGGCATAATGTACAGCTGACCCGGGTAGTGATATACCCGGGTATTCGCCGTGATTGTTTTAGAAACGGTATTCAACACCAATACTGGCTTGTTTTAAGTCAGTTTCAAAGTTGGTATCGTCAATGTCGTCAGCGACTTGTTCAGCATCCAGGTTGGTGTCGTAAACCACATATTCAGCGTTAATCAAAAACTGCGGGCTAACAGCAAAACTTAATCCTGCACCCACAAAGACACTCTCGTCATCTTCAGTTCTTGTTACCCCACCAATACGAAAGTCCGTTTCAGACCACAATTGCCCTATTTTCGCGTAGGCAGATAGTCCGCCTGTAATCGGCACTATGCCTTTTACCGCGGCTGTATAACCATCGGTAGCGCCGCCTGCCACGTTGTTCCCATAGTCGCCGAAATCAATGTATGAGCCTTCCAGCGCGACATAAGTGTTAAATTTGTAACCCACGACACCTTGCCAAACATCCTTGTCGTCATCGAATTCATCTTCACCTTCAACGCGCAGGTAACCGTAATTACCTCCAACATAGATACCTGTTTCATTGATGTTGTCTTCCGGTGTTTGAGCATAAGTATTAAAAGCGGTAACGGCAGTTAATGCAGTAAGCGTTGTGATCAGTTTTTTCATAACATGATTCCTCTGATTTAAAAAACGGGCTTCAGGGAGAAGAAGCCGGATTAACACGATTGATACTTTCGTTATTCTGGCTATTTCAATTCGTGTGCCAGCCAAAACGACCGGTAAAAGCCGTGAAATCCGGGAAAATATTTCAGGGTTGATGATTTTCTGCGCGCACATCTGACAAAAATTGCAACCTGTTGCCATTCTGCAACGTGTTGAATTTTCATCTTATTTATAAAAATTACCGATAAGCGTGAATAAATACCTGAGACTGGTTCATCTAAATCGTGGGTAAACCAGTAAAAGTCGTTAAAAAGGAGTCGTTATGCCAGAAGGTCCGGAGATTCGCCGAAGCCGGGACAAGCTTGCAAATGTGCTAATCGATGAGAAAGTAGCCCACGTTGATGCAGGGCACGTTGCTATTCAATCTCATCGCCATGTCTTAACTGGCAGTACCGTGCTCAATGTAGAAAGTCGTGGCAAGGCTATGTTAATTCACTTCGATACCGGACTGACTGTCTATTCCCATAATCAGCTTTATGGCGTGTGGAATGTAGTAAAGTGTGGTGAATATCCAGTAACAAACCGCCAGCTCCGATTTGGACTGCATACCGCAAAAGGCGCAGCATTATTGTATAGCGCCTCAGATATAAGCGTGTGGCCGACAACCGAAGTTCATACTCATCCCTTTCTGGCTAAGCTAGGGCCTGATGTACTCAATGACTCCCCATCCGGTGATGACATCGTGGCGCGTATGATGATGAAGCAATTTCGGAAACGCAAGCTTGCCAGTTTGTATCTCGACCAGACTTTTCTTGCTGGAATAGGAAATTACCTTCGAAGTGAAATCCTGTTTTTTGCCGGCGTAAATCCGGATTTGCGGCCAAATGATCTTTCGGAAGAACAACGAGAAGCCCTGGCTTGCGCATCAATCAGCGTAACTAAAAGAGCCTATGAAACCGCGGGCTATACTGTGCCGGACGCACTTTATCAGTACGCTAAAAAACAGAAGCTACCCTATGAGGCCAGCCGTTTTATGGTATTCAATCGGGATACCCAGCCGTGCCGGGTGTGTGCAACCAGCGTTATCAGAATGGAACGTGGCAGCCGGAGAATTTATATGTGCAAGCAGTGCCAGTCGGCCATTTGACTGACCGGCACCTTATTGATAGAGCAATTAAAAGTGGTAGCGAGCAAATACTGTGTAGGCACTGGAGTCTGAGTATTTTACGTATTCAACGCCCACAGCCAGGTCATTGAAGTGATACAGACTGCCCAGGCGATATGCCTTTTGGTCAGAGCCTTTTTTCCATAACTGCCATTCCAGTCCAGCGTAAACTTCAACGTCTTCGGTTAGCATGTGCCGGGCATGAGAGGACACGCTATAGTGGCTGGCTGAATCATCAAATTTGCCTTCTGGCTCGGTGAAGTCAAACGCGATATCGCCGTAATTAACACGGACATCAAATACAGTGTCCTTGCCATATGGCATTTGATAACCAATCCCTACCTGCCAGTTGGTTTCTTCCAGTGTATAAGCCGATATGGTGTCATCGACCATCCGGAAGCGACCGGTAGTAAACAATGCATCAGTGAGTTCAATGCTGCCTTGTACTTCGAAGCCAATTAAGTCGAAGGGCTGAAGGTCGGCGTAGTCGGCATTGACGTAGCCAGCCTGAACGAAGTCGTAAGAAGGGGTCTCTGCCATTGCGGACGCTGACAGCAGGCTGCCAATAATCAATCCAATATAGTTTTTCATTTTTGTTCCTTGTCTTTTCAAAGTCCGGTGCAGCTTATGGTCGCACCGGTCAAATAGGGGTGAAAAAACAAGGCTAGTTTAATATATTGATTTGCCGGGCTATGACGTTGGCAGTGACGTATTGTCGGTGGCATTGGCAAGACGAATAAAATCCTGAATATACGGGATAGCATTATCTACTTCCCGCACACCTAAATAGATGTGTTTGTGAATACCCGCTTCACCAATAGCCAGGCTGGTAATAGGCAAGCGGCTGGCATACTCATCAACCAACCAACCGGGTAATGCGCAAACACAACGGCCCGCGGCTACCATCTGCAGCATGATTTCGGTGGTTTCAATGGTTTTGTGTTGTTTTACGGTACAGCCAGCCGGTGTGAGAAACTGACTGAATATATCCAGACGTTGTGGCTCAACGGGGTAGGTGATCAATACCTCGTTTTGCAGTTGTTCCGGGCTTACATAGGTTTGCTGTGCCAATGGATGTGAACTTGCCACCACTAATCGGTGCTCGTAGCTAAATACCGGGGTAAACTTCACGCCAGGCTTAAACAGCGGGTCGGGCGTGACCAGCATATCGATATCATACTCAAACAACGCCGCCATGCCGCCAAATTGAAACGCCTGCTTTACATCAATATCGACATCCTGCCATTCGTCCAGAAATGGTGACACTACTTTTAGCAACCACTGATAGCAAGGGTGGCATTCCATGCCAATGCGCAACATGCCTCGTTCGCCCTGGGCTATTTGAGATACCAATAATTCAGTATGCTCAAACTGAGGGAGCACACGCTTCGCCAGTTTCAGTACTTCAGCGCCAGCCCGGGTCAGGCGCAATCGCCGCCCTTCTTTTTCCCATAGCGGCGTATTCATCTGCTGTTCGAGCTTTTTGATGCTATGACTTAACGCGGATTGCGTCAGGTGCAGTGAGTCTGCAGCCTGGGTTAAGGTGCCATGTTTTTCGATGGCATGAAGGATAGCCAAGTGGATTCGTTCGAGCATATTTTATGAGGTTTGTTCATGCAATAAGGCAAATGTACCAACTCTGTTCATGAAAAGTAACTCACATAACGGATTTATATGTGTGTTTGACACTATACCGTTTCCAATAGATAGGGTATGGTTTTGCGAAGCTGCCATCAAGGCTATCCGATAACAACAACGAACGCTCAACTCTATGCTGTTTAACTCTTTCGAATTTATTTTTGCGTTTTTACCCGTGGTCATATTGCTGGTGTGGGCTTTCGGCCGATTCGCGTCGTTTAATGCGGTTGTAGGCGTTCTGGTTGCTTCGTCACTGTTTTTCTATGGCTGGTGGAACCCTGTTTATCTGCTGATTATTGTGTTGTCCATGGTGATCAACTACCAGTTAGGTAAGCGGCTCAGTAAGCGTAAAGAAAAGCCATTGCTGTATGTTGGGGTCTTGCTCAACTTGTTCGCACTTGGCTATTTTAAGTATACCGATTTTGTGTTGGAAAATGTGAATCTGCTACTCGATTCTCCTATCCCATTGCCAAACGTCGTTCTGCCACTGGCTATCTCCTTTTTTACCTTTCAACAAGTCGCGTATCTGGTGGATTCATATCGTGGGGAAACCGTTGAAAAGCATCCCCTCGACTATGCATTGTTTGTGACGTTTTTCCCGCAACTTATCGCCGGGCCAATCGTGCATCACAAAGAAATGCTGCCGCAATTTGCCAAAGGCCATGCATCTATTACCGCTAAAAATATGGGCATTGGCCTGTCTATTTTTGCCATGGGCTTGTTTAAAAAAGCGGTCATCGCCGATGGCATCGCGGGCTACGCCAACAGCGCATTTGTTACTGTGGATAGCGGCGGTACCCTGGACTTTTTTGGAGCCTGGGCTGGTGCATTGGCGTATACCTTTCAGCTGTATTTTGACTTTTCCGGGTACTCCGATATGGCCATTGGGCTTGCCCGTATGTTCGGTATTGTGTTGCCGTTAAATTTTTATTCGCCGTATAAAGCGGTGAACATCTCTGAATTTTGGCGACGCTGGCATATGACATTGTCGCGATTTCTGCGTGACTATCTGTATATCGCGCTAGGAGGAAACCGCAACGGTAACTTTAATCGTTATCGCAACTTATTTCTTACTATGGTGCTCGGTGGTATTTGGCACGGGGCCGGCTGGAATTTCCTGATTTGGGGTGTGCTTCATGGCAGTTACCTGATGGTGTTTCACGGGTGGCGTAATCTCTGTCCGACACTACATGCTTCAAAACACATTACAGCAATGGGCCTCGGCTGGGTGGTTACCTTTCTGGCTGCCGTGGTGAGCTGGGTGTTTTTCCGCGCCACCACGTTTGATGGCGCAGTAACGATGCTTAAAGGGATGGTTGGGCAATATGGAATAAGTATTCCGCAAGGCATTTGGTCAAGGCTGGGTTCCTCGATAACATCAGTACTTGATGCTGTCGGTATGACTGCGTCCTCAGCTAGCAGCAGCGCATTTGTGTCGGTGTGGGTTTGGAATGTATGCCTGTTAGTGGCGGTACTAGTGCTGCCGAATACCCAGGATATGTTTAGCCGTTTTAATGGCTCGCTTAGCAACATGTCATTCAGTAAACACGATGCGTTCTGGCCAGGGCACAAGTGGGTATCGCGGTTTACCTGGCAAAACACAACAGGTTGGGCATTGTGGATGGCGTTGTTATTTGTGGCTGGGGTAATGACCTTGTCGCAAGTCAGTGAATTTTTATATTTTCAGTTTTAATTATGCATTATTTACGGAAATTACTGGTTTTTATTGTGGGGCTGTTTGTGCTCGCTGGTGCAGTGAACGCATTTATCGATCCATATGGGTTTTATTGGTCGCCGACAATCGATGGCCTTAACGCCAGGAAAACCCAGGCCGATGAAAGGGTCCGCGAAGTCACGCCATTCCGCGCTTTAGAATTGGAGCCTGATACCCTATTGATTGGCAGTTCACGGGTTCAGCTCGGCTTTGCAGCCGAATCTGATGTGTTCGGCGAACGCTCGGTGTATAACCTTGCACTTCCTGGCTCCGGCCTCACCGAAAACCTGAAATACGCGTTGTGGCACATTCGGCAAAATCCCAATGTGCGCACCCTGATCATAGGTGTGGATTACCGGTATTTTCTGAATAATTACGGTAATGATCCGGGCCCCTGGACGGCACAGGAACTGATGGACAAGTACCGTAAGGAGCCTGAGACCACCGTAGAGAAAATCAAGCGTATCTACCCGGCATTGTTTTCACTGGATACCCTGCAGGATTCCTTAAGTACAGTCATCCAACAAGGTAGTTTGTATAACCATATTACGCGTCTTGGCAGTAATACAGGTGATTACTACCTGGCGACAATAAAAGCGGAAGGCAAACAGCGCTTTTTCGAGCATCAGCAAAGTGGCGTGCAACAGCGCTTTGAGCGAGAACAGTACAGTTATAGTGGTGAGCACGGCTTATTTGGTATTGGGATGTACAAGACGTTTATTGATGAACTGGTAGCCAACCACCCCCAGGTGACGCTATACACGTTTATTAATCCCTATCACCAGTCTTATTGGCAGGTGATTAAGCAAACGGGTCATTGGCCTGATTATTTGCAGTGGAAGCGTGACTTAGCCGGCTTAGCCGATACCTATCCGCAATTTCCTTTTTATGACTTCAGCTTGCCATCAAAAGAAACGCTGGAAGATCCGGATTATGCGCAAAACCGCGAGCCAATGAAATGGTTCTGGGAACCCGCGCACTACCGGCCCGCCATGGGCGATCGTATTATCGAAGCGATGTTTGCATCAGAGCCGCAAGAGACTGACTGGCCAATACGCTTAACGAGTAGCAATATCGACAAAGTCATAGCCCAAAGCGAAGCGGGATTGAGTGCGAAACCTACCGGTTTGGATTAACTGCAAACACCTGTCGTGTATTAGGTAGTCAGAACGCGGAGCCCAAAGGGCTCCACCGCAGAACATGTGTGTTTTTTTCAGGAAGCAGCAGCTTGCGCCAATTTTACGCGGTTGATATCAGTGATGGGTGGTGCGCCGAATAAGCGGCTGTATTCGCGGCTGAACTGTGACGGACTTTCATAACCTACTTTATAACCCGCGGCAGCGGCTTCAATGCCTTCATGTAACATCAAACGGCGGGCTTCGTTAAGGCGAAAGTGTTTCTGGTATTGCAGTGGTGACATGCTGGTTACCGCTTTGAAAGTGCTGTACAGCGAGGATTCACTCATATGAACGGCGCTGGCCAGAGATTTTACCTTTAATGGCGAATCGAAGTTATCCCGAATAATCTCAATAGCCTTACTAATGCGATTGGCGTTAGTATCGTAGAGTAAAAACTGGCGCAACTGGTTACCGGCTGGCCCTTTTAACACCCGGTACATTAACTCACGCTTTAACATTGGCAGCATGATCGGGATATCTGCTGGCGACTCATGAAGTGACAATATACGTTTAAAGGTTGAAAGCATCTCAATATCAGCATCGATAACTTTAATACTGCATTCTTTGCCACAAGTCGGTGTGCCTACGTCAGCCATATCAATTAATAGCTCCGACAGCTCCCGAAGGTCCAGCGCAATACTGATCCCGACGTAAGGCTCACTGTCGCAGGCCTGCACAATTTCACCAATCACCGGCATCATAATGGGGACCATCAGATAGTCTAAGGCGTTGTAGTGGAATACGTTCTCACCGACGTAGAGCTTTTTACTGCCTTGGAGTAGCAGGCATAGCATGGGCTCATATATCGCCGGGGCGGTACAGGTTTTTGAATTACTACGCAAAGTACGTAGTCCAGGCACGCGCGTATCCATCAGGCCATTCTCCTGACTTACCCGGGCGGTCATATCGATTAGCTCTTGTTGATATATCTGGGCTTGAGTATGCATGAATTCTCCAGGCGAATGATGTGCGACAGTTTGCTAAGTATAGAGTGTAATATTTATCCAGCCAATTTGTAGAATCAGGCATTGTAGGATTAGGCAATGATTGTGTAGATATCGACAACCCAAACTTGCGTTAATTTATCTATGGTGCTTGCAACACGTGACTTTTGTTTCGTTGTGGTTATATTTTTTTACAAAATGCTCAGTCTTGCCTGATACTGCGTGTGGATTGCATGATCCTCTATCGGTTGTAGAAATGTGCAATGATTGCCGAGTTTCGGATATTATCGTTCCCTCTTTCTGACATTAGACTTTTCACTTCTGATTGAGCACTCCCCATTGCTCACATTTACTTTGAAATCGTCCCAAACAGGAGTGAGACATGTCAACACGACACACCGCCAGGCTATTTTTATTAAGCGCTATTGCCATTGTTGTACTCGCTGGCTGTGGTAGCGATGCACAACAACCTGCTCAGCAAATGACGGCGCCAACAGTTAGCGTGGCTGAAGTAGTTAATATGCAGGTTAGTGACTGGGATGAATTTAGTGGCCGGCTCAGCGCCCCTGAGTCTGTGACGTTAATGCCACGCGTATCCGGTTACGTTAATCACATTCACTTTAAAGAAGGCGCCCTAGTTAAAGCAGGTGATGTATTGCTTGAAATCGACCCTGCGCCCTTTGAAGTTGAAGTTGCCAGATTGCAAGCAGAACTGGACAGTGCAACCAGCCAGTTAACGCTTGCTAAAAATGACTATGAGCGCGGTCAGCGCCTGAGTACACAGCAAGCCATTTCTCAGGAAGCTCTTGATGGTCGCTTTGCAGCATTGCAACAGGCAAAAGCCAATGTGTCTGCCCTGAGTGCAGCAGTGGAACGCGCTGAATTAGATTTGTCTTATACCAAGGTAACAGCGCCGGTATCAGGGCGTGTTTCACGTGCGCACATTACACAGGGTAACTATGTTACTGCCGGGCAGAGCGCCGTTACCAGTATTGTGTCAGTTGAAGAGATGTATGCTTATTTCAGCGTCGATGAGCAAACCTACCTGCGCTACGTTCGCAGTGCGGTAATCCAGAATGGGTCTGATAACAACGGCGCGAATCAACCGGTTGCGCTGGCGTTGTCTGGTGACAACGCATTTCAGTACCGCGGCTACATCGATTTTGTAGACAACCAGGTCGACCAGCAAACCGGCGGCATTACGGTAAGAGCACGTTTTAGTAATGACGATGGTGTATTAGTGCCTGGTCTGTATGCGCGTATTCGCCTGGCAGGTAGTCAGCCGCACGACGGCATTTTAATTGATGAAAAAGCCGTGGGTACCGACTTAAACAACAAGTTTGTGTTGGTCGTGGCGCAAAACAACGCCATTGAATATCGCCCAATTACGCTGGGTGAATCTGTGGGGGATCTGCGCCTGGTAACCTCTGGTCTTCAACCCGGTGACACCATTGTGGTAAATGGACTGCAGCGCGTCATGCCCGGTATGACAATCAATCCAGACCTCACTCCTATGGCCGACGACGCCACACTAACGGCTATTGCCAAATCACAAGCCATGCTGGATCCCACACAAATTGCCTTGTCTGCCTCGTTTGACGTAACGGCAACGCGATAGGAGTCATTATGTTTTCCCGATTTTTTATTCACCGACCGGTGTTCGCATCGGTCTTATCGCTACTGTTTATTATAACCGGCAGTATTGCGGTGTGGCAGCTGCCAATCACGGAATACCCCGAAGTCGTGCCGCCCACTGTCGTAGTGACCGCCAGTTACCCTGGCGCTAACCCTCAGGTTATCGCTGAAACTGTGGCGTCTCCGCTGGAGCAGGAAATTAATGGCGTTGAAAACATGCTGTATATGTCTTCACAAGCCAACGCCGATGGCCTGATGACCCTCACGATTACCTTTGCCATCGGCACCGATGTCGATTTGGCACAATCACAGGTACAAAGCCGGGTTGACCGCGCAGTGCCGCGCTTACCTCAGGAAGTACAGCGACTGGGCGTAGTGACCGAAAAATCCTCGCCTAATCTTACGCTGGTGGTGCACCTTTATTCGCCTAACGAACGCTATGACATGTTGTATCTGGCCAACTATGCCACGCTCAATGTCAAAGACGAGCTCGCCAAAATAAACGGCGTTGGCCAGGTTCGTCAGTTCGGTGCAGGTGAATTCAGCATGCGTGTGTGGCTGGATCCAAATAAAGTGGCCGCACTGAATCTCACTCCATCAGACATTGCCAGTGCCATTCAGGAACAGAACCAGCAGGTTGTCGCAGGTAGTCTGGGTGCACAACCGGTAAAGCGGGCTGACTTTAATATTCTGATGAATGTAAAAGGTCGATTGAGCAACGTTGAAGAGTTCGAAAATATCATCATTAAAGTCGGTGACAACGGTGCAATTAGTCGCCTGAAAGACGTGGCTCGCATCGAATTAGGCGCTGATTCCTATGCCTTGCGCTCTACCATCGATAACAACCCTGCTGTGGGTATGGGTGTATTCCAATCGGCTGGTTCAAACGCCATTCAGATTTCAGAAGATGTGCGCGCCACTATGGCGATATTGTCTGAAAACTTCCCGGAAGGCGTGGCATATGAACTGGCCTACGACCCGACTGTGTTCGTGCGTGGCTCAATTGAAGCCGTCGTAAAAACCTTACTTGAAGCGGTCTTGCTGGTGGTTGTAGTTGTGGTGCTATTCCTGCAAACCTGGCGAGCGTCTATTATTCCGCTGGTGGCGGTACCCGTTTCTTTGATTGGTACCTTTGCCTTTATGCAGATCATGGGTTTTTCGTTAAACGCCCTGTCGCTGTTCGGCCTGGTGCTGGCCATTGGGATCGTGGTGGACGACGCCATTGTGGTGGTGGAAAACGTCGAGCGTAATATCAGCGAAGGCTTGTCGCCCGTTGCAGCCACGACTAAAGCGATGAAAGAAGTGACCGGTCCGATTGTGGCAACCACGCTGGTTCTCGCGTCGGTATTTATTCCTACCGCCTTTATGACAGGCTTAACCGGGCAGTTTTACAAGCAGTTTGCATTAACCATTACCATTTCAACGTTCATTTCCGCAATCAACTCGTTAACGTTGAGCCCGGCTCTGTCAGCCTTGTTACTGAAAGGCCATGACGCGCCCAAAGACGGCCTTACCCGGTTGATGGACAAGCTGTTCGGTGGCTGGTTGTTTGCGCCTTTCAACCGCTTCTTCGCCAGACTTTCCAAAGGCTATGGCCTGGTAGTGAAAAAGATTATTCGCTTTGGTGTCGTGGTGGTGCCTTTGTATGTGGTATTGGTAGGCATAACGGGCTTGCAGTTTACTACCACGCCGACCGGCTACATTCCGGCGCAAGACAAGCAGTACCTCATTGCGTTTGCTCAACTGCCTAATGCTGCGTCATTGGATAGAACCGACAGTGTCATTTCGCGGATGTCCGAGATTGCCCTTGAACACCCTGGTGTTGCTAATACCATTGCGTTTCCGGGCCTGAGTGTAAATGGGTTCACCAACGCCACCAACAGCGGCATTGTGTTTGTGACACTGGATGACTTTGCAGAACGCACGGATCCGTCTTTGTCGGCCAATGCCATAGCCGGCGCACTTAATGCCAAGTATGCCTCTATTCAGGAAGCGTTCGTGGCCATCTTTCCACCCCCGCCGGTGATGGGGCTGGGCACTATTGGTGGCTTCCGTCTGCAAATTCAGGACCGCGCAGGATACGGATTTGAAGCCCTCAATGACGCTACAATGCAGGTGATGCAGAAAGCCTGGCAGGATCCGGTACTGGCTGGCGTGTTTTCAAGCTATCAGGTGAATGTGCCGCAGCTTGACATTGACATTGATCGCGAGAAAGCCAAACAGCAGGGTATCGATCTCAATCTGTTGTTCCAAACCCTGCAAGGCTACATGAGTGCGACGTACGTAAACGACTTCAATCTGTTTGGCCGTACCTTTCAGGTAAATATGCAGGCCGATGCGCCGTATCGCGTGACAGCCGAACAAGTGGGTCAGCTAAAAGTGCGTAATCAGGCGGGTCAAATGGTTGCTTTGGACTCCATTATTCAGGTTCGTGACGTTGCAGGACCCGACAGAGTCATGCACTACAACGGTTTTCCCACTGCGGAAGTTAATGGTGGTCCTGCGCCGGGTTATAGCTCGGGTGAAGCTCAGGCCGCGATTGAAAAGATCCTGGCTGAAACCCTACCCAACGGCATGACCTACGAATGGACAGAGCTGACGTATCAGCAAATTCTGACTGGCAACGCCAATATGTTGGTCTTCCCGCTGGTGATTGTGTTGGTGTTTATGGTTTTGGCGGCGCAATACGAGAGCGTGCGTCTGCCCATGGCCATTGTGTTGATCATTCCGATGACCTTGCTGTCAGCATTAAGCGGTGTGCTGCTATACGGCGGCGACAACAACATTCTTACCCAGATTGGCTTTATTGTGCTGGTGGGGCTGGCTACCAAGAACGCTATCTTAATAGTGGAGTTTGCCAAAGAGTTGCAAGACCAGGGACTGTCGATCATGGACGCTATTTTGGAAGCAGGCCGACTGCGGTTACGCCCGATTCTGATGACCTCTATTGCCTTTATTATGGGGGTAGCGCCACTGGTGTTTTCTACCGGCGCGGGCGCGGAAATGCGTCAGGCAATGGGCGTGGCGGTATTCTCCGGCATGATTGGTGTGACCATTTTCGGCTTGCTATTAACACCGCTATTTTATTTCCTGCTGGCAAAGCGCCAACCAGCAACTGCTTCGAAAGCACAATCACCGGAAGGAGAGACGCATGCATAAATTTACTCGTGTTGCAGTGGCTTTAATGCTAACTGGCATGGTCTCTGCCTGTGCGGTGGGGCCTGATTACCAGGCTCCCGATAAAGTATCGACTATTGAACTGGAAACGTCCTACCAAACTGCCGATGCTGTGAAAAGCTGGTGGCAGGCATTTGAGGACGAGACCTTGTCGTCTTTAATAGAGCTGGCGCTGACGGAAAACCGGTCATTGCACGAAGCGCTCGCTAACGTGCGCCGTGCGCAAGCGGTGTTCAGTGAATCTGGTGCCCAGCGCTGGCCTCAGGGCAGTGTATCGGCAGGCTATCAGGCGGTAGAAAATACCTCATTGCTCGACGCCGACGATGGCGTGCAGCTGCGCGGCTTCAATACCGGCTTGTCACTGAATTGGGATGCTGATCTTGCTGGCAAGTTGGTGCGAGCGGAGCAGGCGGCCCTAGCAAGAGCCGAACAGGCTGATTTACTGTGGCGTGATGCCCAATTACAGGTGATTAGTCAGGTAGTAAACAGTTATGGGCAATATCGCGGTGCGCAGATTCGCTTGGTGTGTGCACAGATGAATCTGGCTTTTCTGCAACAAAGCCGGAACGTCATTCAGGCACAGGTTGATGCAGGTACCGCAATCACATTCGAGCTGGCGCAAATCGATACACAAATTCACCGGGTTGAAACAGATATCCCATCTATGCGCATCGCTCAGGCGACGGCAAAACGTACTCTCGCTGCATTGGTTGCGCGTCAGGCCGACGAGCTTGACTTGGGCGGTGCCGCCAGTTTACCAACATTGCGATCGCCATTGCCTGTAGCGCAAGGCGAAAACTACCTGCAGTACCGCCCGGATGTGGCCAGTGCAGAGCGGGCTCTTGCAGCTTCTGTTGCAGATATTGGCGTAGCGACCGCATCGCTTTATCCGTCACTCTCGGTAAGTGGGTTTCTGGGCTTTTTATCATCGCCAGGTCTGGCATTAAACAGTACCTCGCAAAGCTGGAGCATTGCGCCCACGTTGCAATGGTCGGGGCTAAACTGGTCAGCAGTGAAAGCGCAGGTACGTGCGTCAAACGCTGAAGCCGATGCGCAGCTGGCTCGCTTTGAGCAAAGCGTGATTGAAGCGGTAAATGACATGGATTTGTCGTTACAGAACTACCAATACAGCCGCGAACAGTTAGCGAGTGCCAAGCAGCAATTTAAGGCCAGTCAGCAATCAGCGAGTATCGCCAGGATCCGCTACGAGGAGGGAAGTCTGGAGTTTCTGCAATTGCTCGATTCAGAGCGCGAGCTAATCGCCAGCCGCGATCAACTGGCACAAATCGAACAGGCGCACTTCCTTCGCCTGGTTGATATCTACCGCAGTTTCAGCGGGGCACTAAATTGGCAAAAGGCTGGGTAACCAGCCCGTTCTGACGGTGTTGGATACTGTATCCAACACCACGTTATCCCTATACAAGTCTGCAAAAGAGGTAATCCAAACGTGCGTGTCGCACCCTTCGTTATTTTTTTGTTTATTTTATTCTTCACCTTATTTATGTCATCGGCAAAGGCGTTCAATCAAATGTCGGTAGATGTGCTTGAAGGGGAAGGAGAAATTGCAGGAGCTAGACTGGGGTTGTCTCCCTGGTCTCCTTCAACGTATCGTTTTCCGTTTTTAGGCACAGTGTCGGTTGCTACTGAATTCAGCGTTACGCAGTTAGAGGCATCCGGGGCCGCGCCTGATCTGAATGGAAACGCGGTTGTTGCCATTACCCCTGTCATCCGCAAGTCATTGGGACGTGTGCTTTCGATGCCAGTTGAACTCGAATTTGGTATCGGTGTTGGATTGTTGGAAAACCGGCATTTTGGTCAAAAAGATCTGGGCTCGAAGTTTCAGTTCGAAGACAGACTTGGTCTGCGTATGCAGCTTAGTTCAGGTATCTCCGTGTCGCTGCGTTACATGCACTACTCAAACGGCGGTATTACTGAGTCAAATCCCGGTCTTGACTTCATTAACGTATCGCTGATTTATCCGCTATAAATGTCATTGGCAGGTTATCGAGCGGTTTGTTGTAATAATACCTGCTGCTTTTGCATGACCAGTTTATACAGAGTGTTAACTATATCCTTGGCGCTTTCTTTGATTTTGATTTGAGTGGCATCATCAACGAGGCCATCGATGTGGAAACGAAGCGGCTCTTCGATACCCGCCAGCGCCATCTGCCAATCGCCAAATTGCCGGGACGTGATAGGCTCGTAATTTAATACGGTTACTGCTCTGTGACGGGCATCCATTTGAATCGACTCAAAAAGCGTTTCGATATTTTCCTGAATACCTTCTATAACCTGACAGAAATACCCGCCGGAATACAGAAGTGCGCCGGTGATATCTTGCGAGCGGTTGTTGCTTTGTGCAACCTGTAAAATATTTGCGATTTCGTTGTCAATTGTCTGATGGTTACCGATAATGGCACTGCGGCTTATATAGGAAATCTGATAGAGAGCATTCATGCTATTTCCTCTTCAATGCAGAAAGACGTAGCTTGCTCGAAAGGCATTGGCTTTGCGAAATAGAAGCCTTGAATTAACGTTGCGCCAAAGCTCTTTACCAGCGTTAGCTGCTCCTTTGTTTCGACGCCTTCAACAATCGTTTTCAGGCCAATAGATTCAGCAATTTTTATGAGTCCTGAGACCATTTTCTCTGCTTTGTTTCGCGTTTTCGCATCATTGCACATCAGATCACGAATAAAGCTCTTATCTATTTTTATACAGTCGAAAGGGAGCTCGATTAACCGGGATATAGCAGAAAAACCGGTGCCGAAGTCGTCGATTGACAGCTTTACGCCCAAACGTTTTAGTGCGTCCAGTGAGTCTTCCATAACATGGCAAAACTCGGTTGATTCCGTTATCTCCAGTTGTATATGGTTACTCATAATCCCCGCGTGTTTTATTGCCCGTTTTAGCGTTGCTAACAATATATCTGTGTCCTGGAACTGAGAAGGACTGATATTAATACTGATACCCGGTGTGTAACCCTGTGCTTCGGGAATTTTGGCTGCATCCAGACAGGCCCTGTCTATAATGAACTGCCCTAGCACGTTCATAATATTTATTCGCTCAGCAATAGGAATAAATTGCAGCGGGGGAATAAGGCCTTTTGCCGGGTGACGCCAGCGTATTAAGGCCTCGAAATATTCTATTCTTTGCTTTTCAATATTAATGATTGGCTGGTAGTGCAACTCAAACTCATTGTTCGTGAGCGCCTGATGTAGTTCGGCTGAATTAATAAATAAAGAGACGCGCAGATCATTTTCGATTTCGTGGACCTGTTGCGCGTCCAACGCCATAGAGGGACAGAACTCAACGATGTTCAGGTTGCGACGTTTGGCATTGTTTAAAGCAATTTCTGCGTGATTGACTAACGCTTTTCCGTCAGACGTTGACACATTACCTTTGGCAATACCGAGCCGTAACCCCAAAACAATGATTTGCCCTTCAATGGCCATGGGGCGCTGAGTAAATTCAAGTAAATTCTTTACTTCATTTTCCAATATTTCTGGCTTCGTAAAGACAAGACAAAAATGGTCGCCATGTAAACGTCCAATTGCCGGGACGTGGGAAAAATGTTTAAGCAACCGTCTTGCGGCTGTTTTGATGACCTTATCCGCTGTGTCGGTACCAACAGCATTATTGATACTGCCAAACCGCAGAATTTCGATATCAATGATGGCTATATTTTCTATTCCGAACGCGGCCGCCAGTGTTTCAACACACGAGATTGTTTCTGTTCTGTCGAAAAGACCTGTTAATGAATCGAGCTGCGGCATTTCATTTCCTGTTTCCACTTGCCTTACATACCTACAGAAAGATGGCTAACTAACATGGGGAGTGATGATTTTTTCACCTTTAGTAGAAAAGGATAGGAGACACTTTTATTTTCGTAAATAAATACATCAAAAAAGACCATTCAAGCTTGTAGATATGATTAGTGAAATTTTTTCATAATTCTTTGTGGAATAATTCAATAGTGCTTCCTCGGCGTATTGCTATAGTTGAATCTGACTATGTTTAATTGAAGCTGCCAGGAGAGCGCTCATGCCTCGTTTCACGTTAACCGTTAATAACCAATCCCATCAGGTGGATGTCGATGCTGACACCCCGTTATTGTGGGTGTTGCGCGATGAATTGGGATTGGTCGGCACCAAGTTCGGTTGCGGCGTAGCCATGTGCGGTGCTTGTACTGTGCATGTGAATGGCAGTGCAATGCGATCCTGTCAGCTGCCTGTCTCGGCAGTCGGAGAGAATGCAATTACGACCATTGAGGGACTATCGGAAAACGGTGAACACCCGGTGCAAAAAGCCTGGTTGGAGCACGACGTTGCACAATGCGGTTACTGTCAGTCAGGTCAGATCATGTCGGCCGCGGCCTTACTTGCACAAAACCCCAACCCTGATGACAAGGCTATCGAGGCCAGTATGAGCGGGAATATTTGCCGCTGCGCGACCTACTATCGAATTAAAGCTGCCATCAAGTCTGCGTCGATTGACGTGGTAAACGTATAGGGAGCTACATCATGAAAACACCACATTCGACGCAAACGTTGCCGACTTCACTGGGTCGCCGACGCTTCTTGCAAGCGACTGCCGCAACCGGTGGTGGCTTGATGATCAATTTTTCCTGGCTTGGCGCAGCGCTGGCTGCACGCAGTGATGCAGATTCTCTCCCTGACAAACTGTTTAGCCTGAATGCATACATTCACATCGCCAGCAGTGGCACCATTACCGCAATAGTGCCAAATCCGGAGTTTGGCCAAAATCTGATGACCTCAATGCCAATGATCCTCACAGAAGAACTCGATGCGGACTGGCAATCTGTCGTTGCGGAGCAGGCACCCTATGACCCAGCGTTATATGAACGACAATTCTCGGGTGGCAGCCAGTCAATTCGGCGCGCATGGAGCGGGTTGCGTATGGCAGGCGCAGCAGCGCGGCATATGTTAATGCAAGCTGCAGCAGGCAGTTGGAATGTGCCAATAGCATCGCTGACGACGCATCAGGGAATAGTAAAGCATGCGGCATCGGGCAAACAGGCGACGTACGGAGAACTGGCATCGTTGGCGGCTACCTTGCCGGTACCTGAAAGTGTAGCAGTAAAATCGGTCGATGATTTTAGTCTGATTGGGTCTGCTAAAAAGAACCTGGTAGGGCAGGAGATCGTAACCGGCAAACCTTTGTTTGGAATGGATACGCAAGTTGATGGCATGTTGATTGCCATGATCGTACATGCTCCAGCTTTCGGGCAAACCCTGGTCAGTGCTGATACCGATGCGATCAAAGCCATGCCGGGGATTCGCGATGCGTTTGTTTTTGATGCGCTTGAGCCTGATTACACGAAGAATTACTTTGATGTGACCGCGTTTCCCACCATGGTGGCCATTGTGGGCGACTCCACCTGGCAGGTGATGAAGGCCAAAAAAGCCCTCAATGCAAAATGGAAAACGTTTGATGGCTATGAAGAAACCATTGACCGGTTTGGCTCCCCTGCGGTTATTAAGGTACCAGGTGGTTTGGAAAGCACGTCTGGACACAAACAAGCTATGGCGGATGTGTTGAGTGGTAAGCGTGAAGGACTGCGCGAGTTACGCCGCGATGGCGATCCGGAAGCCGCATTCGCCAACGCAGCACGCATTGTCGAAAGTACTTACTACGCGCCCTATCTTGCGCATAACACCATGGAGCCGATGAACTTTTTTGCCGATGCAACCGGTGAGGTCGTTAATGTCTCCGGGCCGTTGCAAGGGCCGATTTTTATTCGCCAGACACTGGCAGAGCGTTTAAACATTTCACCGGACAACATTAACATAGACATGAAGCGAATGGGCGGTGGGTTTGGTCGCCGGGCGTATTCTCATTATCTGGTTGAAGCCGCGGTGATTTCGAAAAAAGTCAACAAACCGGTAAAGCTTATTTACACCCGCGAAGACGACATGACTATGGGCATTTACCGGCCGACCTACTCGGTAAAATTGCGAGCCGCGTTGAATGAGCAAAACGAATTGACGGCTTATCAGGTTAGCGGGGTGGGTGTGCCTGAGCACTGTGTACATGAGCACCGTTTTCCGGCTGGCGCAATAGACAATTACCTTGCAGAGGGTGCCGAGATTGACTCCAACATTACGGTCGGGGCTTTCCGTGCACCGCGCTCCAATTTTATGGCGATGGCCGAACAGGCATTTCTAGACGAAGTGGCAGAAGCAATGGGTCAGGACCCGATAGATTTACGCTTATCGTTGTTGAAGCGGGCGCAACAAAACCCGGTGGGTAGCAATAACGATTACGACGCGGCACGTTATGCAGGGGTACTGCAACAAGTGCGTGAAACGTCGGGTTGGGACAACTTGCAGGCGACCAGCAAAAAAGGCGTGGCCGCGTATTATTGTCATAATTCCTATGCTGCGCATGTAGTCACACTGGACGCCGAGGATCAACGCAATCCGAAAATTGATAATGTGTTTAGTGTGCTTGATTGCGGCATTGTTGTGAACACCGAAGGGGCGGTCAATATGGTGGAAGGGGCTGTCATTGATGGTATTGGCAATGCCATGTATGGCGAGATGACCTTTACCGATGGCAAACCCGACAAACAGAACTTCGACAGATACCGGATGATTCGCATGAACGAGCTTCCCAAAAACATCAGCGTGAGTTTTGTTCAAAGTGATACCGATCCAACCGGCCTCGGCGAGCCGCCATTCCCGCCTATTTTTCCTGCGCTGGCTAACGCGCTTTATCAGGGGACGGGTAAGAGGTTGTATGAGCAGCCATTTGCCCCGCAAATCGCAAAAGGCTAGCGAAAAGAAAGTTTGTGCCCAGAGGCAGCTTGTTCAATGCACCCAACGCATCGTCTCGCTGTCTCTCTTCCTCTACGTGAATAGCAGCATGTATGGGGTGTTTCTGATAAGGTAGTCGTCAAACAATAAGATCATGACCCATGAAAACCCGCTTAAACGATTTAATTGCCTTTATTGCTGTTGCAGAAGAAGAGAGTTTTACCCGGGCGGCTGCCCGATTGTCGGTATCCCAGTCGGCACTGAGTCATACCATTAAGGGCATGGAGTCACGCCTCGGTTTGCGCTTGTTGACCCGTACTACGCGCAGTGTGTCGTTAACCGAAGTTGGCCGTAAGCTCTATAGTTCGGTTGCGCCCCGGCTACAGGATATTGAAAACGAGCTCGATTCGTTGAACGCGTTAAAGGACAGTCCGTCTGGCACCATCCGCATTTCTACCGCAGAGCACGCTGCCCGCAATGTGTTGTGGCCAAAAATACTGAAGTTCATGCAGGATTACCCGGACATTCACATCGAAATGTCGGTGGACTATGCCCTCACGGATATCGTAGCCGACAAATTTGATGCCGGTGTCAGGCTCGGTGAGAGCCTTGAAAAAGACATGATTGCCGTGAGTATATCCCCGCCGCTGCGAATGGCTGTGATTGGCTCCCCTGCGTATTTTGAAAAATATGGGATCCCGGAAAGTCCACGTGATCTGTCGGAACACCGCTGCATTAATTTGCGGTTACCCACCTATGGGCGATTACTGGTATGGGACTTTGAAAAAGACGGGCGCGAAGTGAACGTGCGCGTTGAGGGACAGCTTACCGTCAACAAGTCGTTCTTCATTAGGGACGCCGCATTGAAAGGCGTAGGGCTGGCTTATTTACCTCAGGATATGGTCAAAGACGCTGTTGCCGATGGCCGGTTAGTCCGCGTACTGGAATCCTGGTGTGATGAATTTCCGGGTTACTATTTGTATTATCCGAATCGCAGCCAGTATTCACCGGCTTTTTCGTTATTTGTCGAAGCCATGCGCCATCAGGATTAATGACTTCGTCGATATCATGACAAATGTCACATCAAAGTAGTGACACTTGCTAGTTATTCTCACAAGCCACTCCCGGCATACTGATTCTCATAGTAGGGAGAATCAATATGCACACACATCAACATCCACTGGTTAGTCTTCGCCAGCTGTCTAAACAGTTTGGTAAAGAAACGGCATTAGACGCCATGGATCTGTATATACAGCCGAACGAAGTCGTTGCGCTGTTAGGCGAAAACGGCGCGGGTAAAACGACCACCATAAGTACGCTGCTCGGTCAGCTAACGCCCGATAAAGGTGAAGTTACGGTGCTTGGTTACCCGGCCGGACATTGGGCCGCCAAACAGCAAATGGGCGTGATGCTGCAAAGCGCCGCCCTGCCGGACAACGTGACCGTTATTGAACAGCTGCGGTTATTTGCCAGCTATTATCCGCACAGCCTGCCGTTGGACTACGTGCTGAAAACGGCGCTGCTCACCGACCTGGTAAAACGCAAAGTACAAACCTTATCGGGTGGGCAAAAACAGCGCTTGTTGTTCGCCATGGCGATTATAGGCAATCCGCGACTGGTTATTCTGGACGAACCCACGGTGGGGCTTGATGCGACGGCTCGCCGCGAGTTTTGGTCCTGCATACGCGCGCTGGCTGCCAATGGCACGTCGGTGCTGCTGACTACTCATTATCTTGAAGAGGCCGATGCGTTGTCTGATCGCATTGTTGTACTGGCAAAGGGGCGAGTCGTAGCCGAAGGCGTGCCTGAAGCGATTAAAGCGCAGTTGGGCGGTAAGCGAATTTGTTTTCGCAGTAACGGCGGCGTTTGTGCCATTGAGCAAGCGATTCCCGGATGCGCACCTCAGTGCCGCGGTGACTATATCGAGCTGCATTCGCAAACCCCCGAAGCACACCTGAAGACGTTATTCGACGCCGGCATTGTGTTGCAGGACCTCACCGTAGCCGGTATTTCGCTGGAAGATGCCTTTTTACACCTTACCCAGCCCACTCAGGAACACGAAGCACCTGCAAAGGAGATGTCAGCATGAGTCAATTTCAACCTATTCCCTTATCGTTGTCGAAGCGTTGGCAGATCCTGATGCTGGAGACCAAAACCGAGCTGCTGAAGACCTTTCGCAGTCCTGCTTTTGTGATCCCGAGTCTGGCGTTCCCGGTGATGTTTTACGTGTTCTTCGGCCTGTTGTTTAATGCCATAGGCGGAAACCCGGGCAATGCTGCCAAATACATGATGGCGACCTATGCCGTTTTCGGTGCAATAGGACCGGCGTTGTTTTCTTTTGGCGCTGATGTGGCGACCGACAAAGACAAAGGGATCCTAAGTTTAAAACTAGTCAGCCCGATGCCCGTCAGCAGCTATTTTGCTGCCCGGATTGCTACTGCCATGTTGTTCGCTCTGCTGATTATTCTGAGTTTGTTTGCATTGGGCGCTGTGTTTGGTGATGTGGTGATGACACGAAGTCAGTGGGTACTTACACTGGTTGTAGTACTTGCTGGTACATTACCTTTTTGTGCAATTGGCTTGTTCATCGGGTTGTCTGTATCGGCGAAAGCAGCGCCTGCGGTGGTGAATGTTATCTATTTGCCAATGGCCTTTTTGTCGGGGTTGTGGGTACCCATTCACTTGTTTCCCGATTCCATGGAAATGCTGGCAAATGCGTTTCCTGCCTACCACCTTGCACAACTGGCGTTGTTAGTTCAGGGTAATCATGCCGGTTCGCCATGGTACCTGCATGCTGGTGCGTTGTTGGCATTTACCCTGGTGTTTTTGGTGCTGTCAGTAAGACAGTTTAAACGTGTCGATAATCGTGGTTAAGTAAGGAGAGCAACATGCGATTTTCATTTATTGTCATAGCAGGTATCGCGCTGGTAGGGATTTTTCTGAGCGTGTTACCAACCCCTGAAGTGTCTCCGGTACCAACGGACAACGATGCCCGGCCAGCGAGCTGGCCAGAGTCGGGGCGCTACCAAATTGTCAACGTCACTGTGTTTGATGGTCAGCAGTGGCATGAAAATGCCAGTCTGAGCATTGAGGATGGTCGTATTGCAGAGCCATTCGATACAACTAAAGCGTCTGATATCGAACAAATTGACGGACAAGGTGCTTATATCATTCCGGGGTTAATCGATGCACATACTCATAGCTGGGGCAATGCACTGAAACAATCCCTTGAGTACGGTGTTACCACCACACTGGATATGTTTACTGACCTGCGTTTTTTTACGCCTAAAAGCGCTGAGCGCAATGCGCTGTCGCGCCGCCAGGAAGCGGATTTGTTTTCATCGGGTGTGCTGGTAACCAGTGCGGGCGGACATGGCACAGAATATGGTATTGAGATCCCGACTATTGCCTCTGCTGACGATGCAGCTGCATTCGTCGCAGCCAGACTGGCAGAGGGCAGTGACTATATCAAAATCGTGTATGACGCGTCAGCCAGTGATACTGATCACAGAGGGCGTTTTACTTCTATTGATTACGCTACGTTAAGTGCGGTAGTCAAAGCGGCACACGCCAATAATGTACTGGCTGTTGTGCACGTGATGGATCTGGCATCGGCTGAGCATGCCGCCAAAGCCGGCGCCGACGGACTGGTACACACCTTTGGTGGTGCGCGTGCCAGCGACGAACTGATTGCACAAATGACCTCGCAAAACATGTTCGTGATACCGACCTTATCGATTCTGGCCTCCATTGCTGGCGAGGGGCGGGGGCGCGCATTAGTGAATGATTCTGTATTCAGTGGAAACATCAGCGCCGACGTTGAATATGCGATTTTGCATGACATTGCGACGAGCCGGATATCGGATGACTACTTCGCTATTGCGCTGGACAATACGCGCCGCATGCATGAAGCCGGTATTCAGATCATGGCTGGCACGGACGCGCCGAATCAGGGAACCGCGCATGGAATCAGCCTGCACGATGAACTGGCGCTATTGGTCGACAGCGGGTTGTCGCCCACCGACGCCTTAAAGGCGGCCACGTATTTACCTTATTCTCGTTTTGCTATAGGTGAGCGGGGTACACTGCAATCGGGCGCCCGAGCCGATTTTATTCTGCTGGAACGCGATCCACGCGAAGATATTCGACATACCCAATCCATTCGCGCCATTGTGAAAAATGGGTTCAGGGTGCCGTCCTTATTCGAGACGGAAGTTGAAACCGGTGAAACCCCGGAATCGGGTTTGGTGAGTCAGTTTGATAGTGATCTTTCACCGCAATTAGGTAATCAGTTTGTCGTATCCACTGACAACATCATGCAGGGAGACTCAACCGCTAGCATTACTCATGTAGAGGCAGGATGCGGCGGAAGCGGTGCGTTGCGGGTGGAAGGCCGAATTGGCCGGCAATTTCCGTACCCTTGGGCTGGCACATTTTTAATGCTCGGGGAATCCGTGAGTAGCGGCTACAATCTGAGTAATTTCAAGCGTATAGTGTTCGATGTGAAAGGCACACCCGGTCAGTTTCGTCTGATGGTAATGAACCCGCAAACGGCACGACCCAGTGAAGTGAGCTTTAACGTCACCAGTGAATGCCAAAGCGTGTCTATCGCACTCGCCGATATCGGCGGCGTTGACTGGCGCAATGTTGCAGGGATCGGCTGGGTGGCCGGCGCCGCAACGCCTGAGTTTGCCTTTGAACTCGACAATATCGAATTTGAGTAACCATGATTAAATCGTTAAGCCGCGTGGCAACCGCTTTGCATCGTAAGTTATTGCCCGCTGACAGTGAGGTAGGGGTTTTGCCCTACCTTTGGCTGGTGTATCTGGGGATGTTCTTCGTCCACTTTTTCTTTTATGACCCGCCAGCCTGGCATATAGGGCTTACGCTATTTGGGGTTACGGCTTTTCTTGCCTGTTATTTTCGGGCTTATTGGGTGACCGGGCATCAAACCCTGAAATACATTGCCGGTATTTGTGTGATTGGTTCGCTAATGACCCTGGTGAATCCAGGCGCTGGCGTGTTTTTTGTGTATGCCAGTGCTTTTGCCTCCCATGTAGGGCCGCCAAAGCAGAGCATTGCTACCATAGGCGCCGTGTTGGTGTACATCGTGCTGCTGGCCTGGCTTCGGGATTTACCTTCGTATTTCTATGCACCAGCGCTGATATTCTCTGTCATGATAGGTGGCGTGAATGTTTTCCAGCGCGAGATGGCTAAGAAGAATGCAGAGTTAAAGCTGACCCAGGAAGAAGTGAAGCGCCTGGCGACCACCGCTGAGCGGGAGCGTATCGCCCGGGACCTGCACGACCTGGTTGGCCACACGTTTTCAATGCTCACCATGAAAGCACAGCTGGCGCAAAAACTGTTTGATCACGACATTGACAAAGCCCGGCAGGAAATTGCCGAGCTGGAGCAAATAAGTCGCAGTGCGCTGTCTGACGTAAGGGAAGCGGTTACCGGGTACCGGCAAAAGGATTTGGCTTCAGAATTGGCCAATGCCAAAACCCTGCTTAATTCAGTGGACGTGGCATTTCACTATACCGTACAGGAGCGCACACTGCCTGCCCATGTAGACAGTGCACTTGCGTTTATTGTGCGGGAAGCCGTTACCAATCTGGTAAAACATGCCAATGCCAACCGCTGTCAGATTACCCTTGAAGTAGAAGGCAACCAGTTGACGTTGGCCATTAAAGACAATGGAAACAGTAAACAAGCGCCAGAGGGCAACGGCTTAAAAGGGATGCGGGAGCGCGTGTCACAGCTCAGCGGTGACATTTGTTTCGACTGTAAAGATGGATTTAATATTACTGTGAAGGTGCCATTATGACGACGGCGACAACCATTCTTATTGCAGAAGACCAGGGCATGCTGTTAGGGGCACTGTCTGCACTGCTGGATTTAGAGCCCGACATGCAGGTGGTAGGTAAAGCCAGTAATGGCAAGGAGGCCCTGGCGATGGCCGAAGCCCTGACGCCCGATATCGTGATAACCGATATTGAAATGCCGGAAATGACAGGGCTCGAACTGGCCCAGTGTATTCAACAGCGCCAACTAACCTGTAAGGTCATTATCCTGACGACCTTTGCCCGCTCAGGGTATTTGCGTCGGGCCATGGATTACGGCGTTAAAGGGTATCTGTTAAAAGACGCGCCCAGCGATGATTTAGCCAATGCCATTCGGCGGGTGATGCAAGGGCGAAAAATTATCGCACCGGAACTGATAGTAGATGCCTGGGAAGAAGCCGACCCGTTAAGTGACAAAGAACGTAAGGCGTTGAAGTTAGCCGCAGACGGCAAACAAACCGAGCAAATTGCCACAGAAATGCACTTATCTCCCGGTACGGTTCGCAACTACTTATCAAGCGCTTCCAATAAGTTAGATGCATCTAATCGTATTGAAGCGGCGCGCATCGCCCGACAAAAAGGCTGGCTCTGAGGTCAGGTTTGCTGAAGGTTAATTAAATAAACAACAGTAAATACTTTACCCAGCCTTCATTTAACGATACAACAGGCGCATTACGCATCCCTTACAGGTATCTCTATGGAAGCCATTGTTGCGGAAATTCAACAACAGTTTAAGTTGTTACAAGACGCTGTTGTTAACCCGACGTTTATCTATCAGGTGGGCGCCATTCTGCTTATTTATCTTGTTGCATGGTTCATTTCAGCGAAAGTCAGACAGCAATTTACTCTTACTCGTGAAAAACCCCAGGAAGGCGCACATTCGCTTCAAGTCCTGGGTTATCGTGCTGGCGCGACTTTTTTTCCGATTATTACCATTACGCTACTTAAGCTGACCTCTGTGTTAGGCAAGCAATATCAATTGGATGCCTGGCTGTTGGAAATAGCCGTGGTGGTGGCGGTGATGATTTTCCTCAATTCGTTCATTAAGGCGTTTGTGAGTAGTTCAGGGATCGCCAATTTCCTACGGTGGGTCGGGTTACCTATTGTTTTCCTTCATTTGATCAACGTGTTGCCGCAAGTTATCGGAGGGCTGGAAACTATCTCGTTTAATGTCGGTAATGTCGATATCTCGGCCTATGGCATTGCTCGGGTACTTATATTTGGTGTGTTGCTGTTTTGGTTGGGCAGAGCGTCCAATTCCATTGGTAAAGACATAATTCGAAATCACAAGGAGTTCGATGTCTCGACCAAAGAAGTGTTTGCCAAACTCTTTGAAGTTGCCATGTTCTGCGTGATTTTCCTGCTATTGCTGAACATCATGGGTATCAATCTGACGGCGTTGGCGGTATTCGGTGGTGCGCTGGGTGTCGGCCTCGGTCTTGGTTTGCAAACAATCGCTTCAAACTTTATTTCAGGCATTATTATTTTACTCGACCGTTCGCTGACAGTGGGGGATTTTGTTGAACTAGATGATGGCAGCAAAGGCTTCGTGCGCGAATTTAAAATGCGTTATGCCGTGCTGGAAACCTACGACGGCAAAGACATCCTGGTGCCCAACGAAAAGTTCATCAACTCACTGCTAATCAATTGGACGCACAAGGACCCGAAACAGCGCTATCGCATCGACTTTTCCGTGGCTTACAAAACGGACATCCGCGCCATGGTCGAAATTGTGAAAGAAGCTGTGTCAGAACATCCGCAGGTGATCAGTGGTGATGATATTCCTTTCGAAGAACGCCCGGACTGCGAAATTGACAGTTTCGGAGACTCTGGCGTGAACATGTTTGTCGAGTTCTGGATGGAAGGCGTTGATGACGGTAAAAACCGCGTCGGTGGCGACTTACTGCTCATTGTGTTTGAAACGCTGCGAGAGCACGATATCGAAATTCCGTTCCCACAACGTGAAGTTCGGGTCATCAACGAAGATGCCATTAAGTTAAGCAACACGACGCCGTAGTGTGAGTCTTAAGCCGTGGAATGTGATTACTTATTCCACGGCTTACTTTATTCTCCTGACGCACGAAACCCAATTTTTTCACACACTTCAGTTAAGTTGTCCTCTATCCCGGGTTGGGGGAACCGCTCTTGTGTAGTGAATCCGGCCAGAAAGTCCGGAGAGGACTGCATTACGCCCTTTATCCACGGAATGTAATCAGCGACACGGGTATAGACTTCCGTGACGCCATATTCCCCGATGGATTTAAACCAGGAATCCGTTCGCGAGCTGATACCCAGCAAGTAATAACGGTTTTGTTGTTCGATATATGCCGGACCTCCGCTGTCTCCGTTACCAGATACGCCCTCTAAAGGCAGTGCGTCTTCGCCTTGGTCGAACTCAAAATAGACATTGCCGTCCTTTGCTTTTTCAATGCGGTTTTGCGCTTTTCGCAATTGTCCTGCATTTTGCTTATAGCTGATCGTTTGTCCGATATGCCCATTGCCCGAGCCACCCGCGCCGATAAACCATACAACCTGGCCAGACTCGGATTTATCGGTATTAAACATTGCAGGAGAGACCTGCGTGACCGGCTTTTTTAATTTTATCAACGCGATGTCGTGGTCATCGCCGCGCTCGTACTGATAATGCGCAAACCGGCCTGCGACCTGATGCAAGGTATCGCCGACCTTTATCCAATCGTCAGGCTCGATACAAAACACCGTATGCGCTGCTGTTACAACCCATTCAGGGGAAACCAGTGTGCCATGCGCGCCGACTCGGTAGAGTGTGGCGAGAGGAGGGAAGTCACTGGTTTTTGCATGGTAGAGCTTATCGTCGACATCATGACGAATAACGATGGCGTTAGTCGGCGTGGACATTAGCATTGTGACAATACAAGTACACAGCGTAATGAACGGATTACGGGGCATCATTGATCTCCGACGAAGGGGAGTAGACGATCTGTCCGGATTTCACCACGATGGTAGGGCTTAAATCTGGCAGCATCTCGCTGAGAGGCGACGCGGGAAGTACGACAAAACTGGCTTCTTTCGAGCTTAGTAAAGCGCCTTTGAGGTGACTGATTCCCATCGCTTCCGCCGCGCCGATAGTCATAGCATGCAGCAGAGTATCAGGGCTTATGCCCGCTTTCAGCCAGGCCCGCATTTCTTCGTGTATCGACACGCCATGTAATGTGCCTGGATTGCCGGCATCCGTGCCAAATGCCAGACGTAGTCCGGCATCAGCAGCACGCTTTAAATTAGTAAACTGAATGTCCCGGATACGTTCAGAGAACATTGCAGATAGCTGTCCGACTATGCCTTGTTCCTGAACAGACAGTGTACCTATGGATGCGGTGTCATCCACGTAGGTCATATACTTCGACATCATTGCGTACATAGGAACATCCTTTGCCGAGGCATTCTGCAGGGTGTTGAAGGACTGCAGCACACGCTCGGGTGCCATCGCCCGTTCGCGCTCAGTAAAGTCGATGTTGCGCAGAAAGAGTGATTTATAATGCTGATGCGCCGTCAAAGTTGGCATGTATGACACATTATGTTTTTGGGCTAATGCGATAAATTCTTCGTCGATGAAGTCGGTGATGACACCATGAACTAAAATATGTGCCCCCGCTTTTATTGCCGCTTTTGCGTAGGGTAATGACTCGGCGTGCACAGCCACAATTTTGCCTGCGTCACGTGCCGTTTTCATCGCTTGCGAGTAGCGGTTCGTTAGCGCCTCAGGCGATAAACCGGCTTCATGGGTCCAGACGAATTTCACCACATTGCTGGACAGTAAAAGCTGACGCTTCACTTCGTCAGTGGCCGCTTTTGTATCCTTAACGGCTTTGAAAACCGGGCCATCTGCATCCAAAGCAGGAACGGGAGCGGCAGAAATAAGTTCTGCGGCGTGGAGGATGTATGGTGAACGGATTTCTTTACTCAACTCGTCATAGTCCGGTATCCAGGCAGAAGGTCCGCCCATATCCACGATTGTCGTTACACCATTCATTACGTATGAATGCGTAATGTCAGGGAGGGAATGGCGTAACCAGGCTTGCTCAACCGTATAGGGCTCTATTACTGTTGCATCGATAATGTCCGGTCGACTGTATGCAGAGCCGGATTGATTCAAATGCACGTGTCCGTCAATAAAACCGGGGACAACCCATTGGTTATTCAGATCGACGATCCGATAGCTATCGTCAATAGGTGTGCTGGCAGGCGCGATGGTCTCTATTTTTCCATCTTTCACTAATAGGGTTGCGCCAAACACGGTATCGGCGGTTTGCATAGTGACGATATTGGCATGGGTAAATGCGATACTGCCTGCAGAGGTGGTCTCATCCGCACTGATCTGCACTGAATAGCCGAATATGGCCATACAACCACTTACTAGAAACGTCCTGGTAGAAAATGTCATTTGTCACTCCTGTTGAATATTAACTGGCGACGAAAAGTGGTCGCCGATCTGTATTCAACAGAGTGAACGAAGTTGAAGATAGGGTCCTATAGGGTGACTTATAAACGCCTATAAAAAAACTATAATTGCTGTATTTTCTGGCTTTTAGCGTCGATTAACGGCAAGGTTTGAGTCAGAGTGCGTTGGCTTGCCAACGCCTTAGCGTCAGACAAAGCCCGCAGCGCTTCAGATTTATTTTGCAGGGCAAGGTAGTAATCGGCCCAGTCGAGATGTGACTGCACAATACCCATGGGGCAGTTGAGTACCTGCTGATATTTCATTGCCTCTGTAAAATAGCCGGCCGCTTGTTCTGGCGACTGGGTTTGCAAATAATAGTGACCTATCAGCGACTGTGTATAGGCTACGTATAGCCAATCATTATTTTTCTCGGCAAGTGTAAGGGCTTGCTGCAAAGTGAGAAGCGCATCGTCCTGATGCATGTTCAATAGTGTGCTTCCCTTGAGGTAAAACAGGCGGGCGTAGTAGCGGTTGCCTTCTTCACTTTTAAGCGTGTTCAGGGCTTCGTTAATCACTACAAGGCTGTCTTCCGAAGCTTGTTGCAAATAAAGCGCTCTGGCCAGCCAGTAACGAGGCTCTGGTGCATCGGGAAACGTAATAATGGCACTTTCAAGAAAGGACTGTGCAGACACATAGTCAGCGGCGGCAATGAGCTGCATGGCGTTGTAAATGAGCGTATTGCGGAATTGCTCTTCAAAATTGACGGGCCGTAAAGTCTGATTTACCTGAAGTTGTTCAGATAGCAATTCAGCAAGTTGGTCCAGCAGTGTATCTACCGTGACATCGTGTAATACCCCTTTTACTTCTGAGACGGGGGAGATAAACCGATAGGTCATGACGTAGTCGCCAGGTACGCCGTTTAATGCAGATTCAACAATCAGTGTGGCGGCGGATAAGTTAAACAGTGATGCGGGATGTTGTTCCGCATTTTTCGTGCGTTTTAAAATATCAAATACGTCATCAGGCTGAAATACAGTGAGGTCTGGTGAATCACTGAATTGCTGAATCAATGCATCCATGGCACCAAATCTGAGCCAATGCTGAGAGTTGTCCATGTCAGTCGTTGATACCGGCAGAATAACGACCACCGGATGTCTGATTGCAGAATCAGCGTGTGTTGTGGCTACCGCTGATGACGCAGGTCGCTGTGTCAGGTAAACGGTGAACAGACTCAGTAGTACAAGGCCAATAGCGGCTGCAGCCAGCACGCGTCGGGTGGGAATGTTGCCAGACGTCGTTGTCGTTTGAACATCTTCGCGTTTAACGCGCTCAGACGTTACTGCTTCTGCATCAACCACTGCCTCTGCATCAACGTCGGTTGAGGGAATCAACCACGAGTATCCTCTGCGCGGGAACGTCTTGATAACATCCCGTCCTGCAAACGCTTTACGAATCTCATTGATGGACTGAAAGACAGCCTGATCCTCAACAATACTGCCAGTCCATACGGCACTTAACAGCAGGTCTTTACTGATGACCTGACCAGGCCGCTCGGCAAGAAACTGTGCTAACTGAAAGGTTTTGGGGCGTAGTGAACGGGTGACATCGCCAATAGTCACTTCTCCCGTATCGCCGTTAAAGCTTACCTTGACTGATTTCAACTACGATCCCTTCAATTAACACGTTGGTGTTTCGGTTAATTATCCTTAGTTAAATGCAGAGTATCAAGATGCCAGCCAGATTGCTCGGTAACGAGTGTTAATCTTTGTACGCCTTTGCTGAGCGCTAAGTAGTCCGTTGCACTGTCAGACAGGCTGATAACTCGGGTCTGTCCTGCTATTTCCGCGGTAAACGTCACTTCACCACCGCCTTTTGCGCTCAATAAGTAATTGCCCGGCGTCTCTATTGTGAACTCATAGGTTAGTAACGTAGCACCTGAACCTGAACGAGGGCCTGTTACACACTCTGTGTCCGGACTACAGGGCACCACTAATGCATTGTCCATAGCAACAAAATGGGTGGCGGGAAGTGTCGGGGCAACAGGGAGTGGTTCAAGGGCAATATCAACGGGTAGCGAATAGGGGCCAATGGCATTGTCCTGAACGTTAGAAACAACATACTGGTAGGCCCGCTGTGCCCGAAAGGTATCCTTAAAGGCGGGTTTGTCAGTGAAACCGATGATGTCGAAGCGTCCGCCTGGTTGTTGGTTGGCCAGAATGACATAGCGACCTGCTACTTGGTCGGCATCCCAGGTAAGCGAGATATCGTTTCCAGCAACATTTGCTGTAAGGCCTTCGGGCTTGTCAGGCAAAGGGAGCGGTATGACTCGTTGCTGGCGATATTGGGATAGGGCATTACGCAACTCTGCTCCCTGGGAGGAGGGAATTTCGATGTCTGCTTGAATATCCAGTGCAAGACGGAAACCTTCCAACACACCAATCCAGTTACGTGGCTTTGCGTCTCTGATGCGAACAGGCCAGGCTGGCCAGTGCCAGGCGCCACCGCGTAACACAACCGCTTCGCAGTTTTCAGTATGGACTGCTACTCCGGAGTTCGACATGTTTGTGTAATTCTCAGTGTAGCAATCTTCTACAAACTCATTAATGTTACCAATCAGGTCATGGATACCTAGTTCATTGGGCGCATACTGTCCAACAACACTGACCGTGCCAGCCCTGTCATCACAGGATTCAATGCCAATTAAATTAATATAGGACGTTTGAAATTGACGCTGTGCGACCGATTCAGCCCTTTGATCTGCAAGGTTAGCTGTGTCACAGACTGAATCAGAAGGCGACGCAAACCGCGTAGCAAGGTATTCCCACTCTGCTTCACTGAGTAAGCGGTAGGGCATACCGGTTTCTGCCTGCAACCACTTTGTGTAAGCCACCGCTGCATCATAGCCAACACAGGAAACAGGTTCCAGTTCATGCTGATTAATCGCATTGTTGGCCCAAGTCCCCTCGCTTTCCTGTTCAAACCACCATTTACCAATCTTGTGGTAACAGGTTTGCGGCACTGCGTAACCAGTACTGTCTGCAAAACGTGCGAACTCAGCCCGGGTGACTTCATACTGACTCACATAGAATTCAGCCACGGTTACCCGTTTTTGAGGTAGCGTATCTTCATATTCCGTGCTGCCTATTACAAAGTCTCCAGCGGGCACCTTAACCATGGATGGCAACAGCGGCTCTGCTAAAGTTTTACCGTTGATTGACCCTGTCATCAGTACGATGGAAACCACGATCAATAGCAGGTGTGACGAACTTCTGATCATTAAACAATTACTCCGTTAAAAATCCGGCTGTTCGAACGGTTCGGGAGTGAAGGGTTCACTGGATGAATTGCATTTCAAGAAGGTTTTTTAATTAATCCTTTAATTACAGTTTGTTACGAGTTTTCCTCTGATGCGCTTATAGGCTTTTTATAGGCAGGTTATAACGAGTGAAGCGGATGGTTAGGTTATTCTTTGCACAGCATTCAGGCTGAACCTGGGGAGTCACACCGTGCGCAAGAATATAAGAGGTAAAAGATGAAGCGTTTTATGATGATAGTTGGAGCGATGTTGTTCGCACTGGGAGCGTGGGTGATTTATGAAATTAACGCGATACCCGATGTGTTGGTAATGAAGGAGCAGTCTGAAAAACGGTTAACCCTGCATCACGTGAACATCATGACTATGACGCCGGATGAACCTCAGATTCAGGTTGATTACTCCGTAGAGATTGAGGGTGGTGTGATATCCCGAATTTACCCGACACCAGAGGCGACCAGGATTATTGCCGAAGACCGCAATGTGATTGACGGGCAAGGTCGATTTTTAATGCCTGGGTTAATTGATGCTCATATTCATTTAAGCGATGAAACTGAACTGGCCGGATACCTTGCTTATGGGGTGACGGGTATTCGCAATATGGGCGGTTATCCTTTCCACCTTCGTTTAAAAGAGCGTATCGAGACTTCTCAGCTTTTAGCGCCGGATTTTATGACTACCGGACCCATTCTCAATAGCGAAGGCCCGAATGCAGCGATCAATCAGCAAATCGTCAATACTGCGGCGGAAGCGAGAGCGGCTGTGCGGCAACATCATAAAGCGGGATTTACAACGCTAAAGCTTTACTCAAATCTCACTGAAGACGCATTTGATGCCATTCTCGATGAAGCACATCAACTTAATATGCCGGTAACAGGGCATTCTCCTGAAGGAAAACGGGAATCGGGAATGCCTTTCAAAAAGCCATTCAGTGTTGCCTGGAACAAAACGTTAGCTGCGGGTTTTCAAACGCTGGAGCACACTGAAACACTGGTATGGCATGCATTTGAAGATAACCTTGAAGAACAACGTATAGCGGATATTGCTTCTCAGTTAGTAAAACATGATCAGGCACTGGTACCGACCCTCATCGCGCACAGGCGGTTAGTGGATATTGCCCTTACAAAAGGTGCGTACCTGGACGAACCGGAATATCAAATGATCAGTCCGCTGGTTGAACTGGTAGACGGTGGCAGTATTTCATTTTGGCAGGACATGGATCCGTCACACTATGAGGTTCCGCATTCTGAATTCTTTGCGAGGGTGACGGGGGAGCTGCATCGTCAGGGCGTCACCTTGCTGGTGGGAACCGATGCAGGGGGATTCGGAGTTGCACCCGGCGCGTCTATTCACAAGGAATTAGCCCTGCTATATCAGACAGGTATACCTGCTTACGATGTATTAAGAGCTGCTACCGCCGTAAATGCAGCGCGATTGGGGTTTGGTAATACCGGGCAAATCAAAGTGGGGTATCGGGCCAACATGTTGCTGGTGAATAGCAATCCGTTGCATGATTTATCTGAGTTGGAAACCCCGGCTGCAGTTATCGTCAGAGGTCAGATACTGGACCGCGATAAACTCCATTCACTCAGACAAGGGGCAATGGATACTTCACTAACAAGAGCCATCATCAGGGCTATCGAACTATTGTGGTTTATTCATTAACGATTGGAGTGCATACGGGCGCGAACCTGTGTTGCATGCCAAATGGCAGGCACGATAACCAGAAGGGCTATGGCGGCTAATACCCAATGATAGACCAGACCAAAGTCCGATAGATTTGTCAGTCGTACAGCTTGTTCAGAGTTTGTGTGAACCGCTGTGGCAACCGGGCCTATAGCGGCGTCTTTGGCAAGGGAAACACCGTTGCTAAATGCACTTTCCCAACCTGTCGCAGACAAAGAGGCGTAGGCTTTGTAACCGATAGCAGAAGCACCAAATGCCAGCAACCCAATCGCCACAGTGCCTGTGCTGATTACACCTGCGCCTATAGCGCCGACGGTGATGCCACCAACGGCAATAATGCCCACACTGATGGGCGCAATGGCGACACCGCCCCAGGCAAATAACAGGCCGCGTGCATGGCTGCCGCCAGCTATCCAGCCGAAGGCGGCCTGATCGCTGTGCTCAGGCATACCAAACTGAAAATGTATTAAGGGAACGCCAAACAGGTGAAGGTGACTTTTATATTCTCTTCGCACTGAGTCTGGTGCGTCAGATTCATGCCTGAATGCCTCGGGCTGAAATATGCGTTCATGTGCCCGCAGAGTGCGCATAGCCTGAAACATGTAACCAACCAGCCAGATATAAATCGCAATAAAGCTCAGTACCAGCAGTTGAGTCGCCATGGTAATCGGGTTGGTATAAGCGGGGTTTTCTACTGCAATGTATTTTAAGCCAAACATGCCAGCTACAAAGACAAAGGCAAAAAAGAAGAACAGGATGACAGACTGAATAACCAGCTTGCGTTCGTTTTGTGTCCGTGACTGGTCCAGGCCAGCCCGTAATCCAAAAAATGAACTGATAAAACCGGAAAACACCGCCAGAAACGTAAACAACGTCGCCACTTTAAACAGGCTACCTAGTTTCGCCGTACCAGCACCAACAACGGCGGCTTTGGCGGGAGGCGATATGCCGCTGATTAGTGTCATGACTGATACGGTAAAGGCCACACCGGGCTTACTGTGTTTCAACGCATCTTCGACCACGCTGCTCATGGCTTGCTTGAGCAGATTTCGCCCGCGGGACAAACGCTGTTTCACGGTGTCTGTTGTTAGATCTAATTCGGCGGCCACCGTTTCTACCGATTGCTGTTTCCGGTAAAAAAGGATTAACGGCTCCCGATAGATTTCATCCATATTATTCAACGCCTGCCACATAAGGGCCTGGTGTTGTTCGGAAATGGCCTGGGTTTCCAGTTCACTGTTGTCGGCAGCCAGTTCTTGTAGGTGCTCAGGATCCTCTGTCGTGTGTTCTTTCGCCGGTTGTTGACGCCTGAAACGACTGATTTTGAATCGTACAATGCCGCATAACCATGACTTTAGCTTTTCCGGATTGTGTAACGTATCCAGCTTCTTCCAAGCGTCCACGAAGGTTTCTTGTGCGACGTCTTCACTGTGTTTGATGTCACCCAGCGCGGAATACGCGATAGTACAAAGGAGCGTTTGATAACGCTTCACTATCTGGCAAAACGCATCCCGGTTGCCGCCCAAAGACAACATCACCAGGTAAGCATCCTGTTCGTTATCAAATGACATTCGCTGTGAAAACATATTTAACACTCTGGCTGTTTTTTTATTAAGTGCCAACTCAACAGGTAAAGGTGACAGAAAAAAATAAAAAAAGTTTTTTGTCACCTTTGCTATGTCCGCTGGCACTTATAAGTACCAACACACAACAGGCTATTCCCTGCTGTGATGACTACCTTAAACCCGGAGTGAAAGAAATGAAAACAAATAGCAAAAATCGAATAGTAATGATGATGGCTGGTGTGGTTGCCTTAACGGGCAGTATGTTTGCACATGGTGCAGATTCGTCTCCCGTCATTGATGATTTTACGGCTTCAACAAACACCAGTTACGGTTTACCTCGGCAATTTATTAACGATTCAATGGCTGGAGGAAGCACGCAGGACAAGCATTCTGTTCAAAACGGAGTCATGCAGGTTAGTGGAACGATAACCCCGCCGCGCGGCCAACCCGGATGGTCGAGTACCGTTGTGCCTTTAGCTGAGATGGGGCATGCAAAAGACGCCAGCGAATATGAAGGGGTTAAACTGCGCGTGCGAATTAATCAGGGTAACCTGAATCTTTCCGCCAATAGCCTCGATGTCACGAATTTCGATTTCCATGCGGCGCCCATTGTAGTGAAAGCCGACGGCAAATTTCATGAAGTTAAAGTGCCATTCACGGAAATGAAACGCGCCTGGTCAGAGCAAACATCACTGAATACCACCAACTTAAATAGCCTGAGTATAGTGGCGTACAGCCTTCAGCCTGCTGTTTTTGATTACGAAATTGACGATGTGAGCTTTTACTAAGCCAACAAAACAAGCAGGAGCCCATCATGAAGACTTATACATCAACGCGATTACATTACCTGGATACGACCCGTGCATTTGCTTTACTGCTTGGAATTGTGTTTCACGCCAGCTTGTCGTTTATGCCGGTATTTATTGGTTGGGCGGTGATGGACGTGTCGACCAGTAGCATGGTGGGCGCGTTTGCTTTGGTCAGCCATACTTTTCGGATGGCATTATTTTTTCTGGTGGCCGGCTATTTTAGTCGAATGACTGTACATAAAGTGGGGGCAAGTGATTTCCTGCAATCAAGAGCAATAAGACTAGGTATTCCTTTTGTTGCCGGGTGGTTCTTACTTCGTCCCTTGTTAGTGAGCGGCTGGATCGCTGGTGCACAAAGTATGCGCGGAGAAGTTGATATATTGGCGTCGCTCTCAGGTGGGGTTGCCACGCTTGGCAACCTGCCGAATGACTTATTTGTCGGTACGCATTTATGGTTTTTGTATTACCTGATGTTGTTCACAATAAGTGCAACGATACTGCGACAGTGTATTATCCTGATACCTGCCGTACACCAGGCCATTACGTCAGCGGGTAATAAGCTGGTGGGCTGTTTGTCCACATCGAAAAGTGCACCCTTGGTCATTGCGTTACCTACTAGCTTTTGTTTGTGGTGGATGACCCATTGGGGCATCGATACACCAGATAAATCACTTGTCGCTCATTTGCCCGTTTTTTGCTTGTATTTTGGGTGCTTTGTTGTTGGCTGGGCGTTTCAGCGAAAACCGGAATGTTTTCAGTCTTACAGTCGCCTTTCTGCTGCGAATACCATATTAGCCATAGTCGGTATATCAGCATTAATGTTGCTTGCGCCCTATGAAGGGCAGCCAGGACATGAAAACTATCTATGGTGTAAAGCTGCATTTTCCTTTGCTTATGCCATCACCATGTGGACATTGATTCCTCTCACCTTTGGACTGTGCAAAAAGCTGTTTAGCAGTCCTAAGGCTTGGATTGATTATTTGGCCAATGCGTCGTACTGGCTTTATTTAATTCATCTGCCATTGGTAGTGGCTTTTCAAATCGCTGTTGCAGAATTGCCATTTCACTGGAGTGTTAAATGGGTCATGGTGTGTGGTGGTACCATGGCTATTGGCCTGCTTACTTATGAGGCTGGCGTAAAAAATACCTGGATTGGGAATATTCTGAATGGGCGTAGTCGCTCATCCAGGACATCATTAGCTACCCCAGTATAGTCGCATTGCTTTTACAAAGGGATAATACATTTGTCGGGTAATAACCCCGGGAATTGTGTACCAAGGTTTGCCTTTTTCTTCTGGAAAATCGGGGTCGTTGATCCCGGTTTTGGGGTACACGTTATCAGACGGAGAATGCGTTCCGAACAACCGGTCCCACACACACAAGGTGACACCGTAATTCATATCGAAATACTCGGTTTCTGACGAGTGGTGCACACGGTGGGACTGCGGCGTAACAAAAATATACCGAAGCGGTCCAAGGTTTGTTCGTATGTTGCTATGTGTTAATGCGTCGTGCAAGCGGGAAATGATCAAATAGCTAAGCACAATTCCCAGCGTTTCTTCGAACAGAAGCGCAGGTAAAAAGATAATGAATTCCGCGAACAAATAATCCATAGGGTGCACACGAAATAATGTAAATGGGTTCATTTGGCTTTGCGAATGATGAACTTCATGAAACACCCATAATACCCGCACTTTGTGACGTAACATGTGGCTGAACCAGCCCACCAGTTCAACCGCGAGGTAGCCAAGCACAATCTCAAGCCAGGCGGGGACATTGCTGAAAACACCGAATTTCAGGGCACTGGTCCAGGGCATGAGTGCCTGGTTAAGCGCTGTAATGGCGATAAGTACGAATCCGGTTACCATAAAACCGTGAATGAACACCCATACCATATCTACCAGAATACCGGTATTAAACGGCTTTTGTGAACGAATGGCAGGAAACAAAGCCTGAATGCAAAGCAAAGCCGGAATGCCCAGATAGAGCTGAGGATCAGCACCAAAGGGTACAATGACATCGTGATGGATATGCCAGTAAATCTGCTTAATACCGTACCATGGAATGTCACTGGCCTGGGCAAGTTGATAATAGTGATTAACAACCACACCGATGCTGGCCAGTGATACCAAAACCAAAAAAAGCAGAATGATGCCATTGGCCAGTTTTGACTCGATAGCCCAGATTTTTCTGCTGCCGTTGGCGGTATTATTTTCCGGATAAGCGTTTTGCATGGTCAAGTAATTGTTGTTGTATATAAGTTGCCTGACGGACTTCTTGTTGGGACGTCGCTATAGCCTGTTGTTGGAGATTACGGTAAAAATCCCTGTCGTTAAACAGTTTTTCCAGTTGTTCAATCCAATGTGAAACTGGCGCTTCAATATCTACGATAATTCCGCCAGTACCAACGGTCTCAGGCAATGCACCCTGATTTGATGCCACTACCGGTATGCCAGCAATCAATGCTTCTGCTGCCGTTCTGCCAAATGCCTCTGCTACTACGCACGGCATTAACAGGCAGTAGGCTTGCCTGAATACGGTTCGCATATCGTCAACATGGGCCTGACGTGTCACATTCGGCAGCTGTTTCAGCGCCTGCTCAATCTCTAACACCTCTGGGTCGTGTTGTGTATTGGCCCAGCCGCCTACAATTAAAAATTGTCGTGCCGGAAGTAAACGCGCAATTTCTGCAATCAGGCGTCCGCCTTTTTTGGGGTGCGGGTTGATGACTAATATGGCTTTACCCGTCTCAGAAATCTGAAATTTTTCAGGCGGCAAAATAGGCCGAATGACCTCGATGGGGGCGTTACTCACCTGTTCAAATTGAGCTTTGATGTACGTTGACTCACAGGCAAACATAAAACGGTGATCAGCGGGTAACTTTCCAAATAACGAAGATATCTCCCGTGTATGGATATAAAACAACGTGGGATAATTTAT
This sequence comes from Aestuariibacter sp., assembly GCA_017794925.1. GTDB lineage: Bacteria > Pseudomonadota > Gammaproteobacteria > Enterobacterales > Alteromonadaceae > Alteromonas. Next base: position 4,667,316 of record CP051238.1, on the reverse strand, counting down.
ATCAATGAGCTTTTGTAGCAGGTCATCGCACATGGAAACGTGGCAGAGTACAAAAGAGGGAGTCAGTTTTTCAAATAAAACGGAAAGTCCACTGGGGTGCCAGTAATCGGTGAATACCCAATGGTTTTTTATCTTATATTTGGAAGGAAATGGACCTTTTAACTTATTTTGTATGCGGCTTTTTAATTTCTTATGAGGTGAGCTTGCACATTTTGCTGCCACTGCACCGATGTACCCTTGCGCAATATAAAACTCAATGGTTTCCATGGCACAGATCTCAAGGCCACCGGCCAATTCGGGTAAATAACCTCGGGGAACAATCGACAATACCTTGTCTTGCATACATCACTTCCTTTGCAGAACTGTTTGGATAGTATCATCTTTTGGTTAACAAAATAACAGGCTGCAATTTTCACTACGAATACTTTAAGTTACCGATTGTCAGGAATGTTAAAGGGGCAATAAACAAATAGAGAATCAAAGCCGGATTGATAGTAAACTGACCAAAATCTCCAGGTAATTCAACTTATTCATGCAAAAACACGTAGTAATAACAGGTGCGTCTTCGGGCATTGGTCGTGAGCTTGCTGTCTTAGCAGCTCAGCAAGGGGATCGCTTGAGTCTGTGCGGCAGAAGTGAAAGTAAGCTCAGCGATACGTTGAACCAACTATCGGTGCAAAAACAGACTTCAACGGTATACAGCAAAGCGTTCTGTGTTACCGATGAACCAGCCAGAACGGATTTTATTGATGAAGCGACGAAAATCAATGGCCCGGTAGATGTATTGATAAACTGCGCCGGACTCAACAATGTTCGATTACCTGCTGATGAGACACCTATTGAACAATTGGATTGGTTAATGCAAGTCAATTGTTACGCGCCTATTGAGTGTATTAAAGCGGTGTTACCGGGTATGAAGCAGCAAGGCGGGGGGACCATTATCAATGTACTCTCAACGGTATGTTTGTTTTCAAATCCCGGGATTGCAGCCTATACAGCGAGTAAAGCTGCACTGGATGCTTACATAAAAGTCATGCGCAAAGAGTTGGCTGCAGAACATATTAAATTGTTGTCTGTTTATCCTGGCGGGGTCGATACGGATTTCAGGGAAGCGTCCCGCCCCGAGTATTTAACGGCCGAAGACGTCGCAGATGCAATCATGGGAATGCTAAACACCGGACCCAGCACGCATATCCACGAATTGGTGATTCGACCTGAGAGCGAGAGAAATTTCTAAGTTAGCCTGGCGATATACATGACTTTGCATTGGAGAATGACACACTTTGCAAAACTACACTGAGTAGGATAGTTTAGAATTTAATCAGGCTTGTAAACAGAAGCCTGAATTGTTCACGAATTCTGTGTGTGATGAGAGCTTTAATAAATGCCATGCTAGTGCTCTTATCTGCGGTAACGAAGTCAGGGATGGTCTGAGTTATGTCTTGTGTCGCAAAGACCCTGAAAAATGTGCTTTCTCTGGTATGTGCAGGCCCACTGTTATTGGTTTATTTTATCTGCTTGCCTGACGCCTTCGGTGTGGAAAACTTAGGCGTGCAGCAAGGTCTCCCTCAAAGCAGTGTTGGCGACATCATTCAAGGGCCTCAGGGTTTTATGTGGTTTGCCACAAATGACGGCGTGGCGCGCTATGACAGCTCACGTTTTAAAACCTACCACGCTTTTTCTGATAACCAACAGCCCGTAAAGCGATTTACACATCTATTTCTCTCAAACGACGGAGTGTTGTTTGTCATGGGTGAGAATCAGTTGTTTTACTACGATGTTGCTTTGGATTCACTACAACCTGTGCGGCTTGCCGATAGTCAGGCTCCTGTTAAAGTGCAGCAAAATGGCGGCGCAGTGATCTGGCAGAATAAACTCTACATACTGGAAAGCGGCCAGATCAATCAGTTGTCATTGCTAGTATTATCTGGCAACGAGGTGTCCGGATGGGAAACAATGTCGTTACCTGAAAGCCTGCACTTTCGGAGTTTGTTGCTTAATCCTGAAGGCGATCTTTATATAGTCTCGAAAGCCTCAATTTTGTGGGTCGCCATAGGCGATGGCCAGGTGAAAGATATTACGCCTTCTCTTACCACGCCGTATGTTGCATTCGAGCGATTACACTCAGGCGTAATTACTCTGCTTGGAAGCTCGGTTCGTTGGTGTCTGCATGGACCGGCTTTACAGACGTGTGGCGAGCATGATTTTGATTTTTTGACGAAGTATAACGCTACAGTATCCGACACTCCAATTGTTATTGAACCCTATGATGAACGAAACCGGCTTTTGATTAGTTATGGCAATGCGTTATTCGTGCTTAATGAGCATTATGAGCTGGTTCGCGAGTATAGCGCAGGACAAGGTGAAGACACTTATCTGCCCAATAGTGACATTAATAAATTGTATGTAGATAACCAGAACAATATTTGGATATCTACCTATGGTGCCGGGATTAATCTGATTGCATCGGAATCAGATCTACTTGTGACTGTGTCTAGAGAAGGCGATAAGTCCGGACTCAGCCACAATCATGTCAGGTCGTTCTGGGAAGACATCCACACAAATGCTCTGTGGGTAGGCACATTTGATGGCCTGAACCGTGTTGATTTGGTAACCCATGGGGTTCAGTCATTCTTTCCCCCGTTTGATACGTCAGGCCGATTCTTTATAAGGGGGATACACGGTTATCATGGCCGGCTACTATTAATGTTGTCTCAGTCTTTTCAAGGATCGATGTTTTGGTTGTTTGATCCTTCAACGAATCAATGGGAATCATTGGAGCCACCTGCGGGCCTCGTTGAAACTGAAGGTGTGTTCACCAGCTTTCTGGAACACGATAAGCTTTGGATCGCTTTTGTGACGTCAGGGTTGTACTACTTCGACCTAACCAGTCAAAGCTGGCACCGCGCTGACTTTTTCGGCGACAATAATCACCTTCAACACATACAATCCTTGTATGTCGACAACAACGACAACCTTTATATAGGCAGTACGAAAGGTGCGGTCTTTTATAATCCCCATACCAAACAGCTATCGCCTTTTGGCGGGGCGACTACCGGCGAATTAAGTAACCAGTGGACACGCAGTTTTTTACAATCTCAAGACGGGACACTGTGGATAGGTACTAATGCTGGCCTTAACCAGTTAGCGGCTAACCAGACCGGCCTCAAGCTGACCGGTGTTCACTTTAAATCTGATACCATTTACGGCATTGTTGAGGATGCCAAGCAGCAATTGTGGTTAAGTACTAATGAAGGTATTGTCGCTTTTGACCCATCTACTACTGAGACGGTTCGTTTTAAATATTCCGATGGTTTGCAAAGTAACGAGTTCAATACCGGGGCGTTTGCAAAGCTGATTGACGGCACTATCGCTTTTGGCGGAGTTGGCGGAATGAATCTTTTTGATCCCGATACGTTGCTGAATTATGAGCCACAAAAATTACCGCTGCAGGTTGTCGGGTTGAAAGTGCTCAATGAACACATATCCTATGCCAACACGATCGAAGGCGTAACGCTGAATGCGCCCTTAAGCCAATTAACTGAACTGTCTGTCCAGCAAGATTTGCCTGCATTTTCAATAGACCTTGCGCTTTTGCAGTTCAGTGAGAATCGCAACATAACCTATGAATACAAGGTGGAAGAGTTAAGCGACGTTTGGTTACCACTGGATGGAGAACGCGCTTACTTCACGGGGTTGCCTGAAGGCCGCTTTAATGTGTCGTTTCGTGCGTTATCAGCCGGTGGCGCAGAGTTAGGCAGAAAGTCTATTCTGTTATCTGTTGTCCCTCCGTTTTGGCGTAGCGGGCCTGCTATTGCCATGTACTTGCTCGTAGTCAGCTTAATTGCCTTTGAGTTTTACCGCAGGCGAATTAATTTTCACAAGCGCCAAACACTCAGGTTACAACGCGCCGTTGCTGAACGAACAAAAGCACTGAATAACGCGTTGACTGAGAAGAACTCGATTTTTAATCATATTTCGCACGAGTTCAGAACACCGCTTACGTTGATCAATGGGTTGGTGCGAGAACTACAGCAAGCCCCTCAAAATGACGCGTCATCCAAAGCGTTGTTAGGAATCAAGCGGCAGGGCAGTCGGCTGTTAACGTTGGTAAACCAACTGCTTGCGATGAATTCAAAGCAACCAACTGATACGCCCGATGCTGCTTGTGACGCTAGCCAGGTGGTTCAGCCCGTGGTTGATGTTTTTGAGGTCGTGGCCCGGCAACAAGGCCTGATGCTAAAAGCGGTAATACATCCAGGTGTGTGGTGTCGGTCGTCAGCAGCTGATATAGAGACAATAACAACAAACCTGCTATCGAATGCAGTGAAGTATTCATCACCGGACAAAAATGAACAACGTCCCGCTGTTATTCAATTAACACTTAGCAAAAAAGCTGAACACCTGGTTTTACAGGTGGTAGACGCAGGCGATGGCATTGCACAGACTGAGTTGAGTCGAATTTGGGAACCATTTTACCGAAGTCAGCAACATGGGCACATCGAAGGAAACGGGTTGGGATTGCCCTTAGTGAAAAGCCTTATCGATAAGTATGACGGCTCTGTCAGAGCATATAATGCGCCGACTGGGGGGGCCTGTTTTGAATGCAAGTTGCCAGCAACTGAACCTCAAGCTAAATGTGTGAGTTCGGGGAATGGCGTGCGTTCAGGCATAAACGAAGAGCATAGTCGATCTGTACCTGATTTAGCGTTGCTTCACCGAAAAGAAAACAGCAGCCTGCCCTATGTCCTTATCGTTGAAGATAACAATGAGCTGGGTGAATACTTACTTCGAACCTTGTCGCACCATTACAATTGCAGTCTTGCGAAAGACGGGTTAAAGGCATTAGAAGCGGTTGCTGAGCGTCAGCCAGATGTGATTGTGTCAGACGTAATGATGCCGAACATGGATGGCTTTGCGTTGTGTCAGGCGATCAAAACTGAGTTAGCGACCTCGCATGTCCCCTTTATTTTATTAACTGCCAAAAGTGATTATGACAGCCGTATTGAAGGGCTATCGCACAAAGCAAATGTGTATTTGAGCAAGCCATTTGAAGCCGAAGAGCTGTTACTGCATATTCGGAATCTGACTGTTCAACTCAAAAAGCTAAAGTTGCACTACCAACAGAATCTAAAGCAATCCATTGGGATCGATTCTTCAGTACAGGTTAGTGAGCGCACCTTTTCAGAAAAGCTCGATGCCATTCTGGACAAATATTACGCATCTACTGATTTTGACCCGCCCGCCCTGGCTGAAGCAATGGCACTCAGTGAGCGTCAGTTACAGCGCAAATTAAAAGCCCTAGCAGACTGCACCCCATCACAATTTATCCGCACACGTCGGCTGGAAAAAAGTAAGTTGATGCTGCTTTCCGGTGTGCCTGTTGGTAACGTCGCTTTCGACTGTGGCTTCTCCAGTCAGGCGTATTTTACTAAATGCTTTAGGGAAACCTTTGATCTCACTCCTTCACAATTTATCGAGACTAACTCTGAAATTTTAAAATAAAACAGTGCTTTAACTTCCTTGTCGGATTTGTAATAACACATGTCGGTTGTGTAATAACTCTCCTGCAACATTCTCCTTCATTCTTAACGTTGAGTACTGATTACGGAAAAAGTAAGTCGTCCTAAGTACTCATGTTTACAACATTACATAAGTTTGATTGACGGAGATAAAAAATGGAAACGACCTACGGTGCACTAATGATTGTGGTATCCCTCTTCATTTACTTCTTGCCTACCTTTGTAGCGAAGGGGAAAAAGCACAGTAATTTTATGTCGATATTTTTGCTGAATTTCTTTCTGGGTTGGAGCTTACTGGGCTGGGTGATTGCGCTGGTGTGGGCAGTGAAAAATGAAAAATCTTCTCAACCAACGCCAGTTACTCAGGTTTCAGCCGGTGATGAAATCGCCAAATTAAAAGCGTTAATGGAAGACGGGGCCATTACGTACGACGAGTTTGAAGCTAAAAAGAAATCTATCCTGAGTACGATTTAAGGCTTTTAACAGGGAGAAGGATGATGAAGTTTGTTAAATATGCCATTCTCGGCTTTTTAGCAGGTGCTTGTTCTTGCGCGTTTGCGACTGAAATTACAGTAAGTGCCGGTAGTTTTTTGAATAACAGATACGGTGAGGTGCTAACTCAAGGCAAAGCTTACTCGTTTAAGGGAAATCTGACTGAGTTCACCAACGATATCATTCGTTCCGGCGTGCCTCGAACAAATGATGAGTTAATAGCGATTCTCGAAAGAGACACATTTTCGGGTGTTAATGCCAGATATGGCAATATTCAAAGTTTGAATGAGCGTATAGCTGGTTTTCAGCCAATGTACACAGCAATTAAAAATGCATGGATAAAAGACACGAATACGAATGCTGAGAGTCGTATAAAGCAGTCCAGAGACTACAAAAATGACATGCGTGCATATGAACAAGTAAATGCGTTAAAAGTTAACTTTAATCAAGAGTTGGGCTCACTTGTTGAGGAACTTGAAACGCTGCAGAATAAAGCCTCAGAAATAGAGGCCAAACTGGTTGCGATGGACGATGAATTTATCCAACGGGCCAACGCTATTTTGGCAGCGAATTCGGCCAATCCTCGATTAATATCAAAAGCTAGTGGCTCGATTAAACTGTTAAAATTCCGAGAAGCGGGAAGAGACCGAAAGTCGGGAGAATGCAGAGTATCCAAGCGGTCGTTCTCCATCGATAAGCGAAGCGAAGTCGATAAGTGTTTCGACTGGACAACGGCACAAGCCTGGCAGGAACATCTTGACGAGTTTGGCGCGATCGCAGAATCCTATGTTTTACACTATTACGAGCTAAAGAAATCTCTTGGACGCTCAGCACGTGACAAGGGCTCATTAAAGCATCAAGTAAAGCAAAAAGAGAGTGAGCTTAAATCTGCGTTTGGTGCATTCAAGAAAAAACACGGCGTTGGCACGGCTTCATTGTCCGGCTTGCAACAAAGGTTCAGGCACAACGATGCAATCCCTGTTCGCTGGGAGAATGCCATAGAAAGAGCCAAAAAAGCGCGGTTTGACCCGAACCAGTCTGAGGCTTTTGAACGTCAGATTATGGAGCCTTATTTGGTGTATTTGCGGGAGTACTATAACTCAGTTGCCGAAGAAATACTGGACAAGTCACTCGTCGAATCGCTCACTATCAATGACTATAAGTTTGATATCGACGACGGAAATTTCTACACTATTTTCATAGACTTGCAATCGCCAGGGCAAAAGACCAATTTTGGTATTCTGGTTAAGTCATCCGGGATGAATAAACTAATGGCAGAACAATACCGAAATAATACGATGGTAATGGGGTTTAATCCCGGCACCAGTGATCGCGATTATGTGCTTGCTGCCATGATTCTCTTAATGGATTAATAAGCCGGAAATCACATCAGCGGGCGTGAAGTTGCTGTCACGTCCGATTTTGCTTTATTTCGTACAGTAATCACGTTTGAGGTTTCGGGATAATGCCTGTTTATCCCCATGAGTTGATGTACAATACAGAACATTCTATTTTTATGGTTTGACGGGCCGCGATGAGCAGGCTCATTTACCTAACATGAAAGGACATGCTTCATGCCATTACTAGACAGTTTCCGTGTTGATCACACTCGTATGCATGCACCTGCAGTGCGTATTGCAAAGAAAATGAATACGCCGAAAGGCGATCCTATTACGGTTTATGATTTGCGTTTTTGTATTCCTAATCAGGAAGCGTTGTCAGAAAAAGGCATCCATACCCTCGAGCATTTATTCGCTGGCTTTATGCGTGACCACCTGAATGCTGACGACGTGGAAATTATCGATATTTCGCCCATGGGCTGCCGTACCGGCTTTTACATGAGCCTGATCGGTACGCCAGACGAAGAACGCGTAGCGAAGGCCTGGTTAGCTGCCATGAATGACGTACTGAAAGTACAAACCGAATCAGATATTCCTGAGTTAAATGAGTATCAGTGCGGTACGTACAAAATGCATTCATTAAAAGAAGCACAGGAAATCGCACAAGACGTATTGAACCGCAAAGTTGCCATTAACAGCAATGACGAGCTGTATTTGAGCGACGAGTTTTTAGAACAGTAAGTTCTGTAAGGACGCTGCATCGGTTGCAGCGTCTCCTTTTTCTGACGTACCCTGACAATCAGAACGGGACGACAAACGCCACGCCTACTGCTACCGATGTTTCACCGTCCAATAAATCAATATCAATAGTGGGTTCTATCTCAAACGGCGAAGCGTGATATTCGTATGCCGCGGAGAGTCGGTAAAACACATCGCTTCTTGCATGATGCCCGCCAATTCGCTCCTGACCTACACCTAACCCTAATTTTACGTGCGTATTCGGGTGATAAAATATTTGTACTGCAAACAGATTGGCGCCTGCACCTTCGTGATAATCACTAATGTATTCATATGCCAGACCAACACCAGCAGACAAGGAAACCCGATATTCGTATTCGAGGCCTACGGTATTGTAAAACTCATTGTCAGCATGAGTGGTACCTACAAAAAAGCCAGGGTAATTGTGGTAAGAGTCGTCGGCAATTACCGGCAACACGTACAACAGGCAAATTAAGCAAATTACCAACTTTCTCTGCATGACTGACTCTGTTTTTATGGGCTATACCTATGAAATAGCCCAATTTCGTACAATTAACGAACAAATTGGTGATACCTGAATATTAAAAACAATACGTAATAAATATGCGCATACCAAAATGATCAATATATTCAGTTGTATTTCTGCATTTGAATCATTTTTGTTTCTAAAATTTTTATACGCTTTGTTGTGAGGTTTTATGTGGGTAGATGAAAGAGAGCCCGGCCGGAATCTCTTGTTGGGTTATGAGTGAGTTTTAGCGAATGATTCGCAATCGCCCTCGAACACATTGTCGATAAGATAATGAATCTTCCAGCCGTGTTCTGTATGGATGAGTTGGAAGCTATTCACACCACAATGGCTTAACTGTTCGTCCCGGTAAAACACATAAGGTGTCCAAACCGACGCCAGATTACCGCTTTGCTGAACGCGTTTTGCCAGTAGCTGCTCATCGAGAAATCCATTCATTTTAGCAATCGCAGCGGCAAATTTGGCGATATCCGTAGTGTGCACCGTACTGTCTTTTTTAGCTCTCTGTAGTATTGCATCCGGCGTGAACTGACTCAGTATTTTTTGTTCGTCATGTTCGCGCATGGCGTCAAACAAGCTTTCTATGGGAGCGGTAACATTGTCAGCTACCGCATTAAAGCTCATCAGTCCCAGCGATAACGCACAGCGTAAAGTCGTCTTTATCATAGTTATTACTCCACTGTGCTGAAATGAATCGCACTAGGATAATCAGCATTGTGATAGATCGTGTGGAACGCTTTTACGAAGTCCTTTTCCTCGGCATGAAAAATGTTTTCAACATAGTTCTGCGGGTTAATATCCAGGAACGGGAACATACTGCTTTGGATCTGTATTTGTACTTTGTGACCGCGTTTAAAGGTATGCAGCACATCGTACAAGTCAAAGCGCACTTGGGTCGGTTTATTCGGCTCAAATGGCTTTGGATCTGACATGTTGTCTCTGAACCTGCCGCGCAGAGAACCCCAGCGAACCAGCTCATGGCGATTACCGGTTTTCGCATCGACCTTGTCGGTGTTTTCGTCTTTGCCTGGGAATACGTCAACCAATTTTACGATGATGTCTGCAGCCGTTTTATTCGTTGAGAACCACAGGTCCAAATCAATTGGCCCGGCGATGGTCAGGTCGTTTTCCAGCACGTCGGTTTCGAACACCAGCACATCAGGGCGTCGAGCTGCATAGCGCTGGTCCTCAACCATGTATGGGCGATCCCAGCCACGACTTACCTTGGCGGAGTGCGGAACCGGTTTGTTCGGGTCGCTGATGTACTCACTGCTACCAGTGTTTACCGCAGTGCTGACCAGTGATTCCTGACTGCCAAGGTACAAGGTGTGATCCTTTGCATCCTTAGGCGGCCACTGATCGAATTTACGCCAGCGATTGCTACCGGTTTCAAACATCGTCGCGGTCGCAATGTTCGCGTCATCGGCTTTTTTCAAATGTTGCTTAAAAAAGGGCAGCAGGACTTCTTGCTGGAACCAGGCGCTGGTATCAAATCCGAAGTCTGCTTCGCCGAGAGACTTGCCACCCGCCGGGCTGTTCCACTGTCCGTGATACCACGGGCCCATTACCATTTTAATATGCGACTTTTTGTTGTTTTGTGACATGGCCTGGTATGTGTAAAGCGGGCCATAGAGGTCCTCAGTGTCGTACCAGCCGCCCACTACCAGAGTGGCAGGCTTGGTCTTGTTCAAGTGCTGCAGCACATCACGTGCCTGCCAGTATTCGTCGTAATTGGGGTGTTCTGTCAACTCATTCCAGAACGGGCGCTCACCGTGAAAATAACGTTTGTTTACGTTCGACAGAGGACCTAAGTCTTTAAAGAACTGATAGCCATCCGGAGTAATTGCCTCCATGCCTTTTTCGCGGTGTGCTTGCGGGCCATCCAACTGTTTATCGAACGAGTCAAAAAAGATAAAGGCCATTGGCGTAACAAACGCGCCGTTACGGTGAAAGTCGTCAAAAAACCAGTCTGCAATGGGCGCTTGGGGGGAGATCGCTTTTAGCGCTGAGTGACTGTTGATAGAACCAACAGAGGTGTAATAACCAGGATATGAGGTTCCCCACATGCCGACCCGACCATTATTGTTGGGCAGGTTTTTCACAAGCCAGTCAATACTGTCGTAGGTGTCGGTGGCATCATCGGTGGCCTTTTTACCGCGCTTGTAGGCATCCTGTGGACGCATGTTGACGAACTCGCCTTCCGACATGGACTTACCGCGCACATCCTGAAACACAAAGATAAAGCCTTCGGTCTCAAACAGCTCACTGGGTCCCAGACGAGTTTTATATTTGCTTACACCATAGGGAGCAACACGATAGGGCGTGCGCTGAAGCATAATAGGGTACGAGGTGCTGTCATCGTTGGGCACATAGACTGAGGTGAACAACTTAACGCCGTCCCTCATTGGGATCTGGTATTCATATTTGGTGTAGTGGGCGCGAATGTATTCGGCGCGCTTGGCTGCCTTCTCTTCGTCTGCCGCGGTGTTGGCACTCACAAAAGGGCTGACACTGAGTATAAGCAATGTGAGTTGGATAATTAAAAAGCGCATAGGCGATTATCTCTTGGTTTAATTAATCTGAGCCTTGAGTATATGGCCAAAATGAAACTTTGCGCAGCGCATGCGTCCTGAATGGCAGGAAAAACAGGAGGAGTTACCCTACGGTTTGCTATGGTTAACCGTATAAAGACAGAATCTCGCTTAAAGGGAATGGGGGTCCTTACCCGATTCTGATTAAGCGTGGTGTTAAACGAGAACAATAATATGAAAACGACAATGAATAAAACTAAAACTAAAACTAAAACCAACAGACTCCTAGATTCGAAACATGTGAGGAGAGGCGTGCAATACCTCATCGGCATTATGGCTGCCTCGTACCTTGTTTCCGTGCAAGCAGAAGACAGCGACATAGACGTAAGCTGGCAAGTGAGTGAATCTTTGCCTTACCACGTGCAGGAAATTTACCCCACTGTGTATAAGGAGCACATCGTGGTTGCTGGTGGATTGTCTCCCGATATAGAAGGTGACTGGATTGGGGTGTCTGACCGTGTCGTTATTTACAGCTTACAGGACAAGCAATGGCGGGAAGGCCCTGCATTACCTGCGCCTCGGCATCACCCTATGCTGGTGGTCGTTAATGATCGGTTATTGTCCTTTGGCGGCTTTACCGTTGATCAATTCGGTATCTGGCATAACAGCACTGATGTTCTGGAATTTATTGAAGATACAGCGCCCCCCCAGCAGGATAGCTTTCAACAAGGTATTTGGAAAAAGATTGCTGAGTTACCTGTACCTCTGGCCGAAACATTAAGTGCAGTACATAACAATCAGGTTCATCTTGTCACCGGGCGCTCGCCAGTCAGCCAGAATAAAAACAGTCAGTGGAACGATCAATCGGATGTGAATACGCATCTTATTTTTGACCTTGATTCAATGCGTTGGCAAAACGGAAAGCCTGTACCAACTGCGCGGAACAGCGCGTGCAGTGTCACATTGGATAAGACGCTACACACCATTGGTGGCAGAACTGTGTCAGGGGGGAACTTAGCAACTCACGAGGCTTACCATTTCGAAAGCGATACATGGCAAACCCTGGCACCACTGCCACAGGCTCAAGGAGGGTTGGCCTGCGCCGTATTAGATGGGCGTATATATGCATTTGGCGGCGAATACTTCGATAACGGCGGCGGTGTGTATAAAGAGGTTTGGCAATACAGTCCGGAACAAGACAAGTGGACTTCTGTAGGGCAGATGCCCAAGCCACGTCATGGGCTGGGTGCACTCACTGTAGATAATCGCATTTATGTCGTCGCTGGCGCATTAAAAGCTGGTGGAAAGGAAACCAGTAATTTGATGTCTGTCTTTTCAGTTAAAGCAAAAGCAGACGATTAAAACAAGCGGGCATAAGATAGAAGAAACTTATTCAAAGTAATGCCTTTAAACACCGGTCAACTATACCAAGGCCTTTGTTTATGGCTATCTGGCCAAATTAACTGTGACAGTATTTAAATTAGGATAGATGGAGCTGAACTCATGACAGAACAGCATCAATACATACCACCAGAAGTGTGGCAGCAACCCGAAGGTGATGGAAACAAATGGGCCAGTATCAATCGGCCGGTTTCCGGAGCCACATATCAAAAGGAGCGGGAGACAGGTAATCACGGACTACAGCTTTATTCACTAGCCACACCGAACGGTCAAAAAGTCTCTATTATGCTCGAAGAGCTACTTGCCGTAGGCGTGAGTGACGCAGAATATGACGCCTGGCTTGTTGACATCAGTGAAGGTGAGCAATTTTCGTCTGGTTTCGTGGAGGTAAACCCCAATTCCAAAATTCCGGCATTGGTGGATACCACAACAACGCCAGAAACCAAGCTGTTTGAATCTGGCGCAATACTGCAGTATCTGGCTGAAAAGTTTCATCAGTTTATTCCTGACTCTCCCCAGGAAAAAATAGCGTGTAATAACTGGTTATTCTGGCAAATGGGCTCGGCACCGTATTTAGGTGGTGGCTTTGGGCATTTTTACAGCTATGCGCCATACCCAATGGAATATCCGATTAATCGTTTTACCATGGAGACAAAACGGCAGTTGGATTTACTGGACAAACATTTGGCAAACAATACCTACATGGCAGGTGAGACTTATTCCATTGCTGATATTGCTATATGGCCCTGGTATGGCCAACTGGTGTTGGGACGCTTATATGATGCCGCGACGTTTTTGCAAGTGAATGAATATACACATTTATTGCGATGGGCGGAGATGATAGATGCCAGACCTGCCGTAAAGCGTGGACGCATTGTTAACCGCACATGGGGCGACGATGGCCAGGTCCGCAATCGACACAGCGCAACGGATATAGATGATGCGCTGAGCGCCGTTAGCCGATAATCACTGTGGAGAGTCGAGGTCAATCGGCTCTCCAACGGTTTCCTGAACGGCTGACACAATAATCGTCATTTATCGATTTTACTGTCTTCTGAGAGTGTCTCAGCATAGCCTTTTGGTGGCGGCGTCCAGCCGCGCATTTTTGAATGCTTGTCGTGTAAATCTTCTTTTAACGCATCGGCAATTAAGGTCTCCAGTTCAACGAAGAGTTTCAGGTAATTGTTGTCTACTCGCTCACCACTGGCGTCGTCAAGCCAGGCGCGATACAAAATATCGTTTTGCTGATCTTCAATATTTTTGTAGACCATTTTCTGACGTTCAGCATGAAACGGGTGGATGTTCAGTGAACGCAACGCCTCGGCCCCCATTTCGAGTGCCGAGTGATAGGTTTCTGATACAACAAAATCTGCACCAAGCTGTTTTAGTCTGTAACCGTGACCCCGGTCAAAGGCTCTTGCCAGCACTTTGACATTCGGGTAGGCGTGCTTGGCGTACTTAACCATTTCTGCTGCGGTGTCTTTATTGTCTATGGCGATAACCAGTAATGATGCTTCCGGGGCTCCTGCTGTATGTAAAATATCGGGCTTGGAGGCGTCTCCAAAATAGGCTTTGGTACCAATACGTCTGATCAAATCAATTTGCTCGGAGCGGATGTCCAGTACCACTGTTTTTACATCGTTGGCGACCAGTAGGCGGTTCACGATTTGGCCAAACCGACCGATTCCGGCGATGACGACTGAGCCTTTTTCATCAATGGTGTCGTGGGCACGCAGGGACTTTTCCGCCCGGTAGCGGGGCATGATCACCTTGTCGAAAAGAATAAATAAGCCAGGTGTCAAAAACATAGAGATGGCGACTACCAAAGAAAGCACCGAGGTGACTTCCTGAGGTAATACGGCGTTCTGTGAGGCAAAGCTCAGTAACACAAAACCGAATTCACCGGCTTGAGCAAGGCTAAGTGTCAGTAACCATTTATTGGCATCCCGCAACTTAAAAATTACCGCTATAACAAACAGTACTAACGCCTTCACCATCATTACTGCAACGGTAATGCCGGCAATTAACCACGGGGTTTCCGACAAAATTGAAAAGTTGATACCGGCACCAACCGTAATAAAAAACAAGCCAAGCAGAAGACCCTTAAAAGGTTCTATATTAGCTTCTAATTCATGACGAAATTCACTGTTTGCCAACACCACGCCAGCTAAAAATGCGCCTAGTGCAGGGGATAATCCCACCAGCCCCATTAACGCGGAGATGCCTATAACCAGCATCAGCGCAGTCGCAGTAAATATTTCTCGCAATCCCGAAGCGGCGACAAATTTAAACAATGGACGGCTAAGAAAATATCCTCCTACGGTAACAAAGGCAACGGAGCCAATAATGACGATCCCATATAACCAGGGTGACAGGCCGTGCACTACATTGTAGCTGTCATGATGAGTTGCGTCGTTGGCGGTGGTGGCCAGTTCGGGGATAGCAAGCAGAGGAATCAGTGCCAGCATGGGAATAACCGCGATATCCTGAAACAACAGCACCGAGAAGGCACTTTTCCCGCCTTCGGTCTGATGCAACGCTTTTTCCTGAAATGTCTGAAGCACAATAGCGGTAGAAGAAAGAGCGAATATGAGGCCCACTGTCAGGGAAATACCAAAGGGTTGGTTTAACAGCATGGCTGTCGCCGTTATTAAGCCTGTCGTAAGACCAAGTTGCAGGCCGCCTAACCCCAACAATTTGTTTTTCATAGCCCAAAGTGACCTGGGATCCAGCTCCAATCCGACCAAAAATAGCATCATAACTACACCAAATTCGGCAAAGTGCTGAATTGTGCTCGTTTCATCTCCCACTAGGCCGAAGACTGGGCCTATCAACAAACCGGCAATGAGGTAGCCTAATACAGAGCCGAGGCCAAGGCGTTTGGCAATGGGCACCGCAATGACAGCTGCCACAAGATAAATAAATGCATACAGGAAATAGCCGGTCATTCTGTTTTCCCTTCTGGTTGACAAAGATCGGCCAGATTTTCAATTTGTTGAGCGCGTTGAATATCCAGTTTGTTGTTTAGTAATTTATCTAGCAGGGTGTGCCACTTTGCTTTGTGTTGCGTAACGCGGTGTTGTTCTCTGGCTGTCCGCGAGCCAAACAAGGTAAATGGTGCCAGATAAGTCATATTGGTAATACTGGCCATTTGCTCCAGAGGTTGAAGTAACTGTCTTATTGTAAAGTGATTAAAACCATCTGTCTGATAAGCTTTCTCTTCACCGCCGGCGCTGACCGCACAAAAAAAGTATTTCCCAGCCAGGGCTTTACCCTCATGCCCATACGCAAAACCATATTCAAGTACCAAATCCTGCCACTCTTTTAATAAAGCAGGGGTGGAATACCAAAAAAGCGGATAGAGAAAAATGATGACATCGTGATCACATAATCGCTGCTGTTCTCGCTCAATATTGATATTGAAGTCCGGATATTCAGCGTACAGGTCGACCGCCGTAACAGCCTTGTGATCGAGCGCAATGTGGTACAAAGGTAGATTCACTTCTGAGCGGGACTGAGCAGGGTGCGCAAACAGAACAAGAATTTTCGGTTTTGTTTCCATAGGGTCTAACAGGTCTGGCCGTTGCTTAGCTTGATGGCTCCCCAGTAGAGCGGGTTTTGTTGAGTAAATCAAGTTCGTCCCTTAAGCGTGGGGTATCGACAAAAACGCGCTTTTTGGCGGTTTGTTGCTCTCTCAATCATGACTTAACAAAGTATAAAAATATCTTCCTGGAAAACTTGCAGAATCATCTTAAACGTTTAAGGTTAATGTTGTGTAATTTATATGTATATTAAATGTGTTTTCCGCTGTCGGGATTGAATTCCCTGTGCTGCTACTCACAATGGACGAGCATTCTGTATGAAAGATTCACAAAAACCGCAGTTAAGTTTCTGGCAAGTTTGGAATATGTGCTTTGGCTTTTTCGGTATCCAGTATGGATTCGGGTTACAACAAGCTAATCTGAGTCCGATTTTCCGTTATCACGGCGCTGCTGAACACGAGTTGCCAATATTGTGGTTAGCCGGCCCCGTTACTGGTTTGCTTATTCAGCCGCTGATTGGCGCAATTAGTGATGGCACCTGGACCCGTTTTGGTCGTCGTAAGCCATTTTTCCTGATTGGTGCTTTGGTGGGCTCGGTCGCAGTGATGTTCATGCCCTATGTACCTGAACTCTGGATGGTCGTGGGGCTGTTTTGGATCCTTGATGCGGCTATGAATACGGCCATGGAGCCTTACAGGGCCCTGGTTGGTGACAAACTTAACCATAATCAGCGTCCATTTGGCTATGCATTGCAGTCGTTTATGGTGGCAGCAGGTCAAATGTTAGCAGGCTTAATGCCGCTGCTGATGATTGCGGCGGGCGTGTCTGCAGACACAGATGGCAAAGAAATTCCGGAAATCGTGAAGTACTCCTTCGCCATAGGGGTAGTGGTGATACTGCTGTCTACGGTTTGGTCATTTATAAAAACAGAAGAGTACCCGCCTGAAGATATGGTTGCTTTTCATGCTAAGCGTGAACACAAAAGTATCGGGCATGTCTTCACGGAATTGTGGGATGCCTTGGTGGATATGCCCAAATCATTGCGAGCAGTGTGGTGGGTAAAACTCGCGACCTGGTTCGCTTTGCCAATGATGTGGCAGTATCTGGCATTATCCATTGCCCGCCATGTCTATAACGCGCCTACACCCGAAAGCCCTGGATTTGCAGAAGGTACGGCACAGGTTGGTATGGCGTTTACTGTCATGAATATCACTACGCTGATAATGGCTTTGGTTATTGCGAAGGTCGTGACCAAAATAGGCGATGCTAAAACCTACGCGCTGTTCCTGTTGATCGGCGGCGTTGGCTACCTTTCAATGCAGTTGACTACGGACCTATACACCACATTTGCCTGTATGGCGCTGGTGGGTGTTGGCTGGTCAGCAGTGATGACAGTACCCTTCATTATTGCTGCCGATGTTACCCCGGCAGCCAGGGTCGGTGTCTACATGGGCTTGTTAAATGCCATGATTTGTCTGCCACAGATCATGGAAATGCTGTCTGTCGGTTACTTCTACGATTCACTGCTTGCCGGGGACCCGCGGAATGCGCTGGGTCTGGCGGGTATGCTATTTATTGTTGGAGCCGGTTTGGCGCTACGTATTAACTCTAAACCCGACCATCTGCTCAATCAGGAGAAGCAATAATGCGTTTACAGGATATGAATCGCCAATGGTGGAAAGAAGGCGTGGTGTATCAGATTTACCCACGAAGCTTTCAGGATTCTAACGGTGATGGCGTAGGGGATTTACAGGGTATTATTCAGAGGCTCGATTATATTGCGTCGCTTGGCGTAGACATTGTCTGGTTAAACCCAATATACAAATCCCCGAATAATGATAATGGATACGATATTTCAGACTACCGGGACATCATGGACGAATTTGGTTCCATGGCAGACTTTGACGCGCTATTAGCAGGGTTTCACGAACGTGGTATCAAAGTGGTGATGGACCTGGTTGTTAATCACTCAAGCAGTGAGCATGAGTGGTTCAAGCAGGCTCGCAGCTCCCGCGATAATCCGTATCGCGATTATTATCATTGGTGGCCAGCGGAGAAAGGCACGCCGCCAGAGCGCTGGTCCTTCTTTGATGAAGAGGGGAGTGCCTGGGCATACGACGCGCAAACCGATGCCTATTATCTGCACTACTTCGACAAAACCCAGCCCGATTTAAATTGGGAAAACCCGAAGGTACGCGAAGAAATCTTCGACATGATGCACTACTGGTTTAAAAAAGGCATCGATGGATTCCGCATGGACGTCATAACGTTTATTTCCAAGCATGACGGTTATCCGGTATTCGATGGGGTTCACGGTGACAAGATGATCGACGTCTATGCACAGGGTCCTAGACTGCACCAGTTTTTACATGAAATGAACCGTGAAGTATTGCAGCACTACGACATTATGACGGTAGCAGAAGGCCCCGGAACCAACCTGAATAACATCCATGATCTGGTTGACGAGGACCGCCAGGAACTCAACATGAATTACCATTTTGAGCATGTTGAGCTGGGTGTCGATCAGCGAAAAATCGTCAACAAGGATTTTAAAAACCTGGTGAAGTACAAGGAAATCATGAGTGCATGGGCAACCACCTTTGATGAAAAGGGCTGGGGAACCCAGTGGCATACCAATCACGACTTCCCTCGTCAGGTTACCTGGTTTGGTGACGATAGCCCGGAGCACCGGGTTCAGTCCTCCAAATTGTTGAGTACATTTTTACTGACCATGCGTGGCACGCCTTACTATTACATGGGCGACGAAATAGGCATGACCAATGCTAAGTTTGAGAGCATCCACGATTACAACGATTTGATGACCATCAACTGGTACAACTTAACCAAAACGGAAGGCGGTGATGCTGAGATGTTGCTTGAATCGCACAAGCTCAGTGGCCGGGACAATGCCCGAACACCCATCCAGTGGGATAGCTCAGAAAACGCAGGTTTTACCACCGGTAAGCCCTGGCTTAAAGTCACTGAAAACTATCCGGAAATTAATGTGGCTGCTCAGGAATCCGACCCGGATTCACCCCTCAATTATTTCCGAAAACTGACCAAGCTGCGCAAAGACAACCTCACCCTGGTGTATGGTGCGTATTCATTGTTGCTGCCAGACGATAAGCATATCTATGCGTATACGCGTTCACTCGACGATGAAGTGATTCTGGTTCTTTTGAATTATTCCAGTTCGACCCAGCCTGTGGCGTTAGATGAAAGCCTCATGGGTGGCGAGGTGATGATTAACAATTACGCGACGTTACCAGTCGATGAGGGTGGGTATACGTTAGCACCCTGGCAAGCGGTTGTTATCAAAGTGCAGTAGCGCCAAATTTGATTTCCCTTGCATAGCAGAATGTACCGGTCGGTGTCGGTGACCGGTATAATATTATACATCTTTGTTTATGCTTTTTTGTTTCAACGTGCCTTTGGCTTCATTTCTAAATGCGGAAGGTGTTTTTCCGGTCGTCTTTTTGAAAGCGGTATTGAACGTGGATTTTGAATTAAAACCTGCCGCAAAAGCAATATCAGCGATGTTTTGAGCGGTATTCATAAGCAGGCTTTTGGAATGTTCAATTCGGTAGCCATTGATAAATTGAAAAAAGTTTGTCGTTAAATACTGAGACAGGGTTTCGGAAATATAGTTTTCACTCACACCTATGATTTCTGATAGATGTCTTAATGACAAATCCTCTTTGAGATAGAGTTTATCAGTCTGCATACCGTGCGTTAACGCGTCCGCAATTTGGGCCATACTGGTTTGATCTAGGCTTGTATTTCGAGCTGCCTTTTCTTTTGTTTTGCCTTTATCATCTTCAGAAAGTGGTAGTTGTTGCAGGGCGTAATGGTTAAAAATCATCAGCACAATAGCTTCAAAAAGTGGCAGGAGAATACCGGTGCCAAACCACTTGATGCCAATAAAGTTGATCCCAAAATCCACAATGAATAAACACCAGGTCAGTCCCCACAAGATTAGTAGAGTTTTAAACCAATTCATTGCGCGTTTGTCGATATCAGAAAAGCGGTCAAGTAACTGTTTCCGATGTCGCTGCTGGAGTCTGAATGCTGCAATCAAGTAGGCTCCGGTATATACGCCAAATGCAGTCATAGCGAAAAGGCAGGTGTAAATAGCTATTTTAAAAAGCTCAGGATCCCGGGTTGCTGGATTCGCAAGCGCAAGCTTTTCTTCTGCTGAAATCCCTAAGATGAAAGGCAACATACCCAATATTACGAGAACGGGTCCTGACAGTGCGACTAACCAGACTTTTTCAGGCTGCTTTTTTGTCGGGGACATGCAGGCAAGTGCGTAAAGATAGAGTGCGGGGCCCAATAACATCCTGATAGGAAACTGTGCACCAGCCAATGCGGGAGCGAAGCGGTATGCTCCGGAAAAAATAAAGAGCTCCCCCACGATGTGGACTAAGAGCAGCAGTTGCAAGCCAAAAAGGTAGCGGGTTT
This sequence comes from Aestuariibacter sp., assembly GCA_017794925.1. Classification (GTDB taxonomy): domain Bacteria; phylum Pseudomonadota; class Gammaproteobacteria; order Enterobacterales; family Alteromonadaceae; genus Alteromonas. Next base: position 4,646,739 of record CP051238.1, on the reverse strand, counting down.
GCCTGTTTTGCTCTCGTGTAGAAAGCCCCAGCAAGGTAAACAGCGTAATCCCCATCATGCTGGAATAGATAATTGCAGGCACAATATGAATCACTACCCTTATATCCTTTTTAAAACGTTAAGCGCTGAGGTATCAATGTCCGGAGCTGACTAATACTGAGCTCGCGGGATGATAACGCTATCTCGAAAAGACAAAAAATTCGTACAAATGGGCCCATTCGGACGATTAAACTCGGATTATACGGCATTTTTCCTGGTGAATCTGATTACTCAACAGGAGAATGTAATGAAAGTATGGAGTTGGGACGGCAACCGAAAAAGCTTGTTGTCTGTATTGTGGATTTTTTTGACAGCGAATTATATTTATTGCGATGTCTTTACATTGCACCAGGCCAAATACCTGGAAGCATTTTTATCCGGCCAGGTCGGTGACATGGTGCTCACGGAGTCCTTTCTGCTTATTTATGCGGCCATAATGCAAATACCGATGCTCATGATTGTGTTGTCGAAGGTGCTTGCCGATTCACTGAACCGATATGCCAATCTCATTGCGGGTAGTCTCACAACGTTAAATCAAGCCTACACCGTGATGATGGGCGGTTCCCTTCATTTTATGTTTTTTAGCGTGTTTGAAATAGCGACGGGACTAGGGATTATTTATTTGGCGATAAGGTGGAAGCCCCATGCAATGTGATGGAGTTAGCTAAGTCGAATTTTGCCACTTAACTAACCCGACTATAGAGTGAGAACCGAACGGAATCAGTCCGGCATCAATGTCCGTTCAGCGTCGGCACCCAGCGGGGTTCGAACCATGTATCTTGCTTCAATGAGTCCAAGGACAAAAAAGCCTGTGGCAGTCCAGATATACAAATCCATAGCAAGGCCATCTGCATAGGGAGGCAACTGATGATCCCAATTCCAGACTAAAACCGGGATCATCGCCGCAAAGCCTGCAAGCACGGCATAGCAAGTATTTCTGATCAATCGATAGAGCAAGGCAAGTGTGGGCTTAATCGATGCCGTCGCATTGGCGTTGAATATCAGATAATAGGCACAGGTATGCACAATCCCTGTAGTGACCAGAGTCACAAAGAACATATCTATTCTATGCATTTCATAAAATGTATTGCCAACATATCCCTCGATACAGGCGGCAATCACAAGTACCGATATTATGCGTAGGGTTAATTCAATACTGACTACCAGAAAGGTAGGAATACTGGCTAATTCGCCCTGATTGGCCTTTTCAGACATTTTAATTTTGAATGCTCGTGGCGGCGCCAGCAATAGCAAATAGAGCAGCGTATAAGTAAGCATGTGGTCCTCAAAACGGGATACTTTATTAACGATGTTCTTCATTTTATTGCTCCGAATAGTAAGTAGGGGCAGGTGGGTTGAGTCGTTTAGGCTCATTTCTCTCTGCAAACGCTCTTAGATCACGGCGGAGTGCATTTACTGCGTTCATGGAAATCACAAAGAAGATGCCAGCAAATAACAACAACACAAAAGTGATGGCTGCCCATTGTTTGCGAGCCGGATAAGACTCAAACAAAGGGACTGTTGCGGGTTGTATGGTTTCCAATGGGTAATTCGCCCGGGCGTTGATCAGCGATTCTACGGCCAGCTGTGTTTCAAGTAAGCGGAAAATAGAGCGCTGGATTTCCGAGTTTTTAATTTCGCTCAGACGCTGCTCAAGGTAATTACGGCGGCTCTGAATTTCAGCTAAATCCAGCTGTCTCAGGTATTCGTTAAATGACTTCACAAACGTATTAGCCAGTGACGCTGAGAATTCCGGCGACTTTGACGTGATCCGGATATTCAGTAAATCGGTTTTCTTGTCGGTGAACACGTACAGCGCATCAGTCTTAAACTTCTTCACCGCTTCTCGCATGTCCGGAACGAAGCCATCCCGCCATTGTTCCGTTGATGCATCCCATTGTTCTTCGTACAGCCATTGCAGTAACTTTTGCTGTTCGATAAACATACTGATGTAGCCAAAAGAGTCCATTCTGGCCAGCAACCGTTCCCGCTCATTGGCCTGGGTGCCATCAATAATAAAATCATATTCCAGTACGCCAATGGTATTCACTCCGCGGTAATTATTCGGCTGAACGCCGCCCGGCTCTTCGCTGATGTTAATCGCTACCGTCGCCTGCGAGGAGTATCGGTTGTCCAGCATCAGGGAGAGCCCCAATACAATGGCTGCGCCGGTGATGGCGACCAGGGCAATCCGAAACTTGTACGTAAGCAACTGATGTAAGAACTTTAAAAGCAGTTCGTATTCTGCAACATGTCCGCCTGTATCGTGTTGATGTGCCATATCAATATACTCCGTACTTAATTAAGCAGGTTGGCCAGCATTGCGGTTGCAATGATGTTTTTGTAAATAATATCTACCCATTTTTCTGCTGATTCTCTGCCGTTAATTCGGTCGACACTCAGCGGTACAAAAATAGTAGAGCCCGGCGTTACTTTGACATTTGAAGGCGAGCTGAATAATCCCCAGGAACTGGTGCTGGAACGAACAGACATGACTTCGCCGTTGGCCTGGACTATGTAGGCATGCTCATACTGAGCGAGTTCTTTTACGCCGCCGCTCAGGCCAATATAATCCAGTGCTGCGCGGTCTGTGCGGTATTTATGAGACGTAGGGAAGTACACCTGACCGATTACGCTCACTTCATCCTGATATTTAGGAACGATGATGCGGTCGCCATTTTCAAGGACGATGTCGGAGCTTTCGTCACAGCGTGTTACCGCACTGTGCACGTCGACGACCATGCGGCCGACCGCTTTGTCAGGTGACATCTTTTTGATGACGTTGTAAATATCATCAGCACGCTGGTCCTTCGGCATTTTTTCGTCTTTGTTCACCCCTTGGGAAACATGACTGTCTGCCAGCAAGCGGGTTAATTCGTCGAACATGCGATCTAATGCTTTTTGTTCCTTCTTACGCACGCTGTCACGCAGGAATACGGTACCGAACAAGTAGGCATCCTCGGTAAAACCGCCGGCTTTTTGCATTAAAGAGCACAAGGTTTCGCGTTTATCGATGCGATATTTGCCAGGAAAGGTAATCTCACCCTCAATGTCTACATATTGTGGGGTTTGGATCCATTCAGGTTTCATGCGCACTACCAGGTGATCTTTCGGGTGTAATATCAGGTCAGTGGTATCCAGCAGAGGATCTGTTTTGGTTAAACTAATAGAGCGTGAATCAGTGCGGCTGAATTCGCTGTCCATCAGAACCTGACGGGACAGCGTGGCTGCAAGACCATAGGTTTCTTCCTTCATGCCACCGGCAGCGGCAATCAGGTCCTCTACTCTCATTCCTGGCACCATGGGATACGAGCCTGGATGAAACACTGATCCACTGATATCAACCACGGGCGCTTGCTGACCAAACTGGGTTTCCCGCTTGACCCGTTCCAGTGGCGTTTTGATTAGCGCTGAACGGTCGATGTCTTTGTCGAACAGGTAAATTTTATCTTTAGGCTGTAAAACCAGGTTGTGATCGGTATTGTTGATCAGAGCCTCGTTTAACGAGATTCGAATAAAATAGAGGCGGTCCGTTACCAGATCGGTTCTGGCGAGTAAGGCGTAATTCAGGTCGACACCCGCGGCTAGTCCACCTGCGTATTTCACCATATCCAGTAACCGTGTGCCCAGGTGCAGTGGGTAGGTTCCCGGATGTGGAATGGCGCCTTTAAAGTCGACCACCTTAATGGGATTATCCGCAGTGGCCTCGTTTTCCAACTTTGATACCACCTTGGAAAGCTGACCTGCTCGGGGGGAATGTGTATCGAAGATGATCAGTTGATCCCTGGGTTGCAGGGTCAGGTTATCGGATGAATACTTATCCGAAATAGCATTCCACAAATTAAAGTAAATGACTTCAGTACGTTTATCTTCGCGGTTTTCACGCTGAATCATGGCGGCTTCGAATTCCGCGCCTTGTCTTAAAATACTTTTCGACTGGATCAGATCGGAGATTTTCATTCCTTTAAACCACTGAAAACCGCCTGGCGTAAGCACGTGACCGGATAGCAACACAACGTCATCCATTTTATCCAGCACTGGAAAAATCCGGATCAAATCGCCGTTTTTAACCGCTACATCGTTGCCTTTGGCTTTCAGGTTAGCCTGCATCAGCGTGTACATGCCGCCATTGGCGATGCGTTCGATTTGAGCGGTTTTTGCATTGGCCGTGGGTAACAAGCCGCCCGCCAAAGCAAGTATTTCCTGTACATTCTTCTCTGTAGCCACTTCATAGATAGCCGGGCGGAGGATTTCACCAGCAATGCCAACCGTAGGGCCAACAGGCGGTACAAAAATTAAGTCACCTTGTCGCAGGTAAATATTGGCGCTGTCATCGCCTTTTAGCAGCAGCGCGTACAGATCAAATGTGGTGACCAACTGACCGTTACGTTTTACCTGAATATTTCTCAACGAACCTGTGCGCTTAATACCACCACTGGATACCAGCGCGTTAATTAGCGTGGAAAAGCCACTGACAGAATAACTGCCGGGTTTCGCGACTTCACCAACCAGCATGATATGAATCGAGCGAAACTCCGACAGTGTGACTATGGTTTTGATACCAATGCGTTTTACTTCGATGGCTTCTGAAATGGCTTTCTTGGCTTCTTCAAAGGTCAGGCCACTCACGGTCACCGCGCCAGCATCAGGGATTAGTAACAGACCTTCACGGGTAACGGTTAAATCATATTGCACATTGGTCGCCGCGAAAGCCTGCACGGTAAAGGTATCTCCGGGGCCTACTATGTAATCATACGGCACGGGCATATCTGACACCGGGGCGAAAGTAGACGACACGCCCGAGAACATGTCGTAGCCAAACAATTCGAGCTTGTTTTGTACGCGTTGCTGTTGAATTTCTTCTTCCAGCGTTACAGGACGCAGAGACTCAGTCACGTTCTGTTCAAGCTGACTTGGCGCGTTATCCTGCGCAGCAGCACCGTCCTGAACGATGACCTGAAATTGCGTTGTCTCTTGCTGTGAGTCAGCTGATTGAGCGGTTAGCAGGGCTTCGCGGCGTTGTTTTTCTTCCAGGGTAGGCACCATTACACGTTCTACCTGTGCCAGGGATGTGTGACTGATGATAAGCGTACCCACTATGGCAAAAATCCACTTGTTTACTGGTTTCATGATGATGTTCTCCTTTAGTGGGTTGCTGGAAAGCGGGGGCAGCCGCTGTAATCAACAATTCTTTTAGCCGGTGTAGCAGGACAAAGATCCTGATAATCGTATATGCCGTCGCCATCCTGGTCGGCAGGGCCTTTGTACAGCACGGTTTCTACAAAGTTTGCCATGGTGCTGGGCTGGGCTACTTTGTCGACCGCCGAAGAAAAGCCGCAGCTATCGGCACTTTCCAGACGACTGCGAGACAATCTGTTACCTACTCCCACAGTGAAAAAGCACAAACCTGAGTGGCTGTGTGGCCAGGCAATAGCGCTAGACTCCGGCACCACCACGTGGGCCTTGCGTCCGAAGGTCACACGCTGACGCATGCGCATTACCGCTTGTTCAACGGATTCGTCGATTTGAGACCATTCCGTGACTAGAACAACGGCTGAAGGGCCATGTAAATTGCCAACTAACTCAGAGACAAAATCGAGCGCAACAGACAGTGATTTCACCTCTATATGCTGCGTAGTTCTGTGCCCTGATAATAGGAATTCGAGTTCATTGGGAAATCGCGTCGCAATAGTAAGTCTGGCATCCAGCGGCGCATAAAGTTGAAGATGCGGTTGGTTGTTATAGGTAACGATGGTGCTGCTAAAGGGCTGTGTAGGCATGGTTTTAATAAACCGACGCACCACCTCTTTCGCGTAAAAGCGGGTGTCGAGGCCTTTCGCGCTATCGCTCAACGACGTACTTTGATCTACCAGGAAAACCAAATGCTCGACACGCTGTTGAAGTCGAAGCTGCATAACACGGGCATCGATAGGCATGGGGTTGAAGATATGCTGAGACTGACGATACAGGCTCACATTGTAGTCTTCCAGTTCTGCCATATTGTTGTGACGTGGTACGTGAACCAGGTTCTCCGTTGCCAGGCATCCCGAAAGCACAATGACGACAAATATTGAGAAAATAATTCGGGTCCAGATTTTCCAATTCATCATTTTTCATCCTCGAAGCGTTCCATCTCGCTTCAGAAACAACCAAATACATGGTTTAAACAGAGCAAGAACCAAACCTGCCTGAATAGTTCGCATAATTTTTGATGAATTTTTATTCCAAGTTGTTGAATTTTATTAATTAATATTTTCAGCTATGAGCGCTAAAAAAATAACGGAACGATTGCCTTTTTGTATTTTGCAAAGGGAAATCCGAGGTTTTCGTAGATTTGCCTGGTGATTTCGCATATTGCAAATGACCCTGCAAAAGAAGGTGCAAACGCCGATGTAGCCTAATCAGCCCGCAGGCCGCAGCCTGATTGAGGACAGAGATGCGTGTCATGGGTTGGTACAGTTCTGGCAATACTCCCAAAAACTAACCTGGTGAACGTATTTAGTTAGCCAGGCAACCAGTTAATCATCTGAGTCAGAAATAGTTAGAAAGTCGGGAGGTGTCTGTGCCAGACGTATTTATTTTAGGGTTTACCAAGTGTGCAACAACCAGCTTGTATAACCAGTTGATGCAACATCCTGATGTGTCAAAAACGAAGCGGAAGGAGCCACACTACCATTTCGCTAAGGTGATGGGGGATCGGTTTGCAGGGCCTGCTGATAATGACACGGTCAGTCAGATGTTTGTTACTGAAGAACATGACTATCAATCTTTGTACGAACCCGGGAAGCTGGCCATTGACGGCTCGGCTATGTCGATTGAACACCCGGAGGTTTTGCAACGGATAAACGCGCAATTCCCGGACGCTAAGTACATCATCATGCTGCGTGATCCCATTGAACGGGCTTTCTCAGCTTACGCGCACCTGGTTCGGGATGCCCGCGAAACATTAAGTTTCAGAGAGGCGGTTCAACAGGAGTTAACCGGCGCAAGAGAACATTACTTACCTATTTGGCGGAATTTGCAGTCCAGTCGCTTTGTAGAAGCCACACAATTTGCCCGGCAATTACTGGGTAAGCGCCTGATGGTGGTGGGTTATCAGGATTACGCGAAAGATAACCAGCGGACAATGGATCAGGTTGCTGACTTTATTGGCCTGAGTTCAATGACATGGCAACAGGATTTTGCGAATCGTTCGGGGGTCCCTCATTCCAAATTACTACAAAAAGCACTGATGCGTAAGTCGTTGGCAAAGAGCCTGTTCGTTGCGGTATTTCCAGAGAAATTTGTGACCTCAATGAAACGCAAACTGTTGGAGCGTAATACCGGCAAGAAACCGGTGTTGTCGTCTGAGGACCGCGCGTATTTTTCGCAGTTACTTAATGATGAGCGAAACAAAATATTGCCGGACACCCCTGACTCACAATTATTGGCGTCGTTGTATCAGCTATGAATGCGCCAAAGCAAGCCTCCATCGTACCGCATATTTTGTTCGGGATGTTTTGTCTCGAACTCTTCTTCCTGCTGGTAAAAAAAGTGAGTCTTGCTTTATATGGCCCTTTCGACCTGATTGAAAAGTTGTTCCCCATCATAGCGATAGGCTTATTGGTAACGGTAATTAAGCCGCGGCTGAATCTGTACTGGTGGCTCTCGTTATCTCTTTATGTGGGGTATTTACTGTACGGCGTGCTTATCTCACTCGCCAACCAGAAAGGGATGAAAATTATCCTGGTGCAGCTCTACCACGAACTTAAATTCTTTCCCATGATGATGTTGTTCTCTGTGGCAAAGTGCGAACAAATCTGGACTCGTCGTACGCTTAAGGTCATCAAGCCGCTCATTTTCTTTTGCATTGTACTCATTGCATTTCAGGCCGGGGCATCCGGTGCCTACAATGCGGTATTCTCAAGTGGCGGACATTTTGAACCCGGTCATTTCGGCGGCATGCTACTGCCCCGGTTTGTCGGCTGGTTCTGGCATCCGGGCCAGTCTGCTTTATTTTTTACCATTGCTGCGGTGCTAATTAGCGTTGAGTATCGCCGTGGAAATATTCGCTTCGGCTATTCGCTGATTTTCATTTGCATTGTGTTTGTGTTTGTCGCCATTCAACGACTCGAGCTGATGCTGCTGTTTATGGCGCTCATGGCGCTGAAAGTGCAGAACGCACTGAATTTTGACTATCGGCCTATTCTCGCATGTATCGTATTTGCCTTTTTTACCTGGTTGATTTCTTACCTGTGCATAGACAAGAACAATGTGTGGTATGTGCTGGAAAATTTCGAGTCACCCCGGGTGATCTTCCTCGTCGAAGCGGTATTTGTGCTGTTCGACAGTAATTTCTGGGGCGGCGGTTGGGGCACCATCGGCAGTCACGCGGCCGCCGATGTCGCCAAGGTCTACGAATACAATGCGATGAAAGACCTGTGGTGGGTGCAGCTTGGCCAGTACTTTTACGATACATACTGGCCACATGTCATTGGCGAAACCGGGATTCCGGGCTACTTCCTGTTACTGCTCTCTATGACATTTATGGTCTGCGCGCTTAAGCGTCCCGAAGCCAGCTTGTTGTTATTTCTATTATTATTAACCAGTGCGCTGTCTTCAAATGCACAGTCACTGTATCACCTGACTATTTTTGGGTGGTTCATTACGTTGCTCGAAAGCGATCCGCATGGATGGCGGCAGACAGCGCGTAAACCCGTTTCACATCACACAGGCCTGTACGCCGGAGGATTATCATGAATACTGAATCAGAACGTAAAGGTATTGCCGTTGTCGGCACTAAAGCAAAGGGCGGCATTCATGCCGTTATCGAGAACCACATACAGGCCGGTGTGTATGACGATTATGATTATTATCTGATTGCCTCCCATGACGATGGCGGCATGTTGAAGCGTTTTTATACGTATTTTGGAGCGTTGGCTTCATTAATTGGGTTGCTGCTTAGAGGTAAGGTATCTATTTGTCACTTACATGGGTCGCACAAGGGCAGTATTTACCGAAAAGCACTGTTTATTTTTGTTTGCCGGCTGTTTCGTTGCAAGGTGATTTTTCACCTGCATGGCTCTGTATTTGCCCGCACATACGATAGTGCAGGGTGGTTTTACCGGGGATTGGTGAAATACGTTCTCAATCATGCTAACAGCGTATTTGTACTATCTCAGTATTGGGCGAACTATGTGGGCTCAATATCCCCGGGATCTGACATCAGAATCATTAATAACTTCCCATCTCCTGTTTTCGAAGAACTCTTTCAGGAGCGCCGTTTTAATACCCGCGAGGAGACGAAGTTGCTGTTCCTGGGCTATATCGGACAGCGAAAAGGCATTTATGATTTGGTTGAAGCCGTCGATTTGTTGAAGGCACAAGGCGTAAGCGGGTTTCGTATAACGGTTGGGGGCAACGGCGAAATTGAACAGCTGAAAGCACTGATTAAAGCCCGTGATCTTGGCGCCTATTTTGACGTGATTGGCTGGGTGAGCGGAGAACAAAAATATCAGCTGATGGATGAGTCGGATGTGCTGTTACTACCGTCACACAACGAAGGATTGCCGATTGCGATTTTAGAGGCTATGTCGGCAGGTCTGGCTGTAATCAGCACTACGGTTGGCGGGATTCCCGAAGCGATCCCTGATAATCATTCGGGTATTTTGATCGAACCGGGCGATCAACAAGCGCTGGCAAACGCAATAGCGACATACATTAATAATGCCGCACTGATTGAACAGGCAGCTAAGCGTGCCCGTGAGCGTTACGATGCGGCTTATTCTTCAGCGGCAAACCTCAAAACCATCAAATCGGTACTAGGCGGGCTGGCGGACATGAAGCTGTCGACAGTCCGTTGATGCAACAGCGATGTGATACCATGAATACCGTAGTGTCTGTTGTGATTGCGGCATTTAATGCCAGCGATACACTGTCAGTAGCGATTGAATCGGCGTTGAACCAGCAAGGTTGCGCGGTTGAGTTGTTGATTGTGGATGATTGCTCCAGTGATGATACGCTGGCAATAGCGTCAAAATATGCGCAAAGGGATTGCCGGGTCCGGGTATTTCAAACGCCCCGAAATGCAGGGCCAAGTACGGCCCGAAATCTGGCATTTTACGCCGCCAGAGGAGAGTGGCTAACGGTACTGGACGCCGATGATTGGTTCTCGCCAAACCGCCTGGCCACATTACTGTCGACTGCGGAACAGCGCGGTCTGGATATGATCATGGACAGCTATTATCTTGTGGCACCGGATCAGCAGACTGAGTATGCGTCACGATTCACCGGGTTGTGTCCAAACGGTAGTGAAATGGACGTGAGCCTCGCAGATTTTGTTGGTTTGGGCCTGGGCTCCTCGAAACCTATGATAAAGACCGCGTTTTTACGCCAGCATAATCTTAAATTTGATACTCGTATCCGATGCGGTGAAGATCTCCTCTTATACAGCCAGGTTCTGTTAGCTGGCGCTACCTGTCAATTTTTAAATCACCCTATGTACTTCAGAACTGAACTGGCTGACTCTTTATCCAGGAAAGACCGGGTACAGTCGTTGTCTGAAATAGTGAGCGTTTTTGAATTACTTGAAACTAACGTGTCGGTGGACGACAGTGAACGACACGCTGACGTGTTAAATGCAATCAGCTGTCGCAAGCAGGTGACCCAAGATGCACTTGCTGCAGCAAAGTGGAAGCGCTGGCTGGCTAACCCCGCTAAAACAAAAATGCCCTCACTGCGTAACGTGTTGGAGCTGACTCGACATATGTGTTTCCGCAAGTCGAGATATGCCATTTGCACCCTTTAGCTCCGTCACCGTTTGCATTCTGCATACAGACTTTTTAAAAACCATTCCCGATTTGCGAAAAACGCGACTTTGCTTTTTGGTTTTAATTGTAAGTTGTTGTATTTATTGCGTTAAAAAGTTGGCCCACCCTATGCAAAACCTTCAGTGTCGTTAGTACAGCAACTGTATTGACCCTTGTTGATACCGGAGTAATACCATGAAAAAGAAAAAACTATTAGCAGTAGCTTCTCAAGGCGGCCATCTCATCCAACTGTTAAGACTGAAGCCGGTGCTAGACCGTTTTGATACTAGTTATGTATCAAATCAGTATCGTGAAGGCATGGGCAAAGACTTCTCTCTTGTCACCGATGCCAACGGCGACGAGAAATTCAAACTTATCATTCTCTTTTTACAAATGAGCTGGCTCATGATCACTAAGCGTCCTGACGTAGTGATTTCCAGCGGCGCAGCACCGGGTTTCTTTGCCGTCATGCTGGGTAAACTCATTGGCGCGAAAACCATCTGGATTGACAGTATTGCCAATGCGGAAGAACTTTCATTGTCTGGCAAAAAAGCGGGCGCGTTTGCCGATTTATGGTTAACCCAATGGCCAAACCTGGCTAGCCCGACAGGTCCAAAATATCAGGGGAGAGTACTATGATTTTTTTAACTGTTGGTACGCAATTACCGTTCGATCGCTTTGTTGAAATCGTGGATGACTTTGCAGCGAACCATCCGGAAATCGAAATATTTGGCCAGATTGGTGAAGGCAGTTATCAACCCAAACACATGAAGTATTGTGCTTTCCTGGATGAGCAATCATATAAAGCGCAGTTTGATAAAGCATCGCTGGTACTCGCGCATGCGGCGATGGGTTCCATTATCACATCGCTGATTGAATCCAAGCCCGTGATTGTGTTTCCACGACGCGCATCGTTAGGTGAACACCGCAATGAGCATCAGCTTGCAACCTGTAAGAACTTTGAAACATTGGATGGTTGTTATGTTGCGTATGAAAAAGACCAATTACTGTCTACGCTGAGCGATATGGCTCATCTGCATGGAGGTTCTCTCGGGCTGTATGCCAACCAAGAATTGTTGAACAACATCGAGAATTTTATTCTCGCGTGAAATCAGGGGCGACGCTTATGGTTAAGGCACTCAACTGGCGGGTATATCTGGCAGAGCCCGATATGCGGGATATGCTATTGGGCAGCCTTGCAGGACTGTTGGTTAAAGTACTGGCGGCAGTCAGTTTGTTTGCCATGAATGTCGTGGTAACCCGTACCATAGGAGCCGCTGAAGCGGGCTTATTCTTCCTCTCCTTTACGCTCATTACTATGATTGCAACAGCCGGGCGAATTGGTCTTGATCAGGCTGTGGTTCGCTTCATTGCGAGTGATACTTCCCGCGGCAAAGGCGCTCAATGCCGAAGTATTTACGCCAAAGCGGTAATGTGGTCGCTGGTGGCGACACTGGTGCTAGCCCTGTTGTTTTGGTGTGGTGCTGAGTGGTTAAATCAGTCGGTATTCAGGTTACCGGGCTTTGACCGTGTATTCAGTATCATGCTGGTCGCGGCTCCCTTTGTTGCCATGTATATTATCCATGCGCAGGCATTGCAGGGACTGAAAAAGGTCTCCAAATCCATGTTGGTGTCGAGTGTAATTTTACCCGTCATCACTCTGGTGCTCATTCTACTAAATCCCATTACCAACGCTGAGTTACTAGGAGGCTATTTCGTTCTGGCCGCTGTGCTTACCTTGCTTACTGGCAGATACTTTTGGACACAGTCAGCCCCTGTGTCTAAGGTGCATACCCCATTTTCTGCGGAGCTTTTAAAAACGACGTGCATGCCGTTATGGGTGGTCGCCCTCGTGCATCAGGTCATTCAGTGGTCTTCACAGCTGCTATTAGGCATATGGGAGAGTGCAGAATCCGTCGCCTTTTTCGCGACCGCGCAGCGCACTGCCATGCTGACCAGTTTTATCCTGTTTGCAGTGAACACGATCGCCGCCCCGAAGTTTGCCGCCATGCATGCGAAAGGCAACATGGAGGGAGTGAAACGGATGGCGCTTGTTTCGGTTCGCATAATGTTAGTGGTGTCGGTACCGGTTACTGCAGTTATTTTGCTGTACCCCGAATGGCTCATGAGCATTTTTGGTGACGAATTCCGACAGGCTGGGACGGCCCTGATGATATTGGCACTCGGACAGTTTATTAATATTGCTACGGGTTCAGTGGGGTATTTATTAAGTATGACGGGTCATGAAACCAAAGTGCGTGACAATGTAGTTATCAGTGGTGTGATCACCGTGCTACTGGGGCTCATGTTAATTCCTTCACATGGGGTGATAGGGGCATCTGTTGCTTATGCATGTGGTGTAGCATCACAGAATCTGTTAGGCGTTTACCAAGTCAAGAAGCAGTTAGGCTTTAATACACTGTGTTTTTGGAAAAATTAATGGCATTCAAGCCTATCTTTTAGATAACGATATCACTCTACTCCTAAGGCAAAAAACAATATAGCAAAGAGGAACCTGTATTTTAATTCACATGAATATGCGATGAATGGTATTCGGCTATTATTGACATCGATGTCAATGACGGTTATTTTTCAACTCGGATTATACATTTCGTTAACAATGTTGCGATTTATGCAACCTGATTTGGCCTGTGTGACAGCATGGGTTAAGCGCGATAAAAGCCTTAGCAGAGTTGAAAATGTCAAAAAATACATATGATGCCATTGTGGTGGGTTCGGGGATAAGCGGCGGTTGGGCTGCCAAGGAACTTACCGAAAAAGGTCTGAAGGTCCTTATGCTCGAACGTGGCGAAAACGTTGAGCACATCAAAGACTACACGAACATGAATAAAAACCTGTGGGACTATCCGCATCATGGTCGCCCTAGTCTGGAAGCATTGACTACAGAGCCCAATATGGCGCGTGGCAAGGGGTACCCTTTCAACGAACCTACCATGGGAGCCTGGGCGAGTGCGAAAACCTCCCCCTACGTTGAGAAAGAGCCATTTCAATGGTTTCGAGCCTATCAGGTAGGTGGTCGCTCGTTGTTATGGGGGCGCCAATCCTATCGCTTAAATCCGGAAGACTTTGAAGCCAACGGCAAAGAAGGTATTGCGGTCGACTGGCCTATTCGTTACGAAGATGTCGCGCCTTGGTATAGCTATGTCGAAAAGTTTGCGGGTATTTCAGGTAACCGGGACGGGCTGGATGTATTGCCCGACGGTGAATTCCTACCAGCCTTTGCGTTTAACGCGGTGGAAAAAGATCTGCAGGCGCGCCTGAAGAAACAGTACAAAGGCCAGCGGCATATCATCATGGGACGTACCGCCCATATTACAGAATCTCGTCCGGAGCAGGGCCGGGTAAAATGCCAGCATCGCGATAAATGCTGGACTGGCTGTCCGTTTGGTGGGTATTTCAGTACCCAGTCGGCCACGCTGCCGGCGGCATTGAAAACCGGCAACCTGACACTTCGTCCTCTTTCCATAGTGAAAGAACTTATTTACGACAAAGATACAAAACGCGTAACCGGCGTAGAAATCATCGACTCTGAAACCGGTTTAACCGAAGTCTTCCATAGCAAAATTGTGTTTTTGAATGCTTCAACGCTTAACTCTACCTGGTTGCTGATGAATTCTGCCCGCGATGTGTGGGACAACGGACTGGGTTCCAGTTCTGGCGAGCTGGGCCATAACGTGATGGATCATCACTATATGCTGGGTGGTATGGCAGAGGTTGATGGTCATCTGGACAAATATGTTTATGGCCGCAGACCGACCGGGTTTTATATTCCGCGCTTTGCTAACTGGGGCAATGATAAACGTGATTTCCTGCGTGGGTTTGGTTTCCAGGGCAACGCATCACGTTCTGACTTTAGTCGCAACGCTGACGAGTTTGGCATTGGCGCAAGCCTGAAAGAAGGCCTGAGTGAACCGGGTCCATGGAGTGTGAGTACGGTTGGGTTTGGTGAAATTCTGCCTGATCATCGCAATAAAGTGAGTCTCAGTCACGACGTCAAAGATGCCTGGGGTCTGCCCGTGTTGGAAATGGATGCCAAAATCCGCAACAACGAACTTAAAATGCGTAAAGCCATGAAAGAGGACATTGTAGAGATGTTTGATAGCATTGGCCTGAAAAACGCGACAGCCTGGGAGTCGACTTATCATATGGGTAAGGGGATCCACGAGATGGGGACCGCGCGAATGGGGCGGGATCCTAAAACCTCTGTGTTAAATAAACACAATCAGGTCTGGGATGCTCCCAATGTGTTTGTTACCGACGGTGCTTGTATGACGTCTTCTTCCTGCGTGAATCCATCACTTACTTATATGGCGCTGACAGCGAGAGCCGCTGATTTTGCTGTTGAAGAACTGAAGCGGGGGAACCTGTAATGGATCGTCGAGACTTATTAAAA
Organism: Aestuariibacter sp.; assembly: GCA_017794925.1. Classification (GTDB taxonomy): domain Bacteria; phylum Pseudomonadota; class Gammaproteobacteria; order Enterobacterales; family Alteromonadaceae; genus Alteromonas. The sequence continues at coordinate 4,631,499 of CP051238.1, read as the reverse complement.
TTTATCGCTACTGCTACGGGGACCAGCTTTATTTGTTCGCCCGCCATGGCGGTGTGGCAAGAGCAGCCTGCGTTGACATCGGTCAAAGCATCAGGACTGAATGACAACACCATCGCACTGATCACTGAACTGTGTGAAACCGTTATCCCCCGAACTGATACGCCAGGGGCTAAAGATGCCGGTTTGCCCGCATTTTTTATCGGTATGCTTCGCGAATGCTATACGCCGCAACAGCAAGCGTTAATGGAAGCTGGCTTTAAAGACATCGATACCCGCAGTCAGCAACAGCATGGAAAACCGTTTGTACAGTTAAATGCAGAGCAAAAAACGGCGTTGGCTTCAGAACTCGATGCTGAGGCCCTTGCTTATAACCGGGGAGAGCAAACGCCTTGGGATGGCAGTCATTACGCCGGATTACCTCATTATTTTACGCTGTATAAACAACTGATGATTTTTGGTTTTTTCACATCAAAGGTAGGCGCTACGGAGGTGCTTCGCTTCTCGGAAGTGCCTGGTGATTACCGGGATATTTCCTATAAAAAAGGCGATAAGGCCTGGATGACAGTGTGGCCTCTATAAGGACAAAAATGTTGAATAAAACGTTGTATAAAACCGCCTTAGCTGCGGGCCTTTCATTAGCTGCGATGGTGGCTTCTGGTAAAACCTGGGCTGCAGAGGAACTCACGGATTGCTCGTTGAGAGACGTGCCATTTTCAAGCGCTTTGCCTGCTTATGACATCGTGATGCGGCCAAAAGCCAGAGCGATTGTGGACAAGCATTATCCCGGCGTATTGGACGCAATGCCTGCCTGGATATTGAGTGAATCTATGCCATCATTCAGCACGCTAATTACGTTGGATCAGCTATTGGCCAGAGCGGGAATTAAGGATGATGACAATGCCGCGTCCATGCGCAAAGCGCTGGCAGCGCTGCCGGTTACAAGGGAAGACAAAATCTCACGCTGCGCGCGATTTGATGCTGAACCTGTCGAATTTGAACTAGGTGATGAACCTGTTCAGGTTTTGATCTATCAAAAAATTAATGGGTACGATCACGGTGATTCCGTTACCGCAGCAAAAGACAATCTGACGAAACTGGCCAAAGAAATGGGCTATGGTGTGTCGGTGAGTGCAAAAGGTTCTGCGTTTACGCCTGAAAATCTAGCCAGCTTTGACCTCGTGATCTGGAATAATGTGAGTGGAGATACCCTCACGCTCTCGCAACGAAAAGCCTTTGAAGACTACATGAATAATGGCGGTGGCTTTTTAGGTATTCACGCAACAGGCGGTGACTCGGTGTATTTCTGGGATTGGTACCGGGATGTACTGGTGGGAGCGCAGTTTATTGGTCACCCTCAGGGAGATAACTGGTTCCAGGATGCGTCACTGGACGTTACTCACCATGATACTGGTGTGGCTGATGACATTCCGTCCCGATGGGTACTTAATGACGAGTGGTATTCGTTTTCCGACAGTGTTTCTGCAAAAGGGTATGACATTGTCATGTCTATTGACGAGAGCACTTATACGCCAGGCAAAGAACTGGAAATGGGCAAGGATCACCCGTTGGTTTGGACACATTGCATTGGCGAAGGCAGAGCGATGTACAGTGCCATTGGTCATCGCAAAGAAGTCTATAACGCACCTCACAATATTACGTTACTGAAAAACGGCATGAAGTGGGCATCAGGGCAGGGGAATGATACCTGTCAGTAGACACACAGGCCCTTGGAATGAGTTGATACCATTGATTAAAAAGCCCGGTAAATCACCGGGCTTTTTGGTTATTTGACTTGAAATAGTGAATTACAACTTAAACTGATTTATCACTTCCCGGAGTTCACCGGCAACTTCACTCAAACGCGTGGCATCGGCTGCCAATTGCCCGGCATTGTCACTGGCTTTATCACTCACGCTACTAATCGCTACCAGCGAACGGTTAATGTCTTCGGCTACTATCGTTTGCTGATTAGTTGCCTCGGCAATTTGCGTACTTTGAGCCTGAACCGTGCTAATAGACTCGCTAATGTTGCTCAATGAAGCTGCCACATTCTGGGCGTGCTCCACGCCGCGCTCAGATTTTTGCTGACCATCCTGCATGGCGATTTGAGTTTGCGACGTCATGCTCTGTAATCGTTCAACCATTTTGCGAATGTCGTCTGTTGAATGTTGCGTTCGTGAAGCCAGTGAACGTACCTCGTCGGCTACGACGGCGAAGCCTCGGCCTTGCTCTCCGGCTCGGGCAGCCTCAATGGCGGCATTTAATGCCAGTAAGTTGGTTTGTTCAGCGATACTGTTAATTACATCGATGACAGCACCAATATTTTCTGATTCCTGACTTAGTCCGCCTACAGCCTGCACAGCATCATCAATGGATTGTGCCAATTGTTGAAGTTCAGTCCGCGCACTGTTCGCTAGCTGCATACCATCAGTGGCTTGTTGCTCAGCCTCAGTAGCCGCCTGATTCGATTGCAGCGCATTTTCGGAAATTTCCTGAACCATGGTAGCCATTTGCGTAACCGCACTGGATACCGAGTCAACTTGCCGTTGTTCTTGTTTTACCTCATCGCTGGTGCTTTGTGACAAGGTTTTCAAATGGCCGGCGGCATCGGCAACGGCCTGCGTGCTTTGTGCGGCTTCAATAAGTAAACGGTGAAGCTTGTCGGTGAACAGGTTGAATTGCTCTGCCAGTTGGCCTACCTCATCGTGACTCTTAATTGCCAGGCGTTTGGTCAAATCGCCTTCACCTGAGGCGATGTCTGCCATAGCGACTTTCATTTCCAGTATCGGTCGGGTGACTCTGGAACTCGCCATATACGTAATCGTAACCAGAATGCCAATGATGATTAAGGCCAGAATGCTGGCTACCAGAATGGCATCCTGAATCGGCTCAGCGATGACGCTTTGCGGAAGGATAAACCCTAGTGTCCATTTCATCGATGGATTCGTTAATTTCGCACCTTTGAACGTGGCGTAGTAATCTTTTCCCTGCCAGCGAACATCGACGGTTCCTTCATTATTGTTCGCTATTGCGTTGGCTAGGGCGGCAAACCCCTCTGAATCACTGAAAGCATTATCGAACGAGGCCAGGGGAGAGCTGATATCCAGTGTGTCGCTGGTTGTCGGAAAATAGACAACATTCTGGTCTTCATCGACCAAAAAGGCAACGCCCTGGCCTTCATATCGAATATCGTCTAATACACCCGCGATTGTACTGATAAGTATATCAACACCGCCTACACCCAAAAGCTGACCATTGCGATAAATCGGAGACTGGACAACGGCAGAGATACTCCCATCCTGAGAGTCAACGGCTGGTGGGGTAACATAAAGGCCTTTGTAGCTTACTGCTGTTTTAAACCAGGGGCGTTGGGTAGCAAAATAGCCTTTGGCTGGGTCTCCGGCATCCGGGCCGTCTGTATCAACCCCTACACGACCTTCTTCATAAAAATATTCGCCCGTATTGGCCGATGCAAAAAATGCGGATTTTATGTTGTCATCGGCAGAGCTAATTAGCTGAAAAGTCTTATAAATTTTATCCGCTTCGGGTAGCGATGACTCGTTAGCGCCACGTGCTTTGTGTTCGGCAAAAAACGTCTGGAAATAAGGGTTACTCAGGAAACTACGTGCGACACCGCCGTAAGTAGAGAAGAAACCTTCGATTGCCTGAGCCTCTTGATTGACCAGGCCTAGCACATCATTTTCGATAGTGACCCGGGCTCGATCACTGACAAAATTCAGCAAAATGACAGCCGCGATCAACAGTACCAATGACATTGAGCCACCGACGATGAGCATAAATTTTTGTTGGAGAGACATTGACTTCATAAGCGCACTCTTGTTGTTTTTGTTGTAGGCAACTTTTGGAGATTTATTATTATTTTTTATTGTTATAGCAGATCGGCGTTTCATTTACAGCCGAAGATAGCATGAATATTTCAACTTGAAAGATAAAAAGGGCTGCATGTTAGGTAGCTATACCAGAGACTGTAGTCAATTATCCCAAGAGGTTGTGACCCTGCCGGACGAGTATGGGAGAAGATGTTTACCGGGAAAGTGTGGTGAATAACTGGCATTCTTTCCCATTTTTTATCGGTCAAAGAATGCCAGTTTAACGCTTAGTTACCAGTGACTAGTTGAATAAAGAGCCCAACGTGGTTTTTTGCTTTTCGTTGTGCTTATCCAAATCCTCTTTACCTTCCATACGGCGAATGGCACTGTATACCAGTTCTTTATCGCTGCTATCGAGGTAGGTTTTGTATTCGAGGGCTTTTTCAAAGAAGCCTTTTGCGACGTCTTTGTTGCCTTTAATATCCTGACAAATGCCCATGTTGTACATAATGGCTGGTGATTCACTGTACGTAGCTGCCGCTTTTTGAATCTGTTTACAGGCACGGTCAACCATATCCTGTTCTACAAATTCAATCGCATTTTCAAGATGCATTTCTGCTTTCTTCGGCATGTCTGAATCGTCAGATTCAATTAACTTAAGTTCCAGCACTAACGGATAGAAGTAAATGTCTTTCCGCATTTTTGTGAAGATCTCATCGAAGCTGGCGGTTACCATTTCTTCGCTGGTTGCCAGCGTATTGCCTTTCGAAGGACATTTTTTGGAAACCCGGTTACTGGTATAGGTTTTCGCTAGCAGTATGCTTCCCGAGGTAACGTCGACCACAGTTGGGTTCAGTTCTACGCTGATCTTACGCTTGGTGCAGGATTCCGTTCTTCTCTTATACTCTTTACACTTTTTGCCGTCTTTCTTGTATTTAACGCAGGTATCGTAGTCGGTGTAATCCTTGTTATAGCGTTCATCTTTAACGGCAGAGATGAAATAGTCGAAGTTGATCAGTGAGTCGGCACCAGTCAGCTTACCTAAACGAATAGCGGTGTCTGAATCGTATTGAGACGACTCAGTACGTCGCTGATGGTCAATAATTGCTTGCATTTTTTGGTTGTCGACAAGCGTGAAACCTGGTTTGCCGGGCGCTGACACTCCCGCCAGGAAGGTAGAGACTTTGGCGCGAATATTGTCATCGTTAGCGCGATATCCATTTCCGTGTCGTCCATTTACTGAAGCGATACCCAGGGTTCTTACATTCGCCATTGCCGCTTCTTTAGGCGCCATAACGACTTGTTTTTTTACTTTTGGGGTTGAGTTACAGCCGGCTAGCAGGACAAGTAGACCAATAAGGGCCACTCCCCGTTTTGAAACATTTAACATTACTCTCTCCATTGTACTGAAATGTTTTGGTTAAAAACTACTACTCTATTTGTTTTTATCTGCCACATCAGAGTGTCGAAAATGTGACTAACTTCGGGAATAATCGCGATTTGGCACAAGATAAATTGCACTTCATCGCCAGTTGCCCAAATTCTGTTAGACATCCATTACTGAATGTCTGCTAACGCGGCATTGAGCTGAGTGCGCAAAGCAATCAGTCCATCCTTCACCGCTTTTGTCTGTAAATAGTCATCGCTTCTGGCTTTAAAGCTCATGCTTCGGCCTGTAACGGTTAATGATTTCACCAGTCCACCGGTTGTTGAGTCTGTGATGTCCACTCTTATGTTGAGTGTGAGTTCGTTGCTTGTGCGCTTGCTTACATTGAAAACGGCGCTGGTGACAACGTAACGCTGATTATCTGGCTTAACGGACACCGTATTCACGCCACGGAGTTTTAGGCTTTCAATAATGGTTTGATCCAAACTGTCGTAGGCGGAGCTTTCAACGTAGACGGATGAGTTTTCAAAAGAGTCTTCAAACGTTTCCAGGGCCGCTTGGGCATTTTCGTTAGATAGTCGAATACTGGCAAAAATGGCACAGGATTCTGCGTCAACCCAGCGTTTTACAATGTATGACCCGTTTATGGTCAGGTTGGATTCAAGCTGGCTCTGTTGCGTATATTCACTTATAGATGTGTCAAAATCTGACGCAACAGTGCGCACTTTGTCCTTGGTTTGTACTTTGACATAAATAAGTTGGGAGAGGTTTTCACGGGCTGATTTATCAGCTTCATCAAGGTCGTATTTTTTTAATCCGGTACAGTATGCACTGCCGGTTGTTTGATAAAGTTCGTTGTTGATGATATCCACTGCATATTCACTGGTATCGGCAGTGTCAGTAAAGTAATCAGAGCAGCTGCACTGTGCAGTGACCGGTTGATTGAGTGCAAACAAACACGCGAATAATGTAATCAATCGATTGGTGAGCCAGCGTGAGGTGCTTTTTTGATTTTTCATTATTTATTCATTCCCTGTTCGCATTGACCGACGTCAGATTACTTACAGATTGGTGTGTTTCGACTGAAACTCGTCGTAAAGCATGGCTTCATATTTGACGTCAATTTCAGCGCCACTGGCATCGAGCAACTTTTGAAAAATCTGTTGTGTTGCCTCTGGTGAGAGCGCTACCTGAGTGCAGTAGTGTCTGACGTTGTTGATGGTAGCGGCAGACGATTGAGTTACTCTGCTTCCTGCCAGCGCTTCGTTTGCCAATTGTAGTGACACAGACTCAAACGACCGTTCTACCTTGACGATTTCCGTGCTACCGGTTTGCAGAGTCACTGACCGTTCAATAGTCCGGTCCATCGCCTGAACATTTACTGATATTTGTTTGATTAGCGCGGATCTGGCCTGAGCGGTAGCCAGTTTTTTGTCGATAGCGGCATTGCCTGTCGAGCGAACACATTCGCCAGCAGCAAGCCCGTCCTGAACACCCGGGTTTGTCACCCAGTCTGGTATGTTATTGGCTTTCGATGTCTTCTCTACAGCCTGGATGCTGGTCGAAGAACAGCCGATGAGAACAACGAATGTTGTTAGTATTGCCGCAGTTACTGACATTTTCATGTGTTACTTCCTTGTACGCGTGGCAACTGTAAGAATAGACCTTACAACCCAAACAGATCAAGTTTACGGATGCTGATGACTTGATATCCGTTGTGGTGTTTCGCTTATAAGATGGTAACCATTTTACTGGTAAGCAGTTTTGGTTGGATTGCTATGTATATTGACTAGCTCGGATAATCGATAACTCAGCGAGCTGAAACCATAAACCGCATGATATTTTGACGTGTTGATTACCATCCATGGACATCGATAATGTCGGTTGATTTGGTTTAAATGTCAATAGCTTCTGTCTTATTTGAGTTATCCATCAGTATCGGGGAATACCAACCGATTGACCATAACCTCTACGGGGTGATTAGTCGTTTTCTCGACGGCCAGTGCTGCACTGTATTCGTTGCAATAAAAGAAATGACGGAATAGCCAGTTCTGATTTGCATTCACCGCTGGTGTAATCATGAGTTGTGGTGTAGCTGAGTCAGTCTTTTGAAAATAATACCCATCTCCGGGGATCGCCATCCCTCTGCCATCCGCTTTTACAAACGCCTCTTTTAATGTCCAGAGTTTATAAAACAGCATTACATCAGGTGACTGTTCACTATGCCGGAGCGCGGCGTATTCTTCCTTATGAAAATAATATTCGGCCAGTTTTACCACGTCGCGACCGGTATTCACTACTTCTATGTCGACCCCGCATTGCCTGCTACGCGTTACTGCAATCAAAATAACATTGCCCGAGTGTGACAAATTAAATTGAATGTTCTGGGTATTATGCTGCAGGAAAGGTTTGTTTGTTTCACTCAAAGCAAACACGATGTCCCGGGCAGAAGGCTTGCGTAGCAATGCGTTGAGAATAAGCCGCAATGCTACACGTGCAACCACAAACTGACGTTGCTTTTCCAGCTTGCGAAACTGCTGCATCCGGGACTGCTCTTCGTCTGTCAGTAAGTGCAGCCATTGGGTGGAGATAAAAGGGGAGGTTACGTCGCGAATATCGACAAGCCATAAATGCACTTCATTGTCGGCGAGGTGGTTTACCGGTACTGAAAGGGGGAAATCGGAAAACATGTGCATTTGCAGAAATAGTTTTTACTGTCACATTAGTTTAAACTAGCGCACTTTCAGATAGAAGCGTTCATAGTAAGGACAGTACAACTATGGCTACACACACAGAATCCGAATTGAAAATGGCGCAGCTTTTGGTTGACGCTCTTAACTTAGAAGATATGGAAGCGGAAGAGATTGATCCCGAAGAACTTTTATTCGGTGATGGTCTTGGCCTGGATTCTATCGATGCGCTAGAAATTTCACTTGCGATATCAAAAGAATACGGTGTTCAGATAAAAGCCGAGGATGAAGGTACACGCGAAGCATTCAAAACATTGAGAAGCTTAACGGCATTTGTTGAAAGCAATAAATAATACCGGGCTGATACTCTCATTAATAAGAGATAAAACCGCATCAGTTGAGGTATTCCTAACGATATGAAAGTAGATATCATTGATTATGAGTCCTGTTCGGCTGCCGGCATAAATCTGAGTGCCCTACGGAACTCGCTCAGGCAACACCAAAGCGGCCTGATTAAAAATAACATACCAGGGTCTGACCTGGACACCTGGATTGGTGCTGTTGGAGACATCGCCTCGGTTAGCGACCTGGGAGCGTGGCAGAGTCGCAATAACGCCCTGGCTGCACTGGGTTATGAACAAGGTACAATCAAAAGCACGGTTGCTGGGTTAATCGGCAAATATGGCGCAGCCAGAATCGGTCTGGTTATGGGGTCCAGTACGTCAAGTATCGACCGAACAGAAGAAGCCTATACACGCCTGACTAACGAAAATGCTCTCACCGACGCATTTAAACAGCCGTTTGTGCATAATCCGCATGCGCCGGCACTTTTCGCTGCCCACCTGACCGGTATTAAGGGACCTTCACTGACTATTAACACGGCGTGCTCCTCTTCTGCGAAAGTCTTCGCGACAGGCGCCCGCTGGTTGGAAACCGGTATTGTTGACGCTGTTTTAGTCGGCGGTGTAGATACGCTTTGTCTTAGCGTATTGCATGGTTTTAATTCACTGCAGTTATTGTCAGCCAATCCATGTAAACCTTTCGATCAGCACCGTGACGGTATCAATCTGGGAGAAGCGTCTGGTTTTGCTGTGTTACAGCGAGCAGGTGACAACGACAATGGAAGAGGTATTCGGTTAGCTGGATATGGCGAGAGTTCTGACGCTTATCATATGTCTCATCCTCATCCGGAAGGCCTTGGTGCCCGCTTGTCGATGACGCAAGCGCTGGAGCGCGCAAATCTGGCTCCGTCAGATATTGATTACATTAATCTCCACGGCACTTCCAGCCGCGCGAACGACCTGATTGAAGGTAAGTTGATATCTGAGTTGTTTCCAGACTCAGTGAGCTGCTCATCCACCAAAGCCTGGATGGGTCATACGCTGGGGGCGGCGGGAATTACTGAGGCCATCATTGCAATGGATACCTTGCATACCCATGTTATTCCTGGCTCAAAGAATCTGGAAACACTGGATGAAGCGTTAAGCTTTCCGATTAAAGCCACAGACGAGCATAAAGTCTGTCATCACGTCATGACCAATTCCTTTGGCTTTGGCGGTAACAATTGCACACTTTTGTTTAGCAGGGCCGAGTAATATGCAGGCAAAAGAACTTAAATGTAAGGTTGCTGGTGTAGGCGCCTGGGGCAGTTACTTCGAGAACTGGCTGGCGTTAAGAGCGCTGCTGGACGGCGCACCCTTACCAGAAGATAAATTGAAAGGTCCTAAACCAGGGATCATTCCGGCGAATGAACGACGCCGGGCGCCGTTGCCGGTCAGGCTGGCAGTAGAAAGCTCATGGCAAGCCACGCAGGATGCGGATGTTGAGCCTAACACACTAACCTGTGTGTTTGTATCCGGGCTTGGTGATACTGATCTGACAGATTACATGTGTAAAACACTGGCGTCAGAGCATAAAGAACTGTCACCCACTAAATTTCATAACTCCGTGCACAATGCGCCGGCCGGTTACTGGACAATCAGTACGGGTACAATGAGCGCTGCAAACTCGGTAGCGGGTTATCAAGAGTCGGTATCACTGACGTTGTTAGAGGCGATGATTCAGTGTGAAACCGAACAAAAACCTATGCTGTTGACATTTTACGATGCGCCTGTCGCGGAGATTTTACAGCCGGTGTTGCCGAATCAGGAAACCTTTGCCTTTTCTCTGGTGGTGTTTCCCGAGTCGGCTGAGATGAACGGGACATTACTGACTGCCAAAGTCGAGCAACGCGAGCAGACAAATTGGCCCGTGCTGAATAGCTCATGCGACTACTTGGGCAAGTTGTATGCGGAAAACCCGGCCGCAAAGGTACTGTGTCTTGCTGAGTCACTGAGCTTACCGGAAAGCGAAATTGCGATGCCGCTCAGCGTTGGCACAGCCCTGATTTTATCTTGTGAAAATTAAGCGATGAACCAGATGAATACGGACATTATTATTGCTGGTGGTGGTTTGGCAGGCATGAGCCTGGCGCTGCAGCTGCTTAACCGCGATGCTTCCTACGCCATTACCATCATTGAAAAGAACACCTTTCCGGTGCATGACACCACGGCCAAAGTTGGTGAGTCGACAGTTGAAATCGGCGCGCACTACTTTTCTCATGTGCTGGGCTTGCAATCACATTTTAAGGAAAAGCACCTGCGTAAATACGGCCTGCGTCTGTTTTTCGGCAATGTGCAGAACGACTACAGTGACTACGATGAGCTGGGGGTCAGTGAATTGTTCGGCATTCCTGCGTATCAAATTGAACGGGGGACGCTGGAAAATCACCTTTATGCGCTGCTAAAAGAAAAAGGCGTGGTATTTCTGGATGGCGCTGTGCCAGAAAACATTGAACTGGGTGATAAAGATCATACTGTCATCTGCCATCAGGGTGACAACACCATTACGGTGAAAGGTCGGTGGTTTGTGGACGCAGCAGGTCGACAGGCACTGTTGAGAAATAAGCTGGACTTGCAAACCGAGACCGGACATCAGGGCAATGCCGTTTTCTTCAGGGTCAATAAGCGCGTCATTATCGATGAATGGTCAGACAATCAACAGTGGCAGAACCGGGTGCGAGAGCCGGGGAAACGCTGGTTAAGCACCAATCATTTAATGGGGCCGGGCTACTGGGTTTGGATTATTCCACTGGCGTCCGGCGCAACGAGCTTTGGTATCGTCATGGACGATAAAGCATTGGCTGACAGCAACATTTCCAGTTTCGAGGACACCATGGCGTGGCTTCGAAAGGAGCACCCACTGTGCGCAGCTGCGATTGAAGATGCAGAGTTACTCGACTTTAAGGTAATGCAAGGCTATTCCTACGGCTGCAAACAGATGTTTTCTGATAGTGGCTGGGCCATGACGGGTGAAGCCGGCGCGTTTGCCGACCCGTTCTATTCACCTGGTAGTGATTTTATTGCCCTGAACAACACCTTCGTTACGCACCTTATTGAACGTGATCGTCAAGGTCAGGACATTCGCTTTGAAGCCGCTCTGTTTCATAAGTTTTACGATTCATTCTTCGAGAATACCTTGTCGATCTATAAAGATCAGTACGGTGGCTTCGGCGATCGCAAAATGATGTCTGTTAAACTGGTATGGGACTACACCTACTACTGGGGCGTTTTTGCGTTACTGTTCTTTACCGATGCCATCGGTGATTTGAACACCATGCGCAATATTACGCCAAACCTGCTTAAGACGCAGAAGCTGAATAAAAAAATGCAGATGCTGCTCAGCGAGCGGGCTAAAAAGCGCCTGGTATTGCCAGCCAAAGGCGGCTTCATGGATCAGTTCCTGGTACCTTGCCTCGGCGAGCTCAATGAAGTGCTCAAAAATCCCGATATCGACGTTGAAGTCGCGTTGGAGAAAAATCTGGCCATCATGCAGAAAATCGTACCGTACTTTGAAGAGATGTTGAGTGACAATGCTACCCAAGAGGTAAGCGACGAAGAGCGGGCGATTCTTGGCGACTACCGGCTAAGTGTGCTGGCGTGAAGACCCCGCCGCGACAACGGAGCCTCAGTGATTTAGTTCCGTTGCTGGTTATCCTGCTGTCGGTGGCATACCCCTTTGCGGTATGGCTTAACATTGACTCAGTGAATCCGCGCTGGTTTGGTATTGTACTGCTGATTGCCATATTGACCAGGTTTGCTGTCTCGGGTACACAGCGCAAAATCAGTGACTGGCTGATGACGGCGGTGATGGTGTGCTTTTGTTGCGCGGTCATTTGGCTGGACAGTGAAATACTGCTGAAGTGTTACCCTGTCATAATGAGTGCAGGAATGGGGTTATTATTCCTGATTTCATTGAGCGATGAACAAAGCCTCATTGAACGTTTCGCCAGAGCCGGTGGTAAGCCGCCTCCACCAGAAGCGAAAGGTTACCTGCGAGGGTTAAGTCTGGCATGGGGCGGCTTATTGTTGCTGAATGCTATGATTGCTGCCTGGACGGTCTGGTTCGCGACATTGGCTGTATGGACGCTGTACAATGGTTTACTGTCTTACCTGTTTATTGCAGTATTTGTAATAGCTGAACTCATTTACCGACAACATTATAAAAAGAAGCACAACATCGTTGATGACTGATATAGATGCACTAAAAGCCCTCTTTAAGGCACAGGAAGGCCCGGATATTACTTCTGCCAACGTAACGGACGTTACTGCGGAAATAAATCTGAACGTCGATGAACACTTAAGCTGGTTTGACGGACACTTCCCGGATCACAAAGTATTGCCAGGCGTTGTTCAGATAGATTGGGCGGGTAAACTGGCCAAAGCGCTGTTTTTTCGTGACAGCCGCTTTCTTCAACTGACCAATATTAAATTCAAGTCTATGGTGATGCCCGGCACAGCAATGTGTTTAACGTTGAGTTTTAACGCCGTAAAAGGCAGCGTCACTTTTCAATTTTCTAACGAAACTGACTCGTTTTCGACTGGCAGTTTTAAGTTTAGCGCATCATGAAATACTGCATTATTGTTCCCCATTACAAGCACGAAGTACTGTTTGAGAAGTTTTTACCCGCGTTGGCATCATTAAATTTGCCTTGTATCGTCGTTGATGACGGCAGTGGCGAAGAGAGCGTGACTAAAGTCAGTGAGTTACTGGTGCCTTACCCTGAGTTTCACCTTGTCAGGCATCAGACTAATCGCGGTAAAGGTGCCTCCGTGATCACGGGCTGTTATCACGCCAGCGCAATGGGATTTAGTCATGTGCTTCAGTTGGATGCTGATGGTCAGCACAATATCGAGGATGCCCACAAGCTATTGGATTATAGCCGAAATCATCCGAACGCGTTTGTTTCTGGCCAGCCTTATTTTGATGAAACCGCGCCGTTTGCCAGAAAGTACGGGCGTAAAATAACGGATTTCTGGGTCGCGATTGAAACGTTGTCTTTTAAGATCAAAGACGGCCTGTGTGGATTTCGTGTGTACCCGATTAAGCAAATTGAGCAGGTATTTGACAATTATTATCTCGGGACGCGCATGGATTTCGATCCTGAGCTATTGGTAAAGGCGGTATGGGCCGGAATTGACTTGCACTTTATTCCTACGAAAGTGATTTATCACGAAGATACGGTATCGCATTTCCATTACCTGAAAGACAACCTTATGTTGATTCGTCTGCATGTCCGGTTAATGTTTGGGATGTTACTGCGCCTGCCTAAGTTAATTTTTACCCGTATTAAATCTGTATTCAGTTAATTATGTCTGCATCTGAAAATAACACGACGCCGGTGGATGAAAATCACTGGTCACAAACCCGCGAAGCGGGGACTATGGCCGCGATGAGACTGATTTTCTGGATTTACCGGGTGTTCGGTCGGTGGGTTTTTACGCTGATTATGTACCCGGTCGCGCTCTATTTTGTGTTAGGTCGCACAGAGCAGCGCAAAGCATCACGTCAATATCTTATGGCTCACTATCGCTGTAAGCCTGAATATTGGAATACTAAACCAGGTTACCGGCATGTACTGATACATTTTCATAGCTTTGCCGAAGTGATATTGGACAAAATGCTAGGCTGGCTCGATAACATTACCAGTGACGACTTCGTACTCACATCCCCTGAAGCCATTGAAGCGCTGCATAATGACCCTCGGGGTCAACTTATCATTGGTTCGCATTTCGGCAATCTTGAATACTGCCGGGGCTTTATGCATCGGTATCGCAACAAGGTAATCAATATTCTGGTGTACGACAAGCATGCCGGCAATTTCGTCAAAATGATGCAAGGCGAAAACGATGCCTCAAGGTTGAATGTATTTCAGGTCGATGAATTTGATGTCACCACCATTATGATGCTGAAAGACAAAATTGATGCCGGGGAGTGGGTGTTTATTGCCGGTGACAGGGTGCCGTTGAGCGGCCTTGACAGAACGGTCGATGTCCGGTTTTTAAATAAATCAGCGCCATTGCCTATTGGCCCTTATATGCTGGCCAAAGCGCTAGAGTGCCCCGTGAAAATGATGTTCGCTTATCGCAGTGATGCGGCAGATAATAAGGTGTTATTTGATGTGGCACCGCTATGTGACAAATTGGTACTCAACAGAAAGACCAGACAGCAGGATTTACAGCATTATGCCCAACAGTTTGCCACTAAACTGGAAGCGCATTGCCTGAACTCACCTTATCAATGGTTCAATTTTTACGATTTCTGGCAGCCGGGCAGCGACACTTCTGCGTCAACCAACACTAAACCCGAAGGAAAGTAGCTTTGCAGGAAACCCGCTTCGACAGCCGGCTTTTTGAATTAATTCCACACCGGCCACCTATGCTACTCATCAACAAAGTACTGAGTGTTGATGAGACTTCGTCATCGTCGAGCGTGATTGTCGATGAAATAAGCCCGTTTTTCGAAGAGGGCAAAGGCGTACCGGCCTGGATTGGGCTTGAATATATGGGACAAACCGCGGCGCTGATTGCGGGTTATCAACTGGAATTAGGTAAAGTTGGACCACACCTGGGTTTCTTACTGGGTACCAGAGCGTTTAAAGCACACTGCGATTATTTTGTGCCCGGAACTTATACCGTTCGCTGTGAAGAAAAGGCGTTAGTTGGCGACGGTCTTGCAACCTTCGACTGCTTCATCGAAAATGAGCCAAAAGACGGCAGTGATACTCTGTGCCTGGCTACAGCCAGTTTGTCGGTATTCCGCCGGCCGGTCTAACAAAAGGAAGTAGTTTGAATATTAATACCCGACGAGTAGTAATAACTGGTGCCGGCGTAGTCTCTGCGCTGGGTGATGACTGGTCTCAAGTAAAGTCAGCGCTGCAGTCCATGAAGTCTGCTGTTTGCTATATGGAAGACTGGCCGAAATACCAGGGGTTGGGCACCTATCTGGCGGCGCCGATACACGACTTCGCCTTGCCTGATCATTTTACGAAAAAGAAAAAGCGCAGTATGGGCCGGGTTGCACAGTTAGGCGTGCTGGCAACCGAACGAGCGCTGGCCGATGCAGGGCTGACGAATGATCCGGTTGTTCGCTCTGCCGCAACGGGCGTGGCGTACGGTTCTGCGACCGGCAGCAGTGAAGCCGCACTGGAATTTGCGCCAATGCTGGAAAACTTTTCGACTTCGCGTATCAACAGCAGCACTTATCTGCGAATGATGAATCACACTGCGGCTGTGAATATCAGTGTGTATTTTGGTACGCAAGGGCGAATGTATACGACATCCAGTGCGTGTACGGCGGGAAGCCAGGCGATTGGATACGCTTATGAAGCGATTCGATATGGCCAGCAGGATGTCATGATTGCGGGAGGTGCAGAAGAACTATGTCCTTCCCAAGCCGCGGTGTTTGATACCCTGTTTGCGGCAAGCACAAAAAATGACACGCCAGAGGCGACGCCTCGTCCTTATGACAGGGATCGTGACGGCCTGGTGCTGGGCGAGGGCGCATGCACGCTGATCTTAGAATCATACGATCACGCCAAAGCACGTGGGGCCAATATTCTGGCAGAAGTAACCGGGTATGCAACGAATACAGACGGGGCTTATCTTGTGAAACCCAATCCGGAAACGGTACAGCGGGTCATGACCAATGCCATGAAGGATGCCGGCGTGAGCCCTGATGATATAGGCTATGTGTCTGCTCATGGTACCGCGACTCAGCACGGTGACATTGTTGAAAGCCATGCAACCTATCAGGTTGTGGGCGCCAAACCCATTAGTTCATTGAAGAGCTATACCGGCCATACGCTGGGGGCGTGTGGTTCCTTCGAGGTGTGGGCAACGATCAACATGATGAAAGAGAACTGGTTTGCGCCAACGCTGAATCTCGATAATGTGGATCCGGAATGCGCGCCGCTGGATTATATTCAGCATGAGTGCAGAGAACTCGTTACAGACTGCTTTATGAGCAATAATCTGGCTTTCGGCGGAATTAATACGTCATTAATTATTAAACGCATTTAACGCTAAGCGCTCATTGATAGCGCGAAAACGGATTATCGAAAAAAGCGTCCTTCTGTTGAAGAGGCGCTTTTTTTATTCTTACTGACTGCGTTTCTTTTTAAGAGAAGCATGCAGTGCTTCGATATTTTTTTTCAATAACTTGCCATTGGGCTCTCTGGGTAGGGTGTCGACAACATAAATGGGTCTTGGCACAAAGGCACTGTCGAGTTTAGCCTGCAGATAGCGCACTAAGTCGGCTTTTTCTGTGTCGGGCTTAAGCGAAACTATGGCGACCAGGCGGGTAACCAAACCTGAAGATTCTGGCTGAATAACGATACCATCCTGAAGGCCTTTAAAGGTTAACAGGGTTTGATTGATATCGAACAATGAACCGCGCTTGCCCGCAATTTTAATCAGGTCTGTTGCCCGGCCCGCTAACACAAACCGGTTTTCACCCTTAAATTCAATAAAGTCCTGCAACACTGTTGGGCCTGGTAAGTGTTCAGCACTGGCAATAGTGGTTTCTCCGTCCTGAATAAAGTCTATTCCGTCAAATTTTCGCCAAGCTTGTTCTTGCGCCGAGCGTCTGACAGCCATAGAGCCGACCTCACTACAACCGTACACCTCGCGCAGTGGCGCATTAAACTGACGTTCGATGTCCTGAGCCAATTCGACAGTGAGCGGCGACGTAGCACAAAGCACGGAATGCGCAGACACCGGTTGGGTCATGTCGGCACACAAGGCTCTGAGATGCACTGGCGTCGACACCAACTGCTTAGGTGAGGGCAATTGGGCAAACGTATCAATGATATCTTGTGGGAACAGGGGCTTAGCATCGCTCATACAGACGTTACTAAACAGCGGCAGCAGCGCCGACGTTTCCAGTCCCCACATATGTTGTGCTGGCATTGTGGCAAGCTGATAAAGCGTTTGGTCACAATTTGGGATCATGAAGGTATAGTTGATCAAGCTGCTACGATGTAGTGTTCGCCAGTATTTTAAGTTAGGTTTTGACTTACCTGTTGAGCCTGAGGTAAAGCTAATACAAGCCAAAAAGTCGTCTTCTACTTCAGGTACGTCAAAATCACCCTTGTTTTTGCCGTTAATCTCAACCGACAGTACATTGAATCCAGGGATCTTTTCACTGACCTCGCCGCCATCATGGATAATCAGGCAATTGCTATAATCACTGTGCAACTGTTCCTGAGTAGCAATATTCTTATTAGGTGGCAGCAGCGTTGTTGTCCTGTTTACTGCCGCTGCACATAGTCCGACTAAAAACAGATAGCGGTTTTCACACAAATTAATCGTGTGACTGTGCTCAGGAAGTGCTTCTGTAATCTGTTTAACATGGGTGATAAACACGTCAGCGGTTACCACGCCTTGGGGAAGACCAATTTGATCAATAGGTTGTGTCAGGAAGGCAAGGGCGTCAGAAGCTTCCCGGGAAATAAGAGGAAAAGTTGTAGGCATTGAGGTTGTCATTCACAGGTGTTCACAAATGTTAACGAGCCGCTCAAACGGTGAATTCATTCGCTTTATTTTAGATTTTCGCTAGTTTAAACTACCGTTCTGGTAAACACTAATTTTGTGTCATGGAATGATCCTTCCCGAAATTAGTGTAAGTAATGCCTGGCAGGCACGTGTAGTGATCAATTTTACATGGTGTTTATGCTACTTAATGGCTTCTTCATTCCTTTATAAACAAACCTATTCCAGTTTTCACATGTTAAAACAGCATTTTAGTACCACGTCTTCAGATGAACTATTGGCCCGCGACGATACGTTAGTGGTGATTCCCCTTGTGAGCCAGTGTGAGCCGTTCGGTAATGGTATCATTGCCGGGGGGCTTAAAAGTGTGGATGCTGATCGGGTAAACGAAGTGTGGACCGTGAACGAAAAAGTAACGCGGGGACAGACCGGGCAATGTTACTGGTCTGCCACTGAGAGCATGATTTGTGTGGCACACTGGTTAAGCAAAGATGAATGTGAACACATAGAACAAAACACCCGGCTTGCTTATGAAGCCGTGTTGGATGTGCTCAATGATCAAGGGTTTGTGCATCCATTTCGATT
Source organism: Aestuariibacter sp. (assembly GCA_017794925.1). GTDB lineage: Bacteria > Pseudomonadota > Gammaproteobacteria > Enterobacterales > Alteromonadaceae > Alteromonas. Next base: position 4,613,138 of record CP051238.1, on the reverse strand, counting down.
CTGGAATTACCTGCCCGCAATCAATGAAGGCGAGGGTGACGATGAGTTGTATAAAAAATTCTGCACAGGTCGACTGAAAGCCTTTGAGTCCAAGGGCATTTCTCCAGAAGCCTTTCCGTCTGCGTCAGCGCTGGGGCATCACACTGACGGCGCCGTGTTTTACGTGTTTGCCAGCCGGGTTAAGCCTAGTCATTTTAATAACTATCGTCAGGTAAACGCCTATGAATATCCCCGTCAGTACGGGGTTTCCAGTCCGTCATTTGCCAGAGCGACCGCGCTTAGCCTGAATGCGTCAGATTATTTATTTATCTCTGGTACCGCCAGTATTACCGGCCACCAAACACTGGGTGAAGGCGATATAGAAAAGCAGCTTGAAGTCACCATGACTAACATTCATCACCTGCTTGAAAATGCGAATCCAGAGGGGCGGAAACTCAGCACGTTTAAGGTGTATATTCGTCACGAAAAGGACGTTAGCTATGTCAGGAACTGGCTTGATACACATTACCCGCAGGTAGAGGCGGTGTATACGCTGGCCGATGTGTGTCGAAAAGAACTGTTGGTAGAAATAGAATGTTTTTGTGCCTGATAACACGGATAAAAAGCAGGTTGGGAGGACAGCGTTAATGTCTTCTAAATTGCTTAAAATCAGGCAGATTCTGTTTGCTGGTGTAAGTTATACCTTGTTTGGCCTTGGCGCTCTGGTAGTGGGGATATTTTTCCGCCTGATGAGCGTGGTTACCTTTATCTCACCGCCCAAAAAGCAACGCATGATCCGCTGGTGTATTCACAAAGGGTGTCTTTGCTTTATTCGCATCATGCGCTTTTTTCGACTGATCCGGTATGAGTTTGATGTTGATTCAATGCACTCTGCAAAGCCTGGCCATATTGTCGTCGCTAACCATCCCTCATTGATTGATGTCGTGCTATTACTGGCGGTGAATGAGCAAATGTGCTGCTTTGTAAAAGGGGCTATCTGGGATAACTTTTTTACCGGCGCCGTTGTTCGTCAGGCTGGTTTTATTCCCAATAATTCAGAACTGATTTTGCCGATGGCGGCTGCCAAGCTGGAAGCGGGGGAGAATATTCTCATCTTCCCCGAGGGAACCCGCACAAAAGACGATAATGTATTGCGGTTTAAGCGCGGAGCAGCGAATATGGCAGTGGCAGTCGATGCGCCTATTATGCCGGTGATGATTGAATGCTTTCCTCGCGCGTTAAAGAAAGGCGATAAGTGGTATGATATCCCGGAGGGCGGCCCTGCTTTTACATTGCGTTCAGGTGAATTGCTGGAACTGGATAACTGTATAGACAGATCATTACCACGTCCTAAGCAGTACCGACACCTGACTGCGTTTTTGGAAAATTATTATAATAAGCAGCTATCAACAAGTAAGCCGGCTATGCCGGAACAGCTGAATACACATTGAGGGAATTAATATGAATGCTGAAAAACAAGAAATATTCACGCAAGTCAGGGACATTCTGGTTGATCTGTTTGAATTGGAGCCTGCGGATATCGTGCCTGAGGCCCGGCTTAGTGAAGATCTGGATATAGACAGTATCGATGCTGTTGATATGCTGGTTGATCTGAAAAAGACCATTAATGTCGACATTTCTCCTTCTCAGTTTAAACAAGTGAGAACCATTCAGGACGTTGTTGACGTATTTGCTGAACTCTCTGCAAAAGCCTGACTCCAATGAAAAAGAATTACCTGAATATCGACATTCCCTTTTTTGATGTCGATGCGTATCGCGTGGTGTGGCATGGCAATTATCCGAAATATATGGAAATGGCCCGCTGCGCACTGTTGGCAGAAATTGGTTGCCCTTACAGTGTAATGGAGGAGCAGGGTTTCTTTTTCCCAATCGTGGATATTCAGGTGAAGTACATTCAGCCACTGGTTTTTGAGCAAAAAGTCGTGGTGGAGTCGTGGTTGACGGAGTGGGAAAACCGATTGAAGATCAGCTATGTAATCAAAGACAGGGAGTCAGGGGAGATTTTTACGAAGGCGAAAACGACCCAGTTTGCGGTAAAAATGCCAGAGAAAGTGACCTACTATGAATCGCCCGCGTTTCTGATTGATGCCGTCAAAGGATGGATAGGTAACGAATGAATGTGCGGTATCTGAAAGGGCTTATTCTGGCCCTGATTTCTGCGGTTGCGGGCACTTCGCTGGCAAAGGCTGAGCAAGCAAGTTCTGCAGAAGATACGTTACTCTCGTCAATATTTCCCTCAGGCTGTCATTTTTCGGGTGAGTTCAAACAGCGAAAAACAGTACAAGGACTCCCTGTACCGCTAAACTCGACGGGTGACTTTTACTTTTCCTGTGATCTCGGGCTTGTCTGGCATACCGCTAGTCCGTTTAGTGAAGCCATATTGTACGTAAACAGTACTAATAACTTTCGGGCTCAGGACGACGGAACACTGACGCCGCTCAGTGGTGTAGCACGGTATGTGATGTCGAATATTATTGTCCGATTGCTGAAGGGCGAAACCGGGTACTTTACCGAAGAGTTTGCTATCACAGAGGAAGCTGCTGGAAGCGTATTGCTGCTGCCTGAAAATGAAATGATGCAAAAAGGACTACAGGCAATCCGGATTACTAAATCCGTTGAGGATACAGCATCAGCGGTCCTGAATATTACCGTAACAGATGCTACTGGGCAGGATACCAACGTTGTGATCGACCAGGTTCAACAATATGATATTGAAGGGAAGCGAAGCGCCTATGATCAATGTACCGGACTTTACGCCGATAAAACAGATTGGTGCCAGGTGTTGCGCTCGCCATCACGTTATAGCGCTTTCTGATTAATAATCATGTCATTTTATCTGCGCCTGTGTTTTGTTTTTACCGTGCTTGCCGGTGTTGTGTTCGCCATTCTTAATCCTCAGGCTATTCAGGTCGACACGAATCTGAATGATTTAAACCCCGAGAAAGTAAACGATCCCGGACTTCAACAAGCGCTGGACAACCTGACCAAAGACGTGAGTCGGCGATTTGTCATTGTTGTAACCGGAGAAGACAAGCTCGAAACAGATACGGCGGCTGATTCGCTGCAACAGTCACTGAGTACGTTACCCGGCCTGATGGTGGTGAACAACGATAGTGTACTGCAAGACTTCCTGCCTGTTATTACACCATATCGCTTCAACTTTTTAACGGAAGCACAACGGGATAACCTGGTAAACAAAAGCGAAACGCAAATAGCGGAGATGGCTCTGCGGAATTTGTATCAGTTGGGTGATGGTGTCCGGCTTATTCCTTTTGAAGAGGATCCCTTAGGGTGGTTTTCGGACTACCTGATTGACAAGTCAGGTAGTACAGATATATCTGATCTCGCGAATAATGAAAGCAACCCCGTTGTCTCATTTTCAATTGTATTCAATGACTTTCCCAAAGGCATGGCTGAGCAGAATAGCCTGTTTGAACAGATAAATGCAGCGGAACGGACGGTAAGTCAGGCATATGATGTGAATATTCTCCATTCGGGGATGTTCTTTTTTGCTGTAGATTCAGCGCAGTCCGCAAAAGCAGATATACAGCTAATCGCCATTGGCTCCATGGCTGGCGTACTTTTGTTAATGCTACTGGTTTTTCGTTCATTATTACCGCTACTACTGGCGTTTAGCTCTATCGCAGCAGGCGTCGGGTTTGGCGTACTTACCAGCGTATGGGTATTTGGCTCAGTTCACGTATTAACCATTGTCTTCGGCGCCAGTCTTATTGGGATAGTGGTGGATTATTCGCTGCACTATTTTTACCACTTTCTGGCAGACAAAAACGCTCCGGAGGTTGCACAGACGTCGAGCGATGGACGGTTATTCCGCGCAATGTTACTCAGTGTAATTACGTCATTGGTGGGTTACGGTGCGCTTAGTCTGACCGATCTGTTAATTCTGAATAAAGTCGCCTTATTCTCCTGTTCCGGTCTTGCGATGGCCTGGCTGAGCGTGATGATTTTAGGCCCCTTTGTCGTTCGACGCCCACTAGAAGCCCGGCAAGCTATGCTGAAATCATTTATTCACGGTTGTCAGCGCGTGTTTGCCCGAAAGCCTCGCGTGCTTATGTCATCCGGTGTAGTGCTGGCTGTATTGAGCCTGATTTATATACTCACCGGCTCGTTGAATGTGAATGATGATCCAAGGCGGTTTTTCCATGTGTCGCCAGCGCTACTGGAGCAGGAGCAAGCGGTGGCTGCACTCACTCAGGTGTACGAGCCAGGACGGTATCTGTTAATCCGTGGTCAGAAGGCACAACAAGTTTATGACGCACTTGAGGCGCTATACCAGTTCCCGGATGTGAACCGCGAATCGATAACCGGTATCACTGACTGGCTGGCCTCACCCCAAGCGCAGGCTCGCAACTACACATTACAAGCCGGGCTGTATGGGAATAACAGTGCGCTGGATTCATTCTCCTCATTATTGGGGATGCCGGCAGAGTCCTTTACACCCGTTAAGAATGCCTATATTGCTGCAAAGGAAAACGTACTTGGTTTCTCCGAACTTGCCGAGGCGATACCAGCGTTGCCGCCTTTATGGAGTGAGCAGGACGGTCAGATATATAGCTTTGCGCTTATCCGAAAAAACAGTGACTTGAAAGCGATCGCCGATGCTGCGGAAGCGGTACCTGAAATTGACTATGTAAATACCTTAAGTAATGCGACTCAAGCCCTTAAATCTCAGCGAGAGACTGGCGCAACCTTGTTATTGGTTGCTTATCTGCTTGTCGCTTCGCTACTGGCATTTTGGTATCGCAACGCATCGGCGGTGCTCATGTTACTTATTCCCGCCTGTGCCAGTTTAATTGCCGTGGCACTGGTGCTCATGTCTGGTCAGGCGATTAATGTATTTCATATTATGGCGTTGTTCCTGGTGTTGGGGTTGGGGATGGATTACATCATCTTTGCTAAGGAGATGGCGTCTAAACCCGATACCACACAGCAAGCTATTTTGCTGTCAGCGGTGACCAGTCTGTTGTCATTTGGTCTGTTGGCGTTTAGCGCCATGCCTGTCGTTCAGGCATTTGGTAGTATTATTCTAATTGGAAACACGATTAATTTTATTGCGGCAATAAGCCTGTTTAATGGTGAGCCTGAAAAGAAGGAAAAAGAGGTTTATGTCTGATAAAAAACGCATTCTCGTAACAGGAGCCAGTAGCGGTATTGGGAAAGCGACAGCCTATAAAATGGCCGCTCAGGGATTTGCCGTAGCCGTTCACTATCGAAGCGGTAAAGATGCAGCGTTCAAAGTGGTTGAGGATATTATTGCTGATGGTGGTAATGCCGTTGCGTTGCAATTTGATATTACCGACAGGGAAGGGACACGAGCGGCAATAGAAGCCGACATTGAACAACACGGCGCTTACTACGGCGTTGTGTGTAATGCAGGTGTTACCCGTGATACGGCATTTCCAGCCATGACCGGTGAGGAATGGGATGGGGTTGTACACACTAACCTGGACGGATTTTATAATGTACTTCACCCGGTAATCATGCCAATGATTCGCCTTCGCCAGGGTGGAAGAATTGTCACCTTGTCGTCGGTATCCGGTTTAATGGGGAATCGCGGGCAGACTAATTACAGTGCGTCCAAAGCGGGCATTATCGGTGCGACCAAGGCGCTGGCTATTGAGTTGGGTAAACGCAAAATTACCGTGAACTGTGTGGCGCCGGGCGTCATTGAAACCGGCATGATAGAAGGTGCTGTTGCCGATGAAGCGAAGAAGATGATCCCGCTCGGGACGTTTGGTAATGTTGAAGATGTTGCCAATACGATTGGCTTCCTTGTCTCGGATGAGGCGCGTTACATCTCGCGTCAGGTGATCAGTGTTAATGGCGGTATGTACTAGTCTAACTTGTTAGTTAAAGCAGTAAAAAAGGGAATTCTGATGAAGTATGCAGTTGCAGCCATCATGGCTTTATTACTTTCATTTAATGTGCTGGCAGACTTAACTGCACAGGAAAATCGGCTGAAGGACATGTTACTGTCTGGTGATATGACTCAACTGAAGACTGCCTCAAAGCAAATCTATAACGCCAAAGTGGCTAATCCTGAAGTGCTGGATATTGCCGCTGAAATACTACTAAAAAAATACCCCTATGCAACGCGCTCCGACATTGACCCTCTCGCCTGGTTGGCACGAGCCATTGGCGCGTCTGAGAATGGTCGGTATTACAGCGTATTAGCGGAAGTGATTGCAAACACAAGCAATGCAAAACTGGAGCGTCATGCCGAGACTGCGCTGGAGGATTTACCCGGTTCGACAGGGGAGCAGTTTGTTGCTGGTATGTATGCTCTGCCTGAGGGATTGTATAGCAAAGAGGCTGATGCGGACGTTGTCAGGCATTTAAAAGAGAAAATGCTGGCAGGTGATCTAAGTAATCTCAAGCAAGCTGCGAAAGAAATGACCGCTAAAGAGATACGTAGCCAAGTACTTGGCGATCTTGCGGCTGAAATATTATTTACCCATTATGCCAGCACAAGGGATAATCAACTCGATACGTTTGCCTGGCTAACGAATGCCATTGGCGCAAGTGGTATGGGGCGCTATCGGGACCTTCTGCGCGAGGTAGAAAGAAACGGTAACCACAGAAAGTTGCGTCGTTATGCAGAAAAGAACTTGGAAGCGCTGTCTGGTGAGGCGACTGAGCAGTACCAAAAAGGAATGTTCAGTGGGCCATTGCCTGAATATGCATTTTAAGTCACGAAATAACAAAGCGGACAACATCGTCCGCTTTTTTATATCCCAATCCAGGTATTAGGTGGCGCACATGCCCTGATCTGCAGAGGATGCTTGATAATTCAATTAGGGCTTAACCAGATGGTCTGCACCAATAAGTGCACTTAGTGCGTGTTGAACGTAATCTATACGAATTTCCTCGGCTCTGCGGTTGTGCTTCAGAGCTCGTCTTGATTCTTCTTCTAATTTTATAATTGCCCGTGGCCAGGCCCCTGCATATTTTCCTGTACTGATTTGTGCATTCAACAGAAATGCAGATGCATCAACAATCGCCTGATAGGTAATCGCCTTTAAAGCCGCATCATCGATATGTGGGTAAATCGCCACCAGGCCCTCAACTCTGGTCGAGGTTGGCGTGGGCCTGCCGTCTGCATTGAACGAACCATTCAGCTCGCTAACCGGGTGGTCAATGACACGATCTGACAGTATTTTTTCGACGACTTGCTTGCCATGCGCTAACAATTTGGCCCTTATTTCGCTGTCCAGGTCTGGCGAATAGGCGAATATTTTGTCAGTTGCAATTAATGCCCAGTGGTCGGCTTCAATCTTTGTTGCGGGTTTATCTTTACGTTCGTTATAAAGATACAGCATGGCGTTAACGGCGCCATCCATATACTTCTGCTTGCCCGTTAAATTGAAAAGCTCAACAAAGCCAAAAGCCATTTCGCCCGGATAATAGAGTGAGTTCCAGCGCCTGTCGAAGCCCTCTTTTTCGTAATATTTAGAATAAAATCCGCCGTTTTCTTTTTGCATAAACAGCGCGAAGTCACCAAGCTTTTCCAGGCTTTCCAGAGGGTATTCATCTTTAATGAGATCGTAGTTTTGGCAAAGCGTAACTAACGTCAGGCCAATGGCGCCTAGCTTGATTTGTCTTTTCATGCCCTTGGTGCCAACGATTTCTTCTGATGACCACATACCAAGCATAGTACCCTCAACAGGTGCCAAGGCCTGTTCCAGCATATAGGTAATAGACTGCTTCATCTTTGCGTTATCTACACTGCCGGGGCGGTAGTTATCCAGCATTTTTAACGCGTACAACGTCCCCATATGGCGCAGAATATTGTACTTGCGCTGAAGTTTTTGATTGGGATTCATGTGCACGCGGTAAATAAATTGTCCGGACGCCTGAATTTGAGACTGCAGGTATTCACCTGCTTGCGAAATACTTTGCTCGTAATTCGGCTTGTTATCTTGCTCTGCGACAAGGCTTTGAGTATTCGTTGAACAACCAGCGAAAAAGCAGGTGAGCAGCGTTATAAGCAGAAGTGTGTTTTTTACTTTTTTCATCGCCCCAGTCTAACAGGCTGGTTGAAAAAATCATCGCGATTTTCTCGTAATATTTAAGTGCTTTCATAAGCTGCGTTGAATAGATTCAGGTTACTCAGAATCCATTAATCCAGAGCAAAGGTGGCATGTTTCACAGGAGATGCATATGGGCTTTACCCAATATCAAGCTGAGGCCCGGATAACATACATTCCTCGAATGCTGAGGTCTAACGCTTTTAAGTATATAAATAGAGTAAATTTAAACGTAATTGTAAGTCGATCTTGCTTTGCCACTGAAGGAACATATGTCTGGGTACTTATCCAATCGTATAAATTACACAATATAGGGCTCCATTAAACGCTACTGACGGTGTGCTGGTCTTATTCCGCTCGTGTTCAGTGGAATAAATAGCTACCTTTACGCCGCTGATGAGTGCAATGGACGGTAATGTATAACACTTAAAATACCACCATGATCCATGCGTTACCTGCTTTTTTGAGGAGCAGAACCATACATCCGGACGTTACTAATAAAAAATCAATCGCCGGCCACTCGTTAAGTACCTATTGCCTGAAAACTACCGCTATTTTTATTATTCTTCTTTGAAGGGAATTTGATGTTTAGTGATATCCGAAAAGACCGAATGGGTCTTAAGGCAGTCGGTACATCCCGAAGTGTAAAACCTTTTTCTGCGTTATTCGCTGCGATTCTTATTACCCTGCCCGGTGCAGTTAACGCCCAATCTTCGCCAACCCCTGCTGCAAAACCTGCTGATGATGCGACCAATCAAAGTGCCAGGGAGCGTGACCGTATTCTGTTGAAACGCAACCCCATTGCGTCTGAGTATCAGGGTAATGATACGCCCGGTACATTTTTGGGGGCGGTCTCTGATGCCGAAGGCGTGGATTTTCGTGGATTGTTTCGGCTTCCCCAAGGTAAAGCTGATGCACAGTCCGCTGAAATAGAAGCCAATTTCTCGTACCAGGATGTTGCCAAAGCCTATACGCCAGGTGGCAGTATTAAACTTGCGAAAAGTTACGATGCTTTGCGGCTGCAGTTCCGTGCACAATACAACAGTCTTGAACGCATGGTGGAATTTTACGAGGCGCGTTGGCTGGCTATTGATGAGCCCGCTGTGTCTGAACAACAAGCGTTGTTGCTGGGTTTTCCCCGATATAGCCAGGATTATTTTGATACGACCAGTTTTAATACGCAGTGGCGCGCTGATTATGTCTTGTCTGATAGGGCGTATGTAAGTTACGAGGGAATGTCGACAAATTTTGATGATATTGCCACGCGCAACCGCATGGAGTATCAGATTGGGGCGGGGGATATTATTGAGGCAACACTGGACAACGATGGTTCGACACTAAATCAGGTAAGTGTAGAAGATGCCCGGATCCGCCGTTATTTCCACCGTATGGAAACGTCACGGGATATTAATCGTCATCGCCTGGGGTTTAACTACGAAACCGATGTCAGCGCATTTGAAGCTGGTGTGTACTATAGCCGCTGGGTTAATGAGCGCTTGTGGTTGCCCTGGAACTTTGTCGATCAGGGGATCGCGGCGAATTACACCATCGATAGCCCTTATTTACCTGTGACTGCGGCCAGTGAGGTTGATGTCTTTGACACAAGTCAGTCATGGTTTGCTAACTACAGACCAACACTTACCACGACAACCGATACGGATTATGCGTTAGTTGTCGACTGGACCCGGCAGTTTACCTTTGCGGGTCATCCGGTGTGGGTTGGCAGTGGTGTCACCTGGCGAAATAAAGAGCGTAATAACGAAAATTATCGCTCAGTGTATACGGCCATGGACGACACATTTAATCTGACCGAAGTAATTGGCAATAATCAGGCGGTATCCATTATGGACAATCGCACTACGATTCCGGCAGGCATGGATTTGTTGCTTGGCGAACCCTACCTGGTTTCAAACCCTGATCAATTCTACTTTAATCCGGCGCAGTCGTTCCTTGAATCCATTCAGGACATCTACACCAGTGAAGAAACGGTTAGTTCGGCATATATTGACGCCTACCAACAACGCGAGGATTGGTTCTGGCGAGTGGGTTTACGGTATGAGAAAACCAAAACACAGACACGCGGTGCGGTCAGTGGCCCGGTTGAGGCAGGCATAACTGAACTGGGTGATACCATTACCACTGTCACGATAGCCGGTCAGGTGATCGAAGAAACGTTTGATAGTTTTGATGCTGCGTTTGTTGAGGGGGGAAATCAATACCATCACTTGTTGCCATCACTGGAACTTCGGTACCAGTTAACATCTGCCGTGCGATTCAAATTTAACTATTTTGAACAGCTCATGCGCCCCCAGTATTTTGATACGGTTCGTTATCGTCGCATTAATCCGCCGACCCGAACTATTTCAGAAGGATCTCCGGACTTACAAGCCACTACAATACATAATCTGTTTGCGGGTGTGGAATTTCAGGATGATGCGTTAGGTAAGTTGTATACCGGGATATATTACAACGATATCGCGAACTTCTTTTACGACTCGAGGGTAACCGAAACCCTTGACGGTATTGTGTACGACGTAACCCGGGTCGAGAACGGCAAAGATGGATACATTCAGGGTATTCAAACCTACTGGGCCAAGCAATTCCGCAACACCGGACTTGAGTTAATTGATATAAAAGCGTCTTACACGTTTTCTGACACGGAAGCGAACCTGCTTGACCGCAGTATAGCAATGCCGGAGCGGGCCAAGCATCGCCTGATGCTGAATCTGTTAGTGAAGCATGAGGCATGGCAGTACGCCTCTTCGCTAGCCTGGCAAAGCGAAGCATTGGATGATGTGGGAGCCGATGCTCAGCAAGATACCATCCGGGAAAAAGTATTGATGTGGAATCAATCCGTCGGCTGGCAGATCACGCCGCAGTGGAGCACAAAATTCAGCGTGAACAACATACTGAATTACCCGGATCGCTCTTACCTGAGCGAGCAAAAACGGGTCGTGAATAATTTGTACAGTGGTACTACGGCCAAACTGAGTTTACGCTATCGATTTTAAGCAGTGAGAAGCTATGCTACCAATACGCTGCAGCCAGATGGCTGTAGCGTATTTATTAATCAAGTGACTATCGGTTGCGGCGAAGCGCAAGTAACCCAAGAGCGATAAAAGCCAGGCCAGCAGGTGCCGGAACCGGGTCAGTATTCTGAGACGATCTGCCGGTGTCTGTGTCATAAGTTAATGACCCAGCGAAAGAGCGGTAAGCGAATTGAGTGGAAAAGGCATAAGCCCGACCTAAGCCGCTGTAAATTGTCAAATTGCTGTCTGCACCGATGACAGAGATACCTGAAGCGTTTAGGTAATTAATACCACCGCCACTTGTATTTGTAATATACAAGCCGTACGTAGTATTTGGATTTAAGAATAAATCAGCAATATCCCAGCTTACTTGGGTAGTAAGGCCACTTAATCCTGAGTAATTGTCGTGATAGGTCCATGCACCTGCGTCATTTTCAAACCCTGTCATACCACCTTCAATGTAATAGAACTCGTATGTAGAGGTTGTACCCTGATAGAAAAACGTCGAAATTTCTGTCAGCTTAATTTCATTAGCGCCTACAGTAATATCAAACATGATCCCGCGCTGACCATTATCATGCGTGGTCTCCGCATCTAACGTGATAATCGCAGCCTTTGCACAAGGCATCACTAACAGCAATCCACAAACTAACGTAATAAATACCGATTTCATTTCCAACTCCTAAGAACAACATATATGACAATACCTATCTGGATGTTGGCTATCAAAATAGGTGCCAATATTTATTTGTATATAAAATCAGTTGCTTAGGTTTTTCTTTGAGACGCTTTTTTGGCAAGTGATAAAAATACTGACATGACAACAGGCAAGGTGACCTTAGCCTGTGTGCCGATGTTGCGGTCAAGTATTGACGTTAACTTATTCATCCTGAGAATGACTAAGGAGTTCCTCTGGCGTTATCCAATACCGGCTTTCTGATATCGGTGTTTGTGGCGGCAGGAATGGGTTGGTTATTTGAAAAAGGGTACGCTTGTGGAATTCTGCGCGAGCGAGCGCACTGGCAAAATGCTGATTGAAAACCTGTTTGAATGATCCGTCCGCGATCGCCGTTTCCAAACCTTTTGATACGGCTTCGTAGAGTGCATCGTTGTCTTTATTAACAAAAAAATAGACTGCCATCGGGTAGTAAAGCGCGATGTGTTGATCGACTGCCAGTGACAACTGTTCAGTCGCTTCCACTTCACCCCAAATTTCCATTACAGATCGCGGATAATAATCAATGCGTTTTTTTAGCAACATGGTGAACAGTTGTTCGGTTTGATTAACGGTAACTAATCGAAATTTGTGGTGTGCCAGTACATCTGAATCCGGCCATCCAAATCCCTGACCGGCATACTTTTCCTTTAGGGCGCTAACTTCTTTTACGTTAGCCAGCACGTTAGGGGTTGCTGCGTTTACAAACGGTATCCGTAAACCCAGTAAACCTCTGAACAACGGAATACGAATGGGTCTGAGCTCTTCTTCACGTTCTTGTGTTGTTGTCAGCCAGAAAATATCCAGTTCCTTTTGCTTTAAAAACTGAATGGTGCGGCTCTGCTTGACCATGGGAAAGACAAAAAAGTCGAATTGGTAGGGTACGCCAGATTTATCTAATGCCAGCTTCAGAACATCAAAAAAGTACTCGCCCTGATGCTGATGCAAGGGCGCGTATTTGTTAACTGGATAGTGAACTATTAAGTTGGTGTCAGGGTTGGAGTCGCCAGCAGATGCCGGACCGTGAGGGTACGAAAAAGCCAATAAGACAACTATCGCTGTGTATAAACGCCACCTTTGCAACGTACTAACCTATACTCGCAAACAATTATGTACTGGTTAGTGTAGTTTACTTTTCAGTAATCTTCTTAAATCACTTTCCAGTAGGAAGAGAGACACAATCCTGTAATTGCAAACAGAGACAGACCAGAAAAAAAGCCAGTCGTATGACTGGCTTTATATCTGCTTATTTCGCCGACACCTTAATTTTTTCAATGTCAGTGCTCGATTTTAATGAATCTTCATCCAGCCGATAGTCAAGCTGAACAAGCAGTGCCGTTTGACGCTGTGCCACGCCACCCTGAATACGAGGTTTGTATTGCCACTGGCTGAGTGCTTTTATCGCACTTTTATCAAAGGTGTCTTTAGGAAAAGATTCGACAATATTAATGTTGTCAGTGTTACCACTTTCGGTGATATCAAATTGTAATACTACTGACCCTTCGACCCCTTGTTTTGCCGCTTCGATAGGGTATATCGGATCTACCCGCATCACGGGGATAGCGAGGTTGACCTGGGGCTTTGGTGGTGGTGGTGGCACTAAATTGGCCAATGCTGTGTTGGCGGTAAGAATGCCACCAATGAGTAATGCCGCAACGCCCAGGATTTTGCTTTTTTCCACGGGCTGTTTGATTAAATTAATACGTTTTATCATTGTCGATTTATCTCCGAAGGTAGGGTACAGCGTGATGTTGCGAAGTGAATGCTCAGCGCATTGCACAAGCGCCGTGGCATATAAAACCTTTTCGGTTTTGGTTTTGTGTCTGAGTACTGTCGCATCGCAGGCCAGTTCCTGATTTATGCGGAAAGAACGCAAGGCAATCCATACCAGGGGGTTGAACCAGAATATCAACGCCAGAGTCAAAGCAAGTAAATTCCACAGATGATCACGATGCTGATAATGTACATATTCATGCTCTAAAATCATGGATTGTTGTAGTGCAGTAAATTGACGCTCGAAACCAATAGGTAACAGAATGCGTGGAGTAGCAAAGCCAAATAACATGGGGGTGGTTGCAACACTGGAAGCAAATGCTTTTTTATTGGCAATTTGAAAAGATGATGTTGGGGCAATTGAGACCAATAGCCTGACATAGTGAAACGCCACAAAGGTAAAGATAATCGCTACCCCGGCTCCCCATACAGTAAACAACGGGTCAAACGAAGGGACATTGCTTACCGGGTTAACCTTAACGATATAGCGTGTGAAGCTTTCTGAAACAACAGGCAACATAGTGTTCGGCAGGTTGTTAGCAACCAGAATGAGGGGAACGAAAAGCCAAAGCAGATAGGCGAGTTTCGCACCTAATTTTTCGGTTAGATACTTCTCTGTAAGTAACACTAAAGCCAGGGAGACAGAGAGAGCGACTTGTTGTTGAATAAGCCAATCAATCATTGTCTTTTTCCCATTGTTGAATAAGCGCTTTCAGTTCATCCACATCTTGTTTAGACAGTGAGTTTTGGTTTGCAAAGCCGGCAACCATTGGCGCGATCTTGCCTTTAAACAGGCGGCTCACAAAGTTGTCTGTTTCTTTTTTAGTGTATTCTTCGCGCGCAATAAGCGGGCTGTATAAGTACTGACGTTGCTGCTTTTCAAAGCCAAGCACTTCTTTTTTAACCAACCGGCCTAACAAGGTCTTTACTGTTTTCTCATGCCACTCTTTGCGTTGGTTAAGGCGCGCAATGACATCATTGGAAGTGACCGGGTAGTCGTCCCAAATGACATCAAGTACGTCAAATTCGGCATTGGAAATATCGGGTCGTTGATTACTCACTTTGCTTACTCATTTTTGGATTACAGTTGTAGTCTTGATTTAGATTACATGTGTAATCTAATATTGCAAGCATTAATTTCCTTTCATAAAGTGTTAAGTTTCGGAAAGCCTAAAATCGGGTAGCAGACGTAAAAGGTCGGTAACTCAAAACTCTAACGTTTTTCGTCAGCAGAGAACTGAGAGGCAGTGTTGTAAACTATGAATTCATTTACGCTATCGCTACACTAAATACAGACCGCACTCCTTGAGGATTAAGTATTGGAAAAGTTCAAGTTAATCATGTGCTTCACTGCACTAGTATTCATCTCCACCAGCACTTGGGGCGGCGCCGGAGATGCAGATGTGAATGACTCTCCAAACCGAAACTTAACCGGCTTTGAAGGACTCAACGAAAAACAGCCGCTTTGGGAAGTGGGGGTTGGCGGCGGCATGGTGGAGGTGCCCAATTACCCTGCATCCGGCGAGAAAAACTTTGTCGCGCTGGCACTCCCTTATGCCATATACCGTGGCGATATATTCCGGGTCGGTGGGCAGGGCGGAGCCAGGGCGGTATTCGTCGAGAAAAGTGATTTTGAGGTGGACATAAGTGTGAGCGGCGCGTTTTCAGCAGAAAGCGAAGAGGGAAGCGTTCGTGAAGGGATGCCTGAACTCGACTATATGTTCGAAGTAGGCCCGCAACTTATCTATAAAATAAAAGACTTTGAATTTGACGGCGGTGGAAAGGCAAGACTCAATGCCCGAATGCAGGCCAGAGCGGTCTATTCAACCGATTTTGGCAGAATCGATAGCAGGGGCTATGTATTTGAGCCAACGATAAGGTATCAGCAGCGCGGTGTTTTTTTGCGGGATACCGGGTTCAGTCTTGCAGCTCGTATGACCTGGGGCACCGAGAAGTTACATGATTACTTTTACGAGGTGACGCCAGAATATGTCACCGCAGTCAGGCCCGCCTACAATGCGAAAGGGGGGTATTTGGGAGCGGAAATCTCTGCAGGTCTGGCATTCCCTATCATTCAGAATTTGCGTGGTTTTTTGGGGGCATCCGTACAAATAAACCAGGGATCGGCAAATGAGGATAGCCCACTGTATGAGAAAGATGTGACGTACAGTTTCGGGTTTGGATTTGTCTGGCGGGCTTATAAAAGTGAAACGAAGTCGAGTTGGTAACCGTTACCCGCTAGTACTGATTGTAAGATGGTATTCTGAGCCATGCTGTTAGACGTGTAAAACGCATCACTCAGCGTTGCCAGGCGATGAAGCGCTTACCTGTATAATTGCCTTGGCAACGTCATTAAGCTGAATAGGCTTAGTAATAAAAGACTTCATGCCTGCACTAAAACATTTCTCTCGGTCTTCATTCAGCGCATTCGCGGTCATAGCAATGATTGGTACGCTGGCGTCGAGTTTCAGTATTTCCACTGTTGCGGTTATGCCGTCCATAACAGGCATTTGCATATCCATAAATATGAGGGAATGTTGATGATAGTTAAATAAGTCCACGGCCTCTTGCCCGTTGTTGGCAATGGTGACGTCATAACCTAACGTTTCTAACATGGTTTGGGCAATAATTTGGTTGATCATGTTATCTTCAACCAGTAACACCTGGTGTGGATATTGCTCCGATAAACTATCGTAATCATCTTCTGCTTTTGTCTCCTTAGGCAATGCCCCTTCGCTGAAAGAAAGCTCGAAAGAGAAGGTGGAGCCTGTGTGTTTCTCACTTTCAACCGAAATGCTACCCCCCATAAGATCCAGTAATTTAGCGCATATGGATAAGCCCAGCCCGGTACCACCGTATTTGCGTGTGATGCCTTCCTCTGCTTGAGAAAATGCAACAAACAGTCGCGCCTGTTCTTCCTGCGTCATACCAATACCCTGGTCTTTAACGCTAAACTTCAAGTTAAATATGCCATCTTGCTCACTGAGCAATATGATATCCAGCCAGACATCGTTGCTATCGGCAGAGAATTTTATGGCATTACTGAGTATGTTCATCAGTATTTGCCTGACTCTTACCGCGTCTCCGACGACATATTGAGGCACGGTATCGCTAAAATGACTGTGGATACATATTCCTCGCTTGGAGGCAATATTCGAAATCAGTAGCAAGACTTCTTCTACTGCTTCGCGCAAATCAAAGTTGATCTCCTCAATTTGCAGCTTACCTGATTCAATTTTAGAAAAGTCCAGAATGTCATTGATGATTGTGAGCAAGCTTTCGCCGCAGGAACGCACGGTGGTTAGCATTTCTTTTTGTTTGGTCGACAAATTATCGTCCTTGAATAACGATAGCGTACCAATAATGCCATTCATGGGCGTTCTGATTTCATGGCTCATATTCGCCAGAAAAAGGGACTTTGCTTCAGCCGCAGATTTAGCCAGTTTTTCAGACTCGATCAAGGCTTCTTGCTGTGCTTTCTGCCAGGTTATGTCGCGAATAATACCCGTAAAGAATCGCCCTGATTCGGTAGCAGCTTCACCAACGCTCAGTTCTATTGGGAATACTTCACCGGTTTTTTTGACGGCTTCCAGTTCCCTTGGTTTTCCCAGTATATGTGCTATGCCCGTAGTGATATATCTTTCGAGATAGCCGTCGTGATGCTGGCTGTGTTCAGAGGGCATTAATATGGAGATATTTTTCCCAATTAATTCTGACTCTTCATAATCAAACATCACCAGGCCTTTTTCGTTCACACTCTCAATAATGCCTTGGGCATTAATAACGAATACGGCATCGGGCATGGTAAGGAAAATAGACTGTAATTTGGCGTTATTCTTTTTGTTTTCCAGAGCTTCACGCTTGAAGTCGGTTACATCTCTGGACGATGCATAGAGGTAGTGCTCACCATCGAGCTCGATGCCCCTGGCATTTACCTCTACATCGAAAATCTCACCATTTTTTCGCATATGCCGGGTATGGAAAAGTCGGGGAGTGACAATGATATCCTGAATAATATTAGTTAGTTGATCGACAGGAAATTTTCGGTCCCAATCTCTTACGTTCAGCGTTAATGCTTCGGTATAGTCGTATCCAAGAAGCTCGGCAAAGACTTTACTGCAATAAATGACATCCCCATCTTTATTCAGAATGTGGATACCATCTGAGGCACTCTCAATAAGATTTGAAAGCAGATGAATTTCATCTTCGAGGTAGGCAGTTTTAAGCTTATCGTTCATACAGACACGGTGTTGACCACTAAGTAGTTTAAAAAAGCAAACTATGTCTGAACGTTTAGTACAAGCGCTTTATAAATAGGTACTGAGCTACAGAATATAGTTACTGTAACCTTAGCTTATTTACGGAGGTGGCGGCAGCTTTTTTACGCGTTTTTACGGCGTTTCGGTTACTATCTGAGCAGTAGTTAGACCTCAAACGGCCTTTGCTTCGTCAGAACGGCTAAAGATGTGTGGTTCTTCTCATGCTCTCCTGATATTGCCTTGGAATTTTTGCTCTGAATGGCCGGTATTGGGGGAATTTCAACCTTGTGATATTCAAAAGACTTTCAAAACACGCTATCTATAGTGCTCTGCAACAATCGACATGCGCGAACTTCAGAGGAATATTCATGACAACAGATAACCCCAAATATCAACAAGGTCTTGCAGTAAGACGGGAAGTAATGGGAGATGAATTTGTTGACAGGGCTTTAAATTCTGCCAGTGATTTCACTCAGCCAATGCAGGAATTAGCCACGTCCAATGCGTGGGGAGAAGTCTGGGTGAGAGATGGTATTAATAAACGAACCCGCAGTTTGGTAACGATTGCTACCCTGGCAGCACTCAAAGCCTCTAATGAGCTTAAAGGGCATGTACGCGGAGCACTTCGAAACGGGTGTACGGTGCAGGAGATTCAGGAAGTATTGCTGCACTCTACTGTTTACTGTGGCATGCCCTCAGGCCTTGAAGCTTTCAGAGCTGCTGACGAGGTCATTCAGGCCTGGTTGACGGATAATCCACAAGGTAGTTAATATTTACGGCGTCTTTTTTAATGAAAAGACGCCGCTTAACCGACTAGTTGCCGAAACTCACGCCGTCATAATATTTCGGATAGTCTCCGTTATTGGCGAGCTCCGCCATGATTTGACCAATCAGGTCGAGGTCTTGTTTAACCCCGTCCAGCGTCCAGCTTTCAAAATAATCGTCACCGCTTTTGTGGTATCGCTTAGCGATAAATGAGGCATCGGTATCCCCCAGGCTCATGAATAACACCGCCGGTACCCCTTGCTTGGCTAATGCAAAATGATCAGAGCGGAAAAATAAGCCGTTTTGAGGGCGTGGATCAGGTTTAATATGTCGACCCTGTTTGGACGCTGTTTTCTCAACGTAATCATCCAGCTCAGACACGCCGCCGCCATACCGGAGCACATAGTCAACACTATTGTTTACATTCATACCGTCGGTATTTAAAAAGGCAATCAGGTTGTCTTTTGGAATAGGCAAGTTACGTGCAAAGTGCTCTGCCCCGATTAGCCCGGTCTCTTCCGCGGTAAATGCACCAAACATGAGTGTGCGCTTGAAAGGCTTTTTGTTACTCATGGCCTTCATCACTCTGCCAAGTTCAAGCACACCGGCTACGCCGGTTGCATTGTCTATGGCACCGTTGAGAATGACTTCTTTGCCATTTTCCAAGCCTTTGCCTAACCCATCCCAGTGTGCATGAAAGGCCACCCATTCGTCGGGTGTTTCAGATCCGGGGATAATGCCCGCAACATTGAGCGACTCGGCTTTTTCAATTGCGTTTTTGAGGGTTAATTGCGCGTCTAATTGCATATCAACAGGTTTAAAACCACGTTTGCCGGCAGCGGCTTTCATTTCCCGGTAATCCATGCCTGCGGCTTTAAATACCTTTTCTGCGGCACGTAAATGCATCCAGCCCATGACGCCAACCCGCGACATATTGTTATTGCTATCCATTAACGTAAATTTCGTAGTGGTGCCACCCGCCTGGACGACACCCCAGCCATAGCCCGCCGCCATGGTTTCGTGAACAATAAATACAGCTTTAGCACCTTGTCGCGCAGCTTCTTCATATTTATAAGTCCAGCGGCCGTAGTAAGTCATGGCATTACCGGTAAAGAATTCCTTATCCTGTGAAGCAAAACCGGGGTCGTTTACCAACACGATAACTGTTTTACCTTTTACATCCAGCCCCTCGTAATCATTCCAATTGTACTCGGGTGCAACAATGCCATAACCGGCAAATACAACGTCGTCATCCAGCAGAATTTGGTCGGTAATTTGTTCTGTTCGGGCAACAAACTCTGTGCCGTTCGTCAGCGTTAAATCACCCATTTTCAGTGACATATTTTGATCGGCGGTGATTTTTGCCAGCGTCACTTTTTGGGTGTAGCTATGACCAAAAGCCGGTTCCAGCCCCATTCCTTTCATTTGTTTAATTAAATAAGCAATGGTTTTTGTTTCGCCCTCAGAAAGCGGTGCGCGACCTTCAAATTCATCACTGGCCAGGGTTTTCACATCCTGTCGATAGTTCTCCATATTCAGGGATTCACCAATAGGAGAAAGTGTATTGGCATTGAGAGTAAAGGTCGCCAGCGCAAATGCGCCGGATAACAGAGATTTCAACATAGCGTTGCCATTGTTTTTTAGAATTGTTTCAAGCGTATCGAATCAGCGATGTGAACTCAATGATGGCGGTTGCCAAAGATTTCTCTTCTGCTTCAGTATGCCCCTAGTCTTCAAAGACTTATAAAAACATTGAATTCTATTTGCTAATTAAGCTTCTTTAAATGGATCTCGCCATCAAACGCATCTTGAATCATTAATTGTAGGGTTGTGATGACGTTGTCAGTAAGAGACCCTTAGAGTAATTAACTATATGTGCGAGCTAGAAAGTACTAGCCCTGATGACAGTCCTGTATTGGAAACGATGTATTGCTCCTTCACTGGCAGGGAGCTCTTTAAATGGTAGATTCATAACACTTTCGATCGCTTTTTGAATTTAAATAAAAAAATTGTGAGATTTTTTCACCGGCAGCGAATCATTCATTAAATACCTTGTTCTTTGAGGAAGTAGGCGAAGTGATGAGTATTGAGTTGCCAAGCCTCTATAAACGGAATCGGGCATGTAATTTTGGATACGGGGAGATTTAAACCATTGAGAAAAATGAAATGAGCGTTAAACGGCAGGCGCTTTACTTAGACATATTAGAAAAACACAAAGGTATTGTGTTTAAAGTCGCGCGCTCTTACTGCAGCAATGAGTTTGATCGGGAAGATTTAGTTCAGGAGATCCTGGCTCAAATCTGGCGTTCTTTAGAAACCTACAATGACGCGTTTAAAGTCACGACATGGATGTATCGGGTGGCGCTGAATGTCGCCATTTCGTTTTACAGAAAAGACAAGTCGGCCGCCTACAAACACGCAGAAATGGAAGACAGGCTGCTCACTTACGACATGGTTCAAGAGAGCGAAAATGAACAAAGTTTGAGTGCGTTATACGCGTTCATTAACGAATTGAACGACATAGATAAAGCGGTATTGCTGATGTATTTAGAAGGTGAAAGTCAGGCTGAAATTGCGGCCAATTTAAATGTCACCATTTCAAATGTCTCTACCAAAATCAGTCGCATAAAACAGAAGTTAAAGCAGAAAACGGCGTAAACCGAAGGGGTAATCAAGTATGAATTTAGATCAAATGCAATCAATGTGGCATGCACACAGTGATAAGCTGGACGAGTGTATGAGTCTTAACAAAACTCTGCTACAGAAGATACAGTCTGATAGCCAAAAGAGTGAGTTGAATAAGCTTATTTGGGCAAGGGCGATTGAGGGCTTACTGTTTCTTGTCATTGTTGCCGGTCTTTGGCATTACGTGGTGTCGTATTGGAGCTTGACGGCACCTGTTGTGTCAGCTGTAGTACTCAATGTCTTTGCAATCGTGGGGTTAGCCGGAAGCATCGGCCAAATTGTGCTACTAAGCAAAATAGATTTCTCTCAGCCGGTTAGAGAAACGCTGTCAGGTCTTATTGCTGTACGAGCGCACAATATGACCATTTTTAAACTATTGCTGATATCTGTACCCTTTTATATGGCTTATGTATTTTTGGGGTACGACCTGGTTTTTGGCATCGATTTATTTTCATTAATGCCTGTAGAAACAAAGGTAATATTTGCCGTTATTTCTGTTGGATTTGGTATGTTGGCTGCGCTGCTTATTAACCAGCTTAAACCTGAAAACAGAAGCAATAAGCTTATTGGATGGCTGTATCGGGAAGTCTCAGGCAGCAGGTTAACGCACCTGTTAGACCAGTTTGATAATATGGAAAAAGCCTGAGTGTATGGTTAATTAAATCGGCAACTTGTCAGTAATATTGGTCTGGCTCATGTTATACAAGAAGTAGTGCGGCATTATTAAATAAACAGCGTTGATTTAGGTGGCATACAGGGAGGTTGGTAAGTGTTGGCTAACAGTGTAATAAATTGGGTAGGCTTTACGATACAGGTCATCGGTTTATTGTTGATTACCATTGAGCTCTATTTGCCGCCGCTAGCGGAACGTCTAAAAACCTTCCTGGAAAGTATCCAGTTTCGGCTGGTTGGCAAGCCAGCAACAAAGCAATACTGGAACTGGGTGGCCATCGTCGCTTACATCGCCATATGGGTAATCTCCGTTGCCATCATATCAATCATGGATCCGCCAATGAGTATTATTGCTAATGTGGCGTTTACCTTATTTACCGTGTTCCTTGGTGCAGTGATTTTTATCAGTAAAGTGTTTGTCAGACTCGGCATCGTGCTTGGTAGAGGAAATGTCATTGGCGGGGTAGGGCTCGTTCTGGCCTTGATTGGCTTCACAATAGAGTTATCTAAAATGGTTATTGCGTAAAAGCAAGATCATGAAATTATCAACGAACGTTATGTGTCTTGTTAGGAGCAAATGATGGAGAGCTTAATTACACGGAGAAAATACGTGAAAATATTATCAGTATTGGTTTTTACACTCCTGATGATGAGTTTTGTGGGTAAAAACGTGGTTGCAGATGTACGTGAAGAACCATTAGCACAGAAGGAGATAACGACAGCGGTCACCCAGTTAATTAGCGTAATTAAGCAGGACTACATCCATGAACGTCAGGGAGAAAAGGCCGTTGAAGTATTAACACAAGCCCTTAACCGCGGTGAATTTAACGGTCACTTTTCCTATCGGCGCTTAAAGATAAAACTGGAATCCTTGTTATTTGACGTCACTAAGGACGCTAACTTTGAATTACAGTTCCGCTCTGGTTTGTCGCAGCCGAGCAATACAGATGAAGGTACCTTTCCGGGCGCTATCCAAACAAGAATACTTGATAATAACACGGGCTATTTTGCTGTTGACGGTGATTTAATCGATGATCTTTGGCAAGCTGAGTTCGATACCGCAATGGCCGGTTTGTCTGGCAGTAGTGCATTGATTTTTGATTTAAGAAGTGCCGGGATGAGCTCAATGGCGTTTTCCCAACATGTTTTAAGCTACTTTCTACCCTCGGGAGAGCTGTTGTCCGACGTCTCCCTGGCGCATGAACAGCGCGTTGAGTTACTCTCAAAAAGAATTGAACATCCGGTAAGACAGGATGTTGCTGTTTATATTGTTACTTCCCCTTTTGTGGCAGGCGGCTGGGAATTTGTGGCCTACACCCTGCAACAAGCTGACCGTGCAATTATTGTGGGTAAACCGACTATTGGCTTGGGCTTTATGACAATAACCAAACCGCTGAGTGAGCACTTAAGTATTGGAATGGCTTATGCGCAGATCGTAAACCCGAAAACGCAGGATAATTGGCAAGGAGAGGGAGTTGTACCAGATACTCACTGTGATGCAAAAGAGGCGATGGCGGCAAGTTTATTATTGATTGCCGGCGCCGTCCCAACTCAATGCGATTGAATTAGAGCAAACAATGGCAAGTGCTTACGACTTATTTCATACTGTTTTTGAGCCTTTGTCGATAGTGGCTTTGAACGAATTTAGAGAGTGACGTTTATGTGTAGAGCCACGCTGGTTTTATGGGCTGCTGCTTTAAATAGCTTCATTATTGTTACGTAAACAAAATAGTTTGAAGTATCTTAGCCTTGTTTCTAACTGTCTAACTGCTGCTTACGGTACTGTCCAGGCGTTAAACCCGTAAATTCCTTAAATGCCCTTGTAAAAGGGGCAACAGAACCAAAACCACTTTCAATGCCAACCACCATCACGGACCAGTCACGTTTATCAGATGCACTTAACAGGTCTTTAGCGTATTCAACTCGAAACTGGTTTATGTAGTGATTAAAATTCTTGGCGTTGAAATGGTTCAGCATGATAGTGCGGACCAGGTACTCGGGAACGTCCAACTCGCGAGCAATATCGCCAACGCGTAATTTGGGCTCCAAAAAGCGTTTTTCTGTAACTATTAATAATTGGATTTTACTCGCGAGTAAGTTTTCTTCCTGAACGGCTGAATCGGCGACTTTCTCTTTTGGGTTAACTTGTTGGCGAAAATAAATCAATCCATGTGTGCTGGTTAGAATCACTGTAAACGCGAAAGCGGAAAGCCAGTCACGGCCTGCACCAGCTAAAAAATCTGCCGGCAGAGTTGACCCTACTATCATGACACTGACAACGCAAAAGACAAACGAAGATAAGTATATAGAGGCTATTTTTCGTTGTATTGACGTGGCACTGTGAAGCACTCTGTAGCCTTCCCAAAAAATAAGAATGAGCATACCTGGATAGAGTATTGCGACGATTTCCCCTAAAATATTGGCTAATGTGCTAAGCCATGATGAATTAGCCAGCCACACTTTCTCTGAAAAGAGTACAAGGTGCCTGAATATCAGGCATGCTGACAGTAAGCCAACAAAAATAAGATGATGGCGATTGATTGGGCTACTTTTTCGAAAAAAAGCACGCGCAAATAGCCAATATCCACTTGCAGTGAAAACGCCTAATATGCCGATTAAATGATCGTAAGGAGCCCAGAAGTTACTGGTTAACTTCTGGGCATTGTACATCGCTGTTGAAGCACAAAAGATTGCAAAAACAAAGTGAAAAAGGTGCTTTTCACGAAGGCGAAAATGGATAACTGTTAAAGTTAGGCTTAGCAAAACAACGAATAATTGCGCAAGATTTAACAATTCCAAGTTTTAGTCTCCCAAATTTCCTCTTCAATTTTACATTAATTGCGTTCTTTTTTGATTATTTACTTTTTTGTTGCTTATTTCGTGTATCGAATTTCAAATTCGATACGCTTTACGCATTGGTGAGTGGCAATATCGCAGCTAAATTTGGAAACGAGGTATTGTTATGAAAAGAATGTTCGATGCTAATAAAGACGTATTTAACGCAAGTGTTGATAGCGCTGATGAGAACGAATTAACACAAAGGAATGTCCCCCATGTACCGCTTTGGAAAACCTGGGGCCTTAGAGTATTTTTTGCTGGATTTGTATTTGTGTTGGGCAAGAATCAGCTAATGTATATTTTGGAAGGTGCATCAGAATGGGCTCCGTGGAGAGGACTAGGCCACTCTATGTTATTCGCGCTGGCATTTTTTGCAGTCGGTGGCCTTTTTCGCCCGCTAGCATTCCTACCTATTATGCTTTATGAAATCGTTTGGAAAGCAACCTGGCTGGTTGTTGTGGCATTACCACCATGGTTAGCAGGTGAGCAGATTCCTGATGTGGTAAGTGTCAAAGGTTCGCTGATTGGTATTTGTTTAATTGCCGTTGTAATCCCTTGGAAGTACGTTTGGTGGAGGTATTTCTCTTTACCCGTAGAGCCATGGAGAAGAAACAGTAAAGTTCGTCATACTTCACAATAATGGTAAGACTAATACTGACGATAAGAGCAATGTGGCTAACCACTATTTGTAAATATAAGAAGTAGCCGCATTTGATTAGAAAATTAACCACGGCTAAACCGACTCAAAAGTCGGTTTAGCTGCTAATACATTTTGCAAAGAATGGCACCAGTTGCCAGCATTAGCGTGGTTTTTTCTTAGACAAAACAGCTACTAGTATTACTATAATGATTACGGCCACTACGCCAAGGGTTCCTGCGCTCACAATAAATACCTCTCGTGTTATAAAAATTAAAGTTTTTTATGCGTTAATATCGCTAAGTTGTTGCTCGATGCGTTTTAGCATAGGTGTGTATTTGGTGTTTACTGTCTTCAGATTCATGTAATAAATTCCGATACATATCAACGTAACCAGAGCCACATAACTCCAAAGGTTGAAATCGACAGCGGCAAAGCCAGCCAGATAAATGCGTTTACCTACAGTCACAAGCATGATGCCGATGTAAAGCGGCGCTAAGTACCAATACAAAACGTTGCTCAATAAATTTATTTGCCTTTTTACTTTGACCTTTTCATGCTCTAAAAAACTGCGCAGACCCATACGTTTATCTACATCTTTAGGCTTCGCTTTGTACAAGGTTAGCGGAATGGCAATGCATGAAAGTAACAGCAACCAATAACCTGACGTCACGACCCAATTGTCAGCTTTAAACAAGGCCGCGTAAGCAAACACCGGAATGCATACAAAAGCAGCAATATATTCGCGCCAGTCGCGCCACTTCAAATGACGAGAAAAGGTGTCGATTTCTTTTTCTAATGACGACATTGCTTGCCTGAACTGAGGAGTGCTATCAAGACCTTGTGTTTCTTGTCGCCACGTATTTTTAAGATCGTCCAACTGCATGTTTATTCTCCGATGTACTGCTTTTCGAATTCGTGCTTGATTCGCTTAACGCGACTATTAATAGCGTTTGGGCTGATATCGATAACTTCTGCCATTGCTTTTGCGTTGAAGCCATCCAGATACATCATTAAGATGCTACTATCAACGTCACTAAGATTTGCCATAAACTTCTGCAGTATCTCTGCATGACACTTTTCTTGCTGTGACTGATTTGGGTGATGATCTACGGCTTCAAATGCTTTAGCTAACTTAGAATGCTTCACTGATGAACGCACAAAACTCACTGCGGTATTAAGTGCGACTTGATACACCCAGGTTGCTCTCGATGATTTGCCAGAAAAGCTGTTAAAGCTACGCCACAGTTGCAATAGAATTTCTTGATAAACATCGTCAACGTCATGACCTTTGGCATATCGATTCGCGATATACCGAATTCGGCCATGGTTGTTTTGGATGATTGATTCAAATTCTCTATTCACTGTACTCACTAATGCTTAGATACTGCTTTATTTCAGGTTGTTAGCGTCATTCAATCATCAGGATTACTGAATAATATTAAACAACCCCAGTATTTAATAACTGAGTCGCAGTAAACAACAGGATCTGTCAATCGGACTAAAAATAAATTCAATTAATTCGTTCTGTATGTGTTGGGGCCGCGCTTTTTAAAGGTTTAGCGAAAATTCCGTTTTTGAATTGTTCGAAAATGCAAAACGCTTGCAGACACAAAAAAACGACTTACGTCGGTTTATTGATGCACATATAGAAGTGTTTGGTACCAGCGGCCGGGCTTGATTAGACCGACATTCGGACGGCACAGTATTGCTACCGGCGGATATTGAAAAGTTAGTGTTTAAAATAGTTATTTTAATTCAGTAGATTGCGCTTAATTTTTGGTGCTTTGCAATAGTTACTGGTTGTGCTCTATGTCCACAGATACAAATTTCTCAAACATCACGCCTTCCATCAATTTCTGATTAATCTTTAATCTAGTAAGCTATAGGAAAGTAAAAATTCCTTAAGGTGCTAATAATGGATTATTACGACATCATTGGTGACATTCATGGATACGCATCAAAACTCAGGCAACTGTTGGTTAAGCTGGGTTATGTTGAAAGAAATGGTTGTTATCAGCATGCGTCACGCATCGCTATTTTTGTTGGCGATTACATCGACCGGGGCCCAGAACAAGCTGAAGTCATCGCTATTGTGAAAGCGATGGTTGATGCAGGAAGTGCGCTTGCCATTATGGGGAATCATGAGTTTAATGCTATTTGTTATGCTACTTCTGACCCGGCTAATCCGGAGCAATATCTGCGCAAGCATAGTGATAGTAACTTCAAACAGCATAGAGCTTTTCTGAATGAGTTCCCTTTTGATAGTCAGCAACACACAGATGCTATCGAATGGTTTAAAACATTGCCGGTGTATCTGGACTTAGAGCATATCAGAGTCGTCCATGCTTGCTGGCATCAGCCCGCCATTGTTCAGCTAAAAGAAATCTTGAATGAGGATAATACCATTCCGGATGATGTGTTTGTGACTGCCTCCCGGCCCGAACATGCGCATTTTCGCCTCATAGAGGATGTTGTGAAATCACCAGAAGTAAAGTTACCTGATGGCTTTTCTTTCTTAGATTCAGGTAAGAAAAAACGCACTTCTATTCGGGTAAAGTGGTGGGCAGAAGATATCCCCACTTATCGGAATTTGGCACTTAGCGTTCCGACTGCTAGTTTGGAAACATTGCCTGATATGCTGGTAGAAGGCGTTTATACCTACGACTCCGATAAACCAGTGTTTTTTGGTCACTATTGGATGCAGGGGGAATGCATCCCGCAAACCGATAAAGTCGCCTGTACAGACTACAGCGTAGCTAAGAGCGGTGATTTGGTGGCGTATCGCTGGTCTGGTGAATCTGAATTAATGGCCAGGAATTTTGTTAGGTCAAATTAACTAAAAGGAATTGAATGTGAATCAAACAAATGTGGCAAACATACCTGAAGAATTACAAACCAGGATCAGCGATATCTTATTTTATAAATGGGATCCACTGAACCTGTCCAATTCTAACTGGCCGAAGTACGAGTATGATTCTTATGTGGCTGAGGTCTTCAGGTTAAGTTATGAGCGTGATGATTGTTCTGAGCTTACTGCGTATCTCACTAAATTGGCGACTGAGCATATGGCCTGTGCCAGAAATGAACAGCATGATAAGGCGGTAGCAAAACTGTTATTATCGGTAGTAAATGATACGGACTATTATCCCGACCATGCAGTGATTGAGGTTAATAACGGTGACGATAGTGAAGTCGCTGATTTGGATGCGCTGGATATGGATAAGCTTAATTCTATTGTTTCGCTTCAGAAATCACTTTCCTTATCCCATGAAGAAATCGAAAGGTATTTTGCCTGGCTAGAGCAATTTCCTTTTGAAGTGCGCAGCGACGGTGTCTCAGTTGAGTTTGAGTTATTGCCCGGGTTGGGTGAGAAGGTCACGGTGAGACTTGGTGGTAAAGAGCTCGTATTGCGTGATTATCTCTAACGAATCATTTCGCGCCAGCCTTCATAAATCATTACCATAGCAAGCGTATCAAGCTCGCAATACTTCAATAGCCCATTGCGCAGCTCGTCACGTTCGTAGTCGCTCATTTGCGTAAACTGCATTTTTGCATAAGCAGTTTGAGCGAGCCCGCCATTGTTGAGTTCATCGGCGTCAGATATCAGTTCTTCCACATAATTGGGGACGTCAGAAAAGAGTTTCGGTAAGCTTTTATAGGGATCGATAACGTTACCGTCCTCTGTGAATTGTACCCAGGCATGCTGACTAAAATTATGGCTGGGAATTTTGCTACTACCGTAAATCGGTGAGCTGTACTTTTGCTTAAGGTACTGCGAGCTGTTTAAGATTGCAGGTAATACCGCTTTAATTGAATTAGAGCCTTTCATGGCCGGATCGTAGAAGTACTTTTTGACCAACACCCATAAGTCGACCATATCCCGTTCACCGCTCCAGTTTTTGGCTGAACTAGACGATGAGTGTGTGATACTTTCGATAAATGCCTGAAGCTCGGCAGCATCTGGTTCACTGCTGCTTTCCAGCTGATCATGAAGCATATTGAGGTAACTATTTTCATGATTGGAATAGCGAAAAATCGTACCGTTGTCTGTTTCTAACTGTGCTTTGAGCGCCCGCACAAATTCAAAGTTAGGAAATTCCCCCGGCGTGGTAGAGAGAAACTCTCCAGCATGCTCAACGCGGCCGCCCTCATAAACTTTGTGATGGGAAAACTGAAATGCAATGCCTTGGTAGGGGGCCATGCCTGCAAAGAAAGGAATAGCTACTGCACTAGTTTCAAAGTCAATGAAATGGAGTGGATAAGTCCAGGACGCCATTTCAGTGTTAAGCGAGTCTTCGTCAATATAAATCGAGGTATCGTTGTTCTGAATTTTCTCTATCTGTAGCCACTGCCTTTCAGTCGTATTTAACGCTGGTTCTGGAGATTCAACCAAACCGACCATTTCTGAAGTTAAATCGGCAACTTTTATTACCCCATCATTGATTAATGAATCCGCTTTTCGGAAACTCCAGATATCCAAAACCGTTGGCTCATCAAAATCGGCATCGTTCCAATGGAGCTGCTCTTTCCAGCACTCGTGAAACCCGCTGCGTTTATTTGGTGTGACTTCTTTATGATGCAGATAAAACTCACAGTTTTTACATTTCTTGCCAATAACAGGAGCTATTTTTTCATCACGTTCATAGTAATCAGCTAGCGCCGAAATATTCTGTTCAAAATTATGGGCCGGAAAGCCTTGCTGTAAGTCATTTTCTAAGGCGACTTGAATAGCGTTGTTAACATTAACCCGCGTTAATAAAGGCGTTGCTAAATCGTCGTCAGTAAGGGTATTGGAAACCTGAATGCCTTTGCGAGAACGTACATCCCGAACAATCTTGAATTTCTGGTTTAAACCGTCGGTAAGGCAGGAGGCGGATTTATCGACCAGCATTAAGTAGGTATCAACAGTCGATTGCGGGAATGCACGCTTAACAACATAACGCTGAAACGCAGCATCAAAAATATAAGGCTTCCATTTGCTATCAACTTTGCCAGAAGTATTTAAAAAGTCTTTGTCTTTCATTGCGCTGTAAGACTTGGCTTTTACTTCAATCAATTCAAAGTGGTTACCTTGCTTAACGAGGATGTCGACGCGGATAAACAAGTTCTCAAATTTAACCGCCGCTTCAAATATGACTACGGAATCTAGGCCGAGTAATTCGCTGGTTTTGGCTAAAGCCTGCTCGTAATCCAATGAACCAACTTCGACACCACCAGGATAAGCGCACTTTGCTAGCTCCCCGACCTGATAACCTCCTTCGGCAAGTGCTTCCATAAATGGGTCATCGAGAGACTTATTGATGTACTCTTTTTTGTTGGTATAGAAGAGTTTAGTCGGGCATTCCGTTGCCAGATTGAAGCGGGATTTTGTTAGGTAGTGAACATCCACTAGCTCGGATTCCTAAAATTTAATTCAATATTATTCAGGTAAATATGTACTCTATGCCAGAATTTCTGGTTTTATTTAGGTTCACCTGAAAAATTGAAATTCAAGAATAAAGTTTGATCAGATATGACTTTAAGATAGTCAGATATACGGCTATGTATTTCATCTACATTCTCAATAGAAACAGCACTACCGTGCTCATCAATTCTTGAGTAACTTCTTCCGCTTGTCTTAAAACTTAATTCAGAGTGTTTCTCTTCCAGAGAGCGTAATACAAGCTCTTGAGCTTCACTGCTCTTAATGTTTGATACACAGCTAATGCCGATACTTACAGTTGGTTTTTCTCTGATACTAATAGCGCAGTCAATTTGAATATAATTTTTGGATTCTTCACATTCTATATATAATCGCTTGTACCTACGGTCCTTATATTCGTCACTAATTTGTGTTCGTGCTTCGAGATGTGGGTATTTTTGGTTTAAAAATTGTTGGATTTGTTTCTGAAGCTTGCTCAATTTATCGGGTAAGCCTAGTGCTTCCACTAATAATTCATGTTCAGCAGGTAATTGCCTTAGCTTCGTTTTATTATTAACTTCAAAGTGCGATTCGATGTGATTGGCAAGAGCTTTTAAAGTGTGCAATGCGTAAGTGTTGATTGGTTGAATTTTTCCACGTGATTCGTTCATTAATATGTTACGAATCATAGCTAAAACATCATTATCTTCGGTGTTTTTTTCGTCAACTGAAAAGCAGTTCTTCCATTTAATCCAAGCTTTATCGATATTATCCGTAGTTACTAACGAGTCATACTCTTCGCTAAAAGGACCAGCTATCTGATCATCAGGGGTTAAAAAACAGATTATATTGTAATCTTGCTGCGAGCTCTCTGATTCAATGAGTGACTTATACCCATTAAGCTGTCCCTTTTTTATCGAATGCTTTTTGGTTTTAATCTCAATGATAATATTGACCATTGAGTCTTTTTTTACTGTTATGTGTTGACTGCCTTTATCCGTTTTTTCAATTATTCCTAGCTTTAGGACGATATCTGCAATTTGCCTATTATCTTCACTATCGGAAAGTTGAAGCTCTGGAATGCACATAACAGCTTTCTCAATCCCCGGTTCTAATAGGGCTTTTAACCGTTCGTTTTTTATTACCATCTTGCTTAGCGAACTTAGAAATTGCTCAAGAAAAGTATCAGAAAGGCCGTGAGTTTCCTGGGGGTCTAAAAAGAATGAAAGCCAAGCCGTAAACGATACCTCTCCCAAGCTTGAGTTTCCTCTATTAAGTACATCAAATATATTCATTTGAAAGTCCTTTTCATAACAGTGTCCTAACCAGTGTGACCATTGAAGAACGAAAAATAGATAATATAAATATGAAGGGTACAAAGTGAAATGACAAGGGCTGCACACTATCTGCATCAATCAGTACGGCCACTTTCTTATGAACTTCTGGTCTTTCATCTCTATCCCTACTTATTCAGTATAGTGGCATTTCGGAAAGTTCGAACACCCCAAAAACCTTTTGCCGGCATTAGGGCCGCGTTTGGCCGTTCTTTCTACTAACTCACCAGAACATTTTGGGCATGCCTTTGTTTTTTCAATAGTTACCTGAGGTGAAACCTGCACATCATTTACCAGTGCCAATAGTTTAGGACCATCAATCAATTCAATAGGTTTGCCTGCCGCAAAGTCGATAGCCTGTTGGGTAAAGGTACCGGAACTGATGATGATAAAGTGGTTAGCCTGATGTGCAGTCAGCACACCAAACATTTCCCGCACCACATTTACGCCGACCTTTTGTGTTTTCCACTGTTTGCATTGCACCAAGGTAAGCTGGTCATCTTTTCGAAGCTCTAAATCAATGCCACCGTCGGCACCATAACCGCCCTCATTTACCCGGTAACCCTGCCTGCGATAGGCTTCGGCCACCAATTCTTCAAAGTTACGCCAGTGCAAATCACGCACGGTTTGGATATTACGCTGGGTATCCAGTTGCTTAGCCTTACGGCGAGCATTCAAAAATGCAAAGGGGGCGGCAAGCAATATCACTCCAGCAATATAAGGGGCTGGAGTTTCAAAAGCTTTAAACACCACTGCGGTGACTTGATTATCGGTTTGAATGGATGGCAACACATGTGCCAACATCACATAGACTGTGACGGATACCTGTACCGACACCCACCAAGGTAATTCTACCAGCAGGTCAATAAAGGTGGTTTTGTTTCTTGGCATTCACAAACATCCTTGTGTTAACTACCTTGAGTGTACTCTCTGCTATAAAGAATAGGGTATATATCTCCATTTTGTGGTATCAAGCCAAAGCACCCCAGTCCAACTAAAAAAGTGTGCTCCAATGAGTAAAGAGTTGATAAAAGGACGTGTATGTTGGCATTCATAATGCCTGAAATGTGCAAGCTTTAAAAAGGTTGAATGATTTTTACACACAAAAAAACCGACTCGCGTCGGTTTATTGATGCACACCTAAGAAGTGTTTGGTACCAGAGGCCGGGCTTGATTGGACCGACACTCGGACGGCACAGTGTCACCACTGGCGGATTTTGAAAAGTTAGTGTATCAAATAGTTATTTAGTATCAGTTGGTTAATATGTTTAAAAGACACTTTGCAAATTCTTTGCACGCCGTTATTTAATTATATACAGATTAGCCTATTTCCGTTACCCATACGTCCACTTTCAAACTTGAACCTGGCAAGCCCCAGAATGCTCCGGACACGGCAGGGACTAGTTCAGGAAGTCTGCTTACGGCTACGGCAATGTGGTTTGCACCTACCAGGCACCCATGAGTTGGGTCAAAGCCTTTCCATCCGGCTCCAGGAATAAACACTTCTGCCCAAGCATGAGTCGTACCTGAGAGATGATGATCATCCTCGGTATGTACATAGCCACTTACAAATCTAGCGGCAAATCCTAAATAGCGTGCAGCATCAATAAATAAATTCGCGTAATCCCGGCAGGAGCCAGCATTTTTGCTGAGTGTTGCAGATGAACTTTGAACTCCCTCTTCATCTCTTTTTATATATTGGAGCGTTTGATAAATGTATTGGTTCATGGATAGAAGCAATTTAAAGGTTTGATTGGGTTGTCGAGTTGCCCACGCATTATTCAACCAATTTTTGATGAGGATGTTGTCTTCATCAGTGTTGTTTCGTAGGTAAGGCGCTAGGGTGATAGCATCTTCGGAAGGGTAGCAAAACGGATAATTAACAGCATAATCTTCAATAAGAAAATCCTGAGGGAGTACATCAAATTTTTGGACAATTGAGTCGCTCTCAATATGCAGCCGATGTGAGGCTTCCGAAAATCTGGCAATTGCGACTGAATTGCTCTCTACATCCCGGTGCCACTTTAATTCAGCATTCGGACTAATAGTGAGTGTTGACGACTCAAGATGCTGGTCGTGTCCTTCCCGAGGCCTGAGACGAAGTGTATGGGCGCCTAATTGCACGTCATCAGAGTATTCGTAAGTTGTTTGGTGTACCACTCTGAATCGCTTCATATAATGCAACATGTATGTCTATAGAAGTATCAGGGTACCTCTTTTAAATATTTTTTGCTGAAACATTACGGTTAACGTTGAGGAAATTTCACAGCGTAAACATCATATTAAGGAGCTAAACTGCTTTTATAAAATAAATTGTGCTGTGTAAGATAATAATTACGCTGCAAGTAAAAATAAATGTTCTGGCGAAAAATTAACTATATACAAAAGTTGTGAAATAGCGTACTCTTGCCTGGCTTTAGAAAATTAACACCTTATCTGTTACTGCTTTTGCTTTTCTCTTTCTTCTTTTGTTATTCAAAGTCGATTTAGTATTTACATTTGCTCTATTGGTTAATGTTTTACTATTTTTTAGCGCCTTACTGGCGGATAAACTCGCCAATTATTTAATTAACAAGAGAATTTTAAAATGTCTAAATCCGTAAATGGTACAGTAAAGTGGTTCAATGATGACAAAGGTTTTGGTTTTTTAACGCCGACTGAAGGTGGAAAAGATGTATTTGTACACTTCCGCTCTATCGCGTCAGAAGGCTTTAAATCTCTAGTGGAAGGGCAACAAGTTCAATTTACTATTGAACAAGGCCAAAAAGGTCCACAAGCTTCAAACGTTGTTGCTTTATAATCCTTGCAAGATTTTAAGGGCTAGTTAAATCTAGCCCTTTCCAACTTACCAAAACTGTCCAAGTAAATTCTGCTTTCACTCCCTCCTAAATTGTACGCACTAATTAAAATAAGAATAATTATGAAAAATACTATTAACTTATCAGGTATTAATGTTCTGCCGCCTGTTACCCATATATCTGTGAATAAATTTAATGTTGCCTTTGAAGATGGTAAATCAAAGCAATATATAAATTTAAAAAATTCAGTCGAAACAAAAAGGTTTGTTTCCTGGCTGTTATCTATTTAAAAATTTGAATAGAAAGACGTTTATAAACTTTAAATACTGAGCGTCTTTTTTCTCCTGAGAAACAGATTGAAAGTGCCCCAAGAATAAGGTTAAGAAGTTTGTTTAAGTGGTAGTGACACAATAGGCCGATTCACGTGGTTACTCAGGGAAATCCAATAGAACGAGACGACTGCTGATTCCCAATTTATGGGGTAGAGCCACTAAACCGACTCGCGTCGGTTTATTGATGCACACCTAGAAGTGTTTGGTACCAGAGGCCGGACTTGAACCGGCACAGTGTCACCACCGGCGGATTTTGAATCCGCTGCGTCTACCAATTTCGCCACTCTGGCACTGATAGATGTGCTTAACTACTGCTGGAGTAGTTAGGTTGCGAATTATAACTATGTTGGCCGCACTGACAAGCGTTTTTTTTATCTGAGCCTCTAACTGTTTAATAATTCGTCTAAATTGCGGTTGGTGCGAGCGGCACTAGGGTTTTATTGGGTGTTTAGTCGCTTCTATGGCAAACTGTGCGGCAGGTAACAGAGGTATCATTTTCTTCTATGGCAAAGTCAAAAAAGGCAAAAACGCCTAAATCATCTGAATCAAATAAGTCGGCTGAAACTAAGGTTCAAATGGAATTCGAGCGAGCCGGTTTTTTTTGCCGTCTGGCAGCCATGATCTACGACACCCTGGTCGCAACTGCAGTAGGTATGTGCGCCGCGATGGTGATGATTGTGTTTATGGTGGTGTCTCTGAAAAATGGTTTGTTCGATATGAATGGTTACGCTGAACCGAATGAATTTATTCAGAATTCCGTGCTGTTTACCACGATTATTCAGGTATGGGTAGGCGTTTGGATTGCGGGGTTCTTTCTTTGGTTTTGGAAGCGCGGCGGCCAAACACTGGGTATGCGCGCATGGCGTTTACGTATTTTTAGTACCTCTGAAGCGCCAATGACCTGGTCACGTTTGCTTCTTCGGCTAATCACTTCTCTGGGGGGAGTGGGAACATTGCTGGTGCTGTTTGACGTAAAAAACAAGCTTGCCTTGCAGGACCGTGTTGCCAAAACAGAAGTGGTTAAGCTAACCAAGAATCAGAATGATCACAAAAGCTGGTAACGTCCGGGTAACCAGCGCTGTGCTACTTTGCTAAATTACGATAGTTGGCCAGCTCTGTTAACAGCCAGTCTTTACTTTTCACCGAGGGTTGTGAAGGGCAGTGAACCAGGTAGTATTTGCCTGACATCTTACTTTTAGTGGCGGCAAACTTAATAAAGTCTTCTGCTGTTTCAATGTCATCCGAAAAGTAATCGTATTTTTTACGAATATGCTCTACAGCTTCGACACCTGTATGGCTCTTCCCATTGCGCTCATAGGTGCAATTCGTGTCTTTCACAAAGGCCAAAAGGTGATTTATTTCATCCAGAGTACTGGCGCTGGCATTAACGCTAAAAATCGCGGCTAAAAGTATCATCCATTTCATAGTTAAACATCCTTGCTGTCTTCTAGCGCGACAGTAATAGGGTCGCGATACCGGCAAATAACAAGCTTGGCAAAATAGCACCTAGTACAGGCGGAATATTGTAAACCAGGCTAAGCGGGCCAAATACTTCGTTTGTGATAAAAAAGCCGAACCCGGTTAATACACCCATTATGATTCGCGCGCCCATGGTAACGCTTCGAAGCGGCCCGAAGATAAACGACAGCGCCATTAACAACATCACACAGACGGTTATTGGCTGGAGTAGCTTGCGCCACAATGCCAGTTCGTAACGGCTGGTATCCTGCTCATTATTAATGCGATAAGTAATGTAATCGTCCAGTCCGCGAATGGATAATGCTTCTGGCTTAACCGATACGATCCCCAGTTTGTCGGGGGTGAGGGTAGAGCTCCAGCGCCAGGTTGGCAGCGCTTCAGTATTAATTTTCTCTTCGGTGAAGTTAGTGTGGGTAACGTTAGTCAGCGTCCAGCCATTTTGCTTGTAAAAGCCGCCGCTGGCGTAGGTGGTGCTGGCTAGTTGTAACGCATCGTTGAAGCGATAAATGCTGATATCCTGCAATGAATCACGGCTGATAACCTGCCCGATACTCACAAAGGCATCGCCATCTTTTGCCCATACGAGCTTCTCGGAGGAGAACAAGGAGCCGCCGGTAATTGCCTCTGCACGGAGTTCTTTGGCCCGGGACTCACTGACTGGTGTTACCCATTCACCCACGGCCATGACCACAATGATCATAACCACCGCGGATTTCATGGCTGAGGTAATAATGTTCCAGCGGCTGAGTCCGGCTGCCTGCATGATAACCAGTTCGCTGTTGCTGGCTAACAGGCCCATGCCTATCAGGCCGCCTAGCAATACTGCCATCGGGAAAAATTGCTCGAGGTCTCTGGGAAGGCTCAGTAGTACGTAAACCACGGCAGCCAGCATGTCATAGTTACCTTCGCCTACTTTGCGAAGTTGCTCTACAAATTTGATCAGCGCGCTTAAGCCAATTAAAACTGACAGGGTGACAGTGACAGTACCGAGCAACGTGCGGGCAATGTATAAATCGAGGATTTTAAACACTAGGTTTTCCTCCACAATTTTGCGCGTAATTCGGTTCCAAACTTACGGTCTCTTGAGAGTAGGGTTACGCCAATCATTAGCATAATGCCGTGTACCCACCATAATCCAAGTTGAACGGGCATTTTGCCATCTTCCAGTACCCGTCGGCTTGCCAGTAGCAGCATAAAGTAACCAAGGTATAACAGAATAGCGGGGAACATTTTCCCAA
The DNA here is from genome assembly GCA_017794925.1 of Aestuariibacter sp. Classification (GTDB taxonomy): domain Bacteria; phylum Pseudomonadota; class Gammaproteobacteria; order Enterobacterales; family Alteromonadaceae; genus Alteromonas. The sequence continues at coordinate 4,575,132 of CP051238.1, read as the reverse complement.
ACCGTCCCTGACGCGGATCAACCGCACTTAACGGAACGGCAATCAGCACTAAAAACGGAATCGACAATGGTATGGCAATACGCCATTGGAGTTCGGCGATGGCTTCAATAGAGTCATCCTGAAGTAATTCCGCAGTCGACAGTACCGATACTTTTTTGCGCGAAACCTGTTGTTCCGGGTCGTCAATTTGCACCTGGTATTCGTCGAAGTTCACCACGCGGAAATCCCGTCGACGGTGCTCACCTTCATATTGGTTTCCATTGTTCAGAATAAGCTGGCGAGTGCCGTCTGCTTCTTTGCTGATGGTGCCTCGTTGAGCATAAACTACGCGTACCTGGGTTTCATCGTTGGCCTGTTGTCGTGCCAGGAATACTTTTTGAAGTGAGTCGTCACTTCCTACATCATGCACGAATATTACGGCTTCCTGGTTGCCCGTTTCCTGGAATCGTCCAGGGATTATGGCACTGAATCCAGCCTCTGCCTTGGCTTGCTCGCGCAAGTTGTATTCGCTTTGGGCTGCCGTAGGGGCAAGATAGAGTGTCACGAATCCGGTGAATATCATGATCAGCACCGACAGGAATAACATTACCCGGGTGACGTACCATTCGCTGATGCCACAGGCGCGCATCACGGTCATTTCGCTGTCTACGTATAAGCGACCATAAGCCATCATAATGCCCAAAAAGGCACTAATGGGGATCACCAGAGAAGCGAGGATAGGGGCGTACAGCGACAGGAATCCAATTACCAGACTGGCAGGAATATCACCCTCAGAGGCGTCCCCCAGCACTTTAACAAATCGCAAGGTAATAAAAATTGCCATTAGAATAAGAAAAATGGCAACCTGAGACTTCAGCGTTTCCTTAAGTAAATAGCGGAATATCAGCATTTATGGCCTATGCTAAAAGTCGGAATTTTAGTGAAAGCAGCTATAATTTTGAGTAAACTTACCATTTTTACATGTTTTGCCAGTATAACTAACCCTTGGCTCCGGCAGGTGCGATTGCCTGAACGTTGTATTATCGACATAAACGCACCCACGCAGTAAGACATTTTGCTGCGGTATTAAACCATAAGCGCGGCAAAACGGCATGTGAATTTTATGCCGGGGCAACAGACAGATAAAAATTGAGGTGACATCATGGAGTTTAACGTAAAAAGCGGCAGTCCCGAAAAACAACGCAGTGCCTGTATTGTTGTTGGGGTGTACGAGCCACGACGCCTTTCAGGCGTGGCTGAGCAGCTTGATGAGATCAGTGAAGGTTATATCAGTAACCTGCTGCGCCGCGGCGACCTGGAAGGCAAAGCCGGCCAAATGCTGTTGTTGCACCACGTTCCTAACGTGCTTAGCGAGCGCGTGTTATTGGTTGGATGTGGTAAAGAGCGTGAACTCGATGAGCGTCAATACAAGCAAATCATTGCGAAAACTATTCAGACACTAAACGAAACCGGCTCTATGGAAGCCGTATGTTTCCTGACTGAACTGCATGTAAAAGGTCGTGATACTTACTGGAAAGTCCGTCAGGCAGTAGAAACGACTCAGGACACCCTGTACACCTTCCTGCAGTTAAAAAGCAAAAAAGGCGAGCCGCGCCGTCCGTTGCGTAAAATTGTATTCAACGTACCTACCCGTCGCGAACTAACCGTTGGCGAAAAAGCGGTAGAACATGGCCTGGCGATTGCCAAGGGTATGAAAGTCACCAAAGACGTTGCCAACATGCCGCCTAACATTTGTAACCCTGCCTACTTGTGGGATCAGGCCCAGCAACTGGCCGCAGAGTATGACTCTGTTGACGTTGAATGCGTTAACGAAGCAAACATGGCAGATCTGGGTATGAACTCATACCTGGCGGTAGGTCGTGGCTCTGAAAATGAATCACTCATGAGTATTATCCATCACAAAGGCGGTGAGCCAGATCAGCAGCCATTGGTGCTGGTAGGTAAAGGCCTGACCTTTGACTCGGGTGGTATTTCATTGAAGCCTGGCGAAGGCATGGACGAAATGAAATACGACATGGGTGGTGCCGCATCGGTACTGGGTGTTATGCACACGGTTGCAGCGTTAAACCTGCCGGTTAACGTTATTGGCGTGCTGGCTGGCTGTGAAAACATGCCTGACGGTAAGTCATATCGTCCGGGTGACATTCTGACCACCATGTCAGGACAAACCGTAGAAGTGCTGAATACCGACGCCGAAGGCCGTTTGGTATTATGTGACGCGCTGACTTACGTAGAGCGATTCGACCCGGATACGGTAATCGACGTAGCGACGTTAACCGGTGCCTGTATCATCGCTTTGGGTAAACACGCCACCGGCTTAATGAGCACGCACAACCCGTTGGCACACGAGCTGTTGAATGCCTCTGAGCAGGCATCTGACCGCGCCTGGCGTTTACCTTTGTGGGACGATTACCAGGAACAATTGGAAAGCCCGTTTGCAGACATGACCAACCTCGGTGGTCGTCCGGCCGGGTCTATTACAGCGGGTTGTTTCTTGTCGCGTTTCACTAAAAAGTACAACTGGGCGCACCTGGACATTGCCGGTACCGCCTGGAACAGCGGTAAGAACAAAGGCGCAACGGGTCGCCCAGTGCCAATGCTTGCGCAGTTCCTAATGAATCGCGCTGGTTTGGCGCAAGAGGACTAATTGCCCGTGCCCGCTGTTCGATTTTACGCGCTAACAGAAGAAACCGTGTCGCCCGATGGCGGCGCGGCAGTGTCTGCCCTGTGCGCGAAAGCCTGCGAATTAACCGCTGAACTCTATGCCAACCGGCAGAAGAGTGTGGTACTGTGCGCCGACAAGGCCCAGGCTGAAGCGGTAGATGAGCTGTTATGGCAACTACCCGCGGCGCGTTTTGTGCCGCACAATCTTGCTGGCGAAGGTCCGCCCGGTGGTGCACCGGTGGAAATCGTCTGGCAGGCACAACAATTACCCCGCCGGCCCTGCCTGATCAACGTGAGTGGTCAACTGGTGAATCAATTCAATCAGTTCCAGCAAATTGTTGATTTTGTGCCGGTAGAAGAGGCTGCTAAGCAGCAAGCCCGACAACGCTATAAATATTTTCAACAAGCCGGCTGCCAAATGCAGTTTTTACCGGCTTAACACAGGTATTCTTTGAGACTCTCCATGGACAAAACCTACGAACCCCATTCCATTGAACAGCAATGTTACCAACGCTGGGAAAACGACGGACTGTTTAAAGCCAAGGCCTCAGGCGATCCCGCGCAAGAACCGTATTGTATTTTACTGCCACCGCCAAACGTAACCGGTAGCCTGCACATGGGTCACGGCTTCCAGCAAACCATTATGGACGTGCTTACCCGTTATCACCGCATGAAAGGCGACAACACTTTATGGCAGGTAGGTACCGACCACGCTGGTATCGCAACGCAAATGGTGGTTGAACGCCAGTTGAATGCACTGGGTAAAACCCGTCACGACCTGGGGCGCGAAGCCTTTGTCGATAAAATCTGGGAGTGGAAAGAGCACTCGGGTGGCACCATCACCAGCCAGATGCGCCGTTTAGGGACGTCGCCGGACTGGGATCGCGAAGTGTTCACCATGGACGAAAACCTGTCTAAAGCGGTAACCGAAGTCTTTGTAAAACTGCATGAAGACGGCCTGATTTACCGCGGCAAACGCCTGGTAAACTGGGATCCGGTATTGCACACAGCGGTATCTGATCTGGAAGTACTGAACGAAGAAGAAGCCGGTCACATGTGGCACATGCGTTATCCACTGGCCGACGGCAGTGGCAGCATCGTGGTTGCTACTACGCGCCCGGAAACCATGCTGGGTGACACCGCTGTTGCGGTACATCCGGATGACGAGCGCTATCAGGACTACATTGGTAAAGAAATTAAGCTGCCTATTACCGGCCGTTTAATTCCAATTATTGCCGACGATTACGTTGATCCGGAATTCGGCACAGGTTGCGTGAAAATCACCCCTGCGCACGACTTCAACGACTACGACATGGGCAAGCGTCATAACCTGCCTATGATCAACATCTTCACGCCAGATGCGAAAGTGAACGACGAAGCACCGGAAGCTTACCGCGGCTTGGATCGCTTTGACGCGCGTAAAGCCATTGTGGAACAGCTGGAACAAGATGGCGTACTGGTTAAAATCGATGATCACAAGTTAAAAGTACCGCGCGGCGACCGCACCGGTGCTGTTATTGAGCCGTACCTGACTGATCAGTGGTATGTAGCCATTGAAGAACTGGCGAAGCCTGCAATCGAAGCAGTGGAAAGCGGTGAAATTCGTTTTGTGCCGGAAAACTGGAGCAAGACTTATTACCAGTGGATGCACAACATCCAGGATTGGTGTATTTCGCGTCAGCTGTGGTGGGGTCACCGCATTCCTGCATGGTATGACGACAGCGGCAACATTTATGTTGGTCGCGACGAAGCCGAAGTACGCAGCAAAAATGGTCTGGACGACAGCGTCGTGCTGCGTCAGGACGAAGACGTACTCGATACCTGGTTCTCGTCGGCACTGTGGCCATTTGCCACCATGGGCTGGCCGGATAAAACACCTGAGCTGGAAACCTTTGTACCGTCTTCGGTATTGGTAACCGGCTTTGACATCATCTTCTTCTGGGTTGCCAGAATGATCATGATGACCAAGCGTTTTACCGGCAAGATCCCGTTTAAAGATATCTATATTACCGGTCTGATCCGCGATGAAAGCGGCGACAAGATGTCGAAGTCGAAAGGTAACGTACTGGACCCAATCGATCTGATCGACGGTATTGATCTGGAGTCACTGGTTGCTAAACGTACCTCGGGTATGATGCAGCCGCAGTTGGCAGCCAAAATTGAAAAGCGCACGCGCAAACAGTTCCCGGACGGCATTCACGCTTATGGTACCGACGCGTTGCGGTTTACCTTTGCTGCAATGGCGTCTACCAGCCGCGATATCAATTTCGATATGGGCCGGGTAGAAGGCTACCGTAACTTTTGTAACAAGATCTGGAACGCGTCACGTTTCGTTTTAATGAACACCGAAACTGAAGATACCGGTCGCGATGGCGGTGAATTGGTGCTGAGTCTGGCAGATCGCTGGATTTGGGCACAGTTCCAACAAACGCTGGCGGAATTTGAAAAAGCCATCAGCGAGTACCGTTTCGACATCGCTGCGCAAACAGTGTACGAGTTTACCTGGAACCAGTTCTGTGACTGGTACCTGGAATTAACCAAACCGGTACTGAATAACGATGAAGCCTCTGACGCAGAAAAGCGCGGTACACGCCATACGTTAATTAACGTACTGGAAAGCCTGTTGCGCTTGCTGCATCCATTAATGCCGTTTATTACCGAAACCATTTGGGAACGCGTTGCTCCATTAAGTGCACTGGAAGTTAAAGACGGCGACAGCATCATGGTTCAGCCATTCCCAACCGTAGATACCAGCAAGCAAGACGAGCAGGTATTAGCTGACATTGAGTGGGTGAAGCGCTTTATTGTAGGCATTCGTAATATCCGCGGTGAAATGGATATTGCGCCTAGTAAGCCGCTGTCGGTATTGCTGCGTAACGCCAGTGAAGAAGACGAGCGTCGCCTGGGTATTTCACGTACCTTTATCGACCGTCTGGCTCGCCTTGAGGGTGTGACTATGCTCGCGCAAGGTGAAGAAGCGCCCGCAAGTGCTGCCGCGCTGGTTGGGGAAATGGAAATCCTGATCCCAATGGCGGGCTTAATCGACAAAGACGCCGAGTTAGCGCGTATCAGCAAAGCCATGGAGAAAATCGAAAAAGACGCCGCCCGCACCAAAGGCAAGTTGTCTAACGAGAAATTCGTGAGCAATGCACCTGAAGCGGTTATTGAGAAAGAGCGCGCCAAGCTGGCCGATGCAGAGTCACAACTGGCTAAGTTATCAGCTCAGCGCGACACGATTGCTGCGCTTTAGTTCTCAGTGTGATCCGTCGTGATATAACAAAATGGAGGCTTTGATGGCCTCCTTTTTTATGATTATTACATTTCTGCTGAAGAGAATTAGAACTGATAAGACGCAAACAGTCTTAAGGTTCTGGGTTGGCCTGGGCCAATAAACTCTGTCGATTCGATGTCGTCATAAATACCTTCCAACACTTCGTCGGCTTCGCCATAGGTACCAAAGGTTTCAAACTCGGTATCAAACACGTTTTCCAGACGCAGGCCAACGGTAATGCCGCTTGGGTGAGCGTAAGTAGCACTCAGGTTAACCAGCGTATAACCATCCAGTTTGCGGTTTTCGTTGGCTTCGTCGCCCCGGAAATACTGGCCCGACGCGTAGTCTACATCCGCGCTTATATACAGGTTCTCTAAAATTGGATAAGTCACTTCCACACCTGCAAGCCACTCAGGCTGACCCGGAATAGTGTCGCCCGGCGTTACCTGGCGGCCCGGTCCCATGGGATTTTGCGGGCTGAACGATACAAAGGCAGATTCAAAGGTTGCCTGCAAATAACTTACGTTGGCGGACACTTCCAGATCGTCCCATTGCTGCAACACGTTGAATTCAGCACCCTGACGGCGCGTTTTGTCTACGTTTACAAAGTAGCCCACCGATGCGCGGTCACCGGCCTGTTGGAAAATAATGTCGTCTTTGCTTTCACTTCGATACACCGCGGCGTGGATCAAGCCGTTCTCCAGCGTAATATTGGCACCCAGTTCAAGGGTATCAGTGCGTACCTGCTCCAGCGGCGGATCGGCCACAAAACCATTGGGCAGTTTACAGGGATCGTCTTCGTCGGCGCAGCTTAGTTCTGCCGGCGTCGGTGTACGTGACGATTGGCTGTACGACGCATACGCGTGATAGGCATCGGTACGGTAGTGCGCCGTTGCAGATGGATTAAACCGGTTAAATGCGTGGTTTCCGTTTAGCGAGCCTTCGCCTACTTCAACGCCGTCTACCATATCAATAGTGGACTTGTTGTAGCGTGCAGCCAGAGCCACTTGCCAGTTGTCGTTAAGATCTATGACATCGCTAACAAACGCATAGGTGTGGCGAACATCGGTAGTCAGACGCACGCGAGAACCTTCGTCAAATACGCCAATTCCGGTAACGCCACGGCTGCTCTCTGCGGTGTCGTTATCAAGAACAGCGAACTCGGTATCACTGCGAAATGAAATATCAGCGGTATCGATGCCCAGACCAACTACCCAATGATGTGTCATTGAACCTGTGGCAGCTTTACCCGCCAGTTCGGCGCTGAAGCCAAAGCTTTTCTGATCAGTAAAGCTGGTATTAGCGGTTCCATCCAGGGTATCCGGGTCAACGTCACTGATATTTTCTAATGGCGCTAACGGGTCAAAACCTACAAACTGAACGGCGTCATCTTCTTCGAATGCTTCGTCGTCATCGTCAACATCTGACGTTGTGAGCGTGGCAGCCTCTGCATCGTCGTCTTCAAACAGTTCAGCTTCTTCGTCCTCTTCACATAAGGTTTCGCCATAGCCCACATCGCATTCTTCGTAGTCACTATCGTCACCGTTGTAGGTTTCGATTTCGTTTTCACGATAGTAGGTGTTCAGACGCAATACCAAGTCGTCGTCCAGATTCCATTCGTGGTTCAGGTTCAGGAAACGCAGGTTGGTAAAGGTTTGGTCGGGCAGTGTATAAATGGTTGCCCGGCCTTCATGGGGGATCAAGTCTATCGGAATGGCACCGTTACCAATCAAATCGTTTTCATTCACAGCCAGCGTGATGCGGGTGGCGCTGTCTTTACCTTTGTGGGTAATGTTTGCCAGTCCTTGCTGAATATCGCTGGGCGAATAGTCGCGCCAGCCGTCTTCTTCGTATTTGTTGATATTAATGTAATAGCCCCACTCGCCATTGTTGCCACCTGATTCCAGGTTGATGCCGCGCTGGCTAAAATCGCCGCCCATGACGGTGACTTTATTGTGTGGGAAAGAAAAACCGTCTTTGGTATTTAAAATGAGCGCCCCACCCAGGGTATTCTGACCAAATACCGGGTTAGCACCCGATACCAGGGTGACAGAATCCAATGCTGAAGGTGGAAGGAGATCCCAGTTTACGGTATCACCAAAAGGTTCGTTGAAACGCGTACCGTTTAAGTAAACCGACAATCCCTGAGGCAGACCCAGCAAGGGAGAGGCGGTAAATCCACGGTATTGGAGATCGGCCTGAAACGGGTTGTTTTGCACATCGTTGATCGACACACTGACCAGTTGATTGTCCAGAATTCTGGCCAACGAGTTGCCATTTTCAACGTCTAATGCATCGGCATCCAAATGCTGACTGGCGGGTGAGTATTCCGTTAATCCACTCACAAAACTAAGGGGCGATTGACCGTAAACGGTGACCTGTTCAATGTCTTGTTCCTGAGCACTGATCTGAAAGCTTGCGGCTATACAGGATGCCAAATATAAGTAAGCGGCTTTTTTCATGGTGTGTGTCCAATTGTGTGCCCTGTGCGTTCCAACATCTGCTGTTATTGTATGTGGCTGCATTGGATGTACGCATCGTGTTAATGGCTGGTTAACATGAGGCTAAGTATGAAAATTTGCGGGCATTCCTCCTATGGAATTGTTCCCTGTAACACCGGGAAAAGTTCCCGGTTTTACCTTGTAGTACTTTAGAAAAGTACCAAGTTATTAAGCGCTTAGTGCTAAAGTAGTAGTGCTTTTGTCGCTGGTGCAAGAAAGTCGTTTGACCGGTGTTAACACATAAATTCCCGACTGGAACTTCAAATAAAAAAAGCCAGCCGAAAGGCTGGCCAGGGTGATTGGGTGATGAAGCCCGTCACTGGAGTCTACGTGTAATGTTCGAGGGTTATTTCACTGCATTACAGTAATTTTATGCTGACAGTGTTGCATCATCTGATCCACGGAAAAGTTCCCGTTTTCGGCGTGGTCTTTTCCTGATAAGAGATAGTTAGAGCTGGTGGCTGTATATCCGGCACATCGGCGATATTGGTTAATAAATGGCGAGAATCGCTAAGCTTGTATTTGGGTGTAAAATCTAATTTATTGATTTTTAGGTGCTTTTATTTTGGTGTGGACTTTGCTTTTAATTGAAGCATTATTAGATGAGCGTGAATAACGCGCATAACGAGAACAAGGAAACCGTCATGGTAAAGCTGGAAGACCGTCCCATTGAGCAGGTACGCGAAGAAGTCATTGATAAACTCATTTATCACTACAGTCACGGTGTGATTTCTGTGGAAGCCTTTGAGCGACGATTGGACGAAGCCATGGCGAGTAATGACCATCATGAAATTGTCGCTCTGGCAGCGGATCTAACCTTGCAGGTAGACGGTGATTACAGCCGTGAAAAAGAACACAAATTCAGTGTGAACTATGCAACCGGCGAAGTACCTGAACGCGATACCATTGTGAATATTATGGGCGGCTCCGACCGTGGCGGTCGCTGGACAGTGCCACGGGAAATCCGCGTGATCGACTTCATGGGCGGCACCAATCTTGATTTTACCGATGCCGAGTTTCGCGCTCAGCACGTAACCGTAAAAGTATTGTGCGTGATGGGTGGTACGGATATTAAGGTACCCGAGAATGTGAACGTGGTGACCAAAACTTTTTGTATTATGGGCGGGGTCGATAACAAAACGGCGTCAATTGCCGATCGACAGGCGCCCACGATTACGGTTGAAGGATTTGTTTTAATGGGCGGTGTGGATATCGATATCAAACGTACAATGAAGGAAAAGTTCGTCGCGTTTGCTAACCAAATGAAATCGATGTTTAGCACAACCTCACAACCAGACAACCGAAAACGTGGGTATTAGGCGAGGCGGATGAGTCCTCACACTTCGGCAATTGGTCAAAAGCGGACTTAGAGCTTTACAATTGCCAAAGGCTGCTTTGGTGCGTGTAGCGGACTTTTACACACGCGGGATTCAACACTTACGTTTTGTGATGCAAAATCCAATCACTTTCGGCACCTATTCCAAACGAAGCCAGCATCGGATCCAACTTAAATTGGCGGGTCTTTCCGATCGGGATTGGCTAAAATCTGGTCAGAAAGTGGTGGCCCAGTTGCATGCGTGAGTGCCTGTCCAATGCTGCCTCCTGCTATGCCAAGATAGACAATTCTGTATGCCCGTCCCGAGTTACTGGTTCTATTATTTCTCAGTAGAGCAAAATCTCTCGAATTCTTTGAATAAGGGACTTTCGGTCAAAAACGTAATTTTTACAATGTAATCAAAGGTAAAAACAACCCCATCTATTGAAACATTTCCTTGAAATGGCACATCCTTTAAGTCCCTGAAAATACATAATTTATTCTGTATCAGGATTTGGGATTTAATGTCATTCCCTAATTCTACGTCGAATCTAGGAATTACTTGCTGTTTATCTTTCTCTTGAATTGACATAACCAAGGAACCATTTTCTTGATTGATTAGAAATACTTTTGTTTCGGTATCGGTTCTATCTAATCTTATTTCAGTATTAGGAAGCAAACATAATTCCAAGTTCTCGATTTGAAGAGAATTTCCATCACAAGCGAAAGCCTTATTCAGAGAAATAAAAATAGACATCAAAGCGGTAATAAATAAAACAACAATTTTCACAAACTTGCTCATTCTTCGTAATCCAATCCAGCTATTGTGGCTGCCAAGGTAATGTATCCAAAGTACGGATTTTTGAAACCATTAATCCCTGAGATTATTGTAAACCTCCCCTAATTAGTTACATCCATAATTAGAGGTTTCAGCCATTTCATGCTTAGTTAAATATTCCCATGGTGTCAGATCATTCAGTGCATCATGTCATCTGTGAATTTAGAGAAACAAGAATAATGTCCGCAATTCGCTCTTTTCGGCCATTAATCAATTGCGTACTTGTCAGCTTGGGCTGAGTTTAAAATTCGAAACGGTCAAATCTTGTATGGGTCAGTACTAGCACTGCTGATTATCCATCACGTGCTGTGCGCCCTCAACCAACGTGTGGTAAGACACATTTTCATACTTACCAAACTGCGCGTGCTTACGGGCCTTTAGTTTGGTAAATACCGGTTGGGTTAATCCTGCCGCAAAACGCGCGATCAGTGCGGCTGTTATGGTAGCGTCCGAGGGCTGATTCGACAGCCAGTGATGAATAGCCTGCAAATCCTCAATCAGTGACGACGGGTTCACGTCATCCTCGCTTTTTTCTAACTGCAACACCTGGCCCCGGCATACCGAGCAATGCCCACATTGTTCCGGGGCGTGCTGATCGCCGAAATACAGTGCAAGATTGTGATTTAAGCAGCGGTCTAAGTTAAAAAATCGCAACATGGTCGCTATACGTGCTAATTCCGACTGTTCGTTGGCGCTGCAATAGTGCTGCAGTTTAGTTGCTAATTCAGGCGTCAGTTGAGCGGTATCAACGTGGTATACGTCGGTCAGTTTTTTGGCTTCTACAACGACCTGATTGGTATCGGCAAGCTGGTTCAGCAATGTCATTACCGTGTCTCTGTTGAACCCCTGCTGGTGGAGTTGGGTAAAGTCCGGTTCGCCCCAGACTTTTTTGAATTGGGTATGCCGTACGAGAGCCTGAAAAAGAGGCTGCTGCTCAGCAGGCAGCGTCTGGGTAATGTCTTCGGGGCTGGATTGCCATTTTACTTTAATGTCTTCGTAGTAGCTGTATCTTGCCTGAATCGCACCGGTTAATTCGAGTTGAACCAGCAGTGTTTTAAGTGGCAATGCGCGAATATTGGTTAGCTGGGAAAGCCCATAAGACTGGGTTTCCCACTGGTTGTTGTGGGTCGTAGTCGCTATATTGTCCAACAGGGTTTGAATGGCGTGCGGTTCCGGCGTGTCGCCAAGCACAAAATTCTCCAGCACATTCAAGCCATCCAGACTTGCCAGTAATATACAGCGGCTGGGCAGGCCATCTCTGCCGGCACGGCCGATTTCCTGGCTGTAGTTTTCAATGGATTTGGGCAAATCAAAATGGATCACAAAACGAATGTCCGCTTTATCGATGCCCATACCAAAGGCAATGGTAGCAACGATAATGGTGGTTTCGCCCGACATAAAGCGCGATTGAATCGTGCTGCGGTTGTCGCTACCCAGCCCGGCGTGGTATGCACAGGCATTAAAACCACGCTGCGTTAAAAACGTAGCGATGTCGTCTGCCGTTTTTTGCTGCGTTACATACACAATGCCTGCGCCTTCCACATTGTTCAACGCGGTTAACAGAGACTCGTGTTTGTTGTTGCTGTCGGCCGGTACGATGTCTAAATCCAGGTTGGAACGATAAAAGCCGGTTTGGACGATGTGCGGGTAGGCAATGTTGAATTTCAATGCCATGTCTTTTTGTACCCGTCGCATGGCAGTCGCGGTGAGCAGCAGTACCAGAGGAATATTAAGCTGTTGTTGGTATTCCGGGAGCTTCAGATAATCCGGCCGGAAATTGTGCCCCCATTCTGAAATACAATGGGCTTCGTCGACCACTAGCATGGAGATCGGTATGCCTTCAATAAAGCGGCGGAACCGTTCGTTTTTAAACCGCTCAACGGAAATCATCAGGATCTTCAACTCACCGTTTCGTGCTTGTTGCATCACCTGTCGGGCTTCTTCGCTACTCAGAGTTGAGTCTAAGCTCGCGGCCGGTATTCCTTTACTGCGCAGAAATTCCAGCTGATCGTGCATCAGGGCAATCAGCGGAGAAATCACCAGAGTGAGGTGGGGCAGCAGGGTGGCGGTAAATTGATAGCACAGTGACTTACCAGAGCCGGTAGGAAATACCGCCAGGGTAGAGTGACCACCAAGCAGCTGCTCAATGGCTTGTTGCTGGCCCTCGCGGAATTGAGAAAAGCCGAATTGCTGGTAAAGCTGGTCTGTCAGGTTGTGCATATTGGTCGCGATAGGTTCAGGTTTATTGTAGCGAATCACAAAGGTATCACCTTACTGCCGGCAACGCACAGCGGACTCGGAAATACCGATCGTATTTACGCCTTTGGGTCAGCGTATTGCCCCGGATTCAAAGCGTTATTGCTGATGTGGTTGGATTGACAACGACATAAAAAAAGCCCCGTAAAAACGGGGCTCTTGTCGTATTCTACTTTACTGTAGCTATGTCGTTCGGTTAGCCCACAGAGCGCACAGGAATGACACTTGAAGGTGCTGTGCTAAGTTCAGCGCGAGGTGGTGCAAACTGAGTCAGTTTAATACCCACAACGGCTTCTTTGTACTCTTCCAACGTCGGTGTGCGGCCCAGAATGGCAGCCAGTACTACTACGGGGGTAGAGGCCAGCAGAGACTCACCTTTTTTGCCGTCTCTGTCTTCTACAACACGGCCTTGGAACAAGCGCGTTGACGTTGCGAATACGGTGTCGCCTTTTTCTGCTTTTTCCTGGTTACCCATACACAGGTTACAGCCTGGACGTTCCAGATAAAGAATGTTCTCGTATTGCTTACGCGCTTCGCTCTTAGGATTGTCATCGCTGAATTCAAATCCAGAGTACTTCTGCAGAATTTCCCAGTCGCCTTCCTGCTTAAGCTCATCGATGATGTTGTAGGTAGGCGCGGCCAATACCAGCGGTGCTTTAAATTCCACCTTGCCGTATTTCGCTTCCAGGTTACGCAAAATCTGAACAACAATTTTTACGTCGCCTTTGTGTACCATACAAGAACCAACGAAGCCCAGGTCAACAGTTTTGGTGCCTTCGTAGTGGGTCAAAGCGCGGATCGCATCGTGCGTATAACGCTTAGACACGTCTTCGTTGTTCACATCCGGATCGGCAATCATTGGCTCGTCGATCACGTCTAAGTCAACAACCAGCTCTGCAAAGTACTTACAGTTGTCGTCAGGCATCAATACCGGACGGCCTGTTCCGGCGCGGATGTCTTCAATACGCTGGTTCGCTTTATCGATCAGACCTTGCAGTGTACCGGCTTCATTTTCCATGCCTTTGTTGATCATGATCTGGATACGGCTCTTAGCGATTTCCAGTGATTCAATCAGGGTCTCTGGCTGTGAAATACAGATAGACGCTTTGGCCTTCATTTCCGCAGTCCAGTCGGTAAAGGTAAACGCCTGGTCAGCAGCCAAAGTACCGATGTGTACTTCGATAATGCGGCCCTGGAAGACGTTGTCACCGAACTTCTTCAGCATCTGTGCCTGGGTTGCATGCACTATGTCGCGGAAATCCATGTGATCTTTCATTTCGCCTTTAAAGGTTACTTTTACTGATTCCGGGATCGGCATGGTTGCTTCGCCTGTTGCCAGGGCAAGTGCAACGGTTCCTGAGTCGGCACCGAAGGCTACACCTTTAGACATACGCGTATGCGAGTCACCACCAATAATAATGGCCCATTCATCAACCGTAATGTCGTTCAGTACTTTGTGAATAACGTCGGTCATTGAGTGATAAACACCCTTTGGATCGCGTGCGGTGATCAAACCAAAACGGTTCATGAAGCTCATCAGTTTTGGAATGTTAGCCTGGGCTTTCTTGTCCCATACCGACGCGGTATGACAGCCTGACTGGTACGCACCATCCAGTACCGGAGAAATTACCGTTGCCGCCATAGACTCAAGTTCCTGAGAGGTCATCAAACCTGTGGTGTCCTGAGAACCCACAATGTTCACTTTTACGCGAACGTCTGAGCCAGCGTGAAGCGCGACACCTTCAGGCACGCCCACTGCATTGTTGTTGAAGATTTTTTCAACGGCAGTCAGGCCCTGACCTTCATGTGATACTTCTTTAGACGGTGCAAATACCTCTGGCGCTTCAACCCCTAAGGTCTCAGCAGCAAAGTTTTGTAGCTTCTTACCGAAGACAATGGCGTAAGAACCGCCGGCACGCATAAACTCCACTTTTTGCGGCGTAAATGCAGACGATACGTCAGCCAGCTCTTCATCACCTTTGTACAGCTTTTTGGTTTTGGTGTTGATGGTCAGTACGGTGCCGGTTTCTACCGAGTAAGCTTGTTCTAATACCGGATCGCCATTGGCGTCCAGAACAGGCTTACCGTTGTCATCTAACTTTTTCACCCAGTTCTTTAAGTCCAAACCGATACCGCCGGTTACACCAACAGTGGTCAGGAAGATCGGAGAAATGCCGTTGGTACCGGCAACAACTGGTGCAATGTTAACAAACGGTACGTAAGGGCTGGCTTGCTTACCCGCCCACAGTGCAACGTTGTTAACACCGGACATACGTGATGAACCCACGCCCATGGTGCCTTTTTCTGCAATCAGCATGACCTTTTTGCCAGGGAATTGCTGTTGCAGTTCAACGATTTTTTCCTGATCAGCAGGTGAGCACATGCATTTGCCGTGCAGTTCGCGGTCAGAACGAGAGTGAGCCTGGTTACCTGGTGACAACAAATCTGTCGAGATATCACCTTCGGCTGCAATGAACGTCACTACATCGATTTTTTCTTCAATGTCGGGAAGTTTGGTAAAGAATTCCGCTTTTACGTAGCTTTCTAACAGATCTACCGCAATTGGATTGTTTTCTTTATAGGCTGATGCAATGCGATCTGTGTCTGCTTCGTACAGGAATACCTGTGTTTTTAATACGTCGGCAGCTTGCTTGGCAAGTTCGGCATCGTCACCCAGTGCGATATCCAGTAACACTTCAACAGAAGGACCGCCTTTCATGTGAGACAGCAATTCAAACGCAAAATCCGGCGTGATTTCTTCAACCGTTTCTTCGCCCAGAATGATTGCTTTCAAAAACTGGGATTTCACGCTGGCCGCACTGGTGGTACCCGGCAACGTGTTATAAATAAGATAGTGCAACGAGTCTTTGCGGTGCTCGTTGTTTGTTTCTTTGATTTGTGCAATGATTTCAGCTAGTAATTCACTGCCATCGATAGGTTTGGGGTGCAAGCCTTCAAGCTTTCGCTCTTCAATTTCTTGCAAATAATCGGAATAGTGGCTCATGGGGTCTCGTTCTGTGTCGGTCTTGATCAAATTACAAGATATTAGAATCAGCCCTTAATCTCAATGTAATTTAATTACAATACCCCGATACTCATCATCACTGAAATAAATGTTGTGGTGATTAGATATTCAACAAGGATATTAAAAAAATGGGTGTTTGTGTTGTCTTTGACAAGCAAAAAACAGCTGAAAATATCCTTAAGTCATTGTTTTGTAATATTTTTAAGTAATTTTTTTAACAAGGGTGACACAACCTTGCTTAGAAAAATACGAATTGTAATGGAAAATCAAATGTCACCGAATTACAGAGTAAGTTTAATTTAGCGTTTCTCTGTCATGTCAGTTTGCTATTACTCAGTAGTTTTTTATACTTTTAAGTAACTGTGTTTACAACATCACACCGATGTTGCCTTTGGGTTTTATACATGCGTCCAATCTGGTTCTTCATGGGCTTATCCAGTGTCTTTTTAGGCATGATGGGGGCGCTGTTGCCATTACTTCCTACCGTCCCTTTTATGATTCTTGGGGCATACTGCTTTGCGCGCTCATCTCAGCGCATGCACGACTGGTTGCTCAATCACCGGCTTTTTGGTCCGGCAATTGCCGACTGGCAGCGCAGTGGTGCCATCAGTAAGTCTGCCAAATACGCCGCAACTGTGTCCGTAGCGGCAGTATTTTCTCTGTCATTGATAATGGGGTTGCGCCCCATGTTAATAGGGATTCAAGCGGTAACGCTTTGCGGTGTGATGTGTTTTATCTGGACGCGTCCGCATCACTAAGCCAAATTCAAACAGCCCCGGTATTTACCGAGGCTACTTAAATTAGCGTGTTAGCTAATGAACCTAAGTCTCGCAGATTAGTAGTACGCCAGCTTCTCTGATTTCCCTGCAAAAATGCGATATACCCAAACGGTGTACATGAGTATGCATGGCACAACGACGACGGCGCCTACCAACAAAAAGCGCAGAGAGTCAGGCGCACTAAGCGCGTCCATGATGGTGAGCTTACCTGGCACCACATAGGGATAGTAGCTGATGCCAAAGGCGGTAAAGCACAGTACAAACACCAGTAATGCCAATGCAAAGGGTAGCCATTCGCCATGCCCGCCTGCATCCGGGAGCTTTTGTAGCACAATACCGCAGAGCAATAACAGCCCGAAACACGCTAACGGAATCAGCATCAATAACAGGCCAACCGGACTTTCCAGCCAAAGGGCACGCACATCCTGATGCAGAGTCAGATTAATAAAGCTCACGGCAATAATCCCGGCAGCCAGAATCATTAAACACCGCTTTGCCCAGTAAAATGCCTTTGCCTGCAACTCGCCTTCTGTTTTCAGAATAAGCCAGCAGGCGCCAATAAAGGCATAGGCTGCAGTAACGCCAAATGCGGCGAGCAGTGCGAAGCCCTGAGCGTATATATCGGTGCGCAAGCCCGTTACCCAAATACCCAGCATATAGCCTTGTGACAAGGTCGTAAGCAAGGAGCCGTATTTAAAGCAGGTATCCCATTTTCGTTTCTTGGTTTGCGGTACTTTGGCCCGAAAATCAAAAGACACGCCGCGTAAAATTAGGCCCGCGAGCATTAAGGTTGCCGGAATGTACAGGGTCTGCAGAATCGCGCTATGGGCCTCGGGGAAAGCAATTAACAGCAAACCCACGGCCAGTACCAGCCAGGTTTCGTTGGCATCCCAGTAGGGTCCAATGGATGCTACCATGTCGTCTTTGAACTGTTCATTGCGGGGCGGGAACAGCACGCCCACCCCAAGATCATAGCCATCCAGGATGGCATAAAGTAAAACTGCCAGGCCCAGTAAGCCTACATATATGTTACCTAAGGCTTCAGCAGAGAGTGATTCAAAAGGCATAGTGTTCTCCTAATTCGCCTGAATGGGGGAGAGCGGTTGTTTCGCCTGGGCGCGCTCTTCAGCAGAGATTTCTTCAATACCTACTGACTTACGACACATCAGCGTGAGCGTACGGATGTAGGCAATCAGCAATACCACATATAAGGCGGCATACAGTGAAAATGACATTGCTATATTTGCTGGTGGTAAACCGGTAACGGCGTCCTGGGTTGTTAGCACACCGCTTACCAGGTAAGGCTGTCTGCCCACTTCCGTTACGTACCAGCCCGCCAGCGTGGCCACCCAGCCACTAAAGCTCATGCCAATAAAGACTTTAGTTAGCCAGTCGGGCAAAGTGTCTTTGCGATACAACCAGTAAGCGCCGCACCAGGCCGCAAATAGCATCAGCATACCCATGCCTACCATGACGCGGAATGAATAAAACACCGGGGCAACCGGTGGATGCTCGCCTTCAAACTCGTTTAAGCCTTTGATTTCACCATTCGCGTCATGAGTTAGAATGATGCTCGCCATGTTGGGGATCGCAATTTCAAAGTGATTGGTTTTGTTCTCAGCGTCGGGAATAGCAAATAACAGTAACGGCGCACCTCGTTCTGTGTGCCACACGCCCTCCATTGCCGCAATTTTTTGCGGTTGATGCTCCAGCGTGTTCAGGCCGTGCATGTCACCGGCCAGAATTTGTAATGGAATAAGCACTGCAGCGGTGTAGGTAGCGGTTTTAAGCGCGAGTTTGGGAGCAATTTTGTTATCGCCCTTAAAGATCCGATAAGCTGACAATCCAGCAATTAAAAAGCTTGCCGTTAACCCCGATGCCAGCAACATGTGTGCAAAGCGATACGGGAAAGAGGGGTTGAAAATAATGGCTGACCAGTCTTTGGCGTAGATCACACCGTCGATGACTTCGTAACCTTGCGGCGTATGCATCCAACTATTCAGCGACAATATCCAGAATGCCGAAAGGGTAGTGCCGGCGGCAACCACAAAGGTCGCCAGGGTGTGCAACCAGTTTGGCACCCGTCGAATACCAAACAACATAATGCCGAGGAACGTCGCTTCAAGGAAGAAAGCAGTAAGTACTTCGTAGCCTAACAAAGGGCCTGCTACGTTCCCGGCTTTCTCCATAAAGCCCGGCCAGTTGGTGCCAAACTGAAAAGACATGGTAACGCCAGATACCACACCCAGCGCAAAGGTCAGTGCAAAGACCCTTACCCAGAAACGGTAAATACGCATCCATACCGGGTGACCCGACAGGTTTGAGCGCAGTTTGAAATAAAACAGGAACCATCCGAGCGCGATGGTGATAGTAGGGAATAAAATATGAAAACTGATATTCAGTGCAAACTGAAGTCTGGATAGTAAGAATGCGTCCACAATCGCCTCCTGATTTAGGCTGATTTACCGGGAAGAAGTTTGTCTTTGAATTCGAGAATGCGGCCTACGCCGGCACCCAGTTTCATTAACGTATCGAGCTTTTCAGGGCCCAGGTTTTGCAACTCCTGAGACCAGGCTGTTACCGATTCCAACAGGTCGTGGATCTCGTGCAGGCGTGCCTGAACATTACTGTCTTGTTCACTACTGGCTGATTCCATCATCAGATCGCGAAGCAATGACATGGTGGGGTCTATTTCACGCTTTCGGCGCTCTTCGAACACCCGGTTCGCCAGCACCCAAATAGAGCCCGCGGGTATAAAGAATTCCTTGCGCTCGCCGGGGATGTGATGCTGCTTAATAAGCTGCCAGGATTGCAGTTCTTTCAAGCCCATACTGGTGTTGCCTCGGGAGATGCTCAGTGCATCTGCGATTTCCTGAGCTGACAGCGGTTCCTCGTGCAGCACAATCAGCGCAAGCATTTGGCCAACGGTGCGATTAAATCCCCAGCGACTGCCCATTTCACCAAAGTGCAGCACAGCAGATGTGACTAGCGGTGACATTTTCATTTTATGTTCCTTGCTGAAGTTTCAGAAATTACTGAAAGTTTAAAATTAAACTTGATCCAGATCAATTAAATTTCGTCGTGAGAGTCTGTAAGTCTGTCAATTTTGATACCTCCAGAGTCATAACTGGCAATGGCAATATGATGGAATAATACGCTCCAGCCCAATGGCATAGCAGGGTTGGGTAGAAGGCGTGGGGCTTGTCTGGCTACGAATATCACTTGCCTACTGATCTGTGATTAGAACTAAAGCCCTATAGAAGATCGACTATTTGATGACCGCTCTGCTAATGATAACCATTCTCGCAAATTGTATAGTAAGGCAGTTTAGCCAGAGAAAGCGTTTCCGCAGTGAAGCAGCAAAATGAGTAAAAAACTTATGCTGTCAGTGTGGGGGCTTTTTCATAAAATTTGCCGTTCCTGGAGGACAAAATGAAAAAATATGTGGCGATATTCCTGACGTTGTTAAGTAGTGTAGCGTTTGCCGATGAGTGCAAAGTCACCATCGAAAGCAATGATATGATGCAGTTTAATATGACAGAAATCACAGCACCCGCTACATGTGATTCCTTTACCGTGACCCTGAAGCACACCGGTCAGCTTGATAAAAAATACATGGGTCACAATTGGGTTCTATCAACGACTGCCGATGCTCAGGCTATTGTTGGCGGCGCATTGAAAGCAGGGGCAGACAATAACTATTTGCCTCCAGGCGACAAAACCATTATCGCCGCGACCAAAATCATCGGTGGTGGAGAGCAGGATACGGTCACGTTTGACATGAGTAAGTTATCGAGCGCGGAAGATTACACCTTCTTTTGCAGCTTCCCCGGCCACTTCGCCATTATGAAAGGCAGTTTTATCGTAAAAGGCTAATAGGCGTTGGTTAACAACGACAAGCCTGATACATGAAAACGCAATGCCGTCGGGTCATAGTACTTCGGCGGCATCAGTAAAAATCACTGTCTATTACTCAGTCGTAATATCTGAACGTTCCACCGATACGCCTGCCGGGAACAGCGTCATGAGTCCGTTCACCAGTGCGCGCTCCCAAATCACATAGTCATGACCCGCTGCATATTCCCGGTACCTGACGTTGTAACCTTTAATTCTAAGTATGTCCCTCAAGTGTCGACTTCCGGACAATATGCCTTTTTTGCCGGTTGGACTGGACTCAAATAGTCCAGCACTCACCCTATATCGAACCGGCTGAGTCGGCGAGGCCATTACTCGCTCCGAAATGAAGTATTTGTCCTGTGGATAATCTTTCTGGTCGGCCCACCAAAACGAACCGCTCATTACTATAGCGTTACCGAAATACGCAGGCGCTCTGAATGAATGCGTAAACGCACCCAATCCACCATAACTAGCACCTGCCAACACGCGAGTTCCGGCCGTGTAATTGCGTGATGTTATTTGAGCGATAGCGGGTAACAGTTCGTTTGTGAGCATCCGGGTGAATGCCGGGTTGTCCGGTAATTCTTTTCCGCGGGTTGCGTTATCGAGAGAATCGATCAGCACAACCTCAAGGGCGGGAATGTCACTGTTCAGTACCGCACGCTCAAGGGAGGTCAGTACATTGACTTCGGTGGTAAATTGCACACCATCGAATAATAGTAATTGAAGGCGGGGTGAAGGGTGCGTATTACCCGGCGAGGAATACACCGAGATTTGGCGCTGGTTTTCCAGGATTTCGCTGGTCAGTGTGAAGAGCTGTATTTGCCCTTTGAGAGAACAGTTTTCAACGCAACGATTGAAAGCGGGAGCGTCAGGTAGCGCTACCACCGAAAACTGCAAATGCGGATCAGCCGCTGACCATTTTGTGTATTCCGGGTTCAACGGATCGCGTTGAGCCGTGGCCTTGAGTGCCACCCGCTGTTCAAATGGACTGCCTGAAAATTTAGGGACGTCCGGTGCGATTTGGTAAGACAATAGGGTAGAGCCTGGTACCCGGTAGGTTTTAAACCAGATATCACTTTCGCCTAATCGTGTCATCCACCCGTGTTCTCTATCAGGCGCGCCAAAAATTAACGCGTTGTACTGCGCCCCTTTATAAATGAAGGTAAGCAGATATTCTTCCGGATTGCTGGTGGACTCGATGGTTGGGGCTCCCTTGGCAGACAATAACTGCCACGCCATCACATCAGAATCATCGGACATCAGCATCGAGTAAGCCTGTTTTATTGTTGGGCTCATAAAGTCGGGTGTGGCCTGGGTTTGTTGTTCCGGCGATACGATTTTTTGCAAGGTAATGTCCACTGGATGTGCAGAATCGCTGCGTAATACAGGCGTATCGGCATCTGCAATAAAATAGAACCACGCATGGCCAGATTGCGCCGGGACCAGTTGTCGTAAACACACATTATTTTCATCGAGTAAACACAATGAAAATCGTCCGGCTGACTTAACCTCGCCCGCAATATAAGTCCCTTTTGTAACGGGTAACCTGATGGTCTCACGACCCGGATCCAGACTGATAAGGTTAAATGTTAACTCGCTATAATCAGCAGCACTAGTGTCAGAATGAAACGCGGCATGTAGAAGAATGAATATTGCCAGACCGGTTAATTTGAATAGGTTTTTCATTGATTATCGTTATTCCGGGAGTGTGATTTTATTTTGTAAATAGTAACAATTATCATTTGCAATTGAAATGTTGTCCGTCTATTGTAAGGACAAGGAGGGCACAGCAATGCAAATTTCCTATCTATGCGCCAAACACAATGATTGGGTGTACGGACATCCTCAGGAAGCACTTCATTTTCTGGCAAGAGATGAGTGGCAAGGCACAACCTTGTTTTGTGACGGTCAATTCAGAGAATGTATCGCCTATCTGGGCTGCGCTTTTGACATCGCCATTATTTTGTTAGAGGTCGAAGAAGGGCAGAATCCCGTGATGTTAGAGAAGGTGGAGTCTATATCACTCTTACTCTGTACAGCCTATGAAGCACTTCAACTACCCGAATACCGTCACGCCATTGAAGGGCGGGTAAAGGCCGTTTTTCACGCGGTTGATGGTCAGGTAAAGCCGTTATCCCTGCAACAATACAGCGCTTAAAAACAGTACTGCCACGGAGGCAAATGAATGAAAAAATTTCACCTCGCTTACGGGCGTTGGGAGCAATCAATTTGTCGGGCAAATCGTTGCACTGAGCAGTCACACACGTTATTGGCGTTGTTTTATTTTCAGCAAGCTATTCAGCATAGTGACCATCTCATCTCCATAAAACCGCTAAGCAGACAATCGATAAGCGCTATGTTGGTCAGTCATCATAAGTTAGCTGAGTTGTATGAACAGCATCGCGCTTGTCGTGCAGCGTGGCAGCATTATCAATCAGCGTGCGTAACAATGGAAAATAGCGTACGAGTCCATGGCGAACAGCCTGTAATTGTGTGGGGTAGCCAGGTTGCCAATTCGAAACTTCACTCGTTTGAAAAGCAATACGGCGTATATGGCGGTGCTACATCAGAAAATTCTGCACGAACCCGTCAAGTAGCGTTTGTCGCGCGACAACCATTATCAGCGCAGTAAGAAAGGAGGCTTTTGTGTTAATTCACCGTAGAATATCGTTATTTTTACTGCTGATTTCTTGTGTTATTAGTCCGTGGTCAGTTGCGCATACCGGCCATGATCACAGTCACTGGAGCAGTCCTATCTTACATGCACTATTCCTGCTATCAATTGCTGCAGCAGGCTTGTGTAGTATTTTTGTGCTGTATAGATTGACTTGCAGGTTAACGTTCAGAAAGTCTTAGTTTTTTACGGCAAAAACAAAAGGAGACTGGGTTGGTCAGTCTCCTTTCTATCTACTTATTCACCCATTCAGAGTGCCCGGATGCCGCTTGGTGAGCGTCGTCGCGTTGTCCGACATACCAGATACTCTCTCGTCCACCATAATAGGCACGATGGTACGTTTTCTTCATTAAACTGTAGAATACCCAGGCAAATATTAGAGCAAAGACATCGACCATCAGGGTACTGGACGCTATTTGCCATTGGATTTCAGATTCTGTCCACCACATTATCAATGTGGTTAGCGGGACGCCTAAACAGGTTGCTGCGATCAAAGCTTGCAAAGCTATTGCCGACTTCGCGGCCCCTTGCCAAAAAGCAAAACCCAGACTGACAATAAACACACCGTAATAGACGTTGATATACCCTGGGTTGATATCGACACCCACCAGATAAAGCCATTTTGAGGCAAGTATTGAAGTGGCTACACCCAGCACGGAACCCAGACACACACCAATGGTGAGTTTTGCCATTATGGTGACCGAGCTGGATTGCTTCGCTTGTTTTTGGCGGCGCTTTTCCAGCCACAGCAGGTTACCCGTATAGAACAGGATTGCTCCCATCATACCCAGTAAAAAGTAAATCCAGCGCCCGGTATCATTGGCAAAATTACCAAAGTGCAGCGCAAAAAAGCTTTTTACCAAGGGGCCAAATGCACCATTTTCCGGAATGCTTAAGGTGCTGTATGTCACATCCAGTGTAAACGGATGCATAGCAATGATATCGGTTTCAGCAGTGCGTTGCAGTTTACCGTCTCCGGCTACTTCAATACTCAAACGCGCCCGCGGCGTGGTTAAATCGGCGAACGATAAACTGACAATATCGTAGCCGTCTGCCATGTCTCTGACCGCTTCAAAATAACGCTCTACCGGTGGTAGTTCAGCAACGGAGTACACCTGTTTGCTGCCGCCATTGCGTTCGAACATGGGTTCGTCACCGTAAATGAGTGACAGGCCACCGTACAGCATATCGTGGAAAGCAAATACCACGACAGTCCAGGCTATCAGAAGATGAAATGGCAGGCTGGTGATGCCAATCAGGTTATGGGTATCAAGCCAGAATCGATTTGCGCCTTTCTTTTGTCGCAACGAGAAAAAGCTTTTCACTAACGTAGGTAACAGGAAAATAACACCAGACACCAGTGCGATGAAATAAAGCGCTGAGGCAACGCCCAGTACCAGAACGCCAATATCTTCATGATCGGCTTTACCGGGTATACCTGCGGTGCGATGCAACTGATCAATCAAGTCACCCAGTACATTCTGCTGATTGGCCACTGAAACCAACTCACCTTCCTCGTTGAACGAGGCCTGCCGCAAGTGATTGTCGATACTCAGTCCCCGTCCACCACCTTGTTCGTACCAGGTCATTGGACTGTGATGCATTAGACTTTGATGGGGAGCAAAGTGGAGAGTAAAGCCGTTACTGGCTGTTTCGAATTGTGCCGTAGCTTGTTGCACCAATGCATCGTATTGCCCGGGTGAAATAGCTGGCAGCACGTGGTTTTCCGGCACCGCCCACTGGGTAATGGGCGATTTAAACATAGTTAAGGCACCGGCAAAAAAGGCAATGAATAACAACAAGCCGGTCGTAATCCCTGTCCAAGTGTGAATGGACTGATAAGTGCGAAGGATATCGCTGCGGATCTTCATAAACTGTATCTCAATAGTAAAAAGGTTGCCCACGCGATCAGGTTTGCTGCGCTTAGTACCAGCACAGCTCGCATACCGGTTCTAAACAAGAATGAGAACGACAGAATCAGTAACCAGACAGGACTGATCATCCACATATTAAATTGCACTTTATTGGGCGCCTGAATACCACCCGGTCCATACCAGGCAAAAATACCGACCACCGCGAACGCGAACGTCAGTCCAAGCACTGCACCGGCCAGTGACTTTGTCCACCAGTGAGGTTGAATCTTTTCTTCTGCAGACAATCGGGCCATTAGGTTTGTCTCCCGGGACGAGCAAGAGAAAGTAGCGGGATCAATGCCAGGAGCACCATGACGCACAACAACCAGATCAGTATGGCTGCAGAAACTGACACCGCATTTAACCAACACACCAGCGCAACACAGGCCAGCAGGTACCCAAGGTATCGCAGAGTCAGTGCTTTTTGCTTCGCAAATAGGCGTTGATTTTTATTAGTGACATAAATCAACAAACACCCGCAGAAAGTAATGGCCAGTGCCAACATACTCATCATGTCTAATCCATTAGCCTAATAAACGTAAATGAGAATCATACTCATTACATTTAATTTGTATAGGAAAATTTGGGTAAATTTACATAAAGCTGATCATAGTCATCGATAAATACAAAATCATGCAAATGATATTGATAATGATTCTCGTTTAATGTAGTGTCGGCGCCCTGTGGGGAAAATTATCACAACAATCGTTTTTCTTTTCTCAAACGCCCCTGACTTTTCATATCACATTAAGGACAAACCATGAGTAAACCAAACGCTGTGTTTAATAAGCGAAAATTAGTATTAGCTTGCTGTGCGGCCATGACAGGTCTTGGTCATTCTGTGGCGTTTGCAGACGCGGCAAGTGCTGAAGATGTTGAAGTGATTTCTGTGGTAGGGCACAAGCTTACCGAATTTGAACAGCAAAACGACGGCGGGGCATTAGGCAAGCGCTCTATTCAGGAAACCCCATTCTCAGTAGACGTTATTTCATTGGAAGACATGGAAATTCGTCAGGTAAATACCCTAAGCAGCTTGTTCAGTCGTGAAGCGTCGGTGTCGGTTGATGGCAGTGCTTACAGTTCGTTTGGTGACACTATTCGTGTACGTGGTCTTGGCCTGGATTACACACAGAGCTTCAAAATCAATGGTATGTCAATCAACAGTTTCAGTGGTGAGTTACCTTATGAAGCGTTTGAACAAGTGACCCTCATTAAAGGCGCAACCGGCTTTATGTACGGTATGGCTGCTCCCGGCGGTATCGTCAATTACAGTACCAAACGCGCTACTCAGACTGCCGTGAGTGCCAATGTGGGCTTGCGCAGTGATAGTGTACTGAGTGCACACGTAGATGCCGGTACCCGTTTTGGTGACGATGACAGTTATGGTGTGCGGGTGAATGCCGTTAAAGAAAACGGTGATACCTACCTGGACAATGGCGGCATCGACCGCGAAACCATGTCACTGGCATTCGACGCTAACCTGACGGATTCCCTGTTGTGGACCGTAGATTTGATTTACAGCGACCGCCTGATTGAAAATTCCTGGAACCGCTTCTCGGTGAATATGGCGGCGACTGAACCCTTGCCTGCAACGGTAAGTGGCAGTCGTAACCTGGCTGTGGATGGCACCTTCGACGGCTATAAAAACCTTATTGCGCTTAGTAGCTTGAAGTGGAACATCAACGATAACTGGCAATTGCAGCTGGATTACGACTACTCAAAAAATGAAACCCGCTGGGTGAAAAGTCTGAACTACCTGCTCAACAGCGCAGGCGACCTGAGTATTCTGACTTACGAACAGTACTTCGACGTTGATTATGATCAGGTACAAGCCATTGTAAACGGCGATTTTTCTACCGGTGGTATAAAACATAATGTAGTGTTCGGTGTATCGCATCAGGAAGCCACCACTTACCGCAACGACGGCGGTCAGTTTGGCCGTAAGGTAACCCGCAATTATGCAACCAGCAATCTGTATACGCCGGGCGATGTGCCTGCCTATGAAGCTACCTTGCAAAAAGATGCCCCAGTTGCCTGGGTTGATACTCAGCAGTCGGTGTTTGTGAGCGACTTTATTGAGCTTACCGACGAGTGGGAGTTGCTGTTGGGGATTCGTTCCAACAATATCGAACACGACACCAGCGACTATTTTGCTTCTTACCACGATAACTACGATGATACCGCGGTATCGCCAACCGTTGCATTAATGTACAAGCCGGCGGCAAACACCACGTATTACGCCAGTTATGTTGAGTCATTTGAAGGGCAGACGTCGGCCGTTGGTGAAGAATACGCTAATGCCAACGATTTGCTGCCGCCGCTGGAAAGCTTGCAGTATGAACTGGGTATGAAAATGGCGGGTCAGGGCTGGTCTTTGAGCTCTGCCTTGTTCCGCATTGAACGTGGTGCAACCATGGTCACTGAGGACAACTACCTGATCCAGGACGGGATCTCACTGTACCAGGGACTGGAATTTAGTGGCGCATTAACGGTAACAGAAAATCTGTCACTGTACGGTGATGCCATGTTCCTGAGTGCCGAGTACGACAAAACCAGCACGGCCAATCAAGGCAACGATGTAGGCGGTGCACCTGAACAGCAATTTACCTTGCAGACTAACTACAACGTGTCAGCAGTACCGGGCCTGACGGTAAATCTGGGCGGTAAGTTCCACGGTAAAACAGCCCTCGATGCGGCGAACAACTGGGAGCTACCTTCTTACACCTTGGTCTACGGTGGAGTGAGTTACACAACGACCGTTGCTGAAAACGAACTGACCTTGATTGGCTCGGTAGATAACCTGTTCGACAAAGAATACTGGGCAATCGGTGATTCTTACGGCGGTGGCAACATGCGTATTGGTGAGCCACGTACCTTTGCTGTGAAAGTGAAAATGGATTTCTAACGGCATATTCGCGTTGTGAAATGCCAAGGGCGACCATGCGTCGCCCTTTTTTGTGCTGAATGTATTGGTTGTTGCTATACCGCGACTTTTAAATACCCCTGTTCAATAGCCAGATGCACCAGCTCGGTATTGGTATGGATTTGCAGTTTGCTTTTAAGCTGGGTCAGAGTATTGGAGATGGTCTTGCTTGATACATTCAGCGCATTAGCTAATTGCGTGCGATCCAATCCTTTGGCTATGCCAATAAACACATCAAATTCCCGCTGGGTCAGCTGATCGCACACGGCTTCATTTTCCTGCATTTGATGCGTGGCAAGTTGAATCGCCAGGCTGTGTTCAATATAGCGTTTGCCAGCACGCACCGTTTTGATCGCCTCGATCATGGTATCGGGGCTGCTGCGTTTACTTAAATACCCCATAGCGCCGGTTTGCATGGCGCGCTGAACAACGGATGGCTCGTCAAACATACTAAAAAAGATAATCTTTAGTTCTGGCCAGCGCCGGGTCATACGACCTGCCAGCGTAAGACCGCTGGACGACTCCAGATTGATATCCAGAATGACCAAATCGATGGATTGCTGCCCTAATACCTTGAGGGCTTGCTGAGCATTTTCTGCTTCATCTACCTGGGTTTCGGGTAACATCATAGTCAACAGGGCGCTATAACCTTGTCTGACTACAGCATGATCGTCAACGAGCAATATGCGCATTATGGTGCTCCGCTTCAAACGTTACCGGCACTTGCAGCACAATACGTGTACCTTTGCCGGTTGATTCAATAATTAACTTTCCACTAATAATTTTGGCGCGTTCCTGCATTGACTGCAGTCCAAGCCCCTGATTTGCGGTGTCGGTATCAAAGCCTGTTCCGTTATCTGTAATGGTAATGTTCAGATACTGGCTATCTGTTTTGAGGTGAATATCAACCTGATTGGCTTTGGCGTGTTTTCCGATGTTATTTAAGGCTTCCTGCACAATACGGTAAACCTGAGTGTCGCGTTCGAGGTTTGCCTCAAAGAGGTCACAGTCGTCCTGCCAGTTCACGCTGATTTGGTGGATATCCTGCCAGGACTGAGCAACCTGATGAATCGACTTTACTAAGCCAAGTCGGTTTAGAAATACCGGGTACAGTTGGGATGTGACCTCTTTCATACCCTGATGTACAGCGTTACATTGTTGTTGAATTTGCTCGCAGGCTTTCGCGACATAATCCGGATGTTCACGTTGTTGCGAGAGCATATAGGTTTGTACGGTAATACCCGTTATTAGTTGCCCCAGATTGTCGTGCAGTTCGCGGGCCAGGCTTTGGCGTTCCTGTTCCTGGATTGCCGCTACGCGTTTGCGCAAGGATACAACCTGACTGGCTTTTGATTGCAGGTTTTTGGTCAGCGAATTGTAATGATCAATTAGGGTTTGGATTTCGGCAATATCCGTTGCATCACCACTGTAATGATATTTACCCGTGGTCATTGAATCCAGACCTTCACAGAGCTTTGCCAGTGGTTTGAGCCGTGAGTTCACTGCATACCGTAAGCTTAACAGCGTGACAATTAGCGCGACAAAAAATATCCCCAGAACCTGTACAACTGTCGCAGCGATTTCATTGAGTTCTGCGTCTGAGTTGGCCTCTATCCAGAGTGTTTGACCCGACAGCTTATGAGTAACAGCGTGTGGTGGAAGCGGTTCAATAAAGGTTGTGAGTAGTGATGCAGAATAACCATTTTTCGACGCTCCAGTGAATTCATCAAGTATAACTAAATCACGGTTACTCTGTATTAGCAGCGAGAGCGTCTCAAAGGAAATATCACTTTCTGCCAGGGTCTGCGCCTGTTCAACGGCAGCCCGTGCTTCTTTTTGAATATCAGCTTTTGCCTGCAGAAACATGACGACCGACAGCAACGAAAAGACGCCGGTAAAAATCATAACAACCGTCAGTGTGATTCGGTTGGAGGCAAGCATGGCAATACGTCCGATATGTTAACAATATAGTAACATTATATCTTGTTGCTTAATGATAAGGATGGAACCGGGGTAGTACTTTGGTCAGGTTGTTGGGGGTACTTTAGTAGTACAGGCCGGCAATGCCAGCCTGTTTTATCGGTGCGAATGTTAATGTCTGTTACTTCAATCTTCGAATCAATACTAATCCGGCTAAGGCCACCAATCCAAACATGCCCCAACTGCCAGCGTGATATTCTACAACGACCTCTGAGGTGACGGGTTGATCAAAGTCGGCGCTTTCAAGGCTTTGATATGAAAGGTCTGCGTCACTGTATGCGTCAATCGTGGCGACATGCAGGTCAGACTGCGCATCGATAAGCTCAATTAAAATGTCATAGTCACCCGTTGGGTAGCCTGTCTCCAAATCACTTTCAAGTAATACGGAATCGTCGCTGCTTTCACCGAATAAGGTAAAGACTGAGGTAACGTGAAACGGCTCGTAATAATCGTTTTTACCCAGATAGACAACTGCATATACGGGCGCCTGATAATAAGCCGTGTCTGCATCAAACTCCAAACTGAAGCCCGAGAAATAACCGTCGTAATCGCGGTCACTGTAAAGCGTTACCCAGGCATCATAGAACCAGTAGTCTATATGGTCGGTGGTACGCAGTAATTCGCCGGTCTTTCCCTGTACATTACTCAGTTCTATCTTTTTCTTGTGCTTGGGCGTGGTAGCCTGTGACGTCTGAAGGTCTGGCTGATTAAACTGCTCTTTCACATTCACTACCGGCGCGTCGGCATACGATATACCCGACACGCTCAACGACAGTGCTAATGATGCCAATAATACTTTAAGCTGTGACTGTACATTCATGGTGTATCCCTCTGGGTCTTTTTATCTACACCTGTAGTGTGCGCAGTGTTAGATGAACAATAACTGAAGTAAAACTTAAGGAATGATGTATGAAAGCGATAATGAAGCGAGTCTTACCGGGAGTGCTTTGCTTATTTACATCGCTGAGTTATGCAGAAAACCTCACCATTACACCCATTAACGATACGGTGTTCTTACACCAGTCTTCGCGTTTCGTGGAGGGCTATGGGGACGTGACCGGCAACGGTTTAATCGTGGTGGCGGACTCAACCGCCTATCTGGTGGATACGCCCTGGGATCGAGACGATATTCTCGTTATTCAGACATGGCTGGATCAACGGTCACTGACATTAGCAGGTGTCATCGCCACCCATTCCCATGACGACGCGGGGGGTAATCTGGATATATTTCACCGTCAATTGATCCCAACCTGGGCGAGTACACTCACCAATGACTTTTTATTGGAAAAAGACGAAGAGGCGGCCACTCACGCCTTTACAGATGCAGAGACGGTCTTAGCTGACACGATTGAGGTATTTTATCCGGGACCCGGCCATACGCTGGACAATATAGTGGTGTGGTTGCCCAAACAACGGCTATTGTTTGGTGGCTGTTTTATTCGCGCGCTTGAAACGAACTCGATGGGCTATACCGCAGAGGGAGATGTGAAACAGTGGGGATCGTCAGCCCAGCGTGTGATGGATCGCTACCCCACTATTCAAACGGTTGTACCAGGCCATGGCGAGATTGGTACGGTAGAGATGATTTTGAAGACCCAGCGTATGGCAGAGCAAGCTGCCAGTAAACAATAGATATATGACTGCCTGCAATACACGCAGAAAAATCAAATCTTACGACCAGTAACCTTGTGATGGCGGGGGCAGACCGATAAGCTGAACAAATAATAAAAACAATTTGCTCATGCTGCTTTCCTGCCTGTCTCAGCATGCCATCTGCGTGTATAAAGTGTGAGCCGTTTTCTATTCAAGTAACCGTGAACCTTTGCGTTGTGTGCATTGGGCGAAGGCGAATACGCGTTGATTTTTTACTTCAGGACCTGAATTTCTATGGAGTCATTATGCAACGCAGACATTTTATAAAGCAGGCCGTTGGTGCAGGGCTCGCAGGTACGTTATTAGGTTGCGCCAGTCGTCAGCAGGCTGCCATTTATCATCCTCCGTCTTCCCCTGTGGAATTACCATTAACTTTGCCACCACTCGATAAAGTCGAAGCGCGAAGCGATCGCATTGTGGCGATGAATGTGTGCACCCGTCCATTTCGGGCAATGGGGCCGCGCACTGACTTAGAGAGAATGGGTAACAAAACGGTCATTCACAACTATGGTCATGGTGGAAGTGGCTGGTCGCTGTCCTGGGGCGCAGCAGCGATGGCAGAAAAGCAAATTCAGGCTGAAGTGAATACGCCTGTGGCTATCGTAGGTTGTGGTGCGATTGGGTTAACAACCGCTATTGCCTGCCAGCGGGCAGGCTATCAGGTAACCATTTACGCCAAAGAGCGTCCTCCCTATGTGCGCTCCAGCTACGCGACGGGAATTTGGTCGCCTGATTCGCGTATTGTTACATTGCAACACGCTGCAGACTATGCGCAAACCTGGCAATGGATGGCGCGTTTGTCTTATTTGCGTTTTCAAACCTTACTCGGACTGGCCGGCCAGCCAGTAGAATGGACAACCATGTTCAGGCTGGCCGATAAGCCGTTTAGTAACAAAGGCGGGCATAATATTCCCGGAGAGCCGCCTTATCCGGCCTATCAACATGAGTTGCTTAATGATCTTACTCCCAGAGCCCGTGATGTACCTGCTGAACTGAACCCTTTTGCTACGCCACATGTCAGGCAGTTTCCTTTGTTGATGTTTAACATCAGCGCCTATTCACAGTATCTGTTAGATGTGTTTGCCCGCAATGGCGGTGTGATCGTAAACAGGGAGCTCAGGCAACAGGATGATTTTAAGCACTTTGATGAATCGATCATTGTGAATTGCACAGGCTATGGTGCTAAAGCATTGCTAAACGATGATACGATTACACCCGTGCGCGGGCAGACCTGTAAATTGATTCCGCAACCGGGGCTGCAATATGGCTTACAGTATTTCGACCGGCATACCTCATTTTATCCTCGTCGCGATGGGATCCTGGTACAGGCGGGGGCCGAAGGGGACTTTAATAATCCACAGGCTAACATTGACCCATCGGAATCTGTTGCTGCGGTAAATGCGATTGCAGAGATAATGAAGAGTATGCGGACTGTGTAAGGTAAAGGCCTGTTATGTTTATTTAAACACTAAACATCTGCAGGCCAGGGCATTACCGTGCCAATTTTCCGGCTTTTTAATCTGAGGATTGTGCTGCGCGGGCTTTTTCTATCCGGTCTTTTAACATGGGATGCGAACTCAATAATTTGTTGATGTCGCTTTCTTCGGGGGAGGCGCTTGCCAGCGATTCCAACGCATTCGCGAAGTCTTGAGGTGTTAAGCCGGCTGCATTGGCATGTGCCAGGGCAAAGTCATCAGCTTCGGTTTCTAATTTTTGCGAAAACTGGTTGTTAATAAGTGTATTACTCGCCCCCATAAAGGTTTCAAATACGCCGCTCACATCACCAAAAAAGTAAGTAATTACCATGGTGGTGGCAATGGTTTCCGCTATCAGGCGCATAGAATGCTGTTCGTTAACATGCCCAATTTCGTGCAGCAGGATGGCGGAAAGTTGAGTGGCGTCGTTTTCAACTAACTCCACCAGTTGGTCGGTAAATACAATCGTGCCGTTGGGTAACGCAAATGCGTTGGCGCCCATTTCCTCAGTGTATCTGAACTGCGTATTAAAGCCTGGATGATCCAACTGGAGTGAATTAAATACGCTTTCAAAGCGCTGGGTTAAACGTTGCTGAATGTCATCGTCCAGCTTTGAGGGCGCCAATATAGTTGTATCCAGTGCCGATAAGGTATGGCGGGAGGCAACATCTTTTAACGTGTAGGGGACATAAGAGGCAAAGGTTATGGCCATGGCTGGGATTACAAATTTAAAAATACCCACTAATAGCAAGGGTGCTAGTACCACGCTTGCGATAGCCCATCTGGCGCTGTTTTCCAAAGAAGACAGTGACCACCGTGACTGTGTTTTTGTACTGCCGGACTTGCAGTCTAACCAGCGGTGCAGAACGTCATCAGCTTGTACAGACAGCAAATCGCCATTTTCCAGCGCGACTTCCCTGGGCAGGTTTCCTACCCGACTATCCGTTCGTAAGGACGCTCGCAGGTGAACACCCAATAGGGTGCGATCCGGTATCGAATGCAGCGTTATCTGACCGTCATCCAACACCAGTTCAACTTGTTGATGGGCAGTTGAACCGGCGCTGTATAGCTTACCAATATAAATCATTCCGGGAATTACCCCAGAGACACATCGAGGTCAAATGCACTGGCGACTTCTTCTGCGGTTGCGGTACCGGTTTGCTCTTGAGAAGCGACCACTGAATCAATACCGTCCAGAATATTCACCTGAGTACGCTCAGCCAAATAATTCAACGTGCGGGTTTTCACCCATGGCAGGGCCAGGCCCAGACTGAAAATTAACGCCAGCATATTGGTTAATTTAAGCCCGATATAGCTGCCTACCGTGACATTTGATTCAAATGTCGCCACGTCTGCCAGGCGGGTATTCTCATACATATGATTGCGAATCATGCCTGAGTAAATTGCGCTCGCCAACGTAAACACAAAGAAATACAGAATGAAGGTACCCAGCATGATTGAGATATTACCGGTTGGATCGGTTGCAGGCTCTGAACCACTAAAGGCGACCGTTGCGCCGACAAGTCCTATTCCGATTAAGAAAGTAATCATGGAAACGACACCTGCCGCCAGACCTGCAATAAAGTAAGTGCCTCCACTCAGCTCTGTGCTGAAAGCTTTGTCGCCGTAAGTGGTATTATTCAGTATAAATTCATCCATCTTTTTCAATGCCCACGGCATGGCCAGATAAAGGGCGAAAAGCGTCAGAAACGGAAACAATAAAAACACCAGGAACGCTTCGCCGTATCGGCCGGTAAAGCCAAAGCGAACGTTGCGGTAGCTGGTCATTTTCATGGCGAACTGCATGCCTTTGCAAATCAGCCACGGCGACAATATGGCGACTACCAGCATCATAACCACACCCACCATCGGACTGGTAGATACTGCAAGAATATAACCAACCAGAAGGATGGCGCTGATAATTCGTCCCTTCAAAATCTGTAGCGGTTCAGCTAAGTACGAGAAGCGGTGCCCATCAATTTCAAGGTTACCGTATAAGTACCGGTTGGTCCGGACTTTTGCCCAGGCCGAATAAATACCGAGTGTAACGATAGTTAGCAGTAGGTTCACAATCCAGATTGAAAAGAACTCTTTTGCTGAACCATGAAAATTTACCGGGGATTTTCGTAAAAATGTGCCTTCTGCCGCTTCGGCTTGTTCCTGCTCTGACGTTACATGATCACTGTGACTGGCAATCAATTCGTCGAGTTGTTGTGCTCTGTCCGGATAGGCAGATGCGTCGATGGTTGCGCGTGCGTCGCACAATTCCTGATATGAGTAGGTAGAATAATCTGGCGTGATATCCACGTGACCTCCTGTCTGTGTAACTGTCGTCGTGACGGTTTATTGTTGTTATAAAAAACGCAACTGACCGGAAAAGCCAGAAGGTTAATGGTACTTTTTTAACTGTTTTTTTGAAGGAAAGCAACAGGCCCGATGACCAGGCCTGTACAGAGGGAGGTTACTCTTCTTCGCCGAGTTCTTCGGCATCATCACCAATGTAATACGTGCCCCAACCGTCGTAATGCACCTGGTGCTTGTCAGCGATCTTCAATAAGGAATCAATGTCCGCATCCAATTCTTCTCGCTTCAAAAAGCGCTCAGCAATAATGTCAAAGCAGAACACCGTACCACCGTCGTCCAGGTAGACTTCTTCGGCGTCGGTGACTTCAAAGCCTGCCTTGAATGCGTCTACGGCCGCTTTTTCCAAACGGTCAAAGTTATTGCACGCCATGTGATGTTCAATGGTGTATTTTGCGTCGACTTCGCTGCCGTCGCTGATAAGCGCATCAATCGTTTCCTGATTAAATTCATACCATTCTGCGCGTTCGTCAAATTGTGTCATAGTGCTTCCGCCTTCTCACGTATAAGTTTATTTTATCGTGATTTTTCCATTTCGGCGACTTCAGCATTTAACTCTTCGAACTTTTTTTCCATTCTTTCGTGATAATGCGCCATCCAGCCCTTAGGCGAACGTGAGTCATCCAGTTGTTCTGGCGCTTCTATATCAATGATAACAACCCCGTTGTTCCAGCGGTTCCAGCGGATTTTATTGTGCATATTGCTGGCGGTGACCAACATCATCGGTGTGTTGGTTCCCTTCGCCAGGCGAAAAGCGCCTACTTTAAATGGCAGAATGCCGCGACCGTATGAGCGGGTGCCTTCCGGGAAAAACCAAATTGACAGGTTTTTCTCAGTAATTTTCTTCGCTGTCAGGGTTAGCGTATCCATGGCCTTGGTTGTATTTTTTCGATCAATCAGAATATTTCCGCTGAGCCAGTAAATCTGACCAAAGATGGGGATCCACTTCAGGCTCTTTTTACCAATCGTCACCACGCCTGGAATCGCGGCTTTGCAAATGGTAATGATGTCATAGCTGTTCTGGTGATTGGCAATCATTACGTAGGACTTGTCGGTATCCAGATTGTCCGGGTAGCGAATGATAATTTTTAGCCCGAATATACGCGACATCTTGCTGTACCACTGACCTGCAAAATAGACGTTATCGCGGTGGAAAGGGCGACTCACGCAACGCAATAGTACGACGATATTAATAAACAAAAAGGCTACGAGAAGCAGCAACGCCCGGATAATAGCTAACACTTAGACACCTGTTGGAAAATTTGCGCCGAATTATAACGGCTTAGGCAGTAACATCATCTCCGATCAGTGATTCGAATAGCAGCAAAAGCAACTGTTGTTATTGATGACTCGTGCTATGCTTGATCAGAGTAACCATTGTAGCGGCTATTGCGCTATATCGTAATGATTAGAGACCAATAAGCGCCGGACTGGCGTTTAAATGGCGTGAATGGCTTAGTGAGTTGTTGTTGACATGCAAACCTTTATACCAGATGAACTAGAACCCGAAATCCTGTCGGACTTGATCGAAGAGATCCATGAGCTGTATGAAGCCAGCGAACAAACATTGATCGAACTTGAATTAAAGCCCGAGGACAACGAATTACAGCGTGCCTTGTTTCGCTCTGTGCACACGATCAAAGGTGATCTGGGACTGGTAAACTTTTCACCTATCATTCCTTTGCTCCAACACGTTGAAGACCTGCTGGATTTTCTGCGGAAAGGGCAGGTGGACTACACGAGCATCATGAGCGATCTCGTGCTGTTAACGATGGATCGTGTGAAGCAGTTTGTTGAAAGTGTCATTGCTGAGGGCCAGGCACAATATGACGATGTATTGTATCAACAGCTGATCATGGCGATTAAGCGCATTACACCGGACAACAAAGCGCAACACGACAAGTTGTTGGGCGAGGCTGTGTTGCTGCTTAACCCGGAGCTGGATCAGCCGGCTTCTGCTGAAGATAACAGCCAACAGAACGATGATGATTCGGCTCCTGCTCCTGTGCAGAAGCCCACATTGGGGAAAACCGGTATACCGAAAGACCTCAGTGCGGAAAAGCGCATGGACATCCTGTTCTTCCGTGAAATGATGCAAACTATCGAACATCGTTCCAATTACTGGGCGGGCAGGGGAGACCGGATTGCAAAGCTGGCATTGTACGTTAATGATGTTGCGGGCAACCCGATTGAGGAAGATCAACTGGCGGTGGCCTGTTATGTTCACGATTTTGGTATGGCGTTTATGCCGTTAAAACTGCTGCATAAAAACGATCCGTATACCGACAACGAATTTAATTTAATGCGTTCGCACGTTTATA
Source organism: Aestuariibacter sp. (assembly GCA_017794925.1). GTDB lineage: Bacteria > Pseudomonadota > Gammaproteobacteria > Enterobacterales > Alteromonadaceae > Alteromonas. Next base: position 4,537,283 of record CP051238.1, on the reverse strand, counting down.
AAAGTTCGCGACTGCTTGAGCATTTGGATCAATGGGATATGGCACGTAAAATTGTCATGCAGCATCATGAGCGCGCAGATGGTTCGGGTTATCCGCTGGGATTAAAGGAAGATGATATCTGTGATGGGGCCAAATTACTGGCCATTCTGGATACGTTTGATGCCATGACGCATTCTCGCGCGAGAGCAGACAAGCAGCCTATATCCAAGAAGAAAGCGGTTATCGAGCTCAACAGACAAGCCGATGGCAAATTCAGTCAAACCTGGTTGCAGTATTTTAATCGAGCCATGACAAAAGTACTTACCCGCTAACTGTCTGTTTTGTATACGCGCATAAAAAAAGGAAGCTCAGCTTCCTTTTTTTGACTCAGGCATCGACGCCCAGCTCTTTCAATTTACGTGTGAGGGTATTTCGACCCCACCCCAATCGCTTCGCAGCTTCCTGCTTATGACCGTGCGTATGGTGCAGTGCACGTTCAAGCATGATACGTTCGAAAGTTAACATCGCGTCATTCAGTATGTTGTGTTGACCATCTTTTAGCTGACGGTCAACGAAAGTGGCCAGCAGTTCAGTCCAATCGCCACTTTGCGTATTGCTCTTCTCGGTCACACCACCACTGTGGATCTCTGGTGGCAGGTCCGCAGGCAGTACTTCCTGGCCTGATGCCATAACCGTCAACCAGCGACACACGTTCTCTAACTGTCGCACGTTCCCGGGCCATGGCAGTTGAGTCATGACTTTCTCGGTCTCTTTGCTGAGTATCTTGCATTCCACCTCTAGCTCTTTAGAGGCGCGACGAAGGAAGTGTCTGGCAAGTAACGGAATGTCTTCACGACGCTCGTTGAGCGACGGAATATGGATACGAATAACATTAAGACGGTGAAATAAATCCTCACGGAACTTACCATCAGCAACGCGTTTTTCCAGATTTTGGTGAGTTGCTGCAATGATACGAACATCAACAGTGACTGATTGATGGCCCCCAACCCGGTAAAACTGACCGTCGGCAAGTACCCGCAATAACCGGGTTTGCACATCTAATGGCATATCACCAATTTCATCCAGGAACAGGGTGCCACCGTTCGCTTGTTCAAAGCGACCCTGACGTGCTGCCTGTGCACCGGTAAATGCGCCTTTTTCGTGTCCGAACAGTTCGGATTCGACCAAATCAGCCGGTATTGCTGCCATGTTAAGCGCAATAAATGGATTAGCAGCCCGAGGGCTGTGGCGGTGCAATGCGTGGGCAACCAGCTCTTTACCTGTTCCCGACTGACCGTTGATCAGTACGCTGATAGATGAACGCGATAAACGCCCGATAGCGCGAAATACTTCCTGCATTGCAGGCGCTTCACCAATGATTTCGGTCGCTGATTCAGCCTGCGGTACCTGTGTGGTTCGGGATTGTTCTCGCGCGTGGATCAGTGCCCGTTCTACCAGAGTGACCGCCTCGTCAATGTCAAAAGGCTTTGGCAGGTACTCAAATGCACCGCTTTGGTAAGCATTGACTGCACTATCCAAATCGGAATGAGCGGTCATAATGATCACGGGAATCATCGGCGCGATTTTGTGAACTTCGTTAAGCAAGGTCATGCCGTCCATTTGCGGCATACGAATGTCAGATACCACGACTTCAGGATACTGACCGGATTCTAATTGTAACAATAAATCCTGGGGGTTCTCGAAACAGCAGCAGTCAATATTGGCTACTTGCAATGCTTTTTGTAACACCCATCGAATAGAGCTATCGTCATCTACAATCCATACAGATTCAGTATTCATGATTGCGACTCCTTCCTGTCGATCGGTAAAGATATAATAAATTCAGTATGACCAGGACGGCTGTCGACTTCGATCTTGCCGTCGTGATGATTAACCAGTGTTTGTGCAATGGACAGCCCTAATCCGGATCCCGTGTCTTTGCTGGTGACTAACGGGTAAAACAAGGTGTCACGGATATCGCCAGGGATACCTGGTCCATTGTCGATAATCTTGATTTGTGCAGCCAGTGAGTGCCGCTGACCGTGAATTGTGAGCTGTCGCTCAATACGCGTAACCAAACGAATTTGCGGGTTTGGTGTTTTTGAATCGCGTAATGCCTGAACCGCGTTGCGTACAATATTCAGCACGGCTTGCTGCAGCATATCAGGATCCACTTTCACATTGGGTATACTCGGGTCGTAATCCCGTGTAATCGCAATAGCCTGTGTCGTGTCTGCCTTCATTAAACTACGGATTTTTTCCAGCGGGCGGTGCAAGTTACACCACTCCAGACGTGGTAATGAGTTAGGCCCCAACAGGCGATCAACCAGGTTTCTCAATCGGTCTGACTGCTCAATGATAAGTTGGGTGAATTCTTTTTCGTCTGGCGTCGAGAGGGCCTTTTCCAGTAACTGGGCCGCGCCGCGAATCCCACCTAAAGGGTTCTTGATTTCGTGAGCGAGACCCCGAATCAATTCGCGCGCTGCAAAGTGCTGAGCGTGCTGCTGGTTTTCGCGTGAAATACGCTTTTGCTGGTCAACTTTTTTAACTTCAAACAATAGCCGTGGGCCATCGTCGGTGTTCAGGTTAGTGACGGTTAAATCGGCCGAAACTACGCGGTTGTCACGGAAGTACAATTTAACTTCGTTCTCGGTAAAGTCCTGTCCACTGCGAAACGCTGCACGCAATCGCGCTTTGTTAATGGTATTAGGCACAAAGAAATCCGCGATACTGTGTCCGTAAAGCTGTTTTGTGCCGGTCGCGAACAGTGCCTGACCCGCGTGGTTGGCGTAAACAATTCGCAGGGAATTATCAATAACCACAAGTACGGTGGTTACGCTATCCAGCAAATTGTTGGTATCAAACGGCGTGGCTTGCATGCCAGCTTTCTCCACTTGCACCATATTGGTGCTTTATTATTTCAGGCAAACTAAACCCGTGCAATATCTTCCCAATTAAAAGATCGCTTGAACCTCATTGGTGCGCGTATTACGCGGGCTTGCTGTTAATTATTGTTAATAAGACGTGATGCCTGATGCAGGTAAAACGTACGTGGAGGGGTAGATGCAAGAGTCTTGCCCGTATTGTCAGCATGGACAATATAAAATGTATGGGCGCCGCGAGGCAAGTTATTCAAGGTAAACAGGGGAGTTGGCTGCTCACTTTTTAGCTCACCATTCAGGTACAACTGATAGATATCGCCTTTCTGAGTATTCGTAACACGGGCGGCGATCTGCATATTGCCGGCATTATTTCTCACTGTTGCCTGGTCATCGGGCTGCAGCACTGTGATCACTGACGGTGCACGCCTGGCAGGTGTTTTCACTTTCACTGTGGGTTTGACTGGTTGCGCCGGTGGGCTGTCCATCCTGTTGTCAGGCCCCAACTCAACGGGGCTGGCGTCAGGGACAGGTTTGTCGGTATAGGTGACCGAGCCGTCTTTATTGACAACTTTGTAGATCTGCTGGGCGGTGGCTAAGTGGCTGACGCCGCTTGCAATACCCGCAATCAGGAGTACAGGAATAATACGCATGCAGTTGATTGTAGGTGAATTCACATAAAAAAAAAGCCCGCAATTGCGGGCTTTGGTATTTTATCTGATACGGTGTTTACACACTGTAGTACATGTCGAACTCAACTGGGTGAGTTGTCATGTTCAGTTTAGTTACTTCTTCAGACTTCAGTTCGATGTAAGCATCGATCATATCGTCAGACATTACGCCACCTGCAGTCAGGAACTCACGGTCGTTGTCCAGTGCTTCCAGAGCTTGCTCCAGTGAGCTTGCAACAGTTGGGATTTCTGCTGCTTCTTCAGCTGGCAGGTCGTACAAGTCTTTATCCATTGAATCACCAGGGTGGATCTTGTTCTTAATACCGTCAAGACCCGCCATCAGCATGGCAGTAAATGCCAGGTATGGGTTACACGCTGGGTCAGGGAAACGTACTTCGATACGACGCGCTTTATCGCTGGTTACGTAAGGAATACGGATTGAAGCTGAACGGTTACGAGCTGAGTAAGCCAGCATTACCGGTGCTTCGAAGCCAGGTACCAGACGCTTATAAGAGTTAGTTGCCGGGTTAGAGAATGCATTGATTGCACGCGCGTGCTTAATGATACCACCAATGTAGAACAAGGCTTCTTCAGACAGGCCAGCGTACTTGTCACCCGCGAAGATGTTCTTGCCATCTTTACCGATAGATTGGTGACAGTGCATACCTGAACCGTTGTCACCTACCAGAGGCTTAGGCATGAAGGTAGCAGACAAACCGTAAGAATGCGCAACGTTGTGAACAACATACTTGTAAACTTGAATTTCGTCAGCTTTCTTAACTAGCGTATTGAATTGGCAAGCAATTTCGTTTTGGCCAGCAGTTGCTACTTCGTGGTGGTGCGCTTCGATAACAAGGCCCATCTCTTCCATAACTAGACACATTGCAGCACGGATATCGTGAGCAGAGTCCACTGGTGGTACTGGGAAGTAACCGCCTTTAACACCTGGGCGGTGACCCATGTTGCCGTCTGCAAACTCAGAACCTGAGTTCCACGCTGCTTCAGATGAATCAATTTTGTACATAGAGCCTGACATATCCGTGTGGAACTTGATATCGTCAAACAGGAAGAATTCTGGCTCAGGGCCAAACAATACAGTGTCACCGATACCAGTAGACTTCAGGTATTCTTCAGCGCGGCGAGCGATTGAACGCGGGTCACGGTCGTAACCTTCCATTGATGAAGGCTCAACGATGTCACAGCGGATGATAACCTGAGTTTCTTCAGCGAATGGGTCAACTACTGCGCTTGATGAGTCTGGCATAAGAATCATGTCTGATTCGTTGATGCCTTTCCAGCCAGCGATTGAAGAACCATCGAACATTTTACCTTCTTCGAAAAACTCTTCATCAACAACGCTCGCAGGAATAGATACGTGTTGTTCTTTACCCTTTGTATCGGTAAAACGTAAATCTACAAATTTCGCTTCACTTTCTTTAATCAGCTCTAATGCCTTTTCTACTGACATCGTGTCCTCCAGGTTATTTTAAATGTGTGAACCAATACTGGGTTCGCAGGTGGGAAATCCCTAAGCGATAATCATGCCATTTACTAGAGCAAGGCTGAACACCGCGTAATTTCGATCTGTCGTCACGATCTTAACTACTTCGCTGCACCATTTTAGTGAATTTATGGTTTATTTTGGTGCATTGTGTGGCCGGCAAACACATCAATGTGACCACATCAGCCATTCTTTCACCCGGCGTGATAATTAGCAATAGATGAATTTTATTTGAAACTGAAAAAAAACATGCGCAAAGCACACGGAATTTCTGTACAATCCGCGCTCATTTTTATTATTTACAGTGTGTAATAGCCGGTGTGTGCTGCAAAGCCATATATTTGGCGGGCTGCACACCCTGCAGGTTGATTTTCAATGAATGTAACTGACATCAATAAGCTAAGAAATATCGCGATCATCGCTCACGTTGACCATGGTAAGACCACCCTGGTAGACAAACTGCTACAGCAGTCGGGTACCCTCGAAACCCGTGGTGAAGCGCAAGAACGCGTCATGGACTCTAACGATATCGAAAAAGAGCGCGGTATTACCATCCTGGCCAAAAACACGGCCATTAACTGGAACGACTACCGCATCAATATCGTTGACACCCCAGGACACGCCGACTTCGGCGGGGAAGTAGAACGTGTAATGTCGATGGCTGATTCTGTACTGCTGCTTGTTGATGCGCAGGAAGGTCCAATGCCTCAGACGCGTTTCGTAACGCAAAAAGCCTTTGCTCAGGGTTTGAAGCCGATTGTTGTTATCAACAAAATCGACAAGCCTGGAGCGCGTCCTGACTGGGTAATGGATCAGGTATTTGACCTGTTCGATAACCTGGGTGCCACTGATGACCAGTTGGACTTCCAGGTTGTTTACGCGTCTGCACTGAATGGTTGGGCTTCATTAGATGCTGATGAGCCGGCAGATGATATGACGGCGCTGTTCCAAACTATCGTTGACCAGGTTTCTCCTCCTGATGCAGATATCGACGGCGCATTCCAAATGCAGATCTCTCAGCTTGACTACAACTCGTACGTGGGTGTTATCGGTGTTGGTCGTGTTAAGCGCGGCAGTGTTAAGCCTAACCAGCAAGTTACAGTAGTAACGGCTGATGGTAAAACCCGCAACGGTAAAGTCGGCCTGGTATATGGTTACCTTGGGCTGGCACGTCACGAAGTGGAAATGGCAACGGCGGGCGACATTATCGCGATTACCGGTTTAGGTGAGCTGAAAATCTCTGACACCATCTGTGACGTCAACAAAGTTGAAGCATTGCCGCCACTGAGCGTTGATGAGCCAACGGTAACGATGACCTTCCAGGTAAACACCTCACCGTTTGCGGGTAAAGAGGGTAAATACGTGACTTCGCGTAACATCCTTGAACGTCTGCAGGACGAACTGGTTCACAACGTTGCACTGCGCGTTGAAGAAACCAGTGACCCGGATAAATTCCGTGTATCAGGTCGTGGTGAACTACACTTGGGGATCCTGATCGAAAATATGCGCCGTGAAGGGTATGAAATTGCGGTGTCGCGTCCTGAAGTAATTCTGAAAGAAGAAGACGGCCAGCTAATGGAACCGTTTGAAACCCTGACAATTGACTGTGAAGAACAGCACCAGGGTTCTATCATGGAGCAACTGGGTCTGCGTAAAGCAGAAATGACTGACATGTCTCCGGATGGTAAAGGCCGTATTCGTATGGACTTCATGATCCCAAGCCGTGGCTTGATCGGTTTCCAGACTGAATTTATGACAATGACATCAGGTTCAGGCTTGTTATACCATTCATACGACCACTATGGTCCGCACAAAGGCGGTACAATTGGTAAGCGTAAGAACGGTGTACTGATTGCCAACGCACCGGGTAAAGCACTGACTAACGCCCTGTTCAACCTTCAGGAGCGTGGACGTTTGTTCATCGGTCACGGTGTTGAAGTTTACGAAGGTATGGTTATCGGTATCCACAGCCGTGACAATGACCTGACCGTTAACGCGCTGAAAGGCAAGCAGTTAACTAACGTTCGTGCGTCTGGTACTGACGAAGCGCAAACACTTGTTCCGCCTATCAGAATGTCACTTGAGCAAGCGCTTGAGTTCATTGATGACGACGAACTGGTAGAAGTTACGCCAGAAAGCATTCGTATTCGTAAGAAACTACTTACTGAAAACGACCGTAAGCGCGCGTCTCGCAGCAAGTAATTATTTGCGGTGATACATCTCACAAACTGTGAGGTTTACCGCTAATTATTCTATTTAGTTATATATGTAAAGGCCGGTTGCTATCGCAACCGGCCTTTTTCTATTACTATTACCCATAGAAAGACTTGTGCGGGCCGGTCGTAAATTACCTTCAGTGACAATGTGTTGAGGGGTGACCCGTCTTTAGCCGTAAGCATTGGAAGCTATCATCGTTATAAGCTGTCTCTTGCCTACACGAATACATTACATGGTTTGGGTTCGATTCTATGTCAACGTTCACCATTGCCGTCATTGATGACGATGAAGTCTCGCTAGAGCTTATCGCGCATATCATCGGGTCGGAGTTGGATGCACAGGTTATCAGCTTTACTCGAAGTGCATTTGCCAGAGAGTTTTTAATGCATCAAACCGACACATCGCTGGACATCATCGTCAGCGATATGGTGATGCCGGAATATGACGGATTGTCTTTGTTACGAGCCTGTCGGGAAAAGGGCCTGAGTGTCCCGTTTATCTTTATGACAGCCTACGCTACGCGTCAAACTGAGATTTTGGCAAAGCAATTAGGCGCTGTTGCCTATTTGGTAAAGCCTATCCGACGCGGAAAATTAATCAGTCTGTTAAAACAACAATTAACGAAATAGTCTTACAACCGAAAGATAAGGTAGTTGCAGTGAGTATGTTTGATCACACGCCGGACCGCACTAATCAGTGGTCGTTTAAATGGCAAAAGTACGCAGGAAAAGACATTCTGCCATGCTGGGTAGCCGATACCGAGTTTCGTTGCGCCCCGCCCATACTGGAAGCGTTACACGCACTGACAGAGCACGGTGTGATGGGATACACACTGCCAGCCCAGCATCAGCCCGCCAACGATGCCATTGTGCGCTGGTTACGTGACAAGCACGACTGGGCCATTCAATCTGATTGGATAGTGTGGACACCGGGTGTCGTACCTGCGTTTAACGTTGCCATTAAAGCGTACTGCGACGAAGGTGACAAAGTGCTGGTACAAACGCCAAATTACCCGCCACTGCTCGCGGCTCCGGCACTAAATAAAACCCAGCGAGTGGACATCCCAACGGTATTGGAAAACGGCCGCTGGACTCTCGATTTAGAAGCGCTGGCCAAAGAAGCGGCGGATCCACGTTGCAAGTTAATGATCCTGTGTAACCCAATGAACCCGGTTGGGTCAGTGATGACTCAGGAAGAAGTGGATGCGATTGCTGCCATTTGCGAACAACACGATGTCAAACTGTGCTCTGATGAGATTCATTGTGACCTGATATTGAACGATCAGGTAGCGCATATTCCAGCAGGGCGGGTTACCGCATTGCAAGATCGCAGTATTACGTTAATGGCAGCCAGCAAAACCTTTAACGTTGCCGGTTTAGGTACATCTTTCGCGATTATCCCTGATGCTTCGTTACGTCGTAAGTTTACACAAGCCGCGGCGGGTATTGTGCCATGGGCAAACATTATGGGTTTAGAAGCTACCCGTGCCGCATTCACCGAAAGCGATGAGTGGCTGGCTGAGCAAATCGAATACTTGCGCGCAAACCGTGATTACCTGGTTTCTCGCATCAACGACATCGACGGTTTGTCAGTTGTATCCGCTGACGCCACGTTCCTTGCCTGGATTGACGGCAGTGGTCTGGGTGTTAACGACGTCCAGCAATGGTGTGAGTCTAAAGGTATTGGCCCTTCACCGGGTAAAGACTTTGGCGCGCCCGAATTCTTCCGCATTAACTTCGGCTGCAGCCGCGCCATGTTAACTGAGATCCTGGACCGGTTAAGCAAATAATTTCTGATACGTCAGCCCGATTATCAGTATCACAACACCTACCCCCAATACATTGGCCGCTAAACGATTGCGCAGCGCGCCAAGTTGGGGGTGAGTATTCATCATATACAGCAATAACAAAGCAACACCCGGCAGCAAGATACCATTCGCCGCCTGAGCAAATAAAATCGCATACAACGGCTTTGTTCCCGTTAGCGTAGCCACTACACCGGCTACCAATACCATTGCCCAGACAGCACGAAACCAGACACTGGTGAGATCCGTGGGTTTATTCAATGCGCCACAAACAGCATACGCTGCAGCAAGTGGCGCAGTAATCGCACTGGTCAGCCCGGCCGCAAACATACCCATCGCAAAAAAGATTTCAGCATAGGGCCCCAGCAACGGTGCGAGTTGAGCTGCAAGATTACCCGCGTTCATAGAGTCAGCCTGCCCAAAGAACGTCTGCATCGCTGTTGCCATGATCACCAGGGTTATTAACCCGCCTAGGCCAATTGCAATACCAGATTGACGTCGGAAATCACTGGCGGGCTGACTGTGTTCCTGTTGCTGACGAGCAACCAAACTGGCGTGTAAAAAGAGGTTGTAAGGCACAATAGTGGTACCGATCAGGGCCAGAATGGTGGTCAGGCTGTCAGTGTTGATCACGGGCTGAGTAATTTGACTGAACATCGCTGACCAATCCGGTTCAGATACTGCGAAGGTCACTACAAACACCATTGCCATAATACCAACCAGCATCACCAGTACATTTTCTATATGCTTATATTGCCCACGCCATAGTAGCAAGGCGGCAATGGCACCCATGATGCCACCCCAGGGACCGATACCAAGATCGGCGATGTTATTCAGCCCCAGTGCTGCGCCGGTCAGGTTGCCAGACTCGTAGGCGGCATTGCCAATGCCAATAGCGGCCACAACGAGCATTATCAGCGGGTATTTCACCCAAGACTGCTTGAATTGATGGTGTAGCGCTTCGCTCATGCCTTTGCCGGTTGCAAAGCCTAATCGCACAGCCATGTCCTGCAGCACAATGGTTGCAAAAACAGAAAAGAGTAATGCCCAAACCAGATGGAAGCCAAATTCTGCACCGGCCAGACTGGCAGTGGTCACTGTGCCCGGCCCGATAAAGGCGGCTGCGATAATATATCCGGATTTGGTTCGGCTTTGGCTCATGCTACACTCGTTATTATTATTTTAAGCTAAACATTACAGAGATGAAATTCTCGCACTGTATCGTTACGCGAGTATCTCTGTGGCGTTAATGCTATTAAACCATGCCTGTACTCTGGTGAACAGATGCACGCTCCCGGAACCAATATGCCACACGCTACCAGTATATTTGAGCACCCGGTGCTATCACCGATGTTAGCATCGCGCCCTTATGCCGAAGGGGTGATTTTCGCGGTCGCCTCAGCTCCCGAAATTCCTATGCCTGAAGAATGGATGCCGTGGGTCATTGACCAGACCGGTTCGCATTCCATCAGTAAAGCCCAGGCAGATGATTTGGCTGACGGGCTAATGAAGTTGTTGCGTGACGCGTTGGATGCCATGCGTAAACAGGCTGCATTACTGCCTGTTTATTGTAAGTGGTCGGAAAAGAGCGCTGATAGACGCGCATTGTGCGATTGGTTGAAAGGCCTGTTGACCGGTCATCAGCAGCTTGAGAAAGTCTGGCAACGTGCATGGCATGAAGGGGGAGAGCAAGGCTCTGATTTATCTGAATTAGCAGAGCGACTAACGCGCTGTCTTAAGTTATTTTCTACGTTGGCCGAACCTGAGCAGGCACTCGCAAATGCACCTGATGCGCAGCGCAGCGTTTTACAGGACGGATTGCCTAAATTATCAGCAAGTTTGCCTGCAATGTTGCAGGAGTATGTCGCAATAAGTGGGGAACTGGCTGGCCATTTGCCGAATCAGTTCGAGACATTTCAATCGAACTGATTAACGCTGGCGTTGTCTGAATTGGAGATGTTCCTTGGCGCTGGTGATGTAATTATCCAACGCTTGCTTGGCTTCGTCATACGCCATTTGCAATTCTTCTGAAGCGGGATCTTCTCGCAGTGCTTCAAACGCAATATCCGTTTTGTATAACAGCTCTTTTAACAGCTGACTATTCACGTCCATGTATTGTCCTTGTAAGGGGCCCGTACTTCCTGTTTCAGGGCTGGAACTCTAAACTAAAAAATCAGATAAATTTAACGACAGCCAGTAACACGATTGCGAGTAACACCAATACGGGGGCTTCGTTCAAAATTCGGAAAAAACGGGCTGACTGCGTAACCTTATCTGCTGCGAATTGTTTCACAAGATACCATAAATAGAAGTGATATCCGTAAATAAGCGTAACTAATACAATTTTAATATGCAACCAAGTTGATGCAGCAAACCACGCATACCCGTAAGTGTAGATAAGAGCCACCCCAAATAGCAATGTGAATACGGCGAATGGGGTAACAAATAACCATAAACGACGTTCCATGACCTTAAATGTGTCTTTCACCTCCTGGCTATCGGCCTCCGCGTGATAGACAAAAAGACGAGGCAGATAAAAAATCCCGGCAAACCAGGCGACCATGAAGAAAATGTGGAGGGCTTTAAGCCACAGGATTGTCATTGTGTTTACCTTTATTAAAACTGCGCGCGCTGCAGGAAACTCTGCAGTCGGTTCCAGGTGATTACGCCGGTAATGGTTGATGGGTTATCATCGTAAATAAACACCGCACCAGAACGTGCACTATTAAGCTGTTCGTACACTTCCGCAAGTGTGGCTTGCGACGAAATACCAGTCATTGTCTGGTAGCTGATAGGGTGCGCGTGTTGACTTAAACTCACATCGTAATGCACCCAGGCATACTTAATATCCAATTCAAATTTACTTTGCTGAATAACAAGCTGAGTAGGGGAGTCTGCCAGAAACTTCTGCAAGGCTTCTTCAGGGGCATCGTAAAATAACTTAAAGTCGGTTTCCATTGCTGCTTGTACACCGGTCTTCTCCAATGCTTCGCGAATAGACGTAATCGCATAGGGCAGCTTTTGAAAGTCCAGTTGCTGAATGAAAATGGAGCGGTTGCCCAAAAACTGTGTCGCGGTAACGTACGCAGGTACGATTACCAAAATAGCAGGCAGTATAATTTCAGGCCGGTAAGATAATTCCATAACGGCAACCAGTGCCGCCAGTGGCGCGTGCAATACTGCTGTTAGCATGCCGGCAATACCAAGCAGGGCAAAGCTACTGGTGAAATCTTCGCGAGGTAGCCAGTGTGATACAGGAATCAGCAAAAATGCGCCTGCCAGCATACCAATGACCATCACCGGACCAATGATACCACCGGGAATACCCAGGCCAATGGCACAAGTGGCCAGCAAAAATTTCATCAGTAAGATAACCAGCACCATGATTGCTTCGGGGTTTTGTGAGAACAACGCGTTAACGTCTTCAAAATTTGCCCCGAGGGATTCAGGCAACAGAGCACCGGCTACTGCTGTAATCAGTGACGCTAACAATAAACGCCATACCATGGACACACGGCGAAATGCCGTCATTACTGTCATTAAGGTTTGGTTAAACAACGTCGCTAATATACCCAGCAAACAGCCAAATACGACCAGGTAAAGATACACCCATTGACTGAATGATGAGAATGAAAAATAGGCCAGCTCATTGCCTTCGCCAAACACAATACGCGTTAGCACCGAGCCACAGGCTGCTGACAGCATGACCGGCACAAAAATATGAATTTTGTATTCCCGCAATACTACTTCCATTACAAAAATAACGGCGGCTAACGGGGTGTTAAACGATGCAGAAATACCGGCGGCAATGCCACAACCAGCCAGGGTTCGAATACTATTTTGCGGTAACCGCAACGTCTGACCAAACAAACTGCTGCCTGCCGCGCCGAGGTGCACGGACGGCCCTTCCCGCCCAACAACAAAGCCACCCGCTAATGCCAGCATGCCACCAAAAAATTGATTTACCGTGGTGCGCCATGGGATGTGCCCGTAGTGCTTCTTGACCCGGTGAATAACAAAGGGAATGCCAAGACGATAGTGCTTAAAGCCGGTAAAAAAGGCGATGATCAGAATGAGTACGGCAGCGGCAACCGGCAAAATAATCCAGGTTAGCGTATCGCTCATCTCAAAGTGGTGTAGCAGAGCAAGGCCAGTGGTTTGTGTCCACTCTATGCCTAATCGAAATAGCACAATGAGTAGTGCTGAGCTTACACCGGCAAAGATCCCCAACAGACACAATTGGACTGAAGTGCGAGGGTGAGCTAGTTCGTGTCGAAGGGACTGCAGTCGCATAATACCGGGCATGCACAAGGGAATGCATAAATACTACCACAAGCACTTAATATTCAAAGTATTGAGTAGTCGTATTCACAGGAAACTACCATCAGAAATTTGAATAATTCTCGTAAAACGGGCAAAGTGCTTGGCAGTGTCCTGAAGTTGATTAAATCCGGGTGAAGTCTGGCAATGCATGTATCTGATATTCCTAAACGGCTGGGCCATACCCGCACTATAATTTTGCTCAGCGTAAGTCTGATCGCCATGGTGGTGTTTGGCTTTGTGCTGGCGAATGTCGACCGTGCACGATTATCCGATTCGCTGGCCAGCGCAAATAACGCCATCACTACCTTACGAGCTGAAAATGCCCAGCTTAAAACGAGCCAGAATCAACTGCGGGTCGAGCTGGAACTGGCTACGATGCATGCTGAAAAACTCAAAAGCGAGCTGGTAAGTCAGCAAGAAAAAGTATTTGCTTTACAACAGGATAAAGCCTTTTATCAGCATGTCATGGCACCCGAAACCAGTCAGGATGGTTTTTTTATTGATGGCCTGGAGATCGCGGCCTCTGCCGGGGACAATTATTTCAAAGGTTCGATGGTGTTGCTGCAACAGCGAGCAGTGAATGCCGTGGTAAAGGGCACTCTGCATTTGGAAATTACCGGCAGCCAGGATGGCAGGCACACCGTGCTGCAGTCTTCTCAGCATGGGTTTTTACCCGAGGGCGAGATTGCATTTGGCTTTAAGTATTTTCAGGCTGTGACGTTCTATTTGCAACTGCCACAAGGGTTTGTGCCCGAAACATTGCGTTTTCACACTTCGGTCTTTCAATACAATCGCAAACGCGGTGACTATGAACGCGAATACAGTTGGCAAGACGTACTAACCGCAACAAACAGAGATTAGCAGTGCAACCACAAGGACCTGATTATAAGAGCTACAGTTTGGATGAGCTCGAAGATGCGTTATCGCAACTGGACCGGGATCGTTTCCCGGAACGTTACATTGAACTTCAGGAATGGATTGCCAAGCGGCGTGAAGCGCAGCCTGATTCAGAAGAGGCCATAGATGACGCTTACTATGGCGAAGCCCTGGAACCCGTGCCGGACGAAAATAAATACTGGGTCTGGTTTTGGCAGGGCCTGCTTGTGGTTGTATTGGCGCTGGATATGCTGGTTCTGTTTAATCAGGCTTATATACCCGCTGCCTGGTGGGGGGAATGGGTATTTACGCAGGTGCTTGTTTACACCATTGCCATTTCGGGCGTTTTCTACTGGTACGTTGCAAAGGACAACTTCTTTAGCCGTAACTTAAAGCGGCGCAGTCGATCCTGGCAGTTCATTCTCGTGTTCGCGCCCTTCCTGATCGCGATGTTCCTGTATCCGTTAGTCATGTATGTTATTCCCACTGCAGGGCATGAATTTGCTACTTACAACCGCTATGAATACACGACGACCTACCAACTGAAAACGCGAAGAAAAGGCTGCCATTATCGCGCGAAACTTGAAGCCGCAGAAGGGTTAACACAATCGACCATCTGTATCAGTAAACGCGATTATGATTCAATGGCGCGAAGCGGAAAAATTGAATTAGCCGGAAACCGCAGCATGTGGGGCTTTACTGTCACCGCTTACCGGGCTGTTCGCTAACGATTACATCCAGCCGGGTTTGTGTTGTTCAATAGTGGCCAGCGTTTCATCGGCCAGCGCATAGGCATAGTCCTGATTCAAATATGGCATGGCTAGCCGGCCGCTTGCCAGCACCATCTCCAGGCTGACCAGCTGTCGCTTTTGCATAAAGATGTTTTGTCGCAAGGCGACCTGCTGAAGTTTATTACGCGGAAAACACCAGTAATCGACACCAAATGCGCCTTTGCGTAGGTAAATGTAGTCACTGTCATGGGCGAGCCCCCAGCGTTTCCAACAGGCTCTCGCGACGAAGCTGGCACAACCCAGGAATGCCAGTGTCAGCAATACGCCAAAGCTTCCCAGAATGCCTATAGTGATGGCAGCGACGCCCGTAGTAAGTGGTGTCACCACAATGAGCATCAGACGCCAGAAGTAGCGAATATGTGCGCCGGCATACTGCATGCTGCGGGCGCGTTGCCCTTTAAAAACGTCCTCAGCTAACACGTCCGCCTCTGCCACCGTCACGGAAGGCACCAGCAGTTTATTGGCTGCTTTCATCTCAGGTTGATACTGATTGCCCGTCACATTTTGCTCGAAATATAAGTTGACCCGCTTTAGCAGTCTGTCCAGCCAGTCCTGTTGCATGCGGAACACCTGAATACGGGAGTGTTTCATACTGACTTCCTGGCGGTTAATCAGTCCGCTTCGGCGAATGTACTTGTCATCGCGCTTAGACAGGGTATAGCCATAAAACATTAGAATGCTGCCGCCTACAGACAACAGTGCCATGATGATTAGCAGGCCAAAGGCAACCAGTGCGGTCATCACTCCCACATACCAAAAGGTTACAGCTTCACTGCCAAACCACTGTTCGATGTGGGGCCGGAGTGCGGTCATTTGGGTAATGACCCAATCTGTTCCTTGCTCGTAGAAAGGGGCCGACGCCCCCAATAAAATCCACACACGGTTGTTAGTGATACCGTGCAGGATAAGATCTTTAATACTGCGGCGATTAATGACGCGGTCTGCTGTCTCAGGCTGTGTACTGTCTGTTTGTGTATCTGAATCAGCGGTAACGTCTGCGTGTTGCCGTTTACGCGCCTGCAATACGGTATGTTTGAGTGTTTCTGCATAGTCGCGGGATACGCCCGCGAACCTGGCTTCCTGTTTGGCAGATCCTGCGGTATCCAACGTTACAACCAGCATATCGTGGAAACGAAAGTAAAAAGGCTGGTCGAATTTTACATTCTGAATGCGCTCAAACGGTAAATCCGTATAGGTACGGTCCAGTACACCTGAGCGAATGGCAATCCCTGTTGGTGATATTGTGAATTGGAAAAACCAGTATTTCAGAATACCAGATATCACAAAGCTGACACCTAGTCCCAAAAACAAAAAAGGCATTAATGCATCGGGAATATTATTATGGGCACCCAGCACGACTGCTGGAATGATATAGATGGCAATACTGACCGATTGCTTAAGCTGCTCAAATAAATAGTGTAATACCGACCAAGGCGATACACGTTGCCATCCGTCGGTATTTGAAGTTGTTGTGTCGGTTGGAGCTGTCATGCTTCATCCTGAGTCAGGTCGGCATGGTTAAGCACAAACTGCCTGATACGCTCTGCTGATTCTGCAGGTAACCCAGGGATAGCGAGGGTGTGAAGACTACCGCCGGCAGAATATACTTTTACCGTTGCCAAACCGGCCATCCGCTCAAACGGTCCTCGTTGAATGTCAATGTGCTGGATGCGAAGAATCGGCTGGCAAATGACGTCTTTAAATAACAAGCCTTTGAACAGCACAATATCCTGTTCTCTGACGGAGTAGCGTATAAGGGGATCGGCGAGATAGTGGTAAATAAAAATCCAGCTCCCGATAAACAGTACCCCTGCAATACACAATGACAAAATAAAGGGCGCAGGTGCCTGCAGATCAAGCCAGGGTTGAATGAGTACCAAGGCAAGTATCGCCGCGATAAGGCCAAAAATGCTACTCGTAAGCCATAAATTTAGACGGCGGTAAGCCGGTGAGATAGCTTCCGACGTTACGGCAGATAAACCGGGAAGTTCCATTACAGGGATGGCATTGTTGGTGAATTCTGAAGCTTGCATGTGTTTGTCCTTAACGCGTCATTGCCACTATATCACCGAATATTTCCGCCGTTATGTCTAATTGCTAGGAAAAGTGTTACGGACTTTTACCATCGGTTTTGTTATGTAAAGCAGAGGCTGCTGTAAACGGTTTACATACGACACTTTGTGATGCGTATGCGGTTATTTCCAGAGTAAATGATTCCCCTCTATTATTAGACTAAGGATTAAGAAATGTATTTTTTGTTTTTAACACCAAGAGGTAAGCCATGAGATTATTGAGTCTGTTGTTATTGGTCTGGAGTATGAGTGCGGCAGCACATACGCATTTAACGGCGTCAGTACCGGCGGATAACGCCATGCTGATGAAAGCTCCTGAAGTGCTGTCATTAACTTATTCTGCCGATGTCATTCTGCTGAAGGTTTCACTTACCGACAGCAAAGGCAAAAGCGTTAAATTCGGTTTTAAACCCGTAACCAAGGCGGCAGCTGAATTCAACTGGTCACTTCCAGCACTAAAGCCGGATACCTATGTCGTTGACTGGACTATTGTGGGCAAGGACGGCCATAAAGTGCAAAAGCAATACAGCTTTATGGTGCACTAAATCCTGTGATGGACTCGCTGTTTTGGCCAGTACTGATTGTGGTGAGTAAGTGGGGGATCTATGCCGCCATGATTGTATTGCTCGGCAGTTTTTACTGGCAACAAACGGTGGGGGGACGCTTTGAAAGCAGAATAGTGCTGTCCTCACCGTCTCTAATAGCGTGGTCAATGATCGGGCTACTGTCAGTTGCGGTTCAATTTTTCTCGCAAACCGGCATGCTGGCCGATGATGGCTTGTCGGGGGCGATGTCATCATTCATGATACAGATCGTGTGGTCTACCGGTGCAGGTGATGCCACGCGTTGGCGAGCCATTGGTTTTGTTTTGGCACTATTGGCTATCCTGTTATCCAGCCGGAACAGCGTGTGGAAGTCGTCCGCGCTACTATTGCAACTGTCCACCACGGCCGCGTTGGTTGGTGCGTTTCTGTTTACGGGGCATACCGCTGAGATGTCGCCTTTGTATGGTGCGTTACTCACCACTCACGTGCTGATCGCAGTGTGGTGGTTTGGTGCGTTGATACCTATGCGAAGAGCCTGTCAACACGACGCTGTCGACGTGTTATTGCCCTGGTTAGTCAGATTTGGTGAACAAGCCAGCGTATTGGTGTTAATCATGGCAGCAATGGGGACAGCCCTGGCCTATGCCATTGTCGGTACTGTTCACAATCTGTTATTTACCGGTTATGGCTGGTTACTCATGGCAAAGGTGCTGGCGTTCTGCGGGATCCTGTTACTCGCAGCTCGGCACAAACTGTCGCTGGTGCCAGCGATCCAGACCTCGCGTGATGTTCGGCAGTTTGTCGCGTCTCTTAATGTTGAAATTGCCGTCGCTGCGGTATTACTTGCTGTTACCGCTATATTGACCAGCCTGGTTGGTGTTTGATATCAGTTTGGATCGCTTTTTGCGATATCTCCTGTACGAAAGCCAGATCTATGGGGTTTTACGGGTAAAGCCTGAAAACCTTACACGTGATGCTTCGTATATCTGAAATCTTTACTGTGTCAGGAGGCAGAATGAAAACGGCAATTTTATATCGTATGGTTACGGATCAACACATCTGCCCCTTCGGCCTTCGCTCAAAAGATCTGCTTGAGCGTGAGGGCTATCAGGTAGATGACCGATGGCTTAAAACGCGTGAAGAAACCGACGCGTTTAAGGCTAAGCACAACGTTAAAACGACCCCGCAAACTTTCATTGATGATAAGCGCGTGGGCGGGTATGACGACCTGCGAGCTTTTTTTGGTAAATCTCCACAGGGTCAAAAGGGCACCAGTTATCAGCCGGTAATAGCGATTTTTTCAGTCGCGTTGTTACTCGCGCTGGTTTACCAGCAATCACTGACCGCCGGGTATTCTGTTAGCGGTACCATTATGCTTTTCATCGGGTTTGCCATGACCCTGCTTGCCGTACAAAAACTGCAGAATTTGTATACCTTTACGAATAGCTTTATTACCTATGACTTGTTAGCGATGCGTCACATTCGCTACGGCTATGCTTATCCGTTTCTGGAGCTGTATGCAGGGTTAGGCATGCTAAGTGGCATTTCCCCGTGGCTGGTCGCGCCGGTGTCTGTATTTATTGGTTCTGTCGGTGCCGTTTCCGTAATCAAAGCCGTTTATCTTGATAAGCGGGAACTGAAGTGCGCCTGTGTCGGCGGCGACAGTAATGTGCCGTTAGGGTTTGTATCCCTCAGTGAGAACGTATTTATGGTTGCAGGTGGGCTCATGATGTTAGCTGGCACCGCATACGCAATGTAAGTGATGCCGGGTTACTTAACCCGGCAAGTATTTTTGTGA
Organism: Aestuariibacter sp.; assembly: GCA_017794925.1. GTDB lineage: Bacteria > Pseudomonadota > Gammaproteobacteria > Enterobacterales > Alteromonadaceae > Alteromonas. Next base: position 4,517,827 of record CP051238.1, on the reverse strand, counting down.
AGGAGAGTACTTACAAGCTTGTTGAGTAAATGGCTGAGCCAAGCGGTGGGAGGGTAACCTTCAGTGAGGATTTTTGCTGAGAATATGATGAGGTCACCTTTTGACCTGACAGTAGATCAGTGAGCACAAGTGGTGAATCAACAGACCAGCTTTCTTGTAACGAGGTGGGGAATACAATATTGAGATTAACTGCATTGTTGGCATCAAAGTTACTTACCACGATGAGTTTGTCATCGTCTTGCCAGCGTGCAAAGGCCAGTTGCTTCTCACTGTATTCACTGTCACCGTCCAGACTGGATTGATGCAGGCTGGCATAGTTGCCTGTTGCCGCCGGATGCGTTGCGGCTATTTGCAACACGGCTTCGTAGTAGTGTCTCAATGCTTTCTCTGATTCGGAAAGTTGACCGCCATCGAACTTACCGTCGTTCATCCAGCGTTGATGCGCGGGAACGCCAGCGTAATCAAAAATCGTTGTGCGGGTAGGTTTGCCGAAGCCCATGTCTTCGCTGCCATCTTCGCCAACTTCCTGACCAAAGTAGACCATCATTGGGGACGAACTCATAAGGGCAGACACCACCAACGCGGGTTTGCCTTTATCTGCATCACCTGCAAAATCCGGGCTGGCAATACGTTGTTCATCATGGTTTTCCAAAAAGTGCAGAAGTTGTGGTGCAATGTCCTGATATTGCTGTTGAATGGCCACCAGTTCACTGGTGGCACCGTTACCTTGCATGATGCGTTTAAGCGTATCGTAGAAATCTACCTTGTCGTACAGGGAGTCCATAAGTCCCAGTTGCAGATAGTCACGGTAAAGGTGCGGCTGATAGACTTCAGCCAGCAAAAAAGTATTCGGCTCGCGGGCTTTGATGTGACTGTTCAGGTAAGACCAAAATGCCACGGGTACCATTTCTGCCATGTCATAGCGAAAGCCATCCACGCCTTTGTCGAGCCAGTACTGGGTAATGTCTTTAAATTTTACCCAGGAATCGGGTACGTCTTTTCCCTGCCAAAAAGCAACGTGCTGGCTGGCAGGTTGGCTTCTAAGCGATTCAGGTAGGGCGGGGAAGTCGTGGGAGCCATCAGGGCGAACGCCATAATTTATTTTAACGGTTTCGTACCAGTCGTTGACATCAGGTTTGGCTGCACGGGCGCCATTTCCTGTCCATTTCGCCGGGGATTCGTCGAACAATCCGTCAGCAAGTGGGTGTGATTCACCACTCAGTGGCGTCAAACTTTCTGGAATATCGGGCACCTCAAATGCCTGCCCCGGCACATAATAAAAATTGTTGTTTTTCTGATAGTCGACCCCGGTGTTGTCATGTAATCCAAAACTGGTTTCCGGGTAGGTGAGGGACGCGTAGCGACGGGCAACGTGATTGGGCACAATATCAATGATAACTTTCATATCTTTGGCATGGGTGCGGGCGATGAGAGCCTCAAATTCAGCAAGGCGTTGTGCAGGATCGTTAGCTAAGTCCGGGTTTACATTGTAATAGTCACGTACCGCGTAAGGTGAGCCTGCCCGCCCTTTGACAACGTCAGGGTCGTCAACCGGAATACCGTACTCAGAATAATCGGTAACCGAGGCGTGATGCACAATGCCGGTATACCAGACATGACTGACCCCCATGGATTTCAACGCGATTAAGGCCTCGTCGTTAATATCACTGAACTTGCCTACGCCATTCTCGGCCAATGTGCCCCAGGGTTTATTCGTGGTGTTTTTATTGCCGAATAAGCGGGTGAAAATTTGATAGACCACAGGTTTACCGTTGGTGGCTGAAATGCTCATGTCGCGCTCCTGGGCTGGTATATCCGTTACCCTATCTGACTGTGGCTGGCACGACAATAGCAATGGCATTATCAACGACAATGCGCCCATTTTAGTGATGTTTCGCAGGAAGTTCGATTTCATGATCAGCATGCCCTTAGACTGAATTAAACGGAGCATAACGGCTTACCTCTTCAGGTAAAACATGCATACGTATTCATTGATGAAAGACATACCAATGTAAAGATTGAACGGCAGGTAAAAAAAGATGTTATTTTTCATTGTTTTCTACCATACTTGTTGGTTAGTTGTTCAATTGTTCTGAGTTGCTTTCATTATGTCTCAGCATACATCACAAGCCGGATTTACCCTTATTGAGCTGATCGTGGTTATTGTGCTCCTGGGTGTGCTTTCTGTAACGGCTGCGCCGCGTTTTATTGATTTTCAGGACGATGCCCATGCCGCCACTGTGCAGGGGACTGGGTCTGCATTTGCGTCGGCGATTAAATTGGCGCATTTAAAATGGGCGACAACCGGAAACTCCGGGCCGGTAGATAATCTCGATCTGTATGGTAATGGCAACAACCTCATGGATATGAATGCCAACGGTTGGCCAGCACAAAGCTATTTGCCTTACGAAGCCAGCCCGATGCTCGACAATGAATATGACTGCATGTCGGTTTGGGGAGCCGTGCTCGGTGATGGCTCACCCACTGTTGCTATCGACACGTCTCAGGATTATCAGGCCACTTACAGCAACAATACCTGCACGTTTTTGTTAGTCGCAGAGCCCAGCTTTTCCATTTTTTATGATTCCAATACCGGTGTGGTAACAATTGATTCGACTCTCTGACAGCGTGCGTTTCACTTCGCAATTGATACAGAATCAATGACTGTCGCGCCTATCCTGATATTCTCCATCCAGAATAGTTGATGTAATTACTCAGGTATTAGATAATAGCGCCATGGTATTGCCGGCGTGCCGGTGTTTAATTTGAGGTATTTATGTCCGTTGAGATGGCACTTCCGATTGAGTTTTCGGACGCAGCAGCCAGCAAAGTCAGAGAGCTGGTGGAAGAAGAAGAAAATCCGAATCTGAAACTACGCGTTTATGTAACGGGTGGTGGCTGCTCCGGCTTTCAGTATGGCTTTACGTTTGACGAAAAAGTGAATGACGGTGACACCACCATCGACAAAAACGACGTGACCCTGGTCGTTGACCCTATGAGTCTGCAGTATCTGGTTGGCGGCGTAGTTGATTATGTTGACGGTCTGGAAGGCTCTCGGTTCCTGGTTCAGAACCCGAATGCCACCACAACCTGTGGTTGTGGCGCCAGCTTCAGCGTTTAAGCACATTTTTGCGGGGACTTGTCGCCCCGCACCTCCCTCCGCATTGCCAATCTTCGTTTGTTCGTATTAGTCTGAGTGCTCGTTTTCTTCTAACGGGATCAGATTATGAAATTGTACGGCTCTACGACATCACCTTATGTGCGTCGCATTCGCTTATGGCTCAATGACGCAGACTACGAGTTTGTGAATATGGATATTTTCGCCGGCCCGGGACGCGCGTTACTGAAAGAAAAGAACCCCGCGTTAAAAGTACCTGCGCTGGAAGATGGCGAACAAATGGTTTTCGATTCACGGGTGATATTCCGGTATTTGCAGACAAAGTCGAACGCAGCGCCGTTGAGCTGGGAACAGGAAAACTTGTTAACGCTAATCGATGCCGCAAACGACTCGTTTGTACAACTGATGATGCTCAAGCGTTCAGGCGTAGAGCAGGACCGCGAGTTGTTGTTTTTCAGGCTCCAGCTGGAGCGCATCGAAACTTCATTAACCACACTGAATACTTACGCAGAACAAGGCGATTTCAGCGAATGGGATTACCCGACCATTTGTTTGTTCTGTTTAATCGACTGGGTGAGTTTCCGTGAATTATGGGATTTCGCTGCATATCCGGCACTACAGGCATTGTGGACGACGTATCAGGACGACAGCATCATTAAAGCCACCGATCCACGGATTTAGTCGGGCGTTATTTGCCGATAAGTAAACATTTGTTGCCTGTTTGTTAAATTTATATGAATTTAATTCCTTAATTTTATGTTTGTTTCGAATTATATTCAGTTAATGCTAGATATAACGAACAGGTATTCAAATGACACAATCACATTCTGCGCCGGCTTTATCGGCGGCCAGTAAAACGCTATCGCCAAGACGACACACCACTGAAGCACAATCTGTCCCTGAGCTGGTTAATGAACAATTAGCGCACTTTGGTATTAAGCCTGATAGTGCTTACGGTAAAGCGCTGGCTGATACGGCAACACATTTATATGCCGCTCACGACAGTGTGCAGCAGCTGTGGCAGGTGACCCGGGAAACGCTTGATGGCCTGGATAAAACCGACAAACTGGCGTACTTCAACGCTAAAAAGTTTTTGTCATTCCAAATTGCCAAAGTCCTGGATACCTTGCAAAACCCGTTTCGCCAAACCTGGCAAAGTCTGAATCAGGACTCGCAGCAACATTATCCACTGTTCGACAATGTGCCTGCGTTATTCTCGGCGACGCCGGCAGTAGTAAAAACCGCAACCTATGTATACGCCTGTACCGAGTGGGTTGAAGAGGCATTTGAAGGCAAAGAAGCGACGCATCAAATCTACAGCCGCCTGATGAACCCAACGAATATTTCACTGGCGAATGCCATTGTGGACCTGGAGGCCGGCCCGAATGCTCAAGAGTATCTGGCCTGGAACTTTAACTCTGGTATGGCGGCCATCGATGCCATGTTGTCGAATGTACTGTCGCATGGCGACGTACTGATTGTGTCACGCAACGTGTATGGCGGCGTGTTCCAGTTGCTGCACGATTACTTTGCCCGTGAAAACCGTATGGCGATAACATTGGCCTGGTTTGACGGCTATTCTGAAAGTGAGTTTGAAGCGCACCTTGAAAGCGTGAAAACCCAATATGCCGATAAACTGGCTGCGGGCGCCAAGCTGCACGTGTACATTGAATCTCCCTGTAATCCACATGGTCTGGTGCTGGATGTACCTGCAATTTGTCGACGTGCACACGCCGAAAATGCGCTGGTGATGCTGGACTCTACACTGGCTACGCCGGTATTACACAAGCCATTGCAGCACGCCGACAAAGCCAGTCGTCCGGATTATGTGATGCATAGCTACACCAAAGATATATGCGGCACCGGTACTACAACCGCAGGTGTGGTGATTGGTGAAACACACCGCATGTTCCAGCCAAAAGGGCATTCAACCCAGGGCGTCGATTGGTCGCAAACCCTGTTTTGGGATGTGTATTACATCAAAGGCTCGTTCCTCGATTCAGAGAAAGCCTTCGACGTGTTAACTGGCATGAAAACACTGAACCACCGCATGTTAAGCAAAGTCATTAACACGCAGGTATTCACGCGGTTTTTATCGTCGCACCCCAATGTGAAGGTAAACAGCCATGCGTTACCTGAGCACCCGAATGCCGGACTGCGTGAAAAAATGCATCAGCACGGCTGGCCCTGCGCCTTATTTACCGCAGAGCTGGATATACCGGAACTCAATCGCGTGGAGTTTGCCCGTTTCTTTGATGCTCTGGAACCTGCATTTGGTCATCAAATCAGCATTGGGCAAACCAATACGCTGATTTTATGCCCGGCCCTGACATCGCATTCTGAGTTGAGTCGCGAGGAGCAGGAAAAAGCGGGTATTCGGTTAACCACGATGCGAATTGCCATGGGTAGCGATAACGTTAGGCAGCTAATTGCGCATTTTGTGCTGGCATTGAAGCACGCCATCGACCCGATTGTGCCGGGATTCAGTGATCAGTTTATGTCTGCCGATGAGCTGGATACCTTCTACTTCAATACCGTTGAAACCGTGCACCGCCAACAGGCAGGCTCGCAACCGAGTCTGGTTGAGTTGTTGAGTTAAGTCAGCTGATTTACACGAAAAAGGCGCAAACTGGTGCGCCTTTTTCGTTTTTTTAGTGGTGGTTAGTTATTCGGATTTATATGCCGGATAATCTGAGTATCCCTCAGCGCCGCCGCCATACCAACGGCTCATATCATCACTGGGGGCCAGCGGATAATCGTTGGCGAAACGCGCTGGTAAATCCGGGTTAGTGATCCAAGGACGACCAAACGCGATCATGTCTGCATCACCGTCAGCAATACGCTGTTCAGCCGTTGCCTGATCGTAACCACAGTTTCCAATCAGCAAACCGTCGAATACAGCGCGGAATTCTGCCAACGTCATGGGTTCACCGCGCTCATGGAAGCCAAATGCTAGTCCGTCCATTACGTGCAGGTAGCCCAATTTAAGGGCATTAAGCTGCTTGGCTACGTACAAAAAGGTCTCGCGGAAATCATCGGCACCCATGTCATTAAACACGCCGTTTGGCGACAACCGCACGCCCACTTTCTCTGCGGGCCAGACTTCAAGTATGGCGTCAAGCACTTCACCGAGGAAGCGGTAACGATTTTCTATACTGCCACCGTACTCATCGTCGCGTTGATTGCTGCGGCTGTCGAGAAACTGGTTAAGCAGGTAACCATTGGCCGCATGCACTTCTAGGCCGTCAAAGCCGGCTTCTTTGGCATTAACCGCAGCTTGTTTATAGTCTGCAACGGTGCGGGTGATATCGTTTTTGGTCATGGCGCGAGGCACTTCAAATGGCTTTTTGCCATTGGGCGTATGTATACCGCCGTCGTCATTTATGGCAATTGCCGATGCCGACAGAGGCAGTTCACCGTTGTGGAAGTCGCTGTGCGACGCGCGGCCGGTGTGCCACATTTGCAGCACGATTTTGCCGTCAGCTTTATGAACACGCTCGTTGATGGCTTTCCAGCCCTGCACCATCTCGTCGGTGTAGATCCCGGGCGCGCCGACCCAACCATTGGCTTCGGACGAAATCCCCGTCGCCTCGGTGATCAACAAGCCGCCTGAGGCACGCTGCGTGTAGTAATCACCCATGATACTAATAGGCACGCGACTCTCGCCTGCGCGACCTCGGGTCAGTGGAGCCAGAACCATACGATTTTTAAGCGTGTCACCTGCCCACTCAATGGGCTTAAATAAATGTTTGTCTGTCATTAGTCATCCTTTGTTGTTGTGATCGCATCTTTAAATCTGCGTAGCTATGCTTATACGCGTTGAAAAGCGGTGCGATCATTGATGACTTAGATGTAGGTATGACTTACTCATTTTCCAAATAGCATTGGGTTATAGGTCATAGCTGATTGGAACTATGACAAATCAACCACCGGCGAATTACTCGGGAAAATGGGGCAGGGAAGTACTGCTGATATGGTCGTATATAAGTGTGGTTTCTACGTGTGTCACTGCATCCCGCTCAGTGATTTGATTGAAGATAAAGTCACGCAAATGCAGTGCATCAGGTACACACACATGCAGTAAAAAATCGTTTTCCCCGCCCATGTGGAATACACTCAGGACTTCTTTTTCGGCTACCAGCTGTTGCTGAAATTGATCGACAGTGTCCCGACTGTGAGATGATAGACGCACTGCTACCATTGCCTGAATGTGTCCACCTAACGCGGCAAAGTTTAACAGGCTGCGTGCTCCGCGGATGACATCCTCATGCTGCAGTCGCTTAATTCGTTCAAGACAAGAGGACGGCGCCATATTGACCGCTTCGGCAATCGCTTTGTTGGTCATACATGGATCTTCATAAAGACACGCAAGTATGGCTATATCAACATGATCGAGTTTTCGCATCACTGTTCCTTGTTTAACTGGCGAATCTAACTCGCGGGGGTAAAAGTACCCAATACCGCTTCTCTTGACGCACCGGTTACTGCCGGTACATTTCCTGGTACGCAATTGATATGCGCCCAGGCCAGCCAGGCAAACGCAACGCCCTCAACCCATTGAGGATGTATGCCCAGTGCGAGAGTACTACTTACGGTGACATTAGGCAGCAAGGATTGCAACTTGTTCATCAGTACCCGATTAAAAGCACCACCGCCACAGATATAACATTCAGCAGTGTCAGCCACATCGTTAATCGCATTGGCGATAGTGTGGGCGGTAAGTGCCAGCAAGGTAGCTTGCACGTCCTCAGGCGAAACATCAGGAAAACGGGCTAACCGTTTCGTTAACCATGGCAAATTAAAGTATTCACGGCCGGTACTTTTAGGACCTGTAATCGCAAAAAACGGGTCCGCCAGCATGCTGTTGAGTAGTTCAGGGTTTTCTTTTCCGCTAGCTGCCCAATCACCATTTTCATCATAAGCTTTACCACAGTTTTGTAAACACCAGGCGTCCATAAGTACGTTACCCGGGCCGGTATCAAAGCCGCGAATGCCACCAGAGTTACTGCCTGGCAATACGGTGATATTGGCGAAGCCGCCTATGTTTATTACGACTCGGGTGGTTTCGGATTTACTGAACTGAGCGTGATGATAAGCGGGCACTAACGGCGCGCCCTGACCGCCCAAAGCAATGTCTTTTCGTCTGAAATCAGACACCACGTCAATACCGGTTAATACCGCCAGCGTATTGGGGTCACCGATTTGTAGCGTAAAACCCGGCGCATCATCTGCAAGACCCGGAACCTGATCGGGGTAATGACGAACAGTTTGGCCATGGGAGCCAATCGCCAAAATATCAGAGGGAGCGAGCTTCTGCTCAGCCAGTAATCCATTGACAGTGTCGGCAAATACGGTGGCAACCGCGCGATCTACACTGCCGCAACGATTCAGTTCGTTGTTGCCTGTTTGGCAAAGTTCATGAAGTTGCTTTAACAGTAAATCAGGGTAGGGCAGCTGAAAGGCTGCAACGGGGCGAATGTGATCGGTTGTAATGTCGACCAGCACGGCGTCTACGCCATCCATGCTGGTTCCCGACATGGCACCAATCACATACGCCATGGGCGTTATTTCATTGCCAGCATAATGCGGCGCGAGGCGTTTAATTGATCCAGGCGCTGTGCTGCAATTTGCATAAAGGCGTCTCGCTCACTTTCTGCAATGGGACGCGCTTTGGGTAACGAAACCGTTCGCGGATTACGGTGCACACCATCAACCAAAAATTCATAGTGAACGTGCGGACCAGACGCCAAACCGGTGCTTCCCAGATAGCCGATAGTCTGGCCTTGCTTCACAGTGTCGCCTTTTTTCACCGCGCGTTTGCTAAAGTGCAAATACTTGGTGGTATAGGACTCGCCGTGCTGGATAAACACATGGTGACCGTTGTATTTGTCGTAAGCCGCTTTAATCACCTTACCATCACCGGCCGCCATAACGGGTGTACCAACAGCGGCAACGTAGTCGGTGCCCCGGTGGGCTTTCCAGCGTTTTTGTACCGGGTGGAAACGGGCCTTACTGAAGTTCGAGCTAACATATTTGAAATTGATGGGAGCACGCAGGAAGCTCTTCCGCATACTACGGCCTTCCGGTGTGTAGTAGTTACCGTCATCGTGTTGAATGGCCTGGAACTGCTCGCCCTGGTTTACAAACTCCGCAGCAACAATGTCACCGTAACCAACAAAATCGCCGTCTATGTAACGTTCTTCAAATATCACATTGAAGGTATCACCGCTGCGAATTTCCATGGCAAAGTCGATATCCCAACCAAAAATCCCCGCCAGGTGCATGATTTGGTTGTCGGTTAAACCTGCGGCAACGCCGGCGTTCCAAAAGCTGGAATTAATTTCGCCTTGGGCAAAGTTGTATCGTACTTCAACCGGTTTGGAGTCTATGGTTGAGGTTAGCGAACCGTCTGCCTCAGGGGTAATGAATAGTGTGTCGGTGGCCGACAGCGCGTAGCGCAAACCGAAAAACTGGTTATCGCGCACATCCAGATCCAATTGATCACCGGGTAATAGTGTCACTAATGTTTTCGCTTGTTCACCTGCGTGGCTAACCGCGTAGGTATCCTGCGGGCTTAAGCCTGCGCGTTTGAAAATTTTAGCCAGCGTGTCACCGCGCTTCACCTTGAAGGTTTGCCAGATGTTTTCGTCTATCTCGTCCTCTTCGATTTGCTGGGACATGACATGCATCGACAGGGGATAACGCACACCGGTTTCAAGCACCAGGGATTCAGTGTGACGGGACGCTTCTACTTGCTCTGAGGGTAATAAAATCAGTAAACCAACGAATGCGCTGGCGGCAATCAGGCCCAACCGATGAGGTCGTGGCAATTGCTTAAACAGATTAGTCATTAGTTTTGGGTTAATTCTCTTTATCATAACAGCCTGAGAATAGCGGTTTACAAGGGGATATGCTAGGGGCTAGCAGTAAATTTATTACCAATTGTTTAGCAATATTCCGGCCGGAATGCGACGAATTTTGCAAAGATCTGGTGGAGATCCGAGATAAAGGGTTTTAATAGCCCGTTTGCCCGCGTAAAATGCCCGCCCAGAATGAAGTTAGATGGAAAGCATGAAATGAGCGACTGGCAAGCTGCACTGGCCGAGATCAAGCGCGGGACCGATGAGATCCTGCCGGAAGAAGAGTTAATTACCAAACTGAAAACCGGTAAGCCGTTAACCATTAAAGCGGGCTTTGATCCGACAGCGCCGGATTTGCACCTTGGTCACACCGTGCTCATCAATAAACTGCGTACCTTTCAACAGTTAGGTCACAAGGTTGTGTTCCTGATTGGCGACTTTACCGGCTTAATCGGTGACCCGACTGGCAAGAACGCTACGCGTAAGCCGCTGACTAAAGAACAGGTGCTGGCTAACGCCAAGACCTATCAGGAGCAGGTGTTTAAAATCCTCGATCCGGAAAAAACAGAGATCCGCTTCAACTCAGAATGGTTTGATGAATTTGGCGCTGCGGGCATGATCAAACTGGCTGCCAGTCAGACAGTGGCGCGTATGCTTGAACGTGACGACTTTAAAAAGCGTTACGGCAGTGGGCAGCCCATTGCGATTCACGAGTTCCTGTATCCGTTGGTTCAGGGCTGGGACTCTGTTGCGCTGAAAGCCGACGTTGAATTGGGTGGTACCGATCAGCGTTTCAACCTGCTGATGGGCCGTGAGCTGCAAAAAGAGCAAGGTCAGTCTCAACAGGCTGTGCTGATGATGCCTCTGCTGGAAGGCCTTGATGGCGTGCAGAAAATGTCCAAATCGCTGAATAACTACATTGGGATCACCGATGAACCTAACGAAATGTTCGGCAAAATCATGTCTATCTCTGATGAATTGATGTGGCGTTACTATGATCTTCTGAGCTTTAAGCCGCTGGAGGAGATTGAGGCGCTGAAACAGCAAATGGCGGATGGTGCGAACCCGCGTGATATTAAGATCACATTGGCGAAAGAAATCATTGCACGTTTCCATTCAGACGAAGCGGCTGAAGGCGCACATCAGGACTTTATTCAGCGCTTCCAGAAAAATGCGATTCCTGACGATATGCCAGAAGTCACAGTGAGTCTGGTCGACGGCGAAATTGCGATTGGTAATTTGCTGAAGGAAGCGGGATTAGTTGGTTCAACGTCTGACGCCATGCGTATGATCAAGCAAGGCGCAGTGAAAATTGACGGTGACAAAGTGGAAGACACCCGCTTTACGATCACTGAACCGTCAGAGCGTGTGTATCAGGTAGGTAAGCGTAAGTTTGCCCGCGTAACGGTACAGTAAGTCTTTACGTACTTAAGGAAAGCGTGTTATCGGTTTACCGGTAACACGCTTTTTTTGTATGCGCATAAATTCAGGGGCCTAAAATCTCAGCAGCATTTCGGCGGCGACACACTCACAGGTGTCCGGGCATACCGGGCAGTCGTAACCTTCATATAATGCCGCTTCACGCCATTTATTCGGGTGTTCTTTAATTAACTCGCCGCCGTTTTTACTGAAATAGCGAAAGGCGCTGTTTCCAGGACTTGCCAGCCAGATGTGGGCTAACCCTGCCTTCGCTCCTTGCTCTGCTGCACTTTGTTTCGCCAGGTTTAACAAGGTTGTGCCAATGCCATACCCCTGCATGACTGGATCAACGGTATTGCATTTGAAGTAACACACATTGGCCGGATCGACGTCCCATAGTGAGGGGGAGCTCCATCTATCAATATCCCACTTACCCGGTGCAAAGGTTAGTCGAAATCCCACTAATTCATTGTTAAACCAGGCTACGTGGCCGCTGTTGATCCCGTTTAGTAAGCCAAGCTCATAATACGTGCGCAAGTTGTCTTCGTTGAGATAGCCGTCGCCTTGCACCCGGTTACCGAGTGCAATGATGGCATCGAAGTGCTCGGGCAGGAGTGGCCCATAGGTGACGGCTTCAGGGTTTTTTACCAAGATCCAACCCCTGTAAATGTACGTCCAGTGCGTCCAGTGAAATACGTATTTCACGCACGGATTGCCAAAGGCTGTATAACAAACACACCAGGCTGGCAGCGAACAACCAGTTGCCCACTAGCTGATACGACAGATAAATGGCCAGCATCGACAGAACACATAAAAAGAAGCTGAACACACCTGCTTCCTGCATACGCTTGATATAGTGGATACGTTTACGCAAATTAATGATTTGAGCGTGGGTGTTTTCGTTGCTGTTGTCGTTGTCAAAATGGCGAATTAGCGAGGCCAACGTTAGAAAGCGGTTGGTATAGGCTAATAACAACAACGATATCGCCGGAAACAGCATAGCCGGCGTTGCAATATCAATGGTCATAGGATTGTGTAGTTGCTGGGATTAAATATGAGCTGCAATGATGCCGCGAATTGTGCCTGCTGTCTACGTCAGCACGGCGCAGTATAGCGCGAAATTTATTGTTTGTGGTGCGCCTGCCAGGCTTGCATATCACCGGACAAGTGGTGCAGTTGGCTATAGCCGAGTTCATGTAACTGTTCCATTGCAATACCTGCGCGGCGGCCTGAACGGCAATAGACCAGCAAAGGTGTGTCTGTTTTACCCAGTGTCGCAAGGTGCTCTGTCAGCAGTGGATGAGAAATATTCACGGCATTTGGGATATGGCCTTCCGCGAATTCTTCAGGAGTGCGCACATCCAGAATCACGCCGTCAAAGCCTTGCTCAACCAGTTCCGCCACGCTGACTGGCGTAATATAGGCAGGGGAATCGTTGGCGATCGCTTGCCAGGCAAACAGGCTCAAACACAGACCAGTTGCGAATCGTTGTATTAGTCTCATTACCCCTCCGTTTCTAATTTCGCTGTTAATATATGGTTTTTTCGCGCACAGCATCAATACGTTCACACAGCTCACCGATTGCCGGCACAATCCGCAATGAAAAGCGGTGTAACGCGTTTGCGTTGGCACGAATAATGGGCGCATTGATGAGCGCTTTGTGTTGATGCCAATACGATTGAAGTGCCTCATCGGACTGATCACTGGCTGCAATAAGCAGCGCTGGCTGTCTGGTAATGACCTGACGAATCGTCACCTGAGGATAATCAATCGGCGAATCGTTAAAAATATGCTCAGCCCGGCATAAAGCCAATGCCTGATTGGCCCATGCGCCGGCACCAATGGTCATCAGTGGCTGTTGCCACATGTAGTAAAAGACTGAAATGGGCTTGCTATGTGCATACAGGCTTTTGATATTGCTAAGTTGTGCCCGGTATTGTTGAGTTAACTGCTGAGCCCGCTCAGCGCGTGCTAAGCGGGCAGCCAGCTGTACTATTTCGTTGGCAATATCGTCCAGGGTCTTAGGCTGAGACACGAATACTTCATAACCCAGCGACTGTAATCTGGCGATATCCTGAGGTTTGTTACCACCGCCCCAAGCCAAAATTAAATCGGGCTCCAGTGCCATGAGCGCTGTAAAGTCCACGCCCTGATAATCTGCCACAACAGGCAGCGCTTTTGCGGCTTCAGGGAAGTCACTGAATGCACTTACCCCTACTAGCTGTGATTCCAGTTCCAGGCTGTATACCCATTCGGTTAAATGCGGGGCTAACGTGATGATTCGTGTTTTAGCCTGCACTGTTGTACTGGCGAATAGCAGTACCAGACCTATCCATGTGTATTTCATTTTGCTAATTGCCATAAAGTCATCATGACCAGCGTGAGTAATATTGTGCCCAGCCACGTTGTGCGATTGATTGCGCGCAACACATAAGTTAAATCTGAAAAACGTACCTGATTCGCACCGCCTACCCGCTGGTGTCTGACCGTGCGGTCGTCATAAATATTCGGGCCGCCCAGTATAATGTTCATGCTGCCACCAAACAAAGCCAGCACAGTACTGGTGAGATCTTTCTGCCGCGCAGAGCGCCATGCAGCGATACCTTTGGTAGGTGAGGTAACCAGTAACAACAGCAAAGTACCCATCACATAACCAGGCCAGATTAGCCATTGAGTCAGGTGGTAGGCAGGCTGACTAAAATGACTGAATTTTGGGTTCTGGCGGTGCCATTGCCAACGATATTCCAGTAGCAGTCTGTATCCCAATGCTGCAATGGGGCCTGCCAGTAGGAACCAGAAAATCACGCCAACGAACTGTTGTAAAAAACGCAGGAAGTATGACTCGATGGCCGCCTTGGCAATACCAATGTCTGACAGGCGGTCTGTCTGGCGTGCCACCAGGTGACTAACTCGCTCCCGAGCCAATAGCTTTTTTTGTTTAGACAAGCAGTAGATCACCGCTTTGTATTGTTGCCGTACGTGATGAAAGCCCAAGCAGCCGAACAAAATGATGCCGTCGACGACATAATTAAATTCCATGGCACTGGTAATTATCGCAATGACAACCAGCAACGGTACTAACAGCACAATTATGCCCAATGTGCCGGAAATATAGTGCTGCGATATCGGTGCGGTTGCGGCAGGACAAACCCGTTTGGCAAGGTTTAACACCATTAACCGGAAGAGCGTAATCGGATTAACCCGTTCAGGAATGTGCCAGACTCTGTCAATCAGGATCACCAGCAACACAGTCATCAGCGCAATGAGCAGTGGGGAAAGTGTGCTGGCTATCATAAGCGGTAGTGTGTTCCGGTGTTTAAGCCTGTTTTGCCATTACCGCAATCATTTGCATGACCAGCTCTGCAGAGTGTTTGGCGGCTTTTTCCAGATACGACTGAAAAGACACCGTTGAGGTTTTGCCAGCAATATCCGACAACGACCGAATGACTAAAAAAGGCGTTTCCAGTAAAAAACAGGTTTGCGCAATCGCCGCACCTTCCATTTCTACCGCAGCCATAAGCGGAAACAGTTCGCGAAGTCGCTCGGCGGCTTCATCACTGCCAATGAATGAATCGCCAGTGCAGATAAGTCCGCGTTTGGTGGTGACATCCAGCGACTGCTTAGCTGCCTGCTCCGCCGCGGCGATAAGGGTTTCATCGCTTTCATAGGTGGCGGGCATACCCGCTGCCTGGCCAGGTGCATAACCAAAATGAGTAATGTCGATATCGTGGTGTAGTACAGAGGTACCGATTACCAGATCACCGATGTTTAAGTCAGTATCAAAGCCACCTGCTGAACCGGTATTGACCACATAATCCGGCGAATATCTATCTACCAGGGCAGTCGTTGCCAGGGCGGCTGCTACTTTACCAATACCGCATTTAACCACCACCACGTCGACGCCGTGCAGGGTGCCTGTGTAAAAGGTCAAATGTTTCCATTCGTCGACGGTGACATTGTCTAAACTGGCCTGAAGCAGCGCAACTTCCTGATCCATTGCGCCTAGAATTCCAATCTTCATGGGTTACCCTCCGGATGCGAGTAATCTTGAATTACTGAGTGTGATCAATATAAAGTGCGAAAGTCTAATATGAATAGCGATATTCTCATAGCAAATCGCCAAATTAATCTATACTGACCCATGATAGTGGTTGAAAGGGTAAAAGTATGTACAAGCGCCTGAACACGCGCGTTTTATTGTGCTTTGCAGTGGCTTGCTTAAGTGTGAGTCAGGTAAGTTACGCTGCTGAAAAATTAGAAATATCCGGCTTTGGCCGACTGGTTGCAGGTTATCTTGACGATAATAACGTCAAGTTCGAAGGCTACACCAATGAATTGACGTTCAGTGAACAGAGTTTACTGGCGATTCAGGCTGATTATCACCTTACGGACACCCTCACTGTGACATCTCAGTTATTGGCCCACAATAACAGCGAACGAGACTCTGGAATTGAATGGTTTTACTTAAGTTACGAGCCGAATACCCAGTGGCTCTTTAAGGCCGGTAAAATGCGTACGCCTTTTTACCAGTATTCTGACGTGTTGGACGTAGGGTTTGCATATGCCTGGTTATCACCGCCCCAGCAACTGTACAGTGCCTTTTTGTTCAATCAGTATGAAGGGCTGAGCGGCATTCATCGTTTTGCTCTTGGGCCGGTAAGTGGTTCGGTAGAGCTTTATACAGGCCGTTACCACGGTGATACCAGCTTTCAGCAAAAACGTTATCCCACTGACATTGATAATTTACGCGGGATTGTCCTGAATGCCATTGTGGGTGGAAATCTTAAATTGCGGAGTTCCTATATCACCGCTGATTTTGCATTGGACTTGGAAGAGATCACACAGTTTGCCAATATCCTGCGCGGTGCAGGTTTTGTGGAAAGTGCAAACTCTCTCACTATGGAAGGTGAATTTGACATTTATCAGGCTGGTGCGATTTACGAAGAATTTGATTACCACCTGGCCTGGGAATGGATGAAGATCACGTCTAATACTATTCTGGCGCCGAATATCACCAGTTATTATCTGCAGGGGGGCTACGTATTTGATCCGGTTACGGTGAATGTGACCTTTGCTAACCTGATTACCTCGGCGGTGGAGCCTGCCAATGACATTCCATTTGGTGTGAACCCAGGCCTGGATCAGTTGTTCATTGCCTACAACACAACACTGCAACGTACCAAGGCGTCGGATTTAAAAAGCTTAACACTGGGTCTTCGCTGGGATGCAGGTGTGAATGTGGCCTTTAAAGCTGAGGTGACGCATTATCAGGGCGGAATTGGTATTTCTACCTTTGAGCCACTCTCTGAAAGCGCGGCATTGGCGTTCGATGAGCGGGCGAATTTGTATCAAATTGGAATGGAGTTTGTATTCTGATGCGATATTTTATGAAGATGTCATTAATGCTGGTGTTTTGGGGAGCGATAGGCTCCAGCGAGTGTGCAGCTGAAAGCCGCGATGTCGTGGTTGTCGCTAACGTTGACAATAAAGACATTCGCCTGGATAAACGGGCGGTTCGCAACTTGTTTATGGGTAATGCTATTGAAGTGTTGCTTGAACCGATCACGTTGCCGCCCGAAACGTTAACCCGGGCTGTATTTAATACCAAAGTAATTGGATTAACTGAGTCCCGTATTCAGTCGTACTGGTCTCAAATGCGTTTTAGTGGGCGCTCAAAACCGCCAAAAGAAATGCAGGATGTTGAAGATTTACTGGCGTATATTTCTACCCACAAAGGCACGGTGGCATTCTTTCCTGCTGACGTGGACATTCCTGATCATTTAACGGTGGTTTATCAAACCGGGCAATAACAACTTGTTACTGCCCGATTGGTCTCTTCAGGCGTTATGCTGCAACCTGCTGGCCACCTGATTGACGGCTCGAGCGAACCGGACGGGTAGGGCGCTTCGGAGCCGGAGGGTTCATTTTGCTGGCATCCAGTTTCGCCTGCTGCTTGCGCAAGGGCAGAAGCTTGGTTTCAACACACTCACGCACTTCTTCTACCGAGTATCCTGATTTAACCTTAAATCGCGCATGGGGAATACCAGCTGCATCCAGTGCACCGCTAACAAACCAGTCGCGCTGAGTTTTATAGCCATCTTTGCCTTGTTTGTGAACCAGGTCGATAGCCAGTACTGGTGTCATGTCATCACGACGACACAATACAAAATCCAGCTGTTTGCTACCTGCGCGCAGTAACGCCTGGCGAGCCTGACGTTTGTTCGCTGAATTACGCACGGCCAGCAAGTCGTTCAGTCGCACTCGTGAAACAATGCGAAATTCCCGGCCAACGGCTTGTTCAAGCAAATTAATAAAGGTGTGTTCTACCTGAGTAAACAGTTGCTGCTTTTTACGGAATGGAAAACTCACACCGTGATCAGCGAGCTTAAGCGCACCAATCGCAACAACAATCAGTAACATAAATAAGACAATGGCAAGTTCCATAATTTCCTCAATGTGTATCAGTCCGGAGTGTCAAAAAAATGACTTTACCGGCGCCGTTATCGAACGTATTGAGGAAATTGCAAAGGCGATGCCAATAATGAGGTATGAACGAGCGTGTTATTCTGCGGAAGACAAATCGTTGTTAACGGGGGTATCTGCAACCACTAATATATCGATTTGCGCGCCCTCACCGTCGGGGGATACCACCACGCGAACGTCACCAGCGTCATTAGTTAACAGGATTCTGGCGTTATGTTCACCTTTCAGGTGCAGGTCTGGCATCAGTGCCAAATAAAAGGCGACCAGTGCATCAGTAGAGTCATTCACAAAATACACCATTGATGCCGGCATTTTTGCGTCAAAACGCTGACACTGACGCGCCTCTTCATGAATTTTAACCGCATAAAATGACGCCGGACACGACGTGATGTCAGGCTGCGACTCGGGGGCCGAGGTTGCCTGAGCTGACATACTCAGTGTCATCATCGAAAGTCCAAGGGCAGAAAGTAAGTACCGGCGCATAGTCATGTAAGTCGTCTTGGATTGTTTAATCAACATATCAACACTATAGGAGAGCAAGCCGCGGCTGGCAATGCCTGAGCTGCAACATTAGGTATTGGTGCAGGCCGTTAGGTATTGGCAAGGCCCGTCTTGCTATGATTGACCATGCTAACCAGCCAGTCAGCAAACGCTGTAAGTCTGGGAGACACTTGTTGTCTGGATGGATAAAGCAGATTTACTGGCATTGGGGGAGCCTGATACTCATCCAGTACACAAATGAGCTCACCGTTATTCATTTCCTTTTCTACACCGACCATCGGGATTTGAGCGATCCCCAATCCGTTAAGGCACGCAGAATAATACGCCTCTGTCCCATTTACCGCGATGGCACTGGGCATGGTAAGGGATTGTGTGCCGTCAGCCGTGGTATATTCAAACTCGCCCGGACGCTGACTCAATGAGTGGGAATAATCAATCAACCTGTGATGTTGCAGGTCATCCAGCGTTTTGGGAATACCAAAACGTTTTGCATAGGACTGACTCACGCAATTCACCATTCGGTAGTGTAACAGTGGTCGGGCAATCAGACTGCTGTCTGCCAGTTCGCCCACTCTGATCACACAATCAATACCTTCTTTAATCATATCAATGCGGTGGTCATAACTGCTGATACGCAGTCTCAAATTGGGATGGTTGTCTATAAAGTCACTCAGTTTGGGTATAAGGATATTGGATGCGAAGCGGCTTGGCATATCCACACGTAACTCGCCGCGTAAATCAGCCGGGTCGCTCACAAACTGCGTTTCCATGGCTTCGAGTTCTGCTAGTAATGCGCGGCATTGCGGCAAAAATGCTTCTCCGTCGGGCGTCAGGCTTACCCGGCGAGTACTGCGATGAAGCAAGCGGGTACCCAGGGCTTTCTCCAGACTTTGCACAGCTTGAGACACACTGGACTTGGGTAACCCCAGGTAGTCGGCAGCCCCACTAAAACTGCCTATTCTGGCGGTTTCTGAGAACCGGGTTAACATCTCAAATTTGTCCATCGTACTGCCAATTGTTTGCTTATAATGAACAATGTTATCGGTTTTTCTGTGTTTTTCAAACAATAAACAGAGCATAAACTGCCTCTCAATTATCCCTTCAGGTCTTAAACACAGAGGCAAAAAAGATGAACAAAATGGCATTAATTACCGGCGGAAGCAGAGGGTTAGGCAGGGCGGGTGCATTGGCACTGGCGGCAGAGGGCTGCGACGTTATAATCACTTATCACAGCAATACAGAGGCAGCTGATTCACTGGTAAAAGAAGTTGAGTGGGCCGGCCAGCAAGCGCTGGCTTTGAAACTGGATACCGCTAACATGGATAGCTTTAGCCCCTTTGTTAAAGATCTCAGACAGCAGCTTTCTGCTAAGTTTGGTCGCGATACTCTTGATTACCTTGTGAACAATGCTGGAGTAGGCATAAACGCACCGTTTGCTGACACCACTCAGGAGCAGGTGGATACCTTATTAAACATGCACGTGAAAGGGCCGTACTTTTTGACCCAATCTTTGCTACCGGTGATTGCCGATGGCGGTGCAATAGTAAATGTATCATCTGGTCTTAGCCGCTTTAGTTTTCCCGGCTACAGTGCGTATGGCATGGCTAAAGGCGCGGTAGAGGTAATGACTCGCTATATGGCGAAAGAGCTTGGCCCGCGAAAGATTCGGGTAAATACCTTAGCCCCGGGTGCCATCGAGACCGATTTTCGAGGCGGTGAGGTTAGGGACAATCATGCGCTTAATCAGGCCATTGCTTCGCAAACTGCGTTAGGACGGGTTGGATTGCCAGATGATATTGGCGGCGCTATCGCCACACTGTTAAGTGATAAGAGTTATTGGATTAACGGCCAGCGGGTTGAAGCGTCGGGCGGTATGATGTTGTGATGTGAGTCTAATGTGTTAATCAGCTAATCAGGCCTATTCACCTAACTGTAATGGTACTTGCTCTAACAACTTATCAATCAATACTCTGGTTCGAAGGGGCAAGTACTTTGTATGGGGCCATACCGCATAAATATTAAGGGATTCAACCTGGTCACTGTCCATCACCAGTTTTAGTTTTCCTGAATTTACATAGGGTAAACCTAACCATCTCGGTAGCCAGGCCAGGCCACCATCGTCAATTGCCGAATCAGCCACCACCTGAAGATCGTCGTACAATTCTTGCCCTTGCATTGATATGGTTTGCGTTTTTCCGTGGTGATCAATTATCCGCCAGGTAATTTCCTGCATATTTCGACCGTAGAGAATTGCCGTATGTTGTTTTAGATCGTTAAGATCAACAGGCGTCCCTTTCGCCGCAAGATAGTTGGGGGAGGCAAAAATAGCCATTCTTTGACTGCCAATTTTTCGGGCGACTAAACTGGATGAGTCGGCAATAGTGCCAATTCTGACTGCTAAGTCATAACCCTCCGCCACAATGTCAACCACTCTGTCGGAAAACTCAGCTTCCACTTTCAGCCCACTATGCCTATTTACAAGTTTACGTAAAACCGGGGCTATGCAGTGACGTCCGAAAAGAACTGGAGCGCTTATTCTTATTCTTCCTTCTACCGCCATTTGTCCATCATGTAATTCAGACTCTACGTCACGCAACTCATTAATGAGTTTCTTGCAGTGTTCGTAATATCGAGCCCCCTCATCCGTAAGCACCAGTGTGCGTGTTGTCCGGTTAAATAGTCGTACTTTAAGTCTTGATTCGAGTGCTGCAATTGATTTTGCAACAGCAGAGCGAGTCAGATGTACTTTTTCGGCGGCGGCTGTAAAAGACCCAGCTTCAACTACTGCGGTAAAAGTAATTAATCCGTTGAATCTGTTTTCGTTCATACATCGCCCACCCGAACTGCTAATTTCATCGCCTCAGATAATGTATATCACATTACATTGGAGAATTTAATTCAACAATAATGGATGAAGTTTTCCGTAATGTTGATATGTATGCTGTGTATAGTCTACCCACATTAATTCTTCAGGTGGGCTGAAGATATTTTTTTGGAGTTGAATGATGAAACCTCTGTTTATTCGATCTGTCGCCCTAGCGCTAACCTTGACTACCGCTTCTACCTGGGCGAATGCCCCTAAACAACATTTCCAGGCACCGGGTTTTTACCGTCTGGCACTGGGTGATTTTGAAGTAACGGCGCTGAACGACGGCACTCTTGATCTGGCACCCAAGCAGTTGCTAACGAATGTTAGTCAGGCATTAGTAAGCGAAAAACTTGAACAAGCCTTTCTGGACGACGAATACCCGGCATCTGTGAATGCCTATCTTATTAACACTGGCGAAAAATTAGTGTTAATTGATACAGGAACTGGCTCAAGTGGCATTTTTAGCCCCGCGTTGGGCATGGTTATTTCCAACTTGAAATCAGCAGGTTATGCGCCAGAGCAAGTTGATGAAATTTATTTTACTCATTTGCATCCGGACCACGTTGGTGGATTGATAACTGACACCGGCATGGCCTTTCCAAACGCGATTATTCGTGCAGATAAGCGTGAAATAGACTACTGGACGAGCGATGAAATGGCGAGTGAGGCCTTTGCTGGTCACCGTCCGTTTTTTGAGTTTGCCAAGACCAGTTTGGCGTCTTACCTGGAAAATGGCAGAGTAAAACCGTTTCAGGGCGAAACAATCCTGTTACCGGGAATTAAATCTGTTCCGGCAACGGGTCACACGCATGGGCACACTACGTACAGCATTACGTCGGAAGATAAAGAGCTTCTTATTTGGGGAGACGTTACGCATGTTGGGGCCGTACAATTTTCCCACCCTGAAGTGACCATTGTGTTTGATACTGATTCAACACAAGCGGCAAAAGCCAGAGAGAGTGTATTCGCTGAGGTTGCTAAGCAACACACGTTAGTGGCCGCTGCTCACCAGCCATTCCCTGGCTTGGGATTCTTGCGGGAAGCGGGCAACGGATATGAATTTGTTGCGTTCCCTTACGGCGGCGAATAGGAACCGCTGATTCTCAAAGTATAGGAATGAGGACGGATTGGCACTGTTTCAAACAGTGCCAATATTTCAACGAACGATTTTACATAGTTAAGCTGGTTTTACTCAACACGACAGTGCATGGTGGCATGATAACTTCATAACCCATTAATCCCTATATACTTCTTCCCGTCGTCCCTGAAACGCGCAGCGTTATCAGGGAACTCTTAAAAAAGCAGACACACGAAAATAATTTGTCGTTCGCGAATGGCTTTGCAGGTAAAGCATGACGATATTTAAAACAAAAATGCAGCCATACACTCATATACCACTATTCGAAATGTTGCTAACCAATTCATCAAATATTACTCGAACTCGCTTGGGGACCGGTCCTCTTTGTGGCCTGTAAATAAACAATGTCCAGGGCTCCGGATCATATTCCTTAAGGACCCGCACCAATGTTTTATTGTTCAGTTCTTTATTGGCTAGGAAGCTGGGAACCTGGGCAAAGACCAGTCCATCCAATGCGGCTTTGAACTCCGCTTCTGCATCGTCAAATACAATGCGAGAGTTGAAAGAATGCAGTTCGTTGGCCGATTTAAAATACCAGGGCCATGTTCTACCTGTGCCGGGGTCTAATACCGATGAAGTGGGAAGGTTGTGTAAATCGGCGGGGGTTTGGGGGCTTCCTTGTTGTTGAATGAGTTCCGGCGCTGCCACAACAAAGAATTCTATTTGTCCGATTTTCTTAACGATGAAGCGATTGTCACGAATAAAGCCAATCCGCAATCCAATGTCGATGCGTTCTTCAACCACATCTGCACGCTTGTCACTGAGTATGAGTTCAATATTAATGTCAGGATATTTTTTCAGTAATTTCACCACAATTGGAGTAACAACCGAGCGCCCAAAACCAAGTGGGGCAGCAATTCTGACTTTTCCGGAAAGCCCCTCATTTGCCTCTGCGGCGTTGCGCTTAAATAAAGCATCAAATTCTTTGAGCAGTGGTTTTGCTTTATCGAAGAGGCGGTGCCCAAAGTGAGTTAGTTGCATGTGGCGCGTATTCCGGTGGAACAGTAATTCACCCTGCAAGCTTTCGAGCTCCTTTATCGCACGGGTTACAGCTTGAGGCGAAATACTTAATTTTACAGCTGTCTCTTTGAAGCTCAGATTTTCTGCGGCAACACTAAAAATTCGAAGCATTTCCAGTTTGTTATTCATTTATTTATTCCTTTTTTTGGAATTCTGAAAGCATATCAAATTCATATTCTGGAATACAGCCATGACAGATAATTTGTCTGCATCGTGCATTTGGCAATTTATTTGGAGACAGATATGAGTGATTCAATTCAAGGTAAAGTAGTAGTTATTACAGGTGCCAGCAGTGGTTTAGGGGAAGCTACTGCTCGTCATATGGCGAGCCGGGGCGCAAAGGTGGTACTGGGTGCCAGACGAACAGAAAAGCTAAAAGCAATCTGTGCAGATATTCGGCGCGCAGGTGGTGAAGCGACTTTCAACACAATGGACGTTACGTCGTTAGAAAGCGTGAAGGATTTGGTGGATTTGGCGGTTCAAACTTACGGCAAACTGGACGTTATTATAAATAACGCCGGATTGATGTCTATCGCTCCCGTACAAGAGCTGAAAGTGGATGAATGGAATAGCATGATCGACATTAATATCAAAGGTGTACTCAACGGGATCGCCGCTGCGTTACCTGTATTTGAAGATCAGCAATCAGGCCATTTTATTAATATTTCTTCAGTTGCTGGCTTAAAAGTATTCAGCCCTGGCGGAACCGTTTACAGCGGAACTAAATTTGCTGTTCGTGCTATATCCGAAGGGCTTCGCCATGAGGTTGGCGGAAACATTCGTACCACGTCGATTGAACCGGGGGCCGTAGACTCTGAGTTAAAATACGGCTCTTCTCATCAGGCAAGTTCTGACTTCGTGGTGGATTTCTACAAACAAGCTATCCCTGCAGATTCAGTTGCCAGAGCGATTGCTTACGCCATTGAGCAACCACGTGATGTGGATATCAATGAAATTGTGTTACGCCCTACCGTGCAAGAGTTTTAATGAGGAATGTTGTATCCGTTGCTAAGGTCCCAGACAACGCTGCGCGTTTCAGGGACGACGGGAAATAAGATACAAAGGCGACGGTAAATGGTGATTCAGTATGGCAGTAATTAGCCTTGCCGGGCTGGTGTAGAATGAAGTCCTAAGATCCCTGATAACGCTACGCGTTTCAGGGATGACAGTGAAGGAGTTTCAGGGACGACGCTATATAGCGTTTCAAGGCTGACAGTAACTAGCGTATTAGGGAATACGCATAGTGTATCTTAACTCACCAACTTTGCAGCTGTTGTGGCCAGTAGTGCGGCTCGTGCGCCTACCGTCAGAGCGTTGGCGGAGCTGGCGTTACCCTGAATGGCTCTGGCGTACACGCCTTGTAAAATGGCAGCCAGCCGGAACATGGAAAACGCCACATAGAAGGGCCACTGTTCAATGTTGTCACGACCTGTGCTATTGCAGTAGCGTTGGATAAATTCAGCTTCAGTAGGAATACCGCGCGCTTCAAGGTCTATACCCACCAAGCCTTTTGTGCCGGTGTCGTCTTGTGGCAGGTGGTAGGGAATACAGCAATACGCCAAATCTGCCAGCGGGTGCCCTAAGGTGGAGAGCTCCCAGTCCAGCACGGCAGCCACGTCTTTGCTGTCGCGGTTAAACAATAGGTTACCAATCCGAAAGTCACCGTGTACTAAGCAAGTGCTGGTATCGGCGGGGATGTTGTCGGGCAGATACGCCATCAAATACTGCATGGCTCTGGCACCTTCTCCGCCGCCTGCTGGTGGTTCACAAGACTGGCGGTATTGTTCGCTCCAGCGCTTAATTTGGCGCCCGTAATAATCACCGCCTCTTGCGTAATCATCAAGGCCAACACTGGCAATACCAACATTGTGCAGAGCGGCCAGTGTGTCGGCCATACTGGCGTATATATGTTGTGTGTCAGACGCCGACAACCCTTCGCAGGCCGGATGTTCGATCAGCAGTCCCGGCACATAGTCCATGACATAGAACTCGGTACCAATAATGCTTTGATCGTCGCAGTAGCAAATCATGGTAGGCACCGGTACAGGCGTATTAGCTAGCGCCGCCATTACACGGTATTCCCGGTTGATCTGATGGGCAGACGGCAGCAGCTTTCCTGCAGGCTTTTTACGCAGCACCCATTGGTGATCGTCGGCAATGACTTTGAAGGTCGGGTTGGATTGCCCGCCCTGAAACTGCTGAATCGAGAAGGTAGAAAACGTCTGATTAAGCGTCGTTTGCAAATAGGCTTTCAATGCCGACTCGTCAAAAGCATGGGCAGCCAGCACATCGACTAAGGTGGCTTCATGAGCACTCATAATGCCTCCTTAACAAATAGTCGTGCCGCCATCGGCGACTAAATACTGGCCCGTCATGTAGGCCGAGGCGTCGGTTGCCAGAAACTGCGCAACGCCCGCGATGTCGATAGGCTGGCCGAGTCGGCGAAGTGGCGTCTGGTTTTCTACAATCGCCTTGCGTTTAGGGTCTTCTACCAGCGCTTTGGCAAAGTCAGTGACTACCACGCCCGGTGCAATGGCGTTTACGCGAATACCTTTTGGCCCCCACTCAACAGCCAGGTTGCGGGTGAGCGCAGCTTCGGCCGCTTTTGACATACCGTAGCAACCAATTTTATCGTTGCCTTTAATGGCTGCGATACTCGACAGTAAAATCACCGAACCGCCACCGGCTTCAGCCATGCCGGGTAATACCATGTTGCATAGCCAGAAGGTGCTTTTTACATTGGTATCCATGATTTTGTCCCAGGCGTCGTCAGTTAACTCTGACAGCGGCCCGTACACGGGGTTGGTGGCAGCATTACATACCAGCACATCAATTTTTCCCCAGGTGGCAAGGGTGGTATCTACCAGATCCTGCAACTGCGCTTTGTCGCCAATATGGCAAGGCTTGGCAATCGCCTCAAAACCTTTTTCGCGTAACTCGTTAGCCACAGCTTCACACACCTCCGCCTTGCGACTGGAGATTACTACCTTTGCACCGGCAGCGGCATAGGTTTCGGCAATACTCAGACCAATGCCTTTAGTTGAACCGGTGATCAGCGCCACCTTATCTTTCAGTGAAAATAAATTTTGCATAACAGCCTCCTTATGGAATTAACAACGCCAGTGTGCGGGCAACCACAGCGGGCCTATCGTGATCCCGTATTTGCAACTCGGCATCTACGGTTATTTGGATACCTTTGGGTTTGTGCAATACCTCAACAAGGGTGAATGACGCACGAATTTCGGCATCCGTTGGCACAGGAGTAATGAAGCGGCAGCGGTCGAGACCGTAATTGATTTTGCTGGACATGCCGTTTACCGAATACACCTGCTCGGCGAGATGGGGTAACAGCGCCAACAGTAGATAACCATGGGCAATAGGGGCGTCAAAGCCGGAGGCTCTGGCTGCGTCTGTATTCAGGTGAATACCCTGAAAGTCCAGTGTGGTATCGGCAAAGGCGTTGACCTGTTGCTGACTAAGGCTAAACCAAGAGCTTACACCCAGTGATTTTCCAACGTGTTTATCGAGTGCGTCGACAGATTCAAAATTCATCATTTATTTTTTCTTGCGGTATTTAATTTCGTATAGCAGAATAAACAAATCATTTACATTGTGCAATCATGCATTTTTCAAAATATTAAATATTGAGAACGGAGCGATGTGCCATGGGAAGATTTACCAACAAGGTGGCTGTGATCTCCGGAGCGGCCAGCGGTATTGGCGCTGCCACGGCTGTGCGGCTGGCAGAGGAAGATATAGCCGGGCTGGTGTTATTGGATCGCAACGAGGAAAACTTAAAGACCGTCGCCCAGGGGTTAAGCGCTAAAACCAAAGTGATGGCGAGTGTTGTGGACATTGCCGACGAAGCTCAGCTCACCCAGGTGATAAACGAAGCGCACACCACGTTCGGCCGCTTTGACGTGCTGTGCAATAACGCGGGTGTAGTCAGCAGCAGAAAGCTTGCCGATGAACAGGATATTGCGGAATGGCAGCGCGTAATGGCGGTCAACGTGTATGGCTGCGTAAAACTTACCTCGCTGGTGGCTGCCATTATGGCCGGTCAGGCCGAGGGCGGGGCTATTGTGAATACCGCCTCGGTTGCTGGGATCCGCTCCGGTGCGGGAGGCAATGCTTACAGTGCGTCGAAAGCTGCGGTGATTAATTTTACCCAAACCGCCGCCTGCGATTTAGCCAGCAAAGGCATTCGCGTTAATGCCGTGTGTCCGGGGTTAATTGAAACCGGCATGACCAGCCCCTTCTTTGACTTAGCCAGAGAAAAAGGCATTGAACATCGGTTGGGCGAACGTTGTGAGTTAAAACGGGCAGGGCAGCCTGCCGAAGTTGCTGCGGCGATTGCCTTTTTGGCCAGTAGCGATTCCAGTTACATTACCGGACAAGCGCTACCGGTAGATGGCGGCAACACCGCCTCGCTGAATTTGCCGGGCATGAAAGTATGAGCCAGCCGCTTTTACAACGCATTCTGATTACTAATGACGATGGCATTGATGCCGAGGGCATCGCGCATTTACAGACATTAGCCAGTGAACTGGCAAGCGAAGTGTATGTGGTCGCCCCCAATCAGGATTGCTCCGGACAGGCCCAGTCGTTGTCGTTGCATACACCGCTGCGGGTTACCGATCATGGTGAGCGACAGTTTAGCGCAAACGGTACCCCCGCTGATTGCGTGTTGCTGGGACTAAACAGCTTGCTGCCGGGACCGGTAGATGTGGTGTTAAGCGGTATTAATCGCGGGGCTAACGTGGGCGATGCCGTGGGGTTTTCAGGTACTCTGGGCGCTGCCAAAGTGGCTGCACAATTTGGCGTGCCGGCCATTGGGCTCAGTCAGGCCTTTAAACGCGCTGACCAAATACACTGGAACACTGCAAAAACCTATGCGGCGAGCATTATTCGAGAGCTACTGGCCGTGAAGTGGCAAAAAGCCCCGTGTGTGAACATTAACTTTCCGGCCATACCACCGCAGCAAGTAAAGGGTGTGGACTGGTGCGAAGGCAGTGAAGGCAGTATTAAGCGGGTCACTACCGATTGTCGCCACGACCCGCGTAACCGGGCCTATTACTGGCTTGAGTTTGAACATGATTACCGGCCTATCACGGCTGACACTTCTGACATTGGCACATTGCGCAAACACCACATTGCGGTGCAGTGCCTGAATCAACCGAATCCCTACCCGCCTGGCACCCGCGTTGTGCCAGCGTTTAAAACCACGAATACAGAGACGCTCTATGACTGATTTACCGCCTTTCAAAGAAAACCCCTGGGCAGCGCCCAGTGTGAATGTGCAGCGGTGCGACGATGGTTCACTACTGGTGGACAGCGATCGCGTACCACAACGCAGCTACCACAATGTGATTGATATGTTCCAGCGTACGGTTGCCAAGTACCCGCAGCGACGTTTTATGGCTGAAATGCGTGCTGATTCATTTGGCGAGCAAGCAAGCCATGCCGCTCGCCCAAAGGAGTCAGACTGGACTTTCGTTACTTACGAAGCCATCGACAAGCAAACCGACGCATTGGCTCAATGGTTTCTGGATAATACCCAGCCTCAAGCCAATGTGATGATCTTGTCGCACAACACACTAGAGCATGCAGCGGTAAACCTGGCGGGAATGAAAGCCCGTTGCCCCATTGCACCCATCTCGCCTAATTACTCACTGCTGTCGAAAGACTTCAATAAGCTGAAAGCGATTTTTGCCAAGCTCGAGCCCCAGGTGATTTTTGTGCAAAACATTACCCATTACGCCAGGGCGCTAAAAGCATTGTCGTTGGAACATTGTGTGGTGTTGTACGCTGAAGGTGAAGTGCCAGAAGGGATCTATGCGGTATCGTTTGCCGATGCGGCCAACACCGCTGTGACTTCGCAGGTATCAGACGCCATTCAGGCTATACAAGGCGACGATATTGCGAAAATTCTGTTTACCTCTGGCTCCACCGGGGAACCCAAAGGTGTAGTGAATACTCACACTAATTTGTGCGCCACGCAGGCTTCATTGCTCACCGTGATAGACGTTGACGATGAAAACAACCCGCCGATCATGCTCGACTGGATGCCCTGGCACCACACGTACGGTGGGAATCAAAACGTGCACCGGGTCATTAAAAGTGGTGGCACATTGTATATCGACGACGGTAAACCGGTTCCGGGTATGTTCCAGAAAACCCTCGACAACATTAAAACCGTGCCGCTGAATTGCTATACTACCGTGCCAGCTGTATATGCCCTGCTGGTGGATGCGATGGAGCGCGACGACGCGCTGCGGGAAGCGTTTTTCCGTCATATGGACTGGTGCAGCTATGGGGGGTCCGATATGCCTCAGGAAACCTTTGATCACTTCCAGCAACTGGCGATCCGGGAAACCGGTAAACGCATTAGTATGATCACCGCACTGGGCGCTACCGAAAGTGCCGCCGCGACCACCATTGTGCACTGGCCAACGACCGAAATGGGCAGCATTGGTTTACCTATTCCCGGTACGCTTTTGAAGTTAGTGCCGAAAGACGATAAATACGAACTGTGCGTGAAAGGCCCGCAAATTACGCCTGGGTATTATCAGGCCGAGACTCTGAATAAGCAGGTGTTCGACAATGAAGGTTTCTTTCATACCGGAGATGCGGTGCGCTGGCTCGATCCGGAACAGCCTGAAAAAGGGTTACAGTTTGCTGGTCGGGTAAGCGAAGACTTCAAACTGCTTAACGGCACTTGGGTACATACCAGTATGCTGCGAATCGATTTACAAAGTGTATTAGCACCCCTTGTGTTTGATGTGGTGATCACCGGTCAGGACAAACCCTATCTGGGGCTATTGATCTGGCTAAACGAAGACGTCGTGAAACGGGTATTCGGCATGCCGGATGCAACCTCCGAAGAACTGGCTGCGCACCCTCGCGTGATCGCTCGAATTCGCCAGTCGCTTTACGAACACAACGTACAACACAGCGGCGCGTCTACCCGCATTGAGCGCGCCCGTATACTGACCACGCCGCCAAGTATGGATACCGGCGAGATGTCAGATAAACGTTCTATTAATCAACGAAAAGTGCAGGTATTGCGCGCCAACGACGTTGCGGCTTTGTATGCAGACGAACCAGATGATAGCGTATTGTCTGATCTGCGCAGCCCGCAATCGCAGTCCGCCGTTTCACCTGTCGTGAATTAAGCCAATCAGGAATCACAATGCAAGCGAAGACTACTGAATTTTACATTAACGGTGAATGGGTAAAGCCCAGCACCTCGCATACGCGCAAGCTGATTAACCCTGCCACAGAAGCCGTTAGTGGCGAAGTGGCAATGGGGGAAAGTGCCGATGTAGATGCTGCCATTGCTGCGGCAAAAGCGGCATTTCCGTCCTGGTCGGTCAGCCCGGTTGAAGACCGTATTGCGCTGCTCGAACGCATTATTGGCTGCTACAAAAAGCGCTACGCCGATATTGTTCAGGCGATTACGCTGGAAATGGGGGCGCCTGTGTCGTTGAGCCAAAGTGCTCAGGCGGCGATGGGCATCGGGCATTTCTCTGCCACGCTGGAAATACTGAAGTCCTTTGAATTTAGCCATCAGCAGGGCACAACTGAAATCCGTAAAGAGCCCATTGGTGTGGTGGGTTTAATTACCCCCTGGAACTGGCCAATGAATCAGGTGGTGTGCAAGGTTGCACCGGCATTGGCTGCGGGGTGTACCATTGTGCTCAAACCCAGTCAGGATGCCAGCTTGAGTGCGGCTATTCTGGCTGAGGTACTGCACGAGGCGGGTGTGCCTGCCGGGGTGTTTAATCTGGTGCAGGGTTCAGGCTCCAAAATTGGTGATTACATGAGTCGCCACCCCGATATCGACATGATTTCTTTTACCGGCTCTACTCAGGCTGGCGCAGAAGTGAGTAAAGCGGCCGCTGATACTGTGAAGCGCGTTGCGCTAGAGCTCGGTGGTAAGTCGGCCAATATCATTTTAGACGACGCCGACATGACCAAAGCGGTGACCAATGGCATTAAAGCGGTGTTCGCTAATTCCGGGCAAACCTGTACGGCCCCTACGCGTATGCTGGTACCCAATAGCAAAATGGCCGAAGTCGTTGCCATAGCCAAGGCTGTGGGGGAGGCCTCACAACATGCGGTAGGTGACCCGACTAACGATAAAACCGGTATTGGCCCGGTGGCACATCAACGTCAGTTTGAAAAGATTCAGGCCATGATTGCCCAAGGCATTGAAGAAGGCGCAACCTTGTTATGTGGTGGCACCGGTAAACCGGAAGGCCTGACCCAGGGCTTCTACGTAAAACCTACGATATTCACCGATGTAACCAACGACATGACCATTGCCAGAGAAGAAATCTTTGGTCCGGTACTGGTGATCATTGGTTACCGGGATGATTCTGACGCGGTAGCTATAGCCAACGACAGCCCTTATGGCCTGAGCGGTTATGTGTCGGGTGCCGATACAGACAGAGTACGTCGTGTCGCCAGTCAGATGCGTACCGGTATGGTGCATTTGAACGGCGCCCAGCCCGATTTACACGCGCCCTTTGGCGGCTACAAACAGTCGGGTAATGGCCGGGAGTGGGGCGAGCATGGCTTGCAGGACTTCCTGGAGATTAAATCGGTTCTGGGCTGGTACAAGTCATGACAGACGGCGCTGCAGTAAAGCTGCCGGACATGGCCTATGAGCTCATGGAAACCGGCTACCATGCGATGCTGAATTATCAGCATCGCGATTGGGGCAGAGGGTTTTCTACCGTTATCCTGCAAATTGAGCCCAAGCATCTGAACTTAGCAGGCGTGTTACACGGGGGCGTGCTGTCGGGCTTACTCGATATTGTGTGCGCGCAGTCCGGGATTTACTTTCCCGACGAGCAGGTGATTCGCCGCTCGGTAACCTTGTCGCTCACCACAACCTTTACCGGCCAGTGCAGCGAAGGGCTGATCACGGCCAGCGGCAAAGTAAGGGCTCAAGGCCGACGCATATACAGCGCGTCTGGTGAAGTGAAAGACGCACAAGGTAACTTGCTGGCTTTTGGCGAAGGGACGTTTCGCTACCGCAGTCAGGACCCAATACCAGCGAATAAATAACCGGGATATAGGTTGTAGAGTAATAAGAAAAACAAAAGCCGGGGGATGTAATAGCATCCCCCGGCTTTATTGTGCTTTGTGAATAATCGATATGGCTACGTCAGGCTCGGCAACCACAGTGCCAGTGACGGAAAGATAAGAGTGAGGATTAACACAATGATCAGCGCTGTAATAGGCATAAGCGCGCCTTTCATTACCGTGCTAAGCGGCATATTACCAATGTGAGATACTACATAAAGCACGCCACCCATAGGCGGTGTAATGAGCGCCAGGTTCACGTTAATCAGCAGCATTACCGCAATCCAGATGTTGTCCCAGCCCATGTGCGCAATGACCGGTACCAGTAACGGAATAACCAAATACATTAGCGCCAGGACTTCCAAAAACATACCCAGCACAAACAACACCAGGTTAATAATGATCAGTAGCGCCATGGGCGAGATATCCATGCTGATAATTGCGCTTAACACTTCCTGCGGCATGCGCCCGAAGATTACGCTGTGGCCCAGAATTGCCCCGCCAATAATGATCATGGTAACCATGGCTGAGGTGACCGCGGCGGCCATCAATTGCTCCCAAAGGGATTTAAGGGTTAGCGTGCGATATACTACAAAGCCAATCACCATGCAGTACACCACGGCAACCGCTGCCGCTTCTGACGCGGTGAAAATACCCAGATAAATGCCGCCTAGAATAATTACCGGGGCCATGATCCCCCAGAACGCTTCTTTTATGGCGTGGCGTTTCTTTTGCGATGGCTTCTGAGCCGGGGAGGTGTGTTCGGCATGACCGGTGAACACCATAAACAGCGAATACAACACAATCAGTAGCAAGCCGGGGATCACACCCGCCATAAACAGTTTACTGATCGATTCATCGGTAAGGTAACCGTAAACGATCATCACAATACTGGGTGGGATCATGCTGCCCAGTGTGCCGCCCGCCGTGATCGCCGCGGCAATTTTGGACTCTCCGTAACCGGCTTTGCGCAGTTCAGGAATAGCAATCAAGCCCATAGTCGACGATGACACAAAGCTCGACCCCGTCATAGCAGAGAATACGCCGCTGCTACCAATGGTGGCGACACCTAAACCGCCGCGCAACCGCCATAAAAACACTTCAGCCGCACTGAATAAACGCTTGCCCATACCGGTGGCGGAAATAAGCTGTGCAGCCAGAATAAACAGTGGGATCGCAACCAGAATGTCAGAGTCGATAGCGGAGTAAGCTTTATCTACCGCAATGTCGGTGGCCGTGTCCGGGCCTACGTAGGCACTCAGTAATAAAATGGCCAAAAAGCCCAGTCCGAATGCAACCGGTAAGCCACTTAGCAGTACCAGCATAAATACCACAATACCCAGTAAAATCATTAACGTATCCATGACTTAGTGACTCCCCTGGGTAATGTTGTCGATGGTGTGACTTAAAAACTGCAGGCTTAGCAACACACCGCTAATGGGCACCAGACTGGCTGGCAGCCATAACGGCGTTTGCATTAAGCCGGTACTGGTATCGCCCAGCGCGTACATGGCCATAGCCATGTCAGTGCCTTTCACCACAAACATCAGTGAATAGCACAAACCCACCGCGTTGGTGGTAATGGTGAGTCGGCGGCGCTTGGCCAGTGACAACTTATCGACAAAAAAGGTAATGGCGAAGTGACTGTTCATTTGAAGTGCATACGCTGCGGCTAAAAAGCCAACGGCCATCATTAAGTAAACCGAGAACTCCTGAATCCAACTGCTGGAAACGCCAGTGGTGTAGCGCACCACAACTTCATAGCTCACCACAAGGGCAAGTACTAACAAACAGAGTGCGGCCAGCCATGCGCCGGCTTTGCACAGTGCATCAATGGTGTACTGAAACGAATAACGATGAAGCTGCATGGGTTACTCCTGAGGCGTAGCCGGTTGAGGCAAGTTAAGTTCGAGAAGGCGCAGGGCCTGAGGGCCATTGCGCTTCGCCCACTCCTGCCACACCTGTTGGCTGGCTTGCTGAATAAGAGCGCGTGTGCCAGCGGGCAGGGCCGATACCTTGCCGCCGTTCTCGCTGATCACCTGCTTGAAGTGCGCCTCCATGGCCGCCGATGCGCCAAGGGAGTAGGCTTTTTGCTTCTCGCCTTCTTCCAGCATGATCTGTTGAATGTCTTCTGGCAGTGAATTCCACACGTCCAGATTTACCGTCATTAGCACAGTAGGGAAGCTCATATCGGTAACGGTAACAAATGGAGCGACTTCGTGATTGCGCTGAAAATACCCGGTAACAATAGCGTTCAGCATGGCATCGGCCACACCGCGTTTCAGTGCCATGTATTGTTCACTTTGGGGAATCGAAGTATCGGGCGCAGCTTCTAATTTATGCAGTAAGTCGGTCACCATAGGGCTGGTGGCCAACACGCGCAGGTTCTTAATGTCGGCAATGCCATTAATACCGCCCTGAGCGCTGAATACCTGTACACCGCCACTAAACGCCGGATAGACAAGCTGCAGGTTTTTTTCCTGCATGGCTTGCTGAATAATTGCCAGCGACTCACCGGCATAAGTATTGGCGGCTTGTTCCATGGTGTCGTAGGCAAATGGCAGATACACCCCTTGCAACAACGGCACGGTCGCCATCAACCGAGGCTGCAATATGACACCCATATCAATGAGTCCATGCGCTACCGCACGGTGCATATCTTTAGGGCCATACAACTGCCCTCCCGGATATTCTATGATTTGAATGCGACCCGCCGCCCGTTCATTCACGGCTTCAATCCACGCATTGCGCGACTGCGACAGGTAATGTTTAGGCGGCCCCCAGGACGCCAGACGCAACACGCGGGGCGACTCGGCCTGGGCAAATGTAGGGGCAAGCAATAAGCTTATACAGAGTCCAATAACACAGTGAGTAAATCTTTTCATTTCGACACTAAGTTTCGCATTGTGAAATCAATGTTTCATATTATTCTTTTGCTGTAGCAAAAGTCAACGAAAAGTAACAAGTGATTTACAATGGTTTGAGGAGTGGGTGGGTCAGACAATTTTGGTTAATAGCTTGCTCATCCCCACGTAGGCAGCATATAGCTATAGGTGTATTACAGCAAAAGCGTGAGCTTTTTTAATCGGGACGTAAAGTTACGAAGATTTTGCTTTTGCAGGACATCCAAGTAGCAGTGCGCATCCATTGGTGGATTTTTTAATGAGCGCCGGTGGTTTTGAGCTGCCGATAAGACAGCTGCGGTATCGAGTTCCAGCATGTCACATAAAAACACGTCGGGGTGAATGGCAACAACTCCCAGCGGCGATAACACATCGTTGGGGAAATCCTTTAGGTTGAATGTAATGATCCCTTCTGCTTGTCCTTTCACTGCTGCCGCTAATACGTGTCGGTCTTTAGGATCGGGGAGATTGAGAGATTCAACAAAGGGTTCAAATCCTTCAATTAAGCAGTCTGGCATATGTGCATTAATTAATGTACGTGTTCTGGATAATTTTTCGAAAGACAGATCTGGTCGATTCTTAAGTAGATTGTTTATCCACTCATCGTGAATCTTGTTGGTGAATCTGGCTCTGAATAGCCCGGTCTGAGCCAGATATAACAAAAAGCTCCTCAAGGGAGCAGGGTACATTACACATGCATCAAGGATTACAGTGTAATGTGCCATTCAATACCCTAACCCTAACTCCTGATCGAGTGCAGATAATTCATCCAACGCAGCCAGGCGCTTGGCATCAATATTTTGTTTGTAACTCATGACATCGCTAAATGCGACTTTACGCCTGTTACCCGTTCTTGAATAAGGGAGTTCACCGGAGTCTAACAGTTTGATAAACGTTGGACGTGACATGTTTAGCAAATCTGCAGCTTCCTGTGTGGTTAATTCGGCATGAATGGGGGTAATTTTCACACTGTTACCCTGACCTAATTGGGTCAGTACCTCAATCATCAGCGCCAGTGCGCTGGTTGGGAGTTCAACGTGATGAACTTCGCCATTTTTACTCACCACGTTTATCTCCTGCACACCGCCTTTGGTCTCGAGCACCGCGGCGAGAGTTTGGCTGGATAACTTTGCCAGAGCTACCTCTTGCTCATCTGGTAGTGTTTGCACACGTGTCATTCTCGCACCTCTGATTTAATCGTATTTCGAATGCCATGTTCGTTCATTACAACACGCATTATCCGAAATATTCGAAATAAGTCAATTTTTCGAAATATTCGAAAACAGTGAAAGGCACTGAAAGAGTAGTAACAGGTTGCTTGAAAACAGTCCGCAATAAAGCTGTACTAAGTGAGTGAATTTTGTCGGGAGGCGTGATTTTCAGAATCCGGCAGTTAGTGTAACAGGGCTCATAAATTGGCCTCTATCTATGCTTGTAAAAGACTTAATAGGATGGTTTGTTTGTTGCTGTTAATTTAAATTATGTGCTAACGTTTGTGTGTACGTATCTACGGAGTTGAACATGGACACCCGCATACAATTCAGAGTTGACGAAGAAACGAAACGCTTGGCGCAACAAATGGCTGAAAGCCAAGGGCGCACATTAAGTGATGCTTGCAGGCAGCTTACTGAGGAGCTAGCCGAGCAGCAACGCAAGGTAATGACTCATGACAACTGGCTAACTGAACAGGTAGACGCAGCGTTTAGTAAATTGGAAAATGGTAAGAGTGAGTTTGTTTCTCATGAAGACGCTCGCCTGGACATGGAAGCGAGAAAAGAGAAAATTAGGAATAGAGCCGAAAAATGATCGTTTGGGAAAAAAGCTCACTGGATGATCGAGAAGTAATTTTCGAATTCTTGTACGAGTTTAATCCATTAGCGGCGGAACAAACTGACACAATTATTGAGAGCAAGGTAGAGAATTTAATACATCACCCAATGATGGGCGTTGAAAGAGAAGGGATATCTGGGAGGCTACTAATCATTCCTGAGGTATCAATGATTGTTTCGTATTTCGTAAAAGAAGATGTCATTCACATTCTCAGGGTTTTACACCAAAAGCAAAAATTTCCTGCAGGAAACTAATACCCACAGAGCTTATGGCTGACTTATAGTTTATCCTCCAAGAAAATCAAAGCTCAGCCCATTACAGCGAAGCTTTTTTGTTTTATTACTCATCAGAAAGTATAGGGTTAGCGCGAAATCTCCCATAGGCAGCATTAATGACATTCAAATGTCCAGTTTCCATCAGTATAAGCTGTGAGAATAGCATACAGCGCTTGATGCGATAGTTTATACATCAACGTTCTGGTTCATAAACCTTGTAGGTAATTCTTGAATGCGGCTTTAATGTGTTATGGTATTTTGAACTTTTTTGTACGAAATTTGTTCTTAGTAAACAGCCAAGTTCAACTAACCTAATTAAAAGGATTTAAGTGACAGGATAGTGCGGTTCTAAGCTAAACGAACAGCTTTAAGAATCACTCGAAAGTAGTGCAATTTGCCTGTTGCTGGTCATAAGGAATGTGTATGAATCAAACTATTGTTAAAGCCGTAATTACTGTTTTTGCCCTGTCGGGAGTGGTGTCTTGTACTTCTACACAAGAAGCATGGTCCGGTTTTAAGCCATCTGAGTATGTGTATGTAGTAACTAACGGCAAAGACCCTGAGCCGTTGTTAAAGGAACAGGGCGTGAAGTACTATTGTGAAGAGGGCGTAATTACCTCTGACAAACTCAATAAAGCCTGTTATGTCGAAAAATCACTGGCGCAAAAAACCGATGAATTCACCAGTTCTCTAGCCGACACCCCCCTAGCGCTGGCGAAAGATTTTATTGTAATCGGTAAGGTTACGCTTACTGCTATTGCGGTATTGTTCCGGGGCGGTACACCGTCTTAATAACCTGCGAAATAACACTGGCCCGGCATCGTTAACGATGGGGCCAGTCTGATTAATAATACCAAGGCAAAGCTAAGAATTATTTCCGGGCACCTTGCCGGGAAACTTTCCGGAAACCTTTCTGCTATTTCCCAAAATTCAGCAGCGCTTCATCTACAATACCGTAGTGTTTAAAGATTACACCGTCTTTCATTATCATGTCTGCGTCCCAGAGTATTGCTCTATTGCTGTAGTCGGCTGTTGCACATTTCAACTAAAGGGAATCGATAGCTAATAAACTAATAATCGCAACTGAAAGTAAGACTGGATTATTTTCTAGAGACCGGCCATGACACGATTTCGCCCTGAATTTTTTGCTTCGTATAGTAGTTTGTCTAAGCGTTTGCTTATTTCACTAAGTGATTCATCTTGAGTTACTTGTATAACACCAATACTAACAGTCACACTGAGTCGTAGATTCGTATGAGGATGAATTTCCACACGTTTTCTTATTCGCTCTGAGATTTCAATTGCGCTATTTATGTCTGTGGCAGGGAGCACGATTAGAAACTCTTCTCCGCCAACTCGGCCTGCCTTGTCGGTCTGGCGAATTTCAGCCGTTAGAATGTCTGCAACTGATTTTATCAACTCATCCCCTACGTCATGCCCGTATGTGTCGTTGACAGCTTTGAAAAAATCGATGTCGATAGAAATAAGTGAAGGAGGTAAGTCTCTCATGTTTTCTAT
This sequence comes from Aestuariibacter sp., assembly GCA_017794925.1. Classification (GTDB taxonomy): domain Bacteria; phylum Pseudomonadota; class Gammaproteobacteria; order Enterobacterales; family Alteromonadaceae; genus Alteromonas. The sequence continues at coordinate 4,478,800 of CP051238.1, read as the reverse complement.
GACATTTTTGTTGAAAGCAAATATGGCACGACGATTTGGAATACCAGTCAATTCGTCTCTTAGCGCCATTATTTTGTATTTCTCTTTATGCATGAGTTGCTTACGGGCGAAAATGATCACAACCAATATTAGGATTGTTGTTGAGATGATGACAATCCATTGATAGTTAGCTTTTTCTTGTTCGGTAAGAAGTAACTGCTCTTTGAGTTGATTTAACACTCTTAAACGTACTATCTCGTCCTGCCTTTGTTCTAGTTCCAGAGTAAGCCGATCTGATAATAATTTACCATCGCTAATATTTGAAAGACTTGCCAAAGTCCTCTCTAATAACTCTTGCTGGATTTTAATAACAGAATGGGTATCACTGCGGAACTTAGCAAGCTCGAGGCTGACGCTCAACACTCTGGAATACTCGGAAGATGTCCATATGCCTTTGTTGACCTTGGTAAGGCTTGCGAAGGATGTTAATGCTTGCTCAAAATTATCATTTAATAAGAGCAACTCTGTCGAAATCAGCAACCTTAGGTTTGCCAAAATGTCTGATTTTGTTGAGATACTGTTTAGTTTAACTACCAGTTGAGTAGCGAGCGCAATGTCCTTAAGCTTTATGGCAGCATGAGCCATATCAAGGTAAAGGTACATTTGGCCATCACTATCTTCATATTTACGAACGAGATCGCCCATATTTTTATAAACCGAAAGGGCTTTCTCGAATTCACCGGCCTGCATATATACAGACCCAAGATCTCCAAGAGTTTTGTATGTTTCTTGTTCATTAAAAGGCTCTAGAAAGTATAGTGCCCTTTTTATTTGTTCTACAGCGAGTGAAAAATTGTGTAATTTCGCATGAATTAAACCAATATCTCTCATCATCAGGGCTTGATAGTAGGGGTTAGGTGCCTCTTTAAATGATTCGAAAGCAAGATTGGCATGGTTAAAAGATTCACGCATTCTTTCTGAGTGGCTGTAAATTCGACTTAAAATCAGATGAGCATTTGCTTTCTCGTTAATGAGCGAAGCTTCACTAGCTGTATCGGAAATTACCTTTTTGAGCAATTTGGTGGCAGCTTCAATTTCACCTTTAATATATAGCTGTTGGGCTTTACAGGTGTGTAAGTCGACCAATAACTTCATTTCCGCAACTTCTTCGGCAAGTTTGAAAGATCGTTTTAGGTACTTTTCAAATTCTTCGAATTCGGTGTCATTTGTTGGGGAATAAAACCAGCATTTAAAGGCAATAACGCGCGCGTTATCTATAAGGTTAGTGTACGGAATGTTTTGTTCTAATTGTTGAAAAAGAACAAGAGATTCTTGTTCAGTTAGATAGCCACTCTCTATCTTTTCAATTGCGCTCTCAACATCAGCTTGTGATTGAAAACAAGCAAAGAAAAATAGAGCGCTTAAAAAATACTTGCTCATGTCGTCCAAAAAACAGTAATTACAAATACTTATATAATAGCTCTATAGAATACAGTAAATCTTGATTAATGCACTCTCAGAAGTTTTATATACATATTTCAACCATTGAAATAATTTGATCGGTTTTTCTTTTCTTCTCACTTACTGTCTTTTAGCACAGCAGGTTACAGATCGACATAAACAAGCCTGCGCGGGCAGCAAAATAATCAGATATTACTTCCCAAAATTCAGCAGCAGCGCTTCATCCACAATGCCGTTGTGTTTAAAGATCACGCCGTCTTTCATTACCATGTCTACGTGCCGCACCAGGTTCATGTATTTCAGTACGTCGCCGCGAACAGCAATAACATCGGCTACTTTACCCGGTGTGACTGAGCCGTAGCGGTCCTGCACGCCCATCATAACCGCAGGCCAGTAGGTGGCAGCGCGAATGGTGTCCATGGCATCAAATCCCATGTCATGTACCCATACCGCCATTTCCTGCCAGGTCGACTGACAATGAAACTTCATAGGAATGCCGGAATCGGTGCCTACTAACATCATGACGCCGGTTTCTTTTAACTGATTAATCTTATTGCGAATGGTGGGGGTTCGAAGCGGCGTTAGCTGCATGTAATTCAGGTGGCCCGGCTTGGCAATAGATTGCTTGATGTCGGCAATGGTGTCGTCTTTTAATCCGCGCTTCCAGCAGGCGTCGTCGAGGGCTTCCGGGTTTTTCACCAGATCAGGGTAGGTAAACAGCCCTTCCATGGTGGGTGTCCAGAATAGTAATCCATCAAAAATGCCCGTGGCGGTGCGCTCTACCAGGGTATCTAGTACATCCTGAGGATAGCCCGGCGCAGTGGTCAGCCCGGTATGCTCAAAGTTGTCGATGCCAATTTCCACCCCAACGCGAATTTCATCGGGCTTGTGGGCATGGGCAACCACTTTCATTTTCAAGCGGTGAGCCTCGTCTACAATTGCCTGAGCAACAGGGCGGGGCATGTCGTCGTGGTCGATAAGTTTTACTATTTCCATTCCCGCATCATGCAGGCGTCTAACCGCGGCTTTGGCTTCACGTTCTGAGGTTACTTCCCAGCGGTAATGCTTTTGCCAGTCGTCCACCTTGGCTTGCAGGAACGGGCCTGAGGTATATAAGGTTGGGCCGGGAATTTCGCCTTTGGCGAGCTTTTGTTTTATGGCAACGGAATCTTCAAGCGGCGCGCCCAAATCACGCACGCTGGTAATGCCTGCAAGCAGTAACTGCACGAGTGAGGCAGGCATGATTTCATCGACCTGTCGGTCGCGATAGGCCTGCTGCCAGTGGGTATAGTTAGCATGGCCGGTTAGCATAATGTGAGCATGGCTTTCCCACAAACCGGGCAGTACATCGTGGCCCTCTGTAGACACAACCCGATAGCCAGCAGGTACGGGCAGCGAATCTACTGTACCTACCTGTTCAATGATGCCATCTTTAACCAGGATCACACTGTTGTGCAGAGGTTGTTCGGCAGTGCCGTCGATGAGTCGCCCGCCCACCAGGGCGATATTTTCAGCCTGTAACGGCATGCCGGTTAGTAAGCCGGTTAACAAAGTGAGTGTCGTTAGTAACCGCATTATTGTTCCTTTTTTTGGTTATCCCGATTTACGTTATGCTCACCGATTGAACAAATCAATGTTTTCTTTTGGCAGCAGAACCATGCTGGTGGCTCAGAATCCGGGCAAGAACAATGAAGATGGCGAGAAACAGAAAAAGCATCAGCCAATACTAACGTGCGACTGATGCTTGTTTGCAGAAAGGAAGTCGTAAGGTCTACCGACCTTTAAACTTGCGTGACTCTTTCAGCGAATAGTTCACAAAGCGGGTAAAGGCTTTATCTTTAGCGCGCTTTTCTGCCAGCGTCGCTGAATTCAGTTCATCTTCCTTCAGCAGCTTCTGGTAGTTAGCCAGTCGCCGAGGATCAAGCTCACCCTGCGCTAACGCAGCTTGCACTGCACAACCCGGTTCACTGTGGTGCTGACAGTCGGCAAACCGACAATCTTCGGCCAGATGCTGAATATCGGCAAAGGCCGACACAATGCCATCATGGCAATCGGCTAACTGCAGTTCCCGCATGCCAGGCGTATCCAAAATCAGGCCGCCATTGGGCAACGGCAAAAGCGAACGACCCGTAGTGGTATGACGCCCTTTGGCATCTTCTTCACGAATACCCTGAGTAAGCTGACGCGCTTCTCCCAGTAACGAGTTGGCGAGAGTGGATTTACCCACACCCGACGAGCCAAGCATTACCACCGTGCTACCGGGTTTCAGCCAGTCACTCAAGGTATCGGCGCAAGATGAATCCAGCGCATTTAGGGCAACTACCTGTAGTTGCTTGTTGATGCTGCGAACATTATCAATCCATTGCTCAGGCTGTTCGGTTAAATCGGCCTTGGTTAACACCACCACAGGTTCAACTTCGGCAGCCTCGGCCAGCGCCAGGTAGCGCTCGATACGGCTGGGATTAAAGTCTTCGTTCATTGAACACACAATAAACGCGGTATCGACATTGGCTGCGATTAACTGCCAGTCGTGGCCGGTACCGGCAGACTTGCGTTTAAAGCAGCTGTAACGATCCAGCAAACGCAGGAACTGATGCTGCTCGTTAAGCAACAACCAGTCGCCCACCACCAAAGAAGGCATGCTGGGCACAACCGGCAAACTAAATGTGTGCGAATCTGACATCACGGTAAGCTGAGACTTGTGTTGTTCGGTAACTCTTAAAGGAATAACGCAATCCCACTCTTCAAGAGTGAGTTGTTGCTGAAAAAAAGGACGCCAGCCCATAGCGGCGAGAATGTGAAAATTAGTCATAACTAACCCTTAACTAACGTTAATGTTTTCATTAAGGGGGCAAAACGCCCCGGCATTAGCACCGGGCGAAACAGGGTGGTTTTAGTTAACCCATAGCCCGGTCAGGGTGACGACAATCATCAATACTCTCCTAACCGTTTGACTGAGGGGAGTATAGCTTGAGTTTTGGGGTTAGGGAATGATTGAACTATCAAAGGGGTATATCTTAATGGCAATGGTGCTTTTGAATAAGGGCAAATTGCTCGAAGTATTTATTGTGTATATTTGGGCGGAATTTAGTTATAAGTAAGTGGTTGATTTATAGTTGATTATCTGGCTCAATGAAGGCTGATTAGGATTAAGTTAACGATTTTGAAGTGCATTTCTAACCGTGTAACGAAGTAGGATATTGGACGTCGTGGTTATAGTAAGAGTTATTTTGGCAATCTTTTCTTTGATAATAAGCCAACAAGTGAATGCTGAAGAAAAATGCAAATTTTTGGATGACAAAGTGTCGGATAGGCTTATTCAATTTATCAAAGACAGTGATTTGAGTGCTGCTAAGCTCTTGGTAGATGAATTGGAATCAATATGCAATTACGGAAATGGGAATGCAGAACAAGACGTTTTAATAAATATTGGCTGGCTATTTATTTTCAATCATGACTTTATCTATCCTCCAAAAGAACCTATTGATGTTGATGGTTTAGCAGACAGAATCAGATTGTTACCTAGACGATACAGATTGATTTCTTATTCTGTTTTGGCTGAACACTATATATTAACAGGCGACTTCAGTGATGTACTGAATGTAACTAATTTTATTGAAAATGAGCAGCGAAGCTCTCTAGTTAATTCAGATAGCAATTATATATATATCAATCTTAGTTACATCTACAGTTTAGTTGGTTTTACTAAGCTCGCAGAAGATTATGCAAAGAAAGCATATGAGCACGCGACAAGTCCGATTGAGCAGTTGCGATCTTTGATTGTTTTTCAAAATTTGAGGTATCTTTATTCAGGAGAAGAGGAATTAAAGACAGAAATTACAAGGCTCTTAACTGAAATAACTTCGAGTATTGTACGAGCAGAAGGATATAGCATTCTTGCTGAAGCAGAGTTAGACAATGGTGATTACTTTAGTGCAAAGGAGTGGTTAGAAAAAGCATTGTCTGATACGAAAAAAAATGGGGCTAGTAGACATCATCTTAATTTGCTAATTTCGAAAGCTGAACTAGCAATTAAAAATTCAGAATATCAAAATGCTTTATCTATATTAGACGAAATACACGGTTATCCGTTAAATCAAATTAGGGATTTTACTAAAGTTCGACTGTTTTCACTTGATGCTAAACTTTATCAACATAAAGGCGATTTTGAGGGTGCACTAAATTTAGCTAGAGAGGAAATGTCAATATCTTCAAAAATTAATGGAAAGTTAAATGACGCAGTGGTTGCCGATTTACTAGCTAGGTATAACTCGTTAGAGAAAGAAAGAGAAATAGCCACTCTTCAACAAGAAAAGCAACTTCAAAAGACACTGAATAGTCAACAAAAGCAGTTGATACTAAATTATATATTAGGTATTGCAACATTAACTTTGTTACTTCTTCTTTTATTTATTTTATTTTGGAGAAAGCGTAAACGTGCATCTCACTTCGAATATATTGCTTCGTACGATCAATTAACCCAAGTTTTAAATAGACGTGCTATCAATGAAATCGCTGAGGAGAAATTTAAATCAAATAACCTAAGTGATTTTGTTGTTGCCATTGCTGATATAGATTTTTTTAAAGCGATTAATGACACGTATGGTCATAATATTGGTGATGAAGTGTTGAAGCAATTCGCTTTGTGTGCGAAATCGGTTATGCGTAAAAGTGATTACTTAGGGCGGTGGGGAGGAGAGGAGTGGCTTTTATTATTTTCAGATGCTAACCCTCAAGATTTAAGGGATTTTTATTCCAGATTGCAAAAATCACTTTCAGCTCTAGAGATTGAGAATCATACTCTTAAAATAACTTTCAGCATGGGGGCTGTATCCTCTTCTCAATATTCTAATTTTGCTGACGCGTTAAATGAAGCAGACAAATTATTATACAAAGCAAAGAATAACGGTAGAAATAGGTTAGTCACAAGCAATGGTGAAATATAGCCAGAGAGCTTTATTTCGACCGTCTGTCAGGTGTGATAAATGATGCCAAATTTTAAGCAGGTTAGTCAGATCAAGGCTAGTTGTAGACTCTGGAGCGTAATCCATTTAGCCCAAAAAGCCAGTCACCTCTCAGCAACTGGCTTTCTTCAATCAAACCGTAAAACGCTTAAAACTAAAAAACTAAACCCCGGTACCAATAATATCTCTGGCGACGTGAACCAACTGCGGGCCTAAGCTTTCCATGGCCATTTCTTCTGATACCAGATAGGTTGGGCCACCGCAGTTGAGTGCCATAATGCGGCCGTCTTGCAGTCTTAGTGATACACCTACGCTGTTTACTGCGCGGTCCCAGTCGCCGAAAGACGTGACGAAGCCGTGTTTGTCGTAGCATTCTATTGCGGCTTCAATGCCGGCTTTGTGTTTTGGCCACTTGTCGCCGGCGCGGGCTTCCATTTCTTTCATTACGACGTCACGTTCTTCCTGCGGAAGGCCTGCTAAGTAGGCGCGGCCTGCTGCCGAGGTAGAGATAGGCAAGCTTGAGCCAACGTCCATGCGCAGTGCTTGGGCGTCGTCGCCGCGGCAGTTTTCTACGTAAATCATGGTCAGGCGCTCGCGAATGGTAAGGCCTACCGACAGGTTTACGCGTTCTGCCAGGCGCTCCATAATGGGCTTGGCAATGCGGCGCACCTGCAGGTTAGAGGTATAAGCATAACCCAGCGCTAACACGCCTGCATCCAGTTGGTATTTTTCCAGTTGGGTTGAGTACGACAAATACCCCAGTTTGCTCAGGGTGTAGGTCATGCGGGAAATGGTGGGTTTGGGCAGGCCGGTGATCCGTGCCAGATCCTGGTTACCCAGTACACCGCCTTGTTGGCTGAATGCGCGCAACACATCCAGGCCGCGGGCAAGTGATTCAATAAACTTCCGGTCGCTACTGTCGCTCTTCTTACGTGGCAGGTCACTAAACTCTGTCATACAAAGTGATACTCTTTTCCTAAACGTCCAACCGCTATTTACTACTCTAAGCGTATTAGGTCGCGGTAAGCTTAACTGCTGCTTACTCTATGAATTAACTGGCTTTGGGCCTGAGTATACACCGGATGCCGCGCTTTACCAATGCCCCGGAAGTTCATGATCTGCTGTTCGTTGCCAGAGTGAATTCAGGCAACGCACAGCAGACCCGATAGGCTAAGCCAACTCCCTCTCCAGGATCATGGCAACGCCCTGACCCACGCCAATACACAAGCTGACTACTGCGTACCGGCCTTGTTGTCGTTCTAACTGACGCAGGGCGGTTAACGCCAGCCGCACGCCCGATGCGCCCAGTGGGTGGCCCACGGCAATGGCGCCGCCATTGGGGTTAACCCGGCTGTCGTCGAACGCTACGTTCAGTTCTTTTAAGCAGCCTAGCACCTGAACGGCAAAGGCTTCGTTAATTTCGATGACGTCCATGTCGTTCAGTGTTAAGTTGGCGCGCCGCAGGGCTTTGCGAATAGCGGCAACCGGGCCTAAGCCCATTACCCTTGGTGCTACCCCGGCTACTGCACAGGCCACCACCCGAGCACGAGGGCACATGCCGAGCGCTTCACCGGCTTCCTTGCTGCCCAATAACAACGCTGCTGCACCGTCGTTAATGCCTGATGCGTTACCGGCCGTCACTACACCATTGGCGAACAAGGGTTTGAGTGACGCTAGCTTACTGGCTTCGGCATCGGCTCTTGGATGTTCGTCTTCGGCTACGTCAACGGTGGTTTTGCGCTTTGCGCCAGGCACGGTTACCGGCAGGATTTCATCGTTAAAGAAACCGTCGGCTTTGGCCTTTTGGTATTTGTGTTGTGAGGCCAGGGCAAAGACGTCGCTTTGTTCACGGCTAATGGCCAAATCGCTGGCAATGTTGTCGGCGGTTTGTGGCATGGTGTCGTTGCCCACGGCGGCTTCCACTTTGGGATTGGGAAAGCGTGCGCCAATGGTGCTGTCGAATACCTCGACATCGCGACCAAAGGGCTGGCTGTTCTTGGCCATCACAAACGGCGCGCGACTCATGCTTTCAACGCCACCTGCAATCATCCAGTCGCCTTCGTTACACATAATGGCGCGGGCCGCTTCTATGCTGGCTGACAGCCCGCTACCGCATAAGCGGTTTTGGGTTTGCGCGGCAACCGTTTCGGGTATACCAGCTAACAGCGCGGCGTGACGCGCTACGTTTCGGGCGTCTTCACCGGCTTGGTTAGTACAGCCAATGATCACATCTTCGATTGTGTCGCCCGGTACATCGTTACGCGCCAGTAAGCCCTTCAGGCATAAAGATAACAGGTCATCAGGGCGGGTGTGGGCCAACGCCCCGCCGTGACGACCAAAAGCGGTACGGATCCCATCGTAAATATAAGCGTGTTTCATGATCAGGCTCCTTGAATGAGTGGACTACCAGTTTTAACCTGGCGCTGTAGCCAGACGCTAGGGCGATAGCGCGGGTCGCCGCTTTGAGCGAACAGCCGCTGTAGCAAGCTCAGTACGTTGGCCGCACCAATTTGACTGGCCCAGGCAAAGGCACCTTGTGGGTAGCCCAAGCCCAGCTGCATGGCGCGGTCGATATCGGCGGCGCTGGCAATGTCTTTGTGCACCATGTCGCAGGCAATATTGATAATGCAGGCCAATACTCGCTGACTTACGAAGCCGTAGCTGTCGTGAATCACTTCTACCTGTTTACCGGTGCTGGCGAACAGGGCGTGGGCGTATTCTGTTACGTCGCTGCGGGTGGCTTGTGTGCGCATAAGTACGCGAATGTCTGTATCGGGGAACAGGGGATCTACCGCGATGGTGCGGCTGGTATCCAATCCTTGTGCGTAGGCATAGCTGGTGGCATCGATGCCCCAGGGGCTAATGATGATCAGCGCGCCTTCAGACGGCTCTTTACCTTGTTCAATGATGGCGTTGGTGTTACTTAACAATTGCAATAGTTGCTTATGTTCGTGACTATGGCCGCCTGCAACCCACACTGGCATAGCCTTTGTGTCATCGAGCGAAGGCGTGGCGGGCTGCTCGGGTATTTGCTGCTTGCCGTCGGTGTAGGTGTAAAACCCTTTGCCGGTTTTTCTGCCCAGTAAACCTGCCTGCACACGCTGTTCAGCCAGTGGACTGGGGCGATAGCGTGGGTCGTGATAAAACTGCTGGTAAATTGACTCAGTGACCTTGTGGGAAATATCCAGTCCGGTTAAATCGAACAGGGTAAAGGGGCCCATTTTAAAGCCGCACTGAGCGGTAAGAATACGGTCGGTTTGGGCAATGTCGGCCACTTGTTCGGCCAGCACGTGCAGCGCTTCGCCGCCGCATCCCCGGCCTACGTGATTCACCAAAAAGCCGGGCATGTCTTTTACCGTTACCGGCGTATGGCCAATGGCATGGGTAAGGGCAACAATCTGTTCAACCACGTCGGCGCGTGTTTGCAGTGCGCCAATCACTTCGGCCAGTCGCATTAACGGCACGGGGTTAAAAAAGTGCCAGCCCACTACGCGTTCCGGATTCGCACAACCGGCTGCGATCTGGGTTACAGATAACGACGAGGTGTTCGTCGCCAGAATACAGTGCTCGGCTACCAAAGTTTCTAACTGTTGAAACAGGGCAATTTTGGCGTCGTAGCGCTCAACTATGGCCTCGACAATCAGGTCGCAGTGGGCCAGTTGGTCCAGAGCGTCGGTTTGTGCCAGCGACAGGTTGTTCATGGCCTGTTCAACGCTGATCCCGGTCAGGCGGCCTTTGGCGGCTTGTTTGGTCAGCATGGTGTTAATGTTATCGCGGGCCGACGTCAGCGCATCGGCCTGGGTATCAACTAGTACCACGTTTTTACCGCTGGCCAGCAATACCTGTGCAATGCCGCGGCCCATGGCGCCTGCGCCGACTACCCCTGTGTGTTGAATGGTTTGCATTATTCACCTACATGTTCGGGTAGTTCGGGCCGCCGGTACCTTCGGGCGGTACCCAGCAAATGTTCTGCGACGGATCTTTTATGTCGCAGGTTTTACAGTGCACACAGTTTTGCGCATTGATTTGAAGTTGCGGGCCAGACTCGGCTTCCACAATTTCGTACACGCCTGCCGGGCAATAGCGCTGGGCCGGTTCGTTGTATTTGGCCAGGTTTACTTTTACCGGAATGGCCGGGTCGAGTAAGCGCAAATGGCTGGGCTGATCTTCTTCGTGGTTGGTGTTCGACAAATATACCGACGAGAGCTTGTCGAAACTCAGCTTGCCATCCGGTTTAGGGTAGTGCTTTTCAGGGCACTCGCTGGCGGGTTTCATTTGTGCATAGTCGGGCTTGGTGTCGTGTAGGGTCCAGGGTAAGCGACCTTTAAACAGGTTTTGCTCAATCCAGTTGTAAGCACCGCCCATAATGGGGCCGAACTTGTGCATAGCCGGGCCGAAATTGCGGCTGGCATGCAGTTCTTTGTGTAACCAGGAATCGCGGAAGGCGTCGGTGAAGCCGGTCAGCGTGTCTGGCAGGTTGTCTTGTCCGTCCTGACCACTCTGCCCATCCTGAATTAGCGCGTTCAGCACGTTTTCTGCTGCAATCATGCCCGACTTCATGGCGGTATGGGTGCCTTTGATTTTGGCGAAGTTCAGGGTGCCTGCATCACAGCCAATCAGTAGGCCGCCGGGGAATGCCATATCGGGCAGGGCATTTAAGCCGCCTTTGGCAATGGCCCTAGCGCCGTAGCTTAAGCGCTTGCCGGTTGAGAGTACGTCCGCAAACAACGGGTGATGCTTCATTTGCTGGAATTCGTCGAACGGGCTGATGTGCGGGTTGCTGTAGTTCAGATCCACAATTAACCCTACCACAACCTGATTGTTGTCGGCGTGGTACAGGAAAAAACCGCCGGTGGTGTCGTTGTCCAGTGGCCAGCCTGAGCCGTGCACGACCAGGCCTGATTTGTGTAACGCAGGGTCGATCTCCCACAGTTCTTTTATGCCAATACCGTAGTGCTGGGGATCGCTGTTTTCATCGAGCTTGAACTGGCTGATAAGCTGTTTGCCCAAGTGACCACGACAGCCTTCGGCAAACAGAGTGTATTTGCCGTACAGTGCCATGCCGGGCATGTAGCTGTCTTTTTGTTCGCCGTCTTTGCTAATGCCCATGTCGCCGGTATACACGCCTTTTACCCGACCGTTGTCGTCGTAGGCGATTTCCGCGGCTGCAAAGCCGGGGAATATTTCTACGCCAATGGCTTCGGCCTGAGTGGCCAGCCAGCGGCATACGTTGCCCAGGCTCACAATGTAGTTGCCGTTGTTGTGCATGGGGGCGGGAATGGCCCAGCCGGGTACTTTGGTGGCGCGTTGCTGATCTTTAAGCAGGTACAGTGCGTCTTCAGTAACGGGCGTGGTAAGCGGTGCGCCTTTTTCCTGCCAGTCGGGGATCAGTTCGTCCAGGGCTGTGGTTTCTAATATGGCACCCGACAGAATATGGGCGCCTACTTCAGAGCCTTTTTCCAACACGCAAACACTGATGTCCTGTTGCTTGTCGTTCGCCAGTTTTTTCAGATGATAGGCTGCCGATAAACCCGCAGGTCCGGCACCGACGATCACTACGTCAAACTCCATCGATTCTCGTTCCACAGCAAATCCTCTTTTCTTAAATTGTGTTATTCCGCCAGGCAATAGCGGCCGGATACCTTAGTTTGCAGTGTGAAAACACTGGCTGCGCAGCGAGTGCGAAGCTGGCAGCCAATGTTGAGGTCACGCTTGGTTACAGCAAACTTTCCAGTTCAGGCAGAACCTCAAACAGGTCTGCTACCAGGCCGTAGTCGGCAATCTGGAAGATAGGTGCTTCTTCGTCTTTGTTAATGGCCACGATCACTTTGGAGTCTTTCATACCGGCCTGGTGCTGAATGGCACCAGAGATACCCACGGCAATGTACAGATCCGGGGCCACGATTTTGCCGGTTTGACCTACCTGCATGTCGTTTGGCACAAAGCCAGCGTCTACTGCGGCGCGTGATGCGCCTACTGCCGCGCCAAGCTTGTCGGCGACTTTTTCCAGCAGGCTGAAGTTCTCGCCGTTGCCCATACCGCGACCACCCGAGATGATCACGCTGGCGGCGGTCAGTTCCGGGCGCTCAGACACGGCCAGTTCTTCCGACACAAATTCACTTTGCGCGTTGGCATGTACCAGGCCGCAAGGGGTAATAGTGGCGCTGCCGTCGGTACCCGCTGCATCAAAGGCACTGGTTCGCACGGTGATTACTTTTTTGCTATCTAAAGACTGAATGGTGGCCAGTGCGTTACCCGCATAAATCGGGCGCACAAACGTATCGGCGCTTTTCACGGCCACAATGTCAGATATCTGAGCGACATCCAGCAGGGCCGCAACGCGGGGCAGGGTGTTCTTGCCGGTCGTCGTGCCAGCGGCAATCACATAGTCAAAGTCGCTCGCCAGTTCGGCAATCAGCTTGGCAGTGTTTTCGGCCAGTTGATGCTGGTAAGCAGCGTTGTCCGCAACCAGTACGGTATCCACGCCACTCACGGCACTGGCTTGTTCAGCCACGGCCTGACAGTCGCTGCCAATGACCAGAATGGAGATGGGCTGATTTAACTGACTTGCCGCATTAACGGTATTCAAAGTAGCAGGTTTTAACTGCTGATTATCGTGTTCTGCAATCACTAAAATGGCCATTTAGATCACCTTGGCTTCGTTTTTAAGTTTGTCGACCAGCTCGGCAACAGATTTCACTTTTACACCGGCGCTGCGCTGAGGTGGCGGGTTAACGCCCAGCAGTTGCGTGTGCGCTGACAGAGTTACACCCAGATCGTCTGGCGTGACGGTGGCAAGTGGTTTGCACTTGGCTTTCATAATGTTGGGTAGCGACGCGTAGCGCGGCTCGTTCAAACGCAAATCGGTGGTAACAATTGCGGGTAGCTGCAGCGACAGGGTTTGCAAACCGCCGTCGATTTCGCGGGTTACTGTTACGCTGTTGTCGGCGACGGAGACTTCTGACGCAAAGGTGGCCTGTGGCATATCGCACAAGGCGGCGAGCATCTGACCGGTTTGGTTGTTGTCAGAGTCGATGGCCTGTTTACCCATGATCACCAGGGAAGGCTGTTCCTGCTCAACTACTTTGGCCAGCAGCTTTGCCACATTCAGCGATTCGGTGTTGGCGGTGGACTCCACTAGAATGGCGCGGTCAGCACCCAGGGCCAGCGCGGTGCGCAGTTGTTCCTGAGCTTCACTGCCACCTACTGACACCACCACGATTTCGCTGGCAATGCCTTTTTCTTTCAGGCGCACGGCTTCTTCAACGGCGATTTCGCAAAACGGGTTAACCGCCATTTTGACGTTGGTTAAGTCAACGTCACTGCCATCGGGCTTTACGCGGATCTTGACGTTGTAGTCGATCACGCGTTTTACGGTAACGAGTACTTTCATGGGGAACTCCTATGCAGCCTGACGCTGTTTAACCAGGTTGTCTAAGTGGGTGTCCATGGAACCGAACAGGGTGTTGATCATGGTAAGGCGTTTGAACATGTGGCCTACGTCCAGCTCGTCGGTTACGCCCATACCGCCGTGCAGTTGCACTGCGGTTTGCCCTACCAGACGCGCTGCCTGACCCACTTTCCACTTCAGAAACTGGCTGGCTTTGTTCGCTTCAGCCACTTGTTCTTCGCTATTGCCTTCACCAATGGTGATGGCGGCGTAATACACCATGGAGCGTGCTTGTTCGCATTCCATAAACATGTCGACCATGTTGTGTTGCAGGATCTGGAACTTGGCAATGGGCACGTCGAACTGCTTACGCACTTTGGTGTACTCCACTGTGGCTGAGAGCATTTTGTCCATCACGCCAACGGCTTCCGCCGATACGGCGACAATGGCGTCGTTCAGTACTGCCTGAATCACAGCAGCGGCATCGTCGCTGTCGCCCAGAAGTTCGGCGGCGACGTTGGTAAAGGTCAGGTCGCTGGCACGGGCACCATCGTTAGTCGGGTAGTGATGTGCTGCTACACCGTCGGCGTTCGCGTCTACCAGGTACAGGGCAATGTTGCCGTTGTTATTATGTGAACGCGCGGCCACTACCAGTTTGTCGGCGCTCTGGGCATGCAGTACTACCTGCTTCTTGCCGTTGAGTACGACACCGCCGCTTTGTGTGCTGGCTTGTGTGCTAATGCTGCTGATGTCGGTAGCTGACTGGGCTTCCAAACCGGCAAACGCCAGTTTTAGTTCGCCGCCCACAATGCCGCCAATCAAGGCCTCTTTTTGTTCAGCCGTGCCGCCGCGTTGAATCGCGTTACCGGCCAGTACCACGGTGGACAGGTAAGGCTCCACAATCAGGCCTTTGCCCAGCTCGGTCATTAACACCATCAGGTCGGTTGCGTTGCCATCAAGGCCACCAAATTCTTCTGCAAAGGGCAGGGCCAGCCAGCCTAGTTCTGCAAACAACTGCCAGTTGTCTTCGCTGTAGCCCAGTTCTGAATGACTGTGCTTTTGGCGCGTTTCAAAGTCGTAATCGTTGTGAATGAATTTACCGGCGCTGTCTTTCAGCATTTGCTGAATATCATTTAATGCAAAATCCATGATTGACTCCCGTTACAGTCCAAGCACTTGCTTGGCAATAATGTTTTTCTGAATCTCGTTACTGCCACCATAAATAGTGACCTTACGGTTGTTGTAGTAATGCGGCGCGGCATTCGGTGCGAAGAACGGCTCAATGCGAGGCTCGTAACCGGCTTCGTCGTACTGCTCGGGTACAAAGGGCAGCGCATAAATACCGGCGATCTCCACGTAGAGTTCATCCAGTGCCTGTTGGATCTCGGTGCCTTTGATTTTCAGAATGGATGACTCCGGGCCCGGTGCGGTACCGGTACTGACTGAAGACAGCACGCGTAAGTCGGTGAACTCCAGTGCTTTAAGCTCCATTTCAACCTGTACAACACGACTCATAAACACGCTGTTGTTTTTCAGATCCGGACAGCCTGCTGGTGGCTGGTTTAGCAAGTCGTACAAGGCACTCAGGCGCTGCTTGGACACTGCCACACCGGCAATGTTGGTGCGTTCGTGGGTCAGCAGTACCTTGGCGTAAGTCCAGCCGCGGCCTTCTTCACCTACCAGGTTTTCTACCGGTACTTTCACGTCCTGGAATGCCACTTCGTTTACTTCGCGTCGGCCGTCCAGGGTAATAATGGGTTTTACCGATACGCCCGGTGAGGTCATGTCGATAAGCAAAAAGCTGATGCCTTTTTGTTTGCTGTCTTCGTCGCTGGTACGGACCAGACAGAAGATCCAGTCGGCGTGATGACCCAGTGTTGTCCAGGTTTTGGTGCCGTTAACAATGTAGTGATTGCCGTCGCGTACGGCGCGGGTTTTTAACCCGGCCAGGTCAGATCCGGCATTCGGCTCAGAGTAGCCCTGACACCACCAGGTGTTCGACGCCAGTATGTCAGGCAGGAAGCGTTGTTTTTGTTCTTCGTTACCAAAGGTATAAATGATTGGCGCAACCATCGAGTAACCAAACGGGATCTGGCGTGGCGCTTTTGCCTTGGCTGATTCAGTTTGGAAAATGTATTTCTGTGTGGGCGTCCAGCCGGTGCCGCCGTGTTCAACCGGCCAGTTAATGCCAGCCCAGCCTTTGTTGTATAGCGCTTTTTGGTAAGCAACGGTGACTTCAGCACTAAAGCTTAACCCGTTGTCGATGTGTGCCTGAACGGATTCTGGCAGTTCTTCGCGGAAGAAGGTTTGCACTTCCTGTTGGAAGGCCAGTTCTTGTTCGGAGAAATTAATATTCATAAAACTGTATCCTGCAAAAGTGACGCCCAATAATAGGTTAATCAATCATCATTTGCAGTATACAGTTTCACATAGCGAAATCAATAGTTCATTTTTAATTTATTTCGTCATATTCAGGACGAAAATAAAAATGGCTGACATCCACCGCTTTTTCATTGGTGCGTTTGATTTCCATACGAGCAATTTTGCGGATATGTACTTCGTCAGGACCGTCTGCGTAGCGCAGTGCGCGCCCCTGTGACCACATGTCTGCTAGCGGTAGGTCTTCCGAGGTACCCATGGCGCCGAAAGTTTGCATCGCCCGGTCTACTACCGTGGTGTGCAGGGTAGGGATGAGTGCTTTGATTAAGGAGATATCATCGGCGGCTGCTTTAGATCCCACCTCATCAATTTTCCAGGCGGCTTTGAGTACCAGTAGGCGCGCTTGCTCTATTTCTATCCGCGAGCGGGCTATCCAGTCGGCTACGGCACCGTGCTGGTATAAAAACTTGCCGTTGGTTTTGCGTTCCTGTGCCCTGCCTATTAATAGCTGTAGGGCCAGTTCGGCTTGTCCGATGGAGCGCATACAATGGTGAATCCTGCCCGGGCCTAATCGCGCCTGGGCCATGGCAAAGCCTTTGCCTTCTTCGCCCAGTAAATTGCTGGCCGGGATGCGTACGTTGTCGAACAGGATCTCACAATGCCCATGGGGGTTAGTGTGATTCATAACTTTTAAGTTACGCAGAATCTTCACGCCGGGGGCATCGCGAGGGATCAGCACCATACTTTGCTGGTGGTGCGGATTGGGGTTATCCGGATCGGTTTTGCCCATTAATATAAACAGCTTACAGTGGGGATGCGCTGAGTTGGAGATATACCATTTGCGGCCCGACACAATATAGTCGTCACCGTCGCGTGCAATGCGGGTCTGAATATTGGTGGCATCCGATGAGCCTACGTCGGGTTCGGTCATGGCAAAGGCTGAGCGTATTTCACCGTTCAATAACGGGTTCAGCCACTGTTCGCGTTGCTCGGGTGTGGCAAATAAATGCAGTAGCTCCATGTTGCCGGTATCCGGCGCATTGCAGTTAAATACTTCTGAGCACCAGGGCACCCGGCCCATGATTTCCGCCAGCGGGGCGTATTCCAAATTGCTCAGGCGCGTGCCGGGTTCGTTGTCCTGCAATCCCGGCAGGAATAAATTCCATAGCCCTTCACTTTTCGCCAGTGCTTTCAGGTCGGCCATAAACGACACCGGATATTGCCCGGCTTTTACTTCGTCGCGGTATTGCTGCAGGCGCGGATAAATATGCGCGTCCATAAAGGCGATCAGTTGCTGCTGCAACTGTTTTACGCGTTCGCTGTGTTCAAAATGCATAGTGTCCTCGCTGTGTTAAGCCGTGTTAAACATTGATAAGAGGCGAAATAATCAGCTTGCCGCGGGCTTTGCGATTAATCACATCGGCAAATGCATCGGCGGTGTTGGCAAGCGGGTAGGTGGCATCAATGTGCACGTGTACTTTGCCAGTTTGATACCAGTCGAGTAGTTCACGCATATTGTCGGCATAGGCTGCCGGGTCGCGTCGGGTAAAAGCACCAAAGAACACGCCCACTACGGCATACTCTTTTACCAGCGCCAGGTTTACCGGGAACTTGGGTATGTCACCGCCGGCAAAACCGACCACCAATAATCTGCCTGCCGGGGCCATATTGCGGGTACATACATCAAACAGCTGGCCGCCTACCGGGTCATACACCACGTCTACACCTTTGCCGTTGGTTAATGCGCGCAGCTGAGTCTGCAGATCGTCACTGCTGTAGTTAATCAGCTCGTCGGCGCCGTTTTCTTTAGCAAGCGCCAGCTTTTCCTCACTGGAGCAGCCAGCAATGACCCGGGCACCCATGGCCTTGCCAATTTGTACCGCTGCCAAACCCGTGCCGCCAGCGGCACCTAATACCAGTAACGTTTCACCTGCTTGCAAATTAGCGCGTTGTTTAAGCGCGTAATGGGCGGTACCGTGAGCCAGTATTAAGCCGGCTGCTTCATTCATAGGAATAGCTTCTGGTACCGGAATTAAACGCGCAGCCGGTACACTGATGAATTCAGCACAGGCACTGTAATGGGTGCTAAGACCCACAACGCGGTCGCCTTTTTTAAGGTGAGTGACGTTGTCGCCTACGGCTTCTACCACGCCGGAAAACTCGGCGCCAGGAACAAACGGGCGCTCAGGCTTGGCCTGATATAAGCCTTGTACTAACAGTGCATCAGGAAAGTTTACGCCGATGGCACTTACCTTTATTAAGGCTTCGTCGTTACCGGCAACAGGCAGGGGCCATTCCCCAAAGGCGAGCTGATCCAACGGGGCAAATTCATTGCAAATCACGGCTTTCATTATTTGTCTCCTGCTGTGTCAGGGGTAAGTACTACGCGGCCGGCCACTTTACCGTCGCGCAGATCTTCCAGTGTCTGGTGGGCACAGCACATGTCGCGCTGAGAAATTTTTATGGGGGCAATTTTACCTGCATGCACCAGCGCCATGAGCGCGTGCATGTCACTGAGGCTACCCACAAACGAACCTTTAATCGTAATGGCTTTCAGCGGCAGGATCGGCACAGACAGTGGCATGGCACCGCCGAACAAACCTACCACAACCAATGTGCTGCCTTTATTGAGGGCCTGCACGCCGAATCCGGCACTGCGGTCGGAACCCACAAAGTCTACGGCTGCTGCTACGCCACCATAGGTGCGTTTGATGAGCGCACCAAGCGCTGCCTGGTCGCGGGGATCGATAACCGCATCGGCGCCTTCATCTAATGCCAGTTGTCGTTTGGATTCATCAATATCGGCAACAATAATTTCGCAGTCGAGCAGGGCTTTGGCTACCGCCAGACCGCTCAGGCCCACACCGCCAGCACCAATGATCAGTAGCTGACGCCCTTGTACGATATCTTTGATTTGTTCGATAGCGCTGTAAGCCGTTACGCCGGAGCAGGCGTAGGTGCAGCCCAATTCGGCTGGCAGGTCTTTCAGCGGGAACAGATACTTGCTGTCTGGCACTACCACATAGTCACTGAAGCCACCGTCTACGGCTATACCTAACGATTTGGGCTGATAGCATAGGTGTTCTTTGTCGGCCTTACACAGCGGGCATTTGCCGCATCCAATCCACGGGTACACAATCACTTTGTCGCCAACGTTAGCATCGGATTGTTCGCCACAGGCCACGACTTCACCCGCTATTTCATGGCCGAGTGTAAAAGGCAGTTTATGGCTGCCGCGCATATCAATTTTGTGGTTGCCGCCTAAATCGAAATAGCCTTCCCATACGTGAATATCGCTGTGACACACGCCACAGGCATCAACCTTAATCAGTACCTGGTTCGCTTCTGGAACGGGGGTTGGGTAATCATGGCTGCAGAGCGCCTCGCCATAATCAGAAAACTGTTCACTTTTCATAATCGTCCTATTTCAATGCGTTCAATGTCTGTATTCAATTTCTTAAATCGCGAAAAATAATACCGCATAGCGAAACTTTAAGTCTACATAAACTTAACAATTAAGTGTGAATAGTGAACTGAACAGAACTCAGTAGGGCGCAGCAGGGTGAAACATAGCAATAAACACGTCGTTGTCGTCACGTATTATTGGCTAAATGATTTTTAAATACCGCATAGTGAAATTATATTTTACAAATTTAATTGTGTTGGGTTAGTATGCCCACAACTTACTCATACAGGAAACACACTATGACTTCTGCTGTAATGATGCATATCGTCGACAACGTCGCCGTCATCGAAGTAGATAACCCGCCGGTAAATGCATTGTCTTTTGCTGTACGAAGTGGGTTGCAAACAACGCTGCGTGAAGCCGAGCAAAATGCCGCGGTTGACGCCATTGTGCTGAGCTGTCGCGGTAATACCTTTATTGCCGGGGCGGATATCACTGAGTTTGGTAAACCCATGCAGCCACCGGCATTGCCTGATTTATTAAGCGAAATGGATACCCTGACCAAGCCTATGGTGGCGGCTTTACACGGCACTGCATTAGGTGGTGGTCTGGAAGTCGCACTGACTTGCCATTACCGGGTGGCACTGGAATCTGCCAAAGTTGGCCTGCCTGAAGTGTTGCTGGGTATTCTGCCTGGCGCAGGCGGTACTCAACGTTTACCGCGTATCGCCGGTGTGGAGCTGGCGCTGGATATGATCACCAGCGGCCGTAAGGTATCGAGTAAAGAAGCCGCCAAGGCAGGCTTGATCGACAAAGTGGTAAGCGACGATCTGCAAAACGCGGCGATTGCGTTTGCTAAAGAGGTGGTAAGTAACCAAGCACCGCTTCGCCGTATAAGCGAGTTAACGGCAACGGCGTCTGACCCGGCCATATTTGACCAGTACCGCGCCAAGCTGGCGAAAACCCGTCGCGGCTTTGACGCGCCCCAGCGCTGTGTTGATACCGTGCAGGCAGCGGTAGAGCTGGATTTTGCTGATGGCATGAAAAAAGAGCGCGAGCTGTTTCTGGAACTGATGCAAGGCACGCAGTCGAAATCGCAACGACATATGTTCTTCGCGGAACGCATGGCTGCTCAGGTGCAAGGCCTGTCGAAAGGCACGCCGACACGCGATATCAACAGTGTCGCCATTATTGGTGCAGGCACCATGGGTAGCGGCATTGCTATCAACTTCACTAATAAAGGCATTCCGGTGACCATGCTTGAGCTGAGCTTTGAGGCACTGGAGCGCGGCATTAAACACATTCACCGTTATTACGATGGCCAGGTAGTCAAAGGACGCATCAGTGAAGAGCAGGCCGGGGCCGCAAAACAATTGGTGTCGGGTACCGACAACTATGCCGACCTAGGCGACGTGGATCTGGTGATCGAAGCGGTGTTTGAAAGCATGGCTGTTAAACAGGACGTGTTCACCAAGCTCGACAAATACTGTAAGCCCGGTGCCATTCTGGCTAGTAACACGTCTACCCTTGACGTAAACACCATTGCGTCATTTACCTCGCGTCCACAGGATGTGATTGGTCTGCACTTCTTCAGTCCGGCTAACATTATGCGTCTGCTGGAAGTCGTGCGCGCCGACAGTACAGCCGACGACGTACTCGCCACCGCCATGAAACTGGCTAAGCACATTAATAAAGTGGGCGTAGTTTCTGGTGTGTGTGACGGCTTTATTGGTAACCGCATGCTGAAAGGCTACGGCCGTGAGGCCGGTGCATTGTTACTCGAAGGTGTATCGCCGGCACGTATCGACAAAGCCTTGTATGACTTTGGTATGGCCATGGGCCCGCTCACCATGGGCGATTTGGCTGGATTGGACGTGGGTTACCGCGTGCGTAAAGAACGCCGTGAACGCGGAGAATACGTCCCTGAGACCGACGGCGCTATTGCAGACCGTTTGGTAGAAGCAGGGCGTTTGGGCCAGAAAGCAGGGAAAGGTTACTACCGCTATGAAGAAGGCTCACGCACGCCTGTTCCTGATCCGGACGTCGACGCCATCATTAAAGAGGCGATGGATGCACTGGGCTGCGAACCTCGTGAAATCGACGATGAAGAAATCGTAAAACGCCTTATTTACCCGCTGATCAACGAAGCGGCCCTGATTTTGGACGAAGGCATTGCGCAGCGTCCGTCTGATATTGATGTGGTGTACATCTATGGCTATGGCTTCCCGGTATACCGTGGCGGCCCGATGTTTTATGCCGATACCGTGGGCTTGCCCGCGATTGTGGCTGACATGGAACAGTTCCAGGCGCGCTACGGCGACGACTGGCAGGTTGCGCCATTACTGAAAACCCTTGCCGAACAAGGTCGCAGTTTTGCTGACCTGTCATCTAAATAGTTGAGGAGAGAAATTGTGACTGATGCAGTAATTGTAAGTACCGCACGCACGCCCATTGGCAAAGCGTACCGAGGGTCGTTCAACAATACCCATGGCGCAGAGCTAGCCGGCCATGCGATTGCCCAGGCAGTGCAACGTGCCGGTATCGACGGTGCAGAAGTAGAGGATGTATTAATTGGTTGTGGTCTGCCGGAAGGCGCTACGGGCGGCAATATTGGTCGTCAGGCAGCACTCATGGCGGGCTTACCGGTGACTACCGCTGGTGTAACCATTAACCGTTTTTGTTCTTCTGGTTTACAGGCCATCAGTATGGCGGCACAGCGCATTATTGTCGATGGTGCACCGGTAGCGGTTGCGGGTGGGCTGGATTCCATCTCATTGGTGCAGAACAACAACATGAATAAATTCCGCGCTCACAGCGAGGCGTTGAAAGCGAAGCATTCAGGCATTTATTTGTCGATGATTGAAACCGCAGAAATTGTGGCTAAGCGTTATGGTATCAGCCGTGAGCAAATGGACGAATACGCTTTGCAGAGTCAGCAGCGCACTGCGGCAGCTCAGCAAAGCGGTGTTTACGACAACGAGATTGTGCCAATGGATGTTGTGCACGCGCAGTACGACAAAGCCACGGACACCACTGAACTGGTAAATAAAACCGCTACGTCTGATGAGTGCAACCGCCCGACCACTACGTTGGATGGCCTTGCTGGCCTGAACCCGGTCATCGACGGCGGCACCATCACCGCTGGTAATGCCAGTCAGCTGTCTGATGGGGCGTCTGCCAGCGTCATGATGTCGGCAAAGGAAGCGCAAAAACGCAACCTGCCGGTACTTGGCACGTATCGCGGGATGGTTGTCACCGGCTGTGAGCCCGATGAAATGGGGATTGGCCCGGTATTCGCGGTACCCAAGCTGTTAAAGCGTCATGGCTTAACCGTGAACGACATTGATTTATGGGAGCTGAATGAAGCCTTTGCCGTGCAGGTGCTGTATTGCCGCGACAAGCTGGGCATCGACAACGACAAGCTCAACGTCAATGGCGGGGCTATTTCCATTGGCCATCCTTACGGTATGAGTGGTGCCCGAATGGTGGGTCACGCGTTGCTGGAAGGTCAGCGTCGTAAAGCCCGTTATGCGGTTACTACCATGTGTATTGGTGGCGGTATGGGCATGGCAGCGTTATTTGAAATCAACAGCTAATCCCAAGCCTTATATGGCGAACCAGTTGTACCTCGTGCACCGGCTTACCCGTCGACTATGGTAACGCTGGTGCTTTTTATTGCCCTTCTGGCAACAGCCATGGGGCAAAGCGTGGTGATGACAATACTGCCAGCCCTTGGCAGGGAAACCGGACTGTCTGAACTTCAGGTGGCGGCAATATTGTCGTCGTCTGCCTGTATTTTTGCACTGGGTAGCACCCGGTGGAGCTACTATGCGGCCCGGGCGGGTAATCGGCGTACACTCATTTATGGTTTGTCGGGTTATTCCCTAGGGACCCTGTGTTTTGCCAGTGTGTTTAGTGTTGGGCTCGCAGAATGGCTTACCGGCTACGCGCTATTTGGTTCTTTACTGGCAACGCGGGTGGCGCAATCCACTATTATGTCGGCCACACCGCCAGCGGCGGTTGGCTATGTAATTGGCTATGTGCGGCGGCAGAACCTGCATTCGGTGGCCACGCTAAGCAGGGTCACGTCAGCAAATAACCTGGGGCAAATACTGGGACCGGGACTGGCTGGTTTACTCGTAACATTCGGGCTGGTAGCCCCGCTTTACGCCATTATTGTATTAACGTGTCTGGCATTACTGTTGGTGTGGAGAAAATTGCCTGACGAGCCACAGTCGCAGCCGGCCCCACAAAAAGTAACATCGATTGCCGACGTTTCGGCTTCGTCACCGGTGATGCTGCTACTGAGCTTTTCGGTGGTGCTATTCATCTGTATGGCCATGTTACAGCAAAGTCTGGGCTTTTTGCTGATTGACTACTTTCATCATTCCCCGGTAGAAGCTGCGCAGATCACAGGCACTGCGCTAATGATCAGTGCATTGGCTGCACTCAGTGTGCAGTGGACACTGGTACAACGCAGTAACTTTACTCTGATGCAATTGCTCTTTCTGGCGGCCATTACTATGACTGCGGGATATATTTCTGTGGCAATGGCTTCTGACATTCAGTTTATCTATATCGGTATGGTGGGTATCGGCGTTGGCCTCGGGATAGGGTATCCGACAGTCACTTCTGCGGCCACCCAACACTGCTCTGAAAGCGACAGGGCAAAAGTGACTGGTCTGATGACAGCCTCTCCGGCAATGGGATATACCCTTGGACCGCCATTGGGCGCGATGTTATACCAATCTGATATCCAATTCCCGTTATATTGCTGTGTACTGCTAAGTGCTTGTTTGATAGCAATTAACCTGAGAATCCAATACTTCTTTAGCAGTAAATAAGTAAAACTAAAGATCAATTTTTATCAATCTGGTTTTACATAGCGAAATATTATTCCAATATATTGACACCCATTTTTACAGGTGTTAGTTTTGTGTGCAGTTCGTAACATAGTTTTAACAACGCGTATTACACACATAAATTGGAACTGAGGAAAAACCATGTGCCCTACCAGCATAACCAGGAATAACACTTCGCTGTTCAAGTATTCCGCTTTGACTTTGTGCCTGTCTGCACTGTTACAGCCAGTGCAGGCTCAGGAAGACACCAAGTCGAACAAAACGGCAGACAAGCTGTTTGAGAAAATTGAAGTCACGGCGCGTAAACGCGTCGAGTCGATTCAGGATGTACCCGTGGCTATCACCGCATTTGGCGAAGACCAATTAGATGCCATGAAATTTCGCAACATGAACGACCTGTCCGTTGGTATTGCCAACGTTGTGCTGGAAGATGTTGGCACGGCACGTGGTGTGGCCAACTTTTCAATACGCGGCCTGGGGATCAACAGCTCCATTACGTCAATCGACCCAACCGTAGGCGTATTTGTTGACGGTGTATTCATCGGGACCAACGGTGGTGTGGTCGTCGATATGTTTGATATCGAGCGTGTAGAGGTGCTACGCGGTCCTCAGGGGATTTTATTTGGCCGTAACGTAACCGGTGGTGCCATTCTGATCACCACGAAAAAGCCGGATGATACGGTCACTGCCAAGCTGCGTGGGTCGGTTACCGGTGGTGGCCCGGGCGGGCTGAACAAAACGATTCAGGGCGCGGTCAATATTCCGCTTACGGATAACCTGTTTACTAAAGTGTCGGTTTACCACAACAACGACGAAGGCTGGTTTAAAAACAAATTCGATGGCAGCAATCACGGTGCGGTTGAACAAACCTTGTTCCGCTCGTCTACCTTGTGGGAGCCTACTGACGACCTGACACTGGAATTGAAGTACGAAAACCTGGACCTGGACGGTGATGGCCCATCGGGTCAGAACCACACCAATGGTATGGGTATTAATCCAAATCTGGCGTTCTCGGGCGCTCATCCACTGGCCCCTTACGCGGTGACGTTCGATCGTGACAGCCATGATTTCGCCATCAACGAGCCAGGCTGGCAGAAAATCGAAACTGAATTACTGTCACTTAACCTGAACTGGGATGTTGCGGGCGGCACTATGACGTATATCTACGGCTGGCGCGACTACTTCTCACCAACCCGTGGTGACATTGATGCACAGCCGTTTACGCTGTTCCATTCTAATTCGTGGACAACCAGTGAGCAGTTCAGTCACGAGTTGCGCTTTAACACCCAGTTAGGCAAAGCTAACGTCACAACGGGTGTTTACCACTATACCAACGATATGCTTTATCACGAGCGTCGTGAATTACCCCTTACTACCGTTTATGCGGATATCAACGCCGACGGTACACCTGACCTTCTGGCTGCCGGTATTTATCAGGACGGGGGTGGTCTGCATGAGACCTCAAGTTTAGGCGCGTTTGCGGCGGTGGATTACGACCTGGATGACCAATGGACCTTGTCGGCCGGGCTTCGCTACACCCGCGAAGAAAAAGACGTGCAGATTTCGTCGATGAACCTGAACGTAAGCAGCATCAACAGCGGGTTTATTATTCCACAGGGCCCGGCCTGTAATATTTACGAAGCCAACGACTGTAACTTCGATTTTGTAGACAACAAAACCTGGAGCAATGTCTCACCCAAAGTCGGTGTGCGCTTCCGTCTGGATGACGACACTAATCTGTTTGCCAACTGGTCGAGAGGATTCCGCTCTGGCGGTTACAACCTGCGTAATACCGCCGACATCAGCACACCTGAACTACGCGAAGCAAACGGCCCGGGTCCGTTCGACGAAGAAACCGTCGACAACTTCGAGGTGGGCTATAAGGGCGATACCGAGTGGGGCCGTTTCAACGCAGCCGCGTTTATCATGAACATTGATGACATGCAGCGTGAAGTGAGCTTGCCTGCACCAGATGGCTCATTGATTCAAATTATCAAAAACACCGCTGAAGCCACCATTATGGGTGTGGAAGTCGACGGTATGTTCCGCATTACCGACAACCTGGTCGCTATGTTTAATTTAGGTCTTATCGACGCTGAATACAGCAAGGTTATTTATGACTTAAACGGCGATGGGGTAGTTGATCAAGGTGACGAAGAACTGGAAATCCCTCGCGTACCGGAAATCACGTACAGCGTTGGGTTAACCCATGACATGGAAGTGAGTGACTGGGGCCTGTTAACCAGCCGCGTGAATTACTCTTATCGCGATAAGACGTATTACACCGACAACAACCTGGGTTATATCGACGATCAGAAGATCCTGAACGCAGGTATTGACCTTCAAAATGAAGATGGCACCTGGGTAGTGAGCCTGTTTGGTAAAAATCTGACCAATGATGTGAAGCACGGTAACGATACGCAATTAAGCTTCGGTACCTTTGCTCCTCTGACCAAAGGTCGTGAGTACGGCATAGAGTTTACTTATCACTATTACTAGATTATTTTTTGAACATGTGTAGTTAAATCCGCACACCAAAGTTAGCCCGGAGCACAGTTAACGTGTTTCGGGCTTTGTTGTGAGCAATAACAAAAATAAGGAAAACACATGGATAGAAAGTATGTATTAACCGGTTTGGGTTACGCGCTATTGGGATTACTGTTGGGTATTCATATGGCGGCAACGAAAAACCACGGGCAGTTAGTGACCCACGCACATATCATGTTGCTGGGGTTTGTTGTCAGTATGATTTACGCGATGATGCATAAATTGTGGCTAACCGACGGTAATTCAAAACTTGCCGTAGCGCAGTACTGGTTGCATCAGGCAGGCACCGCCGTATTGATCATCGGGCTCTATTGTTTGTATGGCGGTATTGCTGGTGATGATGCCCTGGCGCCTGTGTTAGGCATCTCGTCCATTGTGGTACTGATTGCACTGATTTTGATGAAAGTGATGTACATCAAAAGCAGTAAAAGCAAAGCATAAGAGACTTTAAACGGGGTTCATTGAGCCCCGTTTTCTCATTCTCTCTGATTAGGTTACCACCCGCTTTCATTCTTTATTAGCCATTAATCTCTCCCGGTTCTCCTAACAAATTTGTAAGGCATACAGGTCACAATATTGGTAGTTGAATAAGGGAAACACAGTCATTAATTTGTGCTTTATTGTTTCCTAACTTCTCAAATCACATATGCATGTACTGATTATTGGCTGCGGTGCTATAGGCAGCTATTATGCGGAACGTTTGTTAAGTGCGAACGTTGATGTGACCGTCACAGCCCGATCTTCACACCTTCGAGCACTGAAGCAAAGTGGACTGACTGTCGTTCACGATGGAGAGACCCGTTCACACAGGGTGAGCGCTTTGTCTCATGCTGAGTTAGTACAGCAGCATGCGGCACACGATTTTGATGTCATCATTGTTGCCTTAAAAGCCACACATACCCTTCGGCTTATTTCTGATATAGGTCAATGGCTGAAAGACGGCGCTACACCGGTACTCTCTATTCAAAACGGGGTTGATAACGAAAGACTATTTGCCGAATTACTGGGTAAAAATCGCGTGTGGGGTGGGTTATCTGTGCAAAGTGGTGGGGAAATAACGTTACCCGGATTGGCGACGACTACCGGCTGTTTCAAGCTGATCATTGGCCCCTGGCCCTATTCGGCAACATTGCCTGAGACGATGCAACAACTGGCAACGATATGGCAGTCTCAGGGCGTACCGGTTGAAGTGAGTAAACACATTCAAAAAGAGTTGTGGAAAAAGTTGATTGTAAATAACGGGGTAAATCCTTTGTCAGCCGTCGAGCAGGAAATGACCTATACACTCACCCACAGTGACAAATATAAACACAAAGTATTCCGTGCCATGCAAGAAACCGCAAGGGCTGCATCGTATGACGGTGTGGGGATTTCGGACGCGGAGGTAGAGGCGATGTTTCACCTGATCAAAACATTTAATTCCATTAAAACGTCTATGCTGATTGATCTTGAGAAGGGCAGGGAGCTGGAGTTGGATGCGATTTTAGGAAGTGTTATTGCCCGTTGCAGAATGTTGGATAGCCCCGCTTCTACCACGGAGAGTTTGTGGCAGCAGCTAACCAGTAAACCCATTCCAGAATCTCTGGATGCGTTGTTTGTTCATTGCTTGCAATAAAAAACGGAGCCATCAGGCTCCGTTTTGATATTTACAGCGTTGGATGTGGCTTATACGCCAATGTAGTCCATGATGCCGTCAGCCGCTTTACGGCCTTCGTCAATCGCGGTTACAACCAGGTCACTACCACGAACCATATCGCCACCGGCGAAGATTTTCGGGTTGGACGTCTGGTAAGCAAACTTACCGTTGGCAGGTGCGCGAACACGGCCTTTTTCATCCAGAATGATACCGAAGTCACCAAACCAAGGCGCTGGGCTAGGTTGGAAACCAAATGCAATAATCACGGCATCGGCTTCTAATACAAACTCTGAGCCTTCAACTACAACCGGGCTACGACGACCCTGTGCATCCGGCGCGCCCATTTCTGTGCGAACCAGTTTAACACCCGTGGCATTGCCCGCTTCGTCAACGGCGATGTCTAATGGCATGACGTTGAACTCGAACTTCACGCCTTCTTCTTTGGCGTTAACCACTTCACGGCGTGAACCCGGCATGCTGGCTTCGTCACGACGATAGGCACAAGTTACGCTGGCCGCGTCCTGGCGAATAGAAGTACGTACGCAGTCCATGGTGGTATCACCACCACCGAGTACGACCACTTTCTTGCCTTTCATGTCGATGTAGTCAGCCGCGTCTTTTTCCAGTCCCATTACACGGTTCGTGTTAGAGACCAGGAATGGCAGGGCATCGTATACGCCAGGCGCTGATTCGTGTTCGAATCCGCCTTTCATGTACTTGTATGTACCCATGCCCAGGAAGACGGCATCGTAGTCGTCCAGTAATTGCTGGAACGCAATGTCTTTACCGATTTCGGTGTTCAGAACAAACTCAACACCCATTTCAGTGAAGATCTCGCGACGCAGTTTAATCACGTCTTTTTCCAGTTTGAACGACGGAATACCGAAGGTCAGCAGGCCGCCGATTTCTTCGTACTTGTCGAACACCACTGGCTTAACACCGTTACGTACCAGGATATCGGCACACGCAAGGCCGGCAGGACCCGCACCTACGATAGCAACTTTTTTGTCTGTCCAGGTCACACCTGACATATCCGGACGCCAGCCCATTTTAAAGGCGGTATCGGTAATGTATTTTTCAATCGAACCAATGGTGACAGCACCGAACTCATCGTTCAGGGTACATGACCCTTCGCACAGACGGTCCTGTGGACATACGCGACCACAGACTTCAGGCAAGCTATTGGTTTTGTGCGACAGCTCGGCCGCTTCCATGATCTTGCCTTCATTCGCCAGTGCCAGCCACTGTGGAATGTAGTTGTGTACCGGACACTTCCACTCACAGTATGGGTTACCGCAGTCCAGGCAGCGGTCGGCCTGGCCTTCCGCCTGCGAAGAGGTAAGTGGATGATAGATTTCAGCAAATCCGGTTTTACGCTCCACGATGGGCTTTTTCGGCGGATCAATTCTTTCTACATCAACAAACTGATAAACATTCTTAGCCATTATCTTCTCACCTCACTATTGCGCCTGAATGCGCAGTTCTGCGCTGGAACGACTAATATGGCCCAACAGGTTTTTCACATCGCTGGTCTTCGGTTTAACCAGTTTGAACTTCGACAAGGTGCTGGCAAAGTCATGCAGCAGGCTCAACGAGAACTGGCTGCCGGTTTCTTCATAATGCTGGTTGATCAAGCCACGCAGGTGCTCGGCAAGTATCACTTTGTCGTCAATCGACAGTACTTCTACCAGCTCAGGGTTAACGCGGCGATCCAGATCACCTTCGTCGTACAGGTAAGCAAAACCACCAGTCATACCTGCGCCGAAGTTCACGCCTACCGGACCCAGCACCGCAACGATACCACCGGTCATGTATTCACAGCCGTTGTCACCAACGCCTTCCACAACCGCAATCGCACCAGAGTTACGAACACCAAAACGCTCACCGGCACGGCCCGCTGCAAACAGCTTACCGCCAGTTGCACCATACAAACAGGTGTTACCCATGATGGCACTTTCGTGAGTGTTGAATTCCGCGTTACGCGGTGGGTGAATAACCAGCTTACCGCCTGTCATACCTTTACCCACGTAATCGTTGGCATCGCCCTCGATATACATGTTCAGGCCGCCAGCGTTCCAGACACCAAAGCTCTGACCCGCTGTCCCTTTAAAGGTCACAGTGATAGGCATTTCTTCCATGTCGTGGTTGCCGTAATGTTTGGCAATCTCACCCGACAACAACGCACCTACAGAACGGTCAGTGTTGCGGATTGGGTAGCTCAGGTTAATACCACAGCCTTTAATCACGGCTTCTTTGGCGTCTTTCAGCATTTTCGCGTTCAGTACACCTTTGTCCAGTGGCGCATTGGTGGTTTCAGAACAGAACAGATGCGTGTGGTCGCCCGCCACTGGCTTCGCCAGGATAGGAGACAGGTCAAGACGATTCTGTTTTGCGGTAATACCGTCAACCAATGACAACAGCTCAGTGCGGCCGATCAGTTCATCGAACTTACGCACACCCATGCTAGCCATGATTTCACGTACTTCCTGCGCAACAAACTTAAAGTAGTTCATTACCATTTCTGGCAGACCAATAAAGTGGTCGCTACGCAGTTTTTCGTCCTGTGTTGCAACACCTGTTGCACAGTTGTTCAGGTGGCAAATACGCAGGTATTTACAACCGAGGGCAACCATTGGACCAGTACCAAAGCCGAAGCTTTCCGCACCCATGATCGCTGCTTTAATTACGTCCAGACCCGTTTTCAAGCCGCCGTCGGTCTGTACACGTACTTTATGGCGCAGACCATTTTCGACTAACGCTTGTTGCGTCTCAGACAGACCTAACTCAAACGGACTTCCGGCATATTTTACCGACGTTAACGGGCTTGCACCTGTACCGCCGTCATAGCCAGAGATGGTTATAAGATCGGCATAGGCTTTAGCAACACCAGTTGCAATGGTGCCTACACCGGGCTCAGATACAAGCTTCACTGAAATAAGTGCGGTTGGGTTCACTTGCTTCAGGTCGAAGATCAACTGAGCTAAATCTTCAATAGAGTATATGTCGTGATGCGGCGGTGGCGAAATTAGGGTTACACCTGGCACCGAGAAACGCAGCTGTGCGATATACTTATTGACTTTGTCACCCGGTAGCTGACCACCTTCACCAGGCTTCGCACCCTGGGCAACCTTAATCTGAATTACGCTGGCGTTAACCAGATAGTGCGGTGTTACACCGAAACGACCCGATGCCACCTGCTTAATCTTAGAGTTTCTCTCTGTGTTGAAGCGCTTAGGATCCTCGCCACCTTCACCTGAGTTAGACTGACCGCCTAACCGGTTCATCGCAATGGCCAGTGCTTCATGCGCTTCCGGGCTCAATGCACCAATAGACATCGCGGCCGTGTCAAAGCGTGGGAACAGGTTTTCCGCAGGCTCAACTTCGCTGATATCGATTGGTTGGTTAGCCGGGTTCAGCTTCATCAAATCGCGCAAATGCGACGGTGAACGCTCGTTAACCAGCGTTGCATATTCCTGATAATCTTCGTACTTACCAGTAACCACAGCGGTTTGCAGTGTTTTAACTACATCCGGGTTGTACGCATGGTATTCACCATCGTGTACATATTTCAGCAAACCACCATGAGAGATCTTCTTGCGTTTTAACCAGGCAATACGTGACAGGTTAATAACGTCTTGCTGGAAGTCGTCGAAGTTTGCACCTTCAAGACGTGACGTGACGCCTTTAAAGCACAGGTCCATGACTTCCTGGCTGATACCAATAGCTTCGAACAGTTTCGAGCTACGGTAGCTGGCCACAGTGCTGATACCCATTTTGGACATGATCTTGTAAAGGCCTTTGTTGATGCCTTTACGGTAGTTCAGCATGGCTTGCATGGCTGAAACGTCCAGATCGCCTTTTTCACACAGCTGTTCAATGGTTTCATAGGCCAGGAACGGATAAATCGCCGTTGCGCCTAAACCAATCAATACTGCAAAGTGATGCGGGTCACGGGCTGATGCCGTTTCTACTACGATGTTCGCGTCACAACGCAACTGGTTGTCAACTAAACGACGGTGAACCGCACCGGTCGCCATCGCAGCAGGAATAGGTAAACGATTTGGCTTGATATTGCGATCTGACAGAATCACAAAGGCCGCACGTTTTTGTTTAACCAGGTACTCTACTTCATTACAGATACGCTCGATGGCTTTTTTCAGGCCTTCTTCCGCGCTGTACTGCAGATCGATGATCTCGGAGTAGTAGTTTTCCGGGTTAAATTCACGCAGCTGTTTGAGGTCGGTATACATTAACACCGGTGACTCAAACAGGACGCGGTCAGCGTAACCACTGGTTTCGCTAAATACGTTTTGCTCGCGGCCAACGCAAGTCGCCAGTGACATAACGTGGTTTTCACGCAATGGATCGATTGGCGGGTTGGTTACCTGAGCAAACTGCTGACGGAAATAGTCATACAGGGTACGGTGCTTTGAAGACAGTACGGCCATTGGGGTATCGTCACCCATTGAGCCAACGGCTTCCTGGCCGTCTTTACCCAGTACCTTTATAACCTGATGAATTTCTTCATAGCTGTAGTTAAACAGCTTGTGGTAGACCGCCATGGTGTCGTCGTCAAAGACGCGCTGACCGATTAGCGATGCATCCATTTTTTCAATAGGTGTTAAATGACGGATGTGTTTTTCCAGCCACTCGTGGTACGGGTGACGTTCTTTCAGTTCATCGTCGATTTCGGTTGAACGCCAGATTTTACCTGTGTAGGTATCCACAGCAAGCATTTCACCCGGGCCTACACGGCCTTTCTCTAACACGTCTTCTGGTTCGTAATCCCAGATACCCACTTCTGATGCCAGGGTAATAAAGCCGTTTTTAGTGACGACATAACGAGCAGGACGCAAACCGT
This sequence comes from Aestuariibacter sp., assembly GCA_017794925.1. GTDB lineage: Bacteria > Pseudomonadota > Gammaproteobacteria > Enterobacterales > Alteromonadaceae > Alteromonas. The sequence continues at coordinate 4,445,315 of CP051238.1, read as the reverse complement.
TGCGGTCCAGGTTACAGGCAACGTGACGACCGTTGGTCAATACGATACCCGCAGGGCCATCCCAAGGCTCCATGTGCATTGAGTTAAACTCATAGAATGCACGCAGTTTTGGATCCATGGTGTTGTTATTTTGATAGGCTGGTGGAACCAGTAAGCGCATGGCGCGGAATAAATCCATACCGCCAGCCAGGAACAGTTCCAGCATGTTATCAAGTGATGATGAGTCAGACCCTTCAGTGTTTACGAATGGGGCTGCTTCTTTCAAATCAGGGATCAGTGGCGTAGCAAATTTACCGGTACGCGCCATGGCCCAGTCACGGTTACCTTTAATGGTATTGATTTCACCGTTGTGAGCCAGGAAGCGGAACGGTTGGGCCAGCGGCCATTTAGGTAACGTGTTGGTTGAGAAACGCTGGTGGAATACACAGATTGCACTCTTCAGCTTCTCGTCTGCCAAATCTTTATAAAACGCCGGCAAGTCACGCGGCATGACCAGGCCTTTATATATGGTTACCAGACCTGATAAACAGGCAACGTAAAATTCGCTGTCTTCTTCCAGACGTTTTTCTGCACGGCGACGCACCATATAAAGGCGGCGTTCAAGATCGCGCTTACGCCAGCCTGCCGGGGCATTAACGAACACTTGTTCGATTTGCGGCACGCCGGTCAGAGCCAGTTCACCCAGTACGTCGTGGTTTACCGGCACTTTACGCCAGCCCACTACGGTAAGGGTCTCTTTTTCGAGCTCTTCATTTAATACGTCACGCGCTGCTTGCGCCAGGGTCTCATCCTGATTGAGGAAAATCATACCAACTGCGTATTTTTTGCTTAGCTTCCAACCGTGTTGCTCTGCAACGTGTTGAAAGAATGCATCTGGCTTTTGTAATAGTAAGCCACAGCCATCGCCTGTTTTACCGTCAGCAGCGATACCGCCACGGTGTTGCATGCGATCAAGGCCTTCAATAGCAGTTCTTACCAGTGTGTGGCTGGCTTCGCCTGTTGTATGGGCAATCAAACCGAATCCACAGTTATCCCGTGAATCGTTGGGATTATATAAACTCATCTCTTAACTCCTTCAACCTTTGACTGGGCAAGGTATGCGCTGTGTTTTATGACCAGAGTCGGCCTCACAGCTGCGTTACAACGCGTTGTTTAGTGACTGAAAATAAAAGAAAATCAGTCTGCGCTGGGTTTGTCGTTAATTATTATTGTGGATACCAGTCGTGTACCGCATTTTTATGCACTATTGCCTAGCGGGCCGTACAACATACCGGCATTGCCGATTAAAATCAATCGGAATGTGAGCGATAGCACATCAGAAATCGTATACCATCTTTATTGTTATTACATTTCAGCAATTTATGCTTAATTTTACGAGTCAAAAAATCACAATATATTTTATGATTGTTGTTGTGATTAGCGTAAACGCGACCGTTGAAATTAAACTTAAGTTGCATAAATAGTCATCTATGGCGGGTAATTACCCAAATAGCATGACTGCTTTTGAATCTTTATCCTGTTTGCGCGGTGTGGCATGGAGTAGGGATTTTTGACGCGCGAACGGCAATCAACGATTTAGTGACGCTATTTTACCCTGTTTTTGCAAATTTGTAATGCTTTCGTTTTACCATCGCTTCCCGGGGTTATTTTACTGCCTTGCAAGGTCTGTTAGGATGGCTGCAAATTATGTCAGTATAGTGTTGTTATGCATCAGGAAACCCCCAACGATTCATGGGCCATTCGATTTGCTCAGTTTGTGCAGCGTTTTGGTACCATTAAACTCAGTGTGTTGTTTGTTGTATTAACGTTGGGATTTACCGTGGGTGGGTCGTACGTTATTCGTCTTAGCCTTGGCAGTGAAGTAGAGCCAGATGACTTTATCAGTGCTGTAATCCTGACTATGCTCTCTGCCCCCTGGGTGTTGTATTTTTTCAGCGAGTTGGTCAAACAATTGGAAAGTTCACGCACGAACCTGAAAGATGTGGTGAGCCAGTTAGAGCATTTGCGTGAAGAGGACGTATTTCTGAATCGTGAGCTGCAGAATAATATTCGTCAGTTGAATCACGAAATCGAGCAGCGCAAGCACGCTCAGGAAGAACGCGAAACCGTTTTCAAAGAACTGGAAAAAGAAATCCAGGATAAATCTGAGCAGGAGGCTCAGGCTCGTCGTTTGTCTACGTTGTTGCGCTCTATCATTGATGCCTCACCGGATCTTATTTATTACCGCAATGAAGAAGGACGCTTTGCCGGATGTAACCGCGTGGCAGAGCAAATGACTGGCAAGACCGAAAAGCAATTGCTTGGCCTGACGCCGCATGATGTATACGAAGAAGATCTTGCTCGCCAGGTGGTGGCCAGTGATCACGAAGTACTGGAAGCCAACGCAAGTATTACTGAGGAACTCTGGTTGCGATTTGCGGATGGTCGTCGCCGCTACTTTGAAATGCGTAAAGTGCCGTTTTTCGATCAGGAAGGAAACCGCCTGGGGTTGTTAGCCTTCGGTCGTGACATGACAGAACGTAAGCAGGCAGAAAATGCGGCAGCCAAAGCCAGTAACGACAAGACCCGCTTTATTGCCACTATTAGTCATGAGTTGAGAACGCCGCTCAATGGTATTGTTGGCCTTAGCCGTATGTTACGTGACACCGAACTGACTCAGGAGCAATGGGGCTGGGTCAGTACAATCTATGCCAGTGCTATAACGCTGGGGAATATCTTCAACGATATTATCGATATGGACAAGCTGGAACGTGACAAGCTGGAGCTGTCGCTGAAAACAGTGTCTTTGCGTGACTTTACGGAAGAACTAAGTTCAATCATACGCCTGCTGGCGGCAGACAAGTCCCTCGAGCTGATCACCAATATCAATGACCCGCTACCAAAACTGGTTGAAGTAGACGGCACGCGTCTGCGCCAGATATTGTGGAATATTTTGTTTAACGCGGTGAAGTTTACCCAGAAAGGGCATGTTACCTTAACCGTATCTGCGTCCCGACCAGATAACGATGTGTCACTGGTTACCTTTGTTATCGAAGATACTGGCGTAGGGATCCCGGACAGCGAAATAGACAAAATCTTCGCTATGTATTATCAGGTTGACCATCCTGATCACCAGTCTGCTACCGGCACCGGAATCGGCCTGGCTATTTGTAAGCAGATGGTTGATTTGATGCAGGGAGACATTCGTGTAGAAAGCAAGCAGGGCAGAGGAACGCGCTTTACGGTTGAATTGCCACTGCAAATTTCCAAGCGACCAATGCAGGTTGAACAACTTCAGGTTACCGGCCTGAATATTCTGTTGGTTGAGGACATCGAATTAAACGTCATGGTGGCCAAGGCGTTACTCGAAAAGCTAGGCCAGAACGTCGATGTGGCGATGACGGGTCAGGAAGCTATTGATAAAATTCGTGAGACCACTTACGACCTGATCTTGCTGGATATACAACTGCCGGACATGACGGGCTTTGACGTTGCCGCTACCGTGATTGAAGAAGATTTGGTAATGCAAACGCCCATCGTGGCACTGACCGCCAATGTGATCAAGAAACGCGAGGAATACCTGCAAAATGGCATGGACGATGTTATTGCCAAGCCGGTGAAGAAGAGCCGTGTCATTGAAGTACTTAATTTACTGTTTGCCGAGCCTGATGCGGATACGGCGCCTGCGATCTCATCGGGTGAAAAGCCAAAGGTAGACACCAGTAAACAGCTCACGAATGTTCTGGACATGGACTTGCTACAAATGCTGGTCGATACCATTGGTGAAGACATGGTGCGCGCCAGCGTAAAAGTGTTCCATGAGAAAATGCCGGAATACATGGAAATACTTCAGCTTAGTCTGAGTGCTGATGAAAAATCTGAAGTTTGTGCCCAGGCCCATAAAATTAAAGGTGCTGCAGGATCAGTTGGTTTGGCTCGGGTGCAGCGCATTGCCAATCAGATTCAGCAGGGTGATCACCCGGCCTGGTGGCAGAATGTGCACGACTGGGTTGAAGAATTGCAAATGGCTGTGCAGAAAGACATGGATACCTTACACAATTGGCTAAATGAACAAATGATTGATGACTAATGAACTTTCTGGTCGTTTGAGCAACTAAAAAGTCGTTAATCGCAGTATTGAGAATCAAATGAAAGCATGGATGTTACTGGCCTTGTTACCAACAGTGGCCGTTGCGAAACAACAGGTGTACCTTGAAACCGGCGCAGGTATTGAGTACGGCGGATTTGGCGCACAGGTGGTCATGCCTACCCCCATCAAATCACTTGAGGTGTATGTGGCCTCAGGCATGTTAGACAGTCCTTCGAAAGAAGAATATAGCTTGGGGGCTGGTGTAGGGGCCAATTACTTTGTGAATCGTCATTTTGCGCTGGGTTTGTATGGCGGGATCATGGAGATCGACTCTGTAGGTGATGGGACCGGCTATGTTGAATACGACCGAAAGCTAGGCGGATCTATCGGCGCGAAAATTTATTTCAGCGGCCAGGGAAAGTCGGGCTTTGTGCTGGGCGCTACCTACAACTATTCACCAGACGGTGAAAGCTTTCCATTTGTTAGTCTGGCTTATCGCTATTAGGTGAAGGGGCTGTAGTGTTGTCCTGGGATAGTATCGCTGGTACGTATTCTCCCGCTTTTAAACATGCAGCGTTGGCCTGAAAGTTATCCAAATCAATGAATTGTCGGTTTTGAACAAGTTGCTGTGCTTCAACAAACCACGCTTTTTCACTGAGTAAGGCTTTGTATTTTCCTGACTCCAGCGTTCGGGCAAACCCGGTATTCAGACGTTCGGCCAAGGCGTCGTTTCCCTTTTTAACGTAAATGATAAAAAACATCGGATAACGCAATGCGAAGCCTGGCGCTATACTAAGCTTGGGTACATTGGCTTGTTCCATCTCTTCAGTGATTTCTACTGCACCGCGGGGATAGAAATCGGCCAGGCCGCGTTCTATGGCCCGGTAGGCCGAGAACCGATCTGATGCCAACACGGTGATCCCATTTTGTTGTAAAACCAGATAGTCGTGCCATTTGGAAGACTGCACTGCGACAAAAGACTGAAGCGATTCCAAAGAGTCCACCTGGGTAATATTGCTGTCTTCTTCTCTAACTACCGCCAACCGGATCCCAAACAAACCAGCGGTGAACGGAACGGCAACAGGCGTGTATTGTTCGTTGCGTTCCCGGGTACAGGTAGCCCATGCAATATCGGCGATGTTGTCATTGAGATTGCGAAGCTGTCTTTCTTCTTCAACAGGTATCTTTACCCGGACCACTTTCATTTCACCGAAGTCTTCCTGCGTCGCTTCAATGGCTAATTGAAGTTGCTCATAAAAATAATCGATGATGGCATGAGTTGTGGTAAACGTGGGGGCACGCAATATTTGAGCAGCATTTGCGTTACCGCACAAACACACTGCACAACACAATACTGCCAAGATCCGTTTGCTCATAATGTATCAGGCCTTTACTTCAGTTCATGAAGTATAGTGTATCTTTTACTGGATTGTTAAAAATAGGTAAACGGTGTGTGGTTTGAGGTTTACCGGGCTGGTAAACCCAAATTGACATTATGCCTGAAAGCGAGATTCAGACTGAGCTGTGGTGATTTGCGATAGCAGCCATTGTCTGGCGGGGGCTTCTTGGTCAAAAAACTCCACAGCGTGTCCCTGACTGCCATAGATGAGTTCGAACTGGTATTGAGACAGACGCGGTGCCTGGACGTTGTTAAGCACTACCGCTGTAGCAACACGACCCAGTGTCAGTTCATGGCTGACTTGCTTTTGGAGTTTCTGAATGGCTTCGGGAACATAAACCGCTTCACCGGAAAACAGACCTAATACGCCCCATGGGCTGCCATACAGAGCCTGAACCTGTTGCATAATACCGGCATCGGTTAATTGCAAGGATTCGCTGTTCCACGGACCACTACCTGATAAAACAAGCATTCGGCCTTCTACACTGACACTCAGTGAACCATGCATACTAAAACGTCGAACCATTGCGTCCTTCTCGACTTGATTACATTATAATCCCTGATTAAAGAGTGTGCATCCAATTTGCGGAAAATGCCAGTAAAAGAGGTGACTGACCCATGCCCAATGATAGCCAGCCACCCTGAGGAAGCGTTGCTTTATAACTCGGGAGGTGGAATATGAACCTTACCTTCCATAAGAATGCGCGCGGAACGACTCATTACGGCCTTGGTGGCCAGCCATTTTCCGTCAATTTTCTGAGCCTGTGCGCCGACTGCCAGCGTGCCGGACGGATGTCCGAATACCACGCTTTCGCGGTCTATTCCGCCAGCGGCGTCATTCACCAATGTGCCAGGTATTGCCGCTGCGGTGGCAATGGCTACGGCTGCAGTCCCCATCATGGCGTGGTGAAGCTTGCCCATTGACAGGGCTCTTACCAGCACATCGATATCGTCGATGCCGATGTCTTTGCCACTTGAAGAGGTATAGGGGGCTGGCGGTGCTACAAACGCAATTTTCGGCGTATGCTGACGTCCGGCTGCTTCAGACAGATCGTTTATCAAGCCCATTTTAATCGCACCGTGTGCGCGCAGGGACTCGAAACGGGCCAGCGCTTCGGTGTCATTGTTAATCGCATCCTGAAGCTCTGTTCCTGTATAGCCAATGTCGGCCGCATTCACGAAAATCGTAGGGATGCCTGCGTTGATCATAGTTGCTTTCAGCGTGCCAAACTCAGGTACCGTCAGCTCATCTACCAGGTTGCCGGTTGGGAACATGTCGCCTTCGCCGTCCGCCGGATCCATGAACTCGACTTTGACTTCTGCCGCAGGAAACGTAACACCATCTAATTCAAAATTGCCGGTTTCCTGCACTTCGCCATTGGTGATCGGCACGTGAACGACGATTTCTTTGCTTATGTTAACTTGCCAGACCCGGACGACGGCGATACCGTTTTGCGGGATTTTATCGGCATCAACCAAACCATTATTGATAGCAAAGGCACCCACTGCTGCGGTTAGGTTTCCGCAGTTGCCACTCCAGTCAACAAAGGCTTTATCAATGGCAACCTGACCGAACAGGTAATCCACGTCGTAACCTTCACGTTCACTTTTGCTAAGAATGACGGTTTTACTGGTGCTGGATGTTGCGCCACCCATACCGTCGGTTTGTTTACCATAAGGATCCGGGCTGCCGATGACGCGAAGCAGTACGGCATCCCGATACGCGCCGGGCTGTTGTGCTTCTGCGGGCAAATCGGCGAGATTAAAGAATACCCCTTTGCTGGTACCGCCGCGCATATAGGTGGCCGGGATCTTAATTTGCGGTGCAAATGTCATGATGCTTACTCACTGTTGATTGAGTGTGTGGGGGCCGAGCCCCCACAAGGTCTGTCGTAAGGTATTGTTAGCTGGCCTGGGCTTCAAGAAAGTCCTTGGCAAAGCGCTGCAGCACGCCACCTGCTTCGTAAATAGATACCTCTTCAGCGGTATCAAGACGACAGGTTACTGGTACCTCAATGCTCTCGCCATTGGTACGGTTAATCACCAATGTGAGTGTGGTACCCGGTGTTCTTTCGCCTTTTACGTCGTAGGTTTCGGTACCGTCCAGATCCAGAGTAATACGGTTAGTACCGGCCATAAATTCCAGCGGTAGCACACCCATGCCAATAAGATTGGTACGGTGGATACGCTCAAAACCTTCGGCGACAATCACTTCTACACCTGCCAGACGGACGCCTTTCGCGGCCCAGTCACGTGACGAGCCCTGACCGTAGTCAGCACCGGCCACAATGATGAGCGGTTGTTTGCGTTCCATGTAGGTTTCAATGGCTTCCCACATGCGGGTCACTTTGCCTTCCGGCTCAATACGCGCCAAAGAACCTTGCTTCACCTTGCCGTCTTCCTTCACCATTTCATTGAACAGTTTTGGGTTGGCCAGCGTAGCGCGCTGTGCGGTGAGGTGGTCTCCCCGGTGCGTCGCATAGGAGTTAAAGTCTTCTTCTGGCAGTCCCATTTTCGCCAGGTATTCACCGGCTGCACTGCTTGCCAGAATCGCGTTTGACGGCGACAAGTGATCGGTGGTGATGTTGTCGGGCAGAATCGCCAGCGGACGCATACCGGTAAGAGTGCGTTCTGCTGCCAATGCGCCTTCCCAGTAAGGCGGACGACGTATATAGGTACTCATTTCTCGCCATTCGTACAGCGGATCAATGTGTTCTCCGTAGTCGACGGATAAATCAAACATCGGCTCATAGACCTGACGGAACTGCTCGGGTTTCACCGAGGCTTTCACTACCGCATCGATTTCTTCATCGGTTGGCCAGATGTCTTTGAGTGTGACCGGGTTACCGTCCTGATCAAAGCCCAACGGATCTTTTTCAATATCGACGCGCATAGTACCTGCAATGGCGTAAGCAACGACTAGTGGCGGTGACGCCAGGAACGCTTGCTTGGCGTAGGGATGGATACGGCCGTCGAAGTTACGGTTACCCGACAGTACTGCAGTGGCGTACAAGTCACGATCGATGATCTCTTGCTGTATGCGAGGGTCCAATGCACCACTCATGCCATTACAGGTAGTACAGGCAAAGGCAACTACGCCGAATCCGAGCTTTTCTAAATCTGGTAGTAAGCCGGATTCTTCCAGGTACATCTTCACTACTTTGGAGCCAGGAGCCAGTGACGATTTGACCCAGGGCTGGCGAGCCAGGCCTTTGGCATTGGCGTTGCGAGCCAGCAAGCCGGCTGCAATGACGTTTCGCGGGTTACTGGTATTGGTACAGCTGGTAATAGCAGCAATGATCACCGCACCGTCAGGCATTAAGCCTTCTGATTTGTCAAAACGACCGGCAATGCCACGGGAAGAAAGTTCGCTGGTTGGCAAACGGGCGTGAGGGTTTGATGGCCCTGCCATATTGCGGGTTACCGCAGACAGGTCAAATGTCAGCACGCGCTCGTACTCTGCGCCGGTTAATGTGTCGGCCCATAGGCCAGCCTGTTTGGCGTAGGTTTCTACCAGTTTAACTTGTTCTGCATCACGGCCTGTTAAGGTCAGATAGTCCAGTGTCTGCTGGTCAATGTAGAACATCGCCGCTGTTGCGCCGTATTCTGGTGTCATGTTGGAAATGGTAGCACGGTCACCCAACGTCAGGTGCGCAGCCCCTTCACCATAGAATTCAAGGTAGGCTGATACGACGCGTTCTTTACGTAAGAACTCGGTGAGTGCCAGTACGATGTCGGTAGCAGTAATGCCGGGCTGTGGTTTACCGGTTAACTCAACACCCACGATGTCTGGCAGGCGCATGTATGACGCGCGGCCTAGCATTACACTCTCAGCTTCCAGACCACCTACACCGACGGCAATAACGCCCAGTGCGTCAACGTGGGGAGTGTGGCTGTCGGTGCCTACCAGGGTATCCGGGAAGGCGACGCCGTCTTTGGCGTGTACAACAGGTGACATTTTTTCCAGGTTGATCTGGTGCATAATGCCGTTGCCGGGAGGTATTACGTCAACGTTTTTAAACGCGGTTTTGGTCCAGTTGATAAAGTGGAAGCGGTCGTCGTTACGGCGGTCTTCAATGGCGCGGTTCTTTTCAAACGCGTCAGGTTCGAAGCCCGCGTGTTCAACAGCCAGAGAGTGGTCCACAATTAACTGTGTAGGCACTACCGGATTGACCTTGGACGGGTCGCCACCTTGTTGGGCGATAGCATCACGCAAGCCGGCTAAGTCAACGAGCGCGGTTTGGCCCAGAATGTCATGACACACCACCCGGGCTGGAAACCAAGGGAAATCCAGATCGCGTTTGCGGTCGATGAGCTGTGTCAGGGAGTCGCGCAGTGTTTCTGGCGGACAGCGGCGAACCAAATTTTCCGCATGAACGCGAGATGTGTAGGGTAAGGTCTCGAAGGCACCGGGTTTAATGGCGTCAACCGCTTCCCTGGCGTCGAAAAAATCTAAAGTTGTGCCTGTCAGGTTCTTTCTGTATTGGGTATTCATGAGGGTTCCACACGGTCTGGGAAGGACCGCTTCGACGGTATGAAGCGGTCATTCAGTGTTAGTGATGTTAAGCGCGCTCAGCAATGGGTGTCACGGCACGCAGATCTTCACCGGTATACTCTGCCGACGGGCGAATGATCCGGTTGTCAGCGCGTTGTTCCATAACGTGAGCTGCCCAGCCGGTCAGTCGTGACATCACGAAAATAGGCGTGAACAGTTTGGTTGGGATGCCCATGAAGTGGTAAGCCGATGCATGGAAAAAGTCGGCATTACAGAACAGTTTCTTCTCACGCCACATGACTTCTTCGCAACGTACCGAGGCCGGGTAAAGTACCTCGTCGCCCACGTCTTTTGCCAGTTTCTCAGACCAGCCTTTGATGATTTCGTTACGCGGGTCGGACTCTGAGTAAATCGCATGACCGAAGCCCATGATTTTCTCTTTACGCGCCAGTTTGCCCATCATTTCTTCTTCGGCATGGTCAGCTGACGTGAAGCCTTCGATCATTTCCATCGCGGCTTCGTTAGCACCACCATGCAGGGGACCGCGCAGTGAGCCAATTGCACCTGTGATACACGAGTGCATATCAGAAAGCGTTGAAGCACAAACGCGAGCGGTAAAGGTTGAGGCGTTAAATTCGTGTTCGGCATACAGAATTAACGAGACATGCATAACTTGCTCGTGCAATTCGTTGGGCTTTTCACCGTGCAATAAGTGCAGGAAGTGCGCGCCAATGGAGTCATCGTCGGTTTCAACGTCTACTTTTACGCCGTCGTGTGAGAAGCGATACCAGTAGCAAATGATACTTGGGAAACAAGCCAGCATGCGGTCCGTGACTTCGTCCTGTTCACTAAAGTCATTTTCCATTTCCAGGTTGCCCAGCATAGAGCAACCGGTGCGCAGTACATCCATCGGGTGAGCGTCAGCCGGAATGCGTTCCAGCACATCTTTCAGTGCTTCTGGCAAACCGCGCATGCCTTTCAGTTTGGCTTTGTACGCATCAAGTTCCTGTTGGTTAGGCAACTTGCCTTTTAAAATGAGATAGGCAACTTCTTCGAACTGGCAATTATTGGCAAGGTCCTTAACGTCGTAACCGCGGTAGGTCAGGCCTGAGCCTGATACACCTACGGTTGAAAGGGCGGTCTTACCGGCAACCTGACCGCGCAAACCTGCGCCACTTAGAGCTTTAGCCATTGTTTATCTCCTCGTTAATTTTTATGTAGGGTACAGTTTGTCGGCCAGCAGTCGGGTTTTTATTCAACCCCTGTTGGGCATTGCTGGCCGGTGTTATTACTTGTTCTTACCTTCGGCGAACAGCGCGTCGAGTTTTTGCTCGTAATCGTGGTAGCCCAGATAATCATAGAGCTCCATACGCGTTTGCATCATGTCGACAACCGCTTTTTGGTCACCGTCATTCAGAATAGACTGGTATACCATTTCTGCCGCTTTGTTCATGGCACGGAATGCACTCAGTGGGTAAAGCACCATCGCGGCACCCCATTCACCCAGTTGTTCTCTGTTCCACAGTTCGGTCTGACCAAACTCGGTAATATTGGCGAGAATCGGCACATCCAATGCGTCTGCGAATGCGCGGTAGTGCTCTTCGGTTTTTACCGCTTCGGCGAAAATGCCGTCTGCACCCGCTGCCACATACGCTTTGGCGCGCTCGATGGCTTTTTCCAGCCCTTCCTGCGCAAACGCGTCGGTGCGGGCCATGATGAAGAAGTCTGGATCGGTGCGTGCATCCACGGCCGCTTTGATGCGGTCGACCATCTCTTCGGTAGAGACGATTTCTTTATTGGGGCGGTGACCACAACGCTTCTGGGCAACCTGGTCTTCCATGTGCACGGCAGCTGCACCGGCCTTTTCCATGTCTTTAATGGTTTTGGCAATATTGAATGCGCCGCCCCAGCCAGTGTCGATATCCACTAGTAATGGCAAGTCACAGGCAGAAGTAATGCGCTGTACATCGGCAATCACGTCGTTCAGTGACGTCATGCCTAAATCCGGCAGGCCGTAAGAGGCGTTGGCAACACCGCCGCCCGACAGGTAAATGGCCTGATGCCCAATGCGTTTCGCCATCATGGCACTGTAGGCGTTGATGGTACCTACGATTTGCAATGGCTTGTTGTCAGCCAATGCTTGTCGAAATTTTTTGCCTGCGCTCATCTATCGTTCTCCTGGATTTAGGATTGAAGCAACTTGCGTTCAATATTGTTTTTTGAATACAAAATGTGGCGGCGCATAAGTATCTCGGCTAATTCTTCGTCGCGATTAGCAATGGCCTGCACAACATGTTTGTGTTCGTCGAAGGCGGTGGTGACCCGCGGGCCCGCCATGCCCAGTTGCACCCGGTACATGCGTATCAGGTGGTAAATACCGTTTATCAGTACTTCTATGAGGTGCTGATTTTTACTACCGAGAATAATGCGATAGTGGAAATCTAAATCGCCGGCTTCCTGGTAGTAACTGTTGCCGTCTTTCACGGTCTGAAAGTGGTTGTCTAACAATGCGGTGAGATCGGCGATTTCTTCGTCTGACATATTCTTTGCCGCAAGTCTGGCGGCCATGCCTTCCAATGCTTCGCGAACCTGATACAGCTGTATCAGCCCATCAGGCGTGAGTGATACCACTCGTGCACCGACGTTGGCACGTCGTTCTACCAGATGGCAGGCTTCAAGGCGGTTGATAGCTTCCCGGATCACAGCCCGGCTTACCTGATACTTTGTCGACAGTTCAGTTTCGCTTAACTTGCCTCCGGCAGGGATCTCGCCTTCCACAATATCGCTACGAAGCTGCAAAAATGTCTTGTCGGCATTCGTAACCGCTTGTTCTGTTATCACCGCAATACTCACAAAATCACTCAGTTGATTAGAGGAATGTCGACAATATAGTCGTCGTATTGGCTTCAGTCAACCCAATCCAGGATGGATTGTCGACAAAGCAGGTGTTGCTGTTTGCACCAAAAACGTTTGCTGAAAACGGAAAACAGGCTGGAAAGCAAGCGTCTAGGGCGCTTAAGGAGTATAACGAACAGAAAGAGGCGTAACCGGTGATACCACCAAAGTATTAGGGCCTGTTTACTTTTACAGCTGCAAAAGTGCACCGTAAACGTAAACAGGCCCTGGGCAGTGTCTGCATCAGACCTGCCAGTTGAGATGCGGCAGGTTTAGAACTCGTTGTTCAGAATGGTTTGTACCAGAACATTTTGCTCGTTCTCGCAATCCTGTGCCACGCCGCAGTTCACGAATACCGTAATGGAGGTGTCATTATGTGGGATGTATAAATTGGTCGTTGCATACCCGGGTTCGTCGCCACCATGGTGGTATACCGGTAACCCATTAATGATATCTTTCATCATGCCCATACCATAGTAGACGTCATCACCGATATCAGTCAGATTCTCATCGCCAATCATTAATTCGCGAATAGAGGAAGAAACAATCGTGTCATCTGTTGCTACAGCACGAAGCAATAACGTCATGTCTTCCACTGTCGACACTAACGGTGCATCGGCTACCCCAATATTTTCATAGGCTTCTTTTGTATTTAATACTTCGCCATTCAGGTTGAAGTAGCCGGAAATGATTTGACCAAGTGACTTTTCAACGCCGTTGTAATAGGTGTTGTTCATACCCAGTGGAATGAGTACGCGTTCACGTAAAGCGGCTGAATGGTGCTCACCCAGCACACTGTCCAGAATGAGTCCGGTTAATAAATAGCCACTATTGGAGTAGTTGAAGCCGGTGCCTGGTACAAAGTCTGCTGCTTTATCTATAGAAAACGCCAGCGCGTAGGCGTCAGTCTTCAGCGATGTTGGATCGGTCATGATTGCCTCAAACCAGGCTTCAGCGGTATCAGGCGCAAGGTAATCATGCACACCTGCGGTATGAGTAAGTAACTGACGAAGTGTGATATCAGTGCCATATTCAATACGCTCAACTAATTCATTGGGTAACCAGGTATTCAGTGTGTCGTCGATATCCAGTAGTCCGTCTTCGTAAAGCATCAGCGCAAGCAATGCCGTGGCTTTTTTACCTGCGCTGCCCACCGGCATTTGCGCATCAACTTGCATAGGTGACTGGGACGCAATATCACTAAGTCCTGCTGACAGTAAGACGGTTTTATCCGGGCTTTCGATATGTAGAACAATACCGGGCAAGACGTCGGAAACCGTATCATTTAGCAGAGCCTGGTAATCCAGAGGCGCTGGTTGAGGTGGAGGTACATTGGTTTGCTGTTTAGATGAGCCTCCACCGCAGGCGCTCAAACCGAGCAGGCAAACTGAAGTAATGGCAAGTGTTGTTAATGTGCGATGCATGAGATGATCCTTTTCGTGGCAATGCGGCCTTGCATTGCAAATGGGCATTAAATACGGACTACACGAACAGGTTAAAAAGCACGGGGTAAAACGAAGGTGAAAGACAAGGGGAATTGAATATCCGGGATAAACTTCTGTATGGAAGGGGAACTCTTGAGGACTACCGCAACAAAAAAGCCTGCAAAATGCAGGCTCTATAAGATGACAGGGGATAGAATCTATTGGTAGATCTCAAAAGCGCGAACGACCCGGGCGACACCATCGACATGCCGGGCTATTTCTACCGCAGCCGTCGCTTCCTGATTCGTCACCAGCCCCATTAAAAACACTTCTGAGTCCTCTACAATGATGCTGATCTGAGAGGTAGGTACTTTATCAGACGCCAAAATCTTCGTGCGGATTTTGGTGGCCAGCCAGCGATCATACAATACCGTCGAGCCTGCGATCGGCTCGCCCACACGAGCCTGATTATGAATTTTCTGAATATAGCGAATACCTTTAATCAGCGATTCGGCTTCTGCTATGGCACCAGGGTCAGGTGCCTGACCCGTAATAAGTGCCACGCGATTGTATACCGTCACTTCGATATTACCATTTTCACGGAGATTGTCATTTTCACTAATTAGCTTTGAGGCTTTGGCTTCAGCATTCATGTCATCCAGTTGTGTGCCTGCTGTGCGGCGGTCTACTGACACGGATACCGCCGTTGCGCTCACTGCGCCAACAGCCACTATGGCACAGCCATTTAACTGACTAATTAACAAAACAGCACAAAGCGCTATACCACAGCGTTTGGTGAGCAACGTTTTACATATCGTCAAAATCATGAGCAGGGAATAAACTGTCGTCAATACACTCGCATAAACAGTGAATCGCAAGAAGGTGCACTTCCTGTATGCGCGCGGTTCGGTTAGAAGGGACGCGAATTTCCACGTCGTGTTCACTTAAAAAGCCAGCCATTTCACCGCCATCTTTACCGGTAAGCGCCACAATGGTCATATCACGGGAAAGCGCGGCTTCCATCGCGTTGATCACATTGCGTGAATTACCGCTGGTGGAGATAGCTAATAAAATATCGCCGGGCTGCCCTAATGCTCGGACTTGCTTGGAAAACACTTCATCATAGCTGTAATCGTTGGAAATAGAAGTCAGTGTTGATGTATCGGTGGATAACGCGATCGCGGGTAAACTAGGGCGGTCGCGCTCGAAACGGTTAAGCATCTCAGACGAAAAGTGCTGGGCATCACCCGCAGAGCCTCCGTTTCCACAGCTCAGTATTTTATGGCCATGGATAAGCGCTTCTACCATCATGCTGGCTGCTTTTTCAATAGCAGCGGGCAGCATTTCTGACGCGGCAATTTTGGTTTGGATGCTTTCGGTAAAGTTGGCTTTTATATTTTCAATCATTGATTCGCAAATGTCTTAGTGAAAAACAACAAATACACTGGTGTGTCAGACACCAATGTTCTTAATCCAGTTCACTTTTTTATTATCAATTACAAGGGCGTCCAGACGCATAGGCGCCATGGCCGGGTTCACGCCATTATCACTTAAATAGCGCTGAAAGGCAGCACCCATTCGACGGATTTTTGCCGTACTGATGGTTTCTGCGGCAGTGCCGTAATCGCTTTGGCGGCGAAACTTCACTTCAATGCATACCCAGGTTTGATCATCCTGCATAATGAGATCCAGCTCGCCGCCGCGATAACACACGTTTTTGGCGACCAGTTTCAGCCCTTGCTGTGTGAGGTATTCACAGGCTTGAGATTCCTGTTCGAACCCTATCAGCCGGGCTGTCTTCATTGGGTACCTACTACTTGTATGGTTTCCTGGTTTACCACTGCTTCAGGTAACGTGCGAACCACTTCGCGCTGACCATTAATACGCAGAGACCCGGTCAGACCCTGATAGGTTAGCTGTGGTAACCACACCATTTGTCCAAGACTTGGAAGAATATTGTAAGCATCCACGCCAAATGCAAACAGTCGTTGTAAGCTGGTAGGGCGTTGTGGCCACAAGTCTCGCATTACCTTGGCCAGGTGCTGTTCGGGGTTAGTAGGTAACACCCAGGGCATATCCAGAAAGTGCAGATTTTGCAGATCGCGCCATTGATTACGTGACTGCGTGTAATCGACTGAGCGTGACGTGGCGAAGACCGGTACGGACTCTCCGCTGAATGGGCTGATACTGGCTTCAATAACCGGGTTGAGTAATTCGGTTTGCTCCGGGGAGGCAAATACGACGATGGCGTCGATGTCCAGCCGGTTTCTGGGCAGATTATATAGCTCTACGTCCACAAAGCTTTGGATTTCTTTAATGCGTTCCTTGCTTTGAGCGACGTCCAGGGCTTCCTGAATACCGTCGCGTAAGCCGGCATTATCAGTGTAGGTAACCATTGTCGGTACACTGTGCTGATGACTCGCCAGGCCAGCGGTGAGTTTTCCCCACTGGTCAATGAAGGCATCCTGCATACGCTGATGCAGGGATTGTTCAGACGCCACCAGAATGGGCGCAGATTTACCTTGCTCAAACACCTGATTCGCTAACTGACGCGCTTCATCCTCAGGCGCAAGGGCATAAAATATCTGTACACCAAAAGAAGATGGCAATAATTCTTCTGTTGTGGGTGCAAGTGGTGACGCCGGCGTATCCGGCCGGTTTAACGCTAACATTTTCACTGTGGGTGATAACAGCGGCAGCAGGGCATCAACGTTCTCTTTTAGCAATGGGCCAATTACCCAGTCTGCTTCAGTCGCTATGGTTGCCATGTCTTCCGGGTTACTGTTGTTTGTGTCGACAAACTGCAGTTGTGGGATCTGGTTCGCACTCCGTGCGCTTTGATCGTTAAAGTAGGCGGCTAAAATGCCTTCTTTAATCGCCATCCCTGTTGCCTGGAGGCGTCCGCTCAAAGGCAAAAACACAACCACGTTGTCTCGTTTTACAGGCTCAAGGTTGGTGACTTTGGTGAGTGATTCCGGCCAGTATGTCACTAACGGATGGCCACGGTATACTTGTCTGAATTGAATGAGTTGTTGTATTAGCTGAGCCTGATCGAAACCATTTTCCCTTACCAGCTGTTTGAGCGCGACAAAGGGCGCGACGGCGGTGAGACGCGCGATACCGACTTCGTCCTGCTCTGAGGCCCGGTTTACCCAGTCCCAGGCCTGAGTAACCACGTCGGGCGTTATTTCTTTGCTTTGTAGCAGCGCATCAGTTGCACGAAGCCACTGCCCAAGTTTCGCATACTGATTTGCTTTAATGGCGAACTGTTGTTGTCGTAGCGGCTCTGTTGATAATGGTGTCGACAATAAGGACAGAATCTGGTCACTTCCCACTTTCGGATCTTCAGCATATTGCTGAGCGATAAGTAAATTATAACGGGCTTTCAGGTTGGCAGGCAGGGCATGATGACGCAATGAATAGACGATTTGCTGCGCTTTTAAGGTTTCGCCCGTTGATTGCCACTGTTGAGCCGCCTGAAGCAGGTAATCCAGCGCTTCGGCGTTATTGCCCTCTGTTTGCCAGGCCTGTTGGGCCAGGTTTACCAAGGCCTCGGGGCTTAACTGCTGTTCAACAACATCCGGTTGCGTTTTCGTTTCAACAGGGACTGTGCGGGTCGGGGTGTTTCGCGTGGTAGGCGTAGATCCACACCCACCTAATATAAGCAGCGTGCCTGTTACAGCCAGTATCGAAGTGCGCAATCGAACCATAATCATCCTGTAAATATTCTGATGAATCCGTTAACCGAATCTCATAAATGCCAGTGTAACTGACTCATCGATAAAATCTAAGGGATTATTGGCAAATCCGGTCTTGTGTTCAGGGTAATTCACGGCAATGTGAAGTCCGTGGTTTTAACCTTTGACTCATCAGGGTATATTACGCGCAGTTTACAGCGCGGAATACACCCATGAGTTCAGCCCCTCTTTACATTGTGCCTACTCCCATTGGTAATCTTCAGGATATTACTCAGCGCGCGATCGATGTATTGTCGTCAGTTGCCTGGATTGCGGCTGAAGATACCCGTCACAGTGCAAAGTTGTTACAGCATTTTTGTATTCAGGCCAAAACGTTATCCTTGCATGACCACAACGAAGACAAGCGTAGTCAAATGCTGTGTCAAAAGTTACTCGACGGCGAGTCAGTTGCGTTGATCAGTGATGCGGGTACGCCGTTAATCAGTGACCCCGGTTACAAGCTGGTAAGCCGCTGTCGTGAACAGGGCATTGATGTCATCGCGCTTCCCGGTCCGTGTGCTGCAATTACTGCCTTGAGCGCGTCAGGTCTGGCTACGGATAAGTTTATTTTTGAAGGTTTCTTACCGGTGAAAATGGTTGCACGCCAAACTGCTTTGGAAGCACTGAACTCCCGCCCTCATACCACGGTATTTTATGAAGCGCCACGTCGTGTACTGGATACCATGAAGGATGTTCAGGCGGTACTGGGCAACGAACGGCATATTGTGCTGGCAAAAGAGCTGACAAAAACCTTTGAACGCTACATTAGTGGTAGTGCTCAAACTGTGATTGACTGGCTAACAGAAGAGCCCGCCCATCAAAAAGGGGAATTTGTGCTGATGATTGACGGTGTGCAAATTGATCAGAGTGCTATTCCGGAAGACGCCATGGCATTGCTTAAACGTCTCAAATCCGAACTTCCGCTAAAAAAAGCCGCTGCAGTTGTTGCAGATCATTATCAGCTTAAGAAAAACGCTTTGTATCAGGCCGGATTGGGCCTAGAATAATTCAAAACGCGCGCACAGTTTCACGAGTGCGCCGCTTATAAAATATCACCCTACAGCTTTATTTTTACTGAACTAATTTCGATAGTGCTTCGCGCTTTTCGGATAGTTCGGTTTGGTATTCTCTTTCAGGTCACGTTGAATCCGGGGTGCGCCCCAGGGAGAGTTTTTCATGCGAGAAAAGCAGCTATCCATTGATATTGAACGCGGTAACTGGCTGGTGGATGTGATTGATGAGCACATCGATGACGGGATTTATGAGCTGGTTTCGCCGGTAAAAAGTACGACTTTGCACCTTCATGATGACCACATCTATGGTTTTCAATACAGCATTGTGGGCAAAACAAACTCGCCCTTTACCATTAAGTTAAATGATGAAGTGTTAGCGGAAGGCAAGATTGGTGACAGCGGTATTAAGCGCGGAAGAGGGATTTTGTAATCTGAAGTTCAGCAATACTGAAGGTGTCGTAACACAGGATTGAGGAACCAATAACCTAAAATAATACCGAAGGAATAAGACAGAGTATTAGCATTGCACATCCAGAGTACAGTAGCCTGGCGGCATAGGTTGCTCTTGACCAGTGCAGAGCGCAATAGAGGATCGTTACCGGTAATAGCAAAATCGATGCTATGCCCCAGACATACTGCTTATTGCCAAATGCGGTCACTATTGTAAACAGGGCGCCAACAAAACACAGCGTCGCGCCAATACCGCCCAGGATAGTGATAATGACAACAGTGGCGACGTCCATTTAGCATCCTGTCAGGTTGTTAAACAGGGTGTGCAGAGTCAGATCACTCACTCTGCACACCCATTGATAAACAAAGCACTATGACAACTTGCCTTTAAAGTCGCTGTAATCGAACTGGCGAACTAATTCAAAGGTATCGTCGCTACGCAGAATACCGATTGACGGGTGTTCCACACCATTAAAGAACGTGGTCTTCACCATGGTGTAGTGCATCATGTCTTCAAACTGCAAGCGGTCGCCGATGTTTAACGGCTTATCAAAGCTATACACGTCAATGACATCACCAGCCAGGCAGGAATTACCGCCGAGTTTGTAGTCAAATGCTTTTTCGCCAGGCATAGCGGCGTTTAAGATAGCCGGACGATAGGGCATTTCCAGCACGTCCGGCATATGCGCGGTGGCAGAAATATCCAGGATCGCAATCTTGCCATCGTTTTCGACGATGTCGACGACTTCTGCAATCAAGGGACCGGTTTGCCATGCTACGGCTGAGCCAGGCTCCAAAATCACGTCCAGATGCGGATAGCGAGATTTGAAGTCTTTCAGCGTGTTGATCAGATGATCAACATCGTACCCTGCGCGTGTCATTAAATGTCCGCCGCCCAGATTTAACCACTTGAGCTGTCCGAACCATTTACCAAAGCGAGTTTCCAGTGCTTTGAGTGTACGCTCGGTTGCAAATGAATCACACTCACACAGGTTGTGGCAGTGAAAACCTTCAATGCCGCTCAGGTCAATACCTTCAAGCTCCGCAGCACGAATACCCAGGCGAGAGCCTGGAGCTGCCGGGTCATATAAAGGCGTTTCTGCTTCCTGATGTTCCGGGTTTACCCGCAAGCCTTGCGACACACCAGGGAGTTGGTCCTGATAGCGTTGCCACTGACCCAGACTATTAAACGAAATATGGTTAACAAGCTTAGCCAGTTCCACCATATCCTGAGGTTTGTAGGCAGGTGAAAAGGCATGCACCTCTTTGCCCATTTCACTGGCCAGCTTCGCTTCCCATACCGAGCTGGCGGTTGCGCCGTGCAGATACGGTTTAATGATGTCGAAGCACGACCACATGGAAAAGCCTTTCAGGGCCAGAATGATGCGCGCACCGGACTCGTGCTGCACGCGTTTCATAAGCTCAAGGTTGCGCACCAGTTTAGCCTCTTCCAGCACATAGCAGGGTGAAGGGATATCGGTACGCTGGGTTAAATCAGTCAAGGCTGCTCTCCGGAATTATTTGGCAAACGGGCTGCTGTCACATTCCAGCACATGCCATGGCAGGCCGTGCTTGTTCAGCTCGTCCATGAATGGATCCGGATCGAATTGTTCCATGTTCCATACGCCTGGCTTATGCCATTTGCCTTGCAACATCATCATCGCGCCAATCATGGCCGGTACACCTGTGGTGTAAGATACCGCCTGAGCGCCTACTTCTTCGTTACACACTGCGTGGTCACAGTTGTTGTAGATGAAGATGGTCTTTTCCTTGCCGTCTTTTACACCGGTAATGTAAGTACCGATGCAGGTCATACCGGTGTAGCCTTCTGCCAGTGAGCCCGGGTTCGGTAATACCGCTTTCAGGAACTCCAGAGGGACGATTTTCTGGCCCTGGAATTCAACCGGTTCAATGCTGGTCATGCCAATGCCTTCCAGTACGCGCAGGTGGTTCAGGTACGCGTCGCCGAAAGTCATCCAGAAACGCGCACGCTTCAGGGTAGGGAAGTGCTTAACAATGGATTCCAGTTCTTCGTGGAACATCAGGTATGACGCACGCACACCAATGTTCTGGTAGTCCAGATCTTCACGTACGCTTAATGGATCAGTTTCTTTCCATTCGCCGTCTTCCCAGAAACGACCGCGCTGGGTGATCTCACGAATATTGATTTCAGGGTTAAAGTTGGTCGCAAACGCCTGACCGTGGTCGCCGCCATTACAATCTACGATATCCAGGTAGTGGATTTCGTCGAAGTAATGCTTGGCGGCGTAGGCGGTGTATACGTTGGTAACACCTGGATCGAAGCCACTGCCCAGCAGTGCCATGATGCCTGCATCTTTGAATTTGTCCTGATACGCCCACTGCCAGCTGTATTCGAATTTAGCTTCGTCTTTTGGCTCGTAGTTCGCGGTATCCAGGTAGTCCGTTTTGGTTGCTAAACATGCATCCATAATAGGCAGATCCTGGTACGGCAGTGCCAGGTTAACCACTAAATCAGGTTTAACTTCATTAATTAATGCTTCTACTGCTTTCGCGTCGTCTGCGTCTACGGCAAACACACCTTTAACACGGTCTGCACCGACTTCCTGTTGCAGCGCTTCACATTTTGAAACGGTGCGGCTGGCCAGATAGATTTCATCGAAATATTCTGGCAAACGGGCACATTTTTTAATGGTTACTGTCGCGACGCCACCGGCACCAATAATCAAAACACGAGACATATCTTTATCCCTTTTATGATGGAGGTAAATTTGGGGTGAATGCTATCAGACAGTCGAATTTTGGCAAGCAAAGTCGTGTGTCTGTGGTGATAAAGTTAACAGCTGAATTTTACAGCTATTTTTCAATTAACGGAGGCGCCAAAATGATGCGTTGATTACTCCGATAATAAGGGTAAACCACCGAGCGTTCAGGTTTGTTAGGTTCACATAACGTTATAACAATAGCATCTTGTGCCTGTTTGTCGTTGATTTCTATTTGAGCAGCATAAACAAGCGTGGCATATGCATCATTATCTGTGATGTTATCGATAACCCGCCATTGTAAATGTTCGAGCAGTTGCATCTCTCCCGGATTATCTATGCCGTAATCGTCGGCAAACAAACAGCCAACACGACCGTTTTCATAGATTGCAGCAAACGGGTAAAAAGAGTTTTCCATACCCAGTAACACCTTACACAACACCAGGGATCGATCGATCAATAACTGACTGGGGCGTGAAAAGCCGGTATGAACATCACTCATGTTATCTCCCTGTTCGTGTGTATGCGTGTAGGGCTGCTAATTTTAAACGCATGCTTTGGTTTGTTGGATCATTGCTACACATTTTTGTGGTCGGTGCATTCGGTGTTTCGTGCACCTTGTAATCCGCCTGTATGTAGCACCAAAATCTTTGTGCCTTTCACAAAGTAGTTATCTGCAATCAGTGCCTTTAACGCAAAAAATAACTTACCGCTGTAAACGGGTTCCAGAGGTATCTGATACTGCGCTTGTGTTGTTTCAATAAAGGCAGATAAGGGCTCTGATGATTTTGCATAGCCGCCGTGATGGAAGTGGTGCTCAATACACCAGTCTCGTCGGAAATCGTCGGGTAAAAATTGCTCAACCAGTGACTCAAGATAACCAACCCCTTTAAGAACTGCAATACCTATTGCGCGTTGTTCAGGTCGTAATGCAGTGATTAAACCTGCCAGGGTTGCGCCACTTGCAACCGGACACATCACAACATCAAAGCCTTGTGGCGTTTCGCGCAAAATTTGTTGTACCCCGGCTAACGCTAACTGTTGACTGCCGCCTTCAGGAATAATGGTTGCTGCCGGGTAAGTTTGATGTAACGCATTGAGATAGTCATTGTCATGCCGACGGTTATATTCCGGTTTAGTCACATACTGAATACGCACTCCCCAGCGAGCTAAATCTCTCAACATGGGCGTCGGATGCCTGGTGTAGTCTCCCCGCACGAGGGCTGTCATCGGAAGCTTCAACTTATTGCAACAGTACCCTAACGCATGGAGGTGGTTGGAAAAGCCACCACCAAAACTCACAACCTCATGCGGAAGTGAGGTTGGATCCGAAAAAAAAACACTTAGTTTTCGCCACTTATTGCCCGACACCACCGGGTGGATCAGATCATCCCTTTTAATGTGAATGGAAACGCGCTCAGCGCCAGGCCAGTCGGGTGCAAAAGCCTGAATCGGAGAGGGCAGTTCTATGTCTAACTGCCTGGCAATTGTTGAGTTTATGTGCATAGCGGCCAGGTGTACTTTGGAGTGAGCTAAGTGATCAATTTACTCGGGCGTCAGGTATAAGCCCATAGTGTAAATTTATAAACGCGCAAAGTGAAATCAAGTCATCGAATTACCGACAACACTAAACTGATTGCCAATGCTGTGCTGCTCATTTTTATTGCGCTGCTGACACCTGTGAGTCAGGCAAGGGGTAGGGGTATGGCGGAAGCGTTTATTCAGACAGATGTCCCAGAGGCTGAATTGGTTGGGCGTGAACGATTTTCGGTACTTTTTTGGGATATATACGATGCGAGTTTGTTTGCGCCAAAAGGACAGTGGCGTTCAGAAGCGCCTTACGCCTTGTCACTGACATATTTAAGGGACTTTGATGGCAAGGAGATCGCAATCCAATCAGTAAAAGAAATGCGCAGACAGGACGGGATTACCAACGAACAGTTGGCCAAATGGGGTGAACTGATGGCGGCACTCTTTCCTGACGTTACAGAAGGAGACACCTTGACCGGTGTGTATTTATCAAACGGAAATGCGCGATTTTTTCTGAATGGAAAACAGATTGGGGACATAACGGCGGAGGGGTTTGCGACACACTTTTTTGCAATATGGTTGGGTGAGAAAACCAGCGAGCCGTCATTTCGGGATAAACTTTTAGCGGGAGCCACAAAGTGATGCGATATTTAGGGTTAATACTGATTCTTTTTGGTGTGATGGGATGTAGTGTATCGATTGATGGCGATACCTATAAACAACACACACCTGCCTTTTCGTTAGAGACGTTTTTTTCTGGTGATGTTAAAGCCTGGGGAATAGTTCAGAACCGCTCAGGTGAGGTTGTTCAGCGCTTTACTGTCGATATTTACGGCAGTAAAGACGGCAATGTATTAGTGCTCGACGAACGCTTTACTTACTCGCTGGGAGAAGGCCCCGGGTCAAGGGTGTGGAGAATTACACCAGAATCTGATGGTACCTACACAGGACGGGCCTCCGACATTTTAAATGAGGCGACAGGAACGTCTTACGGTAATGCGTTTAATTTTACTTATTCAATGGATTTACCGGTAGACGATACAACATACAACGTGGCCTTTGACGACTGGTTTTGGGCGATGGACGATAACACGATGATGAATCGCTCTTACATTAAAAAGTTCGGTTTGGTCATGGCGGAAGTCACTATTTTTATGCAGCGTCAGTAGCGAGGCGCTGGTTGGAGGGAACCTAATGACCGTATTTATCATTTGTTTGTTGCTGGTGTGTGTGATGCCGTTTTTGGCCAAGGCGCCACTGGCTGTCGCCATGCATAGGAACGGCGGCTATGACAACGCATTGCCCCGGGAACAACAGCAACGATTGAAAGGCTTCGGCGCCCGCGCTAATGCAGCCCACTATAATTGCTTTGAAGCCATAACCTACTACGCACCGGCCGCGCTGGTGGTGCTGACCACATCCTCAGTTGACACTACCCATGTTGCGCTTGCGGTGAGTTTTGTGGCGTGCAGGGTGGTGTATTTAATTTGCTACTGGTATGCATGGAATACGTTACGCAGCATCATGTTTGTGGCTGGCTTGGCAGTGAGTATTGCTTTGTTCATCACTGCCATTTAGTGGCATTGCTTCTGCGAGGTTGTCTCACCGAAGCTCAAAGCTACCGATGCAATTCAGATTGTGTCTCTGAACGTTGTGCTAACCTGTCTGGATGCCGGCTAAAGCGCCTTGATTGGGGGTACGGGGTAAAATTATGAATCTCACCTTTCGACGTTTCTTTTTGTACTTGCCGCCAGTATTCAGAGGTCATTAGATCGCCGTGCTTGGCTTTTAGCATTTCCTTAAATGGGCGTTTGCCAACAATGAAATGTTCGAATTGCTCCGGGAACACGTCATTGGGGGCGACGGATAAGGTATCCAGAGCGTAGGGGTCGTCCGATTTTGGAATGTCGCGGAAGTTGCGTTCGTTCATCAGACATATTTCATCGTAGTCATAAAAAATCACCCGGCCGTGACGGGTTATGCCGAAATTTTTATGCAGCATATCGCCGGGAAAAATATTGGCCATGGCGATTTGCTTTATGCAGGTGCCCAACTCATCAATGGCATTTTCGAGCTTTTCCGGGTCGGTCTCTTGTTGTAAGAATAAGTTTAACGGCGTCATTTTCCGTTCGATATACAGGTGCTTGATGACCAGTTCGTCGTCAGTCATTTCCACACTGGAGGCACAGGTTTCCTGCAGTTCTGCCAATAGGTCAGGGTGCACGCGATGCAATGGAAAACGAAAATTCACATATTCATGGGTATCTGCCATGCGGCCAACACGGTCAGACATCTTGACTAACTTATAGCGGTCTATCACGTGCTCTCTGGTGATTTTCTTACTTTCGGCGAATTCGTCCTTTATAATTTTAAATACTACGCCATAAGAGGGGAGATGAAATACCATCATAACCAGTCCGCGAATGCCTGGCGCAATTTCAAAGGCATCATCAGACTTTTCCATGTGTTGAAGGAAGTTGCGATAAAACACGGTTTTACCGTGTTTGTAATGGCCCAACGCTATGTACAGTTCAAATATTTTCTTATTGGGCATTAACTCGTGAAGATAGGCAACCAGTTCACCCGGGTACTGGGTGTCAGCCATGAAGTAAGAGCGGGCAAAACCAAAGATCACGCTCAGATCGTGGCGATCGGTAAGCAATGCGTCGACAAACAACGCATTATTGTCTGCGGTTTGTAATGCAATCACGAAAGGGAGGGTTTGCTCCGGCATGCGAATGCGGCCTATTAAATAGGCGGCTTTACCCCGATAAAATACGGATTTGAGCATTTCTACAGCGGTTACGCTGGCCAGCTCCTCTTTGCTTAAACGGCTTCGAAGGGCATCATCAAGGTATTGCATATCCCGCTTGCGGTCTTCGAACGGGATAGTAAAGCGATAGCAAGCAAAAATGGCTTCGTACATTTCCGCTACTGTGGTCTTGGTGTCGAAACTGTGAATGACCTTGGCACGGTCCTGGCCTGGTAAAAAGCAGCGACTCGGCAGTACGAACATAATGTTGTTATCGATAGACCGATGACGAAATACTTTACCTATAACCGAATTATAAAAGGTTTCTGCCAGCTCATACTGTGGGTGATTCTCTATTAGGATTGCAAAGGCAGCCTTGAGAGCATGCCAGAAATCAACGTCCTTTTGATGAACCATGATTTGCTCATATAAGTCGGCAACGGCGTCGGCGAGACTTTGTTCGTAAATACTGATTCGTTCTTTCGAGGCGGCGAGTGCATCTCGCCAGTGCCCTTTTTCGAAGCGCTCCTGCGCGCCTCGTGTGATACGGCTAAACCAGCGATAATTTTTATCGAAGCTGGTCATGATTTGATAGGCCATTTTTTTTGCTTGGGCGTGGTCGGTCACGATAACACTCGAAGTAGTAAATCCATCCTAACCTTACCACAGGAAGATTCGCTGGCGTATGGCGCGGGTATTTTTGTTGATTTATGTCAGCATAGAAACGGCGAATATCCGTTATTTTACAATCAGGTTTTTGGCAAGGAGTATGTCTGATGAGCACAACACACAGTCTCACTATTGGTATTGAACGGTTTCAGGATACCCTTTATGTCACTATGAAAGCGGTTGGCAAACTTACCCATGCCGACTATCAGGCTTTTACACCTTTGTTGGACGGGGCGTTGAGTACCATTGCTTCACCCAGGGTACGCCTGTTACTGGATGCGTCTGAGTTTACCGGTTGGGAACTGCGGGCGGCGTGGGATGACTTTAAAATTGGCCTTAAACACGGCAATGAATTTGAAAAAATTGCCATTGTGGGGCACGCCGATTGGCAAGCGCTTATGGCCACGCTGGGCGATTGGTTTATTAGCGGCGAAGTGACGTATTTTACTGACACAGCTGAGGCTATCAACTGGCTGTGTGAATAGCCAGTCATACTTCTTCTCTGTGCTATTAATTCGGCAAATGATGTTTTAGTTCATCAAACTGTTGTTTTGCGGACTCGTGTAGCCTTGTAATCTCAGGGCTTTGCTCTTTCGCTTTTTGCTCAAGTGTCTTCATGGTCTCGTACAATTGCTCAGCGCCAAGCTCTGCGGTCTGTCCTTTCAGTTTGTGGCTGCGTTGTCGAACGGTTTCATAGTCGTGGCTAAGCACCGCCTCCGTGAGTTCACTAAACAAGGCGTCCGCAGATTTTAAAAACATCTCTATTAACTTGTTTAACAGTGTTTCGTTGTTCATCAGGCGGCCTAATGCGGCGGATTTGTTCCATACGGGTACATCAGGTGAATCGGGCATAGTGCTCTCTGGTTGTGTTGATTGGGAGGCAGATTCGTTTGGGGGTGGTATTAACGATTGCCTGAGCTTACATTCGGGAATGTGAGAAAGATCATCCGATTGTAGCCATTCTATTGTTTTACTAATGAACTCGTCGGGGACCAGCGGCTTGGTAATGAAATCATTCATTCCAACCCGCAGACATTTCTCTTTCTCACCCTGGAGCGCATTCGCGGTCATTGCCACAATAGGTGCGTGTTTAGCGTACTCGCCTGCTCCCCCTTCACGAATTAATGACGTTGCCTGATACCCGTCTAATTCCGGCATATTACAATCCATCAGTATTGTATCTACCTGTATATTGTCGGATGCCAGTGATTTGATTCGCTCAATAGCCTGTACACCTGTTTTGGCTGTGTAAATTTTCAGTGGGAAGTCAGACAGCAGGCTGGCAGCCACCTCAAGGTTGATGTCATTATCATCTACGATCAGGAGTGTTTTGCCATTAATGCTATTTATATCCACCTCAGTAGCGGAGTTCGAATCTGAATGACGGCGACTGTATAAATTGGCGGGCAACCCAGTATTCTCACTTCGCTGATCAATGAGCTTCGCCAGAAACTCGTTACGCAATAAAGGTTTGTTTAAGTATTGTATGTTTGGATAGTCGATTTGATAACATTGCGTGAATGTTTTCAGGACAAAGAGTTTAGGCTGAACCGTTTGTTCGGCGAAGAACGCTGACAATCTGAGTATATCTTTTAGTGGGGCATCCACTATGACAGACTCCGGGAATGGCTCGCTCATTTCTATCGCGGCACCTATGGAAATAGGGACGGGCACGCCGTCCAGACTGGCTACGATATTCGCTATAATCTTTTCTGAACGTTGATTGTCGGTACAGATAGCTACCTGTTGGCCGTGTAGCCGTTTTACTTCCTCATCGCTGTAGGTTTCCCACTCATCAGACGATAACGTAATGGTTACCCTGGTGCCTTTATCGAGTTCTGATTCAAGGGAAATATCACCGTCGAGTAATTGAACAAGTTGTTTACAAATGAGTAGCCCCAACCCTGTCCCTCCAAACCGGGAAGTGATATTACTGTCGGCTTGTTGGAATGCGGCAAACAGTTTAGGCAAATGTTTTTTCGCTATGCCGATGCCAGTATCGGTGACGGTGATGACAAGTGTGCCGGTTGACCCGTCGATAACGGAACTGGCTTCAACCGTGACGGCCCCTGACTCTGTAAACTTAATGGCATTATTGAGTATGTTGTTCAGGACTTGTGTGAACCTGTGAGGGTCGCTGCGAAACATACGAAAATTGAGTGCCGATGTATCCAGATAAATATCCAGCCCTTTTTCGATGGCTTTGACGGCATGCGTGGTTACCTGGTTATTAATCAGCACCATGGGATTAAACAGCTTACTGTCTAAATCGAGTTTACCTGCTTCAATTTTCGATAAATCCAGAATGTCATTGATCAGCACATTTAAGTTGGAGGCACTGATCTCCGCCATATCAATAAACTTTTCTGTTTCAGGCTGAAGCTTTTGGCGATGTAGCATCGTTAACGCGCCTAAAATACCGTTTAATGGCGTGCGCATTTCATGACTGATATTTGAGATAAACTGACTTTTTATTTTACTGCTTTCTACCGCCTGATTACGCGCGAGCTCCAGCTCTTCCGTGCGTTTTGCTATTTTGCTTTCGAGCACCAGATTAATGTTGGCGGCTTCCTGTTTGGCAAGGGTTTCAAGGGTGGTGTCCCGGAAAAACAGTGCCAGCGCAGAGACAACGCCGGACTGTTTAATCGTGCTTTTGCTACAGTGATAATGACAAGGTTGTTCTGCGTTATGCCACACAATGTCGGTGTCAGTTATATGTTCTGAAAGAATGTGCTCGATGGGTATATCAGAATAAGTATTAAAGTAATCGGTTAATGTTTCCCCAATTAACTGTTCTTTATCGTATCCAAGCATTTTTTCAGCAGTAAAGTTACAGGATGTGATCGCACCGTGTTTATCGAGCGTGATAATCGCGTCCGTTGCGCCGGTGACAACAGCTTGGGATTCGGCTCTCGCCGCGGCGAGTTTTCGGCTTCTCGCAGCAGAACGGTTCAACATCGACATTGCCAAAAGAAATATAACCAGGACAACGCCCGTTGCGCTGTAAAACGTAAGTCGGCGCTCCCAAAGAAACGATGCTATGAACGCATCGTCACTGAATATCGAAAGGGTCAGGTTATAAGCGTGATGACTCGATGGCACGATTAACGTGTCACTGGACACATAATAGTGTGTCGTTTGTCTGGATTTAGGCGCAACGCGGTTTAATTTGCCTGGAATCAGTGTGGTTTGTTCATAGACGGAGTCAAATCTCTTTTCAGGGGCAAGATCCCGAGAGAAAAACAGCGCTGGGTCGAAGTGCTGCAGGAAATACCCTTCCGAATCCGTATAGACAAGTTGCTGCCCTGACGGGATAAATTCCTCAGCCGAAGCGAACAAGTAGGACAGTCTTTTGTTAATAGCCAAAAAGGCGAACAGTTCACCTTCTTCTGAAAATATGGGCAGAATGAATCGAATGGTAGGCTGGTACGGTATGCTAAGCTCACCAAATTCACGGTTGAGGTTTATTGGCGTGATGTAAAGCTGTTCGCGTTTGAGTTCTTTTGCGTTAATAAAATAGTCCCGCTGGCTTTTGTCCTGAAGCATTTTTCCGTGAATCACCCGGACGTCGCCACGTACTTTGTCAACCCGAATAAACTCTTTGCCTGAATCTGCATAAATGACCCTGGCCTGAGAATACTGTTCATTGTTTTTTAGAAACGCGGTAAATATGGTTTCCAGTCGGGAGCGCCATCCGTCAAACGAGGTATTATCTTGTCTGTCGATACCTTCGGGGTCTTTTGCTGCCCTCACTAGGCCGCTAATTGGCGGGGTGGAGTATAAAAAATAAAGGGTATTGAGACTGTCATTCAGTCGATTCGAAATATCGGTTTTTATTTCGTGAAGGTTTACCTCGTGCTGCCGCGATATTTCGGTAAACGCTTCTTGTTCAATATAGCTCTCATGTACGTAGGAAATAACCGAAAGCAGAGCTAACAGTGCTACCCATAACAGAAGGTTATATTTCAGATTATTCACATCAATCCCACTACAGAAAGTCGTCACAAAAAATAGTGAAAAATGCTCTTTCACCTATACTGAAATCAAGATGCTGGTTTACGAGTAAACAAACGCCGCATGTTAACGCGTTTAATGCGTAACGGTGTTCATTGAAAAAACAGCCGACTCCTAATTATCAGTATAGGTAATTATCTAATGTTTAACTTATTTTTAACTCAAGTTTTACATCCGACTTATCTCAATGGCGTGAGTGCTCTCCCTGCATTTTATTTTTCAATAATAATTTTCCATTAGTAGAAGTCGAAGTCGGAGGTACTGACGAATGGATGACGCACTTAAAATAGTGGTTATTGATGACGATCCAGGCGCACTGGCTGTACTGGCAAGTGGCCTTGAAGATTTAGCCAGTATTGAAACCGCAAGTACCGGAGAAGAAGGGCTTTCACTGGTCGCCGTTATTCAGCCAGATATTGTTTTGCTTGATATCGAGCTTCCGGGTTTGAGCGGGTTTGAAGTTTGTCAGCAAATAAAAAGCAATGCTTACATTAAAAGTCCATCCATTATATTTATCACCTCTCATCATGACTATGAAACTGAACGTAAAGCGCTGGAAACTGGCGGTATCGATTTCATAACCAAACCATTCGATTTGACCTTGTGCCGGGCAAGGGTAAATAACCATCTGCAAATTAAGCGTCATGAACAGGCCGTGTTGCGAGCCAGACAGCAGGTCGAAGACGAGCGCCAATATTTAAAAGTGATATTGAACTCCATCGCTGACGGGGTTATCGCCACGGATGTCAAGGGGAATGTGACCTTCATTAACCCGGTCGCACAGCGTCTGACCGGCTGGCATAAAGACTCAGCATTAGGATTGTACATCACTGATGTCATGGCTATAACCGATGCGACTACGAATCAGGTCCTTCCCAATCCGATTGAAATAGCGCTGAAAGAACAGCGGACCGTGGCAATGGCATTAAATGCCAAACTCACTAATCGCATGGGCAGAGAATACAGGGTTGAAGATACCGCTGCGCCGATTCGAGATATCAAGCAAAACCTGATTGGCAGCGTGATTGTATTTCAGGATGTGACAGAGTCGATAGCGCTGGCGACGCAAATGACACACCTGGCTAATCACGACCAGCTAACTGGCTTGCCAAACCGGATGCTGTTACATGACCGTGTATTACAAAGTATTGCAAGAGCAAGGTTAACCAAAAAATCCCTCGCATTATTGCTAATCGATATTGATAATTTTAAGTATCTCAACGATGCCATAGGGCATACGGTGGGCGATATGATTATTACCCAGGTGGCGCAGCGATTAGAACACTTGTGTGATACTGAGAGCACGGTCGCTCGTGTTGGCGGAGATGAGTTTGTGGTGATGCTCCCGGAAATTAAATCAGCCAATGTCACCGACGTAACCGCACTTAACATTATCTACACCATACAGGAGCCGTTTTCCATTGCCGGTGATGAACACAATCTCAGTGTCAGCATTGGCATTAGTTTTTATCCCTCAGATTCGGGCAGTGCCGAAGAATTGATGCGACATGCGGATACTGCAATGTACCGGGCAAAAACAACAGGTAAAAACCGGTATTGTTACTTCTCCACCAACTTGCAACTGGCATTGAACGAGCGGGTGCAAATAGAAAAATTACTACGCAGCGCACTGGAAGAAGAGTCACTGATAGTTCAATTTCAGCCTAAATTTGATCTAAACAGTGGGGAAGTCTCGGGGGCTGAGGCTCTCGTGAGGCTCGCAGCAGAAGACGGCAGCATTGTCCCTCCGGACAGATTTATTGAGTTTGCTGAGGAGTCTGGCTTAATACATGAGCTTGGCAGACAGGTACTCTACAAGAGTATCCAAACCGCCAAGAAGCTTTACGAACAAGGGAAGGGGACTAAGATAGCGGTGAACATTGCGGCGCAACAATTTCATGAAAGCGATATCTGTGAACAAGTTGAGCGAATGCTAAACGAAGCCGCCTTGCCTAGTCATTTAATAGAAATTGAAGTCACAGAGTCGGCGCTAATGACGGATTTCGCTGAGACCCGTGAAGTTTTGCGTAAACTCTCTGACCTGGGTGTATCTATTGCGCTCGATGATTTTGGAACAGGCTATTCGAGCCTGAGTTATTTGAGAACATTTCCGCTGGATGTATTAAAGATAGATCGCTCATTCGTCATTGATATGCTTACGGATGAACAGGCAAAAAATATAGTGGATGTTATTGTGCATCTTGCCCATTCTTTGAATCTTAAGCTGGTGGGGGAAGGGATAGAAACCGAGGAACATTGGCAAGCGCTCAAGCAATTAGGCTGTGAGGAGGGGCAGGGGTATTACTTTAGTCGCCCATTAAATGAGAACGATTTTTTTTCTCTATTGGCTAATTCGTCACAAATGGTATGATACAAAAATGTTAATAAGAAAAAGTCATTTGGTCGTAAGCCGGTAAGCCATATGCAGTTTGAGCGCCGTAATCCACTCATTTACAAAACAATTCTCGACATTTCCTCAGATCAGTCAATCGCAACGCCAGAGATGATAGACCGGTTACTGGAAGTGTGTCGGGGCACTTTTGGGGCGGATGCTGTCGGGTATGGTGGGCTTGATGAGATCGATCCTTCTCTTTATCGACTTCACAGCGTTAGCCAGGCCCCGGGTTTGACTTTTGAAGCTGGCGTGACACTTCCCGTAGCGGACGTGTTATGTAACAAGCCGATTCAGAGTGGCGAACTGACTTACTACGATAATTGTAAAAATTCGGAAGTGGCGAATCATCCTTTTGTGGATCTATTCGCAATACACACCTACTTAGGGGCACCCATTTTTAGCCAGGGCAAGCTGCCCCGCACCTTATTTTTTCTGTTTACCACTGAGCAACAAGACGTTTTAAATCAGGATGACATTGCGCTGATAAAAACGGTTGCAGCCGTTATTGAAACCGCCCTCACCAGGGACGAAAGTTTGCTATGGAAGCGCAGAAGACTGAATTCTTTGCGTTCGATGCAGCGATTAGCCAATATTGGTTTCTGGGAAGTGGATGTGCAATCCGGCAGCGTTTACTGGAGTGATCAAACGAGGGCTATTCACGAAGTACCCGATCACTTTGAGCCTAATCTGGAAACGGCGATTGATTTCTACAAAGAAGGCAACGACAGAGACAGTATCTTGTCTGCCGTTGAGGCTGCGTTAGAAAAAGGCATGCCATGGAATCTGGAAGTGCGATTGATCACGCATTCTGGCAAAGAGCGGTGGGTTGCCGCTTTAGGCGAAGCAGAGTTTGAAAATGGCCGCTGTGTTCGGTTGTTTGGTGCCTTTCAGGATATTCACACCGAAGTCACTAATCGCAATCAATTGGCGGTTAAAAAGCAAGAGGCCGAAACGCTATTACTGGCCCGTAGCCAATTGATTGCCAAAATCAGTCACGAGCTTCGCACACCAATAAACGGCATTTCAGGTATGCTGCAAACCATTCATTCAGGTCTTGATAAAGACATCCTGGAAACAAAAATAGCGATTGCTATGCAGAGCTCTGACACGCTGGTACGTTTAATTAACGATGTACTGGATTATTCTAAAATAGACAACGGCGAGTTATTGATTGAGCCCTCACCTGTTTCGTTATCCAGAGTATTTGAAGATTTGAAATCACTGTATTTACCGTTATGTGAAAAGCAGGGAATACGCCTGGAGTTTGAGACGCATTTTTGTCAGCAGGACGGGGTTGAGGCCGATCAGGTTCGGGTTAAGCAAGTGTTTACGAATATACTGAATAACGCATTGCGCTTCACGTTTGGCGGACACATTAAAGTGACACTGACCACGATTCAAACCGGTGCTATGGTTGAACTGGTTGCGAGAATTGCTGACACCGGGAAGGGGATGACGCGAGAACAAACATCGCGAATCTTTAAACCCTTCCAACAATTCGACAGTCAGGCAAATGCCGGTACAGGTTTGGGTTTGGCTATCGTGAAAGAGTTGTGTCAGGCAATGCATGGTGACATAAACGTGCACAGTCATCCAGGGGCTGGATCGGAGTTTACGGTGTCATTGAAATTTCCCTGTTCAGAGTCAGAAATCCCGCCCCCGCAGCGAACCCTCGAACTGCCAGTCATTGCTCAGCTTCAACATTTAAAAGTACTGGTGGTGGAAGACAACGAAATAAACCGTATTGTGATGGAAGCCATGTTGTCTGAACTGAATTTAACCGCGGATTATGCTGTAAATGGTCGGGATGCGGTTAAAACCCTTAGGCAATGTAACGACTACAATGTTGTGTTTATGGATTGTGAAATGGACGTCATGGATGGCTTTGAGGCAACGCGCCAAATTCGCCGTGAATTAGGCCTCGACTACAAGACGCTGACGATTATTGCTATGACGGCAAACACAACCAACGAAAACCGACAGGCGTGCTTTAACGCTGGCATGAATGCCTTTTTGACAAAACCGATGTCAGCAGACGATATTCGCAATACGTTATTGCAGGTGTCAGAGCGCAAATTCCACTGAAGAACAGACGGAACCGTTCAGAGAAAGGTTAAGAAACGTTAATTCGCTGTATTCACATCCCTTTTTTCGGCAAAATAATCCAAAATTTAATCATGAGGAAGAACATGGCTTCACCAAAGTTTCATAATAGTTTTCGACAATACCATCGCTGGATTGGTTTTTTTCTGGCGGGCATCATGGCGGTCTATGCGCTCAGTGGTGTGTTGTTGATTTTCAGAACCACCGATTTTCTAAAATACGAAAACACTTATGAACGTCAGCTAGAGAGTGGCTTGAGTGGCCAGGGCCTGGGTGAGCAGCTTCGTATTAAGGGTTTTGCTGTTGTAGAAGAGAACAGCGAGAAAGTGATGTTTCGTCAAGGCGAATATAACAAACAAAATGGCGAAGTGGTTTATACCCTGAAAGACTATCCGGCACCACTGGCAAAAATGGTGAAGTTGCACAAGGCGACGACAAACAGCCCTCTCTTTTTTGTGAATATCGCATTTGGCGTGGCGCTGTTGTTTTTCGTGATTTCCGCTTTTCTGATGTTTATACCTAAAGCACTGCCTTACAAAAACGGGCTTAAAATAGCCGGTGTAGGTTTTGTTTTTATGGTGTTAATGGTCCTGTTCGGCTCATAACGTCATTGTAAAGTCGTATTGGAAAAGGGGCGAAACTTTAGTGACGCCCCTTTTTGTTATTTACTCTGTGGACCCCTAGTCGAACAAGGCGTTTACGTGCTATTATGCGCGCCCAAATATGAAGATTCCGGCCATAAAGGCAACGGAACGGTCTGAAAAATGCGCAAAGCCTGTTGACATATAGACGTCTATACGGCAAATTGAACGCATGAAGACGATGATTAGCACCACCGGCATGATTATTACCACCTCTTGGAGGGCGGTCGCTGGCTAGTGCGCGTAAGCAAACAGACAACGAAAGCCCGCCCTGAAAAGAGCGGGTTTTTTTTTGCGGTAACAAAAGGGGCAAACAAGCCCACAACACAATGCAGTCAAGGAGCATTCAATGAAAGTCTTAAAGTTTGGTGGTTCATCTCTGGCCGATGCAAAGCGTTACATGCGGGTGACCGAGATTAGCACGACCATTCACCAGGCAAGCGGTGCTGCTGTGGTCTTGTCTGCTCCAAAGGGTGTAACCAATGCGCTTGGTGCTTTGTGTGACCAGGCTGCAGCAGGTGAAGATTACAGTGCACTGTTTGCGGAACTCGATAAGAAAGTAAACGGCATTGCGGAAGAACTGAATGCGCAACTTGATGGTTTCGAGTTTGCACGCATTAGCGATTTCATCGCAACGAACCTGAGCGCGTTAAATAAACAACTGCAAGGTATTGCATTGTTAGGCTGCTCTCCGGACCCGGTAACCGCTAGCATTATGAGCCTGGGTGAGTATATCAGCGTCAATTTGTTCAGCGGAATCTTGTCTGCTCAGGGAATAAGTAACACCATTATTGACCCGGTTAAATATGTCCTGGCTGAAGGGGATTATCTGGACAGCATCGCAGACGTAGCATTGAGTAAAGCGCGCTTCAGCGATGTAAACACTGATGGCAGTCAGCTGATCATCATGCCGGGTTTTGTAGCGGCAAATGAAGCCGGCGAAAAAGTCACTTTAGGCCGCAACGGCTCAGACTATTCTGCTGCAGTACTGGCGGCCTGTATCGACGCGGAGTGCTGCGAGATCTGGACCGATGTTGACGGTGTGTACAATGCTGATCCGAACCAGGTGGAGGGTGCGGTATTGCTCGATAAGCTGACTTATCAGGAAGCCATGGAGCTGTCGTATTTCGGCGCCAAAGTACTGCACCCTAAAACCATCGGCCCGATTGCCCAGCACCATATCCCTTGCTTAATCAAAAATACCCTCAACCCCAGCGCGCCGGGTACTTTAATCAGCAATGAAGCCAGCACTCAGTGGACCAGCGTAAAAGGCATTTCACAGCTCGACAATATTGCTATGTTCAATGTGGCAGGTCCGGGTATGAAAGGCATGGTGGGTATGGCCAGCCGCGTGTTTGAGGTCATGTCTAATGCGCACATCTCTATCAGTTTGATCACGCAATCCAGCTCAGAGTACTCGATTAGCTTCTGTATCCACAGTAAAGATGCACAGCGTGCGCAAACCTTGCTGGAAGACGCTTTTGCGCTGGAATTACAAAACCAACTGCTTGACCCTATCGAAGTGCGTCATGACCTGGCTATTGTGACGTTGGTGGGTGACGGCATGCGTCACACAAAAGGGTTGGCTGCACGCTTCTTCAACGCCTTGTCTCAGGCTCGGGTGAACAACATCGCTATTGCGCAGGGCTCATCAGAGCGCTCCATTTCTACTGTTATTGAAGCCAAGCGCGCCAAGAAAGCGGTAAAAGTGATTCACCAGAACTTCTTCTCAGACCGTCACACTATCGATATTTTCCTGATTGGTTGCGGTGTCGTCGGTGCTGAATTGCTGGCGCAGATTGAAAAGCAGCAACCTACGTTATTGGGTCGCAATATTCAGGCACGCGTTTACGGTATAGCGAATAGCCGTAAATTATTGCTGAATAGTCAGGGTATCGACCTGGCAGGTGACTGGAAAGCTGAGTTAGCGGATGCAAAGGACCAGTTCTCTGTAGAGCGTCTGCACGACTTCGTTAATAGCAATGCGCTGGTCAATCCTGTTATCGTTGATTGTACCAGTAACGCGGCTATTGCCAGCCAGTATGTAGATATGATGGAAAATGGCTTCCACGTGGTAACGCCGAACAAAAAAGCCAATACCGACACGCTGGCTTACTATAAAAAATTACGTAATACCGCATTGCAAACTAACCGTCAGTACCTGTACGAAACCACCGTAGGCGCAGGCCTGCCGGTTATCGACAACCTGCAAAAGCTGTTTATAGCGGGTGACGTTCTGCACCGTTTTGAAGGTATTTTGTCGGGCAGCTTGTCTTATGTGTTTGGTAAGCTTGAAGAAGGTATGAGCCTGTCTGAAGCAACAGGTACTGCCAAGGAAAATGGTTTTACCGAACCGGACCCTCGCGATGACCTAAGCGGTATGGATGTAGCGCGTAAGCTGTTGATTATGGCCAGGGAAGCAGACCTGGAACTAGAACTCGAAGACATTGAAATTGAGTCGGTGTTACCGAAAGGCTTTGCTGAAGATTGCGATATCGCTACGTTCATGGAACAGTTACCACAACTGGATGCTGAATTTTCAGAGCGGGTTGCCAACGCGAAAGCAGAAGGTAAAGTACTCAGATACATCGGTTCCATTGAAGGGAACAAATGTAAAGTAATGATCAAGGCGGTACCGGTTTCTCACCCCTTGGCAGCAGTAAAAGACGGTGAAAACGCCCTGGCGATTCACAGTGATTATTATAATCCTATCCCTTATGTTATTCGGGGTTATGGCGCGGGCGCGACCGTAACAGCCGCAGGGGTATTTGCCGATATTCTTCGCACGATGCCGTGGAAGCAGAATGCACATTAATCGGTTTTGAGAGCAGCAAACATGAAAACAACCAGAGCGTACGCCCCGGCATCCATAGGCAATGTCAGCCTCGGATTCGACGTATTGGGCGCGGCCTTACAGCCCCTGGACGGGAGTCTGTTGGGCGATGAAGTCATCGTTAGTGATGCGGATGAATTCGGACTATCAGTAGCGGGCGTGTTTGCCCACAAACTACCGTCCAACCCGGACGAAAACATTGTCACTGACTGTTACCGCTATTTCGAAAAAGCCATGCAGGCCAAAGGCCTGTCAGTAACGCCCATTCATATGACGTTGTTGAAAAGTCTGCCTATCGGCAGTGGGCTGGGTTCCAGTGCCAGCTCAATTGTGGCAGCGTTTCACGGTCTCAATGAGCACTTTGGTCGCCCGTTCGACAAAACCACACTACTGACTATGATGGGTGAGTTGGAAGGGCAAATCAGTGGCAGTATTCACTACGATAACGTTGCGCCTTGTTATTTGGGTGGCATGACGTTAATGACGGGTCAGCAGGACCAGGTGACCGTCTCTTTGCCAGTTGTAAAAAGCTGGTACTGGGTGGTGTGCTATTCTGGTATCAGTGTATCGACATCTGCAGCGCGTAATATTTTACCCAAAGATGTCCCGATGGCCGATACGCTAACCTTTGGACGTCAATTGGGTATTTTCGTTCATGCGTTATACAACGATGATTATGCGCTGGCCGCCAGTGTTATGCAGGATGTGATTGCAGAGCCCTATCGCAAATCACTGCTGCCGGTATTTGACGAAGCCCGAGCGTATAGCATGGGTAATGGCGCACTGGCGTTTGGTATTTCCGGTTCAGGTCCAACGGTATTTGCGGTTTGTGATGATTATCGCAAAGCCAATGACATTTCGAACTGGTTGAGTGAAAACTACATTCAGAACGAAGATGGCTTCAGCCACGTGTGTCGTATTCCTGCACAGGGTGCAGGTTCTCAGCAGGAACAAGAGTAAGGTAGAGTTACAGTGCAATTGGTAAATTTGAAAGACGCAAGTGAACAGGTGTCATTTGCGCAAGCAGTAAAACAGGGCCTGGGCCGCAATCAAGGATTGTTTTTCCCAACAGAAATCCCTGCATTAGACGATATCGATGGCTTACTGGCTCTGCCGTTTGCAGAACGTTCTATTAAGATCCTGTCGTCACTCATTGGTAGTGAGCTGGGCGAAGACATGGTCGCTGAGATTGTGAACACGGCGTTTACCTTCCCTGCACCGGTTGCTCAGGTAACTGAGAATGTCTATAGCCTGGAACTATTCCACGGCCCAACACTGGCGTTTAAAGATTTTGGTGGCCGCTTTATGGCACAGTGCTTGTCGCGCATCAGTGACGGCAATCCTATTACAATCCTAACGGCCACATCGGGTGACACCGGTGCGGCGGTAGCACATGCTTTCCACGGTCT
The DNA here is from genome assembly GCA_017794925.1 of Aestuariibacter sp. Taxonomy (GTDB): domain Bacteria; phylum Pseudomonadota; class Gammaproteobacteria; order Enterobacterales; family Alteromonadaceae; genus Alteromonas. The sequence continues at coordinate 4,404,746 of CP051238.1, read as the reverse complement.
GGACAATATCAACGTAGTGATTTTGTTCCCGAAAGGCAAAATCAGTCCACTACAGCAAAAGCTGTTCACCACCCTTGGCGACAATATTCATACTGTGGCCATTGAAAGTGATTTTGATGCGTGTCAGGCGCTGGTCAAGCAGTCGTTCGACGATCCGGACGTACGTGAAGGTCTGCACCTGAACTCTGCAAACTCAATTAACATCAGCCGTTTGTTGGCGCAGGTGTGTTACTACTTTGAGGCGGTTGCACAGTTACCTGCTGAAAAACGCGATCAGGTGGTATTTTCAGTGCCAAGCGGGAATTTTGGTAACCTGACTGCAGGTATGATTGCCAAGACCATGGGGCTGCCTATTAAGCGCTTTATTGCTGCGACTAACCTGAACGACACTGTGCCGCGTTATCTAAAAACCGGTGAGTGGGCACCTAATGCAACCGTAGCGACTATGTCGAACGCCATGGACGTGAGTCAGCCAAATAACTGGCCACGTATCGAAGCACTGATTGAACGTGGGTATCTGGATAAAAGCGTGATTCGCGGTGAGTCGGTAGACGAAGAATACACGCAGCTAGCTATGCGTCAGTTGCTTAAAGAAGGCTATACCAGCGAACCGCATGCAGCGATTGCTTACCGTGCAGTGAGTCACGACCTGGAGCCGGGTGAGATCGGTGTTTTCCTTGGTACAGCACACCCTGCGAAATTCCGTGAAACGGTTGAAAATGTATTAGGCACGCCGCTTAGTCTGCCACAACCCCTTGCTGATTGTGCTAACAAAGAAAGTCTGGAAGCCGAACTGCCCGCAGACTATGAGGCGTTGAAAGCGCACATGTTTGCGCTGTTAAAAGGCGAGTAATGCCTAATTGGCAAGACGAACTTGAGCCTGTTAAACATGCTGATTTCTTTCAGCAGTTAATGGGCCGGGTTGATGCTGAACGTGGAGCGGGTAAAGCGATTTATCCGCCTGCTTCTGAAGTATTTAACGCACTTACACTGACGCCTTTAGATGATGTGAAGGTCGTTATTCTTGGTCAGGATCCGTATCACGGTCCGGGACAGGCTCATGGGTTGTGTTTTTCTGTTCAGCCCGGTGTGAAGACGCCGCCTTCTTTAAGTAACATCTACAAAGAACTGGCACAGGACATTGATGACTTTAACATTCCTGCACACGGTAATCTAACCGCGTGGGCAGAGCAGGGCGTACTGTTACTCAATACCGTGCTGACGGTAGAGCAGGGCAAAGCGCACAGTCATGCGAAATGGGGCTGGGAGACGTTTACCGACGCTGTGATTAAATCGGTCAACGATACCCAACAGGGTGTTGTCTTTTTGCTTTGGGGAAGCCATGCCCAGAAAAAAGGTCAGAACATCGATACGCAAAAACATTACGTATTGAACGCACCACACCCGTCTCCGCTGTCTGCACATCGGGGCTTTCTGGGATGTCGCCATTTCAGTCAAACCAACGCACTGCTGAGTCAACAAGGCAAAACGCCCGTAAACTGGCAAGTGTAATGGCTAACTAAGCACTAAAAGCAAAACAGCCACAGGGTTTTCACCGTGTGGCTGTTTGGTATTTAGCGAGCGCTGTCCTCTAAGGCAAGGTCGAAACTCATATCGATATCGGCCAATTCTTTCTCAAGCTGATACCTGTCTTTAATTGCTTCTATTTCTCTCCACTTACGTTTTTTACTTTTGGTTTTAGTAGAACTGTCTATATCAAGCATTGCAAATAGATCTGAAGTATCCACGGAGATCTCCTTGTTATTACCGCTAACTACACTGTCAGTGTGTCTTTTTTGACCCCTGACAATTTTTTTACCACAGCCACTGCTAAATTAAAATACTTTTGTTTACTTTTAATTAACAAATTGTGACGCTGCGATGACAATTCCGTGGTGTTCAGTGTATCCGGTTACCCGTAAGTGAAGGCTGGTAACCGGATGAATTGCACATTATTGGAACAAGTTGGACCAGTAATGTTTATTTTGGTGCATTGGCCTGTTTGAAGCGATTAATCAATTGCTGGGTAGAGCTATCAAATTCAGCGCTGTCTGCATCCCCCTGGATACCTGCTAATACTTGATTTCCCAGAACTTTTCCTAATTCCACACCCCATTGGTCGAAGGAATTAAGCTGCCAGATAACACCTTGTACGAACACCTTATGTTCATACATAGCAACCAACGCGCCAAGTGTGAACGGATCCAGTTTTTCGAACAAAATTGTGTTACTTGGCTTATTACCCGGCATGGTTTTGTGCTGAGCGAGACGAGTCTGTTCTGCATCATCAAAGCCTTTGCCGTTCAGGTCTGCGTAACAGTCTTCAAAGGTTTTACCTTGCATAAGCGCCTGGGCCTGACCAAAGCAGTTTGATGCCAGCATCGCGTGGTGGGTATCGTCCTGGTTAGGCACGTTCAGTGGCATTAGGAAGTCTACCGGAATAACGCCATGGCCCTGGTGGATTAGCTGGTGGAAACTGTGCTGACCATTGGTGCCTTCACTACCCCAGATAATAGGGCCGGTTTCATAGTCAATGGCTTCGCCGGCTTGTGTTACCAACTTACCGTTACTTTCCATGTCCAACTGCTGCACATAGGCAGGTAAGCCGCGCAGGTAATGATAGTAAGGCAGCAATACCTGAGACTGGGCATCGAAGAAGTTGCGATACCAGATGCCCATTACGGCCAGTAATACAGGTAGGTTTTGTTCCTTGGGCGCAGTTTTAAAGTGCTCGTCCATGGCGTAAGCACCTTCCAGCAAGCCCTTGAAGTTTTCAAAACCCAGTGCCAGTGAGATAGGTAATCCGATAGCTGACCACAGTGAATAACGGCCGCCTACCCAATCCCACATAGGAAAAATGTTTTCTTCGGCAATACCAAACTCAGTGGCAGCTTTTACGTTGGATGAAACCGCAACGAAGTGCTTGGCAATGTCTTCCTGCGTGCCACCTTGTTTCAGGAACCAGGCTTTGGCACTCAACGTGTTTTGCAGTGTTTCCTGAGTGGAGAATGACTTAGACGACATCACAATCAGCGTGTCTTCGTGATCACGTTCACTCAGCACATCGTGAATGTGGCAGCCATCGACGTTAGCAACAAAGTGCACCTTAACCGCATCTGTGCGATAAGGCTTCAGCGCTTCGGTCATGATTTTCGGGCCAAGGAATGAGCCGCCAATACCGATTGCCACGATGTGTTTAATGGCTTTACCGGTGTAACCTTTGTGCTCACCAGAATGAATGCTGTGCGTAAACGCTTCGATTTTATCCAGTGTAGCCAGGACTTCAGGCATGACGTCTTTGCCGTCAACAATAACCGGATTACCAGAGAAGTTACGCAGAGCGGTATGCAGTACAGCGCGACCTTCTGTGGTATTGATGATTTCACCATTAAACATGGCGGCTTTTTGTGCGTCGACGCCTTGTGCGTCAGCCAAATCAAATAACGCAGTCAGTACGTCGTCTGTAACACGGTTTTTGGAGTAGTCCACAAAAAGACCACAGGCAGATGCCTGCATGCGCTCTGCACGCTGGGCGTCATCGGCGAACCAATCGCGCATGTGCGCGCTTTTTACTGACTCAGCCAGGCGGGATAATGTTTGCCATTGAGCTGATTGAGTAAGGGTAGTCATACTCTTTTCCTTAGAATCAATAGTATGTGAAACAATGTTAATATTGTATTACAAATTAGCTAGTTTGTCTTTCAACATTGTTTCCAGCTTGTCCTGATCGGCGGCGAAATTACGGATACCTTCAGCCAGCTTCTCGGTTGCCATGGCATCTTCGTTCATTTCCCAACGGAAGCCTGATTCATCAAGGCGCTCACCCGGAGCTTCAGTGGCACCGTTATCAACCAGTTTGGCTTCCACTTCACCGTCGGTGTTTGCCAGTTCTTCCAGTAGGTTAGGGCTGATTGTCAGGCGGTCACAGCCTGCCAGCTCGAGAATTTCACCGGTGTTACGGAAGCTCGCGCCCATGACAATGGTGTTATAGCCGTTGGCTTTGTAGAAGTTATAGATACTGGTTACTGAGACCACGCCCGGGTCTTCGCTGGCTTCGTAGCTGTCTTTGCCAGTACTCTTCTTGTACCAGTCAAGAATACGACCAACAAATGGTGAAATCAGGAATACACCCGCCTCGGCGCATGCACGGGCCTGGGCAAAGCTGAATAGCAGTGTCAGGTTACAGTTCACGCCTTGTTTTTCCAGCACTTCGGCAGCTTTGATCCCTTCCCAGGTCGACGCGATCTTGATAAGGATACGCGACTTGTCGATGCCAGCGTCAGCGTACAACTGAACCAAACGCTCAGCTTTGGCAATGGTGGCTTCGGTGTCAAAGGATAAACGTGCGTCGACTTCGGTAGAGATACGGCCTGGTATAGTGGCGGAGATTTCTTTACCAATCGACACCGCCAGCTTGTCTGCAGCGTCGGTCAGTTGCTGTGCTGGATCGCTTGACTGTTCTGCGGCCCACGCCACTGCGTCATCAATCAGACTGGCGTACTGCGGCATACCTGCTGCTTTAAGCAGTAACGAAGGGTTAGTCGTTGCGTCGACTGGCTGATATTTTTTAATGGCTTCAATGTCACCCGTGTCGGCAACAACGGTAGTAATTTTACGAAGTGATGCTAACTGATTGCTCATGATGTTCTTAATCCTGAATGTGATAATGCAGTAATCAACTTTACAGAGTTCATGCCTGTAATAGCCTACTGTAGGGGGTCATTGTTGACTTATAATGGTGTGTTTGCCAATTAGTGTATAACAATCTGAGAGATTGTTTAACCTCTTTGGTGGCGGTCCGGGATGTCAATTTTTAACAATCGCCGTATGGTATTCGTTAACCGGAAAAGTCGAACTGTTCAATCGGTTTTACCGCCCCAAAAATAGCCACAACAGTGATATACTTCGCAGCAAATCTAAGGAGTTATCATGTTAGTTGTAGTATCCCCTGCGAAAAATCTCGATTTTGACACTCAGGTACCGGTATCTGAGTATACTCAGCCGTCGTTGCTGGGTGATGCGGACACGCTGGCGCAAGAATGTAAGGCGCTGACACCGGCCGATTTGTCGTCACTGATGAAAATCAGCGACAAACTGGCGACCCTGAACGCCAACCGTTTTGCTGAATTCACTACACCCTTCACACCTGACAACGCGCGTCAGGCGCTGTTTGCCTTTAATGGTGACGTATATACAGGGCTGGACGCACAATCACTCTCGGAAGATGACATTGCTTACGCACAGCAACATTTACGCATTCTGTCCGGGCTGTATGGCGTACTTCGGCCGTTGGACCTGATGCAGGCGTATCGGCTTGAAATGGGCACCAAGCTGGCGAATTCCCGAGGTAAGAACCTGTATGAATACTGGGGCGATATTGTCACTACTGAGGTGAACAAAGCGCTGGCTGCACAAGATGACAATGTACTGGTGAATCTTGCTTCCAACGAATACTTTAAATCGGTGAAGCCCAAGCAAGTGGACGGCATGATTATTACCCCGGTATTTAAAGACAAGAAAAATGGACATTATAAAATCATCAGCTTTTTTGCTAAGAAAGCACGGGGTTTGATGGCTCGTTATATTCTGCAGAACAAAGTGGAAGACGTAGCAGACCTGAAGGCATTTGACACGGCAGGTTATTACTTCAGTGAAGAGCAGAGCACGGAAACCGAGCTGGTGTTCCTGCGTGAAGAACAAGCGTAGAAGATAATTAGCAAATAAAACAGGCCGCGAATAGCGGCCTGTTTTGTTTCTGTATACCGGAGCCGGTTTATGGCTTAAGGTGTTCCATAAAATAATTCGTTTTCATGGTTTGCAAATGCAATGTTGTGCCTTTGCCCTCACGGATACTGTGGCTTCTATTCGGATACGACATAAACTCAAATTGTTTGTTGCGCTCAACTAACTCGTTGATCAGGGCTTCAGTTCCCTGATAGTGTACGTTGTCGTCGCCCGTGCCATGCACCAGTAACAGGTTACCCTGCAAGTCTTTGGCGAAGGTGACAGGCGAGGTTTGCGTATAACTGTCCGGATCGGTATTTGGGTTCCCGGAATATCTTTCCTGATAAATGGTGTCGTAGTAACGAATGTCGGCAACCGGTGCCTGGGCTACCCCAACATGATATTTATCGCCGTGTCTGAACAATAGATTTAATGTGGAACTACCACCACCTGAATGGCCCCACACACCCACGCGGCTGGTGTCGATTTGAGACCAGCGATCGGCCATGGCGTCTAACGCATCGGCCTGATCGCGTACCGTGATACTACCAATTTTCTTATATATTGCTTTGCGCCAGTCCCGGCCTTTTGGTGCACGGGTACCCCGGTTATCCACTGACGCCATGATAAAGCCCTTTTGAGTCATCATGCTGTTCCATAAATAACCGTTGCCGCCCCATCTGTCCTGAACTGTTGAGCCCCACGGTTCACCGTAGACGTAAAAAATAATCGGGTATTTTTTGCTGGGATCCATATCGGGCGGGAACATGATCCAACCGTCAAGTTCAACGCCATCACGGGCTTCTACAGTAAAGAACTCGTGAGTGGGCAAGACTTCATTGGCAAGCTGCGCATTTAACGCGTCGTTTGTGGTGAGCTGGGTAACAGTAGCATGGCCGTCAGTTTTGATGATTTGGCTGGCCGGAGGCTGATTAAACCGGCTGTGTGTATGCATGGCGTAGCTGGCATCTTTTGACATGTAATAGCCGTTGTTACCTGCAAATGATGCGGGAGTCACTCGCTCTACAGGCTGACTTCCGTCCAGGTAGCCTTTGAACAGGAATCGCTGCTCCGGGTGGTCAGGCGCCGCTGTAAAATAGAAACTGTTCGTGGCTTCATTCAGCGCGATCAAATCGACAATGTCGTAGTCTCCCGGTGTGAGATCAACAATGTCGCTACCATCCCGGGAAATGCGATAGAGGTGGCGCCAGCCATCCCGTTCACTGTGCCATATAAAGTGGCTGCCATCTTCTTCCCACTCTGCGGCGTAATACCACTCCAAAAAGGCATCGTCTTTGTCGGTATAAATTGTGTTAAGTGTGTTTGACTTCCAGTTAAATAAACGCAGTTTGTTGGTATTTTGCGGGCGGTTTACATCCTGGATCAGCAACGCATCGCTGGTTCCTGCCCAGCTGATTCGAGGTACGTAGCGATCTCGGTTGTCACCGGGCAGTGCTGCCCAGTGGGTTTGTTGGGTTGTCAGTTCCACAACACCCACTTTCACCGCCGAGTTTTGTTCACCCGCTTTAGGGTAAGGAAATTGCGTGAGAGTAGGGTACAGTGAATCGGTGTTGTTGATCATGGTAAAGTATTTCACACCGGATGAATCCAGCTGCCAGTAGGCAATGTTCTTGCTATCCGGACTCCAGCGGAAACCGTCAGTAATAGTGAATTCTTCTTCGTATACCCAGTCGAAATTGCCGTTAATGATGGTATCGTTGCCGTCAGTAGTTAATGCAGTAACGTTTTTCTCACCCAATGTTTCTACATAAATATTGTTGTCTCTGACATACGCAACCTTTTGGCTGTCCGGACTGAACTTTGCAAACATAAGGCTGGTAGCGGGAGGTTGTTCTCCGCCTAATTGATACAACTTGTTGGTTTCCAGGTTTAATACCCAGTAATCACCGCGGGTACGATGACGCCATACTTTTTGCGCATTGGTAAAAATAAGTGCCCATTTGCCGTCAGCGGACCACTTATAATCATCAATACTGAGCGCGTCTTTCTGACCGGCAGGGGTTAACTGTTCGACAGTGAGCAGTATTTTTTTACCTTTGCCATCGGGTTGATAGAACACGATATCGTTACCCGTGACACCGTTTTCTGTCTCAGTATTATTTTCGTCCCGTGCTTCCAGAACCGTGTACCCCGTGCCGTCGTCGAGCCATCGGAAATACGGCGCGCGCTCGCTTTTGAACTCTTTATTTTTATAAATGCGTTCCAAAGACAGTGTAGGTGATGCCGTTGATGTGTCAGTCGGTGTGCTCTGGCTGCACGCAGTGAGCGTAAAACTGGCTGCCAGACTGATCAGCAGTGTTGTCGTTAGCGTTTTCAAAGTGGATCCCACCCTCGTTGTTATTATCTGTATTCTTACGTCAGGCAGTATAGAAAAATTAGCGCGTACGACAAACCCGCTTTATAGCGAAAATAATGCGGTTTATAGCGTTCGAGCGTTAAGGTAAGGACTGCAAGTAGTCTTTTGCTTCGTCGACACCTTCATCTGCGGCGCGATGCAGCCATTCAACACCGGCTTGCTTGTCGACCGGAACACCACGGCCTTCAAGTAAAATGATGCCGTAATGGTACTTTGCGAGAGAGGAATAGCCTGCCTCATCATTGGTATGTGCGCCGCGTTTGATTAACGCCGCTGCCTTTTTTAAATCCTGAGGAACGCCAATACCACTATCGTAAATTTGTGCGAGCCAAATCATCGAATACACACTTTCCCATCGTGCGATGCAGTCTTCAAATATGGCAATGGCGGCATCGTGATCACCGACTTTCTCTGCAGCGTAGCCATACAAACACTTGATTGGCTTATCGCTGTGAACAAAATGCTCGTAACTGAGCTCGTTGCCGGAGTCCTCCGAACCGAATGTTGCGCCGGAGGTAATAAGTGTACAAACAGCAATCAATACCTTTTTCATAAAGTGCTCCATGCTAACGCGTTAATATTTTGTTAATACTGTAGGCGTTACCCATCTCAAAAAGTATGCTACTTGGGAATGATTGCACTACTACTCCGGTCTATTGAGGGATAACCGATGGAGCGCCAATGAACCTTACTTATCGCAGATTTTCCAGTCAGGATACGGATGACGTGTATCGTTTACTTAACGACACGTCTATACGGCGGCACCTGCCTCTTGCCAGTTCAGCCGGGACGTTTTCTGCTGATTTTGTACAGCAATGGATAGTGCAGTCTTTATCGCACTGGCAAACACACGGATATGGTACCTGGCGAATCGAGTGTGATGGTGATTTTATTGGCTGGGGTGGATGCCAGGCATTAGAAAATGAACGTGAGTTTGTATTAGTTGTACACAGACAAGCGATGGGGGCTGGTGTATCGTTGATTAGACGCGTGCTTGAACACGCACTGAGAGAGTTTGGCGAAGGCAGTATGGTTGTTGTGTTACCGGTTAGCAGACCGAAAAGCCGCTTACTTCATCGGGTAGGCTTTACTGAACAGCAGCGTGTAAAGATACATGGGTGCGACTTCGTTCAGTATCGACACCCATGTTTGAGCCTGGATTCGTTGGTTTAATCGACGTACATTTTCTGCTGAAACTTCAGTGTCTGACTGTCGTTTCCGCGTTGAATGCGAATAGCAAACCGGTACATTTCCTGATCGCGAAAAGGCAATACCGCCAGATAATAAATGGCTTCACCTTCCTGTACACGTTTAAATGTCAGGGCCTTTTCAGTGCCAAGCAAGTTTGTCGCACTGCCTTCCATACCTACAATCTGCGCTTTTTGGGTGTCAGACTCGAGTACCGAAATATTCACCAATGCATTGTATTTGCTGCGCACAATGCCATATTCCCGTGCGATTTCCGGACTAAAGAATGTGGAATTCACCACAATGTAATGCACATCCCATTCGCCTAACTGCATTTTTTGTTCAGCGAGCGTACCAAATGAGATAAAGGCAGCCGTTAAGCCAAGCCATAACCCGATTTGACGACGCATTCGATTCAGCATGAATGACCTCTTTAGTAATAGGGTAAGAAATCGGCCAGTAGCAGTTCAATGAACTTCAGGCCAATAATTGCCACTAACACTGATAAATCCAAGCCACCCATTGGAGGCAGGATACGTCTGATGGGGGCCAGGAATGGTTCGGTTAACTGTTGTAAAACATACTCGACCGGACTACTACCCTGAGACACCCAGCTCAGAATTGCCCGCAGAATAAGCACCCAGAATACCAATGTCAGGAATTCTTTTAGTACTGACAGCGCACCGATTATGATCATGCCAATGGGATTGATATTGCCACCTAACAATAAACTCAGTGCCAGGTATTTACCGATCGCAACCAGCAACGCAAGAATTAACGTAGCAACATCAATAGCGCCAATCGACGGTATTACCCTGCGCATCGGGCCGATGATGGGGTGGGTAGCTTTTACCACAAACTGACTCATTGGATTGTAAAAATCAGCTTTGGCAAGTTGCAGCCAAAACCGAAGTAACACCACCATCAGGTATAAATCAAAAATAGTGTCAATTAAAAACACCGTCGCGTTCATGTTGCGTTCCTGTCAATTAAAGTGATTTGGCCATTTCGTCGGCACGGGCCACGGCCGATTGCATGGCTTTGGATACAATACCGGAAATATCGTCATCGATGAATGACTGGATAGCCGCTGCCGTAGTGCCACCTTTGGATGTTACCTGAGCACGCAGTTCGCTCAATATCAGATCCGGGTTCTCGCAAACCATCTGAGCCGCACCCAACATGGCTTGTTGAACCAGTAATCGGGCGTCATCTTCGCTAAAGCCCATGCGCATACTTTCTTCCTGCATGGCTTGCAGGAACAAGAAGAAATAAGCCGGACTACTGCCCGCAGCGGCAATAACACCATTAATACCGTCTTCTTCGGTTACCCAAAGCGTTTTGCCAACAGCAGACATCACACTATCGACGTAGTGTCTGTCGTCTTCATTTACCGATGAATCAGCATACAGGCCTGACATGCCCTGTCCCAACAGACTCGGAGTATTGGGCATAACACGTACGACCGGATATTCTGCACCCAGCATCTGTTGTAAGCGTTCAACAGGCAGGCCGGCCGCAATAGAAATATACAATTTACCGGTTAAGTCGGTGTCTTGTTGCAGGGCAGTGCAAACGTCTTCCATCATTTGGGGCTTTACCGACAACACAATCGCATCGGCGAATTCACACGCCTCAGCGTTTGATTGTGTCACCTGAATGCCGAAGTCTTCTGCTAATGCGTCCAGCTTTGGCCGCGAACGGTTGCTGGCCATGATGTGATCTGCCGGATAGCCTGAGGCGACCATGCCCGAGATGATACTGCGGGTCATGTTGCCTGCACCAATGAATGCGATTTTACGATGTTGCATGCTTCTCCTGATAATCTGTTGAAGTTAAAGTCCGGGACAATATTGATTAGCCGCGCGCACCAAAAATAGCGGTGCCTATTCGCACCATCGTCGAGCCATGGGCAATCGCCAGCGTCATATCATTACTCATCCCTACCGACAGCGTATCAATACCGTCTACCTTGGCCTGTAGCTGTTCGTACAGTGTCTGTAGTCGGCTCAATGTTTCCCGCTGCTGTGTCTCACCTACGTTTGCAGCAGGAATTGCCATTAAACCTCGTAGCCTTAAATTAGGCATAGCGGTAATGGCATCGACAATGTCGGCTAATTCATCCGGGACAATACCGGATTTGGTAGCTTCTTGCTCCACATTTAACTGGATACATACATTCAGCGGCGGCATATGTGCCGGTCGTTGTTCGTTTAACCGGCGGGCGATTTTCAGCCTGTCAACCGATTGCACCCAGTCAAAGTGCTCAGCCACTAATTTTGTCTTATTAGATTGTATGGGGCCAATCATGTGCCATTCAATGTCTGTCAGCGTTTTTAATTGCTCAATTTTGCTGACACCTTCCTGAATATAGTTTTCGCCGAACTGTCGTTGTCCGGCTTCATACGCTGCAGTGATATCCGATACCGGTTTGGTCTTGCTTACTGCCAGTAATCGGACACAATGAGCAGGACGGTGTGCATTAGCAATGGCGTGTTCAATTTCTTGACGTGCGTTTGTCAGGCGATCTGCTATTGTTTGCATTAACGAACTCATCTTGTGGTTGGGAGAAACCAGGTTGTGGATATTACCGAACTTTTAGCTTTCAGTGTAAAGAATAACGCATCGGATCTGCACTTGTCGGCCGGATTGCCGCCGATTATTCGTGTAGACGGTGAAATGCGACGATTGAATGTCGATCCGTTGGATCACAAACAGGTTCATGCATTAATTTACGAAATCATGAACGATAAGCAACGCAAGGAATACGAAGAAAATCTGGAAACAGATTTCTCGTTTGAAGTGAAAGATTTATCTCGATTCCGGGTGAATGCCTTTGTTCAAAACCGCGGTGCGGCAGCCGTATTGCGTACCATCCCAAGTAAAATCCTGTCACTGGATGATCTGGGGGCGCCTGCTATTTTTAAAGAAATCATAAATCAGCCCACCGGTATTGTACTGGTAACAGGGGCAACCGGTTCCGGTAAAAGTACCACCCTGGCTGCTATGATCGATCACATTAATACGCATAAGCGCGAACATATACTGACCATTGAAGATCCTATCGAATTTGTTCACGACAACAAGCTTAGCGTTCTTAACCAGCGTGAAGTACATCGCGATACACACAGTTTTTCCAACGCGTTGCGGTCGGCGTTACGTGAAGACCCGGACGTGATACTGGTAGGTGAATTACGTGACCTTGAAACCATTCGCCTGGCTATCTCTGCGGCAGAAACCGGACACCTTGTATTTGGTACCTTGCACACCAACTCTGCGCCAAAAACGATTGACCGTATTATTGATGTTTTCCCCGCAGAAGAAAAAGCCATGGTGCGCTCGATGTTGTCGGAATCACTCAGGGCGGTTATTTCTCAAACGCTGCTGAAAAAGGTCGGCGGTGGTCGTGTGGCAGCACACGAAATTATGGTGGGTATTCCTGCTATACGTAACCTGATTCGCGAAGACAAAGTGCCACAAATGTACTCTGTTATTCAAACCGGGCAGTCGCATGGTATGCAAACCATGGATCAATGCTTACAGCGTTTGGTGGCAACCGGTGTCATTACTCAGCAGGATGCGATGGCAAAAATGATCGATAAACAACGACCTGGTTTTTAGGGAGCCAAACCATGTTGGACCAGTATTTACAGATGATGGTAGACCAGGGGGCGTCAGATTTATTCGTGACCGCTGGCTTTGCCGTCAGCGCAAAGATTAACGGTAAACTGACACCGTTAACTGAACAAGCGCTTAGCGAACAAGGTGCACTGGATTTGGTGCACGCTGCAATGAATGAAGATCAGATTAAGTTCTTTCACGATACCAAGGAATGCAACTTCGCGATTGCGCGTGATGGGATAGGGCGTTTCCGTTGCAGTGCCTTTTGGCAACGTGACCAGGCGGGTATGGTTGTCCGTAGGATTGTGACCCAAATTCCCAATGCTGATGACCTGGGCCTGCCGCCGGTGTTGAAGGACATCATTATGGCTAAGCGTGGCCTGGTATTGTTCGTAGGTGGCACCGGCACAGGTAAGTCGACCTCACTTGCCGCATTGATTGGTCATCGCAATACCCATTCTCATGGTCACATACTGACCATTGAGGATCCCATAGAGTTTGTTCACGAACATAAAAATTGCGTGGTCACACAACGAGAAGTGGGTATTGATACGCAGTCTTTTGACGACGCCCTGAAGAGTTCATTGCGTCAGGCTCCGGATGTCATCCTCATTGGTGAGATCCGTTCTATGGAAACCATGGAATATGCCATGTCGTTCGCCGATACCGGCCACTTGTGTGTGGCAACACTCCACGCTAACAATGCAAACCAAGCTATTGAGCGTATTATGCATTTGGCACCAAAGGACGCTCACGATAAATTGCGCTTTGATTTAAGTCTGAATATTCGGGCTATTGTCGCTCAGCAGTTGGTTCCGACGGTAGACGGTAAAGGCAGGGTAGCCGCTATTGAGATCCTGTTGAACTCACCGTTGATCCGGGATCTGATTCAGCGCAATGAAATCGGTAGCCTGAAAGAAGCGATGGAAAAAGGCCGGGAGCAAGGAATGCAAACCTTTGATATGGCCTTGTTTGATTTGTATAAGGCAGGGCGCGTGACGATGGACCAGGCGCTGCACCACGCCGACTCCCCCAATGATTTGAGACTGATGATTAAGCTGGACAGCAACAACAGTAACGGCGATGGCCTGGGCTCGTTGTCTGGTGTGTCGATAGACATGGACTAATGATCAGACTCTGCCAAAGCGAAAGCGCTTTTACCATTCAACAATATTACGATGCCCTGCAATCCCAGGGCATCGCGTGTTTAATTCGCAATCAGTTTATCAGTGGTGCTGCGGGTGACTTACCCATACAGGATACGCAGCCAGAGCTTTGGTTAATGCACAAGGACGATCTTGTGATAGCAAAAAAAGTGTTGGAAGAAATCACTGCTAGCAGTGAAGACGGCGAGTGGGTCTGCAGCAGTTGTAATGAACCCCAGGAACCCGCTTTTAATTTGTGTTGGCAGTGCCAGCAGCCTCGTAATAGCGCATAAGCTTAAACGTACTCCCCTGTTCAGAATGTTTTTATGCCCGGACCGGCCGGATACCACTGTTTCTGGCGTGCCAATGCTTAAGACAGGCCAGCTTCTTAAATCGCTTTTCAATGCACCTGGCAAATAAGAGGCGTCATAATAATCGTTGTGGGGAAACCAGAGGCCTAATTGTCTGCTCGTATCACTTGGCCTCGACCGTTCGCTTTTGACCGATATAGCGCTTGATCAGCGCGTTCAATCAGTGTTTTCTCACTGGTATCATCCTTATTCAGTGATGCCAGGCCGAAGCTACAGCTCGAATAAACCTGCTTACCCTCCATGGTCAACGGTATACTTGTAATTTCATGGCATACCTGACCCAGATGCGTCTCTATTTGGGTGGCATTGGCCTCGGGGAAAATAATCGCAAACTCATCACCACCAATGCGTGCGACAACATCAGACTTTCGCAGATTTTTACAAATCACCCGGGCGATGCGTTCAAGCACTGCATCACCAATAGAATGTCCATAGGTGTCATTGATGTCTTTAAACTTATCGACATCCAGTAAACAAAGAACCAGATCGTGTTTGTACCGGCAGGCCCTTTCATATTCGTTACTCAGAGCTTCATCAAAAAAACGGCGGTTATACAATCCGGTAAGTGCATCTTCCAGGGCCAATTTTTCCAGCTCTACTTTTGCCCGTGAGAGTTCTTGTGTTGTTTTCTTCAGCTCTTCATTTTGCGCATGTTCCTTGTCGCGCAATCGCAAAACATCCAGCCGGGATTTTCCTAATTCGCCAAAAGTCCGGGCCAATGCAACCAGGAAAGTGATTATCTTTTTAATTTCCGGCTCACTAAATATCGGCACCTGCCGGAGCGCATCCATGTAGGGAATTAGCTCGATACCTAACTCTTTTGCTTGCTTTTTAAAATACGCTTTGTCGGGTTGCTGAAACAGGAACTGGCCGGTAAAAAAGTTGGCGACGTGCTCACCATCGACGAAAACTGGCACCGCAATATCAACCAGGCCATTTTTACATTGGTAAACGTTGTAGGTTTCGCCTTGGGCTAACTTGCTGGCGATAATCGTGTCGCTTTCAAGGCAACGTGCTGCGGACTTGCTATTGCGCCTGTGAAAGT
The DNA here is from genome assembly GCA_017794925.1 of Aestuariibacter sp. Taxonomy (GTDB): domain Bacteria; phylum Pseudomonadota; class Gammaproteobacteria; order Enterobacterales; family Alteromonadaceae; genus Alteromonas. The sequence goes on along the minus strand of CP051238.1, from coordinate 4,389,275 downwards.
CAGTACAAATATGTTGCCAGCCTGTTTTAATATGCACATTGCCTTGCAAATCCAGTAACGCCGTTACCGTCCCATTGATACGAGTGAAGGTCTCACAGAGTTCTGTGAGTTTAGGAATATCAAACATATCCTGAAAGGCGTACTTCACTCGAGACATCCTTGAAAAAGAAGAGTCATTATAAATTTAGTCAGCTATTTCGATCTGCGCCAATATTCCAGTTATTCGGCGCGCTCTTGCTGCTGTAAGTGACTGCTATCGCTTGAGTACAAAATATGCAGTTACTTCGGGCACGCTTCACCATGCCTGTCATATGGATAAGATTGGAGCTCTTTACAGCTCTGGGCATAGCATTTAACAAGGAAATTGATGCACCGTTCAGCGCCGGTGTACATGAAAGAAAAATCAGCGATGTCTCTATTTTCTGATATTGCGACCTCGAGATTGTCACTTGGAAGGTTATTGCGTTCTAAATAGGCAAGGACCGTCTCGGTAGCTTGCTTTTGCATTTCAGGCGTTAACGTTTGAGGTGCTTTCGAGCACCCTACACACAGGACCAGCAGAAAGCATAATGCACCTGTCCTGATCATTAGTTTTGTCCTGACAAAGGCGAGCAAGCGATATACTTTTTGTTGGGAAGCCTATTCATCGTTCGCTGTTACATCCTTTATTCTTAAGCGTGTCGAGCGCTGTTTTCTTAGTATATTCTAAAAAGCGCCGCGGTTGTGTTTGGTTAATTGAAGCTGATTGTAGTCAGTTGGGCATATTGGAAGGTCCCTGTTATCGTTGGTGATTCAGGGACGATGGAAAAGATTACCTCAGAAGGTCATAACCTATGGCGCGCCCCGTTGCTTGAGTTTTTCAAGACTCACGCGGTCTTTCATGCTCATGATAAGTGCTGCAACACTGAGTAGCAAAATACTGCCTGACTCATAAATGAGTACAATCTTATCGAGCTCTTTGCTTTGCAGAATAATCATGCGGCTCAGTGCTGTCATAGCAATAATCAATGGCAAGGTAACCGGGATACGGTTGCTGTTGTAGTAAGCCGCCAACATGCCCATTACCTCGGCATAGATGAAGAGTAGTAGCAGGTCAGATAGCTCGACTTTTTGATGGCGGACCATATGTACAATTTCGGCCCCTACGGCAACCAGTGTCGCCAGCATAATTAAAATCAGCAGTAATTTTTCTATCAGGTCCAATAGTTTAGGCATAGCATCCCCTTGCTTTGAGTCGATGTTTTTTTGTACATACTGCTAAAAGGCGGAGAAGAAGACTATTACTCAAAGGTCTAATTTTGCTACTGCTTGATGTGTAGTTTTTATCGTGCAGGATGTTCAGGCAAACTGGTTTTCGTACCAGCTGGAGAAAATCAGGCAGGCTGATACGCTGTCTACTTTCCCCTTAGTGAGCTTTTTATAGCCGCCCAACTCGAACAGCGCAGCTTTTGCATCGGCGGTACTCAGTCGCTCGTCCCAGGTAGTCACGGGTTTGTTGAACCGGCCGTTCAGGCGATTAGCAAACTTTTCTGCCCGTTGTGTCATTAATTGTGATGTGCCATCCATATTGAGCGGCAGGCCGACGACGACCAGGTGAGGTTGCCATTCTTCAAACACCTTGCCAACCAAATTCCAGTCCGGAATCCCGTCCCGGGCTTTCAGTGCCTCTAACGGCGATGCGGTACCGGTAATTTCCTGACCAACAGCTACACCTATACTGGTTGTGCCGAAATCAAATGCCAGTACGGTGCGCTTACCTAACTCAGGCATGACCGACCTGAGGAGCCAGTTGCCATACATCGACACCTAACTGTTGCATTGCGGCTTCCCAGCGTTTGTGAATGGGAGTATTAAACAGAATATCGGGATCGGCTTCGATGGTAAGCCATGCATTGTTTTGGATTTCTTCCTCAAGCTGCCCTGCGCTCCAACCTGCGTAACCCAATGTGATAATGGCTTGATCCGGGCCTTTGTGATTCCCCAGAGCGCCTAAAATATCCTTAGACGTTGTGACCATGATTTCGGGCGTCAGTGATAAGCTTGAGCTCCAGCCGGGCTGAGGCGAGTGTAAAATAAACCCTCGCTCCTGACTGACCGGGCCACCGGCAAGGACGATCTGTTGACCTTTCTCGTCATCGACTTGCGCGTCCTTTTCTGCTTGCTCAAGCAGTTCCCGCAGTGTCATATTGGTAGGGTGGTTCACAATGAGTCCCATGGCGCCGTCGGCATTGTGTTCGCAGATATACGTCAAACTACGGGCAAAGAACGGGTCGTCCATGGTAGGCATGGCAATTAAAAAGTGATTTGCCAGACTTTTTAACTCAGTCATTTAGTTACCTCGCTGTTCCACGTCTACTCAGTATGGCTCATTATACCAATTTTGCTTCTATGGCATCGAACAAAGCGGCCATGATATTGATATCGTAAGCGCGTTCGATTTCCCGCACACAGGTTGGACTGGTGACATTAATTTCGGTAATACGATCGCCAATTACGTCCAAACCTACGAAAATCAGGCCTTTTTCAATTAATACCGGTGCAATGGTCTCGGCCAGGCGTTTGTCACTCTCGCTGATAGGCTGAGGGCGACCTGTTCCGCCAGCAGCCAGATTGCCGCGTGTTTCACCGGCCGAAGGTAAACGTGCGAGGCAATAAGGCATGACTTCGCCATTCACAATGAGTACCCGTTTATCACCGTCTTTGATTTCCGGCAGGTATTTCTGCACCATCATCTGACGCTTACCATTGGCGGTCAGTGTTTCAATGATTACGCCCAGATTGTTACCATCTTCCTTCACACGAAATATCGATGCGCCGCCCATACCATCAAGGGGTTTACAGATCACATCCTTATGTTTAGCGTGAAACTCGCGAACCAGTTTGCCATTTCGTGTAACCAGCGTATCCGGAATGAGTTCCGGGAAATAAGCGGTAAAGAGCTTTTCGTTAAAATCCCTAAGGCTTTGTGGGCGGTTGACAACGAGTGCACCATCGCGCTCTGCCAGCGACAAAATGTGCGTGGCGTATAAAAATTCACTGTCGAAGGGCGGGTCCTTGCGCATCAATAATACATCGACATCGCCCAGTGCATAAGTCGTCGCTTCGCCCAGCGTATAAAAGTCCTCTGACTGATCGCGCACGGTGACGGTTTGGCCAATTCCTTTGGGCGCTCCGTTGTCGATATATAAGTCACCGAGTTCAAAGTAGATAATCTTTGCTCCACGACGCTGTGCTTCCAGCATCATGGCAAAACTGGTGTCTTTTTCAGGTTTAATTTTGGCAATGGGATCCATTACCACGCCAACGGTATAAGTCATAGTGCGCTCTCGAAACAGTCAATAAATCCATAATGGAGATGATTCGACAGGAATCAAGCGTTCCAGCCAGAAATTATCGGACTGTTCAGGTTATTCTCGCGTGCTATAAATCGCCGAACGTAGCTTGCAAAACGGAGATGCTGGTCAATGCGGCGGTTTCTGTTCGCAATATCCGGGGTCCCAATGAGCATCCGGTAAAACCGGTCTCTTCTGCCTGATGAACTTCGGACTCAGATAGTCCGCCTTCAGGGCCAATAAGCAGCCTGAAACCCTGGCTGTTGGCAGTGAGCTGAGTTAACTTCTGCTGGCTTCCCGGCGATAATACCAAACGGGTCTGCGTGGTTGATTCGGCCAGCCACCCGGATAGAGCTCGAGGTGGATTAAGCAACGGTAAGGTATTACGACCGCACTGTTCGCAGGCCCCCTGAATAATTTTCTGCCACTGCTGTAATTTCTTTTCCCAGCGTTTTTCGTCCAGTTTTACTGCGCAACGCTCCGTAATCAATGGTGTGATATGCGTAACCCCAAGTTCAGTCGCTTTTTGTAGCACGATGTCCATGCGATCCCCTTTTGAAACACCTTGACCCAGATGAATAGGCAGTGGGGATTGTGGATCAAGCGTGAGTTTGGCATCGATTTCAACAATAACCTGACGACGTTCGGCGACGATAATCGTCGCGGTATATTCGTTCCCGTCACCATTGAATAACAAAACCGGATGACCCGCCTTCAGGCGTAATACATTTGCTACGTGATGCGTTGCGTCGCTATGCAGGATTAATTCTGCATCAACATTAATAATATCGGGGTGAAAAAGACGAGGAATTCGCATTTCAAACTCGGACTGCAAAAAGAATGGGCGTAGTTTACCCGCGAGGATGCGGTTGTTTCAATAAGAAGGGCTCCGGAGAGGCCGGAGCAGCCCTGGATTTATGTTATTTGGAAGCGAATGTGTTCATTACCTGCCCCTGGCTGGAAGCCATTGACTTGGTGCGACGGGCATGAACAGTGTGCTTGCCTTTGTCGCTGGTAAGCGCATAACCAAAAATCATCAACACGATTGTAAATAATAAGCTTAGTAGTAACATTTTCTATTCCTTAAAAAATCTACCTTTATTGTTGGCAGTCACGTCATACTACTGAAGTTAATGCGTGTAAAAAGCATACCAACAAATACTACTGGATACCCCACAATACCTTTTGTGGACCTGACAGCGGTTAAACAAACTACTGCAGCGCACAAAAATATAGAGCGAATCAGGTGAAAATTCCAGCTAAAAATGTCTAAAAAATAAAGCTTGAAAAAATCCTTTATGCTATCAGCTACTTGGCTTTCAGCGAATTTTTTACAGACGCGAGTCTACCTTTCGGGTGTGACATTATCGTGAAGACAATTTGACAGCGTTATTTAGTTGCGGAGCCCGATAGATCACTGATAAGTTAAAAGGCACTTAAAGCAACACGGATTGAAGAATGTTTACTCAAGAAGATATTGAAATGTACATAAATACCTATGCGATACCATGGGGAATCAACATCGCCATGGCCATTGTTATTTTTGTACTGGGTCGCCTGGTCGTCGGCGTATTGATTTCCATGATTGGTAAAATTATGGCGAAATCCAAGTACGACGCCATGCTGGTTGATTTTCTTAAATCAATCCTGAATGCCATTCTAATGCTGTTTGTCATCGTGGCATCGTTAGACCAGCTGGGCGTTGATACGACTTCATTAGTCGCCATTTTGGGTGCGGCAGGTTTAGCCATCGGTTTGTCTTTACAGGATTCACTGAAAAACTTTGCTGCCGGCGTCATGCTGTTAGTCTTTAAGCCGTTTCGCTCAGGTGATTTCGTAGAAGCCGCAGGTACATCGGGTGTTGTGAAAAAAATAGGCATTTTTACCTCCACAATGAATACACCGGACAATAAGCAAATTATTGTGCCGAACGGTAAAATTTACGGCGACAACATTGTGAACTATTCAGCAATGGATACCCGTCGCGCCGACATGGTCTTTGGCATTGGTTATGGCGATGATTTGTTAAAAGCTAAAAAAGTCCTGGAACAACTTATTGCAGAGGATGAGCGCATTCTGGACGAACCAGCCCCCGTTGTTGGTGTGTCTTCGTTGGGTGACTCCAGTGTTAACTTTACTATTCGTCCCTGGGTGAAAAAAGAAGACTATCTGGCGGTACTATGGTCCTTTAACGAAAAGGTCAAACTGCGCTTTGACGAAGAAGGCATTTCTATTCCATTCCCACAAATGGATGTGCACCTCTTTAAAGAGAGTGAAGAACAAGATACTGAGGAAGAAGAAAGTAAATAAAGTCGCTTGTTAATAAAAAAATCCCGGTTTGGCCGGGATTTTTTATATCTGTTGAAAAGGTATGTTAGCGATTACTGGCAGCTGGCTTTCTTTTGAGTTGCTGAGTAGTCGCGCATCGCGGCATCCATATTAGCCTGCAGATTGTCAATTCGCGTTTGCGGTGCAGGGTGAGTCGACAGTATTTCTGCCGGACGATCGCCTCCGGCTGCCGCTTCCATATTTTGCCAAAGTTCGACAGATTGACGAGGGTCAAATCCAGCCAGCGCCATTAATTGCAATCCGATGATATCAGCTTCCGATTCATGAGCCCGGCTGAAAGGAAGTTGTACGCCAACCTGTAAGCCCAGTCCAAGACCAGACATGATCGCCTGATTATAAGGCACTTCATTAGCTGCCAGAATTTGATTAACGGCCTGTGACCCCATTTCAATTAAGGTGCTCTGTGACATCCGCTCGTTACCGTGTTGAGCAATTACATGGCCTATTTCGTGACCAATAACCGCGGCCAATTGATGCTGATTCTTGGCGACGTTCAACAATCCGGTATACACACCAATTTTACCGCCTGGTAATGCAAATGCATTGACCTGATCGTCATTGAAGACAACGACTTCCCAGTCGCCTTCATAGACTCCGGCAGGAACAAAGGGGAGGAGGGTGTCTGCAACACACTGTACATAACTGTTTTGCGAGGCTTTTTGAGAAATGGAGGTTTCCGATTTCATACCATCAAAGGCTTGGGCACCCATTTCATCAAGCTGAGTACTGCTAAAAATCAGTAATTGATTGCGTCCGGTTGGCGATGTTGCACAGGCGGTTAAACCTAATGCCAAAAGTAGACAGCTGGTCATTTTGAAGAGTGGTTTCATTCAGTATTCCTTTAATTGCATGATATGCGGCATTGTTTCTACAGATATTTTTTATCTGCTATTCATAAATCTGTCATCCCGAGGACATCAAAGTGTCATTCGACGTTTTTATTGTTACTAGTTTAACACCTTGATAATACAACGCTAATTATTGTCAGCGTTGCTGGTGTTAGCTTACTTCAAAAGACTACTAGAAAGGAACAACAATGATAGCGTCAAAATGTAAAGCGAGCCTGTTGGCACTCACTATTGCAAGCTTGTTGGGAGGCTGCAGCCTGGAAGGCGATGACGGACAGGATGGCGCCACCGGTGCACAAGGGCCACAAGGTGAAGCAGGTGTTGATGGTACTGATGGCCAAAATGCCCTGAAGGGTATTGCACTGTCTGTGATTGGACGTGCAACGCTTAATGCTGAGGGCGCCGCTGAAATTGTGCAGTATGACGTAAGTACAAACACTATCTATGTGACTAACAGCGATACAAATACCGTTGAAATGGTAAGTACTGCGGATCTTACCGCAGAGGCAATGAGCAATCCCATTACTGACTTCAATATGACTACAGGCACCAGTATTACCCTGGCGAATGAGGTAGAGGGAGTAGCACTCGATGGCTTAACCAGTATCGCGCTATCTGGCGATCTATTAGCTGTTGCTGTGCCTGCTGACGATAAAAGCGACAACGGTTATATCTTGTTTTACACAGGTGTGTCGAGCTCAGCACCGGTCTTTTTAAAAGCGGTTGAAGTGGGCAACTTGCCTGATATGGTGACATTTACACCGGATGGCACAAAAGTGCTGGTAGCGAACGAAGGTGAGCCAAGCGGCGACTATACTATTGACCCTGAAGGTTCAGTTGCAGTGATTGCTGTTGCGGATGGCGTACCAGCAGACACAGCGACGCTGATTGACTTTACTGCGTTTAATACCCAAAAGGCGGCGTTGATGGCAATGGGCATGCACTTCCCCAATCCGGAAGGACGCACAATTAATGGTGTGACCATTACGACCAGCGTTGCGCAGGACCTTGAACCTGAATACATTACTACCAACGATGAAACCGCTTTTGTAACGTTGCAGGAAAATAACGGTGTTGCTGTTATCGATTTAACCACACTGGATGTCAGCATTGTGGGCCTGGGCTTCAAAGATTGGTCTGATTTAAATATTGACGCTCAGGAAGACGGCGAAGTGAGCTTTGGTCAGTACGACGGTCTTTATGGTGTATACATGCCGGATACTATTGCAATGTATACCTGGAAAGATGCGCCTTTCCTGTTAACTGCCAATGAAGGTGATGCTCGCGAATATTTCATTGCGGACGATTTCACGGAAGCTGAATGTACTGCCGCAGGTGGGCAAGACTTTGACGACGGTGAGTGTTTGGCGTTTACTGAAGAAGTGAAAGCGAAGAACTTAACGGCAGCACCGGGATCATTGCTGGAAGCATTACAAACGAATGGCGAGATTGATGACTTACGCGTGACCAATGCCCTGGGTGATACCGACGGCGACGGCCAGTACGAAGCCGCTTATTCATACGGCGCCCGCTCGTTCACAATCTGGGATCAGAATGGCCTGGTAGTGTTTGATTCTGGTGATGATTTTGAACGCATTACTGCATCAATTTACGGCGCGCAGTTCAATAACGGCGATGATGAAAATGAAGGTGATTCACGCTCTGAGAACAAGGGACCTGAACCTGAAGCACTAACAGTTGGTACCGTGGGTGACCGGTCCTATGCGTTCGTCGGCTTGGAGCGAATGGGCGGTATTTTCATCTATGACATTACTAATCCCTACGATGCGTTTTTCGTTGATTACATTAACAATCGCGATGTGACTGAAGGTCTGACAGTGGGTGATGCAATTGGCGATCTTGCCCCTGAAAGCCTGTTATTCGTTTCAGCAGACGATAGTGTGACGGGTGAGCCTATGTTGATTGTAGGTAATGAAGTCAGTGGCACTGTTGCAATATATGGCATCAAAACATTGTAATAATGATTAACTGATACAACGTTAAAAAACGTCAACAGCCGGTGTTGTTACAGCGTAACAACACCGGTTTTTTTCTTCTCGCTTTCTCATTCGTTATTTCCCGTTCATACAGTCAAGCCCTTTATCTCACTGTTTTACAGGCTTACCGGAGCGCAAACCTGGTTGTCCCCTCGCAATTTCTTTACCCGCAATTACACTGGGTGTCGCAAATGTCGCAAAATACACAAAATAAATAAAATAACCTAAAGTATAATTGTGCATTGGTGGATTAATAGACAATAATCCAAGCGTCGAATAACGTTTAATAGCGCAATGCAGACGGACTTGATTGACAGCTGTTGTAGAGGTGGTAATGGCTGAAGTGTTTAGGTTGCTTAAGCGGTCAGAGTCTTTTGATTTGTTTCTCAGTTTGGTATTTTTATCTATACTGTTTGTTTCTTTGGTTGCACTGCATACCCAATATCCGTTTGTCGGCATGATGGCTGCGTCGCTGGTCGTGGGCGGCGCAGTGCTACACAGTGCCAAGCAGTCGCAACGTCATAAAGCAAAAAACACGGAAAGTGATGATACGCTCGGGCAACGTCCCCCACCGGATGAGATTCCACCCAGGCTTCGTCAAATAAACAGTGCATTGCAAGGTCTGCTCGACGAGTGCGAACAAAACGTACTGGCTGTTAAATCTACTCAGGACGATGCCGTGGAAACATTGTTAGTGTCCTTTGCCTCGCTTCGGGATTTGGTTGCGCAGCAACAGCAGCTTGCCACGTCGTTACTTTCATTTGAAGGCGATGAACAGTCATATGCCGCCCATTTAAAAGCATTTGCTGCTGAAACAGATACCACGCTTTCCTCGTTCATAGATACAACAGAGCACGTTAGCCAGTCAACGCTGTCGCTGGTGGGCAAGGTAGAACAAATTTCCCAGGCAATGCCGACCGTGGAGAAGGCGCTTAGTGATATTGACGCGATATCATCTCAAACCAATTTACTGGCACTCAATGCGGCCATTGAGGCCGCACGAGCAGGTGAAGCAGGCAGGGGCTTTGCTGTCGTGGCTGATGAAGTCCGTAAATTGTCTACCCGCTCTACCGAATTCAGCGGCGTGATTAATCAACAAATGCGTATGATCAGCGAGATGATTAGCCGCCTCGATAGTGAAGTTCGTTACGTTGCTTCCATCGATCTCTCTCATATCACCAGCAAGAAAGACCACATAAAAAGTCAGCTTGCTTTCATCGCACAAAAAGCGACACAGGACATGACGGTGACCGAGCAATTAACATCAATGAATACAAGCTTTGCAGACACACTCGGTGACGCTACCCGGGCTATGCAATTTGGCGATATCAATGGTCAGAATCTGTCTTACACCGCCGGCATTATCAGCATGATCAGTGACCAGCTTGATACGCACAATATTAGCCATCTGGAAGCGCAGATGGAAGATTACCAAAGTCAGTTGGTAGCAAAAGGCCAGCTTGATCACAACCCGGTATCAGCATCATCAATGGATGCTGGTGATGTTGAATTGTTCTGACCAAAACGCAGTAGGAGTAATGATGATGACTAAACATATCTTAGTTGTTGATGATTCAGTCTCAATCCGTCGAATGGTAGAAACCACACTGAAAACGGCAAGGTTCGATGTCACATTGGCTGAAGACGGCCAGGATGCCCTTGAAAAGTGCAAGTTTTCACGGTTTGACTTTGTGCTTACTGACCAGAATATGCCGCGTATGGACGGTTTAACATTGATTCAATCCCTGCGCGATATGGTGACATTTGAGCGCACGCCTATTGTGGTGCTAACCACAGAGGCTGGTAATGACATGAAGCAACGAGGAAAAGCGGTGGGGGCAACAGGTTGGATGACAAAGCCTTTTTCTCCTGTTGTTCTGCTCAACGTCATGAACAAGGTGTTCGGGTAAATCCCGAACAGTCGCAGGTGCAATTATGAGTGTTGATCTAGAACAGTTCCACGCGGTGTTTTTTGACGAGAGCAATGAACACTTACAGGCAATGGAAGAGCTACTGATGACGCTGGACGTTGAGTGCCCGGATGCTGAAGAGTTAAACAGTATTTTTCGGGCGGCACATTCGATAAAAGGTGGCAGCGGCATCTTTGGTCTTAACGCCCTAACCGGCTTGACGCACGTTATGGAAACCCTGTTGGATCGCGCTCGTAATCAAACAATGAATCTGTCGGTAGAGATCGTTGATTTGTTTCTGGAAACTGTGGATGTCCTCAAAGCGACCTTGCAGGCATACATGCAGGGTAGCGAGTTGCCGTCTGATGACATTGAGACGGGGATCGCGAAATTAGAGGCCGTACTTACCGCAGAAGTGGAGCAAACTGCTTCTGCGGTAAGTGCCGAGGTTACGACTGTTTCTGCAGAATCGTGCGAAGAAGACGATGGTTTTGGCTTTTTCTATGACATTGACGATGTCTCGCCAGAAGCCGACACTACTGACGACTTGTTTGGCGATCTGGCATTCGGTGCTGATGTATCACCGGCCACAGAGTCTGTAAAGCAGCTGATTGCGGAACAAACAGAAAGTGGTGACCTGAACGATATTGAAGGATTTGGGTTGTTCGATGATGTTGATGTGGAACCGGTTTCTGCGGTTAAGGAATCAAGCCCGTCTACCGTGATTTCTCCCGCAGTAAATGCGCCTAAAGTAACCCCCATTTCAAAAGCAAAGTCGGCCTCTCATACTAAACCTTCCGCGCAGAAAGAATCGGGCTCTATTCGTGTGGATACCTACAAAATTGATGGCATGGTAAACCTGGTCGGCGAGCTGGTTATTACACAATCCATGCTGTCTATGATTGGCAATGAAGTTGACGGAAAAGCCGGCGAAATGCTGCAAGCCGCGATTGATGAGCTACAGCGAAATACCCGGGAAATTCAGGAATCGGTCATGTCTATGCGCATGTTACCGGTCAATATGACCTTCAATCGTTTCCCCCGCGTGGTACGAGACTTGTCGCAAAAACTCGGCAAGCAGGTCAAGTTAGTGATTGAAGGCGGGGCGACTGAAATCGACAAAAGTCTGATTGAAAAGCTGGTGGACCCTCTGACGCATTTGGTTCGCAACAGCATCGACCACGGGGTTGAGTCACCAGAAGTCCGTCGTGCAGCGGGTAAGCCTGAGACCGGCACTGTGGTGTTGAGTGCAGCGCAAAAAGGCAGCAGCATTATTATTAGTATTCAGGATGATGGTGCCGGATTAAACCGAGAGCGGATTTTGAATAAAGCCATGGAAAATGGCTTGATTCATTCCGATGACATGCCTGACAGCGATATCTGGAAACTGATATTTGAGCCTGGCTTTTCTACGGCCTCAGAAGTGACTGATGTGTCCGGACGGGGAGTCGGTATGGATGTGGTTAGACGTAACATCGAGTCGATTGGCGGCCGCATAGAAATTGAATCCAAAGTGGGTGAAGGATCGTCATTTAACATTCATTTGCCACTCACGCTGGCCATTGTAGATGGTATGTGCGTGGCTGTTGGCGACCAGATATTTGTTGTGCCTTTGCTCAATATCATCGAATCATTTCAACCAAAACCTGAGCAGTTACAAACATTAAGCAATGACAACCTGTTATGGATCCGAGGCGAGTACTGGCCATTAGTGGCAATGCACGAACTGATGGATATCGATGGCGCCATTGAAGAACCGGCCGAGAGTATTGTTGTGCTGCTGGAAAGTGGTAAGAAGCGCTTTGGTATCCAGGTAGATGCACTGATGGGGCAGCAGCAGGTAGTCATCAAAAGTCTTGAAAAACATTATCGCAAAGTCGCCGGCGTTGCCGGTGCAACAATCATGGGGGATGGCAAGGTCGCGCTTATTCTTGACGCCGACTCTATTGCTCAAACCTGCCAGGACACCATTAAACAAGAGGCATGCGCATGACAGAAGCAACATTGCAGCAATCGCCGGTAGCATCTGACGAAAGAGAGTACCTGAGCTTTGTGCTCGGTAACGAGTATTACGCGATTGATATTACCACGGTTAAAGAAATTCGGGGTTACGAGGCGACAACCAAAATCGCAAAAGCGCCGTCGTTTATTAAAGGTGTGTTGAATTTACGGGGCGACATTGTCCCGATCGTTGACTTGCGCATTAAATTTGAAGTGGGTGAGCCAACCTACAACGAGTTCACCATCGTCATCATGTTACACGTTTACGACCGGATTGTCGGAGTTGTTGTGGATGGTGTATCCGACGTCGTTCGGTTAACGGAAGCGGACGTGTTGCCGCCACCTGATTTTGGTGTGGCATTTGACAGTCAGTATTTACTGGGGTTGGCAGATGTCGACGATTCAATGGTTATTTTAGTCAATATCGAAAAGCTGATCACCAGCGATGCGTTAGCGCTCGTTGACAACAGCCATACTGCCGCGATCGCCGGCTAATTAAAAAATTGCTTGTTGGTGTCAGTACATCAGCAGGGTCACAGAGTGATGGAGTGAAATCATGGGTGTATTAAGTTTATTTAACCAAGACGCATTAAAAGCCGCGCAAAAGTTGTCGGTTATGCAGCAAAAAGCACTGGATAACAGTGCTGCCAGTATCATGATGGTGGATAATCGGGGCATCATTACGTATGCCAACCAGGCCTGTTTTCAACTCTTAAGTACCAGCGGACTAACACTGGTGCCGGGACAGCACTGTGACTCTTTGGGGCAGGGGTTGCTCATGAGGTTGGCTCATCACAACAGCGGTGAAACGCTCAAAGTGGGAAGCGTGGCATTGCAGCTGACGGTGACGGCTTTACAAGACGCAACGGGTGCGTCAGAAGGCTATATTCTTGAATGGGCAGATACAGCCCCGGCAAAAGCCGCGCAAGGTAAGTTAAATGCTATCGATAGCTCGCAAGCGGTGATTGAGTTTTTGCCGGATGGCACAATCGACACGGCAAACGCAAACTTTCTTCAGGTAACGGGTTATACGCTGGAAGACATTCAAGGCAAACATCATCGTATGTTTGTCGATTCAGGTTATGCAAATTCGAACGAGTACGCCGATTTTTGGCAGAGGTTGAAGTCAGGTAGTGCACAAGCGGGCGAATTCAAGCGCTTCAACAAACAAGGGAAGCCATTCTGGATTCAGGCCTCATACAATCCCATATTCGACGACAACGGCGCGGTAATTCGGGTTGTAAAATTTGCTACGGACGTCACTCAGGACAAACTGATCAACGCTAATTATAACGGTCAAATTTCTGCAATCAGCAAGTCCCAGGCAATTATTGAATTTGACCTTAACGGCAATATTCTGGATGCCAATGAAAACTTTTTGACAACCTTAGGTTACGCGCTGGATGAAATTCAGGGTAAGCATCACAGCATGTTTGTTAAAGCCGGCTATGCAGCTTCTGATGAGTACAAAGCGTTTTGGCAATCTCTTAAAGCCGGCCAGTTCTATAGCGGTGAGTTTCAGCGAGTGGGTAAAGGCGGAAAAGACATCTGGATCCAGGCCAGTTACAACCCCATCATGGATCTGGAAGGTAAGCCATTCAAAGTGGTCAAATACGCCTCTGACGTGACTGCGGAAAAATACCAGGCTGCTGATTTTTCAGGGCAGATTGATGCTATCGGGAAGTCCCAGGCTGTAATTGCGTTTAAACCAGACGGTACGATTCTCGAAGCAAATCAAAACTTCCTCGACGCTGTGGGTTACACGCAGGAAGAAATTAAAGGCCAGCATCACCGCATGTTTGTGGATGTTGCGACTCAGAACAGTGCGGATTACAAGTCATTCTGGTCATCGCTGGCGCAGGGTAAATTCGTTGCCGGGGAATTTAAGCGTATCACACGCAGCGGCGAGGAGATCTGGATTCAGGCTTCCTATAACCCCATCCTTGATATGGAAGGCAAGGTCTTCAAAGTCGTGAAATTTGCTACCGACATTACGGCAGAAAAACGCAAAAATGCGTATTTTGAAGGTCAACTGGATGCCATTGGCAAGTCTCAGGCTGTCATTGAGTTTGAACTCGATGGCACGATCATTAATGCCAACGACAATTTCCTGGCAGCACTTGGTTATAGCCTCGACGAAATTAAGGGCAAGCACCACAGTATGTTTGTGGCTAATGAGTATAAGACTAGTGCGGAATACAAAGCCTTCTGGGAAAGCCTTAACAAAGGTACTTATGCGTCAGGTGAGTTTAAGCGCATTGCCAAAGGCGGCCGGGAAATCTGGATTCAGGCGACTTATAACCCTATCCTCGATCAAAACGGCAAACCGTTCCGCGTGGTTAAATTTGCTACCGATGTTACAGCCAGAACCAAGGCAGTGAATGAAATAAAGCATATTATGACCCAGTTGGCCAAGGGCGACCTGAACTGCAAGATTGAGCAGGAGTTCGAAGGCGAGTTCAAGGAACTGGGTATTGCAACTGACCAATTCATTCGTGACATGCGCACGACCATATCAGATGTCAGGGATGTCATGACCAAGCTGGCTGACGGTGACCTGACCTGCGGTATTGAGCATGAGTTCGAAGGTGACTTCAAGGTACTGGGCGAAGCGATTAACCAGTTTATTCACAATATGCGGAACACCATTGGTGAAATTAACGAAGCCGTAGAAACCATTAACACTGCATCATCTGAAATTGCGACGGGTAATGCAGATTTATCGTCGCGTACCGAACAGCAGGCATCGAGTCTTGAAGAGACTTCGTCCAGCATGGAAGAGCTGAACGGTACGGTAAAACTGAACGCAGAAAACGCAGAACAAGCTAACAATCTGGCGTCACAGGCATGTACAGTCGCAGCCGAAGGCGGAGACATGATTAAGCAGGTCGTGGATACGATGTCTGCCATCAATGCGTCAGCTCAGCGGATTTCAGACATTATCGGTGTTATTGACGGCATTGCGTTCCAAACCAACATTCTGGCATTGAATGCCGCCGTGGAAGCCGCGCGCGCGGGTGAACAAGGTCGCGGATTTGCGGTTGTGGCCAGCGAAGTCCGAACATTGGCACAGCGCTCGGCAGAGGCCGCTAAAGACATCAAAGAGCTGATTTCTGACTCGGTCACCAAAATCACAACAGGTAATGATTTGGTGAATCGGTCAGGTAAGACCATGGACGATGTGGTCACTGCGATTAAGCGCGTGAATGACATTATGTCAGAAATTGCAGCGGCGTCGGTTGAACAAGCGTCAGGCATTGATGAAGTCAGCAAAGCCGTCGTGCAGATGGACGAAATGACGCAGCAAAATGCGGCATTGGTGGAAGAAGCCGCCGCCGCTGCAGAAAGCCTGCGACATCAGGCCGGTCAGCTGTCTGACCGTGTGACAACCTTCAGATTGGACAATAGTGTGTCGTCGAAGGCTCCCATTACCGTGCCATCGTTAACCAGAAAACCAACGATATCAATGGCTAAGCCAGCTGTGAATGGTTATGCTCACCCGCCGATTCCCGCCACTAAGAAGGCCCTGAAACCTGCACAGGCTATGGACGATGAGTGGGAGATGTTCTAATGAATGCGGTCGTCTCTCCGGCGGTTGAACGAGAGTTTGTGTTTCACCGCCACGATTTTGAAAAAGTGCGTAAGACGTTGATGAGCATGGCGGGCATCCGCCTTGCAGATTCAAAAGATGGCATGGTGTACAGTCGGTTGGCCAGACGGTTAAGAGCATTAAATATCGACAGTTTCAGCAAATATCTGGCTGTAGTTGAAGCGTCATCGGTAGAGCAAGAGCAGT
Organism: Aestuariibacter sp.; assembly: GCA_017794925.1. Classification (GTDB taxonomy): domain Bacteria; phylum Pseudomonadota; class Gammaproteobacteria; order Enterobacterales; family Alteromonadaceae; genus Alteromonas. The sequence goes on along the minus strand of CP051238.1, from coordinate 4,373,042 downwards.
TCATCAACGCACTTACGACTAATTTGACGTCGTTCTTCAGGGAGCCACATCACTTTGACGCACTGGCGCGTTATTTACATGAACACCCTGACACGCACACCATCTGGTGTGCGGCCAGCAGTACAGGGGAAGAGCCTTATTCTATCGCGATGGTAGTGGCCGAAGTGTATGGCACCTACAAGCCACCGGTCAGGATCATCGCATCAGACATAGACAGCAATGTATTGGCGACTGCGAAACGTGGTGTCTATGCTGCAAAAAGCATAGAAAAGCTGGACACCTGTCGCAAGCAACAGTTTTTCCACAGAGGTACCGGCCAGAATAGCGGTAAGGTAAGGGTGGTTGACGAACTAAAAAATATGATCACCTTTAAGCAAATCAACCTGCACCAGCCAGACTGGGGATTTAAGCAAGAGGTCAATGTAATTTTTTGCCGCAATGTGATGATTTATTTTGATAAAGAGACTCAACTCAGGTTGCTTGCGCGGATGGTCGATCTGTTACCTGCAGAAGGTATGTATGTAGCCGGGCACTCTGAGAATTTTAATTTACAGTCAAACCTTGTACGTCCGATGGGGAAAACCCTCTATCGTCCTGTGAAATGACATCATGCATGACCAGTTTGGCGAGTTTGATGAATCACCGATTTCGTACTTTGACACCCGCTTTAATCGCGATGCCGTTAAATTACTACCCGGGCAATATTTTGCGACCAGTGCAGACAAACTGATTGTAACCGTCCTTGGTTCCTGTGTGGCAGCCTGCATTCGTGATCCTATTGCGAAAGTGGGCGGGATGAATCATTTTATGCTCCCCGAAGCAACCCGGGCAGATGCTCGTGGGCGGAGTGCAGCAACCAAATACGGTCTGCACGCTATGACAATACTGATAGAAGAACTAGAGCGGTTGGGGGGACGCAGAGACCGCTTGGAAGCAAAAGTGTTTGGTGGCGGAAAAGTGCTAAACGGCTTTAATAAATGTGACGTTGGCCAGACCAATGCGGCGTTTGTGGAGGGTTTTCTGGCGAAAACAGGCATCCCTGTTGTCGGGCAGGATTTGTGTCAGGACTATGCGCGCAAAATTTATTACACCCCTGCATCAGGGGATGTCTGTATGAAGCGTATTCGCCGATACAACAACACGACGATTCTTGAACGCGAACAACAACACAGGCAGAAGCTTATTTTTAGTGAAGCTCGTAATCAGGCAAAACGCGCTTAGCCCGAATAGCATAAACCGAGCGGTCAATTTAGCGACACATCTGTTAAACATCGATACCAGATCATGACTTTTCTGTGTCAAAAGTATAAGCTTAAGCGAATCTAACAGCGCTGCATGGTTTATTGCGTATGTAGTGCGAGACTGAATTGAGACAGAAAAATAATATGAATTCATCCGTAGTGTTAAGTGGTGTTGGCCTGTGGACACCGCCCAATAAAATCACCAATGAAGAGTTAGTTGAAAGTTATAATGCTTGGGCTGATGCGTACAATGCAGAGCACGACGCTGAGATTGCCTCCGGTGCGGTTGCTGCAAAGCCGCACTCCAGCGCTGAATTTATCGAAAAAGCATCCGGGATAAAGAGTCGCTACATATACTGTAAAGAAGGCGCGCTTGACGTTAACCGTATGCGCCCTGCGATCCCTGAACGGGCCGAAGACGAGATGTCTAACCAGGCTGAAATCGCCATAGAGGCTGCCAAACTCGCCCTTGCTGATGCCAATAAAACGGCCGCAGACGTAGACGCTGTTATTGTATCTTGTGCATATACCCAACGGGCGTACCCGGCGATTGCTATTGAAGTTCAGGAAGCACTGGGCATAGACGGTTTTGGATTTGATATGCTGGTGGCCTGTTCAGCGGCCACCTTCGGTATGCACCGGGCGTGGGAAATGATTGCATCCGGAAATGCCAAATGTGTGTTAGTGATTAACCCGGAGTTGGTGTCACCACAAATCAATTATACCGATCGCGATAGTCATTTTATTTTTGGCGATGTTGCGACAGCCACCGTGCTGGAGTCAACAGAGACCGTATCGACAGAGCGGGCTTTTGATATTTTAAGCACCAAGGCTAAAACGGTGTTTTCGAATAATATCCGTTCTAACTTCGGTTATATTAGCCGGGCCAATGACGCCGACCCATTCGGTCCGGACAAGTTGTTCCATCAGGCCGGGCGAAAAGTATTTAAAGAAGTGTGCCCAATGGCAGCCGATCACATTGGCGCGCACCTTGAGGCGCACGGATATCAGCCTGAAAACGTGACCCGTTGGTGGTTGCATCAAGCCAACATCAATATGAATACGCTGATTTGTAAGCGTTTATTAGGAAGAGAAGCAACACAGGAAGAAGCGCCAATCGTACTGGATGAATACGCCAATACCGCTTCTGCGGGGTCGGTGATTGCTTTTGCGCTGCATCATCAGGACCTGCAATCCGGTGACGTGGGTGTGATTTGCTCATTTGGTGCCGGCTATTCCATTGGCAGCCTGGTGATAAAAAAACGTTGATTTAACTTTTAGCTGTCGATTACAGGGACAGGCATCGAGTGGTGACAGATGATTGCTGATATAGGATACGGGCTAAACGCAGCAGGCTACCTTGTGTTGCTGTTGTTGTTATTCACGGTAAGAAAGCCCGGGCTGGCAAAATATTTGCTGAGCCTTGCTACGCTTATCACCATGATATGGTCACTGAGCTTCGTCAGTGTGCTCAGTGGGCCATTCGATGTGATTCATCTCCTGCAGGCAGACAGTGTCAAACAGTCGATTTGGCTGCTGTTTATTGCAGGTTGCCTGAAGCCGGATTTTCAGAATATCTGGCAGGTATTACGCCAGCCTGCCACGCTTATGGCGCTGTCCGTTCCTTTATTCGCGTTGGTATTGCCCTGGGTAGTGCGAACAGATATCACCTGGCACTTTCTGCTTCAAACCCTTATCGCACTAGAAGTCCTGATCTTACTTGAAGTGTTGTACCGGCAGGTCGGCGACGAACAATGGGCTTACAAGCCGCTGGCCTTTTATTTAGGGGCAACAAATTTATTCGAGTTTGTGTCGTATGCCAACGCCACCATGATTGCTCAGGTTGAACCCGGCTTTATTGCGGCCCGCGGTTATATTTACTTACTCATGCTGCCGTTTTTGGTCATTGCAACCCGCCGAATCAAACACTGGGGCGTAAATATTTTTATCTCCAGGGATGTGGTATTACACAGTAGCTTGCTCTTGGTGGCTGGCATCTATTTATTTGTCATGGCTGCGCTAGGCTACGTTATTAACTACTTGGGCTGGAGTTGGGGTAGTACTGTTCAGATCGTACTGATTGCATTGTCTCTGGTGATGCTGGCAACCCTGTTCTTATCGAATAACTTCCGCACCCGAATTAAAATTTTTATTACCAAGCACTTTTTCGCCAATCAATTCGATTACCGCGAGGAGTGGGTAAAACTCACCAACGTACTGTCGAATACCGATCAATCATTACCCAGTGTTTATCAGGTTGCCTTGGATGGTGTAATGGGTGCGGTCAACTACGACAGTGGTGCGCTGGTTAAAAAACAAGGCGGGCGTTTTACACTGGTGAGCAATCAGTATTTCTTGTCGTTGGAACAGGCAGAGCCAGCGCTGAATTCGTTGTGGGATTACTGCGAACGCACGGGTTGGATGGTGGATCTGGAAGAATTTCGAAGCAAGCCTTTTGACTATGACGGGCTGAGCATTCCGCCAAAAGTGCTGGAGAATACCGAACTTCAGTTGGTTTTACCTTTCATTCGCGAAGGAAAAATGTGGGGGCTAGCGTTACTCAATGCCGTCGACCGCCCCAAAGTATCGTTGAATTGGGAAGTGCGGGACTACCTGAATGCCGTTACCAATCAAATAGCGAACTTTATTTACTTTCATGAGGCTGCACAGTCATTGGCTGAAAATGCCCAGTTTGCAGCATTTAATCGCATGGCGGCGTTTGTCCTGCACGATTTGAAAAACGTATTAGCCCAGATTGATCTGATTTTGTGCAATGCCGCCCAGCACAAAGATAATCCTGAATTTATTGAAGATACCTTCGAAACGTTGCATCATACGAAAGCGCGTATGGATCGTATGTTGCGTCAGTTAACCGAAAAACAGGTAGAAGAAGCCGGTATTGATGCAACTCACACGTTATCAGAACTGATAACGCAGGTGATTGCGCAGCGTTGCCAATCACTCAAACCTTTGCCTGATATGCAACTAAAGGATGAGACAAGTGTTGTAGTGGATCAGGAAAAATTCGCTAATGTCATGTATCATCTAATAAGTAATGCACAACAAGCCACACCAGATGACGGGCAGATTGACATCACAATCGTGCTTGATGCCGAGCGTGGATACCAGCAAATTTTCATTGAAGATAACGGTTGTGGTATGGACGAGGAATTCATTAAAACTCGTTTGTTCAAACCGTTTGACACTACCAAAGGCAACGCTGGTATGGGCATTGGTGCTTACGATGCAAAAACATATATGGAATCCATAGGGGGCTATCTGCAGGTGCAGAGCCAACCGGGAATGGGAACCTGCTTTACACTGGGCTTCCCCATCGAATAAATACCCTCGTGGTCGGAACGAAATGGAAAAATGAACATGGCTGACACCATTCTGGTAGTTGATGATGATTTAGGTATTCAGAAACAGTTAAAATGGAGCTTAACCGATTATAACGTGGTATTTGCAGACGACAGACAGTCTGCCATTGCGCAACTTCGCCGCTTTGAACCAAGCGTTGTTACGTTGGATTTGGGCCTTCCTCCGGATCCCGCAAACGCCTCGGAAGGGCTAAAAACCCTCGAAGAAATCCTTGCTTTATCACCCAGAACAAAAGTGATTGTGGTAACAGGCAACAATGATAAAGAAAATGCATTAAGAGCAATCGATCTGGGCGCATACGACTTTTATCAGAAGCCCATTGATTCAGACACGATTAAATTGTTAGTGAATCGTGCGCTGAACCTTTCCAAGCTCGAGGATGAAAATCGCATTCTGGCCAAAACGCGTCCTTCTATGGGCCGTATTATTGGAAATAGCGAAGCGATTCAGATGGTGATGCGTAAAGCAGAAAAGATCGCTGGTACTGACATTAGTACGCTTCTGCTGGGTGAAAGTGGTACGGGTAAAGAAGTGTTTGCCCGCAGCATTCACGAACACAGTCCTCGTAAGGACAAACCGTTTGTCGCCATTAACTGTGCCTCTATTCCGGAAAACCTGCTGGAAAGTGAATTGTTTGGGTACGAAAAAGGCGCATTTACCGGGGCCAATAAAACTACCATGGGTAAGATTGAAACGGCTCAGGGGGGGACATTGTTTCTGGACGAGATTGGCGATATGCCAATTGGTTTGCAGGCTAAAATGCTGCGCTTCCTGCAGGAACGAGTCATAGAGCGGGTCGGCGGGCGTAATGAAATTCCTGTTGATATTCGGGTTATTTGTGCAACGCACCGCGATTTGCAAACCATGGTGGCAGAAGAGAGTTTCCGGGAAGATTTATTTTACCGGATAGGGGAGATCCCTATTAATATTCCTCCACTGCGAGATCGTGAGCAAGACATCGTGCTGCTTGCCAGAACGTTTTTGAACCAGTATCGCGAAGAGTTTAACGCCAAGGCCAAAAGCTTCAGTGATGGTGCAATTAAAGCGCTGTTAGCTCATAAATGGCCAGGTAACATTCGTGAACTGCAGAATAAGCTCAAGTCGGCCGTGATTATGGCTGAAAGCACGGTAGTTCAGGCGGATGATCTTGGGTTGCGAGAGCCTACCGAAGATTTCGAGAGTGATACCCTGAACTTGCGCGAAGTCCGCGAGCAGGCAGAAAGCCGTGCGATTCGCAAAGCTTATCAACGCGCAGACAAAAATATGTCGAAAACAGCAGAGTTGCTTGGGGTGACCCGTCCAACGTTGTATTCATTGATCGACAAATATCATCTGGAAGATTTAAAAACCGGCGTGTAACGCCTATTCTGCACAATTCCAATTTACTGCCGAGAGGTGATTCAACGATGTTTGAATGCGTGTCGGTGGTAAATTGTACTTCTCCTCCAGGGGAGAGGGCTGATGTGACTGATGTTGGGATTGTGACTTTTCACCTAACAACCCAATCCAACAATCCTTTCCTGAACTCTTCGCCGCATACAGGCAGTCATCCAGAATTGAAAAATAATCAGGCCACTCAAGCCGTTTAGGTTCATTGGGATACAAGGGCAAAACGCAAAAGCCAATGGAGCAGGTAATGTTTAATCTTGTACTATCACTTAAAGAAAACGCTTCCTCGTGGAGTGACTGATGTAAACGTGTAGCAAGTGTTACCGCTTCCAGCCGGCTGGTATTACGGCATACGGCAAGAAACTCCTCTCCTCCCCAGCGTATTAACATATCTGAAGGTCGAAATACTGAACGTAAAAGTTTACTCAGTTGCATCAGAATGCGGTCACCGGCAAGGTGTCCATAGGTATCGTTAATGTGTTTGAAGTTGTCGATATCCAGTAAAAAACACACTAAATCGGCATTAGCGGCATCTTTACCGGTAGGCTGATTCAGTAAATAGGACTGTTGTGCCCGATGTATTTCCTGAGGTAACTGGTTGTTGAGGTACTGGCGGTTATATAATCCCGTAAGCGGATCCAATAAACTGGCGCGTTCTAACGCCTGATAAGCGCTTTCCAGCTCAGTATTCTTAATTTCAAGTTCCTGTGTACGCCGTTTTACTTCACGTTTCAGTAAGCTGGAGCGTTGTTTTTGATTTACCCGGCTCCAAAATAAAAACACAAATAAAAGTGAAGCTAATAATGAGCCGTACAGCATCTTGGTGCGGAGCTGTTGTTGTTCCGCTCTGGCAAGCTCAATAGCCTGGTTTTTGCTTAGTAGAGTAAGTGCCTGAGCCTGGCGTTCAACATCGATTTGAGATTGAAGATAAAGCAGCGCTAGCGATCGTCGCTGGTCAAGGCTTTCCGATTCCAGATTACGTTGACGCTGGAGCGCTTCAAACGCAGATTGATAGTCCTGCTGCTGCACATACATCCGGACTCTCACAGCCTGAAACTGGGATTGCGTGTAAAGCTCTTCACGGTCAATGGCTTGTTCCAGCCCCAACTCAATATGTTGTTGAGACTTTTCTTTGTCATCAATAAGGTACCCGTTTGCCAGAGCCAGGTGAATATCGGTAAGCAACGTTGTGCAGTTGTTCGTCGTCGCGTTGGTAAGCTCGTCCAGCAATAGTTGACGGCCTTCCTGGTATTGTTGACGGGCAATCAGTACATCGCCATAGCTGGCTGCGGCTTTACCTTTGTCACACAGGGCGCCTAGCCGGGAATATCCGTCTATGCTTGCTCTGAGATAACGCAGAGCAAAATCAAAATGTAATTCCTTGGCATACACTTTACCCAGGTGAAAGGCGAGTTCAGCACTCAACAATGACATAGACAGCGTGTGGATGAGTTGCTCCGCATCCTTGAGATAAATCAGGGCTTCATCGTTTTTGCCAACATCGCTATATACCCGGGCAATGTTCATCAGTGCCAGTGCGCTGGCAGCATTATCATTGCTTTCCCGTAACAAGGGCAGTGCACGCTCTAACTGGCTTAGTGCGCTTTCAAATTGCCCTAATTGGCGTAATGAAATGCCGATTTCTAATTGCTGTAAAGCAATGCCATCTGTACGGTTTTGTTGGTGGTAGATCTCTTTTGCCAGGTTAAAATAACCAAGTGCTGATTGATACAGACCCATAACCCGGTAAGTTCGCCCTATATCAGTATACAAATCGGCGATAGCCAGTGGTTTGTCAGAGCTTTTAAAATAATTCAGGCTATTTTGGAATTGGGTCAGCGCCAATGGATAAAGATTTCTGAGCAACGATAAATGGCCGAGCGCATGCACGCCCAGCGCAACAGATTCATTATCGTTGTCTGCGCGAGCAAGCGCCAGAGAGTCTACCAGTTGCTGTTCAGCTTGCTGGATATTGCCCTGGGCTATCAGCATCTGTACGTTAGTAGACTGGTCTCCATGATGCTCGTTGTCCAGAGAAATATGTCGCAGAGGGTGTCCGTTTGCCAGCACGGACACACACAGCATTAGCAGAAAAAAACTGCCACGGGTTATCATAAATGCCTTTTACACCGCTTAAAATTGTCGCTAAAACCGCTACTACATACATCTGCGCTTTTTTCTTTGTTTATACTTTAGTATAGGTCATGCTGACCATTTATGTTGGTTGAAATTTAACCAGTTGTTGCTGGTGAATGCAACATTACCAATCACTCCTTGTGTGCGCAAAATGGGCTATCCATAGCCTGATTAACCTGGACTTGGCTACGCCACTTTGGTCAGAAATTTCCTGTAATTGGGAAATACATTCTTCTGTAAGTGTAAACGTAGCGCGTCTCATGGGGTGATGTGACGCATCATTATCTCCAACATTTTCTGGCGAAAGTACATGAGTTTCATTCGCCGCCTTAGTTGAATGGCCCAGTGCGTAACTCACTGCGTCTTCAATAAATGTATCGGCAGTAATGGTCTCATCATTAATACAGTTAGCTCGCGGCGTGGTACGCGACAGATTGAGTAGGCTCATTCTGCTCCCCCTTTCTACGGGCCAGTAGCTCTTCAATGATGCTTCTGATTTCAATTGCGGCTTTGCCAGTTGGCTCGCTTTCCAGCACCGAGCGGCCCGACTCTTCTGAGTCATCGTACATATTACGGCTGAATGTCACCGAGTTCAGTACAGGCACTTCAAAAGAACGACATACTTCTTTTGCTTCAAGGATTCTTGACGCAAGGCTTGGCAGAGAGGGGCATTGTGTGACCACAAAGGCGGCGTTCATTCTGGGGTTAACCATTTTACAGGTCGACAAAATGTCTTCCATGTGCGGCACTGTTTTTAAGTCGCGACGTTTTGGTCGAAGCGGAATCAGTATGTGGTCGGCTACTGCCATAGAGGAGCGTAAAGCCAGGTTATCCTGACCGCCACAATCGATGACAACAAAGTCATAGCGTTCTTTAAGACTCAGTAACTCGTTTCGAATTTTACCGTAAAGTTGTATACAGGTAATGTTGGGTAATTCATTATTACTACTGCGTTCCTGAGCCCAGTCCGAAGTCGTTCGTTGGGGATCGCAATCCACCATCAACACACTGGCTTTCTTTTCACAACGCAAGTACACAGCGATATTTTGGGCGAGGCAGCTTTTGCCACTGCCGCCTTTTTCGCCACCGACTAAAATCATCATAAGTTCAATCCTCATTGGAGTCTCGCTGTTCCTGTACGAAACTCGCTGTAATAGTCATTACACAATGAAAAAGTGAACATCGTAATAGGTCAGGCGGTTTTTAGGGGGAACCGGAAAGACCTTTGTGTTCGGTAGCCCCGCTATCATATCAATAGATGAAGACCGGAGGCTTTGCGTCACGCGCTTTCGCTGCGCTTTGCCTTTTTCAAACTTTCTGTAAGTATGCAAAACAGAATCTGCACCTTACGCGACATAGCTTAAACAATGCACAGTGGTTGCGCCATGGGATTGGGGCATTACAAACCATAAACGGGGATAGTTCTTAATACCCAAAAGAGTTGATTAAGAAAAAATTATTCATCTAATAAATAGATTAAAAGGATAGGATTACTTGACTTCCATACTGTGATGAGAAGGCTATACTAGGTTCATCAATTAAGGAGATGACTATGACACACCCAGTAGATATGCCCTCGCGAGAAGGACAAAAAGTACCTAACGTAACCTTTGCGATTCGCGATGGTGAGCAATGGATTAACCGTACCACCGACGATATTTTTAGCGGAAAGACCGTTGTGGTCTTCTCACTGCCCGGCGCGTTTACACCAACATGTTCTTCAACACATTTACCGCGGTACAACGAGCTGGCAGATGTGTTCAAGCAAAATGGCGTGGACGAAATTGTCTGTGTGTCTGTGAATGATACCTTTGTAATGAATGCCTGGGCGGCGGATCAGGAATCAGACAACATTTCTCTGATACCGGATGGAAACGGCGAGTTTACTGACGGCATGGGTATGCTGGTCGACAAAGCGGATTTGGGCTTTGGCAAACGCAGCTGGCGTTATGCCATGCTGGTGAAAGATGGCGTGATTGATAAAATGTTTATCGAGCCCAACAAACCAGGCGACCCCTTTGAAGTGTCAGACGCTGACACCATGTTAAGTTACATTGCACCTAACGCGGTAAAACAGGAGTCGGTATCACTGCTTACCAAACCTGGATGCCCTTATTGTGCAAAAGCAAAAGCCTTGTTGCAGCATCATGGCTATCGTTATGAGGAAATTGTGATGGGGCAGGGTGCTTCACTGACTTCACTCAAAGCGATCAGCGGAAGAACAACGGTACCTCAGGTGTTTATCGGTGGTAAACACATTGGCGGCAGCGATGACCTTGAAGCGTACTTCGCAGAACAAGCCTAAATAAAACGAACCGCTCGTTATCGTTTGTGATAAGTATGACGAGCGGTTTTCTACAAGAATTATAACTGAGGGGCGTCGTATCCCGCCGGCTCATCGGTGTAAATACACACGTTCCAATCTTCAGCCAGTCCGTCGTCCGCCTGACAATATTTGGCAAAAAAGTCAGCAATTTCCTTACGCTGGCAATGCGCTTCGAAACTCGCCATATCGGCCCAGATTTCATTGAACATGATCGGAAAGCTCTTGCCTTCCGCAAACGGACTGGTGACATGTCGTGTCACAATGTACTGAATACAGCCATCTTCTCTGACGGTATTGGGCTCCAGGCTTTGCAGTACTTCAAACAGGGCGTTTTCCTGGCCTGGTTTAGGTAAAAATTGTGCGCAGCAATAGACTTTCTTAGACATAGCGGATCCTTTGGCTGACCGGTGATTAGAGTTGTTTGTGAGGTTTGGATTAACAGGCCTTAGTATGGCGTGTCGCCCGAGGAAGTCAAAATATCGTTGTTGTTCAGATGTGTGCGTGACAGGGAGCGAGCCTACAATCTGCTTTATCGTGGTATTCATCGTCCTGCCTCTCGTTAATACGATTTAACTTTGTCATAGTAAGCAAAAGAACATAATTACACCGGGGAATCCACAATGAAAATCACATTACGCGCGGTTAGCTGCGCTTTAGGTTTGGCGTTATCCACGTGTGCCACAGCCGCGTTAAACGCAGATGAGAAGGCCGTGGCTGAGGCTGTCGATAGTAATATGCCTAACGCCATGGCACTACTGGAAAAAAGCGTCAACATAAATAGCGGTACGATGAACTTTGCCGGGGTGAAAAAAGTCGCTGATCTGCTGGCTCCGGAGTTTGAAACACTGGGATTTAAGGTCTGGTTTGAAGACGGTAAAGGGTTTAATCGTGCCGGTCATTTGATTGCAAAACACGAAGGCGGGCAGGGGCCGAATATACTGCTGATAGGTCATCTGGATACAGTGTTTGAACCGGAAAGTCCCTTTCAAAAGATGGCCTATGTTGATGATAAAACCATTAAAGGTCCGGGTGTGGCCGATATGAAAGGCGGCAACATTATTATGTTGGAGGCGCTGCGTGCGTTGCAGAAAATTGGCGCATTGAAATCGATGAATATTCAGGTAGTCATTACGGGGGATGAAGAGCTAAGCGGTCGACCATTATCGCTGTCCAAGCTAGCGCTTATTGAGGCGGCAAAATGGGCAGATGTCGCGCTTGGTTTTGAGAATGGTGACGGCAATCCGAAAACGGCAAACACGTCCCGCCGTGGTTCGGTGGACTGGACACTGACAGTAAAAGGTACGCCTTCGCATTCGTCTCAGGTATTTAAACCCAATGTCGGCGCTGGTGCTATTTACGAGGCTTCACGTATTCTCACCCGTTTCTATGAAGAATTGAGAAGTGAGCAATTACTTACATTTAACCCTGGAAGAATTATGGGAGGCACTGAGGTGAGTCATGATCGAACCAATAACAGTGGTACGGCATTCGGCAAGAACAATGTAGTAGCAGAGCACGCTATCGTCACAGGCGATATTCGGGCTATTTCCCAGGAGCAACTGACTCGGGTACAGCGCAAAATGCAGGCGCTGGTCGCGCAAAACTTGCCGAAAACGTCAGCCACCATTGAGTTTGGTGAAGGGTATCCACCAATGGCACCGAAAGCGGGAAACCGCCAGTTACTCGAAATATACAGTACGGTGAGTGCTGATCTGGGACAGGGTCCGGTGACAGCGGTTAACCCGCTTAATGCCGGGGCCGCAGATGTGTCTTTTACCGCGGAGTATGTTGATATGGCATTGGATGGACTGGGCATGAGTGGTTCGGCGGGGCATACCGTGAACGAATCAGCGGTCATACAGTCACTGCCATCTCAGGCAAAGCGCGCTGCGGTGTTGATGTATCGGTTGCAGTCTTCGACACACTGAGCAGTTGCATTTGACGGGCAAGCTCGCCATAGTATGCGGCAACCTAGGGCGTGTTGATCTTTGCTGTGCACTTTTGCAGCAGTTTGTGCGCCATTTAGGCAAGGCGACTGTTTGCAGGTCTAGTGGGCCTAAATCAAAAACAGTCAACGCAGTATAAATGGCGCACACTGGCCGGTTACCGGGCGCTGCCCGAAGGGGTCGTCATGAAAGCATTTTACTCTTTGTCACAGCCCTTTGACGTAGAACAACTATGCCTGCAGGGCTGTTTCGCGATTAAAATGCTTTCATATAGACCAAAAGTCGTACAGCAAAGGTCAACACGCCCTAGTCTTTGGAGTTTATTTTGTTAACACGTAAGTCTTTTACTGCCATGTGCAGTGCCTTGCTATTTGGTGCCGCTGCACTTAGTCCATCGGCCTTTGCGCAGTCGTATTTTGAGCTGACTAACGGTTTTCAGGACTTGTACGCGAAGTCCTTGGGCGAGGTCAGAAAGTGTATGGAATCAACGCCTAACCGGTTTGCCGTATGCGCTGATTCGTTACGTGGCGAAGGCAATGCGCCGTTTATCCTGATGCAGTCTGATACAGACAGACCGGTTGCGGTGTTGGTGCATGGTTTAAGTGATTCACCCTTTTTTGTTTCGGCAATCGCCGATGAGCTCTACAGCCTGGGGTATACGGTCATTGCGCCGTTACTGCCAGGACACGGTTTGAAAGACGCCGATGCGGATATGGAAGATGACCAGTTAGCAGAGCGCTGGCAAGCTCACGTTGATGAAGTGATTACGCTGGCACTTGGGGCGAGTAGTTCGGGTAAAGTGGTTGTGGGCGGATTCTCTACAGGCGGCGCACTTTCAGTGGACTACACGCTCAAACACCCGGATAACGTAAAAGGCTTAATGCTGTTTTCCGGTGCACTGGCGCTGAACGGTAATGTCGAGTCTTTATCAAAAATCTGGGGAATGCGTTGGCTGGCTAAAATGCTCGATGGCGATTACAAAACCGATGGACCAAACCCACAAAAGTACCCGAAAGTGGCCAGTTTTGCCGGGTTGGAACTGATGTCGCTGATTCGTGAAATACGCGAACAACTGGAGCAGGGGGCAACCATTACTGTACCGGTATTCATTGCCCATTCTGAAGCTGACCAGACCACGCCAATCGAAGGTGTTGAAAACTTACTGGCATCAGTAGACGCCAATAATACCTTCTATGTAATAGATGCATCGCATAACTTATGTCACGCCGATTTGGTGGTTAATCGCCGCTTGCTTGAAAAAATGAATTTCGACAAAAACCGTGCCGATTTAAGTGAAACCTGTTCGGTACCGCAGGTGAACCCGCAGTTCTTTCCCATGATGCGCGCGTTGCGCGGATTCGTTGAGTTTTCGTTAACCTCTGAATAGACAGATATAGCCGCTATGCTCAGCACATAGCGGCGTTATCGCTGTTACTCAGCGAGCTGTCTGGCCATGCGTTGTTTTTGCACCAGGTAAAAACACGCAGGGATCACCAGCAAGGAAAGCACCAGTGCACTCGCCATGCCGCCTACCATGGGCGTCGCAATCCGGCTCATTACTTCAGAGCCCGTTCCTGAGCCCATCATGACAGGCAACAAGCCAATCATCACCGTTGCAACGGTCATGAGTACCGGTCGAACCCGTTTAAGCGCGCCTTCTGCAACCGCATCACGCAATAACGCGGTGGTTATTGTTTGATGTTGGCGAGCTAAGGATTTACACGACTCGTTGAGGTAAACCACCATGATCACACCAATTTCCACGGTGACACCAGCAAGCGCAATAAAGCCTACGCCAACGGCGACGGATAATTGATAGTCGAGCCAGTATAGTAACCAGAAGCCACCAATCAGGCCAAGGGGCAAGGTGCCCAGCACAATGGCCACGTCCACCATATTGCGGAAACTCATGAATAACAGGATCACGATAATTGCCAGTGTCAGCGGCAATACATAGGTGAGTTTCTGCTTGGCCCGTTCCATATATTCATACTGGCCGGCCCATTTCAGACTGTAGCCTGCAGGCAGTATTAGTTGACTGTCCAGCGCGGATTTAGCGTCTGCCACATAGGTCTGAATGTCACTGGTGGTCAGGTCGATAAACGTATAGCCGGTTAATCGCGCGTTTTCGCTTTTCAGCGCGGGCGGCCCCTGTGTGATATTGATATCAGCAACGTCACCCAGGGTAATGCGTTGGCCCGTCGGGGTTATCAGCGGTAAATCGGCCATGGCCTCCGGTGAATTCCGGTAAGCCTGAGGGTATCGCATATTCACCGAATAGCGTTCCAGACCTTCAACAGTTGTCGTGACTTTTTTCCCGCCGACGGCGGTGCTGATAACCTGCTGCACATCAGCGATGTTCATGCCATAACGAGCCGCAGCATAGCGATTCACATCCAGCGTAATATAGCGTGCGCCCGCCACGCGCTCGGCATAAACAGACGCCGTGCCAGGTAAGTCGCCGAGAATACGTTCCACGTCTTTACCCAGTTGCTCGATGACCGCGATATCTGGCCCGGATATCTTTAATCCCAATGGGGTTTTGATACCGGTTGCGAGCATATCGATACGGGTTTTTATTGGCATCACCCAGGCGTTGGTCAGGCCGGGAAACTTCACTAACTTGTCCAATTCCGCTCTGAGTGATTCAGTGGTCACCCCTTCTCGCCATTCTGACTGAGGCTTTAACTGAATAAAGGTTTCAATCATGGTGAGGGGCGCTGGGTCGGTGGCAGTTTCTGCTCGTCCTACTTTTCCAAACACGGTTTCAACCTCGGGAACCGTGCGAATGAGCTTATCGGTTTGTTGCAATATCTGACGCGCCTCACCGATGGATACCCCGGCATAGGTGGTTGGCATATACATCAGGTCGCCTTCATCCAGCGGCGGCATAAACTCACTGCCCAGTTTACCCAGTGGATAAAAGCCAATGACGCCAATGATAACCGCGCAAAGCAAGGTGGTTTTCGGGAAGCTCAGTACAGCATGCAGGGCTGGCTTATAGGCAGCCTGAACCACCCGGTTTACCGGGTTTTTCGCTTCGGGCAGGATATTGCCGCGAATAAAATAGCCAATGAGTACCGGTATTAAGGTAATCGCCAAGCCCGCCGCCGCTGCCATGGCATAGGTTTTGGTGTAGGCCAGAGGAGCGAACATTCGGCCTTCCTGGGCTTCCAGAATAAATACCGGCAAAAAGCTTACGGTGATAATCAGCAGGCTAAAGAATAGCGCAGGGCCAACCTCGCCGGCAGCTTCTGCAACCAGCTCCCAGCGGTTACGCTGCTGATTGGCTGGGTCTTCCAGATGTTTGTGGAAATTTTCTATCATGACAATGGCACCATCGGTCATCGCGCCAATGGCAATGGCGATGCCGCCCAGCGACATAATATTGGCATTCAGCCCCTGAAAATGCATGAGGATGAACGCCGCAAGAATGCCCAGCGGTAATGTGACCAGCGCCACAATCGCACTGCGTAAATGCAACAGGAAGAGTCCGCATACCACCGCAACAATGATTAATTCTTCGAGCAGCTTGTTCCACAGGTTGTCGACGGCTTTGGTGATCAGGTTTGAGCGGTCATAAACTGGTGTTATCTCTACGCCATCAGGTAATCCTGCTTGCAGTCGCTCTATTGCGGCTTTGACGCCGGTGATGGTTTTCTCTGCGTTTTCGCCGTAGCGCATAACAATGATGCCGCCCACGGTTTCGCCTTCACCGTTTAACTCTGCAATACCGCGTCTGGCAGCAGGTCCGATGCGGATATCTGCCACGTCACTCAGCAATACTGGCGTGCCCTGTGGGGTGGCGCCTAATACAACCTGTTGCAAGTCGTCGAGGGATTGCAGGTAGCCGGTAACCGTGACCATATATTCGGCTTCGGCCATTTCAACCACCGATGCGCCAACTTCCTGATTGCCCCGGGTAATGGCGCGTTCAATGCTGCTGAGCGGCAGGTTGTAGGCCTGCAAACGCAGTGGATCGATAACCACCTGATATTGCTTTTTCATGCCGCCCACGGTAGCCACTTCGGCGACACCCGGCACGGTTTGAAGTTCGTACTTCAGGAACCAGTCCTGTAGCGTTGTCAGGTCTGCAATATCGTGTTGACCCGTTGGGTCTGACAGCGCATAGATATACACCCAGCCCACCCCGGTCGCATCGGGCCCCAACTGAGGCGTAGCGGTATCCGGTAGGGTTGGCGCCACCTGCGACAGATACTCCAGCACGCGCGAACGCGCCCAGTAAATATCGGTGCTGTCGTCAAACAGGATATACACGTAGGAGTCGCCGAAGAACGAAAATCCCCGAACGGTGTGCGCACCGGGTACCGACAGCATGGCGGTTGTTAACGGGTAGGTCACCTGTTGTTCAACCACCGACGGAGCCTGACCCGGATAGGATGTCTTAATAATAACCTGGACATCAGACAGGTCGGGTATCGCATCAACCGGTGTTTGCTTTACCGACCACATGCCGGCCGCTGCCAGCATCAGCGTTGCGATGAGAACCAGGACCCGGTTTGCTATGGACCAACGAATAATATGTGCTATCACAGTTGGCTCCTATTCGTGATGCGCGTGTTCATTGTGAACCGCGCCAGCCTTTGGCGTAATATCGACAATGATGAAATCGCTATCACGGATCTCAAACGTAAATGAAATTGCCTGGCCTGGTTGCAGGGTATCCATGGCTACCGCTTCATCAACCATGAAGTCGAGTGTGGCAGGGCCGCGGCCCCATTTCTCAATAGCTTCGCGCGAAATGTTGAGTACGTGGGAGGTCACATTGATCGTGTTAATCACGCCATCGACAGTGGCCGACTGCACATCCGATTCTGGTGCTTCGCTGCTGTCTTGATTGTTCATTGCGTCGTGATCCATACCGGACATAATGTGAATGCCGGTAATCTGTGGCAGGCCGGATACGGATTTATCAATTTCCATATGCAGTGATACACCGGCTCCTAGCTGAGAAATATCGACATCTTCAGACACAGCGAAATCCATTACCATGGCTGGCCACTGCCAGTCTTCTATAGCCTCGTGACTGGCATTCACCGTGCGCGCTTCGCTATCGACACTGTTGATTTCTCCTGCTACCCAGGCTCGTGATGACATCGACTGTTCGTCATTACTGGCATGGCTGAAGCGCGCTAAATCGGAATCGATGGCGCTTTCTGAATCAAGTAAAAACTGGGCGTTAGTCACGACTTCATCGCCTTCGAGCAGGCCATCGACAATCTCTACCCGATCTTTACTGGTATTGCCAAGGGTTACCGCAACCGACTTAAACTTGCCGTCGCCGAGTGCCAGCACTACACGGTTGTTTTGCGCGGTGCGGATCACGGCGTTGCGAGGGACGGTCAGGACCATCTCGTCATCACTGATCAGAAACACCACATTGGCAAACATGTTCGGCTTGAGTTGCTGTGTCTCATTCGGCAAGCGAAGACGAACCTGCAGTGTACGGGTAGCGGCATTCATTACCGGGTATACGTAGTCGACCATGGCATGAAAAACATCGTCCGGATAGGTATCCAGTGTGATCATCGCGTGCTGACCGGCCCGAATACCGGCCGCTTGTCTTTCCGGCACTTCGGTGGTGAGCCATACTTCGTTCAGACTGGCAATTTCCATCAGGGTGGTGCCGGGCTCTACATAGAATCCCGGGCGGATATTCAGTTTCGCGACAATACCGGATTGCGGTGCAGTAAAGGCCACTTGTTGACTGACTTTACGCGTGCGGGTAACCGATTCAATTGTGCTCTCTGGTAACTGTAGGGCGATCAGTTTGTCTTTTGCTGCCTTGATCAGGTTTTGATTATTGCGATTAAGCGCAAGCAGGTACTCTTCCTGCGCATTTACCAATTCCGGGGAGTACAGCCGGTAGAGCACATCCCCTTTTTGGACCAACTGCCCTTCGTTGGTCACACTCAGAAACTCAACCCAGCCCTTCACCCGTGGGTGTACGTGAACAATGTTATCCTGATTGAAACCAATGACCCCAAGCGCCGCGACTGACTCAGATAAGGACTCAAATTGCGCCGGTGCGGTTGTTACCCCCAAACTTTGTTCAATATTGGGCGATATGGTTACCGTGCCAGGGGCTTCAGATTGATCGTTGGCGTATACCGGCACCAGGTCCATTCCCATGGGCGACTTGCCGGGGCCATCCCGTCGATAGCTGCTGTCCATGGGAGCGACCCAATACAGGATGTTGTTTCCGTCGTTGGTATCGCCCGATGATTCACTCATTGCAGCATGTGGTGCGTCACCGCTGTTGAGTAACCAGCCTGCGCCAAGGCCCAGAACAATGCCGACAAAGAGCATGGCGATAAGATAGGTAGGTTTCGCGGAACCTGAATAATTGTGATGTGTCATGGGATTACTCCTGCGTGGCCTGGGCGGGAAGATAATAGGCGAGTTTTATACCCAGTTTGGCCATCTCACCCTGAATCGATAATTGTTTGAGCTGTGCGTCCAGCAATGCAATATGGCTTTGTAACACAGCCAGAAAGTCGCCATCTGCGCTGGTATAGGCGTTTAGCGCGGCATCGTACTGCTGTTTTTGCAAGGGCAACAGCGCGTCGCGATAGCGTGCATAGCGGCGGTTCAGGCCCTGCCACTGGGCATAAAGTTGTTCGACTTCACTGAGTTGTTGCTGAATTAACCAGCGCTTTTCGGTTTCAATACTTTCTGCTTGTTGAACGGTGGCTGAAATAGCCGGGCGATGATGCGCGCGGCTAAACAAGGGCACATCAACACTCACGCCAACAGAGACAAAATCCGCTCTGGAGCGGTTGGCCGTATCGTCCTGACGATATGAATAGCCGGCGTTGACTTCCCATTGAGGCTCAAAACTTTCTGTGACCTGCTGTTGCTTGATTCGCTGTGTTTCAATTTGGGTGTTCTTCAGGCGAACAGAAGGATGTTGTTGAAGCAGTGCAATACGATCTGCATCGGATATCGCTCGCTGGGCATACCACTGTTTGGCCGTTAACCACTGAGTGTCGGTGTCTGCTGGCGCTAAGTAGCTCAGTTGCTGATGCAATGCGTCTGGTAGCCACAGAGTAAACTTCGCTTGGGCCGTTTGTTGGCTGGTCAGTGCGGTATCCAGTCTGTCTTCCAGTGCCAAGGCCAGTACATCTGAACTCAGTACATCGTATTGTGACGGACCTGACGATGCAGCATAGCTGTTTTCGATGGCATCGGAGAGCTGACTGACGACCTGCTGTTGAGCCTGAATTAGAGCGGCACTCTGCGCCGCTATCAGCCATTCTGTCCAGGTCAGTTGAATATCGCGTCTGAGTTCCCATTCACGGTTGAGTCTGCGCAAGGGTTCAGCGCTGGCCTGCGTTGCTATTTGCTGACGTTGCAAAGCAACGCTGTCACCGCGCGGCAACATCTGCGACACGCCGACTTTTAGCTGTGTCATGGCCTGTTCGTTTAGTGCTAAACCATCGGTCGGGACGTTGAGCACACTCAGGGAAACACGCGGGTCAGGTAGCCGACTGACCGCTGCTTGTTGTGAGTTCAGCGCCTGTTCGGATTGTCTGCTTTGTTGCAACGACAGATCGTGCTCAACAGCACTGTCCAGCAACCAGTTTAACGCTTCACTGGCAGGTTGTGCAGCCATTGAGCCAGGGCTAATCAGACTAAGTAACATGCCACATACGGTGGCAATACAAATTGTTTGTTTCATGGTAAAACCCAAAACGGAATATCAGTAACAGATATCGTCAAAGCTTCGCTTCAACAGAATGACGGCAACATGCCATGTGCTGTTCGAATTAGCGAACGCACCGACTTGGGTTTTAGGCTATAGGTGGGCGGAACGGTGTATTCAGCTGACCGCTGAAGGGCTGAGCAGAGAATTGTAGTGATGAGTGGCTTATTGTCACCGGGCTGTCTATTTGAGGAGACTCGGCTATAAATACCGGCGACTGACACAAATGTTTGCAGGCACAACCGCCCTTGTCGCAATCACTTTGCATGGCGCAATTGTGAGCGGAGTTTGTATCGGTGGTGGAAAAAGCATTATTAGCTGATTCAGGACAGCAGCTGTGCGTACTTTCCGATGCACTGTGGTGCTGCATCATGTCAGCATGTATTGTGTCCGGAGCGGCTTGTGTCATGTTGCTCGTTTGCATTTCAGGCGCAGTCAGACTCATTGCATGCCCGGCCAGCGGGAGCAATGTGATGGCCGCTATCAAAAAATACAAAACGATGCGCTGCATGGATAACCTGATTTTATTGACTGAAAAATAGTATACGTTAATAAACTTCGCTGGCACAAGGGACTTGTGCCAGCCGTTGAGTCAGTATACTAGTGTGCTGCTGCGTAAGTTTCTACTTCGGACCACACACGCAACAGGTTCTCGCCCAGCAACTTAGCGATACTGGCTTCGTCATAGCCGCGATCCAGTAAGCCCTGCACTAACGACGGATAGGACGCGACGTCCTTAAGACCGATAGGGAGAGAATCACCCACACCATCGTAGTCAGAGCCGATACCAACATGGTCGATACCAATTAGCTTTACGACATGATCAATGTGATCCAGTACATCCGCTAGGGTAGAGTAGGGGTAAGGGTTTTCTTTGCTGTATTGGTCAGCAAAGTTTTTTACCTGTTCACTGTCTTCGCCAAACTCTTTGATTAGGGCATTTCGCTGTTTAGTGCGATTGTCACTCCACATGCGGGCTTCTTTGGTGACAAAGCCCGATCCAAAGTTGATCATCACAACACCGCCGTTTTCACCCAGCTTAACCAGCATGTCATCTGTCATGTTGCGCTCAAAGCCTGGCGTAAAACTGCGCAGCGACGAATGCGAAGCAATAACCGGCGTATTGGTGAGTTCGATAACCTGATAAAATGCATCGTCTGAAACGTGGGAAATGTCAATTAGCATACCGATGTTGTTCATTTCTGTGACCAGCTCTTTACCAAACGGGCTCAGGCCTTTCCATTTGCGGCGAATATCGTAAGACGAGTCGCTGATGTGATTGGCGCGTGAGTGAGCCAGTGTAATGTAACGCACGCCTCGATTATAAAAGGCTTCCAGATTGGCCAGGTCGCCTTGAATCGGTGAGCCGTTTTCCATTCCCATCGGCAGCGAAATCAGGCCTTTGGCAAATTGTTCACGCACATCGGCAACGCTGGTGGCAATGGCAAATTTGTCCGGGGCGCGGGATGCGATGGCCTCAACCGAATCTATTAGCAAATGCGCCAGTTGGGTGGACTCGTCTGAATTATCCAGACTGGCCGGAACGTAAATCGACATAAACGGCGCGTTCAGGCCGCCTGATACCGCGCGAGGATAATCAAAATCCCCGTCGGCAGTGGCCTCGGTTACATCAACCCACTTGTTGTGAACGCGATAAGGCACATCGATATGGCCGTCAACAATGATGTGTTTCTTCGCAATTTGTTGAGCGACAGACAAGCCTTTGTAGGCGTCGACCTCATTCGATGTGGACTGACAGCCTGTTAACAGACTGAGAGCGGTAAGCGTGCCAACCATCAACACATGCTTCATGGTACAGGTTCCCTATTGTTTTATTGTTGTGTAGTTAAATGGCGTTCTAAAAATTCTGCCAACGCGCGGTAAAAGGTAACACGGTTTTCGATTTTACTCACGCTGTGACCTTCGTCAGGAAAGCGCAAATAGGTAACAGATAACCCCTTGTCCCTTAGTATTTTTACCATCCTGTCTGATTCCGTCACCGGGTCACGAGGATCATTCACGCCGTGTTCAAAAAACATCGGGGCCTGAATACGGTGAACCGTGTTGATGGGCGAGTTTTCGGCGTAAAATGCCTGCCATTTGGGATCGCGAATATCACCATATTCAATGCGATCGGAGGCTTTCAGACTGGGGGACGCTTCCTGCAGTGCCCGAACCCAGTCGGACACGCCAACAAATGAAGCGCCAGCTTTAAAGGCATCCGGGTAAAGCCCCATCACGGCATTCACCATGTAACCGCCGTAGGAACCGCCCATAACGGCACTGTTTTCGACATCGATGCGGGGATCGCTTTTCAAAAAGGTGAGGGCGTCTGTCAAATCCCGTACGCTATGCAGACGTTTTTTCTGGTTATCCAACCGGGCGTACGTTTTACCAAATCCGGTAGAGCCTCGCACGTTGATATCCAGTACCGCAATGCCTTTGCCAACCAGATACTGGGTTAGCGGCTGCCAGGACGGCTTTGCCTGCGCGGTAGGGCCGCCGTGAACATCGACGACCAATGGCACGTTGTTTAACATGCCTTTGGGTAAATACAGCAAGCCGTGCAAGGTAATGCCATCTCTAGCCGGAAAGTCTATCGCCTCCGGGACAACTAACTGATTGCTGTCGATGCCTGCGAGCGTGGCGTCAGCAACGAGTCTTGTCCGGTTGCTTGTCAGTGACGAACTGAATACTCTGGCTGGGGATGTCGGGCTGCTGATTTGCACTGCCAGTGCATCGCTTTGGGTTGCGCAACTCAGACTGTAGACGCCTTCCGGCATGTCTATTTTGCGAAGGCCTGTTCCACCGGGCTTGCTGCTGTAAAGGGTATCAAAGCCATTTCTGTTCTCTGTCCAGACTAGACTGGATTGATTGTTACACAGCTGGAGGTTTTCTAAGTCAAACGGGCTTTCATGTACCAGGTTAGTTTTACGTGTAGCGGTATCGTAGGCATATATCGCTGTCATTTCGCGATCAAGGTTAGACAAAAAGTACAAGGTCTTGCCATCGTTGCTCCAGTGAAAATGACTAAAGGCTGCTGCAACTGTGGGTTGATAAAGTGTGCTTAGACGTCCGGTTTGTGTATCGAGCAGAAAAACGTCCTGGGCATCCTCTCCGCGGGTTTCTGTGACAACGACATTGTGCGTACCCGGTTGCCATGCGGCCGGGAAAAAGCCAAATTCAGCCTGATAAATCATCGTCGATTTACCGGTTGTCAGGTTGTGCTCATAAATATCAAAGTCACGGCCGTTACGCTCGGTTGAAGCGTAGGTAAATCGTGTACCGTCGTGATTAAATTCACCGAATTGTCTGAAAGCGTTGCTGTGAGCAAGCAACAGACTTTCTGTCAGACCGCTTGTTTGGATGCTGTAAAAGGCTTCTCGTTCATTACCGTCATTGTCTGCGCCATAAATCAGCTGAGTGCCATCCGGCTGCCAACGGAAAAAGGATATCCCGTTGCCGAAGGTTAACTGTTTAGCCTGACCGCCGTGTACAGACTGCACCCATAACTGGCGTTTCCCTGTGACAGTACTTGCATAGGCGATAAGGGTACCCTGCGGGTTTATACGTGCCTGACTCACGCCCCGGGAAAGCAGAAAACGACTTATGTCCGTGGGTTGATCACCGGCTAATCCTATATTTAATGTGGTGGAGGTTGGTGTATCTTCCGGATAGGGCCAGTCAGACGGCTGATAATCGTTCGCCGAGGCGTTGCCCGCTAAACAAAGCACGCTGACAAGACTGATGAAGTTGCGCTGGCTAAAAAGTGACATAAATACCTGTTACCCTGAAAGTCAATGGCACAAAGGTATACCAAGCGATTGGTTCTTTGTGCTTTTTTTCGCTTAATCGACAAAATTGTCTGTTCAGTGAATTCCCACCACAGTGCGGGTGGCTTTACGGCTGACGCGAAATACGCCATACTGCCCGCCGACTGGTTGGGATCCGAGGGCAAAAAGCCCGGAACTGTTTCGGCTAAAAAGCGTCGAAGGAATCTGTGATTGCATTGGTATGGATCACGACTCACGGTGTGTCGAAGACAACAACCACCCCATTATGGATAGAGAGTTGCCCCGATTAGATCAGTGTGGCAACGAAGCAAATAACAATTGAGATAGTACTTATGGCAATGAATTTTGTACCGCTGGATAAAAACAAACATAAAGACATTAAAGTTGCGGTAGATCCAGCTTTCCCATTTGCAAAAAATACCCACTTAGCAGCAGCAACAATCCGTGAATTCGCCCAACTGGCAAGCGCAATGCCATTGGTATTCATTCAGGATCCAAAAACTCAGAATCACCATGTTGTTGCCATGCTGGGCATGGAGCCGGGTCAAAACCTGTTTCTGACCGAAGACAAGTGGGGCGCACCTCATATTCCGATGAATATTGTTCGTTATCCGTTTGATGTCCGCCCTGACGGCGAAAAGCTGGGTGTATACATTGACGAAAACAGCGACCAGATCAAAGATGAAGGCCAGCCTCTGTTTAAAGAAGACGGCGAGCCAAGTGATTTCCTGAACAACCGTCAACAGCTGTTGGTGGATTTGGCAAACAGCGAAATGTTAACTCAACAGTTTGTTAAGAAAGTAGTTGAGCTGGGCTTACTTGATGACGTTCAACTGCGTCTTCAATATGTAAGCGGTCAGGGACGCAACGTCGGCGGCATGATGACCATCAACGAGAAGAAACTGATGGAACTGTCTGATGAACAGGTTCTGGAACTGCACAAAGCAGGCTTCCTGGGTGCAATGTACGCAATCATGATGTCTCTGGGTCAGTTAAACCGTTTGATCGAACTGTCTAACAAAACAGATAACCCAATTCGTTCTATGCAAATGGGCCCTGCTCAGAAAGAAGAGCAACCGGCACCTGCTGCAGAGTAATCGCCAAGCGGTTTATGAAAAGCGGGCTTTGACCCGCTTTTTTTATTTCAGTTTAACAGGAAGTTGCCCTCGTTATGTCCATACATCTGTCTGAATGCCAGGTAAAGCTGGCTCCATCATTTTCTTTTTCGGTTGAGTCATTACACATAGCACCCGGTCAGCATCTTGTCATTACTGGATTTAACGGCAGTGGTAAATCTTCGCTGGCCGCTTTGATTGCGGGCGCTGGCGAGCGTCAATCTGGTGTTCGTAATGTGCCTGATAATATCGGGTTGGTCAGTGTTGCCCAACAACAAGCTATTATTGATGCCGAGCGCAAAAAAGACGACGCGGATATTCTGGACGTAGTGCCGACACCCAGCACAGCCCGTCAGATTGCCCTGCAACACAATGATGAAGCGGATGAGACTCAGCGACGAGCACTTTCAGAGTTAGCTGAATTACTTGGTGTTTCTGCACTGTTAGACAGAGCCTTTTTGTCGCTGTCTACGGGAGAAACCCGAAAAATCTTGCTGCTCCAGCAATTACTGGATGCGCCTGAATGGTTGGTGATGGATGAGCCCTACGATGGATTGGATGTGGAGTCGGTGGACAAGCTTTCTGCTTATTTGAATGGCCTTGCGCAACGTTGCACTCTGATACTGGTGATCAACCGGTTAAGCGAATTACCCATCTGGGCCAGTAAATTGGTGTTTATGCAAAATAACCAAATTAGCTGGCAATCTGACGGGGTGACACTTACCGACGAAGATCGTAATCACATTAGCCAGATTTTGCATATCCAGCATAAGGTGACGGCGTTACCCCCTGCAGATAATGATCTTCGTGCTCCCGTTTTGTCTGATCGAAATGCGCCATTGGTAAAACTGGTCAACGGCAATGTAACCTGGGAGGAAAATACGGTATTTGATGCCCTTAACTGGGAGATTTATCCTGGTCAGCATTGGCAAATCAGCGGACCGAATGGGTCAGGTAAAACCTGTTTGCTAACATTAATTACCGGCGACAACCCGCTCTGCTACCGAAATAATCTGATGGTGTTTGGGTATAAACGTGGTAGCGGTGAAAGTATCTGGGATATCAAGCAGCACCTTGGCATCGTCTCAAACAGCCTGCATTTGCAGTATAGGGTTAACTGTTCGCTACTGGATGTCATCTTGTCCGGGTATTACGACAGTATTGGTTTGTATAAGCAACCCACACTGGCACAGCGCAGACTGGCGATGACGTGGTTAGACACCATCAACATGTCAGCACATGCAAAAACACCATTTCAGTCGTTATCGTTTGGCGATCAACGATTAGCGCTGATTGTCAGAGCCATGGTGAAACATCCAAGCTTATTGATTCTGGATGAGCCTTGTAATGGGTTGGACGACGCCAACCGGATAAAGATTCTTGCGATGGTGAATCTGTTGGCCCGTCAGGGCGATACGACGCTGCTGTATGTGAATCATCATCGAGAGGATCGCATCGATGCCATTGAACACTGTCTCGATATGCGGGATTACGCAGTCAAATAAGCCGGGCCGGCCCGGTTTCAACTTGGCGTACATGCGATCCGAGCGATCGTACCGCCCATTGTCATTTCAGTTGCTCTACTGTTGAGTTTGTTTGACCGTGAATTTATTTTACGGCAATTGACTCTCCTGCAAAAAGCCTGCCTCGCCGCAGGCTTTTCTATTTTCTTACTTGTTATCAGCCACTTCGGCTCCACGCCGCGAACAGGCCAAAGTTGGCTGGAAAATCACAGGCATTTTACCGGGTATTTTTGCTTGACAGTGGGAAGGATTGATACCTAAACTGTCAATTGTGGGTAAAAGTGGCAAATAGTGGATCAAATAATCAACGTTTTGCAGATCAGATCTCATAAAACAAGAACAATAAGATCAATACAAAAAAGGCTAGGGGAATGTTCCGCGGCGCTAATGCAATCAATCTGGATTCAAAAGGGAGACTGGCCATACCTACCAAGTATCGACAGTCTCTTTTGGATGATTGCAACGGACAACTGGTCTGCACCATTGACACACAACAAAGCTGTTTGCTGCTTTACCCACTTCCCGAATGGGAAGAAATTGAATTAAAGCTGAGCAAGTTCTCAAGCATGATCCCGTCTGAACGACGCATGCAACGACTACTGCTGGGTTATGCAACAGAATGCGAAATGGACAAGAGCGGCCGTGTGCTGCTGTCATTGCCATTGCGGAAACACGCTGCACTCGATAAAGAAGTCATGTTGGTTGGTCAACTCAACAAACTTGAGATTTGGGATGCTGAAACATGGGCAACACAAATTGATGCTGACATGGAAGTGGAACGTTCAGGTGGATTTGAACTGACCGAGCGACTACAGGACTTCTCTCTATGAGCGAAAGCTTTACACACACGTCTGTACTCCTACACGAATGTCTCGATGGTCTGGCGATAAAACCAGACGGTATATACATTGACGCTACCTTTGGACGTGGTGGCCACTCTGGTGAAATACTGGCCAGGTTGGGTGACAAGGGCCGTTTGATTGCCTTTGATCGTGACCCTCAGGCTATTGAATCCGCCAAACGCTTCGCAGATGACAAACGGTTTACTATTGTGCATTCACCGTTTGCTGAAATGGCTGAAGTCATTGAATCGATGTCGTTATCTGGTGAAATAGATGGCGTGCTGATGGATCTGGGTGTTTCATCGCCGCAACTGGACGATGCTGAACGAGGGTTCAGTTTTCTGCGTGATGGCCCGCTGGATATGCGAATGGATACCAGCCGTGGTCAGAGCGCCGCAGAATGGCTGGCAGAAGCTGATGAGCAGGATATCACCCAGGTCATCAAGGAATTTGGCGAAGAAAAGTTCGGCAAACGTATCGCCCATGCCATCGTGAATGAACGCAAAGTGAATCCCATTACGCGTACCACTGAGTTAGTTAAAATTATCGAACAGGCTATGCCGGTAAAAGACAAATTCAAACATCCGGCTACGCGCACATTCCAAGGCATCAGGATTTATATCAATGCCGAATTAGAGCAACTGCGAGTTGGCCTGAAAGCCGCGACAGCCATTTTAAAACCCAAAGGCCGCCTGGCAGTGATTTCGTTTCATTCATTGGAAGACCGCTTGGTTAAGCGGTTTATGAAAGAACAAAGTAAGGGGAAAGCGGTACCACACGGATTACCGCTTACTCAGCAGGAGATTGATGCAGATAAAGTATTGTCATTGATAGGCAAGGCCATTAAGGCTGGCGAGGATGAACTGGCCGTAAACGTCAGGTCCCGAAGCGCGGTACTCAGGGTGGCGGAAAAACGATGACAGGCTCAACGACGAACTTTAATTTGCTCCTCATCCTGGTTACCGAATTGACCCGCCATAAGTTGCGGGTTTTGTTGTTTATAGCGGTCATCGTAAGTGCGCTGGCTGTAATTCTGAGCAGCCACCATAATCGCCAGCAAAACATAGCGTTAGAGCAACTCATGCGGCAGAAAGACGATCTCGATGTGGAATGGCGTAATCTGGTTCTTGAGCAACGGGCGCTAACCGAACACAATCGCATTGAAGCACTGGTTGAAAAGCATCTGGACATGCAACGTCCGGGTGTTGACGACGAAGTGGTGGTACGTATCAAATGACCACGATTACGTTAAAAGCCAGCAAGTCGAAGACCAGCGGCGCAAAAATGAATAATCGTCCGGGGCCCATGCAGTGGCGCTTCCTTGTGGTACTGGCCGTGATTGTAATGGTGTTTGTGGTACTGGCGATGCGTGCGGCATTTATTCAGGTGATTGAACCGGATGATTTGATTCAGCAGGGTGACAGCCGGACTTTACGTACCCGCAATATGCCGACATATCGCGGTTTGATTACCGACCGTAACGGTGTTGAACTGGCGGTCAGCGTACCGGTGCGCGCTATTTACGCCGATCCTAAAATTATTCACGAGTCCAACGCATTGAACCAGACACGTCGCTGGCTGGCGCTGGCCGAGGTGATTGGTCAGGACGTCGATGAGCTGGTGAGCAAGGTCGACAATCCACAACGACGCTTTGTTTATCTGCAACGTCAGGTGTCACCGGCAATGGCGGATTATGTCGAAAAGCTGGAAATCCCGGGTGTATATTTGCGCAAAGAGTCGCGTCGTTACTACCCGACGGGTGAAGTTGCTGCACAGCTAATCGGTATTACCAACGTCGATGATCAGGGCATAGAAGGTCTGGAACGGTTGTATGACGACTGGCTTACGGGTTCGCCCGGCAGCCGTAAAATTCGCCGTGATGCCAAAGGGCGTCAGGTTGAAGTGCTGGAAATGAAAAATGGCGAAGCGGCAGGTAACCTGGCGCTAACAATCGATCAACGTATCCAAGCACTGGCTTACAAGCAAATTAAAGAAGCCATGCTGTACTATCAGGCAAGCTCGGCGTCGGCCATTGTGGTAGATGTTCACACCGGTGACATTCTGGCTATGGTGAATGCACCGTCGTTTAACCCCAATGATCGCAGTGATATTTCACCGCACCGTATGCGCAACCGTGTCATCACCGATGCTTTTGAGCCTGGTAGTTCTATGAAGCCGCTTGCCGTGCTCAGCGCGCTGGAATTCGGGTCAGTGAAGCCCGGCGACATCGTCGATACCTCACCGGGTTGGATGCGTTTGGGCGGCAGTCTGGTTAAGGACTTCCGCAACTATGGCAAGCTGAGTCTGGCTGAGATCATTCAGCACTCCAGTAACATGGGGACATCCAAGCTGGCACTGTCCGTACCCAAGCAATTTCTGCTGGATTCTTATTACAACATGGGGCTGATGTCTGATACTGGTGTGAATATGCCGGGTGAGAGCACGGGTATCTTCCACGAGCGCAATCGCTGGTCTGAGTTTGAATTGGCAACCTTGTCGTTTGGCTACGGGATATCCGTGACGACGGCACAGCTTGCAAGAATGTACGCAACTATCGCGTCGGGCGGTATTAAACGCCCGCTGAATATTGTGCGTGATGCACAAACCACAGGGTATCAGCCAGCAGAAGAGCGGGTTATCAGCGAGGCTAACGCAAAAGCGATTCTGGCCATGATGGAAACCGTTACACAGGACGATGGGTCAGGTGTGAAAGCGCGTATTCCAGGATATCGGGTGGCAGGTAAAACCGGTACAAGCCGCAAAGCCGTGGCGGGCGGCTATGGCGAAGAATACGTAAATATCTTCGCTGGTGTGGCGCCTATCAGTGATCCACAGTTGGTTACTGTGGTGTTGATCAATGAACCCGGCGGTGATTTGTATCACGCGGGTGATACGGCAGCGCCGGTGTTCTCAGAAATTATGGGCGGTGCCCTGCAACTACTTAACATAGCACCGGACGACCGCCAAATGAGTGCAACACAAGTTATTGAGAGGGCGAGCCATGGTGGTTAGTGCCTTTACCCAGAGCCTGCACGCGTTGATGTTAAAATTCGGTGTGAATGCACCGGATATCCGTGTGCAGGGCTTAACACTGGATAGCCGCGAAGTCACCCCTAAGGTCGTCTTTGTAGCGGTAAAAGGCCACCAACAGGATGGCCGTGATTTTATTCCTCAGGCCGTTAGCCTGGGCGCCAGGGCAATATTGGCCGAAGCGGATGACGCCAATGAGCACGGTAATATCTCCATGCGAGAGCAAACCGTGATTATCCAGTTTTGGGGGCTTAGAAGCCTGTTGTCATCCATTGCAGCGGCTTTTTACGATTACCCGGCAAATAAGCTGGCCACTATTGGTGTAACTGGCACCAACGGCAAGACCTCAGTCGTTCAGTTACTCACGCAAATGAAACACCGCTTGGGACATCGTGCCGCTTCTATCGGCACGCTGGGCAGCGGTATTTATCGCGATGAAGCCTCCTACGCGCCAGCCAGCAACGGTAATACCACGCCGGATGCCATTTCAATGCAATATTTGCTTGCTGAGTTTGTTCAGCAAGAAGTACAGCAAGTGGCTTACGAAGCGTCGTCCCATGCGCTGGTGCAGGATCGCTTGAAGCAAGTGAAGACCGATATTGGTGTGTTTACCAATCTGACGCGCGACCACCTTGACTATCACGGCACTATGGAAGCGTACGCAGAAGCGAAACGGGCCTTGTTACATCTGCCGGGTCTGGGAAAAATTGTGTTAAACCAGTCTGATTCAGCCAGCGCTGACTGGCAGGCCGCGGCCGGCAACGAGATTGAAACGGTATGGACAAATGTGCTGCCAGATACGCCGCAGAATTTGCCCGAACAGCGCTATTGTTTTGCCACAAATGTGCAATACCATCCAAATGGATGTCAGTTCAGGCTGGCGAGTTCATGGGGAACAACCGTAGTGCAGGTCGCCTTACTGGGTGAGTTTAATATTGCCAACCTGATGAGTGCGACGGCCGCGTTGCTGTGTCAGGGCGAACGATTTGCCAATGTGGTAAAAGCCATTGAGCAAGTACATGCCGTGCCGGGTCGCCTGGAAGTGTTTGGCTTTGAACAGCGCGCAAATGTCGTGGTGGATTATGCCCATACGCCAGACGCACTGGAAAAAGCCCTGGCTGCATTGCGCAGCCATACCAACGGGAAAGTGTGGTGTGTATTTGGTTGTGGTGGTGACCGTGACAAGGGCAAGCGTCCTTTAATGGCAAAAGCGGCTGAAGCCGGGGCAGATTACCTGGTGATCACCACCGACAACAGCCGTTCTGAACAGCCTGAAGCCATTGTGGCCGACATCAAAGCCGGGCTCACGAAGCCTGAGCTAGCCCAGGATATTCCGGACCGGGAACAGGCGATTCGCTATTGCCTGAGTCACGCCGCAGCAGACGACTTGATTCTTGCCGCGGGTAAGGGCCATGAAGATTATCAAATCATTGGTAAGCAACGAATTAACTATGACGAACGGGCAGTGATCGCTCGTTTGCAGCAGGAGTGCAGCAAATGATAAACACAACGCTGGCATGGATTGCTCAACAGATCCAGGGACGATTGGAAGGTCAGGATATAACAGTAAGTGCAGTGAGCACGGATACGCGACAAATTAATCAGGGTGACGTTTACCTGGCACTCAAGGGCGATAACTTTGATGGCCATGCATTCGCAGAAGCAGCAATTAATGCTGGTGCCAGCGCTATCATCGCCAGCTCACAGATGAACGACAGTGTGACATCACGCGTGCCGGTTATTTACGTTGAAGATACCAAGATCGCGTTGGGTGATTTAGGCGCTGCCGTCAAAGCAGAGATCAAGCCAAAGACCATCGGCATTACCGGCAGCAGTGGTAAAACTACCGTCAAAGAAATGTGTGCCGCTATTCTGGCACAGCGCGGGAATGTGTTAGCCACTGCAGGGAATTTTAATAACGATATCGGTGTGCCTTTAACGCTATTGCGTCTGACACCTGAGCATGAATACGCCGTTATCGAAATGGGCGCCAATCACCTGGGGGAAATTGCTTATACCACGAATCTGGTTAAGCCGGATGTGGCGACGATTGTGAATGCAGCTGCGGCTCACCTTGAAGGCTTTGGTAGCTTATTGGGCGTAGCCCGGGCAAAGAGTGAAATTTTCAAAGGCTTAGGTGAGAAAGGCCTGGCTATTGTAAATCGCGACAGCCAGTTTGCTGAGTTCTGGTTGGGTAAGTTGAAGTATCAGCCGGTACAAACATTTGCCCCGGATTCAGCAAACCCGGAAGCGGATTATTATGCTGCGGATATTACTATCGACCTGAATGGCTGTGCGGAGTTTGTTATGCATACGCCGAAAGGCAGTGCAGAAGTACGTTTATCAGTGCCGGGTATGCACAATGTGGGCAATGCGCTGGTATCAGCCGCGCTGACCATGGCGGTCGGCGCCACGTTGGAAGACATCAAGTACGGTTTGCTGGCAATGAAAGCGGTTGGCGGACGTCTGAAAGTTGTGCCGTTTACCGACCAGGTTCGTGTGCTGGATGATACTTACAATGCGAATGTGGGGTCGGTGAAAGCAGCCATTGACACTCTGGCCAGCTTCGCCGGTAAGCAAGTACTGGTGCTGGGAGACATGGCAGAACTGGGAGAGCAAGCGCGTTTCTATCATGAGCAGGTGGGCGAGTACGCGAAACAACGCGGTATAGATTGCCTGTATACCGCAGGCGTTCTTAGCCAGAGTGCCACGACGGCATTTGGCCAGGGCGCATTTCATTTCAGCGAGCAATCTGCATTGGTCGATGCACTGGTTAGTGATCTAGGTCATGAACAACGCGACCTGACTATTCTGGTTAAAGGCTCGCGCAGCGCCAGAATGGAACAAGTTATTACAGCATTGGAGGAATCCCCATTGGGAAAGCTTAATCGTCGGCGGGAGAAAATTGCATGTTGATCTGGCTCGCCGACTGGCTAACGCAGTTTGAGACTGGGTTTAACGTATTTTCTTATTTAACTATGCGGGCCATTCTGAGCACGCTGACGGCCTTACTGATCGCCATTCTTATCGGCCCGAAAATGATTCGCTGGCTGCAAATGATGCAGATCGGCCAAACGGTTCGCAATGACGGCCCGGAATCGCATTTATCCAAGGCGGGCACACCCACTATGGGCGGACTGTTAATTCTCGCCGCCATCGTAATCAGTGTGTTGCTTTGGGCAGATCTCAGCAACCGCTATGTGCTGGTTACGCTGTTCGTGGTGGTAACGTTTGGTATCGTCGGTTTTGTGGATGATTACCGCAAAGTGATCCGCAAGGATTCCAAAGGTTTAATCGCGCGCTGGAAATACTTCTGGCAGTCGGCAATCGCACTGTGCGTGGCGTTTTACCTGTATAGCAGCGCTCAGCAAATGGAAGAAACCGCGCTGTTGGTACCGTTTTTCAAAGAAGTATTGCCGCAACTGGGCATCTTTTACATCGGCATTGTGTATTTTGCCTTGGTAGGTACCAGTAATGCTGTGAACCTGACAGACGGTCTTGATGGTCTGGCTATTGTGCCGACGATACTGGTGGCGGGCGCGTTTGCCATTTTTGCTTACGTAACCGGCAACGTGAATTTCTCTGCTTACCTGAACATTCCTTACATCCCACTCACCAGTGAGCTGGTGATTGTGTGTACCGCCATTGTTGGTGCGGGTCTGGGATTCTTGTGGTTTAACACTTACCCGGCCATGGTATTTATGGGCGATGTCGGCTCACTGGCATTGGGTGGTACGCTGGGCGTACTGGCAGTTCTGGTTCGTCAGGAAATTGTCCTGATCATAATGGGCGGCGTGTTTGTTATGGAGACCTTGTCCGTAATCATGCAGGTGGGCTCGTACAAACTGCGCGGTGAGCGCATTTTCAGAATGGCGCCTATTCACCATCACTATGAATTAAAAGGGTGGCCAGAACCGCGCGTTATCGTGCGCTTTTGGATCATCTCGCTGATATTGGTACTCATTGGACTGGCTACGTTAAAACTACGCTAATGACTGACTTATTAAGTAACGCAAACAATTTCGTTGTGGCTGGTGCGGGTATCACCGGGATGTCCTGCGTGCGTTATTTACTGGATCAAGGCAAGTCCGTGAAGCTATGGGACACCCGTCCTGAGACTTCAGTACCCGATACACTCACGATAGATGTCACCTGTGGTGAGTTACCAGAAGGTTACTGGCAGGGGGCCGAAGTAATAGTTGTCAGCCCGGGGATTTCACCTGCACTGCCAGCGATTCAAAACGCTGCTGCTTGCGGAGTAAAGGTCGTCGGTGATATTGAATTATTCGCGCAGGCCATCCACTGTCCGGTGCTGGGTGTGACGGGCTCAAATGGCAAAACCACGGTAACACTGCTAGCTACCCATATTCTCGAACACCTTGGCATAAAAGCGGTTGCGGCAGGCAATGTGGGATTACCGGCACTTGATGCATTTGCCTTGGTCCCTCAGGCAGTGGTGTTGGAACTGTCGAGTTTTCAGTTAGAAACCACAGAGTCGTTGTCATTACACGCTGCTACTTTATTGAATATTTCGGCGGATCACCTCGACCGTCATGGTACCTTGGAGGCTTACCGGGAAGCGAAGCAGCGGATATTTGCGCATGCAGGGTGCGCGATTACAAATCGCCAGGATCCTGAAACAACGCCGAACAACGCTGACATTCCTTGTATAGAAACAGGGCTTACGCCGTCTCAAACCGGTTTTGGCTGGGATGCGGCGTCTCAGGAAGTATTATTCAACGGCGCGCCTTTATTGAAATTGTCAGACACCCATTTAGTGGGGCTACACAATGTGCTGAACATACAGGCTGCGTTAGCGCTGGTGTCGGCACTGGAAATAGATTTGACTGAGGCAGCAGAAGCGGTAAAAACCTTTAAGCCTGCACCGCACCGCTGCGCCAAAATCGCAGTGAAAGGTGGAGTGAGCTACATTGACGACTCTAAGGCGACGAACATAGGCGCAACTGAAGCTGCGTTAACAGGCCTCGCGCCTTCGTTAACCGGGCGCTTGGTGCTAATCGCAGGCGGCGATGCAAAAGGCGCGGATCTGTCCGAACTAAAACCACTGCTCGATGAACATGTTGATGTGGTTATTGCGTTAGGCCGGGACGGTAAAGTCCTTAGCGACATCGCCGAAAACGGGCACTATGTTGCTACACTGCCTGACGCCGTGAATCTGGCTGCGTCGCTAACCCAGTCTGGTGATACTGTCTTGTTGTCACCCGCGTGTGCAAGTCTGGATATGTTTAAGAATTATCAGCACCGGGCAAAAGTATTTGCCAGTGCCATTGAGGAGCTGCCAGCGTGAACGCCATGACCAGCCAGCTTGCCTCACTTTTTTCTGCTCGCCATGATGAGCCTGCGCACAGTGAACCTGTGTTTGACGGGGGAATTGTGTTGGTTGCGTTTGCACTGATGGCAATAGGACTGATCATAGTTTGTTCTGCATCCATGCCCATTGCAGACCGGCTTCATGACAACCCATTCTACTTTGCTATTCGCCATGGAATTTATCTGATTGGCGCGATTATCGCTGCCATGGTCGTGGTTCAGTTGCCCATGCAATTCTGGCGAGTGGCCAACCCCTACATGCTGTTACTGGCAATAGGGCTATTGGTGGCAGTGTTGCTGATAGGCCGGAGTGTCAATGGTTCAACCCGTTGGCTTGCTCTGGGGCCCATCACCATTCAGGCAGCAGAGCCCGCTAAATTATTCTTTTTCTGTTATTTGGCCGGGTATTTGGTACGTCGTTACGACGAAGTAACAGAAAACCTGAAAGGGTTTATTAAGCCGCTGGTTGTGTTCTTTATACTGGCATTACTGCTGTTGGCTCAACCTGATTTAGGGACTGTGGTTGTGATGTTGGCGACGACTATCGGGCTGCTGTTTCTGGCAGGGGCAAGATTGTGGCAGTTCTTCGCGTTAATGTTTGTAGGCATCCTGGCGGTCGTCGCGCTAATTGTTTTTGAGGAATACCGGTTAAGACGGGTAACTTCGTTTTTAGATCCGTGGGCCGACCCGTTTGGCAGTGGTTATCAGCTTACTCAGTCGTTAATGGCCTATGGCCGGGGCAATTGGTTTGGTCAGGGGCTCGGTAACAGTTTGCAGAAACTGGAGTTTCTTCCCGAAGCGCACACCGATTTCGTAATGGCGATACTGGCTGAGGAGCTGGGCTTCGTTGGCGTTATGATGGTACTGCTTTTAATGCTATGGCTGGTATTACGCGCATTGCAAATTGGTAATCGCGCGTTGGCCAATGACCGTCCGTTTGATGGCTTCATGGCTTACTCCATTGGGATTTGGTTTAGTTTCCAAACGGCGGTCAACATTGGTGCCAGTGCGGGTATTTTGCCGACTAAAGGGCTTACCCTGCCACTGGTCAGTTATGGCGGTTCCAGCCTGATTGTCATGGCGGTTGCTGTATCGCTGTTACTTAGAATTGATTTTGAACTGCGTGTGGCCGGCGTCCAGGCACTGACCAAAGGGGCAAAAGCCGACGCTAACGCGAAGCGCGAATCTAAACGCAACAAAAAGCGCGAAGCGAAAGCCAAAGTAAAACAAGCCATGCAAAGCGCGGAAGACCAAGCCGAAGAGGCCAGCTTTGAGGATGATGAGGAGACGCGTCATGACTAAGCGTTGCCTGATCATGGCAGGAGGAACTGGCGGTCATGTCTTCCCCGGCATTGCGGTTGCAGATACGTTAGTGAAACGTGGCTGGAACATCGACTGGCTGGGTACTGCAGAGCGCATGGAAGCCCAGGTGGTACCGCAACACGGGTATCCGATTCACTTTATTCCGGTGAAAGGCCTGCGAGGCAAAGGTATTCAGGCAAGGTTAAGTGGTGTGTGGGCATTGTTTAAGTCGCTGATTGCGGCGCGCAAACTGGTTAGTACCCTGCAGCCAGATGTGGTGCTTGGCATGGGCGGGTATGCCAGCGGGCCAGGCGGATTGGCTGCCTGGAGTCTGGGAATCCCTGTGATCGTGCACGAACAAAATGCGGTGCCCGGTATGACCAATCGGTTGCTGGGCAAAGTGGCGAAACGCATCATGCTGGGCTTCGACTCGGCCAAAACACATTTTGCTTCGCAGCGACAAAAGTGCGTGACTGCGGGCAACCCGGTGCGAAAAGCGATATTGGATCTGCCGGTGAAATCTACCTTTACCGCGCCGTTAAACATGTTGGTAGTGGGGGGTAGTCTGGGCGCCAGACCACTGAACGAAAACATTCCTGCATTATGTAAAGACATGCTAGGGCTGACTATCTGGCATCAAAGCGGTAAAGGCAACGCAGAAGCGGTGAAACAGGCTTATGGCAATACAGAAGCCAAGGTTACCGAATTTATTGACGATATGGCTGAGGCCTATCAATGGGCAGACTTTATCGTTTGCCGGGCTGGCGCATTAACTGTGGCAGAGGTAGCCGCGGCAGGTAAAGCGGCGATTTTTGTACCGCTGCCGCACGCTGTAGACGATCACCAGACACAAAATGCCCGTTCGCTGTCAGACAATCAGGCAGCGAAACTGGTGCCTCAGTCAGCGTTAGCTGATAAGTTACCGGGCATTATTCAGGCTTGGATTAACGATCCTCAAGCATGCGAAGCGGTTGCCTTGAAAGCGAAGCAATTTGCGCCGCATAACGCAGCGGGCCAGGTGGCTGACGCATGCGAATACGTTGTAACTGGAGAGTAGTAGATGGTTTTAGAAACACCTTTTCAAAGCCCACAAATGCGTAAAGTAACACGCATCTTTTTTGTTGGGATTGGCGGTGCCGGTATGGGAGGCATTGCCGAGGTGTTATTGAATGAAGGGTATCAGGTAGCGGGCTCTGACATTCAGGCGGGCGCAATGACACAGCGCCTTACGGCATTGGGGGCCGATATTGCGATTGGCCACAAAGCGGAAAATGTGGAAGACGCCAACGTGGTGGTGGTATCCAGCGCCATCAACGAAGCCAACCCGGAAATTCAGTTTGCCAGAAAACAGCGTATTCCCATTATTCGCCGTGCAGAAATGCTGGCCGAATTAATGCGCTTCCGCCACGGTATTGCGGTAGCCGGAACACACGGTAAAACCACGACAACCAGTTTGATTGCGACTATTTTTGGCGAAGCGGAAACCGATCCTACGTTTGTCATCGGCGGGTTGCTTAATAGTGCGGGGACTAACGCCAGGTTAGGCAAAAGCCGGTATCTGATTGCCGAAGCGGATGAAAGCGATGCGTCGTTCTTACATTTGCAACCGATGATGAGCGTAGTCACGAATATCGAAGCCGATCACATGGATACTTATGACGGTGATTTTTCGAAAATGACCGACACCTATATCGAATTCTTACACAACCTGCCGTTTTACGGGCAGTCCGTGGTGTGTGGTGATGATCCGGTAATCCGTGACTTGCTGCCGCGCATTGGGCGCAGTGTGCTGACCTACGGTTTTAATGATGACAATGACGTACGTGCTACCAATATTCAGTATCAGTTTGGCCGCACGACTTTTGACGTGATTCGCCCTGGTCGCGAGCCGCTGGCAATAGAATTGAAGCTATCCGGTGCGCATAACGTACTGAACGCGCTTGCCGCGATTACGGTTGCCACCGAAGAAGACATCGAAGACAGCGCAATTTGCCGTGCACTGTCTACGTTTGGTGGTATTGGTCGTCGTTTCGAAGTGCTAGGCGAATTCAGCACTTCAGTGGGTGGAGTTACGCTGGTGGATGACTACGGACATCACCCGACAGAAGTGGCGGCAACCATAGCTGCGGCTAGAAATAACTGGCCGTCACAGCGTCTGGTGATGGTGTATCAGCCTCACCGCTTTAGCCGTACTCGCGATTTATACGAGGACTTTGTAGAAGTGCTATCTCAGGTTGATTGCCTGTTACTGCTGGATGTCTACGCGGCCAGTGAACAACCCATTGAGGGGGCCGATAGTCGGGCGTTGGCGCGGTCGATTCGCGCGCGCGGTCAATTGGAACCTGTCTATGTGGGAAGCCATGAAGAATTACCCTCGATTTTGGCCAATCAGTTGCAAAATGGCGACATTGTGATGACCCAGGGGGCAGGCAATATTGGTCAATTAGCGAAAAAACTGGCAGCAACAGAGATGGAACCGACTAATTTGCAAGGGCAACTATCATGACGTTCACTACTTACTCTGCAGAACAATACGGGCGAGTTGCTGTGATGTTAGGTGGCGATTCGGCCGAGCGAGCAGTATCTCTGAACTCGGGAAACGCAGTATTAAAAGCCCTTTTATCGGCAGGTGTTGATGCCTTTGCATTTGATACGGCAGAGCGACAACTGACTGATTTAATGGCTGAAAAGGTCGATCGTGTATTGATTATGCTGCATGGTCGGGGCGGTGAAGACGGCTCTATGCAAGGCGCGCTTCAACAGTTGGGAATTCCTTATACTGGCAGTGGTGTATTGGGCTCAGCGTTGTCGATGGACAAAATCCACACCAAGCAAATCTGGCAATGCCTGCAACTTCCTACTGCGAAATATGAAATTGCTGTAAAAAGTCGCTTTGAAGCTGGATCATGCAGCGCTATAATGAATAAATTAGGGGGAAAAGTCATGGTCAAACCTGCTCGGGAAGGTTCGAGTATTGGGATGGCTAAAGTGACAAGCGCTAAACAATTAGAAACGGCCATTCAGGACGCCTTTAAATACGATAATCAAGTCCTGGTTGAGCAGTTCATAGATGGGCGGGAATACACTGTATCTGTGGTACAGGGTAAGGCTTTACCATCGATCCGCATGTCAACCCCACATACGTTTTACGATTATTCGGCAAAGTACCAGGATAATACGACTGAGTACTATTGCCCCAGTGGCCTTTCTGATGAACAGGAAAGCACACTGGCACGATTGTGTACGGACGCTTTCGACGCATTATCTGCAACTGGCTGGGGCCGGGTGGATGTGATGCAAGACAGCCAGACCGAACAGTTTTATTTATTGGAAGCCAACACCGTGCCGGGCATGACTGAAAAGAGTCTGGTTCCCAAAGCGGCAGCTGCAGCAGGTATTAGTTTTCAGGAACTGGTACTGGCCGTGCTGGCTACCAGTATGGAGCCTGCGTAAATATGGCGGCGCAACAGCAATCGGCCCCATGGGGCGGCATCACCTTTTTGTTGATGGTGTTTGCTGTGTTAGTCGCAGTAGGTGTTAAAACTTACAGTTGGATGCAGGACGAGCAACGTGCACCCGTGCAGGTCATCGATTTTTCAGGCCGGTTTAAGCACCTTGATGTGTTAAAACTGGAAAAATTGATTCGTCAGTCACAACCCGGCAGCTTTTTTGCTTTAGATGTGAATGACATACATCGGTTATTAGAGCAACAGGCCTGGGTGTACCGGGCGTCGGTACGAAAACAATGGCCAAATCGCCTGAAGGTGTATTTGGTTGAGCAGACACCGGTTGCGCGCTGGAATGAAGATTTAATGCTGAACCCTTACGGTGAAAGTTTTAATGCCGAGGGAAAGTCACTGGGTTTACCGCAGCTGTTTGGTCCGGGTGGCAGTGAGAAGACAGCATTGGAAGGATATAACGCCATGCAGTCGTTACTTGCAGGGCGGGAGTTAACCATCGCAGAGTTATCGCTAAGTGAGCGGTATGCCTGGCAGGTTCAGCTCAAGAACGGCATTGAAGTCAACCTGGGAAGACAGGAATTCATTGACCGGTTACAGCGTTTTGTGGATGTGTACCCGCTTTTAGCGAAGCAGCCCAAAACCATACAATACGTAGATTTGCGATACGACACCGGATTAGCCGTAGGCTGGTCTGAAAACGACACGACAAAAAGTTAAGAGATTGAGAATTAATGTCTAAAGCGGCAGAACGTAATTTGATTGTAGGACTCGATATCGGCACCAGCCGGGTAAAAGCCGTCCTCGGTGAATTACTGGATGATGAACAAATCAGTATCGTTGGGGTGGGAACCCATGCTGCACGAGGAATGGACAAAGGCGGTGTTAACGATCTGAACCTGGTAGTGAAGTCTGTGCAAAGCGCCGTGAACGAAATGGAGCTAATGGCAGATTGTCAGGTGTCGTCGGTGTTCATGTCGATTTCCGGTCGTCATGTAAAGTGCCAGAACGAAAGTGGCATGGTGCCGATCAATAATCAGGAAGTGACACAGGAAGACGTTGATAACGTAGTGCATGCTGCCCGTTCGGTGCCAATTGCCGCTGAACGTCGATTACTGCATGTGCTACCGCAGGAATTTACCATTGATGTACAAGAGGGTATTAAAAACCCAATTGGTATGTCGGGCGTCAGAATGGAAGCCGAAGCGCACATTATCACTTGTGCC
The DNA here is from genome assembly GCA_017794925.1 of Aestuariibacter sp. Lineage (GTDB taxonomy): Bacteria > Pseudomonadota > Gammaproteobacteria > Enterobacterales > Alteromonadaceae > Alteromonas. The sequence goes on along the minus strand of CP051238.1, from coordinate 4,331,276 downwards.
GACGACATGGCTAAAAACCTGGTGAAATGCGTTGAACGCTGCGAATTACACGCAGACCAGTTGATATTCTCTGCGCTGGCATCGAGCTATGCTGTACTCACAGATGATGAGCGCGAATTAGGTGTGGCTGTCGTCGATATCGGCGCTGGCACCATTGATATTGTGATATATACAGATGGCGCTATTCGCCATACTGCGGTCATTCCACTGGCCGGTAATCAGATTACCAGTGATATCGCGAAAATCTTCCGCACGCCGATTAGCAATGCGGAAGAAATTAAAGTCAATTATGCCTGTGCGCTGAAAGACATGGTTAGCATGGAAGACAGCATTGAAGTACCCAGTGTAGGCGGACGTCCTGCTCGGGTGATGTCACGGCATACCCTGGCCGAGGTTATCGAACCTCGTTACCAGGAATTGTTTGAATTGGTTTATAAAGAAATCAAGGCCAGTGGCTTTGATGAGCAAATCGCAGCCGGTCTGGTACTGACAGGTGGCACCGCCAAAATGGAAGGCGCGGTAGAATTTGCGGAAGAAATTTTTCAAATGCCCGTCAGAGTGGGACAACCATTGGGCATGGTAGGACTGTCTGAATATACAGACGATGCGAGCTTTGCAACGGCTGTCGGACTCCTGCAGTACGGAAAAATGCAGTTTGATAATAAGAAGACCAGTAAGCAACGCACCACAGATGGTTTGTGGAAGCGGGTGCAAAGCTGGTTTAAGGGTGAATTTTAATTTTTTAGGGGGCGCTTAACCACGCACAACCGTGACGACGGAATTGTCACATTACCTGTGCCTGGCTAAGTGTGTATAGACGTACAAAACCGGAGAGTAAGTATGTTTGAATTAATGGATAGCCACGGTGAAGAAGCCGTAATCAAAGTCATCGGAGTCGGTGGCGGCGGCGGTAATGCGGTTGAGCACATGGTGTCTCATAGCATTGAAGGCGTGGAATTTATTGCAGTGAATACCGATGCGCAGGTATTACGCAGTTCATCGGCCGATGTGACATTACAAATCGGCTCTAACGTAACAAAAGGTCTGGGGGCGGGTGCCGATCCTAACAAAGGTCGTGAAGCTGCCCAGGAAGATCGTGAAACCATTCGTCAGGCCTTAGATGGCGCAGACATGGTCTTTATTACCGCGGGTATGGGCGGTGGAACAGGTACCGGTGCAGCACCAGAAGTGGCAAAAATTGCACGTGAAATGGGGATCCTAACGGTAGCGGTAGTGACCAAGCCATTCCCATTTGAAGGTAAGAAGCGTACCGATTTTGCTAATCAGGGTACGGATGAGTTAGCGCGAAATGTTGACTCGCTGATTACTATACCTAACGAAAAGCTATTGAAGGTAATGGGGCCTGGTACACCGTTGCTACAGGCGTTTAGCGCTGCGAATGACGTTTTACGTGGTGCGGTTCAGGGTATCGCTGAATTGATTACCCGTCCTGGTCTGATCAACGTGGATTTCGCCGACGTGCGTACAGTTATGTCTGAAATGGGTAAAGCCATGATGGGCAGCGGTTCTGCGTCAGGTCCTGATCGTGCAGAAGAAGCAGCAGAATCTGCGATTGCCAGCCCATTGTTGGAAGACATCGACCTGTCAGGTGCGCGTGGTATTCTGGTGAATATTACAGCTGGCCCGGATTTTGCAATCGATGAGTTTGAGACTGTAGGTAATGCGGTTAAGGCATTTGCATCGGAAAACGCAACGGTTGTTGTTGGTACCGTTATCGATATGGAAATGACTGACGAACTGCGTGTAACCGTTGTAGCAACCGGCATCGGTGCAGAGCGAAAGCCTGATATTGCATTGGTTAGTTCTGAAGGTGCGCGTTTATCGGCTAGTGCTCGCGAATACCAATCTGGCGGTGAAGGCCGTGCGGTAGGTGGTACCGATGGTAACCAGGCGCTAAAAGCAGACGAAAATGCACAACCGGGTAATGATCTCGAATATCTGGATATTCCTGCTTTCTTGCGCAAGCAAGCAGATTAGACCAGTAAAGAGAACTTTACACAGCTTTTACAGTCGAAACGGCAAATATTACTGGTAATGCGGTAATATTCATGACAGATTTTTGACAAGTAATAGTCGGCTCTCTATAATTGCCGGCCGTTTTTGTGTAGGTAATACGAATTCGATGATTAGACAACGTACAATTAAACATGCTGTCCAGGAAACTGGCATAGGGTTGCATAAAGGAGACAAGGTCACTATGACTCTCCGGCCAGCGCCTGCGAACACGGGAATCGTGTTTCGGCGTATTGACCTTGATCCGCATGTCGACATTCACTCGCGAGCTAATGCCGTGGGGAATACCATGTTGTGTACCTGTCTGAATAACGAAGATGGCGTCAGTATTCATACTGTTGAACATTTGGCGTCTGCGTTGGCAGGTCTGGGTATCGACAACATTATTGTTGAGGTAAACAGTAACGAGCTACCGATCATGGATGGTAGTGCCAGTCCGTTCGTATTTCTGCTGCAATCGGCCGGGATTGAAGAGCTGAAAGCGCCTAAGCGTTTTATTCGCATGACCAAGCCTGTGCGTGTTGAAGACGGTGACAAATGGGCCGAGTTACGTCCCTATGACGGTTTCCGAGTTGATTTCCAAATCGACTTTGAGCACCCGGTTATCAGCCAAACGCGTCAGCACATGGTCATGGACTTTGATTCTTGCTCTTACGTGAACGAAGTGAGTCGGGCCAGAACCTTTGGATTTATGCGTGATTTGGAATACATGAACGCAAACAATCTGGCGTTGGGTGGCAGCATGGAAAATGCCGTCGCACTGGACGACTATCGCGTGCTGAATCCGGAAGGTCTTCGTTATGACGATGAATTCCTCAAGCACAAAATTCTGGATGCCATTGGTGATTTATATCTTGGCGGTCACAGCATTATTGGTGAACTGGCTGCGTATAAAACGGGCCACGGACTGAACAATAAATTGCTTAATGCCGTGTTGGCTCAGCAGGATTGCTGGGAATATGTGACTTACGAATCACAGGACGAAGCACCTATTCGTTACGCGCAACCTGCTCTTGTATAAAAGATTTTGCTTAAAAAGCCGCCTTTAGGGCGGCTTTTTTGTTGTTTATTTAAAGGAAATCTCGCTAAAATAGCGCAAAACGTGTTATTTTTAGCAAGTTTGTAACACTAATTAGAACGAAAGAACGCGACGCACATCAGTGCACATAAGACACAGCGATGAAATTAACAGTCACATTTATAGGCAAAAAAAGACGGGTTCGTCACAGTATGAGCGTGCGCTCAATTGTGAGCCTCACCGTATTGTCGTCGCTGTTTGTGTTAGTTTCCAGCCGTTCAACTGATTCTTCCCTCGAAAATTTCGCCCGTGTCAAAGTTGCTCAAAATGTGCTTGAAGCCGAGCAACAAGAAGTCGATGCATTAAAGTCTGCGACGAATGAGCAAGTAAAAGCGCTGACAGAACAGCTCAGTGCGATGAGAATTACCCTCGACAAAATTGATGCGAAAACCCAGGTGCTGGCAAAAGCAATGGGCATTGATGAGCAGTCTGTGCAGGATTTCGGCTTAGCGTCAGTATCTGTCGCTAAACAGCTACAGGAAGAACAGGACAGGTTACTTACACCTATAGAAGAATTAGGCAGTCAGTTGCAGTATAAGCAACAGCAACTGGAAGCCCTTGAAAGATTGGTTACCGGGCACCATATAGATGAACAGATTAGTTTATCGGGTCGTCCGATAGAGAAAGGATGGTTGTCGTCCTATTATGGCATGCGTGCCGATCCGTTTACGGGTCAGCCTGCAATGCATAGTGGATTGGATTTCGCCGGCGAAGTGGGTGACGATGTCGTTGCTACTGCCGCAGGCATAGTAACCTGGTCAGGTGACAGGTACGGTTATGGCAAACTGGTGGAGATTGAGCACGGTGACGGGCTCGTGACGCGCTACGGACATAACGACTCGCTTATGGTTAACAAAGGCGATTTGGTCACCAAAGGTCAGGTTATTGCACAAATGGGTAGTACCGGCCGTTCGACGGGTGCGCATGTGCATTATGAAGTCATCAAAAGCGGCCAGAAAGTCGATCCTCTTCCTTACGTTTACAACAAGTAACGTAATCTCTATCAAACCAGTCTGATTCGCGACGAGCACCGGATATGCCGGTCGCTGGTTATTTTTGATTACAGCAGTGGAAATACCAACACAATGTTTGCAAGCATTCTCAGAAAAGTTTTTGGCAGTCGAAACGACCGACTATTAAAAAAATTACAAAAGCACGTTAACGCCATAAATGCTCTGGAAGCCGAGTTTGAAGGACTGGACGACGCCGCACTGAAGCAGAAGACTGAAGAATTCAAGCAACGACTGAAAGACGGTGCGACGCTTGACGATATTTTAATTGAAGCTTTCGCCGTTGTTCGGGAAGCCAGTAAGCGTGTGTACGGCATGCGTCACTTCGATGTACAGATGCTGGGTGGTCAGGTATTGCACTCAGGTAAAATCTCCGAGATGCGTACCGGTGAAGGTAAAACCCTGACCTCGACATTACCGACCTATTTGAATGCGCTGACTGGCCGCGGTGTTCACGTTATTACTGTAAACGATTATCTGGCGCGTCGTGATGCCGACTGGAGCCGAAGCTTATTTGAGTTTTTGGGTCTGACGGTAGGATGCAACGTGCCCGGTATGGCACCGGATCAAAAACGCGAAGCGTACCAGGCAGATGTGACCTATGGTACAAACAACGAGTTCGGTTTCGACTACTTGCGTGACAATATGGCGTTTAGCCCGCAAGACCGTGTGCAGCGCGAATTGTATTTTGCGGTAATCGACGAAGTTGACTCCATATTAATCGACGAAGCACGTACGCCACTGATTATATCTGGTGCTGCTGAAGACAGTTCAGAACTGTATATGCGAATCAATCGCGTGATCCCTGAATTGGTTCAACAGGACAAAGAAGACGAAGAGGATAAGCACGGCGACGGTGATTACACTATCGATGAGAAGGCCAAACAGATCCACCTGACTGAAAACGGCCAGGTTCACGTTGAAGAAATCCTGAAGCGCGAAGGTTTGTTGCCAGAAGACGAGTCATTGTTTGACGCGGGTAACATTTCGCTGCTGCATCACATCAATGCTGCTCTGCGTGCACATAAGCTGTTTGCTAAAGACGTCGACTATATCGTGAAAGACGGCGATATCGTGATCGTCGATGAACACACTGGCCGTACTATGGAAGGCCGTCGTTGGTCTGAAGGCTTACATCAGGCTGTTGAAGCCAAAGAGGGTGTGAAGATTCAAAACGAGAACCAGACGCTGGCATCGATTACCTTTCAGAATTACTTCCGTCTGTATGAAAAATTGTCTGGTATGACAGGTACCGCCGACACCGAAGCCTTCGAATTCCAGCATATATATGGTCTGGAGACGGTGGTTATTCCAACCAACCGTCCTATGGTACGTGATGATAAAGCGGATTTAATTTACCTGACGGCTCAGGAAAAATACGAGGCCATTGTTGAAGATATCAAGGCTTGTGTGAAACGTGGCCAGCCAGTCCTGGTGGGAACAATTTCCATTGAGAACTCTGAGTTGATAGCTCGTATTCTCAAGAAAGAGAAGATTGCGCACAAGGTACTGAATGCCAAATTCCACGCCCAGGAAGCCGACATTGTTGCACAGGCGGGTCGTCCTGGTGCGGTCACCATTGCTACTAACATGGCTGGTCGTGGTACGGATATCGTATTAGGTGGTAACTGGCAGGCAGAGGTTGCTAAGGTTGAAACACCTACTGAAGAGCAGATTGCTAAAATAAAAGAAGCGTGGAAAAAGGACCACGAAGCTGTACTGGCTGCTGGCGGTTTGCACATTATTGGTACAGAGCGTCATGAGTCCCGTCGTATTGACAACCAGTTGCGTGGTCGCGCAGGTCGTCAGGGCGACCCGGGTTCTTCGCGTTTCTATCTGTCGCTGGACGATGCCCTGATGCGTATTTTCGCGTCAGAGAAAATGGCGAGCATGATGAAGCGCCTGGGTATGGAGCGTGGCGAAGCTATTGAGCACCCGTGGGTTACCCGTGCTATAGAAAACGCACAGCGCAAAGTTGAAGGCCGTAACTTTGATATTCGTAAGCAATTACTGGAGTACGATGATGTAGCAAACGATCAGCGTAAGGTCATTTACGAACAGCGTAATGAATTGCTGGACGAGGGCGATATTAGTGAAACCATTCAGGCGATTCGCGAAGATGTAATTGGCGGTGTTGTGGATGAGTATATTCCACCACAGTCCCTTGAAGAGATGTGGGATGTGAACGGCCTGGAACAGCGCCTTAAAGCTGATTTTGCTTTAGATGCGCCTATTCAGAAGTGGCTGGATGACGACGACAAGCTATATGAAGAGAAATTGCGCGAGAAAATTCTTGAGGAGCTTGCTGTTGCCTATAAAGCGAAGGAAGACATGGTAGGTGAAGCGGTACTCCGTCAATTCGAAAAAGCCGTTATGCTGCAAAATCTGGACAGTCACTGGAAGGAACATTTGGCTGCCATGGATCACTTGCGTCAGGGTATTCACTTGCGTGGTTATGCGCAGAAGAACCCTAAGCAAGAGTACAAGCGCGAAGCCTTTGAATTGTTCTCAGGCATGCTGGAAGCATTGAAAGGGGAAGTGATTACTATTTTGAGCCGGGTTCAGGTGCGTGCCGAATCTGACGTCGAAAAAGTAGAAGAGCAACGTCGCCAGGCCGATGATGTTCCTAAGAACTATCAGCATGCCAGCGCCGATGGCGAACCTGGACCGGAAGCGAGTGGCCCTCAGGCAGCACAAGCTGCAGTGCCGCGCACAGGCCCTAAAGTTGGCCGTAACGACCCTTGCCCATGCGGGTCCGGTAAAAAGTACAAACAATGTCACGGTAAGTTATCGTAACTGGTTATATTTAAAGTTCAGAAGGGGCAGTATTGCCCCTTTTTCGTTTGAGGTGAATATGAAAGTCGTTGAAGTCGCAGTTGGCGTAGTGATGAAAGGTCACCAGACCTTTGTGTGCTTACGGGCAAATGATAAGCATCAGGGCGGCAAGTGGGAATTTCCCGGTGGTAAGGTTGAGTCAGGGGAATCCCCTGAAAAGGCGCTTTCGCGGGAGCTTCAGGAAGAAATTGCTATTGTCGTAACACATACCGAGCCGTTAGTGACTATTGCTCATGATTATGGTGATAAGCAGGTTCGCCTGATTGTTTTTATTGTTGACGGTTTTATCGGTGATCCGATTGGAAATGAAGGGCAGATTGGTAAGTGGGTCGCAGTAACTGCTCTGGATCCAAAGGATTTCCCTGCCGCAAATGTAGAAATAATTGACGCGCTAAAACTGCATTTGCAAGCGTAGTGTGATTCTGTTCCATTTCAACCTCAAATGAAAAAGGGAGCTCCATGCTCCCTTTTTCATATTTATTAAATTATTGATTGAATGCCGTTTAGACAGATTCTGTTGATAATTTGCTGTAAGGCAAAAAAATTTTTATTTATACTTAAGTATAAGTTACTTGCTAGATTATTCGCTAACGATACCTTTGGTTATGAGACAGTATCTTAAGATATTTATTTTTATACACTTTATGTGACAATGATGACATTAATGTGTTTTGGTATGTTTTCTTTAATGCACATATTTTGAAATTTTCAAGTTTTTTAGGTTTTATTATTGTAGTCTGGGTATTTAGAATAATACCTTAATGTTGTAGGAATACGTTAAATTTAAAGCGTGGTTTAGTATGTACACAACAGAAGGTGAGGGTATGTCAGTTTCAGGTTCTTCAATCCTACAGGTGAATTATCGCCACTTATTGAAGAGAAGGGACACTTCGCAGATTATCAATCAATTACTGGCACAAGAATATTCAGAGCAAGAATTTGAGGCGTATTTTACCGGACTTGACGGTATAGACAGTAAAAGACTATTTGAATCGGGTTCAGATTCTTCAGACAAGACTGATAAGCCCGGCGCTCAAGATGTAGAGCTACAGAACATTTCTGCCACATACGTCCACGCTAACAGACAAGATTACTTATGTGCTTCGTTAGATGACAAAGCGGTATGTATTGAAAATGAACGGGTGATAGCCATTATTCGCGCCCCTGATTCGCTGCGTGGTTCAGATTGTCTAATCGCTCCCTATGTTCTGCGTGTTAACTGGGAAAGCAGGGTTGTCCCGGTTTTAAACCTAACTGATATGGCGAGGCTTCCGAAGGCTAATCCGGCTGAGTCAGTCAGAATTCTCATCATGAAAGGTAATAACACAACGCCATTTGTTGGCCTGCTAGTGTCCGCTGTCAGTAATATAGTGACTTTTGATACAGAGGCTTTTTCCTTAACGGCGTCACATAATCAGGGCGAGGTTTATTGTAGTAAAGCGGTGAGTTCTCTTGGCTGTTGTCACCATGACATTATACTCATGGATATTGAGAAAATCGCACAAGCGTTCAAAAACTATATTCCTTGTACGCTAGACTACACTATCTAAGTTTCGTTTGAATCTCCGAAACGTGAAGTGCGCCCTTGAAGGGCGCATTGATTTTTCATCTTAAAATCGATAACGCGTTAACTGTTGCTGCATTTGCTGGATCTGTTGAACCAGCTTATTACAGTTTTCTGAGACACTTGCGGCATAGGTCAGATTCTCCTGGCCAACGCTTTGAATACCACTCAAACGTTTATTTACCTCGCTGGCGATATCGTTTTGATGACTTGCCATGGTCGAGGTTTCCTGATTAAGGTGGGTTATGGTTGCAACGGCACTAAGTGACTTTTCAAGTGAGGTACCTGCATTCTGAGTTACCGATACTGTGGCATAGGCATTTTCTTTGTTGTTCTCCATTTTTTGAGACGCTTCACGGCTACCCTGTTGTAATCGTTCAATCATAATCCGAATTTCTTCCGTAGACGTTTGTGTGCGGCTGGCGAGTGACCGGACCTCGTCAGCGACAACGGCGAAGCCTCTGCCTTGCTCACCGGCCCGAGCAGCTTCAATTGCGGCATTCAGTGCTAGCAGGTTAGTTTGTTCGGCAATATTGCGGATTACATCCATCACGCCACTGATTTCTTCGCTGGCTTTGGCCAGTTCATTAATGACCTGCACTGAGGCATCAACATCCTGAGCCTGAGCTTCAATATCTTTTATTGTTGCAGTTAAGACACTCACGCTGGTTCGGGTATCTGTATCTGCTGCAGAGGCTGCTTCTGATGCTCGGTCGATGTTTTCACACACCGCGGCGGCATTTTGCTGTAGTTGGGAAATTGCGCTGTCGATCGCCTGGGACTCGTTTGACAATGCAGATACGCTGTTGCTTGAGCGTTGCGCAGTATCATTTAATTGCTGAGATTGATTGAGCATTGCATCCGTCGCCGATGCTACCGATTGCAGGGTGTGTTGTAACTGTTCGAGTAGCTTATTGAACCCTTTAGACATCTGGCCGAATTCGTCGCTACGAGATGCATTAAAGCGGAACGTTAAGTTCCCTTCGCCAGAAGCAAGATCGTCAACTACCCGGATGAATTCATTCAGGGGCTTACCGACAATATGATTGATTAGCACAAAGATAGTCGCCAGTACAGCGCCACTGGCGAGAATAATTTTAATCAGTACGGAGAAGACGGCAGACCCTACCATTGTCGACTTTTCACTTTCCGATGCGACAAGCACCAAATCGTAGCCCCATTTTTCAAAGGGAACAATCACGGTAGACCAGGTATCACTATCATTTAGCGCTTGCTTTACGTCTCCATCATTGACATGACTGGAATGCATCCGAATATTGCCTTTTCCATCACGGAGTGCGACAAACCCTTCTTCCAGTAAGCGACTTTGGCTAATGGCCTGTTCCAATACGTTCAGATCTGCTGAATAGCCTACATACCAGATACCTATAACCTGACCGGAGGCGTTTTTCATAGGCTCATAGCCAGTGAGGTAGGGGCTACCAAGAATGTCCACGGCACCATAATATGCTGTGCCCTGGCGTATTTTTGCCATGGCTTTTCCTTGCGGCGCAAGCTTAGTGCCTATAGCTCGCTGACCGTCCTTTATCACGTTGGTACTGACCCGAATGAAGTCGTCGCCGGTCTTGCTGAATAACGTGGCGGTGCCGCCCATAACGGCGGTCAGGTTATCGACCAGCGTAAAGTCGTTGGCTTGGGGTCGACTACCAAGTAATAGTTGCCGCGCAGACGTTTCCTTAACCATAACGTTATCAGCCTGGGATGGCATGCCGATCTCAAGGCCTCGTTGTTTCAACAGCGTCATACTGCTTTTAACCCGCTCATGCATGAGGCTATCGGTAACAGTAAGGATATTTAGCAGTCGATCTGCTACCTGTTGCTTTTGCTTCTCGACCTGATCGTCGACAGCAGACGCGGTAGTGAACACAGTAATGATGGCAATAACGATAGCAAATGCAGCAATGACAGCAGAGATTGCGGCTAAGAATTTGCGCTGGATAGACATAGGGACTCCGAATAAAACTTCCTGAGGCAAATCATCCCTGTGCCAACTGTTAACACGTTGTTAGCAATAAATGTAGTTTAAGTTCCGGAAAAGGGAAAAGTTTATTGGAGTGTGCTGTCTTTCATGCTGAGCGATAACGGTGTGTATTGGCTCAGGCTACGTTTCCTAGAATATAAAAATTGACATTGGTAGACAAATTGGTAATATTTTTTTGCGTTAAAAACAAACTCACCTGAGTACCCTAAGAAGAAAAGTAAAGGGCATCTTGCCCTTTTTTCTTTGGGAGATGACGACGCAATATCCTCTGATAACTATTTTTGCAAATGCGAGAGTGAGTATAGATCGCGTGTCTCATCAGTTTTTCTTTTGATTTCTTCCATTGCTTTTGTTTCGCTGGCATCAAACAGTGCGTTAATGAGTCGGTCAAAATGGCTATGCATGGCTCGTCTGGCTGCACAGGCATCATGGGAGGAAATGGCATTAAAGATACAAATGTGTTCGCGCAAGCGGCTTTCATTGCTCTTTGAACAAACCTGACTATAAGCTTCCGCGACCTGAGGTAAAGTTCGTCTCAGTCGCCATAGGTTTTCTACGCAGTTCACCAGCGCATTATTTTTTGTTGATAGCGCTATTAGCTGGTGAAAGCGAGAATCTGCATGATCTGCTTTTTCTGGCACTTTCATATCCTCAATAGTCTGACGTATTTCATTTAGTTCCTGTTTTGAGATGGCATGCGCTGCAAGTGCTGCTGCTTCTCCCTCTACCAGAGCTCGGGCCTGAGTTAGCTCGAAGGCACTGATTGAACATGTTGTGTCAGTATTTTGCTGATGGGCACTTACATAGACCCCTGACCCCGTTTTTACGTCAATCCGTTCCCGAACTTCTAACGCTATAATGGCTTCGCGTATAGTGGGGCGGCTTACATCGTACATCTCTGCCAACTCTCGCTCCGGGGGTAAACGACTCCCGCAAGGGTATATCCCGGAATCTATTAACGCTTCGACATTATCGACTATTTTCCAAAAAAGGCGCCTTGTTTTCATGGTTAGTTCTCGAATTGATTCTACTAGTTGGTCATACCATTTTGTAATCTACTATAAAAATGTCATACAATTAGTGGGTAGCATGACAAGTAAGGTTTATAATGAAATAAAGTATGTCGCTATCTGTTAAATGGATACGTGGATAAAACTTTTATCTGATTTTAATGGTTAAGTGGTTAACCAAATTTATTTTATTGGTTTGAATTTATTTTATCAACTGGTTAACGTGTGTTTAACAATGTTGTTTGTGCTTTGCATGGAAGAAATAATTCGGGCTACAATCGCAGGCACTGCTTTTATATATAAGAAGTAATAAGCGTTAGGGGATCGGTACTATGAAAAAGCGTCGTCGCTTTTGGACAGTTGTAGAAAAGCTAGAAGATTTAATTGACCAAGGGGTCTACCCTCCCGGTAGTCGTTTACCTCCGGAGCGAGAGTTGGCAGAGATGTACGATGTAAGCCGCCCCACTATACGCGAAGCCATTATAGCGTTAGAAGTTCGGGAGCGTGTTGAGGTGAAAACCAGTTCAGGTGTTTATGTTACCGCTTCTTCTAAAGTTGAGAATAAGCCCAAGTCTGTCAGTGCTTTTGAACTCACTCAGGCCAGAGCTCTGGTAGAGGGTGAGGCTGCTGCGCTTGCCGCAGCGACAATTCAGGCTGATGAATTAGAAATGCTCAAGCAAACCTTGGTGGATATGAAAACGCCAGAATTGGCCGAAGAGGCGGATTTACACTTTCATGAAATTATTGCGAAGGCGACGCGTAATAGTGCGATCGAAATGTCGATTAATAACCTTTGGGATATTCGCAGAACTGACCCTGAGATTATCGCAGCTTACCAAGATGTCTGCTCGCAGAGCGTGAAGGACAGATTGAGCGAACATACCGCTATTTATGACGCTATTGCGAAGAAGGATTCGTCTACAGCGCGAAAAGCGATGCATAGCCATTTTAATCGCTTGATTAATGCATTGTTTGCTGCCAGCGAGGCAAGGGCGTTGGAGGAGATTAAACGTAAAACAGACGAGACACGAGGCCTCTATTCTATCTCACATCTCTCTCAATAAAGACGTCGCTCTCTGGTGTATTCGTTGCACTGATATCCGAATAAAAAAGCAAGTCCGAAGACTTGCTTTTTACGTTAACTCAATTGGAAAGAGCTAAAAACGGTAACTAGCGCCAAACGTCAAACGTCGGTCTGTTAATCCCTGGAAGCACAACAGTGCGCCTTCATTTACACAAGACTGTGTAACATCAGACTTGGTAAGGTTGATGGCTTCAATACCAACGTTCAATTGTTCATTTACATCATAATTAATGCTGGCGTTTAACTGGCCGCGGTCATGGGTGACAACCGGGAAGCCCAACGTACTGTTACGCGTTGCCCCGCCGGCGGTGTCATCGGTACGGAACGCCTCACGCCAGGTGTAACGCAGTCTTGCTGACAGCCCAAATTTCTCGTAGAACACGGTGACGTTATATGCATTTTCCGAGAAGTCGAGTAAGCCCTGTACTGCTTCGACAGTCACAAATTGACTATCGTCGTAAATACCGTTAATGGCGTTGAAAATGTCGGTACCACGTGTCGCAGACGAATCGGTTGCGTCACCACCATCAAAATCCTGAATGGTATAATTGGCCAGAATACCAAATCCAGACGCCCAGCCGAGCTCGCTTTCAAATTCAGACAGATCATACTGAACAGCAAACTCCAAGCCTTGTTGAGTGGTACTGCCAGCATCATTAATAGTGGTTTCGATAGGTACACACAAACCATTGCCATCTACGTCAGAAAGTACATTGCGGTCCGGCAGTGGGTTGAAAATACCGCCGCCCTCACAGGGGGCCGTGATATCCCGGTAGCCATTTCCATCCACTTCTACATCCTCTAACTGAGTAACAAAGAGGTTGGTCCGTTTTTTGTGGAAGTAGCCTACACTAACAACAGCAGCAGGAGCAAAGTACCATTCCGCGGCGATATCAAAAGATACAACCTCTTCAGGCTCTAAGTCTGGGTTCCCGATTTGAACTGCATTGTTCGGGCCGGTACCAAACTCTACTGAGGTAGAAAGTGCATCAAAGTTCGGGCGGCGAATATCTTTGCCCCAGCCTAAGCGAACCAGTACGTCATCAGCAGGGTTTGCTACAATATTCAATCTTGGTAAAAAGAAGCTGTAGTCACCGCTGGTTGTCACTTGAGTTACCACATCACTGCCTTCTGCAACAGTGTTGCCCAAAGAGTCGATATCGGTTTGCACATATCGCGCGCCGAAGTTACCACGGAAGATGCCGTATTCGAAATTTGCTTGGGCATACAAAGCATGGGTTTTTTCTTCGATGTCAAAGAAAGCCGTCGTACTGGAAGATGGATCTGACAGGGTGCGGGCGCCTGGTTGAGAGGCTAGCGCAGCTTGCAAGCTGCTTAGCACGCGCTCTGGATCATTGAACGCCAGATCAGGGTCAATAAGCAGAAAATTTCGAAACGCCAGTTCTCTGCCATCAGCAGAACCAAAATTACTCGGTCCGGCCACAAGTAAATCTGCAAACAGAGAGCCATTAGGACTGTCTGACATGCGGCTTAAACCAATACTTGAGCCAACATCATCAAAGGTACTTGCAGATTTGTTGAATCGATAACCAAAGTCTACAGACATCAGATAGTCATTGTCGAAGAAATAAGTAAAGTCTGTGCGGAATGCCTCCTCTGAGTTTTCAGTGGTATCGCGTCCTACCGTAACAGCATCCAGAACAACATTGTTGGGATTCAACAGATCATCTACGCTGGGTGCGTATGGGGAATCGAAGTTTATCCCAAAGGTTAACGCACCGCCGGTAAGATCATACATGAAAGGTACACTGTTATCGTTGCTGGTGCCGTCTAATGGCGCATTCGGGTTAATGAAATTAAGCGTAGTGCTTAAATTCGGATTTACCGTGTCAGACGTTGAGCTTGATAATTCGACACTTGCGAATAAGTGATCGCCTTGCCATTCACCACCAATACGGAAAATTTCGCTTTTGGTGACTCGGGCACCGGTATCGCTGGAGAAACGCAAATTAGGGTCGTCATCATCAACGTCCAGGTTGGGTTCGATTACACCGCGAACAGCAACAGCGATACTACCAAGGTCAACTCCGTCTAGCGTACCAAAATCGACGGTTTCAAATTCGCTTGGTACATTGTGATCCAATACACTGCTTACCCCGGAACCTTGAACCCTTGAGCTATCCTGACGACGTTCCTGATCATTAATGATCGCATCGAAGAAAAATTTGGTGTTGTCATTGGGAGCCCATTCAAATGATGCAGCCAGATTTTTGGTTTCATATTCGTAGTTTTCAAGTTCCTGGTTCAGGAATTGAATGCCAACAAAGTCAAAGCTTTGAGCTGCAGGACGCGCTGACGGATCCTGTACATTACCGCTGCGAACAACAGTTGCATTGACATTTTCTACCAGGCCACCATCGCGGTCGACACGAGGACGAAATGAGGTTGCTTCCTGTTCGGTATAGCTACCACTTAACACGAAACCAAACTTACCTGAGCTGGTTTCCCAGTTCTTACCAAACGCACCAGATATCCGTGGTTGCATACCATCGGTAGTTAAACTGCTATCTTCACCCTGAACACGAATATTACCAAGCGTCTCAGTGAGCTCCAGAGGACGAATAGTTCTCAGGTTTACCGTGCCGCCCACAGAGCCTTCAATGGTTTTGGCCTCTGGTGACTTAGTTACTTCTACTGCAGAAATAATAGATGCGTTAACGTCTTCAAAATCAATGCCGCCTCGGCCAGAGCCTGAGCCTACTGTAGATACACCATTAATTTCAGTGCGGTTTGCATTGGTACCACGGATTTGAACGCCCGTTCCTATCCCTGCTGTACGTGTAATTTGAATACCAGTGACGTTCTCCAGTACCTCAGCCAGGTTCTGATCGGGTAATTTACCGATATCCACAGCTTGAATTACTTCAATCAGGTTATCTGAAGAACGCTTTTCAGCCAAAGCATTCGTCAGGGATTGCCGAATACCGGATACCTGGATGACTTCAACCTGATCAGTATCCGTCGTAGCCTCTGTTGCAGTTTCCTGAGCTAGCGCAGCCGATGAAACCTGCAGAGCAGTAGCTGAGAGTACCGCCAGGGAAATTTTAGATAGTTTGTGCCCCATAGTGTTTTCCTGTGTCTTTCAGTTTATAGCGTAATACCAATTCCTTTGTTCTGCCGGCAAAGCTTCACAAAGCATTTACTTTATATTTACAGGTAAATCTTAAAAGGTCAACCTATTGGTAATAAGGTTTGGTTAATTTTGTTTTTGTTTATTTATTACCAATATCACTGTAAATGATAGGCAACCTGTTTTTATTATCTTGATTTTAATATTAATATGTTTTTTTTATCAGTGGCTTGAGTTGTGTTTTTGCTCGTTGCTTCTGACTGTTAATAGAAGAAGTGTGGAGTGGTCTGACCCTTACCAATAATGTGTTTATATCGTTTTTTAACTACTAAAAAATAGCAGGGATGCGCTTATTGGTTGACCAATAATATTAATTTGGTTAATTTGTTGTGAATGTTGAGCAATAAGGAATGGCAATGTCTGGCATTATAAAATTTGAATCAAACCGAGTCTGGCGCACTTACCAGGGGGGGAAATTGCTGGACACTATGCAAAACAAGGCATGTCCTGCAGATAGCAGCTTTCCGGAAGATTGGATCGGCTCGATGGTCCAGGCAACAAATGTGGGCAGAGAAGCCATAACGGAAGGCTTGAGTATGATCACAAGTGAAAGCGGCGAGTTAACACCGTTTAAATCACTCGTTATGAGCGTTCCTGATTATTATCTTGGCCGCGATTGCGAAATAGAAGATGTGCCATTGGTTAAGTATCTGGACAGTGCGACACGTCTTCATTTTCAGGTTCACCCAAGCCGTGATTTTGCCCAGCAGCGATTAGGCTCACCTCGCGGTAAAACAGAAGCTTATGTCATTTTAGCCATAAGAGATGACGTACAACAACCCTATATTTACGCGGGGTTCCAACGTCCCCCTTCCCGCAAACAATTACAGACCTGGATTGAAAAGCAGAATATTGAAGCAATAGAAAGTTGCTTTGACAAAATCCCGGTAAAACCCGGGGACGTCTTTCTTATTCCAGGGGGAAGACCCCATGCTTTGGGAGAAGGGATTTTGATGCTGGAAATAATGGAGCCGTCAGATCTAGCCGTGCGATTTGAGTTCGAGCGATGCGGATACGTTATTCCGGAAGCCGCACGTTTTATGAATCGCGATATTGAAACCGCGCTTGACGTGTTTGACTTTTCACCTGTAACAGGCGAAAGCATTGATTCGACATTTCGTTGTTCGCCTGAATTAATACTAGATGAAAACGGCGGAAATAGGCTGGAAAGTCTAATAGATTCCCATCACACGCCATGCTTTCGGGTAAGGCGCGCGACAATAAAAGGCATCTTCTCTCGCCGTGAGACTTCTTGCTTTTACGGTATTGTTGCAGAGGGGGGCGGGGTGATTAAAACGGAAAATCAGTCAATAACGCTGAATCAACGGGATCGCTTTTTTTGCCCGGCCGGCGAAGAGGCATTTAGCTACCACAGTGATCAAAATATGACGGTACTGGAATGTTATCCAGGCGGACTGTAGACGTTATCAACAGCATCATCCGGAGAGCATATGGTCACCCGTCCTCTTAGTTTAAGCAGTCGCTTACGACAACTACTTTCAATGGTACTGCCGGGAATATTTCTTTTAGGCTTTAATATTGGCACTGGCAGCGTTACCACTATGGCCAAAGCCGGTGCCGACTACGGTATGTCATTGCTGTGGGCATTGCTACTATCGTGCTGTTGTACCTTCTTTATGATTAACCTGTACGGCCGTTTTACCCTCGTTACCGGTCAAACAGCATTACAGGCATTTAAACAACATATTCATCCCTGGGTGAGTGTGTTTTTTATTCTTGCGTTAGGGGTAGGTGTATGCGGGAGTGTTATGGGGGTAATGGGCATTGTGGCCGATATTTGTTACCGCTGGTCTCTGGTATGGACTGACGAAGGAATACACCCTGTCTGGTTTGCCCTGTTTTTTATCACTCTCGTATATGTCGTTTTCTGGCGCGGTAATACCGGTTTTTTTGAACGATTCCTGGCGATAGTGGTGGCCGTCATGTCGGCATGCTTCCTATTGAACGCTTTTTTGCTCTTACCTACACCTGAGTCAATAGTGTCAGGGCTAATGCCAGGACTGCCTTCTATATCTGTAAACAGTGCTGAATCGCCGTTTTTAGTCACAGCGTCGCTGATTGGCACGACAGTATTTTCTGGCCTATTTATTATACGCACCACTTTGGTCAAGGAGGCCGGCTGGACACTTGCCCATTATGCTAACCAACGCAATGACGCTGCGTTCTCCGTCGTACTCATGTTTGTTATCAGCGCATCTATTATGGCTGCGTCAGCTGGCACCCTGCACATAGCAGGCACACCCATGACAAATGCAGCACAAATGATCGAGTTATTAGAGCCGTTAGCGGGACAGTTTGCCGTGTCGCTATTTGCTACAGGCCTGGTTGCTGCCGGTGTATCGTCACAATTCCCGAATGTCCTTATGTTGCCTTGGCTCATTTGCGATTACTCAGGTATACCTCGCGATATGACGTTGATGAAATTCAGGTTGTTGGTTTTTGGCGTGTCACTTTTGGGCTTAGTCGTCCCCATCTTTAATGCCAGACCCGTCCTTGTCATGATCGTATCTCAGGCGTTAAACGCCGTGATCCTGCCGTTAACCGTTGTCTGCATATTGTATTTGTCTAATTGTAAATCACTCATGGGACAGTATCGCCTGAATATTCTGCAGAACATGATTCTTATCGCCATATTACTTTTTTCAATATTTACGGCATACCTGGGATTGTCTGGCGTCTGGCAAATGCTAATGTCCAACTGATTCAATTTTGTAGAAAAACTGAGGGTTATTGTTATGTGTGCGATTACGTATTTCGCGCGAGGGCTTCGTTGGTTTGGTGTTTGTGTGGTGGGCGTCTTGATGGGCTGCGGAGGAGGGGGGGGGGAGAGCACTGTGTTGCCAACGTCACCGCCGTTAGTAACGGAGGAAGAGCCCACACAATCTGACTGCGATAATGAGATATATGCTTTTATCAGTGCTTCTGACGATGAGTCCAGCACCAGTGTATACGACGCAAGCAAAGCCATCGATGGAGATTTCTCGTCAGTTTCCCGCTGGCAAAGTTCAGCGACAAACAATGAAATTACGCTCGATACGGGTCGTGAAGTACAAATGAGTGCGCTTACGGTTAAATGGTTTCAGGGCAGTGAGCAACGTGTTTATTTCGATGTAGAGGTATCGGGCGACGCGCAAGAGTGGACGCCCGTTGTCACTGGAGGACAGTCCAGTGGCAGACATAGTGGCTTTGAATTGCATTCCTTTGATACCGTCAATGCCAGGTATATTAAAGTACGGCTCAATGGCAGTTCGACCATGGCGCAGCCTGGCATAGTAGAACTCCGCGCTCACCGTTGTGCTGAGGCGACAGGGGAGTTTGCTGATATTTTCCCAAATGAAGTAGGCATTGATTTATTAGATTGGTATTTGAGCATTCCCACTGATGAAGATGGTAATGGCAGATCAGATACGATCTCAGAATCTGAGCTGGCGAATGGTTATACCCATTCTGAATTTTTTTATGCGTCTGAGGATAATGGGATAGTGATGCGCTCGCCTAGCTATGGATATAAAACCTCAACCAATACGAATTATGTGCGGGTTGAATTACGAGAAATGCTGCGCCGTGGTGATTCAGATATTCGTACGCAGGGCGTGAATAAAAACAACTGGGTATTTGGTAGTGCATCGGCACAACAACAGCAAGACGCAGGGGGCGTTGACGGAGATTTACACGTAAAAATGGCGGTCAATAAGGTCACGACAACGGGTGAAAATTACCAGATAGGCCGGCTGGTTATAGGGCAAATTCATGCCAATGACGACGAGCCTATACGGCTGTATTACCGAAAACTACCGGGCAACGAGCGAGGCGCAATTTATTTCGCCCACGAGAGCAGGCGGACAGATGCTAATGGAGATAATATTGAGACCTATGTCGAGATGCTTGGATCGCGAAGCAACAGCGCAGCAGATCCTACTGACGGGATAGCACTCAATGAGGTGTTTACTTATCGTATCAGCGTAGAAATGAACCTGCTCACGGTGACCTTGTCACGCGAGGGTAAAGCAGACGTCGTGGCCAACTATGACATGAGTAACAGTCTTTATGATGAAGAAGGACAGTACATGTATTTTAAAGTTGGTGTTTATCACCTGAATAATTCCAGTATTCCTTCTGAGTATGCGCAGGCGACCTTCTATGAGATTCGAAATGCCCACAAAGGCTACGCAGCCAGTGAATAAAGCAAAAAAGATAGTTAGTCTGTTGTGTGACGATGACGATGACGATGACGATGACGATGTTAGTTTTCAGAGCAGCGCCCTTTTTACGATAAGCGAAGTAACGGGCCGGTCTCACCTCTTTCAATTTAGCAGGGCATAGTGTGCCCTGCGTTATCCCATCGTGCTTCCATGATGTCTGCTCGCAGTGATGCTGGGTGTTTTGGGTTCGCGCATTCTCAGGTTGAACGCACATTTGTAGCGCATCTAAGGTAAGTGCTTGGGGCGGATATACATTGGCGTCGATTACGTAGGTTGTTCAGATTTGTGCTGATGTTGGTTTGCCCGAATCACTAGTACTGGCTGGTGTATCAGGAGGCGCTTTTTGTGTCGACTTATCAGCCAGAAAGGGCTTCGGCGACCGCACAACGTTCAAATGCTGTCATCTTAATGAAAATGTTACGTTTCAATACTTTAAGGTTTTATTACCTACATCGTGGGCTCTAGGTTTGATGGGTTACCAGCAGTCAGTGGCTGGTTTCCAGCCACTGACTGTTGGAAAGAAGGAGACTAGTGAATGTTATTAAGGTAGTAAAATGTTGCCTGAACATAATCGCGAGGATCACCACTATTGTTTTGGTTGTAGACTCCGGCTTTAAAGTACATATATTGGTTACTCTTGTGATATCCGCTTTCCTTCATGTCGAGCGAATGACTGATATTGGGCTTACCCGACCGGATGATAGTGACATGAAGAACGCTGTTTTCAACCGTAATTTTATAGCTGAACTTTTCGTTGAGGCTTATGCCATCCTCCGGGTTGGTTAAGGTATGAGAGCGGGAGCCAATCATGTTGACCCATTCATCATCGCCTCCATTTATTTCGTGAGCAAAATAAATAGCACCTTTTTCGTTATGGGGGAGTTTGCGATAATACAACCGAATTGGCTCGTCGTCGGTAGCGTGAATTTGACCAATGATGACACGACCTACTTTTTTCTCATCACCAGTCACGGATACTCGATTAACTGACAACGTTGCTTCGAGGCTTCCTTCTATCGCTCCGGCTTTTCTCTTCACCGAACCATGCATGTTATTGAAAACCCAGTTATTGCCTGTTATTCCTTGAGTTTTAATCCCAGTGTTGCCTCGCCTTAGCATTTCACGCAATTCTGTGCGTGCATATTTTGTATTCTTAGACGTTTTGGCCCCTTGGTTAGGGCAGGCAAACACCATGCCTCCATCTTCTGCTGTGTAGAAAAAGGGGGAGAGCTCGAAGCCATCGGACAAAGGGCTTTCGTAAATCATGTCAGCTTTGTCATCTTTATTTAAGTCGGTGGGTAGCGTCAGGCTCCAGGAAAGTAGATCGAAGTTTTCACCCGGGGGGAGATTCGGGTCAGGCGCGCGGTCTCCTCTCAACAGTACGCCTTCAGCGAGTGTTAAGTGCGACTCTGGCAACTGAGTCGTTTGAGCATGCGATTCACTGGACACTGCAATTGATAGTAATATCAGCAGTGTATGACTTATTAATATTTTTGATTTCATTACACATACCTCAGGTGGTTTGAGTTGACCTTCCGATTGGCTTGCCGCGTGTTTACTCGAAGTAGCCTGGTTGGATGGCTTGGTTAAATCGGTTGACTTGTGATGCTGACCCCATGGCCACGGGCACTCTTTGGTGAAGGCTTTCGGGATAGATATTAAGAATGCGCTGACCAGCCGCTGTAGCGACACCACCAGCTTGTTCTATTAGCATCGCCAAAGGGTTTGCTTCGTACAGCAATCGGATTTTGCCTCGTTCATTGCCTTTTCGGTTGTCTTCTGGGTACACGAACATACCGCCCCGACGGAGAACCCTATGTACGTCGCCTACCATAGCGGCGTTCCAACGTAGTGTGCTTTCGACAAATTGTGGTGAAGGGTTAAGCAGTTGATTAAAGTAGGTCTGTACCGGCTTACTCCAGTAGCTGTAATTAGCCATATTGACTGCAAATTCTTTACTGGTGATTGGCACGGTCATACTCGGGCTTGTTAACAGATAACCGCCGTGTGTTAGATCCAATGTGTAACAGCGGGTCGGTCCGCCGGTGGTCATTACCAATAAGGAAGAAGGGCCATACAGTACATAACCGGCACACACTTGCTGATGGCCTGGCTGAGCAAACTGTTTTTCATCATTAAAAGGCAAGTCCGGTCTGACAGGGTAGACCGTAAAAATAGTGCCAATCTGGCCGTTAACATCAATATTAGATGAACCGTCCAAGGGATCAAAGGCGACAATATAGCGACCATGTTTGTGGCCACTTACAATTTCAGGTTCTTCCTCTGAAGCGATTGCCGCAACACTGTCATCGTCAAATAGAATATCTTTTAATAATTGGTTTGCCAGCACATCAAGTTTCTTTTGAATCTCCCCCTGGATATTTTCGTCCAGCGTAGAGCCAAGAATACCGGCAAGGTCACCCTGACTTACTCGAAAAGATATTTCTTTACTCGCGGCCAGAATTGTCCTGATCAGCATGATTAGGTCAGTGTCTACGCCATCTTCTTTGAGTACAGGTATCAAGCGCTTCATGCTTGATACCTGTTGACGCAATTTAAATCGGTAAAGCACTGAATTAACCGCGACACCATGTGGCGTTCAGCATGGCGAAGCCAAACACGAGGGTCGTAGTATTTTTTGTTGGGTTTATCTGGGCCGTCCGGGTTACCCAGTTGTGACTGAAGATATGCCTGTTTGTCCTGGTAGTAGCTATGGACACCTTGCCAACTCGCCCACTGCGTGTCGGTGTCGATGTTCATTTTAACTACGCCGTAACACAGTGATTCTGCTATTTTTTCAGGCTCAGAACCACTCCCTCCATGAAATACGAAGTTGAGGCTGTTTTCAGGTAAGTGAAATTTGTCCGACACGTAAGCCTGTGAGTCTCTCAGGATGGTTGGGGTGAGCACAACATTGCCTGGCTTATAGACACCATGTACGTTGCCGAATGATGCAGCAATGATAAAATTTGCGCTTATTTTACTGAGTCGCTCGTATGCAAACGCGACATCTTCAGGTTGAGTGTAAAGCGCTGAATCGTCCAGATGCGTATTGTCAACGCCGTCTTCTTCACCACCGGTGCATCCAAGCTCTATCTCAAGAGTCATGCCGATTCTTGCCATTCTCGTTAGATATTTTTCACAGATCGCTATATTGTCTTCCAGTGAATCTTCTGACAAATCGATCATATGCGAACTAAAAAGTGGACGTCCGGTTTGTGCAAAGTGTGCTTCTCCGGCATCTAATAAGCCATCTATCCAGGGCAGGAGTGTCTTCGCGGCGTGATCCGTATGCAGCATGACAGGAATACCGTAATATTCTGCAACAGAGTGAACATGACGGGCTGCGGACAATGTACCCACAATGGCCGCGTCATGTGCTGGCAAATTCACTCCCTTTCCGGCATAAAACTGGGCTCCACCATGCGATAACTGAATTATGACCGGCGATTGAACAGACTTTGCTGCTTCCAGTGTCGCGTTAATGGATTGGGTTCCAACAACATTGACAGCGGGCAGAGCATACTGGTGGGTACGTGCATGGTTATAAATTACCGCAACACCTTCCCCAACCACGACACCGGGCTTCACCGAGTGAGATAAATAAGTCATTTGAACTCCTATGCCGTTAGTGCTTCAGCGCACGCTTCGGTAATAGCCGACCAGTTTTCGTTATTCACCCATTCTTTTTTTGCAACCCAGGTACCGCCCACGGCAAACACATTAGTTAGAGATAAGTAGTCCTGTTTGTTTTGTGGATTGACACCGCCAGTGGGGCAAAATCTCGCGGATTGAAATACCGAAGCTACGGCAGATAAGAACGGAGCACCTCCTGATAGTGAAGCTGGGAACAGTTTTTGTTCTTCAAAACCAAACTCCAAAGCCATGAGAATATCGCCTGTGTTTGAAACCCCAGGTAACACGGGAACCTTGCAGCGGGTGAGCTCACTGAGTAGTGCAGGGGATACAGCTGGCGTAACAATAAAGTCAGCACCTGCACTCAGGGCTTGTTGTAATATCTCGGCGTTAATCACGGTACCTGCGCCTACCTTTAATGACGGTACTTCTTTTTTTATTGCTCGCATTGCGTCCAGCGACGCGTCAGTACGAAGGACGACTTCAACCAAACCTAGACCTGCGTCGGCCATCGCCTTGGCTATACAAACACCCTGTTCTGGTGTATCTGCCTGAATAATGGGTAAAAGGTTTTGACCTGACATTAAATCAGTAAAGCGATTCATGACGTTTTCTCTCTCAAGTTAGTAAAGAAGCCCGTTGGCTTCATAGGTGTAAAATCTCATTGTTCGCAGGCGAGGCAAGCGTCTGCTCTGAGGGTGGAAAAGTGAGGCGCACTCTTTTTTGTGGTGCTTACCTCTTGGCTTGTTGTTAAATTCCTACTGCCGTCATAGCGGTGCGGAAAGGCTCTTCAGGCGCAATAGCTCCGGGATGTTGGATAACTGTTCCTGCAGCACATGCTGCAAGTTGTACCGCGTCGACGATGCTCCGTTTTTCAATTCTCGCGCCTAAGTACACACCATTAAATGCATCACCTGCAGAGGTGGTATCAATGACATTTGAAACAGGACGAATAGGGTGTTTAAGCAGAGAGTTATTGGCATAGGTGAGCACTGAGTCAGGCCCGTTCTTAACAACAATCTCCTGGAGTTTAAAAGGTGTGCAAAAGTCGATGACAGCCTCGGCATCACTGATATTAAATAATACTTCCAGGTCTTCTACGCCAGGAAGTGCGATATCAGCTAGTGTAAAGGCTTGTTCAAAAGCCAGCTTGGCTTGTTCTGGCGAATCCCAAAGCCTGGCTCGATAGTTAGGGTCGAACACGATATTAACACCGCGGCTTTTCAACTTGTCCAGGAAACGCCAGAACGCATCTCTGTCTGACGGGGCAATCACAGCTAACGATATCCCGGAAATAAATAAGTACTCACCGGCATTAAACAGGTCTGCGATATCGTCGTTAAAAAAGCCCATTAACTGGCGGGCTGCTGAGTCATTTCGCCAATAAGTAAAACTGCGCTCGCCCAACGCATCGGTTTTAATTAAGTACAGACCGGGGACCTTTTCAGGGTGTTGAAAAACAAATGTCGTATCAAGTGATGCTTTTCGGAACCGTTGAATCATCTTTTCGCTAAGAGCATCTCTGCCCAGTGCGGTTACCATCCCAGTCGTAACCGTGGGGAAACAACGTTGTAAGTACACTGCCGAATTGTAAACATCACCGGCAAAGGACTGTTTCATGGTGTCATCATCTATGGCGCGTAGCTCAACCATGCATTCGCCCAAGAAAAATATTTTGTTCATAATACGTGAGAGTTCTCAATCAAAGTGGCGATGAGTGGCGCCCTGTTTTCAACGTGGGCGCCGCAGTATTAAGCCATTTATTCAGGCTTTGATAATGGTTCTATTTTGGGAATCAGCAGCCAGACTGCTGCCATGGCAACGATGGCAAGCGTAGCCCCAATAATAAACGCAGAAGCGTAGTTGCCATCGGCTGTGAGGTAGGGCACCAGTGATGTCAGTCCCACCGCGCCCAGTTTAGCGGCCATGCCTGATATACCGGAAAGCGTTCCTACTGCCTTCTTACCCAAGAGATCGCTGGGCAGTGTTTGCACATTTCCAATGGCGGTTTGGAAACCAAACAAAATCACCGCCATAATCAGAACTGCAATAACGGGCGCGCCTGGATTTGCAAGAGCAAGCAAGGCTGGCAACATCACGACACAACCAATAGTGATGGTGAGCTTACGCGTTTTGTCGATGCTCCAACCGGCTTTAAGGCGATTTTGTGCTAGCAGACCGCCGAACCAGGCCCCAAGCATTGCGCCAACGTAGGGAACCCACCCGTAAATACCGATTGATTTGACGTCCATGCCATAGACTTCATTCAGATAGATGGGGATCCAGAACACGAACAACCACCAAATTGGGTCGATTGCTGCAGAGGCGATGATGACGCCCCAGCTCTGTTTTCGACCTAGTAGCTCTAACGTAGTTGGATTGTACTCTTCGTCGATGTCACCGTTGTTTTCTGCGCCTGACTTGCGCTGACCAGTCAGTATATATTCGCGTTCTTCCTTGGTTATCCATGGATGGCTTCCTGGCGGCGCCTTAACCAGAATTAACCACGGAACCAACCATAGAAATCCAGCAACACCAACAACCACAAACACCATTTGCCAGCTGAAGTAGACGGTTAGCAGGGCGATTAACGGTATGGCAATGATGCCACCAATGGCGGCTCCAGAATTAAATATGCCTTGCGCCAAGGCGCGCTCTTTGGTTGGAAACCATTCGGCATTCCCTTTGGCGGCACCCGGCCAGTTTCCGGCTTCGGCTATGCCAAGAATTGCCCTGAAAAAGCTAAAACTTAGCACGCCCTGAGCAAAGGCGTGGGCAACAGTCGCCAGCGACCAAACACCGATAGACAGTACGAAGCCAAGTCGCGTGCCTATCCAATCGAAAATTTTACCGAATATCGCTTGCCCGAAGGCATAGGCAAAAACAAATACAATCGAAATGTTGGCGTAGATTTGCTTTCGTTCCAGAGCATCCTTGTCTGGGAACAGGTCTTCAACAATGTCTGGCCACAACACACTCAACGCCTGGCGATCGATATAATTAATAATAGTAGCCAGAGCGATTAGGGCGATAACCCACCAGCGAAGTCCATTCAGTTTCATGGCTTACTCCTCGATAAAGTCTTCACGCGGGGGGCTGAAAGTGTCGATTAGAATACCGCCAGTCGGGCATACCGCGCCATGCTCTGCAAACGGGGGAATTAAGCAGCTGTCTCCAGGTTTAAGTATTTTCACATCACCATTTATACTGAAATGAAACTCTCCCTCGACGACATACGTAACCTGAGAATGACGGTGCTTATGGACGTAACCTTCCGCTCCTTTGTCGAACCAGACTTTAACGGCCATCAGCTCTTCATTAAATCCAAGCATCTGACGTTTCAAGCCACCACCTAAGTCTTCGATTTTGGTGTCGTTTCCAAATAGAAAAAGAGGACTTTGTTTTTGCATGATGTAACTCCTAGTGGTTCGAACGCACATAAACGCCCAATCGGCCGTCTAAGGTGTACTGAGTATTTTTGTAAGAAAATGAGGTGCTACTGTCCGCTTGTTGCTCTGTATTTCCATTGATTGCGATTAGGTAGTTTTTATGTTCAATGGTCAGTTCAATCAGGGAGAGTGAGCCTTGTTCACTGTAGTCGAGAGCCGATACCTGACTAACGGCGTTTAATGTGTATTCTTTACTTGGGTTGTATTCACCGTGAGGTTCCAATACAGAGACAAAACGATGTTGGGACGTGCGGTTAACACGACGAATGAATCCGTGTTCGTTTCGTAAGTTGAAGTTAGGGTCGTTAGCGCCTATCTGTGTAAACAGGAAGGTCTCACTGCCACCAGTTAGTGTTGTTTGAGTGTAAAAGCGGCCGTTATCATTTAACCAGGTGACCTTCGCCAGACCTGCATCCGGTGTGGCCTGACCTTTTTGCCACAAATGCTGATAACCATTTTTTTTACCCACTGACGTCAGTGATGAGGTATTTGCTGTGATGTTAAAACTGGTATCAATAAGTTGCCCTTGGTAGTGCAGTGGTAAATCCAGTTGGTGTGTGTCATCGGCAATGACACTGAAAACATCAATAGCAATTGTCCGTGACAATTCAGCGAGGTTGACCAAAGCCAGTGTTCTTGACAACTGAACTCCTTCGTATGCCGTATGAATGCTGCCGCCTGATACTGTTCCAACAGGGCTGGTGTCAAAAAAATCCAGTACAGGTGCGTTCGCATTGGCAATTTTTACATTTCCATTGAAGTGACTGGTCTCGTCGACTACCACCGTGTTGTGTGCCACGGTTTGCTTTGCATACGTTTCGTTTTCGGGAAGGTAACGACCACCATATTTCGCTTCTACGTTGAGAAAACGTGCAGCGCCATAGTCAGATATTATTTCGCTTCCGTGGTCGTAGTATTGCCAAGTTAACTTGTCGAAATGACCATGCCCTAATCCTTGTGATGCGGGTTTGAACAACAAAGCCTGTTCGCCATCGGTGTTGCTGCGCATCACAACCAGTGCGCCTTCGGTGCCATCACTGCCATCGCCGAAAGCCTTGGATTTGTAGTGGTAAGGCGTGGCTTGTTGACTATCTAGAGCCCGGGCCACTTTAAGTCCATCACCCGTTAAGACTATTTGGTTTTGCTGAGCGGCGATGTCCAGTAAACTGGTATCCGTGGTTAACGCGTAGGCAGCTGCGACACCATGAACCAACTCGATAGTATCGGTTCCTTTGCTTTTGATAGCATCATTAATCGGGAAAAATAAGCCGTTGTAGCTAAGGTCGATGGCCGCGTATATGGCCTTCAACAACACGCCGTCCCGATGCTGAAATATGGCTCTGTCAGGTTCGTTGTTTTCGATTGCTCGCGCAAACGTCACGAAGGGTAGTAATGCGAAACGATGGTAGTAGGGGCCTTCGTTGTAATAGCCCTGGGGCGAGAACAGGATGTCTAATTGTTTAAGGAAGCCACCTTTGCCGGATTTGTCCAAATCATACAGGGCTACCTCAACCCATTGGGGCTCATTCATCACATAACCAGCCATACCTACACCGGCCGTTGCCCAGGTACCGTGATTATGCACTTTGTTAAAGGTAGATGGTTGCCCTTCAGATAAAAAGCGTGCGACAGGTTTCAGCAGGTTTTGCTCAATATCATTAATCTGCGACGAATCCAGCGCGTCATAAATTAAATCGTAGGCCTGAATAGTGTACACCAGCCACATTGCTTCATTCAGGCTCTGCCAAAAGAGTTTGCCTGGGTTTTGTGCTTTGACTTTGCGTTTGGGGTGAACATCAAGCGTGGGGTAAAGTTCCGCATAGGCTAAGAGCATATCACGAACATAATCTGCATAATCGGCTTGTTGAGTCAGCTGATACATCACACCAGCATTGTACATAAGCTGATAGTTTTTCTTATGTCGCTCGTGGGTATAGCCGCCACCGCCGTCTTTGGGAACGGGAACGTCAATTGGGAGCTTAATCTGTACATCAATGAGTTCACGCTGCGCTGTAAAAGCTGTTTTGAACCGGCCTGGTTCACTAATAGCCGTGCGCATTTCTTTAATATCCTGCTGAGTGATAACCAGGTTAGGATGGGCAGCTTGAACACAAGCTGAGAGCATCAGAGCCAGGATTAGTATTGAAAATGGTTGTGTAATACGACGAATTCTGTGTATTTGCATGACGCTTACCTCTTGTCGTCAGATACAAAGGTGTTGTGTTCTACAATGGCCGTGTGTGGACCATTCACCCTAAGTTCTCGAATCTCCGGCGCCGGAGTATTGTGAAATTGATTGCCAATAATGACCGACTTTGGTTCTCCTACCGTGTGTTCGAGCACTATGGGAGCACTATTGGTAAATGTATTGTTGTTGATGTCTGTAACCTGCACACCGTGTAAATAAACACTAGCAGCTTGCTTATTTCGTTTTCCCTTCCCGGAGTATTTGAGTATGTTGTTGGTCATGGTGAAGTGCGGACCAAAGGTGCTTTCGTCAGTGCCACCTCGGTAAAGCTTTATAATTGCACCCTGCACCTGACTAAAGCTATTGCCATGTAATGTGACATATTCAGCGTTATAGATACCTAAATCTTCAATTTCGCTGTTAAGCTGCAAGATGTCACCAGTAATGCCGTTGAATGTATTCTCAGATAATTCAACATTATCTGCGAATGCGCCTTTACCTGTCGTGAAGAAATGAAATGAGTGGTTAACATCCAATTGCTCAATATCGCACTGGCGCATGACAAACCGGTAATTGTGTAGCAAGCCCCACTTCTTCGTTCTAATCACACTGTTGCCCGCTGCATCCGGGCTGTATTGGCCAGACAAGGTTAATTTTTCGAGCAGCAGACTACCACCATCGACTATTTCAAACAGCGCAGTGCGCTCAAATGCTAGTGTAACGGTACCTTTGTGTTCTGCTTTCAGGGTCAGTGTTTTATCAATTGATATGAGTTTGGGAACAATGTAGGTGCCCGGTGCCAACACCAGTATGTCTCCTGACTTAGCTTGTTCCAGTGTTGATAGCAGCGAGTTAACGTGCGGTTTTACGTGGTGCTGTTGGCCGGAGTTAAATGCCGTCTCGGCCGTTGTTTTTGGATACCAGTTCACACCAGTTTGTTGTTTCTTAAGTATGGGTGCACGTCTTGTTGCACCTGCGTTCTCAGGTGATAAAGCTGTACCCAACATATCTGAATTAGCATTGTTCATTTCAATGTTGTTGACTGCGAATCCATACTGCATTGACGCTGGTACGGCCCGATTACTAACATTGCCGGAAAATGAAATGCCGCTGATGTCATCAAAGATAGCAAAAGGGTGTGAATGGCTGTCGTTTATTACCAGGTTATTACGGAATACACTGTTAACCGGTGGTGCACTGCGTTCAGCATCGCTACCCGCGGCCAGGTGTATATGTTGAACATTTAAAAACGTATTGTGTTCAATAATGGCGTTATCAACCTGGTGATATCGATTGATAGGGGAGTCTGGTACACCATTCATGACCGTAAAGCCACTTCCAAACCGGTAGCCGGTGAGTCCCTCAAGGTAATTGTTACGGATAATCTGATCCCGGTTAATTACCCGAATTCCTCCGGTATGAGGCACATTGTTACCTAGAAAAACATTCTCCTCGATAATGTTTCCGTTACCGTGTCGCATAGTGAGTGTGCCACGAGCCTCATAGAACACATTATTCCGCAATATGTTTTTCCCTGATTTGATGGATATAATTTCCACTTCACCATTTGTATGTTCGAAGAAATTATTGTCTACCAGAGTATGAGAGTCGGTCAGGGAAAAATGGCTCGTACCAATGCGCAGTGTTTCTCCTCCATTTGAACCAAACGTCGGACGATATCCAAAATAGTTGTGGTCAATACGATGGTGATTTTGTTGGCTGTTTTCGCTGTTTAATCTTACTGCAACTGTCACACCTTTATTGCGCTTTCCAACAATATGGCTGTGATCCAATCGATTGTGGCGGCCATACAACGCGACCCAGTAATCAGACTCCTGCTTGTCCGGGTTGTTGTAATTGTCGATGACGACCTCGGTTACCCGGGAGTGGTAGGCAAATTCATCTTTGTTTCGACGAAACGAAATGACTGCAGAACTTGGTGTATATCCGTTTTTGAATACTAAACCTGAAACGACAAGGTATTCACCTGCCAAGCGCAAATTACTGTTACCACTTAGTATGACTTGTCCTTTTGTTTCTGCAGTCAGGGTAATTGGTGCGCTTTCCGTGCCTTTCCCCATTAGTAATATTTCAAAATCCTGCCAGACACCATTTTTTAACTTAACGGTATCCCCTGGGCTAAGGTTGCCCGCAACGTCCAAATAGGCTTGCGGGCTGTCTATCAAATATTCTTTAGCTGCGAGGTCACAGGATAAATTTACCATCAATAAAAGGATAATGTTCATCCGGAACATGTTTACTATACGCATCGTACACTCTTTTCTTACGGGCAGGTTTTAGGCTTAACCTGTGCTTCTGTTAAGTGTTGTCAAAGTCCACACATGTAAAAGCGGTGCGGACTTATCTTGTTTACCTTAGACGGTTACTTGGATAACTTCAGATAATAATCAAAGATTTCAGGAACATTTCCTTGCCCCATTCCAGCGTCGAATGCTGCTTGCAGGTTTGCCGAAGAGCCTTCTGCGATTTTTGAAGTGGTGCCCAGGTCATCGACCATTTGCAGGAAGTAGCCCAAGTCCTTGTTGGCATTGGCGATAGAAAAGCCCAAGTCGCTGACATTGTCGACAGCATAGTTCTTACAAAACTGCATGAAAGGCGAGCTGGACGGTCCTGTTGACATGATATCGAACAGTTGCTGACGGTCGACGCCTGCTTTATCGGCAATGGCAAAGGCTTGCGACATGGCGCAGACCGTTGTCATCCCCATGAAATTATTAATTAACTTCGTAGTATGACCTGCGCCCAAATTGCCAAGGTAAAATACATTTTCACCCTGATCGTCTAAAACAGGTTTTACTCTTTCAAAAATGTCTTTACTTCCGGCAGCCATAATATTGAGGAGTCCATCCTTGGCGTGAGCAGGTGTGCGTCCCAGTGGAGCATCAATCATGCCTACTCCTTTTTTAGCTAACTCAGCACCAATCTTCCGTGTTGATGCAGGAACTGATGTCCCAAAATCAATGACGGTCGCTCCTTGCTTGATGCCGTTTACTAAGCCTTCTTCTCCAAAGATGACCTTCTCTACGACATTCGATGTGGTCAAACACAACATGACAATATCAACCTGTTCTGCGAGTGCTTTTGGTGTCAGAGCCGCTTTAGCGCCGCGTTCTACACAGGTATTAACCGCATCCTGGTTAAGGTCCATTACTACCAGTGGGTAGCCCTTTTTCTGAAGGTTT
Organism: Aestuariibacter sp.; assembly: GCA_017794925.1. Classification (GTDB taxonomy): domain Bacteria; phylum Pseudomonadota; class Gammaproteobacteria; order Enterobacterales; family Alteromonadaceae; genus Alteromonas. Next base: position 4,298,809 of record CP051238.1, on the reverse strand, counting down.
TCCACCATATTTCCGCCCATAAGGCCTAGTCCAATAAAACCAATTACAGGTTTTGACATAAGATACTCCTAAGATGTTAAGCATTCAGGCCATTAACCTGGAGGCAAATGCTTGTTCTGTGGCTAGTCTGCGACATTGATAAATCCATTTGGGTATAGATGACAATTTCACTGACCAAATTTATGTTAAAACATTATTAATATGTATCCAATTTGTCAACCAATAACTGTCTTTTTGGTAAGATTATGAGGCGGAAGGAGATTGTTGTGATTTTTATGAGATTCTCTTTTTATTTTGTTTCATATGTGAAACTTTTTGATAAAAATAAGATTTATCATGTGTTTTAAACGATTATATAGCGGTTTTTGTGACTGTGATTTGCTTGTTCTCATTATCTGTATTTGCTGTTGGCAAGCTGTGGAAATCGCAACAGCATCAAAATACACGTCTTTATTGTTAATTTTTTGTGTTTTTGATTATTTGGTTGACCAATAGCGCTTGTTTTATTAAGGTTGGTAATATGATTGGGTATTGGGAAAAGTTATGTCAAAAAAAATAGCATTAATAACTGGCGCCACAGGTGGGATTGGTTTTGAGGTAGCTAAACGGTTAGGTAACGATGGTTACCTTGTGGTATTGAATGGCATTGAAGAGAGTAAAGGGCAATCAAGAATTGATGAATTAACGTCGTTAGGACTTGAAGCTGAGTACGTTGGTTTCGATGTAACAAACGAAGAAGCAGTAACTGAAAACGTAAAAGCTATCGGTGAAAAATACGGCCATATCGATTGTGTAATTAATAATGCCGGTGGTTTGGGTGGGCGTAGCGCAATCGAGGGAATGACAACGGAATTTTATCGCGCTGTGATGGCGCTGAATTTAGACAGCACATTTTTTGTCACAAGAGCTGCAATTCCTTATCTTAAAAAAGCCAAAGGAAGTTCGGTGGTAAACTATACCTCGAATGCTGCCTGGAATGCGGGTGGCCCCGGTGCTGGCATTTATGGCGTTTCAAAAGCGGCGGTAAATACGTTAACGCGGGCACTCGCAAAAGAACTTGCCTCATCAGGTATTCGCGTAAATGCAGTGTCGCCTGGTACCATCGATACCCCCTTTCATGCACAAATAAAGGCTACAAAGCCTGAAGTTTTTGCGTCGTGGAAAGACAGTATTTTACTTGGCCGTTTGGGACAGCCAGAAGAGGTGGCATCAGTCATTTCCTTTTTGGTAAGCGACGATGCTTCATTTGTAACAGCGGAGACAATTCAGATAGGCGGTGGGCAAGCTCTGGGCATTTAACCACAAGTTTTAACTGACCATAGCCAGGCTGTGCCATCAGTTTTGTCTGTGAAATACTTATTTGACCCTAAGTAGACCATGTACACCCGCGCTATCTTCAGTTAGGCGGCGACTGCGGTCGCCGCTTTTCTATTGTGTAATTGAGTTCAGGTCGTCTTTTCTTCTATTATTGACCAGGCTTCGTTGCAACAATCAATATTTGTGAGGCCAGTCTTTCGATACCTGTCTTCCATATCGCCCAATCATATAATGCAGACAGGAAGTAAATCGGGAAGAAGGCTACATAGTACGCCGACTGATAATAGCGAAGCCGTTTGTATTCAATACTGAAGCCCTTGGCCTCAAATAAACGTTTCAGGGCAGGGTAAGAACAATGATGGTAGTAAGCCAGAAATCCAAGCTCACCTTTTCTTTCCGGAAATGCCCATTCCACGAGCTTTTTGGTCACCTCATTGGGTAATAGTCTGTTTAACAGTGAAAACGGCGCATGTTTGCCCGGAAGAACGTGTACACAAATTCCACCTGGTTTCAGTGTTCTGTGCATTTCGCTTACAAAAGTGTCGTTGTCATAGAGGTGTTCCATAACGGAGCGACTAAACACGACGTCGATGGCGTTGTCCTCAAATGGCCAGGGTTTGCATGCGTCAGCGATGACGGCGGCGTCAATATCGGTATTTTTTTCCAACGATGAGGGCAGAATATCCATGCCGATAAGCGTCACGTCAGGGCTGCGTTCACACTTCAGTGAATCCGGTAGCAAGTAACCAGCACCCACATCAACGATGACACCGTTTTCAAGGCCAGAGGTGTACTGCCAGATTAAACGTTCATATTCCGGGAACAGAGGCTCGGTTAGCGCAATAGGTAAACGCCAGTGAACACGGCGACTGAAAGCCAGATTAACGCGTTTAAACAATCCCATCTTCTTCCTGCTTCCTAATTATTGAGCCTGGTATTTAGTTGCTATTAAATAGCGCTGCTAATTCTTCCCAACGAGTCTCACTCTCTGCAACGATCAGTTTCCCTTTAATCTGAGGCTGGTAAGGCTCACCGTTCAACATGCGTGAGCAGGCGCCTGCTTCTTTGGCTATTAGCTGTCCAGCACCGTGATCCCAAAGGTTCAGGGTGTTTTGAAATATAACGAAAGATGTTGCACCCGTCAGCAATAGACGATATTCCGCAGCGGCACAGCGGTAGTCCATGATTCGGCCCATTTTGCTTGCGGCCTGCAGTGCCTGTTCACGTTCATGTCCCTTGCATACACCAAACGAAAAGCAGCCCATGGTTTCAGCAAGTGATCTTGCTGCGTGTCGTCCAGTACGTAAGGGATGGTCTTTGCCTTTGATACGGTCAAAGGCTCCTTTACCCTTAATGGCCCATAAATAGTCGCCGGTTACCGGTTCTAAAATGATACCGCCAATCATTTCACCGAAGGTCGCAATACCTAACATTACGCCAAAATACACAGAACCATTTGCGTAGTGCCAGGTACCGTCAATCGGATCCAAAACAAAGCTCAGCGCCGCATCACTGTATTTTTCAAGTGCAGACGCGTCTGCATACACGCTTTCCTCACCAATTAATAACGCATCAGGATAAAGTGAATGAAGCTTCTCCATAATGAATTGCTCAGCGGCCTGATCGGCAATAGTAACCAGATCATTATGATTTTGCTTTTGTTCAATGTGCGCGTCTTCCAGTTGTCTGAAACGAGGCATTATTTCAATGTCTGATGCCTGACGACAAATATCTGCCAGTTGATGTAACTGTGATTCAGTAATCATGCTGTGCCCCTTTGGCTGTGAACCAGACTCTTCCTGATTGTGAGAAATTGATTATGGCGATAATACCGGTTAACAAGGCGTCTATTCTTTGTCTGCCTCTCCAACCAACGCTTTACGAACTGCCTTATAAATTTTAACTGAGCTATGTTTCAGTAGCGTTGCTAATGGCATTTTCTGGCTGTGTCCCCGGCAGTAAACAGCGGCTCTTGCAATGCCTGCATAGGGGTTACGCAATTGAGGATGATCAGGCATGACGGCTTTGCGATAACACCATAGCCAAAAACGGGTTTTGACATTCGGTGTGTATTGCATGTCCTTAACTCGTTCTCTAACGCATTGCTGACCAAACAAAGCATCCAACAAAAGCAATAACAATTGGTATTCTTGAGTGAAGCCATTGCCTTCAACTAAGGTGTTTACGTCCTGCCAAAACGCCTCGCTGTTATGCAAATCGATGATAGACTGTATATCCAGACAATCCCGTAACCCGTATGTTACCTCTTCGTTCATGAGCAAATGAATCATGCTGTGGACCAACGCAGCAGCAGGTTTCAACGTCGATAAACCGTTGTCGCTAGTCGTTGTTTTTGCCCAGAACTGCTCTATTTTAGGTGCGCGGCCACTAACAGGTAAAAACAAGTTATGGTGTAAATCCAGAACCGTCCCGCGTTCGGCTTGCATCATTGGTGGGATTTCATGCGCATATTCCCGATAATATTTGTCATCGTAATCATCGACGTCCTGGGACAGCCACATATTCATTTTGAGCTGCCGTTCGGCGACATCAAGCTCATCTCGTTTAACCAGGGCATCGATATCAGAACAGATTCTTCCCGCACTATTGAATTCTGCACTGATCACATAGGCTGCGCCTTTTAAAAAAAGCGGGGTTATGCATTTTTCTGACATTAGCGAGCTGATGACCTCGCATTCGTATCGTACTTGTTGTTGCTGACGCTCAGCATAAATCATTGCACTGTCGAGTCGCGTTTGTACGGTTGCAGGAAGGCTATCCTTCAGACCGATTGATGCCAGTTGCGCATTTAGCCATGCTTCAAGACGGGCAGTATCCAAAACCCACAACAGTATTTCCCAATCCGAAGCACTTAGTTGTTGTACTTGCTTTGGGTCAGCGATGATTGCAATAAACCGTTCCTGTTCCAGTTGTTTCACGACAACAATTCATCCGTTAAAAAGTCACTCATGAAGTCCAGTGAGGCGTAATGCACCTCAAAACCTTGAATTTGGTTTACTACTTTGGTCAGGATATCGAAAGAAGCTTGTCCGAGCACATGGTAATTAAACGCATTGGTATAGAAGCTCTCAAAGGTTTGTAATTTATCGACAGCATAGAGTTGTGGTTCTGTCGCTGAGGCATCGTATTTCGGAAATACCACACCGACAATTCGCGCCGGGGAAAATGTCGAAAATTCCTGCCAGTTGTGTGCTTTTAAATGTGCAACACTGCCCTTGGCGGTATCGTGGCAAACCGGTGTTAAGACCGCATCCGTTGACCATTTTTGAACTAAATCGATAGACTGATTTTTTAAACAAATGGGGCGGTACATTGGCTGTACAGTACCCGTGTGTAAATCGATAACCGCCATTTCATCAGAGTACACGCTCCAGCCATTCAGGCCTAACCAGGCAGTTAACGTACTTTTGCCTGATCCTGGCATTGCCGGGAAAAGCACGGCCTGGCCATCTTTTACCAGCACCGCGGCGTGAAGTAAAAGGTGGTTGAAATGTCCGGTAGCCAGACACCAGTTTAGCCCCCACTCCAGCAATGCGTAGCTTTGGCTGGCGGGCAGTGGTTTAAAAGGGATCCGGAAATTACTCTCAAACTCTACAATGGGTTTAATAAAACGGCGTAATAATGACGCAGGTTTTACTGCCACGCAGAAGCTTGATATGTCCTGCCTTGGCGCGTCACCATAAATAAGTCGAGCACTTTGAGCTGCTGCCTTTGGCAGTGTCAGGCAGTCTGATTGCAACAGTCCAAGGTTTAAGTAATTAATGCTCAAAAGGGATAACCAGCTTTTTACTCACCAATACATCAAGTGTGCCTGATTCCGCACCAAAAAAAACAGAAAATTCGTCAGATGTAAAAGGGGGGGGGAATCTTGAAGCGTGATTGGCGTCGGAAGTAAAGCGCAGTAAATGAGTTTGATTTAAAAAAGGATCAAACAACACAATACCGGAATTATCAGTAAGCAGCCGCATCTCAACCGATGCGGCAAACATCCACTTTTTCAAACTGGCTTTACGACGAACAAGTCATGCCAGAGAATAAGAAGCTCGAAGACGAGGCTTTAGAATAGCCGTTGTTATACCCAAGATTCGAATCAGAACCCCAGTTTTTATCAAGATATAACTTATTCATTACCATATTCGCGACTTCTTCGGCCGCCATTTTGGATTGGGCAGCACTGAAGCTAGAGTTAACACCACTGTACAGTTCAAAGTAGGTATTCAAATAAACAGAAGCGCCGTGCTTCAATACATCTTTTCGATGTCCTGTAAACTGAAACGCTTCGGTCAGCGTAATTGTTGTGAGTACGCCAAGTTCAGCTGCCAGGGTTGAGTTAATACCTAACTGGTTACCATTTCTTACCTTCAGTACATGGAGTATCCAGCATTTTTGCGTTGGTTCATCTGCGTTGGTACCCATTTGAGGAAAAACAGAATTTACTGCATCACCGGGATGATTTGGGTTTAACTGATTGCCCTGATACCAAAAACCAGGAGAGCGGCCGCCTGAAAGAATAGGCACTTCGCAAGCAGGCTCTGTATTGCCTGATGTTTGAGAAAGGTTACCCGACAGCTGACCAGACATGCTGCAAGAGGTTGTCGCCCAAACAGACTTCACCGGCAGTGATGTTATAGCTGCTCCGACCGCCGCCTTTTTAATAAAGCTACGACGTGTTTGTTTTGACTGATTTGACTCCATTTACCTCTCCTAATCCTTCCTCGAAAGAAACTTTCTGTTTCTATGGAAAAAACATGCCAATTATCCAACTTGTTAATTTTAAACGCATTAGTCTTTTATTGGAGTTGAATAAATAAGCATATTGTAAAAAAAATCGACAAATTTTTTTAAAATGCAATAGGAGGTTACCCCTATAATTTGCACTTAGCAACACTAAGATGGCTTTGTTGATCGTTATTTCAGCCTGTCTTGCCAGACAAAGGAGGTGAATATGAAGAAATCGTTTGCAGTAACAACTAGTTAATAGCGAAGTATTATGAATGTCAATGATTATACTTTTGCATGGTTATGGTGATTAATCGCACAACATTAATGCAGCTAGTTTTAATTAGCAGTCTGTGGTGCTTCCAGTGAGCATGAAATAAAGGCACGAATTGCACTGGACGGATTGTCGTTACGTGAAACCAGGTAGGTTGGCGCGTTGGCAATATCGGCTTCAATGCTTTTAACATGTAGCCCCTCAGTTTTATGTAAAGACAGCAAAGAGCGCGGGACCATGCCCAGGCCCATGCCTGCAATAACACAACCAATCATGGTGAAATGACTGGGGATTTCAATTACCTTACTGCAAGTGTGTCCATGCCGGTTTAGCCAGGTTTCCAACCGGTGACGGTATGAGCAGCCTTTGTTATAGCCTACCATTGTAATGTCGCGAGGAAGGGAAGGCAGAGCTTGCCAGTCTGAAGGCATAATCAATACCAGCTCTTCATCAAAACAATGAACTTTATGTAACCGCGGATCGTCGGGCGGATCGGACGCCATTACCAGGTCTAGTTCGCCTTCCAATACTTTTTCGACTAGTGGCATAGACGCCATGGTCATCAGTTCAATCTGAACCGCACTGTACTGATGATGAAACTGCGACAATATAAATGGAAGTCTGGATGCGGCGCTGCTCTCCATGGAGCCAAGTCTGAGTAAACCCGAAGGCTCAGTTTCGGTTAGCTCTGCAATGGCACTTTTTTGTAGCTGAAGTATTTTGTCGGCATATTCCAGCAACCTGAGCCCGGCAGACGTGACTGTCAGTCGATTGTTTTCACGCAGAAACAGGTCGATGCCCAGCTCATTTTCTAATTTTTTGATGCGAGCCGTGATATTTGAGGGAACGCGATGCAGCGCTTCGGCGGCACGGCTGATGCCGTTATGTTCAACTACCGCTTTTAATACCAGTAAATCTGAAATATCCATGAACCCCACTCTAATATTCATATTTTGTGAATGTAATTTTCTTTATTATTCATTATTAATGAATGAGTGGTCATTTTATAATTCTTATTAATGAAAGCAAGTAGGAAATAAGAATGAGTAATACGCTCAATACAGGCTCGGCTTTTGACAACCATAGCCTGCCATTAAAAGGTGTCATGTATGCGCTGGGCGCGGTGATGATCTGGACAGGGTTTATTTTGGTGTCTAAAGCCGGTGCGTTAGCTGCATTAGCGATACCGGATATGATCATGGTGCGATTTGGTACCGCATTTATTTTATTTTCGCCATTTATCTGGCGGCACCGAAAAACCATTTCTCAATGGAGAATGGGTGTGTTGGGGGCGATTGGCGGATTAGCTTACGCGGTGTCAGTATTTAATGGCTTCTCTCAGGCTCCAGCGACACATGCTGCCTTGCTACTGCCGGGGCTAATGCCAATAATGATTGCAGTCTTTGCTTATTTTGTTGCGGGTGAAAGACACAACGCATCGTCTTGGGTTGGGATCATAATAAGTAGTCTGGGAATAGCAGCGTTACTCATCGAGACGCTGACATCAGATAGCCGGTATTGGCAGGGCGACATCAGTTTTGTGGTTGCTTGTGTATTTTGGGGAATCTTTACTGTGCTGTTGCGCAGATGGAAGTTTGCTCCCTGGCACGCCACACTGGGTATTATCACGGTTACCACGTTACTGTTTACTCCTATCTATATGCTGTTCCTGCCGCATCATATTTTGGATGTGCCACTGCAAATGGTGGGTTTACAGGCTTTTTACCAAGGTGTAATGGCCACGACTATTCAAATGGTATTCTATGGGCGGGCGGTTCATTTGATTGGCGCGACTAAAATGGGTGGCTTGATGGCGTTGGTACCGGTATTCGCCAGTGTGATTGCCGTCCCCTTGTTTGGTGAACAGTGGACTATAGGTTTAACGATTGCTCTGACTTTCATTTTAACAGGGACGTTAATTAGTAATTTACCAGTGATGAACTGGCTTGGTTTAGCACGCAGAAAGCAGCTGTGCTCAGCGTAATAAGTCTGGTAACTGATATTATACGAATGCACTAAGCAGGCTGTTCAGGTAACGTCTGCCTTTTGCAGTTACCTGCCAATGGCTTGCTGATTCCAACAGCAGACCTTGCTCCACCGCTTTATTTAACTCCGCTTGCTGAGAGGAGGCTAACACTGTGCCGGTAAAGGCTTCGAAGTCAGCTTTGGGACAGGGTTCGACCAGACGAAAGCGATTCATAAAAAACTCAAAGGCGACATCGTCCGATTCGACGAGTTGGGATGAATCAAGGTACTCCCGGCCGAGTGTCATATAACCACGCGGGTGTTTGACCTTAACGGTGCGAGTGATAGTACCCAAATCTGCATCGGTAATTTTACCGTGAGCGCCGCAGCCAATGCCCAGATAGTCGCCAAAGCGCCAGTAATTCAAATTGTGCTGACATTGATAACCCGGTTTGCTGTATCCGGAAATTTCATATTGCTCATACCCGGCCGCTTGTAAACGGTCATGACCGGCGTTCTGAATGTCCCACAGAATGTCGTCGTCCGGTAATTCGGGCGGTCGTGAGTAAAATGGGGTATTGGGCTCAATGGTGAGTTGATACCAGGACAGGTGCTCAGGTTGCTGGTCAATGGCGTCGTTGAGATCCTGTAGGGCGTTGTGAAGAGACTGTTCGGGCAAACCGTGCATTAAATCTATGTTCATGCTGCGAGCACCGCTTTGCTTTGCCTGGCCTAGCGCGAAACGCGCCTGTTTATCATCGTGGATTCGCCCAAGTACTTTCAAGTGTGCAGGTTGAAAGCTTTGTACACCAACAGAAAAGCGATTCACGCCAGCTTGTACAAAGCCGTCAAAACGCGCCGCTTCGATGGTTCCCGGATTCGCTTCCATGGTAATTTCAGCATCGTCAGCCAGCGCTACGCGTTCGGTAACGCCACTGAGTAAATGGGCAATGCTGTCAGGTTCAAACAAGCTCGGTGTACCGCCACCAATAAAAATGGTGGTGACTTCCCGGTTACTAATGGATTTTGCATCGGTTACCAGATCATCCAGCAGGTGCGCGACATACTCCTTTTCAGGAATAACGCCTTTTTGTGCATGGGAGTTAAAGTCACAATAAGGACATTTTTGTACGCACCACGGAATATGGATGTACAGGCTTAACGGTGGATTACGCAAAGGTCTGCTTCATGCTGTTGAGTAACTGTTGCATTGCCTGACCGCGATGGCTAACGGTATTTTTCTGGGCTTTTGTCAGTTCTGCGGCGGTACATTTAAAACTATTGGCGTAAAACACAGGGTCATAACCAAAACCACCCTCGCCATGTCGCTGGCGGGTAATGCTACCGTGCCACTGACCTTCGCTGATTAAGGGGATGGGGTCATCTGCATGGCGCATAAATACCAGTACACACTGAAAGTGTGCGTTGCGTTGATTGTCGTCACCCAGTGCTTCCAGCAATTTGGTAATGTTGTCATCATCCGATGCAGATTCACCGGCGAAACGCGATGAGTAAATGCCCGGGGCGCCACCTAACAAATCCACAACCAAACCGGAATCATCGGCAATGGCAGGTAATCCGGTTTCTTTCGCTGCATGGCGGGCTTTAATAATGGCGTTTTCCACGAAGGTGGTACCGGTTTCAGGCACGCTACTTACATTCAGCGCACTTTGCGGGATCACTTCAATAGATAATGCTTCAAACAGGCTGGCGAACTCTTTCACTTTACCCGCGTTGCCCGTGGCAAGGACGATTTTTTCAGGGAAGCTCATGATGTTGATTTTCCTTTACCGGTGTTTGCTTTTTTCTTCGCTTTGGCCTTTGCCTGAGCTTTGGTTTTTGCAGGCTTTTTCTTGCCTTTGGTCGATGGCGCTTTGTTTTTGGGGCGCAGTTCGCTAATGACGCGAGCTTTAACCGGCTCATTCATATAGCGGCCAACCCGGCCAATCATCTCATAATCATGCGCTTCAACCAGAGCAATAGCGGTGCCTTTTGCACCAGCCCGACCGGTGCGGCCAATACGGTGCACGTACACGTCGGCCTTGCGCGGCATGTCGAAGTTAATAACGTGGCTCACATTGGGCACGTCAATGCCGCGTGCAGCAACATCGGTAGCCAACAGAATGGGCACCGTACCACTTTTAAAACGGCCGAGAGCGTCGATTCGCTTATCCTGAGGCATTTCACCTTGCAGGTAGCACACTTCAATGCCTTGTTTTTGTAATTGCTCACGTAACCATTGCAGACGCTCGCGGGTTTTTACAAAGACAACGGCGCTGCTAATTTGAGTTTTCAGAATATGGGTTAATAGGGCGACTTTGTGATCCAGGTCATCAGCCAGGTGATACCACTGATGGATTTTGGCTTTTTCCCGGCGAGGCGGATCGGCTTCTACCACCGCCGGTTCATTGAGCAGATCATTGGAGAAATGCTTAACTCCTGCCCCTTCAAGTGTGGCTGAGAACAACATGTTTTGTTTACGCCAGCGCGCTTCAGAGGCTATCTGATTCACAATGGCCGAAAAGCCCATGTCCAGCATGCGATCGGCTTCGTCCAGAATTAAACATTCGATATCACGGCAGTCGGCACTTTCCTGTTGAATGTGCTCGAACAAGCGGCCCGGCGTGGCGACCAGAATATCCAGATTCTGACTTAATGTTTCTTTATCGGTGCCATAGTTAATGCCACCGGTGATCACACCGCACACCAAATTGGTAAATTGCGTCACCGCTTTTGCTTGCTCATACACCTGTAATGCAAGTTCCCGTGTAGGAGTGAGTATAAGAATGCGGGTTGCACCGGGATGTTGGCGCGGAAAGTCCAGCAAAAACTGACAGGCAGGTAACAAAAACGCCAGGGTTTTCCCTGTGCCTGTGGGCGCCGACGCCAAAACGTCTTTACCTTCCATTGCAACAGGGACTACCATCGTCTGAATGGTAGTAGGGCGGGGCAGACCCATTTCTGTCAGGGCACGGCAAAGCTTGTCGTCGAGTTCTAATTCTTCAAATGTCATTTATAGTCAGATATGCACTTCGTTCAATGGCGCTATTGTAGCACTAATTGCGTTGAACACTGCCACATTCAGACAGATATTCAGTGATTGCGTGTAATCGCTGGGCGGTTAACTGGGATTTGATTTCCGGCCCCTTTGCACCGCTGGCAATAATGCGCTGCACATCGATGCGTTTTGCGACATCAAGGGAACCTGTGAAGCATTTAGCCTGCAACGGTGTCGATTGTTCTGCTGGCCAGTACTTCGCGACCTGCAGTAATTGCGCAAGCCGTTCGGGTCTGCGCCAGGCATCTACCTTGTTAAGCACGCTTAGCAGCGCTTCTGCGTTTTGCTGTGCTACGGCCAAATGATTTAGCAACTGGCAGGCATTCAGCGCCGCATCCTGTTCCAGATTGGGCGCTTTCAGGTGGGAGCCCAAGTTGCGCACCTGGCTTTCCGTTAACGCAGTGCACAGTAATGCCCAGCGTGTGGGCAAGTCCGCGCCGTTTGCCGCTGCTTTGTTCAATTGAGACAACAGGCAAGGTAACTCGGCCAGATTATCTAGCTCGGGCATCCATATTTTGAGGGCACCTACCTTCTTCAATATCTCGAAATAGACCGCAGGGGTGTTTTCCATCAGGCTTCGGCTGGTTTCCTTCCACACCCGTTCCTGACTTAGGGCTTTGATGTCCGGTGTATTGCACATCTCTGTCATTAGCGCGACAGTCTCCGGTGCGACATGAAAACCGAGATAATCGTAACGGGCCGCAAACCGTGCAACCCGAAATACTCGCAATGGGTCTTCACTGAAGGCTTCACTAACGTGACGCAGGACTTTGTTGGTTAAATCCTGCTGACCGTTAAACGGGTCAATGATGTTGCCATCATCGCTCATAGCCATGGCATTTACGGTTAAGTCGCGACGGCGTAAATCTTCTTCAAGAGTGACATCCGGGCTCGCATGGCAAACAAAGCCGGTATAGCCTTCACCTGATTTTCGTTCGGTGCGCGCCAGGGCATATTCTTCCCCGGTTTTGGGGTGTAAGAATACCGGGAAGTCTTTGCCTACTTGTTGAAAGCCTTTGTCCAGCAGTTGAGCAGGTGTTGTTCCAACTACCACCCAGTCGCGCTCTGTAACGGGGCGGTGTAACAGCGTGTCGCGTACGGCGCCACCAACTAAGTAGGTTTGCATAGGGTTTTATATTCCTTCAGTTAAGCCGATATTATGCCTGACTAAGCGTATGAAAACACGGGGTTGTTGACTTAACCCCCGAGTCTGATAGTTTACCGGCAACAAGGAATATCCAACCGGCTGACATGTTTTTACACTATTTCGGACTAACCGATAACCCGTTCTCGATTGCGCCAAATCCTGACTACCTCTATATGAGTCCACGTCACAAGGAAGCGCTTGCCCATCTCACCTTTGGTTTACGGGAGAGTGGCGGGTTTGTCATGCTTACCGGTGAGGTAGGCACAGGCAAAACAACGGTATCGAGAAAGCTACTCCAGCAGTTGCCTGATTCTACCCAGGTGGCGATGATCCTGAATCCAACGCTGTCAGCCATTGAACTGCTGGCGACAGTGTGTGACGAGCTGGGGATCGAATACGAACATCAGCAGGCCAGCCTGAAGTATTTTACTGACAAGATCCTGAACAAGTTAGCCGCCAACCATGCAGCAGGTAAAAATACCGTGCTGATGATTGATGAAGCACAGCACTTGCTTCCTGAAGTACTGGAACAACTGCGTTTGCTGACAAACCTGGAAACCAACCGCGAAAAATTACTCAAGGTCGTGTTAATCGGTCAGCCAGAATTACAACAACTGTTAAAGCGCAATGAACTGCGTCAGCTCGCACAGCGGATCACCGCACGCTATCACTTACTGCCGCTTAACAGCGATGAAGTAAAAGCGTATGTTGGTCACCGTCTGAGTGTCGCAGGGGGCGATGTCAGCATTTTTAGTCCGGCGACGTTACGCGCTATGTATCGGGTAACGGCGGGTATTCCCCGGGTGATTAACTTGCTGTGCGACCGCGCGATGACACTGGCCTTTACCCAACAGCAACCAATAGTGAAAAAGCATTTGTTGATGGCGGCAGCCAGCCAAATTCTCGGCGATGATGTGGTAGAGCAGCGCTTAAAAGGCCAGAAAACACTGACGATGGCAGCAGTATTTTGTGTCACCGTGGTCATCGGTTACTGGTGGGGGAGTCTGTAATGAAGACTATTGCTATTCAGGATGCTCAGCCGGGCATGATGATCACGCGGGTGACTCAACAGAATGGACCGGTAAAAATTCAGAAGTCCGGCCTTATAACCAGTCAGACAATGATCCAAGGATTGATTGAAATGGGCGTTCAGGAAATCGAATACGATCCTGAACAAACCGTTGAGATATGCCTGGATGACGAACAACAAGCAGTGAGCACGCCTACTCAGGCGTTGCTGCGAGGGCAGTTTGATTCTCAGGCTCGAAAAGCCGATGCGGCGATTAACGAGCAGTTTAACCGCAGCCTGTTTTTGCCTACGGTTAACGGGTTACCTGCCTGGTGGCAGCGTGCTCTCAAGCCAGTTGCACTGTACGGATTACTTGGTCTTGGTGGTTTAGCCTTTGGGTTTGTTCTGGCAAAGTTGCCTACCTGGTACGAAACCATAGTTTCGCCTGCACCGATTGCACAGCAACCCGTCTCAACGCCTGAGCCTCAGACCGTAACTGGTCAGCCGACGATAACGCCTCTGCAGGCCAGTGCGAATGACACATCAGTCAATCAAACTGAACCCGAACAGACTGAAAAGCCTGATGCGGTTGCGCAACCTGAGTATGCAACCGCAACTCGCGAACCGGTTACTGACTCTATTGAGGCAGAAGATGTTGTTGAAGAGAACATCATTAACGCAGAACCAGATGACAATGTGTCAGTGTCGCCTGAACTTATGGCTCGATTTAACAAAGTGCTGTCGGATCTTGAAAAAGAAGACAGTGGTGAAGAGCCTGCGCCCACCCAACCCAAAGTGACGGTGCACGATGACATCAAACGCATTGACCAACTGCCGGCTCGCCTGTTAACACGACTGCCCGCAATGGATTTCAGCGCGCATATGTATGCCACTGTGCCGCGGGATCGTTGGGTCAGAGTAAACGGTCAGGATAAAACCGAAGGTGACTGGATTGGTGATCGCGTACAAATTGTCAATATCGAAGCACAGCGCGTGGTATTGCGATTTGAAGGTGAAGTGTTTGCTATGACGGCGCTGACAGACTGGTAATGAGCCTTGGCCAGTCTTTGTCAGCCGGGCATTTGATGGATAAACACTTCCGAGAAAAATTTTGGCAGGTTGATGGCAAACTCTTCCGGGCCGATACTCGCTACAATCTCATCACTGGATTTTGCCAGATCCAGTCTTTTGATCTCTGAATAATGCCCACTATTGATACTGTAAAATGTCATTACCACTGGAGTAAGCAGGTTCGACGTGTTTTTCTGACTAACGATACCCAGCTTTCCACTGCTCAGTTTTACTAAAGAGCCTACCGGGTAGATGCCCAGCACACCAATTAATCGATTGACCAGGGTTTGGTCTAAACCAGTATTCTGAGACAGTGATTTGAGCACCTTATTATTTGGCAATGACTGCCCAAAGGGCGCTGCCATGCCAAGACGCGAAAATTCATCAATAACGGCTGCGACTTTCGCCAGCGGATGAATAAGATCATCAGTCAATTTGTTCGGGTAGCCCGAACCATCAATACGCTCGTGGTGTTGACTGATAATATCAATAATCGTTTCGGTTATCCCTTCTGACTGTGAAAGTAACGCCAGTGATTCGGATACGTGCTGTTGATAGGTCTTGCGCTGACTGTCGCTAAGTTGTTTTTCCGGTACGCAAAGTTCGTTTGGTGTATTGACCAGGCCAGTATCCATTAACAGTCCCGCCAAGCTGGCTTGTTCCACTTCATCCTGGTCATATCCGAGTTCGTTAGCCAGTATAGCCATATAAATACTGCAGTTTATTGAGTGCTCCAACAGAAAATCCTTACCACGCTGGATCATGCTGAGGCACATCAAGGCGTCTTTATTATCCAGCACACTTTCAAGAATATTTTGCGTGAGAGCGGTAAGTTTGGAGACGTCTGCGCCTTTACCCGTCTTTAACTGGTCTAAAAACTTCTGTTGTATGGTGACGGCTTTTTGATAAAGCACTTCAGCTGCCTGGAGGCTTTCAGAGGTAAACCCACTTTCCTGATCCGAGGTTGACTTTTCACTGTGAGTTTCTGTTTGAACTGGCGTGCTAACTTCTTCCTCAGGGGCGTCATTGTCAGCTGGCGCTAGCCCTTTGGAGCAGTCAATTTCCACACGTTCAACGCCTTTAGCACGGAGGACATCAATGACTTTTTCCGAGCGAACCACGCCTTTTGAACGGACTTTAACTTTACCCGTGTCATCAAGTACCTGATTGACGTACATTCCTGGTAACAATTCATCGATGGTGATACATCGAAGCATGCGCACTCCCAATGATTAAGGCGTTAATCTGTATAATAAAGACAATTATAGTGTAGTTTACAAGGAAGTAATTAAACTTTTGTTTAATATGGGATTAACCGCGGATATTTTATTTTGACAAGCAAAGTGGCCGTTGTGTTAACGGCCACTGTGTTTAGTACTATAGCCAGGCCGGTTGGCTGGCTTCAAAAGATTCGATTTTCTCGCCCAGTTCAAGAGTCTGGCCTATGGCGTCAAGTCCTTTTACCAGATTGTTCTTGTGATGTTCTGCAATGTCAAACGTCCAGCTTTGCTCACCGACTGTTACGGTTTGAGCCGGTAAATCGATAGCTATTTCGGCCGTGGCGTCAGCAGCAACAGCGGCAAACAGGCTGTCCATTTGATCGCTGGTCAGTGCAATAGGCAGCAATTGGTTGTTCATGCAGTTGCCGTAAAAGATGTCGGCGAAGCTGGTGGCAATTACCGCTTTAAAACCGAAATCTGTCAGCGCCCATGGTGCGTGTTCACGACTTGAACCACAACCAAAGTTCTCGCGAGACAGCAATATGGTTGCGCCGGCGTGTTCAGGTTTGTTCAGCACAAACTCCGGGTTCGGCTCTTTTTCTTCCAGATCCAGATAGCGCCAGTCGTGGAACAGGTGCTTACCGAAACCTGCGCGGCTTACGCTGGTCAGAAATTGTTTTGGAATGATTTGGTCTGTATCAACGTTGGCCTGATCCAGTGGGCAGGCTGTGCCGGTTAATACGTTAATTCCGGTAGTTGATTCGCTCATGGTTTACTCCTGAAAATCTCTGACGTCGGCAAACTTACCACGCAATGCGGCGGCGGCGGCCATTGCCGGACTGACCAGGTGAGTCCGCGCTCCACGTCCCTGACGGCCTTCAAAGTTCCGGTTGCTGGTAGACGCACAACGGTCACCGGCTTGCAGCAGGTCATCGTTCATTCCCAGACACATTGAACAGCCAGGTAAACGCCATTCAAAGCCGGCGTCGGTAAAGATTTTATCCAGACCTTCCGCTTCCGCCTGACGCTTAACTGCACCTGAGCCTGGCACGATAATAGCCGTTACATTGTCGGATACCTTACCTTGTTTGGCGATTGACGCTACGGCACGTAAATCTTCAATACGGCCATTGGTACAGGAACCAATAAACACATGTGAAACAGGCAGATCTGCCAACTTATCACCGGCATTAATGCCCATGTAAGCCAGTGCTTTTCTTGCCGATTCTTTTTCTACCGGATCGCTGAAATCGTCTGGGCCAGGTACGGGTGTTGTAACACCGATAACCTGACCAGGGTTAGTACCCCAGGTAACCTGAGGCGCGATATCCGCCGCTTCAAGTTCAACAACGGTATCAAACGTTGCGCCTTCGTCAGTAAACAGTGTTTTCCAATACGCAACGGCGGCGTCCCAGTCTGCGCCTTCGGGGGCAAATTCGCGTCCCTGCAGGTAATCAAAGGTGGTTTGGTCTGGTGCAATCATGCCCGCCTTGGCACCGGCTTCGATACTCATGTTACAAATGGTCATGCGCTCTTCCATCGATAAGGCTTCGATGGCTTCGCCGCAGTATTCGATAACATGCGCGGTTGCGCCCGCGTGACCAATCTTGCCAATAATAGCCAGAATGATGTCTTTGGCGGTAATCCCTGTCGCCAGTTTGCCATTGACCTTAATTTGCATGGTTTTAGCGCGGCTTTGCTTCAGAGTTTGCGTTGCCAGTACGTGCTCGACCTGAGACGTACCAATACCAAACGCCAGTGCGCCAAAGGCACCGTGCGTGGCAGTGTGTGAGTCACCGCATACCACGGTCATGCCGGGTAAAATTAAACCCAGCTCCGGACCCATGACGTGCACAATGCCTTGTTTCTGGTGGCCAACCGGGAACAGCTTTACGTCGTGTTCCTCACAGTTTTTCGCCAGCGTTTGCAACTGCAATTGGTTTTGTGGGCCACAGGCATCCAGTGCCAGGCTGCGGGTAGAAATACTGTGATCCATAGTCGCGAAAGTGCGATCCGGACGGCGCACTTTACGGCCTTTTTCGTTCAGCCCGGCAAAAGCCTGGGGTGAAGTGACTTCGTGAATCAAATGACGGTCGATGTAAATCAGGCTGTCTTCGCCTATCTGGTCAATCACATGCGCTTGCCAGACTTTATCGTATAAGGTTTTAGCCATGAGTCTGAACGCTCCTAAGCCAGAATGTGTTTAACAATGGCGTCACCTACCTGTACGGTGTTTGCCGCGTTGTGACGCTGATCTGCTGGCAGCAATTCGCCTGTCAGCACGCCTGCTTCCAATACATTGACCACAGCACTGTCGATGGCATCGGCCGCGTCAGTCAGGTTCAGACTGTAACGCAACATCATAGAAGCCGACAGAATTTGCGCGATTGGGTTGGCAATGCCTTTACCTGCGATATCAGGCGCTGAACCGCCGGCCGGTTCATACATACCAAAGCCGTCTTCGTTCAGGCTGGCAGATGGCAGCAAGCCCATGGAGCCCGTGATCATCGCGCATTCGTCGGAAATGATGTCACCAAACAGGTTTGAACACAGCATCACGTCAAAGTGTGCCGGGTCCTTAATTAGCTGCATGGTCGCATTATCGATATAGATGTGCTCCAGCTCGACTTCCGGGTAATCCTTGGCGACTTCTTCGGTTACTTCGCGCCACAAGCGGCTGCAGACCAGTACATTAGCTTTGTCTACCGAGGTAACACGTTTACCGCGTTTCATGGCTGCTTCGAAGGCGCTAACGGCAATGCGGCGAATTTCACGCTTGCTGTAGCGCATGGTGTCGTAAGCAAACTCTTCTTCACCTTCGCCCTCGCGGCCTTTTGGCTTACCGAAATAAATACCGCTGGTTAACTCACGAACAACCAGTACGTCGACACCGCTGGCAGCAATGTCTTTACGCAGGGGAGATAAATCTTCCAGGCCCGCGTAAATTTTTGCCGGACGCAAGTTACTGAACAGGTCAAAGTGACTGCGCAAGGTTAACAGGGCGGCACGCTCCGGGCGTTGTTCCAGTGGCAGCGTATCCCACTTAGGGCCGCCGATTGAACCGAATAAAATGGCATCGGCTTGTTCACACCCAATCAGGGTTTTGGCAGGCAGTGCTTCGCCTTCGGTGTCGATAGCAAAACCACCAACAGGGTAGGCAGTACGGTTAAATGAGACAGCAAATTTTTGTTCGATGGCATCCAGTACCTTATTGGCTTCCTGCATGACTTCCGGGCCGATGCCATCTCCGGCAAGTACGGCAATGTTATACTGACTCATTTATACTCCTGCTACGCGGTCTTGTTGATACTTTTGCTGATCAATCTGATCAGCCAGATACGTGTTGTTTAATACAAAAATTAGGGCTTTTACACCGGCTTCGACGATGTCGGTTGCCAGGCCGATGCCGTGGAAACGACGGCCTTTGTATTCAGTGATCACACTCACTGAGGCCAGTGCATCTGCACCTTCGCCTTTTGAATCCAGTTTGAAGTCGACAACTTCTAAATCATTATGGCCCAACATAGCCATAATCGCTTTGTATGAAGCGTCTACCGGGCCATTACCGGTTTCGCTGCGGGTGACAATTTCGTCACCAATTTTTAGCTGCACGGTGGCGCTTGGAATGATTTCCTTGCCCGATGTTGCGTGCAGATAGGTTAACTGATAGTAAGCCTGATCGTGTTTCTGTTGATCGAAGAACAACAGTGCTTCCAGATCGTAGTCATACACCTGGCCTTTCTTGTCGGCCAGCTTCAGGAACGCCGCATAAATGGCTTCCAGATCGTAATCAGACTCTTTATAACCCAGCTCTTGTAAACGGTGTTTAATAACATGGCGGCCTGAACGTGATGTCAGGTTCAGGTGGTTCTTATTAATGCCGACACTTTCGGGAGTCATAATTTCATAGGTATTTTGCGCTTTTAAGACACCGTCCTGGTGAATACCCGATGAATGGCTGAAAGCATTGCTACCAACAATCGCTTTATTCGACTGAACCGGCATATTGCATAACTGACTAACCAGCTTGGACGTACGGCTGATTTCTTTCGAGTTGATATTTGTATTCAGGTCATACATGGCCTGACGGGTCTGCAGGATCATGGCGATTTCTTCCAGTGAGCAGTTACCCGCGCGCTCACCGATACCGTTGATGGTACATTCTACCTGACGAGCCCCGTTTTCTACCGCAGCCAGAGAATTGGCGACTGCCAAACCCAAATCGTTGTGACAGTGCACAGAAATCGTAGCTTTATCGATGTTGGGGACGCGATTAAACAACTGCTTAATGATGCCGCCAAATTCGGTTGGCGTTGTGTAACCCACGGTATCCGGGATATTTACGGTTGTGGCACCGGCGTTGATAACTGCCTCTACCATACGGCACAAGTAGTCGATATGCGTGCGGCCAGCATCTTCACAAGAGAACTCGACATCACTGGTGTAGCGACCGGCATGCTTAACGGCAGCAACCGCCATCTCGACGATGTCTTCCTGTGATTTTTTCAGCTTGTTGCTTACGTGAATATCAGACGTTGCAATGAAAGTATGTATGCGGAATTGCTCAGCCACTTTCAATGCTTCGCCACAGGCATCAATATCAGCAGGCAATGCGCGTGACAAACCGGCTACCGTGGCATTCTTCACTTCTTTAGCAATCATTTGCACAGATTTAAAATCGCCCGGAGAAGACACTGGGAAACCCGCTTCAATGATATCCACACCAAGACGCTCGAGTGCCAGCGCGATCTGCAGTTTTTCTTTTACACTCAAACTGGCTGGCAAAGCTTGTTCGCCGTCACGCAAGGTCGTATCAAATATTTTTACCTGATTCGTCATGGCTTGGTACTCATGTTGTGAAGTTAAAAAAAAACCCGTGCTGAGCACGGGTTTTTGTGTGTTATTCGCTTAGTCGCAATCTACCCGTGCAATCTTGCTGCCATAAGGAGTAGAAGAGATAGAATCATAGTTTGCTTAAACATGGTTGTCCTGAAAAGCTAGAATTCGTGCGACTGTTTCAATGCGGGTAAATGTACAGGCTGAGCAGGATAAGGTCAACCACTGAATCCAATTTTCGCTATAAGTTTTAGTTATAAATTACGGTATTCGGTCTTTTTTAGGATAAAAATCATCTTTGGCCGTAAGTAGTGGGCTGTAATTAGGGGCTGTTGTCCTTTGCTGTATCATTTTTGTTCTATATGGAAGCGTTTTAATCGCGAAACAGGCCTACAGGCATAGTCATTCTACGTCAAAGGCCTGTGACAAAGAGTAAAACGCTTACATGACGAACCCGAAGGGCAGCAGTTGTTAGTCATTTATGCCGCGTTATCGACCGCTCATAAAAAATAACTACACTATGTGGATTCTGGCTTGTCTAAATGACTTACAACTCGCTGCAAAAAATATACAGTAAGGGCCAACAGCCCCTAGTATTTAGGCGGCATTTTGGCGGCACTAAAATGACGCCAGTCCAGTGTACTGACCAAAAGCATTTCTCTGATAGACAGGCGTCGCGGCAGTGTTTTGCCTTTGTGATTCCAACTGTGCCCACAGCATGCTGATGTCACGATGGTTTTGGTGGGTTTTACCAGATTAATCAGCTTTGGGGCGAAACGTGATTCTTCCAGTGAGTTACCATTAAAATCAAACCAGCCAAACTTGTTGATGTGCAGGGTGTGGTTTTCAATCTGGACTTTGTCGATGGAGTCCAGTTCGATGTGTTCATTATCGAATTCCTGCACGCGGACAGGTAGAACCAGGCCGACTTTTGCATACTTGTCTAACCATTGTGCACAGGCATCTGAATCGGCGTTGCGTGCCGGGCTTTTGGCTGGCTGTTTGGCCTGCCAACTGGCGTTGTGTTCATCCAGAGCGAGCGGTGTAGTGCGACTTACCAGAAATCGGGCGGTGCGTTTCACATGGTGGCTCAAGCCTGCCAATCTGCGACGCAGTAAATTAATTTGCTTGGGTCCATGAGCAGACAGGAATTGTAATTCCCGCTCATACAGGGCATTGCACAACTCGGCTAGTTCGCGTTGTGAGGTGTCAGATTCAACCGCCTGGAAGAAGTCTGTTTGTTGTGACGCGTGATCAGCGTGATCAGAAGACGGCGTCATGAATGGTCATCGGTACGGCAATAAAAGCAGGGCAAGCTAATTAGCCTGCCCCGTATTTATTACTGGCCTTTGATTTCGCTACGACCGTTGTAAGCCACTTTACCTGCCAGCGCTTCTTCGATTCGCAGCAGTTGGTTGTACTTAGCAACACGGTCAGAACGACACAGTGAACCTGTTTTGATTTGGCCCGCTGCAGTACCTACTGCCAGGTCGGCAATAGTGGCGTCTTCAGTTTCGCCTGAACGGTGAGAGATAACCGCGGTGAAGCCGGCGTCTTTCGCCATTTTGATGGCTTCCAGTGTTTCGGTCAGTGAACCGATCTGGTTGAATTTGATCAGGATAGAGTTACCGATACCGTTTTCAGTACCGCGCTTCAGGATCTTGGTGTTGGTTACGAACAGGTCATCACCAACCAGCTGTACTTTGTCACCGATCTTCTTGGTCAGGCTTGCCCAGCCGTCCCAGTCACTTTCGTCCAGGCCGTCTTCGATAGATACGATTGGGTACTGTTCACACAGTTCTGCCAGGTAGTCACCAAAGGCTTCTGAATCGAAAGACTTGTCTTCACCAGACAGCACGTATTTGCCTTCTTTGTAGAATTCTGACGCAGCACAGTCCAGTGCCAGGGTAACGTCTTCGTTCATGGTGTAACCGGCTTTTTCTACTGCTTCTACAATAACAGCCAATGCTTCAGCGTTTGAGCTCAGGTTTGGTGCGAAACCACCTTCGTCACCTACTGCGGTGTTAAGGCCCTTAGCAGACAGTACTTTTTTCAGGTTGTGGAAAATCTCAGCACCCATGCGTAGTGCTTCTTTAAAGCTCTTGGCACCAACAGGCTGAACCATGAATTCCTGGATATCAACGTTATTGTCGGCGTGTTCACCACCATTGATGATGTTCATCATTGGTACTGGCATTGAATACTGGCCAGAGGTACCGTTCAGGTCAGCGATGTGCTCGTACAGTGCTACACCTTTTTCGGTAGCGGCTGCTTTAGCAACGGCCAGAGAGACTGCCAGGATAGCGTTAGCACCCAGGTTCTCTTTGTTTTCAGTACCGTCTAAGTCGATCATGGCTTTGTCGATATCGCCTTGCGCTACCGGATCCATACCCAGCAGAGCAGGCGCAATTTTTTCGTTCACAGCAGCCACTGCTTTGGTTACGCCTTTACCCATGTAGCGGGCTTTGTCGCCATCGCGCAGTTCCAGTGCTTCGCGAGAACCAGTAGAAGCGCCTGAAGGTGCACAAGCGCGTCCCATTACGCCTGAGTCCAGGTATACGTCTGCTTCTACTGTGGGGTTACCACGAGAGTCCAGAATTTCACGTCCAATGATACGCGAGATCTTCGCCATTTTATTTTCCTCAACAAGTAAAAAGGTACTCCGGGAGAGAGAAGTACCAGGTTTTTAAATTAATGATTTTCTTTTTGGTATTTTTGCGCTGCCGCCACAAACCCGGTAAATAACGGGTGGCCATCACGCGGAGTCGAAGTAAACTCCGGGTGGAACTGACCGGCAACGAACCATGGATGATCCGGGATTTCCACTACCTCAACAAGGCGTTTATCAGTGGACAAACCACTTACCTTCAGGCCAGCACCTTCAATTTGGTCGCGCAGGTTGTTGTTTACTTCGTAGCGGTGACGGTGACGCTCGTAGATTTCCTCGCTGCCGTAAGCTTCGTGAACTTTGCTTCCTGGGATCAGGTGGCAAAGCTGGCTACCCAAGCGCATGGTACCGCCCAGGTCAGAGCTTTCATCGCGAACTTCGGTACTGCCGTCTGACTCCAGCCATTCAGTAATCAGGCC
Organism: Aestuariibacter sp.; assembly: GCA_017794925.1. Lineage (GTDB taxonomy): Bacteria > Pseudomonadota > Gammaproteobacteria > Enterobacterales > Alteromonadaceae > Alteromonas. The sequence continues at coordinate 4,275,085 of CP051238.1, read as the reverse complement.
TACCACCGGGTACGGCGTGTTTGGATCAAACTCGGTACTGTTGGCGTTTTCCATGCCTGCAACATTACGTGCAAACTCGATCAGCGCAACCTGCATACCTAAACAAATGCCAAGGTAAGGCACTTTGTTTTCACGCGCATAGCGGGCAGCGGCAATCTTGCCTTCAATACCACGTTCACCAAATCCGCCTGGTACCAGAATCGCATCCAGTTTTTCCAGGATTTGCGTGCCTTTTGATTCGACGTCCTGAGAGTCAACATAATGAATGTTGATGGTCAGGCGGTTTTTCAAACCGGCGTGTTTTAGCGCTTCGTTTACAGATTTATAGGCATCCGGCAGTTCAACATATTTGCCGACCATACCAATGTTCACTTCGCCTACCGGGTTAGATTCTGCATACAGAACCTGTTCCCATTCGGTCAGGTCTGCTTCTTCGCAATCCAGTTTGAAACGGTCTACAACCAGCTGATCCATACCCTGGGCTTTCAGCGCTGCCGGGATGCGGTAGATGCTGTCTACGTCTTTCAGTGAAATAACGGCTTTTTCCGCTACATTGGTGAACAACGCAATTTTTGAACGCTCGGTAGCTGGCATCGCGCCAACCGAACGACACACCAGGATATCTGGCTGAATACCAATTGAGCGCAGCTCTTTTACGCTGTGCTGGGTTGGCTTGGTTTTCAGTTCGCCGGATGCTGGCATGTAAGGCACCAGTGTCAGGTGCATAAACATCGCGTGGTCGCGACCAACTTCGGTACCCAGCTGTCTGATGGCTTCAATAAACGGTTGTGACTCGATGTCACCTACGGTGCCACCTACTTCAACAATTGCGACATCATGACCTTGTGCACCGTCGATAACGCGGCGCTTAATTTCGTTGGTGATATGTGGGATAACCTGAATGGTCGCGCCCAGATAATCACCGCGGCGCTCGCGGCGCAGTACTTCTTCGTAAACCCGTCCGGTGGTGAAGTTGTTCCGTTTTGTCATGCGCGTTCTGATGAAACGCTCATAGTGACCTAAATCCAGGTCGGTTTCGGCACCATCGTCAGTAACAAACACTTCGCCGTGTTGTATTGGACTCATAGTACCCGGATCAACGTTAATATACGGATCCAGTTTTAGCATGGTCACCGTGAGACCACGTGCTTCAAGGATGGCGGCAAGTGATGCTGCAGCAATGCCTTTACCAAGCGATGAAACGACACCACCGGTGACGAAAATATAATTAGTCATGCGAAACCTAAGACGTTGGGTTATTTATTGGGTAATGCACTGTTAGAAACAGCACTATAGACGGCGCAACAGTATACCCAATAAGCTGGCTGTTCACAATTATAACAAGCAATAAGATACCTGTATGACGCGGGCAGGGCAATCTGCAATGATGACGTGTCGTTTGTTACGTATTTACGTCATCACTGCAGTGATTTAAGGACTAAAGATTACTCTGTTTTTTTAGTTCGTAAATTAAAGCGAGTGCCTGCTTGGGTGTCAGGTCGTCGGGATCGATACCGGCCAGTGCCAGCTCTACAGCTGACGGTTCTGGCTGCACAAACAGCGACTGCTGTGTGGCAGCTATTTCTGTCTGAGTATTGTTGCCGGGGGAACCTGATGCTTTTGCACTTTGCTCTAATTGTTTGAGACGAAGCTTTGCGGCACCAATAACGGCTTTTGGTACTCCGGCCAATTGGGCGACTTGCAAACCGTAGCTCTTACTGGCTGCTCCCGGTTCTACTGTATGCATAAAGCGAATTGTGTCGTCGTGTTCTACTGCATCGAGGTGTAAATTGCTGACGCTATCCAATTGGTTGGCAAGCTCAGTCAGTTCGAAGTAATGGGTGGCAAACAGGGTGAATGCATTTAGGTGTGTTGCCAGGTATTCCGCACAGGCCCAAGCCAAAGACAGACCGTCATAGGTACTGGTACCTCGACCAATCTCGTCCATTAACACCAAAGAATAGGGCGTGGCATTATGGAGAATGTTAGCGGTTTCGGTCATTTCTACCATGAAGGTAGAGCGGCCAGACGCCAAATCATCGGACGCGCCGATGCGGGTGAATATTTTGTCGACCGGGCCAATCTCTGCCTGTTCTGCCGGCACATAGCTACCAATGTATGCCATAAGCACTATTAATGCCGTTTGCCGCATAAAGGTTGATTTACCGCCCATATTCGGACCGGTAATCACCATGGTACGCTGCTGAGTATTCATGTTTAGCGGGTTGGGTATAAATGGCCCGTCCATGACCTCTTCTACTACGGGGTGGCGGCCATTTTGGTAAGTAATACCCGGCACGTCGACTAGTTTTGGCGCGTGATATTCAAGGGTTTCTGCTCGTTCGGCTAGCGTGACCAGTACATCGAGTTTAGCCAGCGACTGAGCGCTGTCGATGAGCTTGTCCAGGTGAGGCGTGATGTGGTCAAACAGAGCGTCATATAACTGCTTTTCCAACGCCAGGGCCCGGCTTTGACTGGTGAGTACCTTGTCTTCGTGCTCTTTCAGCTCCGGCGTGATGTAGCGTTCATTGTTCTTCAATGTCTGGCGGCGAATGTAATGCGCAGGGACTGCTCCGCTGTTCGCTCGTGATACCTCGATAAAGAATCCATGTACTTTGTTATAGCCCACTTTTAATGTGGCTATGCCTGTAGCTTCGCGCTCACGCTGCTCAAGTTGATGCAAGTAGTCTGTGGCACCTTGTGACAGGTCGCGTAATTCATCGAGGTCCGCGTTGTAGCCAGGCGCAATCACACCGCCATCTCGGATTACAACCGGCGGGTTGTCGATAATAGCACTGTCCAGCAAGGTCGCCAGTTCCGGGTACGTGGAGATTGTGGTTGCCAGCGAGGCTAACAACGACGCGGAGTAGGGCGCCAAGCTTACCTGTAATTCCGGTAATGCATTTAAGGCCAGTTTGAGTCTGGCAAAATCGCGAGGGCGGGCAGAACGCAAAGCCAGACGAGCCATGATCCGCTCAATATCGCCGATCTGTTTTAATTGCGCCTGTAGCTGAGGGTAATCTCCTTCCAACAATGCGCCAATGGCTTGTTGTCGAGCGCTGAGCTCTTCCCGGTCTGTGATGGGCGCGTGCAGGTATCGCTGCAATAAACGACTGCCCATCGCCGTCGCTGTTTTATCCAGCACCGCAAATAAGGTGTGTTCTACGCCACCAGACAGATTGCGGGTTAGTTCTAGATTGCGACGTGTGGCTGCATCAAGTTGAACGCGAGTTGATTGTTGTTCCAGCGTAATGGCACGAATGTGTGGCAGTGCTGTGCGCTGGGTGTCTTTTACGTATTGCAGCACACAACCGGCGGCACCTAACGCGAGTGTGATATTGCCTACGCCGAAGCCACTGAGATCCTGTGTGCCAAATTGCGCATTCAATTGCTGCGAGGCGGTTTGCTGATCAAATTCCCACTCCGGGCGACGACGGATACCTTTAATATGTGATATCAATTCAAACCAGGCAAAGCCTTCCGGATAAAGTAGCTCCGCCGGATGCAAACGTTGCAATTCAGCACTTAGCTGATCTTCGCCCTGCAGCTCCGTAACCAGGAAACGACCACTAGTGATATCCAGCCAGGCTAAGCCAAAGTGTTCTTTATGGCCATATACGGCCGCAAGCACGTTGTCCCGGCGTTCTTCCAGCAGTGCTTCGTCGGTCACCGTGCCCGGCGTAACAATTCGCTGAACCTGACGTTCAACCGGTCCTTTACTGGTGGCCGGGTCGCCAACTTGCTCGCAAATAGCGACGGACTCGCCCATTTTTACCAGGCGCGCCAGATAACTTTCAACCGCGTGGTAGGGAACACCGGCCATAGGAATCGGCTCACCACCAGACTTGCCTCGTGCTGTCAGGGATATATCCAGGAGTTCTGCGGCACGTTTAGCATCGTCGAAGAACAACTCGTAAAAGTCACCCATGCGGTAAAAGAGCAGAATGTTCGGATGTTGCGCCTTAATTGCCAGGTACTGGCGCATCATGGGGGTATGTGATTCCAAAAAAGCCTCAGCTTGCGATTAGTAATTTGTCCACGGCATAATAGTGCCATTCTTGATAGTCGTATTATTCCTATGAGCCAACCATTTTCAACTGTTTCCCATGATGAACTGCGTTTAGGGTTACTTTCTGAGCAAATATTGCAACTGGGAGAGCTGTTGCGGTCCCGCGGATGGTCAGTATCCTGTGCGGAGTCGTGTACGGGTGGTGGCATTGCCTACGCACTCACTTCCGTCTCAGGTAGTTCAGATTGGTTCAATCAAAGCTGGGTCACATATTCCAATGACGCCAAGGCATCGATGATAGGTGTACAACCAGACACACTGGCAAAATTTGGGGCAGTGTCTGAACAAGTCGTTGAAGAGATGGTAACTGGCACTGCCCGCAATGCTAAATCACAGTGTGCTATAGCAGTAAGTGGCATTGCAGGTCCTGGTGGTGGTAGCGATGAAAAGCCGGTTGGCACCGTGTGGTTTGGTTTCCAGTTTGGCGAACAAACCGTGACCGTTCGGCAACGGTTTCAGGGCGACCGACAAGCCGTTCGTGCCAGCGCCATTGTGTTTGCTATTAAAGAACTGCACCAGTGGCTAGTTGCAAACCCTGTCTAATCTGAAAAAATACACAAAAACCGACACACAGTATTGCACTGTATAATCATACAGTATATATTGTGCACCATTACAGTTACTAAACATCGTTCGTTGTGTAGCACACAAACCAACGGTGATAATAAGAGGGCATTTCACGTGGATGACAATAAATCCAGAGCGTTATCGGCAGCAGTAGGTCAAATTGAAAAGCAATTTGGTAAAGGCGCAATTATGCGTCTGGGTGATAACCAGGCGATGGACATTGAGGCAATCTCAACAGGCTCACTGAGTATTGATATTGCACTGGGTATAGGCGGTCTTCCATGTGGTCGTGTTGTCGAAATTTACGGCCCGGAATCATCAGGTAAAACAACACTGACGTTACAGGTTATTGCTGAAGCGCAAAAGAAAGGCAAAACCTGTGCATTCGTTGATGCCGAGCACGCGCTTGATCCGGTATATGCAGAGAAGCTGGGTGTAAGCATTGACGATCTGCTGGTATCTCAGCCAGATACCGGTGAGCAAGCGTTGGAAATCTGTGACATGTTAGTGCGCTCTGGTGCTGTTGACGTGGTCATTGTGGACTCTGTGGCAGCGTTAACACCAAAAGCCGAAATTGAAGGCGATATGGGTGACTCGCACGTTGGTTTACAAGCGCGTTTGATGTCTCAGGCACTACGTAAACTCACTGGTAACATCAAGCGTTCAAATACCTTGTGTATCTTTATCAACCAAATTCGTATGAAAATTGGTGTGATGTTCGGTAACCCTGAAACGACTACAGGTGGTAACGCACTTAAATTCTATTCGTCTGTACGTTTGGACATTCGCCGTATCGGCGCGGTGAAAGACGGTGATGAAGTTGTGGGTAACGAAACTCGCGTTAAAGTGGTTAAAAACAAAGTTGCACCGCCGTTTAAACAAGCAGAATTCCAGATCATGTATGGTGAAGGTATCAGTAAAGAAGCCGAACTGATTGATTTGGGTGTTAAGCAGAAGCTGGTTGATAAGGCCGGAGCTTGGTACAGCTACAATGGTGACCGCATTGGTCAGGGTAAAGCAAACGTGGTGAAGTACCTGAAGGAGCACCCAGAAACGGCGGCGGATATCGAAAAGAAAATTCGTGCAGAGTTATTGCTTACCAAAAATATTAAAGCAGATGACGTAGAGCCGGAAGACGCGCTGTAATCATTTGATTTACCCATTCAACTTAGCGTTGAACTCCCCCTATAAGCCCATCTTATAGATTTGCCCATCCATTTGGATGGGCTTTTTTATGGGAGATTTAGTGTTCCTTCAGAGTTAAACTCACATCTGAGTCACTTATAAAAGCAGATGGTTATATTTTCTCTTCGATACCGGGCATGGATTGTTTCCAGCTATCTGGTACTTTTCCTTGCAGCGCATAGGAATAAGCAAGTAGCTCTGCTATTACATAATACAGGGATTCTGGAATCGACTGCCCTAGGTCGAGGGTGGTTAAAAACTCACTGAGATAGGGATCTTCATGAATGAGTACACCATTTTGCTGTGCACTGGCGATAATGGCTTCCGCTAAATCACCATAACCTTTAGCAACAATGGATGGGGTTTTATCTCCATCCGATTCACTATATTTAATGCCTACAGCACGTTTGGCTTTATTGGTCATGCCATCGTCTCCAAAATTTGGTACGGCTTTGTGGCAAGCGTGTCTGGGATTTTGCCTAACTGTACTTTGTGATGCTCTACGTCCAATCCAAGCATCTTGAAGCGCTTGAGTAAAAAGGGCAGTGAATTGGCAACCTTTTCAAGCAGATTCTGATTCGACGTGTAAATGTCCAGGTCTATTTGTTTATCGAGGATTTTTACTTTAGTCAGTAACTCGCCGAGTTCGCCAATATCCAGTTTCATGGTGAGTTGCCAGCGTTGTTGCTGATTACCCTCTTTGTCTGGCGACTGCTGTTCAAATTCTCGTTTGATAAGAATCTCTGCCTGTTTTTGCTGTTGCTGAAAAGCGGGGAGCAAATAATAAAAGGTATCCTGCCCCTGTAACGTTTGCTCGGCACTGGATAGCTTGGATTGCTGATGTGAGGACAGCAAACTTTTAAGTTGTTTTAGCACGTTATGCTGGTTATCGGCATTGGCTAGGTCTCTGACCATTCTGGCTGTCGCTGACTGAAGCGGTTGAGGTTGACCCGTAGACGTTTTGGTTTGCTGTTGAAACAATCGCTCAATCTCGTCCTGACTCTTTATTTGTTTTCCCAATAAAGTAATCTGTAATAATTGTACTAAACCGCCCAGCATGCCCTGTCCCGGCTGAGAAGATGTTAACACCGAGGGGGACTGTAACCACGCCGGTGAGGTAAATAAGTGTCTGAGTACCTGTGGCGAAATGGCCTCTTGCTGAAGCGCTTTAGACTGTGCCGGCTGCGTCTCATTTTTCACATTATCTACAGAACCTTCTGTGCCTGTTGTCTCAGCTACTGGGCTGGTTGGAAGTAATTTTTTAATTATGTTTGTAAGTACCTGCTTACTCTCTGGGCTGCCTTGGTTCGTCATTTTCTGTAGTGATTGTGTCAAGTCACCAATGTTGACAGACGAAGGCTCCACATTTACTGCATTAAAACGAAGTAATGTCTGGATGAGCTGCTGCACTTCACTCTTAACGCCTGGAGCCTGCATTTGTAGAAGGCTTGCAAGTGGTTTGTCGTTGCTTAATGCGGCTGTTTGAATACGTTTATCCGCCTGTCCAGATACATTGCTAGCAGCTTGTTTTGGCTCGCTAGAAATACCATTAGCGTTATCCGGCATAGACGGGTTCTGAGCCGGAAGTCCTTTTGAAATGTCAGTATTTCCCGCTAGTTGGATAGGCGCTTGGGGGACTTTTAATAGCTGAGCAGCGGAGAGTTGCAATGCTTGAATAGCTTGCTGAGTCGCTTTGGGTAAGGTCGCCATCAACGCTTTATCAGGGGATGTATCGAGCAATTGCGGCTGTAGTTGCAAAAAGCGGGCAGTGAGTTGTTTTCCTGTAACTTGCAGGGTAACAGGCATGGCTTCACTGCTTGTTTTTAGTGCTTGCTGCAGTTGGCTGGTTAGCTGACTCACGACCTTTTCAGGTAACTGACTAATGTGCTCAATTTTCATTCCCTGCTGTTGAAGTTGAGCCTGAGATAATACGTTTAGTACTGCACTATCATTGTTTATTTTCAGGGTATTTATCGTGGTTCTTGTGTTTAGCTGGGCCTGTTCGGTTGATTTAGAAAGCTCGCCTTGTTTTACAGAGTCACTATCGAATCGTAAGTGAATGTCCCACTTACCGTTCACCGGTTTGGCTTCAACAATGACCAATTTACCAACCACCAGATCATTAGCCGCTGGACCGCCGGGGAATTGTTCCAAAGTGGCTTTGGGAAGTGATAGCATTCTGGTCTCACCTGCTGACACCCTCAGTTGCAGCGTATTCTGACTAATTTCAGCGATAGTCGCTTTGATCTGCAGGGGTTGAATTGCCCCGGCAGTGAGTTGCCTCGACAAATGTTGTAATAAAGCATTGTCGATAGGTTGTGAGATGCGTTGCTGGTCTAGTTTGGCAAGCAATGTTACATCAGTAGGGAGTGTCAGGGTTGGTGCCAGTTGTGCCAGGGATTGTGGCAGTCCTTGTGCGTTTATTATAGGCAAGGTCGTTGGCAAGCGTAATAGTAATAATTGGTCGCGTGGTTTTATTGCTAATTGTTTTGCAACCTCCACCAACAACGTCTTGTCGATATTTTGCAGCGTGGTAAAAGAAGTGCGAAGACCGTTTGACTGTGCAGGCTGGGCGACTTGCATCAATTGCGCAAAACGCGCAACGGCTTCAGGCTTCATGCCGGCTTCGCTGAGTGCGGATAACAGTGCCTGCCTGGACTCAGGTGGCAAGCTTTGTGTGGATGGAGTCAGTTGCATAAATCGTTATCGACGCCTTTTGCAATTATATGAGTATAACGGGCTTGTTATGAGAAAGAGAAATTATCAGACTCATGTTTCCTCCTGCAATTTAACGCTGTCAATCCTTCAGAAGTTTGAATTAGATCAGAAATTCGCCGAACAGTCTTTCAGGTAAGATGCGATTACACCTAAATATGGTAGAATGCTGCGATTTTTTTAACGAAGTGAAACAGGAATTATCTTGGCAGGACTAACTGCACATACGCTAACTTGTGTAAAACGGGACAGAGTGTTGTTTGCTGACTTGTCGTTTACCTTGCCGGCAGGCAGTCTGACGTATCTGCGTGGCCCCAATGGTGCAGGTAAAACCAGCTTACTTCGACTGCTTACCGGACTGTCGCCTCCTGAGCAAGGGGAGATCCTGTTTAACGATGTGCCCATCGCGGAATGTCTCCCCCAGTTTCACGCTTCACTTACCTATATCGGTCATAAACCCGGACTAAACAGTGCCTTGTCTGCAGTTGAGAACCTGCAGTACTGGAGTGCCCAACATAGCATTGGCTTTTCACTCGATACCGCGTACAAGGTATTAACGACATTAGGTTTAGTCGGGCTTGAGGATATTCCCATTCGCATGCTATCGGCCGGTCAGCAGCGCAGAGTGGCATTGGCCCGCTTATGGTTAAAGTCTGCTGACGTGTGGATATTGGATGAGCCTTTTACTGCGCTCGACGTAAACGGTATCAAATTGCTCGAAACACACATGAGGTCTCATGTTGAACAAGGTGGTACAGTGATTACGACTTCGCATCAAGCGTTAAGTGAGGTTGCCGGGCCGGTTACGTTATTGGATCTGGAGTACCGTATATGAAGGCGCTCTGGAGCGGTATTTTTAAGCGTGACTTAGCTCTGGCATTTCGGCAGCGCTCTGAACTTGCGCAACCCCTGATGTTTTTGTTGATGGTGGTAACCCTTTTTCCGCTTGGAGTAGGCCCGGGGCCTGCCACGCTGCAAAAGATCGGTCCAGGTGTCATTTGGATTGCGGCCATATTGTCGTCGCTTCTGGCCATGGATCGTATGTTTCGCGACGATTTTTGGGACGGCTCCATGGAGCAGTATCTGCTTAGTGGACAGTCTGTCTGGGCCATTTCGGCAGTGAAGGTACTGGTGCACTGGCTGGTGAGTTTTGTGCCGCTGTTGATTTTATCGCCGCTATTAGCACTTTTTCTGAATTTAACCGTACAGATGTACACGGCACTGATGCTAACGCTGCTGCTGGGTACGCCCTTGTTATCCCTGGTTGGGGCGATAGCGGTCGGGCTGACGGTTGGCTTGCAACGGGGCGGGGTGTTACTGGCTTTATTGCTGATACCGGTGTTCATTCCGTTGCTGATTTTTGCCACCTCGGCGGTTGATGCCGCTGCGTTACAATTACCTTACCGTGCGCATCTTGCTATTATTGGCGCCATGCTATTAGCAGCCATGGCGGCTGCGCCCATGGCAATTGCGTATGCTTTAAAAGTGAGTCAAAACTAATGTGGAAGTGGTTACATCCCTACGCAAAACCTGAGCGGGCTTATCAGCTGTGTTCAACACTCCAGCCTTATTTTTTCTGGCCGGCTGTATTGTGTATTCTGGTTGGTTCGGTCTGGGGACTGGCGTTTGCGCCGCAGGACTATCAACAGGGCGATTCGTTCCGAATTATCTACATTCACGTGCCCAGTGCAATTTTGTCGATGAGTACTTATGTCGCAATGGCTGTCGCGGCACTCGTGGGAATTGTATGGCAATGGCGCACCGCCTTTATGGCAATGATCGCAATGGCGCCAGTGGGTGCAGTGGTTACCTTTATTGCATTGTTTACCGGCGCCGCCTGGGGCAAACCAATGTGGGGCACCTGGTGGGTGTGGGACGCGCGTCTGACGTCTGAGCTTATATTGCTGTTCTTATATCTTGGGGTAATGTCACTTTATGGCGCCTTTGAAGACAAGCAACAGGCAGGAAAAGCTGCAGGCGTCATGGCACTTGTTGGCGTCGTCAATGTGCCTATTATCCACTACTCCGTAGAATGGTGGAACACGCTTCATCAGGGGGCCACCATCAGCAAATTCGATAAACCGTCGATAGCGCCTGAAATGCTTTGGCCGCTACTTATTGCATTACTCGGGTTCGCCTTATTTATTGCTGCGGTAACCGTAATGCGCATGAAAAATGAAATAATTCGTAGAGAATATCATCGCCCCTGGGTGAAAGAGATGGTTCAGAGCGCAAAGGAGACCAATCATGCAGTTTGATAGTTGGCAGGCCTTTTGGCACATGGGCGGCTATGCCTTTTATGTGTGGGCGTCCTTTGGCGTTACTTTCCTGGCTATGGGCCTGATAGTGTTGAATAGCATGATGACACACAAAAAATTACTCAAAGAAGTGGCTCAGGAAGCCGCCCGACAACAGCGGATCGCGACCGCGAAACAGGCAACTAAACAGAATCTGACCGGAGAGGAAGTATGAATCCAAGACGTCAACGCAGACTGGCCGCGGTAGGCGGTGCCGGACTGTTAATTGTTGGGGCTGTTGCACTGATGCTGTTTGCTTTAACCGACAATATCGACCTGTTTTACACGCCATCTGAAATCGTCGAAGGAAAAGACGGAGTGAAGCCAACCGTCGGTCAACGTTTGCGAATCGGTGGTATGGTCGTGCCGGGGAGTGTCTCCCGCGACAGTGAGAGTCTCGAAGTGACTTTTAAATTAATTGATACCGGGCCACAGGTTACCGTGACGTATGCCGGTATCCTGCCGGATTTGTTTCGTGAAGGTCAGGGCATTGTGGCAACCGGCGTGTTAGCCGAAGCCGGTGTTATTCAGGCAGAAGAAGTGCTGGCTAAACATGACGAAGAGTACATGCCACCGGAGTTGGCTGAACAGATGAAAGGGATCAAACACGTTAAACCCAGCGAGGGGAGCTACGAATAGTGATACCTGAAATTGGCAATATCTCGCTGGTGCTTGCGCTTATTGCGTCTATTTTACTGGCGGTTTATCCGCTATGGGGAGCACAGAAAGGGCACGTTGCATTGATGGCAACAGCCCGCCCTCTGGCAGTAAGTTTGTTTGGATTTACTGCGATTGCTTTTGGTTGTCTTATCTACGCCTTTGTTACCGATGATTTCTCGCTGAATTATGTGGCTCAGCATTCTAATAGCCGCTTGCCTGTCTATTACAAAGTCACGGCGGTATGGGGTGGGCATGAAGGTTCATTCTTACTCTGGGTATTGATGCTTTCGCTATGGACAGTGGCTGTGGCTATTTTTAGCTCAGGGATTCCGCGCGTGATGGTAGCGCGAGTGCTGTCGGTCCTGGGCATGGTAGCCATCGGCTTTTATCTGTTTATGTTACTTACCAGTAACCCGTTTGACAGTATGTTGCCGTTTTTCCCGGTAGATGGACGTGATTTGAATCCGCTGCTTCAGGACTTCGGCATGATCATTCACCCGCCCATGCTGTACATGGGCTATGTTGGATTTTCTGTTGCCTTTGCGTTTGCCGTTTCTGCTCTTATTTCAGGACAGTTGGATTCGACCTGGGCGCGATGGTCTCGCCCCTGGGTTATCGCGGCCTGGAGTTTTCTGTCGGTAGGTATTGCACTGGGAAGCTGGTGGGCCTATTACGAGCTCGGTTGGGGCGGCTGGTGGTTCTGGGATCCGGTAGAAAATGCCTCATTTATGCCTTGGTTGGTCGGGACTGCACTCATGCACTCTTTGGCGGTAACGGAAAAGCGTAAAGCGTTTAAGTCCTGGACAGTACTGTTGGCTATTGCTGCTTTTTCGCTGAGTTTGCTAGGCACGTTTTTGGTTCGTTCCGGCGTTATTGTGTCGGTTCACTCTTTCGCCAGTGACCCCTCTCGTGGGCTGTTCATACTGGGCATATTAGTTGTCTTAACAGGCTTAAGCCTGGTGTTGTACGCAATGCGCGCGCAGCAGCTAAAAAGCCCCGGACGTTATCAACCGTTTTCACGGGAAGTATTGCTAATTGGTAACAACGTATTTCTGTGCGCTGCCACCCTGGTGGTGTTTTTGGGTACACTGTTACCCTTGGTGCATAAAGAACTGGGGCTTGGTTCCATATCGGTGGGGGCACCGTTCTTTAATCAGATGTTTACATGGTTGATTGTGCCCTTTGTCTTTATGTTAGGACTTGGGCCATTAACGCGTTGGAAGCATCAGCCCGTAGCGCAGATTCAAAAAACGATACTACTGGCTTTAGGACTAAGTGTAAGCGCCGGTATTCTGATTAACTTTAGCTATGATGCACCAACGTATTTTGCGGCGTTGGGGCTGGTGTTAAGTGCATGGATTCTTGTTACTACGACTCAGGAAATATTGCAGCGGGTAAATGCGTTATCGTCGGGCTCACTGTTCGAGCGACTTCGCAAGCTGACGCCTAGTCACTGGGGAATGATCCTTGGTCACCTTGGCTTTGCAGTAACCATCATCGGCATCACGCTGGTGAGTAACTACGAAGTTGAACGTGATGTGCGCATGGTGCCGGGAGAGTCGGTAACGCTGGGCGGTTATGAATTCGCTTTTCAGCGTGTTGAGTCTCGTAACGGGCCAAATTACACCGCAGATGTGGGCATTTTTGATGTGTATCAGGACGGTGAGAAACTCGTTCACCTCGAACCTGAAAAGCGGCTTTACATTGTACAGCGTATGCCGATGACGGAAGCGGGTATTTACTCTACTGTTTTCCGTGATTTGTTTATTGCGATGGGCGAGCCTTTGGATGATGACGCTTGGGCGATTCGCGTTTATATAAAACCCTTTGTTACCTGGATTTGGGCGGGGGCAGTATTTATGGCATTAGGCGGCGTGTGTTCAATCAGTGACAGACGTTATCGCATGGCTAAGCTGGCAAAAGTAAAAAAGGCCGTAACCCCCGGCAATGTTGTAGCAGGAGAAAGTGCATGAAGCGTTGGATAGTGTTTGGCGTACCGCTACTTGCGTTTGTTATCCTGGTTGGCTTTTTGTTCAGCGGATTATTCTCTGACCCGCGAGCGTTGGACTCTCAGGTAAAAGGAAAACCGGTACCGGATTTTTCCTTACCTGATTTAATGAACCCTGCGCAAACCTATACGCCAGACGTGTTTAAAGGCAAGGTGACGCTATTGAATGTGTGGGGTGTGTGGTGTGTGACCTGCGCGGTCGAACTGCCTTATCTGACTCAGCTTGTAGAACAAGAGCAGGTTAACATTGTAGGCCTGTATTTCGACCAGGACTTAGACCCGGATTTTGGTACTAAAACCATTGAGCGCGTTCAACAGGAAGTGGTTGAAATCACTAGTCAGTTTGGCAACCCATACCAGTTCCATATCTTTGATGTATTTCGTGATACGTCACTCGATTTGGGCGTAACCGGCGCACCCGAGCACTTTTTAATCGACAGCAACGGGGTTATTCGCATGCATCACATCGGCGATATTAATGAGCGGGTGTGGAGAAATAAAGTAGGACCGCTGTATCACCAGTTACATCAAGAACTAGCGGGGCAACCACAATGAAACGAGGGCTGCTTTTTATCGCATTGCTGTTTGCCAGTTTAGTTGCACAGGCAACAGAAGAGGCTTATGAATTTGATACGCTTCAGCAACGCTTGCTGTTTCAGACACTGACAGCTGAGCTGCGCTGTCCGATGTGTCAGAATCAGAATATTGCCGATTCGGATGCAATGATTTCTCATGATATGCGCCGTAAGGTGTATACCCTGATAAAGCAGGGCAAGAATGAAGAAGAAATCATTGGCTATATGAAGTCACGATATGGTGATTTTATTCACTACAAACCACCGGTAACGCCTGTGACCATGTGGTTATGGCTGGCGCCTATCCTGTTTTCGATTATCGCCTTATTAGTCGTATTTCTTCGCAGACGTACCACGCCCCCTGAAGATATGGCGGCAAAACTGGCAAAAGCAGAAGCAATGTTGGAGCAAGATAAGTAGTGTCCTGGTTAGAGTTTGGATTGTCTGTTGCGGCGTTAGTCGCTGTATTGTTAATACTGATTGCGCTGCCCTGGTTTCGTCGCGGCGCAGAGCAGGAAAATGTGTCATCGGCCAATGTCTCTGTCGTGAAGCAACGGCTAGCGGAATTAGAGCGCGAAGTGTCTGAAGGCTTGCTTACCGAACAGGACATGCGACAGGCCAGTGACGAGATAAAAGTGGCATTGGTTGATGAAGCGCAGGATGAAAACAGGTCGGTTACCTCTGGTGGTTTGGTATTACTATTAGGTGCATTGGTTGCGTTGGGAGTAGGGGGTTGGGCTTATAGTCGGGCTAATAATCTCGACCGGCTGCAAGCAACGCAGGAAGCCATTGATGCATTGCCCGGTCTTAGCACTAAATTGGCTCAGGGAAACGGTGAGAACTTTACGCCGAAGGACTTTCAGCAGTTGACGTTAGCTATCCGAAAGCGGTTGCAAATGGAACCGGAAGACGGACAGGGCTGGATGTATTTAGGACGCATTTGGATGGCGCTGGACCAGCAGGACCAGGCATTCGCAGCCTATGAAAAAGCCATTCATTATGCGCCGGGCGATAGTAATGTTAGAACCAATTATGCCAGAGCCTTGATGGCCAGTGATGACAAGGGACGATTACAAAGTGCCCGACAGTTATTGTCGTCGCTATTGCAGGATGAGCCGGATAACAGCAATTTGGTCCTCATGTTAGCTGTGGTCGCCGGCAGGTTAGGCGATGAAGCTGTGCTGGCGTCGAATTTGAGGAAGTTAGATGGCCTGCTACCAGCAGACAACCCGTTAATGGTGCAACTGCAATCACGGTTGAACCAGCTTCGGGGGGAGGCGCCTGAATCATCGACAGAAGCACAGCAACTAACAGGGTTTAATATTGAAATTAGCATTAGCGATGAGTTGGCAGCGAAGCTACCAGAGAACGGATTTTTATTCGTGTTTGCGCAGGACGCAAATAGTGACAATCGCATGCCTGCTGCAGTGCTCAGAATGCCATTGTCAACGTTACCTGCAACAGTCACGCTGACGCAAGAAAATGCTATGACACCGAATTATTCTCTGGCGCAGTTGTCTGAAGTCAAATTAATGGCCAGGGTGTCGGCTGATCAGGAGGCGCCAGCCGTTACCGGTGACCTGGAAGGCGTGAGGAATAGTGAAGTTGTTCAGGGCAATATTCTGGACGCAACGATAGTGATCAACAAGGAAATCATGTGATATCGATTAACAGTAAGCTGTCTGCTCTTATTGTTTGCGCTGCATTAGTAGGTGGCTGCGCAACAAAGCCTTCAACAGAACAGACTGCAAGCACAACAAACACAACGAATACAACACAAAGCGACCCCAGGGACCCCTTTGAGCCCGTTAACAGGGTGATGTGGGATTTAAACTGGGAAGTATTGGACCGCTTTTTACTGAAGCCCGCTGCAACAGCCTACGTAACGGTAATGCCAGGTTTTGCCAGAACCGGCCTCTCAAATGCTGTTGAGAATCTCTCCGAGCCGGGCAACATGGTAAATAATCTATTACAAGGCAAAGTAGGCCCGTCTTTCGATAGCTTAACGCGTTTCGTGATCAATTCTACCGTGGGTGTAGTTGGTTTGTTTGACGTGGCGGGTGCGATGGGACTGCAGCGTCAGGAAGAAGAATTTGGTGAAGTATTGGGCGTGTGGGGTATTGATACGGGGCCATTCGTAATGCTGCCCGCCAGAGGGCCAACAGACGCACGTAGCTTCACGGGTGATGTAGTAGACAATTTGTATTTTCCGCTCTCAGTCTTAACCGGAAACATGAACGTAGCGCGTTTTACTATCAGTGCATTGGAAGGGCGAGCTCAGTTGCTCGGTCAGGAAGGTCAAATTGAGAACGCAGTTGACGACTATGAGATGGTGAAGAATATATACTTCCAAAATCTTGAGTTCCGGGTCACGGATGGTAAGAGCGTGGAAGAAGGCCCTGATGAAGAGCAGTTAGAGGACTTTGAAGAGTTTGAATCGATGTTTGATGATGTCAACTTAGAGGAAGATTTGCAGGTTGAGCCAGAACCGAAGTAACTTGCTCAACAAAGTTAAAAAAACCGCTGATGTCAGCGGTTTTTTTATATTAGGCGAAAGTTAATTTTCGTAACCCATTGGATTTTGAGATTGCCAATTCCAGGCATTGGTACACATGTCCTCTAGGGTTTTCTTCGCATGCCAGTTAAGTTCAGAAGCCGCTTTCGTTGGGTCAGCATAACATGCGGCTACATCACCTTCCCGACGCGGCGCAATTTTGTAGTTGATCGCTTTTCCGCAGGCTTTCTCAAAGGCAGCTATCATCTCAAGCACTGAATAACCCTGCCCTGTGCCCAGGTTATAGATGTCCAGGCCCATGCTCAGTGACAGTCGTTCGATGGCTTTTAAGTGGCCATTAGCAAGGTCTTCCACGTGAATGTAGTCACGTACACCAGTACCGTCGACGGTATCGTAATCGTCACCAAATACGGCTAACTGAGCCAGTTTGCCTGAAGCAACCTGTGAGATATAAGGCATCAGGTTGTTCGGGATACCGTTCGGGTCTTCGCCAATCTGACCTGACGGGTGTGCCCCCACCGGGTTGAAGTAACGAAGGAGTACGATGTTCCATTCCTCATCAGACTTGTACAGATCTTTGAGAATATTCTCGACCATCAACTTAGACATACCATAGGGATTTGTCGGATGGCCTGTGGCCGAGTCTTCACGCAGAGGGAGTGATACAGGATCGCCGTAGACCGTTGCTGACGAGCTGAAAACGAGGTTCTTCACGCTGTGGCGACGCATGGCGTTGCAAAGGTTAACCGAGCCATAAACGTTGTTTTGGTAATATTCCAGTGGCTTCTGTACGGATTCACCTACGGCTTTTAACCCCGCGAAGTGGATGACAGAGTGAATATCATGCTCTGAAAATACCTGGTCTAATGCGTCAGAATCGCAGATGTCACCTTTTATAAAAGTGACCGGCTTACCCGTGATTGCTGTTACACGGCGCAGAGACTCCTGAGAGGCATTACATAAGTTATCGAATACCACGACATCGTAGTTTTCTTCCAGTAATTGCAGTACGGTGTGACTGCCGATATACCCAGCCCCACCGGTGACAAGTATTGTTTTCATTGCTTATCCTTTTGTGACAACGATTCTAAATATTTTGCGCTTAAAGAGTATTGTACAGGTTTCACGATAATGGGATACAGCAGGAAAACTAGCAACGCCCACAATAAAGACGTCCAGTCGGCTGCTACGCGAAGAAGTAGTGTAAACGCTGGCACAATCACCAGCAGTTTAAGTATATTCAGTACAGTTTTTTCCGGGACCGTAAGTTTTTTGGCAGCCCGCTCCAGTAAGCGCATACGCTCTGCCAGAGGAAGACCTGATAAACCAGGAATATTGCGCGTCGAAAAATAGAATTGCATAAAGTACTCTTAATAAAAAACCGCCGGAACATGACGTCACGGCGGTTATTGTATGGCAATCTGTCAGTGTTTAAAACGACAGGTGTCGTTATTGTGCTTTTTCCTGGATACCGGCTTTTTCCCAGAATCTTGATTTGAAGCTCATCAAACCAATTACAATAGCAATAGCAATACTAAAGAGTGCGATTTGAAGATACAGGTTTGGCATTTCTTGCACGTTCTCAGGATCAAAGTTACCCGAGAGCAAACCAGCAATAATATTACCGATAGAGTAGGTCAGTACAAATACGCCCATCATCTGACCTGCAAAACGCTTCGGAGACAATTTACTGACCGCACTAAGTGCTACAGGGCTAAGGCAAAGTTCACCTACTGTATGCAGGAAGTAAGTCGTTACTAGCCACATAGGGGCTACTTTAAGTCCTTGCGCCGCATATTGGGATGCCATAAACATAACAAGGAAGCCTGATGCCATAATCACAATACCAATTGCACACTTAATGGTATAAGAAGGGTCAATCATGCGCTTGGCAAGGTTAATCCAAAGGGCGGCAAAGAATGGCGACAAAATGATAATAAAGAGAGAGTTAGAAAGCTGGAACCATACGGTAGGGATAGCGTCCATTCCAAACAATGACGTTAGCCATGAGCCGCTTTCCAGCGCGCGATCGGTATAGTTCTGCGCAAATAAATTAAGGGACGAGCCAGCTTGTTCAAAACCAGACCAAAAGCATGCAGAGGCAACACATACTAAAAAAAGTGCCCACATACGTTGCTTTTCATTATCGTTTAACTCACCTTTGAAGTAGATAAAGCCAAAATAAATAAAGAATATTGCGGTGAAAATAATAGCGACTTTTTCAGCAAGCGCGACTGGCTCGATTACGATGGTGCCCAGATGGGCCAGAATAATAACCACAACAGCTACTGCTAACACGCCTAAAACACATAACCAGGCACGCTGCCTTGCGGCACCAACATAAGGGTTTGCTGGAGCGACTGATTCGGTAGCCAAAGAGCGGTTTGTAAAGTAGTACTGAATAAGTCCTAAACCCATGCCGACGGCAGCGGCACCAAATGCATAGTGCCAGCCCCAGTTTTCCTGCAGGTAACCAGTGACCAGATAGGCGATCAACGAACCGATGTTAATACCCATGTAGTATAGCGCATAACCACTGTCACGACGGCTGTCATCGTCATCATATTGCTGGCCAACCATGGCCGAAATGTTTGGCTTAAGTAACCCTGTACCGGTAGCTACCAGAATCAGGCCGACAAAGAACAGGTTTTGAAGGTCTACTGCAAGTACAATATGTCCGGCGAAGATAATTATTCCGCCATACCAAACCGCTTTTTTACCGCCAATAAGTCGGTCTGCGAGCCAGCCTCCCGGTAAGCCAAGAAAATACACCGCCCCAGTGTATAAACCATAAATAGCACCGGCTGATGCGACAGTGAAGCCAAGGCCTTGTGTCTGCAGGCTTGCGGTCATAAACAGCACGAGCAGAGCACGCATGCCGTAGTAACTCATGCGCTCCCACATTTCGGTAAAAAATAACGTTCTCAGACCATTTGGATGGCCAAAGAAACTGGTGTCGTTAGAATTTTTTGTTGTCACAACAGAGTTCCGTATAGTTATTATTGGTAAATAGGTGTATTTAGGTTGGAAGGGTTAAACACACCATTGTAGTCATTCTTATACTAGAGGTTGCCCGATGAGACAACCTGTTCGCGGTGGGATAGCTTATAAATTCGGCATTTGTGAAGGTTGAACAACTGCTGAACTACAATTCCCTGATTGTGGCAACGACAATGCGAATGGCAATGAATGCCATGCTTAGTAGCACGCCAAGCAACACCAGGTTGTAGAGTACTTTAGGGTAGGTGGCGTCATCTGGTAGGGTTGGAGATTCGACTGTCACCAGGTGTTGTAACTGCTGATAGGTATCAACCCGCGCGTTCTCCAACGTCATCAACGATGAACCATACGCTTGTAATGCCAGTTCTACCTGAACCTGCAGATTAGAATACTGCGCCATCATCTGGTTAATCGACAGCGACGCATTGCCGCCCTGTGTATCGTTGATTTTGGTTTTCTGCTCATTAATTTGTTTTTCCAGCGCTTTAATTTGTCGCTTCAGCGTCACGATTTCAGGGGCCGTATCAGACATGATGCTGGATAATGTACTAAGCTCAGCCTGTTTCTGCGCTAGCGTAGCTTCCATCGAAAAGGCAATTTGCTGGAACGCTGCACCTTCGGCAGTTGGATCTAAAACATTGTATTTTGATTGGAAATTAATTAATGCCAGCTTAGCCTGTTGCAGTTTTTCTTCAACGATATCGTGCTCACTCTGAGCAAAGGCAAGTCGTGATTTTGCCAGGTTATTATTGATCTCGTTTATAAACTGTTCTGCACGTTTTACGATGGTCTGACTGATGAGTTGTGCGTATTCTGGGTCGTAGGCACGCACGGAGAGTTCAATAACACTGGAATCTGAATTAATGAGCACATCAATGTTATTCAGATAATACTCCAAAAACGCTTCCTGGCTATAATTACTGCCGAGCTTGCTAATAAAGTCACCTTGGGATGAGCTGTAATGATCACTAAGCTTTATTGCTTTATCGAGATATAGCAACATGTCATTGGACTGGATGAAGGCTACGACAAGTTGGCTTTCATTTGATGTTGCTGCCCCTGTCATTCCTGACATCAATAACGCTGAAGGGTCAAAGCTGTTTGCGCCATCAGCGGATTTAACAACTAATTGACTGGTGCTTTCGTATTTGGGTGCTGCAATGAGTGTTAAATAGATTGCATATACTAGCCATGGCACGATAACGAGCACCAAAGGTCGTTTTTTGATTAAAGCTTGCGCTCGAGTTAAGTATTCTTTCAACATGTTAATTCTCGTTATCCCATGTATATTTTTATGGCTTCTTCTAAATCGCTGTAATAAGTAAGTTGGCCTTGATCTAACAGAATGGCTGATTTACAAAATTCACGAATCTGGTCAATTTCATGACTTACCATGATTAAGCCTGCTTCCTTTGCTTTCACTTCTAATGCTTCCCGTGCTTTTTTCCTGAATTTAGGATCGCCAACTGATGTAGCCTCGTCAATAAGATAGATGTCAAAATCGATATTGATACAGCAGGCAAATACAAGACGTGCCCGCATGCCTGAAGAGTATGTTTTGACAGGTAAGTCATAGCGTTTGTCCAGTTCAGCGAATTCTTGAACTTTTTTCTCGTATTTCTTTAGGTTTGGTACATTATTGATTCTTCCAATAAACCGGGTATTTTCACGACCAGTCATTTGCGGATGAACGCCGGTCGCGAGTGCCACAGGCCAAGACATTGATTTATTTGTTAAAATTTTACCCGAATCAGGATACTCACTTTTTGCTAATATTCTGAAAAGAGTGGATTTACCCGCCCCATTTTTTCCCAAAATAGCAACGTTATTTTCTGTTGGAATTGTAAAGTTCAGGTCTCTGAAAATGTATTGAGGCCCCAGTTTACTTGGGTAAGACTTTGTTAAATTTCTTAGTTCAATGGTCATCTGGATAAGATGCCTTTCCAGGTTAGATGGTACAGGCAAACGGCAAAAAAGAATGCTGTAAATGCATTTGCAAGTGCATAACTAAAGGATACTCCTTGGTCTCCGTATGATTCAAAACATGCAAATCTAGCCAGCTCAATAAAATGAACTAACGGGTTCCACGTTAGATAGTGCCAATATTCCATGGGGATATCTTGCAAACTAAAAAAGGTACATGAAATGAAAAATAATGGCCTGGTTAGTAAGCCGGTAATTTTGTTTACTTCTGGTACATAGGCCGTAATGATCCCCAGTATACAGCTTGCGCTAAATGTGAAAACCCAAAGTGTCAGATAGATCGCTATCAGCAGCAGTGGATCATCGAGATGAGTAGGAGTTTTCAAAAGATATAAAGCTACAGAAGCTAAAATTATAACAACGAGTTTGATTGTAAACTCTATAAAGCAGGATACAAGGAGGCCCGAGATAGGCTGAACTTGCCTGAACGCATATAATGGTCGATTTCGCTTAAAAGCAGCTGAAGTTGAGTTTATGGGAGTAATAAATGACTGAATACTAATCATGCCAATCATCATAAATACAAATACGGGAATAGAGTGGACATCTCCTCCCCCCATCATACTCCGCATATAAGATAAACCAAAAATAAACGCAAATGGTTCAATAAACGCCCAGGCTAATCCTAATTTATCATTGAACTGCGATTGCAATTCACGTAGGAAAAGCGCGAATAGCACGCTTTTCCATACGTTGAGTTGTTTTCTAATCGACACTTTCATTAATTGAGTGCGACGTTTGCCGCGACGGCAATCTGATAGATAATTTGAGTGATATCTTTGACTGCCTGTAGCGTTTTTGCATCAATACGCGGCAGAACAACCACCTGATCGCCAGACTTAATGACAGACTCATCGTCAACTTCGTAGAAATCAACCATGCCATTGGCGCGAATAATTAAAATTCTGTCATCATTCGCTCGTTCGCTAAATCCGCCAGCCCAGGCTACATAGTCTTCTAATAACGCATCCTGGTTGAAAACGACCGACTGTGGCATTAATACTTCACCGCCAATGTGAACCAGATCGGTTTTGGCTGGAATAACAATAGTGTCGTTTGCCTCTAAAAGAATATCGGCGACATTAGGGCCATCTGACACGATAACTTTACCTAACGGCTTGATTCTTCTGGCACGTGCGATGAAGTCTGATATCAGTTGGGCTTCCTGTACCCGAATTGCACCCTCGCCGGTTGAGGTAACTGGTGCTGTATAAATACTTCGTTCGAGGCGATCCAGCGCTTGGTTGATAATCTGCTGTTGCTGTTCTGCGACACTTTGGCGAAGCAGATAGATACTGTTAAAGTCTGATAGTTGAGGATCCACTTCGATGTTACTCAAGACCTGATGTAACCGAGCGCCTTTTTCGACCATGTAGCGCGATTCACCTTTAAAGCTTCCTGCTATATTGACGGGATAAATCTGTACTTCGTGATCATTTTTAAATTCAATGTGGTCACCCGCTTGTAACGTTAATTCCTGAAATTCCTGGAGTTTACTGTATTTTGCAAAATGCTTTTGGTTGCGAAGACCGCTCACTGAAACATGACTGATAAAATCACCTGGTTTTGCGTATTTTATCAATGTCTCGCCAGATACTTCATATTCAGATAGTTCAAATGTGAAGCTGTTCCGGGCACCCTGACTAACAATAACCGTTGAGCCAATTGGTTTGACTAAAATAACGTCTTTATCCTGAAAAGAAAAAGCAGGTAGCTTTCCATTGGTAACAAAATCATATAAATCAACGGTTTCAATGACTTCGCCATTTCTAATAACGTCAATTTTTCGGAAACTGCCCCGTAGAAAATCAATTCCTCCCGCGCGCTTTAAATAGTAGAGAACACTATCTGTCGCCTGACCAGCATACTGACCGGGACGGAGAACCGGGCCTGAAACATAGAGCGAAATAGGTGTGGCGGTGAGTAAGTTAACGTAGGTGTTTACGTCATTGGTATAGACTGATTTGATACTCTGGGTCACAACCTGGTTAACCTGACTGGCAGGCACATTCATTAGCTTAACCGGGCCAATATTCGGTAGAAAGATATTACCCTGGCTGTCTACGGTAACAACATCTGAAAAGTTTATGGCGCCCCACATCCAAACAGATATCTGATCGCCAGGCGCTACCAGGTAATTCTCATTGACACTGGACACTCGCTCAGATTCAAAGCCACCAATGAATAAATTTGCCGCAAAAGGTGGGTTTGGCATTTTTTCCTGAAGCGGGTAAACCATATCTATTGTAGGCTCACCAGGTAATATCATGCCATTTCTGGGGCTGCTATTATATTGTCCTGCACTGGCTCTAGTGGCGCTGCCTGATGAAGCGGGTAAAGTAGGTGACATACCCAGTTGCATTGGGCTTATTCCACTAGTATGAGACGCCGCTGAATTGCCATTTTCTCTTTCTAATTGTTGTTGGATTTGCTGTATTTGCTCAGCGCTTTGTCCTAAGACTTGTCCGGCTAACATGATAGAAGCCAATGACAAGCCAACAATGTACCTGTTAACGTTCATATAAATCCTGATCTTACTGTGCGTTGGATGCCATTGTTAGAGGATACAGCAACCAATAGCTGTCTTTACGACATAGCGTTCTGGCCTGACCTGCTTCCTCATATTTATCCGTTCTTAACTGATAACACGTCAATCCTAAAGCAGACAAATATTGCTTCGAAAGCTGATATTCAATATTTTCGATGGTTGTTTTACCTGACGAGATAGTCAACTCTGGAATGGCTTTTGCTTTAGTTCTCGAAGCGGGTAATTGTTTTATTGGGGTTAACTGACCTGCACCAATAAGGGGGAGGTTGGCTTTAACATCGGCAGGCTGAGAGGCACAACCTGTTAAACCAACTAATCCAGTAACCCAAACAGCGGCGATAAGTAATTTCATATCGTACTTGGCATACATCCGTTTAAAGAAACGCTAAGAATACCATAAACGTAATAAAACACATGTAAAGTTTGATTTGTTATAGGAGATGTGAGTGAAATCGCGCTCAAGCGTGTAAAAAAGCGCCAATCAGACTTAAATTTTCGAACAGGGGTAGTCAGTTATACTAATGTTTACTATTATAGGACGAGTTTTCAGATATCTCTCCACGAAACATAATTTGTTCGTCAGAAATCTCAATGGAGTTGGTGGGTTAATGGATTGTCCTTTTTACAGGGTAGATAGTGTGACGGGTTTATGTGCTGGGAAACAGTGGAGACTGTGATCGAATGTTGACGTATCTTCAGTTCATTCCGTTATTTACGGCTTTTTTTGTCGCCCTGATTTTGTTGGTGGTGATGACGCCCCTTGCACATCAATTTGGCTTGGTTGATCAGCCGTCTTACCGCAAGCGCCACAGCGGAATTGTGCCGCTAACGGGGGGGGTTGCTATTTTTGTCGCTGTGCTTGTTGCGAGCGTCATGACCGATGTGTGGATGAAAAACAATCCTCTCTTTTTCACCGCCTCTGCTTTTATAGTACTTCTGGGCATGCTTGACGACAGGTTCGATTTGAGCGCGAAAGGTCGCTTGATGTGTCAGTTTGGCGTGGCTTCAATTATGGCTTGGAGTGCGCAAAATTACATTACTTCCCTCGGTGATATATTCGGATTTGGTTCGGTATACCTTGGGCTGGGTGGTTACTTCTTTACATTGATTTGTGTCGTTGGCGTCATAAACGCCATAAACATGATAGATGGTATTGACGGTCTTGCCGGAGGCATGAGTCTGATAGTGCTTGCCAGTGTTGTGTCGTTATTACTGATTTCGGGTAACGGCGCGGCAATTATGGAACCGTTAGTTATCATCGCCGCTATTGTACCTTTCCTAGCATTTAATTTGAGTCTTAAAGGCTTCAAAGGCAATAAAATATTTATGGGTGATGCGGGCAGCATGTTCGTGGGTCTTACCATTGTATGGTTGTTGGTTGACCATACACAGGGAGCCGCGGCGTCTCTGCGTCCGATAACCGGGGTGTGGTTAATTGGGTTGCCTCTTATGGATATGGCTGCAATCATGTTCCGGCGAGCCAGGAAGGGCCAGTCAGTACTGCGTCCTGATCGCAAGCATTTGCACAATATTTTTATGAGGGCAGGCCTCAATTCACGTCGTTCGTTGGTTGCAATATTATGCCTCGGTGCCTGCTATTGTGTGGTTGGTATTTTAGGTGAAGTATATCAGGTCCCTGACTACGTTATGTTCTGGTCTTTTATGGCGCTATTGGTCGTTTACACTGCTGCTATAATGAACATTTGGAAGATAATTCGGGTGGTTAGAGATACAAAGCGTTTGTTTTTGGGGAAATAAATGCTTCAAACTAGTGCAAACTAGTACTGTTTTTCGTTACACTCTTCGCCAGTAATTCATCGCGGACAAACCATTGACCCCAAATTTTTCCATCAAGCATAGTCGCTACCAGGTTCACCGTGTTGAATCAATTGTGGCAATGGGGGTTTACTGCCGCGATAACCCACATTGGCTTGACCATTCAATAGAAAGTATTCGTCAACAGTCTTATTCAGACTATCTTTATGTCATCGTCATTGATGGGGCTATTCCCGAAACACTGATGTCAGTAATTATGCGGCATGCAGATGATGACGATCGATTAGTCGTTGTAGAAGGCAAAGAAAATTGTGGTCTTGCTACCTGCATGAATTTTGCTATTGATTGGTCACTATCGCTCCAGCCATCCTACTTTTTTAGGATGGACGCCGATGACATATCTGAGCCTGACAGATTCGAAAAGCAAGTGACTTATCTGGAAAAACACGCGCATGTTTCAATTCTTGGTACGGGACTCACCGAGATAAATGAAGTCGACAAAAAAGTAGGTTCACGGGTAATGCCGCTGGCTAACAAACAAATTACGCGACTTCTGCCTCGCCGATGTGCTGTCAACCATCCTACGGTTTGCATTCGATATAAGGTGTTTAATGACGGGCACCGGTATGACGATAGTTTGCGATTTGTCGAAGATTACTTGCTTTGGATTGAGCTTGCGTCTCATGGCTATATTTTTTGTAATCTGAAAGATAAGTTGTTGAAGTTCAGACGAGTTGGTGATTTTTATAAACGCCGTGGCTTTGTTAAGTCGTTTAACGAGTTTCGAGCCAGGTTTAGAGCGCTACGTAAGTTAAAGCGAATGTCGGTGTATAACCTGTTCTATGCGGTTTCAGTATTAATTCTAAGGTTGATGCCTGCAAGTATTGTAAAACTTGCCTACAAGCTTGATCGCCACTACTTAGAAAAATTTATTAAGCATTGATGTTTTCCTGCGTTATTATTCTCTATCACCCGGACAAATCCCGATTACTGGATAACATTTCCCTCTTGCGTGAAACGGGGTGGGGCACCATTGTCATTGATAATTCGCCTGAATCCCATGCCTGTTGGTTACCAGACTATGTTAGTTACACACATTGCCCTGACAACGAAGGTATAGCGGAAGCACAAAATATTGGGTTACGCGAAGCAACAGCTGAAGGGCGGGAATACGTTCTGTTGCTCGATCAGGATAGTCTGCTTTCTGCAACACTACTTACGGGTTTACAAGGTAGTATTAAACGAGCAAAGACGATTACAAAAAAACTGGCTGCTATTGGGCCTGCAATTGTGAGTGAGTTTGATAACAAAGCAGTAGTACCTGCCATCCAAAAACCAAAAGTAATGACCCAAGGTTATTACTCCACCAAACAGATAATCGCTTCCGGCATGGTGTTAAGCCTGGACTGCCTGGATGAAGTAGGGTTTAAGGAATCGGCTTTATTTATTGATGGCGTTGACCATGAGTGGTGTTGGCGGGCAAGAATGCATGGCTATGAAGTCATGATTGACAGCAACTTGAAAATGGTTCACAAACAAGGTGATGCTAGGAAGAATATTCTTGGCGTCAGTTTTAAAGTGGGACAGCCTGTTCGTTTGTATTATCAGTTCAGGAATGTATTACTACTCTTGCCAAGAAGTTATGTTCCACTCTACTGGAAATTTAGAAATATCATGGCATTACCGTGTCGTTGGCTGGTTAATCGTTTTTGCTTGGATAACGGCAAGGACAGAGGGGAATTCATGTGGCGTGGTATCAGGGATGGGCTTCGGCGTGTGACCGGTCCTTTAAAGTAGTCCGATGATGAAGTGAGCTTAAAACTTTCAGTTGAGCCCGTTTCGTCATGATGCTTTAATGAAACCAGAGTAAATTATCGGGATATCGCGTGTTGAATACCTGCGATGAGACAATTAAGGAAATGAGCAAGTGAAGGTAACAGTATTTGGAATTGGTTATGTTGGTCTTGTGCAAGCGGCAGTGCTTGCGGAAGTTGGCCACGATGTAGTCTGTGTGGATGTTGATCAGAACAAGGTTGACAACCTGAAGAAAGGAATCATTCCTATTTACGAGCCAGGCCTCACTCCCCTTGTAACCAGTAACTATGAAGGTGGTCGGGTTGATTTTACGACTGATGCAAAGCGCGGCGTAGAGCACGGTGAATTGATTTTTATCGCAGTAGGTACGCCTCCCGATGAAGACGGCTCTGCGGACCTTAAATATGTCCTCGCCGTAGCCGGCACCATCGCTACCCACATGCAAAACCACAAGATCATTATTAATAAATCGACGGTTCCGGTAGGGACTGCTGACAAAGTCAAAGCGAAAGTCACTGATACGCTTGCCGAGCTGAGTAAATCCACTACATTCGACGTGGTATCTAATCCTGAGTTCTTGAAGGAAGGGGCCGCAGTCAATGACTGCATGCGACCTGACCGGATTGTACTTGGTACGGATAGCGAAAAAGCTGAAAAGAAACTACGTGAATTATACGCACCGTTTAACCGTAACCACGATAAAGTCATTACCATGGACATTCGTTCTGCTGAGTTAACAAAATATGCAGCAAACTGTATGTTAGCGACCAAAATCAGCTTCATGAACGAAATGGCAAACTTGGCTGAGCACTTTGGCGCAGATATCGAAAACGTGCGTCGTGGTATTGGTTCTGACCCTCGTATTGGTTACCAGTTTATCTATCCTGGGTGTGGTTATGGCGGTTCTTGTTTCCCCAAAGATGTGCAAGCGCTCATTCGTAGTGCAAACCAGGTCGGTTACGAAGCAAAAATTTTAGAGTCAGTGGAAGCGGTGAACTACTCACAGAAAGAAAAGTTGTTCGAATATATCATGAACCATTTCGACGGGGATGTAGCGGGTAAAACGGTTGCGCTTTGGGGCCTGTCATTCAAACCAAATACCGATGATATGCGTGAGGCCTCCAGTCGTGTATTGATGGAATTACTGTGGGAAAAAGGGGCCATTGTACAAGCCTACGACCCTGAAGCCATGGAAGAAACGCAACGTATTTACGGCAGTCGTTCAGACCTTAAGCTCACTGGCACCAAGGAAGCCGCTTTGGATGGTGCAGATTTCCTGGTGGTATGTACTGAGTGGCAATCCTTCCGTGCCCCTGATTTTGATTTAATTAAAGAAAAACTATCGCTACCCCTTATTTTCGATGGTCGTAATTTATATGATCCGAAAATAATGTCGGAATACGGATTGCATTACTATGCGATAGGTCGAGGACTTTCAATAAAAGGACAAAAATTATGAGTCAGGTAAAAAAAGCCGTCATACCTGTAGCAGGGTTGGGTACACGTATGTTGCCCGCCACCAAGGCCATCCCGAAAGAAATGTTGCCTGTGGTAGACAAACCTCTAATTCAGTACGTGGTCAGTGAATGCGTACAGGCGGGTTTGAAAGAAATTATTCTGGTGACTCACGCCAGTAAAAATAGTATCGAAAACCACTTTGACACGTCGTTCGAGCTAGAAACAACCCTTGAGCAACGTGTAAAACGTCAGTTACTGGAAGAAGTGCAGTCTATTTGCCCGAAGGATGTCACCATTATGCACGTTCGTCAGGGCGCTGCTAAAGGATTGGGTCATGCAATTATGTGTGCGCATCCAATGGTGGGTGATGATCCTTTTGCAGTGGTACTGCCAGATGTTATCATCGATGAGTACACCAGCAACCCTAAAAAAGACAACCTTGCCGAAATGGTATCCCGATTTAACACCAGTCGCGTTAGTCAGGTTATGGTTGAGCAAGTGCCTCAGGAAAGCATTTCTAAATTCGGTATCGTTGATCTTGAAGGGGCAACCATTAAACCAGGTGAATCCGCCAAGATTTATGACATGGTAGAAAAGCCACCTTTGGAAGAAGCGCCATCAGACCTTGCTGTTGTAGGCCGTTACGTATTGTCCCAGGAAATCTGGTCACTGCTTGAGTTCACCCCTCCTGGTGCAGGCGGCGAAATTCAGCTGACGGACGCTATTTCTTCACTGATGAAGGTCGAGCAGGTTGATGCTTACTATATGAAAGGTAAGAGCCATGACTGCGGTAGCAAGCTGGGCTATATGAAAGCGAATGTTGAATATGCCCTGCGTCACCCTTCACTAGGTGCAGAATTTAAAGAATACCTTGCATCATTAAATGGTTAATCGAATCCATTAACGAAAAAAGCCTCCGAGTCGGAGGCTTTTTAATTTTAGCTTTACAGTAATGCCCGATTAGGCTTTCAGATGTTTTACTAAGCCTTGAACGACTTTAACGCTACCCGCAACAATCTCGCCTTTGTAAAGTGGATCGTTACCACCAGAGAAATCGGTTACCAGGCCGCCAGATTCGCGAACAAGTAACTCACCGGCTGCAATATCCCAAGGCTTAATGCCGCGTTCCCAGTAACCGTCGTGGCGACCAGCTGCCACATAAGCTAAATCAAGTGCAGCACTTCCAGCACGACGAATGTCGCCACAGTCGTGGAAAATTTTGTTTAAACGCAGTGCGAAATCAGCGTACTGGCTTTTGTTTTTAAACGGCAGGCCAGTTGCGAGTACGGTTTCTGCTAAATCGCGAGGCTTACTTGTGCGAATTCGATAGCCGTTTAACTGTGCGCCCTGACCACGGGATGCCGTGAAGAGTTCGCCGCGAATGGGGTCGAAAACGACAGCCTGATCCAGGCGGCCTTTATGGAGAAGGGCAATTGATACCGCAAAATGCGGAATGCCTTTAATGAAATTGGTTGTTCCATCCAATGGGTCGATGATCCACTGAAACTCTGGCGCTTCACCGACGACTTCACCACTTTCCTCACCAAGGAAACTATGGGTAGGATAAGATTGTTGAATCTTGTGAATGATTGCCATTTCGGCTTCTTTGTCTATTTGAGTAACGTAATCGTTACTGCCTTTGACTTCTTTTACCAGCTCAGCCCGGTTTTCAAAACCACGCACAATAATAGAGCCAGCCACGCGCGCTGCGCGCACCGCAATGTTCAGCATCGGATGCATTAGGAACCACCAATTGTAAAAGATCGAATAGAAAACGGCGCGCAGTGTACCAGTTACTTCTGATAATGCAATGTGATTCGCATTATTGAATTGATTGAAAGTTCATCAATCGTTACAGGCGTTGATGTCATCTCGGTAGGTAAACGAAGACAGCCTACCGCTGCGAATTCGATACTGCTGTGCTACACTCTCGGCCAATTAACGGCTAACAACGATTTACACATGCTTGAACAGATAAGAATCATCCTGGTTAACACGTCTCATACGGGCAACATTGGCTCGGCGGCAAGGGCAATGAAGACCATGGGGTTAAGTCAGTTGTATTTGGTAGACCCGGTAGATGAGCCTGATGGGCAGGCCAGTGCGCTAGCTGCTGGTGCGGGTGACGTGCTGGCGAATGCGAAAATTGTAAAGACACTGAGTGAAGCTGTAGCAGACTGCGGGCTTGTTGTTGGCACGTCGGCCCGTTCAAGAACATTGAGCTGGCCAATGCTTGAGCCGCGTGAGTGCGGAGAAAAACTGGTTGCTGAAGTAGGACAATACCCGGTAGCCCTCGTTTTCGGTCGGGAAAACAACGGCTTGACCAACGAAGAACTGCAGCAATGCCATTTCCACGTATGTATTCCAGCAAATCCGGAATACAGTTCACTGAATCTGGCTGCTGCTGTGCAAACCCTGTGCTATGAAATTCGCATGGCCTATCTGAATAAAACACGCATTCCTCAGGAAGAATCAGAATACCCGCTGAGTGAAGATCTTGAGCGCTTTTATGTGCATCTTGAATCCACACTGAGTAATGTGAAGTTTATCAACGAAAATCACCCGGGTATCGTGATGACCCGCTTACGCAGATTGTTTAACCGTGCAAGACCTGAAGCGCAGGAGTTGAACATTCTTCGCGGTATTCTCGCGGCTATTGATAAATCCAGCGAGGATAAGTGATGTTCACGCGAATCAAGGAGGACATTGCCGGTGTCTTTGATCGGGATCCTGCAGCCAGAAATACCTTTGAAGTCCTGACTAACTACCCGGGCTTACACGCAGTCTGGTTTCATCGCCTGAGCCATAAACTCTGGAAGATGGAATTAAAATGGCTGGCAAGAACCTTATCGACGTTTAGTCGCTGGCTGACCGGCATAGAAATCCACCCGGGCGCAACTATCGGTAAGCGATTTTTTATTGACCATGGTATGGGCGTTGTCATTGGCGAAACGGCAGAAATTGGTGATGACGTGACCCTGTATCACGGCGTGACGCTCGGCGGAACAAGCTGGAAAGCAGGCAAACGTCACCCAACTTTGTGTAACAATGTGGTTGTTGGTGCGGGGGCAAAAGTACTTGGGCCTATCGAAATAGGCGAAGGCGCTAAGATTGGCTCGAACTCCGTGGTTGTGAAGGATACGCCGGCTGGAGCCACTGTTGTCGGTATACCTGGGCGCATTGTGCAATCTGCGCCTGTCCCTAACGAAGGTAGTGAGAACAAGCGCAGTGAAATCGCCGCAAAATATGGCTTCGATGCGTATGCTGTTGCCACCGACAATCCGGATCCTGTTGCCAGTGCAATGGGGGTCATGGTCGAGCATATTCATGCCATGGATGAACGCATCGTTGAGTTGTGCCAGGTTATTCAAACCCTGGGCGGCAACATCAATACCGATAAACTGGAAGGCATGTCAGAAGAAGACTTCGCTTGCACTGGTTTATCTCCCGTTGCACCGAAAACACAACAGCAAAAGCACGACGCATTTGACCCGCATATCTAAAGCGAACACTTATCATGTGTTCTAATACCTGACTAATTTACTAGGTTTTATACTTGACCATTTTAGTCGGGTATGGAACAATTTTACACATGTTAGACTATCGCTGCCCGCTATGAAACTCACATCCAAAGGCCGCTATGCGGTGACCGCCATGCTGGACGTGGCACTCCACTCTCAACAAGGTCCGGTGTCGCTTGCAGATATTTCTGCCAGGCAGGAAATATCGCTGTCGTACCTGGAGCAATTGTTTTCCAGACTAAGGAAAGAAACCTTGGTCAAAAGTGTGCGAGGTCCCGGTGGTGGATACAAACTCGGGCGCGATGCGTTCAATATTGCCATTGGTGAAGTGATCCGAGCCGTTGATGAATCCGTTGACGCTACCAGATGCCAGGGGCAGGGCGATTGTCAGGCTGGCGAACGCTGTTTAACACACAGTTTGTGGCAGGACCTCAGTGATCGTATCGGGCATTTTCTTGACAGTATTAGTCTGGGCGAATTAATGGCAAAAGGCGATGTTCAGGCTGTGGCCGGTCGACAGGATAAGCAGCGCTCGGTACTCGATAAAGAAATTCAAGTGAGCATTCGACTGTAAATGAGCAAGGTTAAAACCCCCATTTATTTAGATTATGCCTCTACCACACCGGTTGATCCAGCAGTGGCCAGTGAAATGGCGAAGTGTCTGACCCTGGACGGCACCTTTGGTAACCCGGCTTCTCGCTCTCACCGGTTTGGTTGGCAGGCAGAAGAAGCCGTAGATGTGGCGCGTAATCAAATAGCCGAACTGGTTAACTGTGATCCGCGGGAGATTGTCTTTACGTCCGGCGCAACCGAATCAGATAACCTGGCGCTTAAAGGTGCGGCGCAGCAGTATCGCAGCAAGGGCAATCACATTATTACGGTGAGCACTGAGCACAAAGCTATTTTAGACACCTGTGATTATTTGGCGGAGCAGGGCTTCGACGTAACCTATTTGACTCCCGATGCACAAGGGCTGGTTTCAGTAGAGCAGATTACAAAGGCATTGCGAGAGGACACCATCCTGGTGTCTGTGATGCACGTCAATAACGAAATTGGAGTCGTGCAGGATATTGAAGGTATCGGCAACCTGTGTCGTCAACACAGTATCGTATTCCATGTGGATGCGGCGCAAAGCCTGGGCAAAATACCTATCGATTTACAAGCGTTACCTGTTGACCTGATGTCGTTTTCTGCACACAAGTGCTACGGACCAAAAGGGATCGGCGCCTTATTTGTCCGTCGCCGTCCACGTACTTTACTCGCTGAGCAAATGCATGGTGGTGGCCACGAGAGAGGGATGCGCTCCGGCACGTTACCTACCCATCAAATTGTTGGCTTTGGTACGGCCTGTGAACTTGCGGGTCAAAAACTCGAGGAAGAAGGTGCCCGTTTACGTCAGTTAACTGAAGCATTCTGGGAACGAATCAGCCAGTTAGACGAGGTTACCCTTAATGGCCATTTAACTCTGCGTGCGCCAGGTATCATAAACATTAGTTTTGGTGGCGTAGACGGTGAAAGCCTGGTAATGGGATTAGCCGATCTTGCTATCTCAACCGGATCGGCCTGCACCTCTGCCAGTCTGGAGCCCTCTTATGTATTAACTGCATTAGGGCGAAGCGCGGAACTAGCGCATGCAGGAATTCGTTTTTCAGCGGGGCGGTTTACCACCGAAGCTGAGATGGATTTTGCCGCTTCAACGGTCATCGATGTAGTAACACGTTTGAGGCAAGCAAGGCCAGCTGGCAACGGGTAAGACTTCCGGCGTAGGGCGGCCAGTCAAGGTTTGCAGTTTGAAGGAGAATAGTGCAAGATCCCCAGCCCCCAGATGCCCGTACAGAATAATAACGCAAGCAATGGATTCGCTTTATGACAGGTATTTCGCTCAATAGTTGAGTGAAATACTCAGGTATTATAGAATACCGCGCGAAAAATAAGGGATACATGGCGTCCGATAGCCTGACTATCGGGTACACCGCACCCACAAAAGGCGTGCAATCAAAGACCAGTTAAGTGAGATGAGTCAATGAGCGATCAGATCGAACAGGCATTGTCGAAACAATATGAGGCGGGTTTCTACTCTGAAATCGAGTCCGATACCTTCGAAAATGGCTTGGACGAGTCAGTTATACGACGTATTTCGGCTATTAAAAATGAGCCTGAGTGGATGCTTGAGTGGCGTTTAAAAGCGTATCGTTCATGGTTAGAAATGGAAGAGCCCGAGTGGGCCCATGTCGACTATGAAAAGGTGGATTACCAGGCTATTTCTTATTATTCGTCGCCAAAGAGCATGAAGGATAAGCCGAAGTCGTTGGACGAAGTCGATCCGGACTTATTGGACGTTTACAACAAGCTGGGTATTCCTTTGCACGAGCAGGAAATGCTTGCTGGTGTCGCCGTGGATGCGGTATTTGACTCGGTGTCGGTGGTAACCACCTTCCGCGAAAAGCTGGAAGAAGCGGGCGTTATCTTCTGCCCTATTTCTGAGGCTATCCAAAAGTACCCGGAACTGGTGAAGAAATACATTGGCTCTGTGGTTCCTCGTACCGACAACTACTTCGCTGCGCTTAACAGCGCCGTGTTTACTGACGGTTCATTTGTTTATATTCCAAAGGGCGTGCGTTGCCCAATGGAGCTGTCCACTTACTTCCGTATCAACGAACAAAATACCGGTCAGTTCGAGCGAACGCTGATTGTTGCTGATGAAGGCAGTCACGTAAGCTACCTGGAAGGCTGTACCGCACCACAGCGCGATGAAAACCAATTGCACGCGGCGGTTGTAGAACTGGTTGCGCTGGATAAAGCCAATATTAAGTACTCAACTGTGCAGAACTGGTACCCGGGCGATGAAAACGGCAAGGGCGGTATTTATAACTTCGTCACCAAACGCGGTATTTGCCATAACGATGCGAAAATTTCGTGGACTCAGGTAGAGACCGGTTCGTCAGTTACCTGGAAATACCCTAGCTGCGTATTGAAAGGCGATAACAGTATTGGCGAGTTTTACTCGGTAGCACTGACCCGTGGACGCCAGCAGGCCGACACAGGAACGAAGATGATCCACCTGGGTAAGAACACGCGCTCTACCATCATCTCGAAAGGGATCTCAGCGGGTAAGAGTAACAACGCGTATCGCGGTCTGGTTCAAATGGGTCCAAAAGCCGATAACGCACGTAATTTTACGCAGTGTGATTCACTGCTCATTGGCGATCAGTGCGGTGCTCACACGTTCCCATACATTGAAAGCCGCAATCCATCCGCCATTGTAGAACACGAAGCCACCACCTCTAAAGTCAGTGATGAGCAAATGTTCCTGTGTCAGCAACGCGGCCTGGATGCAGAAAAGGCGGTATCAATGATCGTCAACGGCTTCTGTAAGGAAGTCTTTAAAGAGTTACCTATGGAGTTTGCGGTAGAAGCCGGCAAGCTACTTGAAATTAGTTTAGAAGGTTCTGTGGGGTAAAGAATTTAATGTTATCCATCAATAATTTACACGCCAGTGTTGAAGAAAAGCAAATCATCAAAGGGTTAAACCTGGAGATTAAACCTGGTGAAGTTCATGCCATCATGGGACCTAACGGCGCCGGTAAAAGTACGCTGGGTTATGTATTGTCTGGCCGTGACGGTTACGAAGTAAACGACGGCAGTGCAACGTTAAATGGCAAAGACCTGTTGGAACTGGAAGTTGAGGAGCGTGCCCGCGAAGGCTTGTTTCTGGCATTCCAGTATCCGGTAGAAATTCCTGGCGTAAGTAACATGGAATTCCTGAAAGAATCCGTGAACGCGCTACGCGAACACCGCGGTGAAGAGCCTCTGACGGCCGCTGAATTCTTGAAGAAAGCCAAAGCAGCCTGTAAACAAGTGCAGTTACCTCTGGACTTTCTGAAGCGCGGCGTTAACGAAGGTTTCTCTGGTGGTGAGAAAAAGCGTAACGAAATCATGCAAATGATTTTGCTTGAACCATCACTGTGCATACTCGATGAGTCCGATTCAGGCCTCGACGTAGACGCTTTGCAAGTGGTTGCTGATGGCGTGAACAGCCAACGTGACGGCGAGCGTAGCTTTATCGTTGTGACTCACTACCAGCGTCTGCTTGACTACATCAAGCCCGACTTCGTTCACATTCTGGCCGACGGTAAAATCGTCAAAAGCGGTGATGCATCGCTGGCATTGGAAGTCGAAAAATCAGGTTATGCGTTCCTGGGTAAAGCCTACGAGGAGAGCGAGGCATGAGCCAGTGGCTGTCAGAAGTAATTGCTGAAGGCCAACGTCAAAGTGACTGGTTGTCAGGCAATCGTCAGCAAGCAACGGCAGCGTTAGCTAACGTTAAATGGCCCGTGCGCCGTCAGGAAGCCTGGCGTTTCACACCATTGGTGCCGGTTGAAAAGCGTACCGTTAGTCTGGCTGGACCGTCAGAACAGCAATCTACAGCGCCTGTCATAGACGGACTCGAAGCTTACAGCCTCTCCTTTACAGGCAATCAGTTAAGCGATGAGCAAGGCCAGGTGCCGGAAGGGCTTACGTTTACGTTGTTCTCAAAAGCAGATGAAGCACAACAAGCCAGTATCCAGGCGCTATTAGGCCAGGTTAAGCCGTCTCATCATTTGTTTGGTCAGGTCAACGATGCCCTGCTGACAGAAGGCGTGTACATTCATGTACCGGCTAATACCGTCATTGACACACCAATTCGATTAACCCAATTGGCGGCCAGCGCGGGTGATCAGCATTTACGCGTACTGGTGCATATTGAAGCCGGTGCTAAAGTCTCTGTGATTGAAGATGGCTTCGGCGATGCCGACAGCCTGAATACCTTTGTTAGTGAATATGTACTGGAAGCCCAGGCTGAACTGGAGCATTATCGCTTTGCCATGTATACCCAACAAGCTATGCATGTGGGAAGCTGTCATTTCAAAGTGGCAGAGAAAGCGCAGTTAACCAGTAATATCGTTGGTTACGGCAGTGTTTTGTCGCGTCTTGACGTGGATGTGGAATACACAGGTGAATTTGCGAATGCAAACCTGAACGCCATTTATTTGTTGGCGGAAGGCGAGCTTTTCGATCTGCACTCTACCATTGAGCACGCTGTGCCCAATTGTACTACCGAAGAAAATGCCCGCGGTATCGTTGGTGACCGTGCTAAAGCGGTATTTAATGGGCGGATTCACATTCACCGCGATGCCCAGAAAACCCTGGCAGAACTTAACAACCGCAATTTGTTGTTGTCACGCCGTGCGGTGGTCAACACCAAGCCAGAGCTTGAAATCTACGCTGACGACGTGCGCTGTGCTCACGGTGCTACCGTGGCTGAAATCGAAGAAAAGGCACTGTATTACCTGTTAACGCGCGGAATCAGTCGCAGCCAGGCATTGATCATGCTGAACTTCGGTTTCATTCAGGAATTGATTACACAAATTCCAAATGCCGCAGTAAGCGACTGGTTGCTACACCGTTTGCGTGAGCGCTTCGTGAGCATGGAGGTCAAATGATTTTCGACGTTCAGGCCATCCGCGCGCAGTTTCCAATATTGTCACAACAGGTAGACGGTAAGCCGCTGGTTTATCTGGATAACGCCGCGACAACGCAAAAGCCGCAGGCGGTTATCGACGCGCTGATGAGCTTTTACACGCAAACGAACGCCAATGTGCATCGCGGCGCGCACAAGCTATCGGATGAAGCGACACGCCGATACGAAAAAGCACGTGATCAGGTTACTTCGTTCATTAATGCAAATAGTCGTGAAGAAGTGATCTGGACAGCGGGTACTACCGAAAGTATCAATATGGTAGCCCATGGCCTGACCAAACAACTGGAAGCCGGTGATGAAGTGGTTGTTACCGAAATGGAACACCACGCGAACCTGGTTACCTGGCAGCAAGCCTGCATACAAAGTGGTGCCACACTTCGTGTTGCGCCCATCTTTGATAACGGCGAGTTGGATATCGAAACGTTCCAAACTTACCTTGGCCCGAATACACGTATGGTTGCTTTCCCGCATGTATCTAATGCGTTGGGTACCGTGAATCCGGTGAAAGAACTGGTACAAATGGCCAAGCGATACGGTGCACTGGTGCTGGTTGACGGTGCTCAAGGCATTGCTCATGGCGGCGTTGACGTACAGGATTTAGGCTGTGATTTCTATGCCTTCTCCGGACACAAGTTATTTGGCCCAACTGGCATTGGTGTATTGTGGGGCCGCAAATC
Organism: Aestuariibacter sp.; assembly: GCA_017794925.1. Taxonomy (GTDB): domain Bacteria; phylum Pseudomonadota; class Gammaproteobacteria; order Enterobacterales; family Alteromonadaceae; genus Alteromonas. The sequence continues at coordinate 4,236,195 of CP051238.1, read as the reverse complement.
TATTCTGGCTGACTGGCCGGTTTGGCTAACAGGCGGTGAGATGATCGCCGACGTGACGTACCAAACAGCAACCTGGGGTAATCTGCCAAATCGTCTTGAAGCTGGTACACCGCACATCGCGGGCGCTATTGGCCTGGGGGCGGCAGTTGAGTGGTTCAGTGGCCTTGATTTAGCAGCTGTTCAGGCGCACGAAAAGTCATTGATTGACGCTGCCATGAAGCAGGCTCAGGACATCGAAGGCATGCGTTTAATCGGCACCGCCGCTAACAAAGTGGGGATCCTGAGTTTTGTAATGGATAATGCCCATCCGGCAGATGTCGGCTTTATTCTGGACCGCCAGGGCGTGGCAATCCGTACCGGCGACAACTGTGCGCAGCCGCTGATGAACCGATTAGGTATAAATGGCACCGCCCGTGCATCGTTTTCTTTATATAATACCCTTGACGAAGTGGACGCGTTTTTTGTCGCGCTTCGCAAGGCACAAAGCATGTTGGCTTAACAGGAGCATACAATGACCGTTGAAACCTTTGTGCCCAGTCAGGATGTGGTGACGCTCACTGATAGCGCAATTAAACACTTTGAATCAAAACTGGCAAAGCAGCCGGGTAAAATCATTCGTTTGTCGACTAAGGTCAGCGGTTGTACTGGCTATGCCTACGTGCTGGACTTTGCCGACGGCAGCAAAGACGACGACGAAATTCTCAACGTATCAGACCTGCTTACCGTTGCTGTTGCTAAAGATGCCCTGCAGTTAATTCGCAATACCGAAATTGACTATGTACAAGAAGGTATAAACGGCGTCATTAAGTACCACAATCCGAATGTTGTGGATGAATGCGGTTGTGGTGAAAGCTTTAACGTCGGGTAACCCTGCAGAATGAAACAAAAAATGGTAGTGACCGAACGCGAAGTACGGTCACGCAAAGTCCCCTCCGGCGAAAAAGTAATGATACCGGGCGGCGAATTCGTCAATCTTACCCAGGACCTGGGCGGCAACTACACGGTTACCTGGCGCGGTAACATGCTGCGTATCGATGGTACAGATGCCGATGCGATAGGCAGAAAGCCACAAGAACTTGATTTTGAAGCGCCCGCTGATGGGAATATTGCTGAGCAACAAGTCTGGGACGCGCTGGAAACTATTTACGATCCGGAGATTCCCATTAATCTGGTGTCTCTGGGCCTCATCTACGCGGTTAAGCTTGACCAGGAGCAAGGCGCCGTAACGATTGATATGACGCTTACCGCACCAGGTTGTGGCATGGGCCCGGTATTAGTGGGTGATGTAGAGTATCGCGTTGGCTTAGTGCCTCATGTTAAATCCGTTAAGGTAGAGTTGGTGTTTGATCCGCCCTGGTCCAGAGAGATGATGAGCGAAGAAGCGCAACTTGAAGCCGGCCTGTTTTTTTAATTTCAGTAACGATAAGTAATCCCGATTATGTCATTACCCTCAAGCGAAGAAATCATTGAAGACTTAGCCTTTTTCGATGATTGGGAACAGCGATACCAGTATATTATTGACCTGGGCAAGGCGTTGCCGCGCTTACAGGACGAACAGAAAACCCCTGAGCGTTTGGTAAAAGGCTGCCAAAGCAGTGTGTGGCTGGTAACTTCGGTTGATGCGGGCAAACTGCACTTCGATGCTGACAGCGATGCAGTGATTGTGCATGGTCTGCTGGCGCTGGTCATGGCGGCTTATAACGACAAAACACCGCAACAAATTCTGGATTTTGATATTGATGGTTATTTCGAGGCGCTCGACCTTGAACGTCATATTTCTCCTACCCGCGGCAATGGGTTACGCGCAATTGTAGGTAAAATTCAAACCCTGGCGAAGCAAACCGCGTAAACGCCTATTTCCCCCAATTGTGAAGATTTTTTGATAATTGTTGCTGTGCCCCTAGGCACAGCGCAAAAGATTGCCTATAATTCGCGGCCAAAATTTTTACTATTACAACCGGAGACAGAAGATGGCTCTTGAGCGTACTTTTTCAATTATTAAGCCTGATGCCGTTGCTAAGAACGTGATCGGTGCAATCTACAATCGTTTTGAATCTGCAGGTCTGCGCATCGTTGCTTCTAAAATGGTTCACATGAGCAAAGAACAAGCAGAAGGTTTTTATGCAGAACACAAAGAGCGTCCTTTCTTTGGTGCTCTGGTTGACTTCATGACATCTGGCCCGGTAATGGTTCAGGTATTAGAAGGCGAAAACGCCGTTGTTAAAAACCGTGAAATCATGGGTGCAACTAACCCAGCTGAAGCAGCTGCGGGTACTCTGCGCGCTGACTACGCGGTATCAATCGACGAAAACGCAGTTCACGGTTCTGACGCACCTGAATCAGCGGCTCGCGAAATTGCTTACTTCTTCTCTGAAGAAGAAATCTGCCCACGCACTCGATAAGACGCCGGATTTTGATTAAAAAGGGAGCTTCGGCTCCCTTTTGCGTCTGTGCGTCACGGGTTATCCCGTGGTATTCTATGCAGGTTGCAACGTTAACGATGTTCACAGTAGGTTAAGTGCTTTATGGCTAAAACGAATTTATTGAATTTAAATCGGCAGGGAATGCGCGAGTTTTTCGCGGAGATGGGCGAAAAGCCGTTCCGTGCTGATCAGGTCATGAAGTGGATCTATCAGCAGGGTGTCAGTGATTTTGAGCAGATGAGTAATCTGAACAAACACCTGCGCGCCAAACTCATTGAACATTGTGAGATTGTTGCGCCTGAAATCGCCTATCAGCAAAACGCAACCGACGGCACCATAAAGTTTGCCTTGCGTTTAGAGGGCGGTCAGGAAGTGGAGACCGTGTGGATCCCGGAATCAGATCGCGCCACACTGTGTGTCTCTTCTCAGGTTGGCTGTGCATTGGAATGTACGTTTTGCTCAACCGCACAGCAAGGCTTTAACCGCAACTTGTCTGTGAGCGAAATTATCGGTCAGGTATGGCGCGTCGCTACTACACTGGGCTTGTCTAAAGACACAGCGAAGCGTCCGGTAACTAACGTTGTGATGATGGGTATGGGTGAACCTTTACTGAACCTGAAAAACGTTGTGCCAGCCATGGACATCATGATGGACGACTTTGGTTTTGGTTTGTCTAAGCGCCGTGTCACACTCAGTACCTCAGGTGTTGTACCTGCACTGGATATGCTGGGCGATCAGATAGACGTTGCCCTTGCCATTTCACTTCACGCGCCGAATGACGAGCTGCGCAACGAAATCGTGCCTATCAATAAGAAATACAATATCGAAACCTTCCTTGCCGGTGTACGCCGTTATTTAAGCAAGTCAAAGGCGAACCAGGGTAAGGTTACGGTTGAGTACGTGATGCTGAATCAAATCAATGATTCTACCGATCACGCTCACCAACTTGCCAAGGTAATGAAAGAAACGCCCTGTAAGATTAACTTAATTCCGTTTAATCCGTATCCGGGCTCGCCGTATACCTGTTCCAGTAACTCGCGTATCGATAGGTTCGCCAAAGTGTTGATGGAATATGGCTTTACCGTGATTGTGCGTAAGACAAGAGGCGACGATATTGACGCCGCTTGCGGCCAATTAGTCGGTGATGTCGTAGACCGGACTAAGCGCATGTTAAAAAAACAGATGAAGGGCGAGTCGATTTCGGTAAAAATGTCTCAATAATATAAAGGACAAAAAGAGGTTAGCGCCCGCAATGAGAATAGTAATGCTAGTAACGCTACTGTGGTTATCAGGCTGTGTTAGCGAAAATCAGGGCGGCAATTTCAGCGCCGAGTTCGATCAGAATGAAGCGGCGAAAACCCGCATTTCACTGGGTCTGACCTATTTGAAAAACGGCAACTATACCCAGGCAAAAATGAATCTGGATAAAGCCTTGTCGTTTGCACCACGCCTGGCCGACAGTCATTACGGGCTGGCGTATTATTATCAGGTCGTCGGCGAGGTAGAGCGGGCAAGGGAAGCATACGAAACCGCAATGAGTCTGGCACCACGCAACGCCGATATCGCCAACAGCTATGGCGCGTTTCTGTGTCAGCAAGGCGACTACGAAGAAGCCAAAACCTTTTTCCTGCAGGCCGTGAATTCCAAGCAATACGCAAATTCAGCGGCGACTTACGAGAACATGGCGCTGTGTGCTCAAAGCCAGGGGCAGGGGGAAGATGCCATCGAATACCTCAACAGTGCCCTCAAACATCAGCCTGGCCGGGCAAAAACACTGTTTATTCTCACGGAAATGTACGTGGCTACCGAGCAGTATGACCTCGCTGAGCAAACGTTGCGTAAATACGAAAAAGTCGCCCGTGTATCGCCTGATTCTCTGTGGATGGCTATTGAAATAGCAACGGGCAAAGGCGACATATTAACCGCGAACGGCTACGGCGACATGCTGTTAACCATGTATCCCGATAGCCCGCTTACTAAACTCTATATCGACCGACAACAGAAACTGCCTCAGCCGGTGATTAAGGTTAAAACCAAGCCGCAGCAAATTGTGAAGCCGGATACCGTGAGTGTGGCAGACTTGCAAGCCAGCACAGAGTCGAACAGTGAAGCAACAACACCTGCGGCTGAAAATACTGTAACTAAAGCAGAGCCTGAAAATAGCTTGCCGGCCGTCGCTACTGAGTCAGAAACAACTTCTCAGGCGATGGCGACGGACGAATCTGTTAAGTTTCACATTGTTCAGCCCAAGGAAAATCTCTATCGGCTGTCACTGAAATACAATATAAAGCTTGATACCCTGAAAGCGTGGAATAACCTCGACAATAACGGGTCTATCAAAATCGGAACGAAGTTATGGCTGGTACCGCCAGCTGAGCAGACACAGTAACCTGGGTAAATAAATGGATAAAGAGCAGCTGCTAGAAGCTGATGAACAGCACGTGCCGGCCACACCAAGCCCGGGACAATTATTGCGGGAAGGCCGGGAAAAGCAGGGGCTTTCACAACAAGCCATTGCTGACAAACTGTTTCTGCGGGTCAATATCATTTCTGACCTGGAAGAAAACCGTTTAGACGAGAATACCTCGGTCACCTTTTTCAAAGGGTATGTCAGACTTTACGCCAAAAATATTGGGTTGAACCCGGAAGAGTTAATTGCGCTGTTTGAGCAATACCATACCGCGCCAAAGCCGCCAGCCAAGCTACAGAGTTTTTCAAAGCGTGTCGCTAAACAGGCCCATGACGACCGCTGGATGATGGTTACGTACATCATTGCGCTCATATTATTGGCTGGTGTTGTTGTATGGTGGTATCAGCAACCAGCGAACGAAGATGACTTCGTCCCTTCCTCGTCTACAACGACCAGTTCGTTACCAACTTCTCAACCTACATTGAGTACAGCACAAAATACCAATACCGAGCCGTCAGAAGCTCTAGTGGCAGATGAAGAAGAAACTCTAGAAGACGAGACATATCAGGACGAGCTATTGGAAACACCTGAAGATTTGGATACCAATACTGTCTCAGCCGAGGAGTCGGATGTTAACGATGCGGTAGCAACAGGATTAGAAAGCCGACTTGCACTACCTGTGCTAAATCCGGAAATAAGTCAGGATAAAGCCGGCAACGTTGCACTGACATTTACTTTCGCAGGAGAGTGTTGGGTCAATGTCACAGACTCAACCGGCGAAGCACTGGCCTTTGGCATCAAAGCCGAAGGTTATGTAATGTCGGTATCGGGTGTGCCGCCCTTCGAGGTTACACTGGGCGCGCCCCATGTTGTACAAATTGATTATGATGGTGATGCGGTCGATATGTCTGGGTTTGATCCCAAACGTACCGCGAAGTTTTACTTACCTATGCAGGAACAATAATGTTTGCTGATAGCCCTATTACGCGCAGAAAATCTACTCGTATTTATGTTGGCAAGGTGCCGATTGGTGATGGTGCGCCCATTGCCGTGCAGTCGATGACAAATACACCGACTACCGATGTAGAGGCGACCGTCGCGCAAATTAATCGCATTAAAGCGGTGGGAGGCGAGATTGTCCGTGTATCTATTCCCACTATGGATGCGGCAGAAGCGTTTAAGCAAATCCGTCAGCAGGTAGATATCCCGTTAATCGCTGATATTCACTTTGATTACCGCATTGCGCTGAAAGTGGCGGAATACGGTGTGGACTGTTTACGCATTAACCCCGGTAATATCGGCAATATCGAACGGGTAAAAGCGGTTGTTGACTGCGCTCGTGACAAAAATATTCCTATTCGGATTGGCGTCAATGGCGGCTCATTAGAGCGAGACCTGCAGGAAAAGTACGGTGAACCTACGCCAGAAGCTTTGCTGGAATCCGCCATGCGCCACGTTGATATCCTCGACAAGCTCAACTTCGACCAGTTTAAGGTATCGGTAAAAGCCTCTGACGTGTTCTTAGCCGTTGGCGCTTACCGTTTGTTGGCCAAAGAAATCGACCAGCCACTGCATTTGGGTATAACCGAAGCTGGTGGACAGCGGGCTGGCGCAGTGAAAAGTGCTGTAGGTTTGGGCATGCTGTTGGCCGAAGGTATTGGTGACACCTTGCGCGTATCGCTGGCGGCCGATCCGGTAGAAGAAATCAAAGTGGGTTTCGACATATTGAAATCACTGCGTATTCGGTCTCGCGGCATCAACTTTATTGCCTGCCCAAGTTGCTCTCGTCAGGAATTCGACGTTATTGGTACCGTCAACGCACTGGAGCAGCGCCTGGAAGATGTATTAACGCCTATGGACGTTTCCATTATCGGATGCGTGGTAAACGGTCCCGGTGAAGCTGAAGTCTCAGATCTGGGCCTTACCGGCGCGCGCAATATGAGTGGCTATTACCTTGATGGCAAGCGTCAGAAAGAGCGCTTGGCAAATGATGACCTGGTTGACCAACTGGAAAAACGTATACGTGCGAAAGCGGCAATGTTAGATGAGCGCAATGCCATTGCGGTAACACAGAAAGACTAAAGCAGGCCGTTTTTCAGTGCCGATATAATCGGCAAGAATGTTTGTTGTTTAGTGCTAAAGCCCCTATAATGCGGGGCTTTTCACTATTTAGCAGTATGAGAATTTCACGTGGCTAAGACTATTCAGGCAATTCGAGGCATGAATGACTGCCTACCGGAGATTTCCGGTACATGGCAGAAGGTAGAATCTGTACTTCGTCAGGTTGTGGCGAGTTATGGTTACCAGGAAATACGTACTCCCATCGTTGAAAGCACCGACTTGTTCAAGCGCTCTATCGGTGAAGTTACCGATATCGTTGAAAAAGAAATGTATACCTTTGAGGACCGCAATGGCGATAGCCTGACGCTGCGTCCGGAAGGAACCGCCAGTGCCGTTCGTGCCGGTAATGAACACGGTCTTATTTACAATCAGCAACAGCGCCTGTGGTATATGGGACCTATGTTCCGCCATGAACGTCCGCAAAAAGGCCGTTATCGCCAGTTCCACCAGTTTGGTGTAGAAACCTATGGGTTAGAAAGTGCCGATATCGATGCTGAAGTGATTTTGTTGTCTGCCAGATTGTGGAAACTGTTTGGCATTGAAGATGCGGTATCACTGCAAATCAATTCTTTGGGCTCTAATGAAGCACGCCAGGCTTACAAACAAACCCTGATTGAGTATTTAAGCGCGCACAAGTCGCAATTAGACGAAGACTCGCTGCGCCGTTTGGAATCCAATCCTCTGCGCGTGCTGGACAGTAAGAATCCTCAGGTTCAGGAAGTGGTTGCTAACGCACCTTCGTTACTGGATCACCTGGACGAAGAATCAGAAGCACATTTCAAAAAATTGTGTGAACTTCTGGACGCAGCCGGAATCCGATACGAAGTTAATCCGAAGCTGGTACGTGGTCTGGATTATTACAATCGCACCGTATTTGAATGGGTCACCGACAGTCTGGGTGCACAAGGTACGGTTTGTGCTGGTGGTCGTTATGACGGTCTGGTAGAACAACTGGGCGGAAAAGCCGCGCCTGCGGTTGGCTTTGCCTTAGGTCTGGAGCGTCTGGTATTGCTACTGGAAACACTGGATAAAATAGAGGCCAATGACGCCGCAGCAGAAATTTATGTTACCGCGATGGGCGATGACACACTGGCTTATGCAAGTCGGGTTGCTGAAGCCCTGCGTGATCAAAAGCCTGATTGGCGGGTGATGTTGCATTGCGGCGGTGGCAACTTTAAAAAACAACTTAAACGGGCTGATAAAGCCGGTGCCGTCGTTGCATTGTTAATTGGCAGTGACGAAATGGCAGCCGGGCAGGTGTCCGTTAAACCATTGCGCAACAATGGGGAACAAATCACGGTGGCAGCCACTGAACTGCCGCAGGTTTTGACTGGTATGCTTGCCGGGTAAACCAGGCAATATCAATTTACAGAGGTAAAACATGGAACAATTCGCTACAGAAGATCAACAAGTAGAAGCGATCAAGCAGTTTTGGAAAGACCATGGCACGTCACTCATTTTAGGTGCGGTGCTAGGCCTGGCGGGTTTATTTGGCTGGCAATATTACAGCGAATCGCAAATGGCAGCGAAAGAAGCCGCGTCCATTAGCTATCAAAGTGCGCTTGAAACGATGGTTTCTGACGACAATGCAGGCCCTATTTCGGCGCTCATTGAATCAGGTGAAGCAAGTGGCTACAGTGACCTGGCCAGCCTGATTGCAGCGAAACAAGCCGCTGATAAAGGCGAATTGGAAGTCGCTGCAAGCTATTTGTCAAAAGTCGCAACCAATGGCAGTGATGAGAGCTTAAAGCAAGTAGCCGCTGTGCGTTTAGCTCGGGTGCAACTGGCTTTGGAACAGCATGACAAGGCACTGGCGACACTGGATATTGCTAAAGATGATGCGTTTGTAGCGCAAGTTGAAGAAACAAAAGGCGATATTTTTGCCGCACAAGGGAACTTTGATAAGGCTCGTATGGCCTACTCTTCTGCTTTAGAAAAAAATACCAACAACCGTTTACTGCAAATGAAACTCGACAACCTTGCAGTAACAGCAGGATAGTGAATGACAGCAATAACTCGAAACATCTCACAGAACCGCGCATTACTGTGTAGCCGTATGTTTAAGCGGGTCGTCGTTGGCGCAATAATGATTGGTTTGACAGGGTGTACAACCATGTCTGATTGGTTTGCTGACGAAGAAGAACTGAAAATTCGTCGGATTCCGGCCATTCAGAATCAGGTTACGCCACAAGTAGTCTGGGACTATAACCTGGGTGACGGTGTTAACGGCTATTACTCGCGTTTACGTCCGGTGTTTGCCAACGACAAAGTATTCGTAGCAGAGCGACATGGTGAAGTAGCAGCTCTTGCCCCTGATACCGGAAAAGCACTTTGGCACAAAAATTTTGCAATCTTCCCGGATGACTCTTTTTGGGATGGCATTGCGCGCTTGTGGCGCAGTGGTGCGTCGGCAAAATTAAGTGCCGTTGCGGCCGGCTATAACATGCTGTTTGTCGCTTCTGAAGACGGCTTGGTGCGGGCGCTCAATGTGGACACGGGCGAAACTATTTGGGAAGCGTCAGTGCCCGGTGAAATACTGGCCACCCCAGCAATGGACGAAGGGATTCTTGTTTTGAACACCGGCGCCGGCATTTTGTTTGGTTTGGATGTTAAAACGGGTGAACAGCTATGGCGCAGTGAAACAGATGTCCCACCTTTAAGCCTGCGTGGTATTTCTGGTCCTGCCGCTTCAAACGGTGGTGCGCTGGTAGGTACGCCAACCGGTAAGTTACAAGTTAATATTCTCAACAGCGGTATTCCAGCCTGGGAAACAGCGATTACTGCACCAGCCGGGGCGACGGAACTTGAGCGCATTATTGATGTTGATTCTACGCCAGTCGTGTTTGGCACTACAGTCTATATTGTGTCATACGACGGTACGTTAGCAGCGCTGGAGCTTCGCAGCGGCCGCATTATGTGGAAGCGCGAATACGGTTCATACCGCGATCTCGCTGTGAGTGGCAACAAGATTTATGTTGTTGATAACCGATCTATTGTTTATGCATTAGATCGTCGAAACGGTGTTGAACTCTGGTCGCAGGGTGGATTAAAGCAACGAAACCTCACCGCGCCGGTTGTTACGGATAAACACATTGTTGTAGGCGATCGATGGGGCCTGCTGCACTGGATTGACCAGGAAGAAGGCAATTTGGTGGCGCGTTATGACTTAGGTGGTGATGACGAAGATGAAGCAATTTATGCTGCGCCTGTTGTCGTAAACGATCTGGTCGTCACTATCACCCGTGACGGAGATGTTGCTGCGTTGTCTGCAAAATAATCCCCAGCGCTGATTAATGCGCAATATTTATATATAATTACACGGCCGCGTCTATGACGCGGCCGTCTGTTTGTTTAACTCTGTAAGGAACATCACTATGTTGCCTGTTGTGGCGCTGGTTGGCCGGCCCAATGTGGGTAAGTCCACCTTGTTTAATCGATTAACTCATACCCGGGACGCACTGGTTGCCGATTTTCCTGGCCTGACTCGGGACCGTCAATACGGTCAGGCGAGTTATGAGCAGCGTCAGTTCATCGTAGTGGATACCGGCGGTATAACCGGCGACGAGGAAGGTATTGATGCCCGAATGGCTGCGCAGTCATTGCAAGCTATCGAAGAAGCCGATGTGGTGTTCTTTCTGGTTGATGCCAGGGCGGGGTTATTGCCTGCAGATCAAATGATCGCCGATCATTTAAGAAAAACAGACAAACAAGTCTTTGTATTGGCTAATAAAGTGGATGGCATCGACGGTGACAGTGAGAGCGCGGAATTCTACTCTATGGGTTTGGGCGACATTCACCAAATCGCTGCTGCACATGGCAGAGGTGTTGCAAAGCTAATTCAGGACGCGTTGGAACCACTGGATGAAGAATTTCCGGAAATGGCGGTTCGTAAAGACGAAGAAAAGTCTGAACTTGATCCTGAAGAGCAGTTAGAGCAATTACAAAATCTGCCTATCAAACTGGCCATTGTGGGTAAGCCCAATGTCGGGAAGTCTACATTAACTAACCGAATTCTCGGTGAAGACCGTGTTGTTGTGTACGACATGCCAGGTACTACGCGAGACAGTGTTTACATTCCGCTGACCCGTGACGAACGTGAATACGTATTAATCGATACGGCAGGGGTCAGAAAACGCAAGAAAGTCTCAGAAGCAATTGAGAAGTTCTCTATTGTAAAAACCCTCAAAGCCATTGAAGAAGCGAATGTTGTGTTGTTGGTAATTGATGCCCGTGAAGGCATTGCCGACCAGGATTTGAGCCTGTTAGGCTTTGTACTCAATTCAGGTCGTTCGCTGGTGATTGCCGTGAACAAATGGGATGGTCTGGATACCGACATAAAAGACGATATCAAGCGTGAGCTTGACCGTCGCCTTGGCTTTGTTGATTTCGCCCGCCTTCACTTTATCTCGGCCCTGCATGGTACCGGCGTAGGTAACCTGTTTGAGTCGGTCAATGAAGCATACAGAAGCGCGACCAAGCGCATCAATACGTCTATGCTGACACAAATTATGGAAATGGCTCAGGACGATCATCAACCGCCACTGGTTCGGGGACGTCGTGTAAAAATGAAATATGCGCACGCCGGGGGCTACAATCCACCTGTTATCGTTATACACGGTAACCAGGTTGACGATTTACCCAGTTCTTACAAGCGCTACCTGATGAACTATTTCCGCAAAGCGCTTGATGTCATGGGAACGCCTATAAAGATTGAATTCCGTGAAGGCGCTAACCCATTTGAAGGCAAAAAGAATCAGCTTACTCTGGCACAACAACGCAAGCGTAAACGCCTGATGGCTTATCACAAAACGAAAAAATAAGCCGGTTTACCCTGCATATAAAAAAAGCGAAAGTCCGATGACTTTCGCTTTTTTGTTTACTCTAGTCAAAGCGCTGCTATTTAAGCGCCCTGCGAATCTCTTTCATGAGTAAGGACTCAGGCGGTACCTGAAGCTGAGGCAATGCAGCATGAACCAACGGATCGCCAATGCGAGCGGGGAAGGTGGTACTGAATTTGACAAATTTGTCTTCCACTTTGAAGACATAGATACTGGCAAACAGGGACTCTCCCGTTTCGCTTTCTGCAAAAATCTCTGCCATTACGCCGTTACCGGACAAAAACTCGGACTCAACAGGCGTGAATGACTGCTGCATAGTCACAGCCATTGCTCTCGCTTTTGCTACATCATTTGCTGTGTCTACCGCTTTTTTTAACTCAGCAGTAACGACATCGCCGGTCGACGGTGATAGTGCAGAGAGTATTGGGTAAACCGCAATGTCCAGTATTGCCTCTTCAAATTCAGGGTGCGTATAGCGAGCAATGATGCCGCGAAACGGATCCGGATACATGTACCGTTGCGATAACTGAAAATCGTCAAGTGAAGCCGGCAACGTCAGCAACGTGTCGTAATCACTGGCCCCCATTGCAGCATAGAGGTAATTTGCGCTGAATACTTGCTGTTGCTCAATATGCTGCCACCATCTTAAGATAATCTGATTAACATCTGCTGCAGTTATATTGCCATTACCTTGATGCCAGTATTCTACTGAAAAGGAGTCGATAGATACGCCGCGCCATTCAATAGAAAATTCAGTAATGCTCTTGCGGGGACGGGATGCTGAATCGCTGTTTTTAGGCTCTGACAGCTGGTTACCGATAAGTAATTCGTAGTCATGACGGCTAACCGACGGGCTGAGACTCTTAAACAGGTTCAATGAGTTTAGCGCTGCCAGAAAGTCGCCTGCGGGAATACCGTCATTTTTACAGTCATAATATGCCGGTATGTTGTTTGCGCAAGCAGCAATACCTTCCTGACTCAAATACGACGAAAATACGTTAATATCCAATGCAATTGGCGTTTTTTCAGGCGCAGGTAATATTGGTTGAGCCGGTATCGGCTGAATGACCTGCTGTGCACAACCCAGGATACAGAGCACAGAGGCTGTTGCTATCCATCGACAACTAGATTTAAACAAACACGGGTTCCTTATTGTGACGTGTCACTATCCACAAGAGGCTGGCAGTGCGTCACGACACTGGTGATCTCACCGTCTTTAACACGGGTCACCAACGTATCTTGTGCAGCAGCGTGAGTTACGGATGTTACCGCTTTATCATTATTTAAGGTAATAGAATAACCACGCGATAACGTTGCTAATGGGCTCACAGACTGTAATAAGTGTGCCATCGACGCGAGTCGTTGCCCATAGGATTCCAGTTTGCGCTGCATAAGAGAGAGTAATCGTTGGTGGCTATGATGACACCGGCTACGCAAGGCTTCAAGCCGTATTTCCGGATGCTGTCGTTGCAAGCGATGGGACTGAGATTGCACGACCTGTTGAGCCTGAGTAAGTTTTCGCGACATCGCCTGATGCAATCGCTGCTCGAGGCGGTCAATGCTCTGGCTTTGCTGATTTAGCTGGGCCGACGGGTGACGACGAATTAAGCGCTGCTCCAGTGTCATTAACCGATGGGTCTGGCGCTGAATCAGCGACTGCGTCGATTGAGACAACCTGCGTGTCAGGTTATGGATTTGCGACAAAGACTCCGTCTGGTCCATAGACACCAGCTCAGCTGCCGCAGACGGTGTTGGCGCACGCAAATCAGCTACAAAGTCGGCAATGGTGACATCGACCTCATGACCCACTGCGCTGACGACCGGTATCGCAGAGCGGGCAATTTCCCGTGCCAGAGATTCATCGTTAAAGCACCACAGATCTTCCATGGAGCCACCACCACGGGTGAGGAGTATTACGTCTACTTCATTGCGTTGATTGGCAACCCAAAGCTGATGCATTAGCTGCCTGCTGGCTTGTTCACCTTGTACCATGGACGGGTACACAATGATTTCGGTTGCCGGGCTACGGCGTTTTAATACGCTTAATACGTCATGAAGGGCAGCACCTTGTGCTGATGTAATAACACCGACGCGCTTAATGACTTTTGGCAAGGATTGTTTACGACTTTGATCAAATAACCCTTCAGCTTGTAAAGAAAATTTTAATTTTTCAAAAGCAAGCTTCAGTTGGCCTTCGCCTTCGGGTTGTAACGTTTCTACAACCAGCTGATAGTCCCCCCGAGGTTCGTAAAGGCCAACACTGGCTCTTACTAACACGCGGTCACCTTCTCGCGGAGGCTGACGAACAATCCGGTTGGCAGTACGGAACATGGCTGCCCGTACCTGCGCCTTGTCATCTTTGAGGGTGAAGTACCAGTGACCAGATGCCGCACGAACGAAATTCGAAATTTCAGCAGTGAGCCACACCAGACCGATTTCACTGGTTAAAATGTTGCGTGCAAGGCGATTTAGTGTTGTTACCGTGTGAATTTTTTGCCCCTGAGGAGCGGTGTTGCTAACCATCGAATGAAAAAACCTCAGCTTTAATACAAATACAGTTTACCTGAAACTGAAAAAACACTACAATTGCGCCGCAATTAGGCCTTTACTACACAGGTGTTATTGCATGCTCAGAATCGCTCAAGAAGCGCTAACCTTTGACGATGTTCTATTGGTTCCTGCGCACTCCACAGTGCTACCGCACACGGCAAGTTTACAAACCCGACTGACCCGCGAGGTCACACTTAATATTCCTATGGTTTCAGCCGCAATGGATACGGTTTCTGAAGCGCGTTTGGCGATCGCCCTTGCCCAGGAAGGCGGCATCGGTTTCGTTCATAAAAATATGACGCCGGAAGAACAAGCCAAGCACGTTCGCGAAGTGAAGAAATACGAAAGTGGCGTAGTGTCTGATCCGGTAACCGTATCAGAAACTGACAAGCTTGGCGACGTCATTGCGCTAAGTAAACGCATGGGGTATTCCGGATTCCCGGTCACCGACAAAGAAAACAACCTGATCGGTATTGTAACCGGTCGCGACCTGCGCTTTGAGAATCGCCTTGATTTACCGGTGGGTAAAGTCATGACGCCAAAAGATCGTTTGGTTACGGTTAAAGAAGGTGCCAGCTCTGAAGAAGTACTTGAGCTGATGCATGAACACCGTATTGAAAAGATCCTGGTTGTCGACGACGCGTTTAAACTGTCAGGTTTGATCACGGTAAAAGATTTCCAAAAAGCCGAAAGCAAGCCCAATGCCTGTAAAGATTCATTGGGTCGCTTACGTGTTGGTGCTGCAGTGGGGGTGGGCCCGGGTACCGACGAGCGCATTGAACTACTGGTTGAGGCTGGTGTGGATGTGTTGTTAATCGATACTTCTCACGGTCACTCGCAAGGTGTTATCGATCGCGTTAAAACCGTTCGAGCCAAATACCCTGAGTTACAAATCATCGCGGGTAACGTTGCGACTGGCGACGGTGCAAAAGCGCTGGCAGACGCGGGTGTGGATGCCGTTAAAGTGGGTATTGGTCCAGGCTCAATTTGTACAACCCGTATTGTTACAGGCTGTGGTGTACCACAAATTACTGCGATTTCTGACGCCGTAGCGGCGCTGGAAGGTACGGGTATCCCGGTTATTGCTGACGGCGGTATCCGCTTCTCTGGTGATATTGCAAAAGCATTGGTAGCGGGTGCGAGCTGCGTCATGGTAGGCAGCATGCTGGCCGGAACCGAAGAAGCACCAGGTGAAGTTGAACTTTATCAAGGCCGTTACTACAAGTCGTATCGCGGCATGGGGTCACTGGGTGCCATGAACCAACGCAATGGTTCATCTGACCGTTACTTCCAGGAAAGCGACAACGCTGAGAAGCTGGTACCAGAAGGTATCGAAGGTCGTGTGGCGTATAAAGGTCCTATTGCGAATATCATTCACCAGCAAATGGGCGGCTTACGGTCGGCTATGGGTCTGACAGGTTGTGCAACCATTGCTGAGCTGAACACCAAGCCACAATTTGTGCGGGTAACAGCAGCGGGTATGGGTGAGTCTCACGTACACGATGTTAGCATTACCAAAGAAGCGCCTAACTACCGTTTAGGCTAAGCACATCCCAAAGCGATTATCACAGGCTGGTTTTATACCAGCCTGCTTATTTTTATTTGAAGGCGAAGACCATGACACAAAACATCCATAAGCATCGAATTCTTATTTTGGATTTTGGATCGCAATACACACAGCTCATTGCCCGCCGCGTGCGTGAAATTGGCGTATATTGTGAACTCTGGGCATGGGATGTCAGCGAAGAGCAAATTAAAGAGTTTGACCCAACCGGCATCATCTTATCAGGTGGACCGGAGTCGGTGACTGAGGCTGGCTCTCCTCGTGCTCCGGAATATGTGTACGAAGCAGGCGTGCCTGTACTGGGTATCTGCTACGGTATGCAGACCATGGCGCAGCAACTTGGTGGTCAGGTGCAGGGCTCTGACAAGCGCGAATTTGGGTACGCTCAGGTTGAAGTGGTGAAGTCCAGTGCTTTACTGGCGCAAATCGAAGATCACCTGAACGACAATGGCAATGCCTTGCTGGATGTGTGGATGAGCCACGGCGATAAGGTGATTACCATCCCTGAAGGGTTCGAAACCGTTGCGTTAACACCGTCTTGCCCGCATGCAGCAATGGCAAACGAAGAGAAGCAATTCTACGGTGTGCAGTTCCACCCGGAAGTGACGCATACCCGCCAGGGGATGCGCCTGCTGTCACACTTCGTGCTGGATATCTGTAAGTGCGAAAAACTGTGGACGCCTGGTGCGATCATCGACGATGCGATTGAACGTATTAAAAAACAGGTTGGTGAAGACGAAGTCATTCTGGGCTTGTCTGGTGGCGTTGATTCTTCAGTAACGGCTATGTTGTTACACCGTGCTATTGGCGACCGCCTGACGTGTGTCTTTGTAGACAACGGCTTGCTGCGTTTGAACGAAGGCGAACAGGTCATGGATATGTTTGGCGACCACTTTGGTCTGAACATCATAAAAGTGGATGCAGAAGACCGCTTCCTGGCCAAACTGGCTGGTGTGGAAGATCCGGAAGCCAAGCGCAAAGTAATTGGTAACGAGTTTGTGTACGTATTTGACGAAGAAGCCAGCAAGCGTGTCAATGCAAAATGGTTAGCGCAAGGCACTATTTATCCGGACGTGATTGAATCTGCGGGTTCGAAAACCGGTAAAGCCCATGTGATCAAATCTCACCATAACGTAGGTGGACTACCGGAAGACATGGAGCTGGGTTTGGTTGAGCCACTGCGCGAGTTGTTTAAAGACGAAGTGCGCAAGATTGGCCTGGAGCTGGGCTTACCTTACGACATGCTGTATCGCCATCCGTTCCCTGGACCAGGCTTAGGTGTGCGCGTACTGGGCGAAATCAAGAAAGAGTACTGTGACTTATTGCGCCGTGCAGACGCTATCTTTATTGAAGAGCTGTACAAAGCCGATTTGTACAACAAAGTCAGCCAGGCTTTCACTGTATTCCTGCCGGTGAAATCGGTGGGCGTAATGGGCGATGCCAGAAAGTATGACTGGGTTGTATCACTGCGCGCAGTAGAAACTATCGACTTTATGACCGCTCACTGGGCACACTTGCCTTATGACTTCCTGGGTAATGTGTCGAACCGCATTATCAACGAAATCGACGGTATTTCCCGCGTAGTGTATGACATTTCCGGCAAGCCGCCGGCTACCATAGAGTGGGAATAGTGCGTTAAACGCTAATTGGAAATGAACTAAAGCCTTGCATAGCAAGGCTTTTTTTTGGGGCGGAAGTGTGTTCGTATTTTCACGAGGAGCAAACGGAGCAAAACTGAGCAAGTACTATCTTATAATGTGACCTGATAGGAAATCGAATTTAACCAGCCTGATTCCAACGAATCCTCAAATTTTAGCAAAAAGTGATTATTTAATACTCATCAATTCTTAGTACCTGCCGATTAATAAATATACAGAAATGGAGAGGGTCTATACCCTGAATTACCAACGGAAGGTGGCATTTTGAGTATTGAACAACAGATCTTTGGCGCATTAGACGCACTTTTTAGCAGCCCGAATATCGCAGATAATGAAAGATCGCATTTGTCGCTTATTCATACCGAAGCGAAGAAAATGCCTCATGGTCAGAAAGCGCGAATATCAGATACATTGCTTGAGCATTCCCTGCCGCCGGACAATGAAATCCCTTTGTTGTTTTTCCTTTATGATTGTTTTGACGATATTCGCTTTCTGGAAGCGACGATTCCCTTGATGCCAGAATCGCCGTCGGTGCCGTGGTTCTATGAATTTTATTGGAACATGTCCAAGCGCCTATTCACCCGTTCGTCCGGCGGAGAAAGGATTCACATTGCGTTGAGAGAGCGATTTTACCGCGTGGCTCAAAAGGCCAGGTCATTTCTTCAAAGCAGGGGGTTGATATCCCGAGCGTTTAATTTTAAACCTCCCATGCGAATTGCGATTATTGTGCCTCAGATTTTAAATATGCGACATTCGCCCACTCGGGAGGCGTTTAATATTGCCTTGCATCTCGACCATTATCACGATTGTGAAACCTATATCCTGAATACCAATGCGATGAATTATGCTAACTGCGATCAGTTGAACCTACTCATGAAATCGCTGTTTCAAACGAATGAAGTACTGGCAGGACAAAACAAAGTCCCTGTTGAATATATGCAATTTAAAAGCAGCGTGAATACGATTAGTTTTGAGGCTGGCCCTATGAGCACACAAAAGATTGCGCAGATTGCAAATGTACTTCAGCAACTAAATATTGAAGCGGTTATTGCCCATGGGGAAAACTTACTTGTTATGGAGAGTTTACATGGCTTTTATCCTTCCATCTTTGCAACGACGGGGAGTGTTGTGCCATTCAACCATTGCGATGCCTATTTCGTGCCTGAACAATTATTTGATGATCGCGCTAAATCAATAGCAGATAAATATAACCATGAAAATTTTATGATGGAAAATATGCTTGTTACGCCACAAGGGCAGGCTGAGTTCGCGGCTGAAAGAGAGAAATTCAATCTGGCTGAGGATGATTTCCTGTTTCTTGTGGTCGGTACCCGAATGTCCGATGAGCTACATGACGAGTTTTGTGACGTATGCAATAGGCTCCTTGAGTCAAACCCGCACGCTAAGATTTTATTCTCAGGTACGCCTAGCCTGGATCTTACCAGACATTTTGACGCACGGTTAATTGCTCAGCGTAAAGTCGTTAATATCGGCTTTCAGGAAGACTTACCGTCGGTATCTGCCATGTGTGATGTTTTCCTAAACCCCAAAAGAGCAGGTGGTGGAACCAGCTCTCAGACTGCAATGTTAAACGGGCTACCCGTAGTTACGCTGAATTTTGGCCATATCAGTGCCATTGTGCCGGAGAACAAGCGACATGCAGATTGGAATGCCTATTTCGACTACGCCAATACGTTACAACAAAATTCAGATTTTTTGACCCATGAAGGGCAGGCGAGTAAGCAGCACTTTATTGATAATCTGGATTCGGCTTCGCAAATAGCCAGAATGTATGACAAGCTGGTGGAAGTCGCCCGAACGTATAGCTAACCATAGTACGGAAAGAATATAACAGCTGCCGCCAGGCAGCTTTTTTGTCAGTCTTAAATGATTTTTTAGCAACAGATCGCGTTTGCTTGTTTAACTAATGACAAAAGTAAGGGTAGCGCTAAGGCGTTTTGGCTGACTGTCCGGGATATCGTTTGCACGCTTATTGAACATGCTGTCACAAAAGTGTCATTGAACCGTTATTTAATAAGTACACTGTGCACGGACGGTGGTTGTCCGACTTCACTGTAAATTCCGGAGATCCACATGATACGTTTCACCAGTATCAACCGTTTGGTTATGACGCCAGTCATGGCCATCATCAGCATTTTAGTATTGCTCAACACCCTGTCTTTATCTATCGCATTCTCGCTTATTGACGACATTGAGATAGTGGAGCAAACCCATGTGGAATCTGAACGTCAAATCAGTGAGGTACTCTCTGAATTCAAAACTCAGGTGCAGGAATGGAAAAACGTCTTGTTGAGAGGCAGTGTTGAAAAAGACCGCAATAAATACTGGCAACGTTTTCAGGAGCGAGAGCAAGGCGTTCGAACACAGTTAAGTCAGCTGGTTAGCCAACAACAATTACATGCGGAGCAAATCGCAACCATCGAAGCATTTCTGTCTGCACATGCCAATATGGGTAAAAAGTACCGTGAAGGTTATCAAGCGTTTGTTTCTTCTGAATTTGAGCCCAAAGTAGGTGACAATTATGTACGTGGTATTGATCGGGAACCTGCCAAGCTACTCCAGCAATTAGCCGATCGCATTGCGCTACTTTCACAGAACGCAAAAGAAACTGTCGCCAGTCAAACCCGCCAACGACTCTGGATGATATTGCTGGTGTCGGTCGTGGTGAGTATTTTGTGCATTTGGTATCTGGTAGTGAACTTGCGAAAAAATGTCGTAAAGCCAACCAGGGACATTGCAGCCTGTTTGCAGCAAATGGAACAGAAACATTACGATTATCGTTTATCTTATCGCAGTGAACATGAGTTGGGCGCCGTTGCCAGCGCAACCCGTCATTTACAAACCAAATTGCAGGATACGGTTACCTTGCTTTCTGATGCCCAACTGCAAATGCAGCGTTCTCACGATACGTTAGACGACGTCAGTCATGCCATTGAGCGAGGAGCTCAAACTCAGCACGATTCATCGAATGCGCTATCAACTGCAAATACTAAGCTCGATGAAATTGTGAAAAGCCTGGTTGCTATAACTACTCAGGTGTCTGTAGCGTCTGGTAATTCACAAACCCAGGTAAATGAATGTTATCAAACATTTGAGTCTGCTAATGAAGGGTTTGCGAAATTGGCTCAAACGGTTGCCGACGCAAGCCAGATCGTGAATGAGTTACAGGCAAGAAGCGCCAGCATCCTCACCGTCGTGAATGTAATCAATGAAATTGCAGATCAAACAAACCTGCTTGCATTGAATGCGGCCATTGAGGCTGCCCGAGCTGGCGAGCATGGCAGAGGTTTTGCGGTAGTCGCTGACGAAGTTCGTGCTTTAGCGGCTAAAACACAGCAATCAACGCAGCAAATTAACGGTATTTTGAGCGCATTCGAATCTGACGCTAACAACGCTGTGAGTGCCATGCAGAATGGTCAGCAGCATGCGGACGCTAATGCGCAGAGTGCTCAGCGAGCACTGGTGTTGCTTAATGATTTGGTGCGTTATATCGAAGAAACACAAAGTGTTGTCGCGGCACTTAATGACGCTGCTGGTGAACAGTCTGAAATCGTGAAACAGTTAGACGCTGTGACAAGTAAAGTTATGCGTTCTTCAGAGGAATATCACACGTTAGCGAAAAGTGATGGTATCTCTAAAGCAATTGGTCAAATGTCTCAGAATGTGACCTCGGTAGTATCCGCTCTGAGCTAAATCCCTTTATTTGGCGTACAATGGGGAAAACATAACGCAGCAAAGGGCAGCATGCTGTTAAATAATCTGACGTTTCACCCCATCTACAGCCAGTTAAACTTGCCAGTAAGGCATCGGTTTCCTATCGAAAAATATCAGGGAATTTATGACGCTCTGCTATTACGGGGCGTGAACCCCGAACGTTTCGTTACGCCTAAGCAGGTCCCTGTGTCTTTACTCAATGCGCATTACTCGCCAGAGTATGTAAATGCGCTGGTAACAGGCGTGCTGGACAGACAGGCGATGCGTCGCATAGGTTTTCCCTGGTCTGAACAGCTGATCAGACGAAGTTTAACGGCGGTGGGGGGAACGATAGCCACCGCAGAGCAGGCGCTCAAACACGGAATCGCGTTAAACCTCACTGGTGGCTATCATCATGCTGCAGCAGATTTTGGATCCGGGTTTTGTTTGTTCAACGATCTGTATCTGGCAGCAAAGCGTATGTTGCAGGAGCCTGGTATCGACAGGATACTCATCGTCGATTTGGATGTGCATCAGGGTGATGGTACCGCTTTACTGGCACAACAGGACGACAGTGTCATTACACTCTCACTGCACGGTGAGAAAAACTTCCCGCACCGTAAGCAACAATCTGATTTGGACTTTCCTTTACCTAAAGGCACCGAAGATGAGGTGTATCTGAATGTTGTTGATGAAGCGCTATCACTGGCGCTGCGTACCTTTACCCCCGACGCGGTGATTTATGATGCCGGCGTGGATATTCATGAGAACGATGATCTTGGCCACTTAAACATTACCACTGAGGGCGTATTCGCGCGAGACCAAATGGTGATCAACATCTGCAAACATTCAGGCCTTCCCGTCGCGTGTGTTATCGGAGGAGGATATCAGCGCGATATAGCGGCACTGGTAGATGTGCATCTGCAGCTTTTTCATGCTGCGGGGGTATGTGAGGTAAACAAAAACCAGGCAAACTAAAACAGGGCTAACTGAAAGCCAATGCCAATGCGTTCTTGCTTGCGATTGTAGTCAATCAGCGAGTCGCCATAGCCGTTAAAGTAATCCAGTACGACTTCATATCGTGGCGAAACCGGGTAGCTTATAGATAAACCAGCACTACCGCGATTTTTCGACCATTCCAGATTATTGCGGAACCGCAGCAGAATGCCCCAATCGTTTATTCGGGTGCCGTATCCAATCTCAAGCCTGCCATAGTAATGGCTAATATCCGGGTTATCATCGCCACTGGTGTCATTCACATCGACTTTTTCGTCCTCGGGGATCCTGTACCAGGTCTTCAGGTAGTAAACATCGTCCTCGTCACTGAACAAGGATGTGAGCGTTACCCTGTTCCAACTGCGGGAGCGAATGCCACTTTGGCCATTGGACATGTGATTAAAGCCAAGTTGAACCGCATTAAATTGAAAGCCCAGGATGCGAATGTCGCTATTCCACTGATAGAACACTTCGGGCTCGTAGTTTGTTTCGCGAAAAGGCTTGGACACTTCGCTGTTGTATAGCTGCCAGAAAGAGGTGAGTGTAAAACCGAAGTATAAGCCTTCTACCGAGCCTTCCTGATTGTAGAGGGGCAGTTTAATACTCAATTGAAACTTGGCTTCGTTGTTATCGATGTTGTCGCTGGTCAACGCTTCATTGCCCAGTGCATTGGGGTTAGTAACATGACTAAAAGGCAGAATATAATTTCGGTTAAATTGAGTAATAGAAAACGCGTTCGCCAGAGCAGTGCGATCAGACTCAAACCGTTTGGTTAAAATACTGGGTTTGGCGACGACGCCTGGCTCTTGTTCTAATTGCTGTGTCGCATTTGTTTCCTGAGCGCAAAGTGGCGCCACAAAAAGTATTGAAATGAAACATCCCAGGTTAAACAGATATCGCGAAATAGCAAACGACTTACTCGCTAAAATCAATGGTGAGTCCTTCATAGGCAGCAAACATATCCAGTGGCGACTCTGCGACCGTAATGAACTGATTGCAATGAGCCACAATATCATCAATGTCTTTGTCTGTTCGGCTGGGATCGTGACTGTATAGTGCCAGGCGCTTAGCATTACAGGCCATTGCCAGTTTTACCGCTTCTTCTGCCACAGAATGGCCCCATCCACTTTTAGCCGGCATGTCTGATGTCATGTATTGTGCGTCGTGAATGATAAGATCGGCATCCCGGGCAAAATCGACAAAGGTTAAAAAGTCGGTTTCTTTTTTATAGGGAGGGTACAGTTCGTTATCTGTAATGTAAGCGATCTTAATTCCCTTATCCGTAATGGAATATGCGCTGCCTTTACCCGGATGATTCATAGGTAAACGTGCAATACTGGCACTGCCAATTTGCCAGTGGTTTGTTGTTTCTGGAACCGGGTTGATGGAAATGTTTGACTGCAATGCACTGTAAGGTACCGGAAAGACAGAACCCTGCATTTGCTTAATAATGGCATCGTATTCTGGCAGCGTAGTTAATCCGGGGGTGATATTAATCTCACGATCCGGTTGGTATATCGGTGTAAAAAACGGAAAGCCCTGTATGTGGTCCCAGTGATTGTGGGTTAGCAGAATGTGGATTGGTGTTGCTTTCTTGATTAACGACTCGCCCAGTAAGCGTATGCCGGTACCGGAATCTAAAATGATATCGGTACCGTCACTGGGGACGACATGCACACAGGCGGTGTTGCCACCGTATCGCACAAAGTCTTCGCCGGGTGTGGGTATAGAACCTCGCACACCATAGAAGGTGAGTTGCATGTTCGCTCCTTTCGCTTGTTCGCCTCATTAAGCAAACGCTAATGAGGCGTAGTCTTTTTCTTATTATTAAAGCGTTCTAATAAAATTGGCAACTTCTGTTAAGTCTAATAGAGTTTTTTCACCTGTGCGTCGATTTTTGTACTCTACTTGCTGATTATCCAGATTGCGCTCTCCAACAACGATACTGTGTGGAATGCCTACCAGCTCCATATCGTTAAACATGACACCCGGGCGCTCTTTGCGATCGTCGAATAAGACTTCGACACCCAGTTCAACCAATTGCGCATATATTGCTTCTGCAGCCTCTTTGATTCGCTGAGACTTGTGCATGTTCATTGGAATCAGGGCTACTTTGAACGGTGCAATAGGATCTGGCCAGATGATACCGTATTTGTCGTGGTTCTGTTCAATTGCCGCTGCGACAATACGAGACACACCAATGCCATAACATCCCATCGATAAAATTTCATGTTTGCCGGTCTCACTCAGTACACCGCAGTTCATCGCCTTGGAATACTTATCACCAAGCTGGAAAATATGGCCTACTTCAATACCGCGTTTGATTTCGATATTGCCATTGCCATCCGGAGACGGATCGCCTGCTTCAATATTCCGCAGATCTACTGATTCACCTGAGAATGAATCGCCCAGTACTGCAGCTGCAACATAGTCCGCCACTACAGGCACAGAGACAGAGGTTACGTCAACGTCGCTTAGTGTCACGCCCAGCACAGATTGTGCTTTTTCGTCACTGGCTACGACTAACGGGCTGGCAACCTGAGGCAGTTTTTCTGCTTTAATGTCATTCAATGTGTGTTGTGCAGAAAGGGCTAATAGTACCCAGTTGTCAGCGTCATCTTCTGATACTCCCTGCACCAACACGTATTGCAGAGCTTGCGCATCGGCTGACTCAACTGGCAGTGTTTGTGCCATTTCAACGTTTGCTGCGTAGTCTGATTCTGTAGAGAAGGCAATTGCATCTTCGCCTGAGTCGGCCAGTACGTGGAATTCATGTGAAACGCTACCACCAATAGATCCCGAATCCGCGATAACGGCGCGATAGTCCAGACCCATTCTTTCAAAGATGCTGCAATAGGTTTTGTACATCACATCATAAGTGTCTTGCAGACAGTCCTGACTCAAATGGAAGCTGTATGAGTCTTTCATGGTGAACTCACGGCCACGCATGATGCCAAAGCGCGGGCGCACTTCGTCACGGAATTTGGTTTGAATTTGGTACAGATTGATTGGCAATTGCTTGTAGCTGCTAATTTCGTTGCGAACCAGCGCAGTAATTACTTCTTCGTGAGTAGGACCAAGCACAAAATCGCGCTGGTGGCGGTCTTTAATGCGAAGCAGCTCAGGGCCGTATTCTTCCCAGCGTCCTGATTCTTCCCAAAGGTCAGCAGGCTGAACGACTGGCATCAGCACTTCAATGGCACCGGACTTGTTCATTTCTTCACGAACAATGTTGGCAACTTTATTCAGCACACGCAGGCCAGTTGGCAGCCAGGTGTACATACCGGCTGCTAGCTTGCGGATCATACCCGCACGCAGCATAAGCTGGTGGCTAATGACTTCTGCATCAGCAGGTGTTTCTTTTTGCGTGGATAACAAATACTGGCTGGTACGCATTGGTAGTGTTTACCTATCTCTGATTATTAAACCCGCGTATTCTAGCAGCGTTAACGACGCTTACAAAGCCTGTTATCTAGGATAACGATTCTATTGCGGTTACCCATACGGCACCGTCAGATACCTGCCAGTGAATATCGGCATCATAAAGCTGTACCTGGTAGGTTTTAGGGTCGTCCTGGTGGGACTGTTTGTACGCCGGACGCGGGTCTTGCGACAAGCAATTTTCTATTAATAATGGCAAATCTTCATAGGGTTGTTGAGCTAACTGTCGGCGGGCATGGTCTGTAAAGTTAACGGCTAACGTTGGGACAGGCTTGTCGTCCAATAGTGTCGCGTGGGCATGTTGCACCGCATCACTGTAGGGAATATAAGGTTTTATATCGATGATTGGCGTGTTGTGTAACAGATCGATATTACCTACATGCAGGTAAAGTCCTGATGTAGTATTTTCTACCCCTAAATTCTCTACGGCAGACATACCTATACCGTTTGGGCGAAAGGTACTTCGCGTTGCAAAGACTCCGGTGCGGGTATTACCGCCGAGTCGTGGTGCTCTGACGGTGGGGGACCAGCCTTTGTGCAAGTTTTCATGAAATAAAAACAACAACCAAAGGTGGCTGTATGTGTCTATTGATCTCAGCGCATTGATGTCATTGTAGGGCGCCAGCAATTTCACTTTCCCCTTGGCTTTGGCCAGTGCAGGTTGCCTTGGAATAGCAAATTTTTGCTTAAACGGCGACTCAAGTACGCCAATGGGCTCAATGGAATAAACATCAGGCTTTGTCATAGTTTGCAACACTTTTGTAGTGGTTTTGACACATTACACACACATTTGTTGTGTATCTTACCTTAGCTATCCCGTTAGTGCGATCCCGAAGGCAATGATATTAACGTAGTGCCACGGGTCAGCCCGACCACGTCCTCCCTGGACATAGCATTTGGTCGCCAGTCTTTATGGCTGGCGACATTTTTTCCCATTCTGCTTTCGTCTCACACCAAAAAAGTATTATTTAGTGAATTCATCACATAACACATGATTGAAATTTCCTCGTGTGTCACTATATATCATCCGCACAATAGCGTAGCTGCATTGTCGCGAGCGATAACCTTCGCGACTAAAGCTTTACTGTTATAGAAAACGAAAAGAATAAGCGTCGCAGATCGTAATAGGATGACTATGATCTCAGTTAAAAACTTATCCAAACATTACAACCAGTTTAAAGCGGTTGATGATTTGTCTTTCGATATTGTCCCGGGCAATATTGTCGGCTTTTTGGGGCCAAACGGTGCCGGAAAATCCACTACCATGAAAATGCTGACGGGCTTTTTACCGCCTACGTCAGGAGACATTATCATTCAGGAAAAGCGTTATGCCACCGATGCTAAGGCTATTCAGCGTAGCATTGGATACTTGCCTGAAGGTGCGCCTGCGTACGGTGATATGACGGTCTGGCAATTTTTACACTTCATCGCCGACGTGCGAGGCCTGAAAGGTGAATCTCGTAAACAACGGCTCTACGATGTGATTGCCAGAGTGGAATTGGCTGAGGTGTTGAATCGCCCCATTGATAATTTGTCTAAGGGGTTTAAACGGCGGGTAGGATTGGCTCAGGCTATTTTGCACGATCCCGATATCCTGATTCTGGACGAGCCAACAGACGGATTGGATCCAAATCAAAAGCACCATGTCCGACAGCTAATCGAAGATTTATCGAAAGAAAAAATTGTGGTGATCTCTACCCATATTCTAGAAGAAGTCACAGCGGTCTGTAACAGGGTGATGATTATTGCCAACGGGCAGTTACGCTTCGACGATACGCCGAATGCGTTGCGCCACCAGTCACGTTTTTGCAATGCCGTTAGCCTGAAAATGAGTTACGCAGCCGATATTTCAGGCCTTGCTGAACTTGAAGGCGTCGAGGAAATGGAAATAGACCGCAAAACTGGCCTGGTTACCTTGTTCCCGGAGCCGGGGAAACATATTTTTCATGTGATTAATGAGTACGTCACTCAGCGTCGCCTGCCAGTAGAAACGCTTACGCTGGAGCAAGGTCGCCTGGACGAGGTGTTTCGGGACATTACTACCCGGGAGGTATCGCATGGCTAATGTATGGTTTATTGCGCGCCGCGAATTCAGCAGTTTTTTCGCGACGCCGGTGGCATATGTGTTTATTGCCATTTTTCTGATGTTATCGGGCGTGTTTACCTTCTTTATTGGTAACTTGTATGAGCGCGGGCAAGCCGATCTCATTCCGTTTTTTAATTTCCATCCCTGGTTGTATTTGTTCCTGGTGCCGGCAATGGCCATGAGGAGTTGGGCAGAGGAGCGTAAGTCCGGTTCCATTGAGTTGCTGATGACATTGCCTGTAAGCATCGGCGAGGCGGTATTAGGCAAGTTTCTGGCTGCCTGGTTTATTCTGGCACTATCGCTAATGCTGACGTTCCCATTGTGGTTGAGTGTTAATCATTTGGGGCAACCGGACAATGGCATTATATTGGCTGCCTACATTGGTAGTTGGTTGATGTCTGGCGCGTTTCTGGCCATCAGTACTTGCATGTCTGCGTTTACCCGTAATCAGGTGGTTGCTTTTATTCTTGCGGTAGTCGTGTGCTTTTTGTTTGTGGTCTCCGGCAGTGGCATTGTGTTGGATGCGTTTGAGCCGTGGGCCGGTAACCTGGTTCTGGATACCGTCGCAAGTTTTAGTTTTCTTACTCATTTTGAAGCCATGGCAAAGGGTGTGCTGGCAATGAATGATGTTGGTTACTTTCTGATTATTATGGTGATCTGGCTTTATGCCAGTCTGGTTGTCATTGAAAATAAGAAGGCGGACTAACGATGAGAAACTCAACTTCCATAGTTACGCTGGCATTACTCATTGTGTTGTTTTTTGGTGTGGTGGTGATCAACAATGAACTGTTAGGGCACTACCGCGTGGATTTGACTGAAGACAAGGTCTATTCGCTGTCGCCTGGCAGCCAGAAAGTACTGGATGAATTGGATGAGCCTATTGTCCTGTACTTCTTTTTTTCTGACTCAGCGTCGAAAGGCATGACAGCATTGCGCAATTATGCCAATCGTGTGCAGAGTTTATTAGAAGAGTACAGTTCAAGATCTAACGGCAAAATCACCCTAAAGGTTATTGATCCTGAACCATTTTCCGAGTCCGAAGATCTGGCCGTTCAGTTCGGTTTAACAGGCGCAACACTAGGGCCGATTGGCGAAGCTATATATTTTGGGTTAGCTGGCACAAACGCCGTTGACGATCAGTTTAGTATCGGCTTTTTTGACCCTCAGCAAGAAACGTTTCTGGAATATGATATCAGTAAGCTCATATTCCAGTTAAGCGACCCAGATCCGGTTTCTGTTACCCTGTTGACCGATTTGAATTTACTGGGTGGTCAGAACCCTGTATCAGGGCAATACACGCCGCCAATGACATTCTACAGCCAATTAAATCAATTGTATGATGTCACTACTATCACCAGTGAAGCGTCACAACTCCCCGAAGATACTGATGTGCTCGTTGTGGTACATCCTCAGAATATTTCTGAATCGCTTTTGTATTCCATAGATCAATTTGCCATGAAACAAGGGCGCATTTTGTTGTTTATGGACAGTCACTATGAATCAGATCCGGGCGCGATGATGAGTGCCATGGGGGCCAATGCGTCTGTGTTTCCGCTGCTTGATGAGTGGGGAGTTGACGTCGATATCAGTAAGGTGGTGTTGGATGCCCGGTTGGGACTGGATATTCGAACGCCTGAAGGCGGCGTAACAAGACATCCGGGTATTATTGGATTAACCGGGGAGCAGTTAAACCGCGAAGATATTGTGACGGCAAATTTAGAATTGATAAACGGATCGTCATTTGCTCCTCTTGCCTTAAGCGCTAACAGCAGGCTACGTTTAACGCCACTGGCATATTCATCTGAAGATGGCGTGGCAGTAAACAGTAACGATTATGCACTTACCCGGGAACCTGCTGCGTTGCAGCGAATGCTTGATACAACCAAGCAACAATTTACGCTGGCAGCAAGAATTTCAGGCGCAACAACATCGGCATTTCAAAGCGCGCCGAAGTTTGAAGAGGCCAATGCCATTCAGTCTGCACATGTGAGTCAGACGTCACAGCTTAATTTGATTGTATTTACTGATGCCGACTTACTGGCAGATCGCTTTTGGGTACAACAAAGTAACTTCTTTGGTGAAACTTTATTTACGCCGTTTGCGAACAACGGTGATGCGGTGATTAACGCCAGTGAGAATCTGGCTGGCAGCAGCGCGTTGATCAGTATACGCGGGCGTGGAACCTATGCCCGACCGTTTGAGGTAGTTCAAGCGCTGGAAGCGCAAGCAGAAGCGCGTTTCAGGGAGCAGGAAGAGCGTTTACAGGCTCAGTTACAACAAACCGAAGCGCAATTGGCTGAATTACAAAATGTCCAAAGCGAATCCGGTGCATTGACGCTTACCCCTGAGCAGCAAGCGGCATTGGATGAATTCATTGCCCAACGTGCAACTATTCGACGGGAATTGAGGGATGTCAGGTATCAGCTTGAGCGCGACATCGATACCCTGGGGAATTATCTGAAGTTAGTTAACATCGCCGTTGCGCCATTGGTGTTAGTGACTTTGTTGTGGCTGAGCGCACGATTGTTCAGACGTCGGGCAGGGAAAAAGGTGAAAGAGGAATTAGCGGCATGAAGCGCATCATAGTTCTCAGTATTCTGGTGGTGTTGTCGGTAAGCGGTGCTTATTACCTTACTGCTATCCGGGGGCAGTCTGCCACTGTGCCTGCGCATGTGCTGCTGGGAGGGTTGGAAGAAAATGCCGCCTCCCTGACAACCGTGACGATTGAAACCGCTGAAGGCATTGTGTTTAGCGCTCGGAAAAAACAGGACCAGTGGGTAGCAACCCATCTGGATAGTATGCTTACCTTTCCCGTAGACATGACCGCACTATCTGATTTTGTCAGTGAGTTAACCCAGGCTAAGGTTCTGGAAGCTAAAACAGCTAAAGCGAATCAATATCCTCGTTTGGGGGTCGAGCCTGTTTCACAACCTGGTTCACAGGGAACGCTAGTCACACTTGCTTCAGACACAAAACAATGGCGGGTGTTACTGGGCAACCTGGCTAGCAGTGGGATGGGGCGCTATGTGCGAGAGCCTTCTCAGCAACGAAGTTACCTTATTGACAAGCCACTGGAATTACCTGTTGGTAACGCTGACTGGTTAGCCAGGCAGGTTATCTCTGTGTCAGCTAACGCTTTGTCAGAAATGGTAGTAGACGGGCCGGAGCCTTTCACCCTGTTGCGTAGCGACAACGGCGATTGGCAGCTGTTTGACGTTGCAACATCAGAACTTGTTTACCCAGGTATTCTGGCCCAAACCCTGAATGATGTTGTGAATATGAGTTATGACGACGTCAGAGCGCGTTTACCTGATGAGGCACTCGGGGAAGTCGTTCAGTCTATTACCTTAAAAAGCAGTGAACAGGCGCTTAGTATTTTAGTGTTTCAGGCTGGAGAAGGTACCACTGGCTACGTTGTTACCATGAGCATCGAGAATGAAAGTGCAAATGACTGGGTTTATTCAGGTATCGATAACTGGGTATTTCAACTGACTGACTTTCAGGCGAGGGGATTGCTAACTCATCGTTCTGATTTAATTAAAACCCCCGACACTAACTAACCAGTGATGCCTGCAAAAGCGGGCATGGTTATTACATCGAATCTTTGCAAGCCTCTAATTGGGCAGCCAGGTGGGGGCAGCCCAATGCTTCCGCCTTAGCAATATTATTTTCTGGGATAGACTCGGGATCACCATAGTGCGCTAATGCTCGGGTGATGTCTTTTTCTCTGATAATGTGTAGAACAGGGTGTGGCGCGCGATTAGTAAAATGGCTGGCACTTTCAGGCGACTCGCCTTCAAATAAGTAATCCGGGTGAAATGTCGCTAGCTGGTAAACTCCGCTGTAACCCCAATGCCCGATGCATTGTTGGGCCATGTCAATGAGCAACAAAAAGTCATCAAAGGTTGACCAGCCTGTAGGTAAAATTAGCAAAGTAGTAGCGATTGCAGGCTCGCTATCCAGTAATTCACACTCCCTTTGCAAAACGGTTAACACGTCAGCCATATCAGTGCTTTGACATTCAGCGTAACGGATTTGATTATTATCGCGGACGTAACTGGCGAAAGGGCAAAAGTTGTGGGCGATAACCATCGTATCCAGCCAGCGCTGCACGTGCAGACTGGCTGGGGTGAATGGTGTCATGCTCATGAATGGAACTTAACGTAGGCTTCCAGCGTGTTTTCAATCAGGCTGGCTACTGTCATTGGGCCAACGCCACCAGGGACAGGTGTGATGTAGCCGGCACGATCTTTTGCTTTATCAAATTCGACATCACCGACCAGACCACCTTCAGCCGTGCGATTAATACCTACATCAATGACGATAGCGCCGGGTTTAATCCAGTCACCTGGTATAAACGCAGGTTTACCTACAGCAACAACCAGCAGATCCGCGCGGCTTACATGTGCTTTTAAGTCCTGGGTAAACTTATGACAGGTGGTGACTGTGCAACCAGCCAGCAGTAACTCCAGAGACATGGGACGGCCTACGATATTTGACGCGCCAACGATCACTGCATCCAGGCCTTTAACCGGACGCTTGGTGGCTTCGATCATGGTCATAATCCCTTTGGGCGTACATGGACGTAGGGCTGGAATACGTTGTGCAAGGCGACCAATATTGTAAGGGTGGAAACCATCCACGTCTTTGTGAGGATGAATACGCTCCAGAATCGCTTCTGCATTAAGGCCGGCTGGCAGGGGCAACTGTACCAGAATGCCATCAATTTCCGGGTCGTCATTGAGTTTATCTACCAGTGCAATCAGCTCTTCCTGATTACTGTCAGCAGGTAAATCGAATGAACGCGATAAAAAGCCGACTTCTTCACATGCTTTTCGCTTGTTTGATACATATACCTGTGAAGCAGGATCGGCACCTACCAGTACTACTGCCAGACCGGGTTGACGCTTACCGGCTTCTTTCAATGATTTTACATAACTGGCGACGTCTTGTCGGACTTGCTTGGCAATTTGTTTGCCGTCTATTAGGTGCGCGGTCATAGTTACTTGCTGCTTCTACTGAATTAAAAAAGGGAAGTGCTAATATTTTCACATAAATAGTGTAGCTTAGGAAGTTAGCAATCTGTCTATTATTGCGCTCGGGCATCGTCAGCGCCTATTGTAGTCACCAATATATTACTGCGTTTATTGTCGATGAATTGATGAAAAATTAACTCAGTTGCTGAGTTAATGAGCATACGAACATTTTGCATGAAAAAAGTGTTTGACGAGGTAGGGGCAAATCGGTAACATGCGCCCCCCGTAACGAGAGGGAAATTTACTCTCGAAACACAGTCGGTGAGTGGCGCAGCTTGGTAGCGCACTTGTTTTGGGTACAAGGGGTCGCAGGTTCAAATCCTGTCTCACCGACCATTNAGTCGGTGAGTGGCGCAGCTTGGTAGCGCACTTGTTTTGGGTACAAGGGGTCGCAGGTTCAAATCCTGTCTCACCGACCATTCATTCTGTTTTTTCTCTTTTTTAGATGCTTTTCTGTGCAGACTTTGGGTTGCGGGCATGAAAGGCGTGATTAACGCTCGACTCTGCTATTGGCAAACTGTATACTACTGCGTCTTTTTATGGCAGCGCACATTAGTAAGCGCGAAGAATCGACCTTTTTCTGCTGGTTGGTAATTGATACCGCTGGGAGACAAAGGCTGGAAAATAAAGCGTCTTAGGCGCACAGTTGAGGTAATACAATGCAAGTTTCAGTCGAGACGACTCAAGGTTTAGAACGCCGTCTTACTATTACTGTTCCTGCTGAGTCAGTAGATAATGCGGTTAAAGCGCGTTTACAGCAGTTAGCGAAAACCCAGCGTATTAACGGCTTCCGTCCAGGTAAAGTACCAGTAAGCGTAATCAAAAAGCGTTACGGCCAGGCTGTACGTCAGGAAGTTGCTGGCGATGTTATGCAGCAAAACTTCTATCAGGCCATCGTTCAGGAAAAAATTAATCCTGCTGGCATGCCTGCTTTTGAATTAACAAAAGACCAGGATGGCGAAGATTTAGAATTCGTAGCCAAGTTCGAAGTTTACCCTGAAGTAGAAGTGAAGGGTGTTGAAGAAATCGAGCTTGAGAAAACGGTTGTAGAGATCAGCGACGCTGACCTTGATAACATGATGGAAACGTTACAGAAGCAACACGGTGAGTGGAAAGAAGTACGTCGTAAAGCACGTAAAGACGACCGCGTTGTCATTGATTTCGTTGGCACAGTAGACGGCGAAGAGTTCGAAGGCGGTAAAGCTGAAGACTTTACGCTTGAGCTGGGCAAAGGCCGCATGATCCCTGGCTTTGAAGAGCCACTGGTTGGTGCGAAGAAAGGCGAAGATGTCACTGTAGATGTGACTTTCCCTGAAGACTACCACGCAGAAGCCCTGAAAGGTAAAGCCGCTCAGTTCGCAGTTAGCGTGAAGAAAGTTGAAGGTCTGACTCTGCCAAACGTTGACGAAGAATTTGCAAAACTATTCGGTATTGAAGACGGTGATGTGGAAGCATTAAAAGCGGAAGTGCGTAAAAACATGGAACGCGAGCTGAGCACAACACTGAAAAACGAGCTGAAAGAAGCGGTTATTGCTAAACTGATTGAAAAGAACGAGATGGACGTGCCTGCTGCATTGGTTGAGCAAGAAATCAATGCACTGCGCGAACAAGCTAAACAGCGTTTCAGTCAGCAAGGCGGTGGCGCAAACATGCCGGAACTGCCAGGCGATCTGTTTAAAGACAACGCTAAGCGTCGTGTAACGATTGGTTTGTTGCTGGGTGAAATCATCAAGCAAAACGAACTGAAAGCGGATCAAGAAAAAGTAGACAGCCTGATCGAAACAATGGCGTCTGCGTACGAAGATCCTCAGGAAGTGGTTGAATATTACAAAAACAACCAGGAACTGATGCAACAAATGCAAAACGTTGCGCTTGAAGAACAAGCCATTGAATGGGTAGTGAGCAAAGCAAAAACTACCGACGTGACAAAGGCGTTTGACGAGGTTATGAACAAACAGGGGTAATTTTACACTCCCAGATTGACTTAACCTACAAGCAACTGTTTAAATGCTCGGTCTAGTCCGAGCATTTTTATTTCTGTTAGTACGTAAGGTATCGCAAAATGCATAGCCCACTTGATCCGATGAACGCCCTGGTTCCCATGGTTGTTGAACAAACTGCTAAAGGAGAGCGTTCTTACGATATTTATTCGCGTCTTTTAAAGGAAAACGTGATTTTCCTGGTTGGTCAGGTAGAGGATCACATGGCCAATTTGATCGTCGCACAAATGCTGTTTCTGGAAGCAGAAAACCCAGAAAAAGACATTTTCCTGTATATCAATTCTCCTGGCGGCTCTGTGACAGCAGGGATGGCCATTTACGACACCATGAATTTCATTAAGCCAGACGTGAGCACTGTATGTGTGGGTCAGGCAGCCAGCATGGGAGCATTCCTGTTATCAGGCGGAGCCAAGGGCAAGCGCTATTGCTTACCTAATGCACGGGTCATGATTCACCAACCTTTGGGTGGATTCCAGGGCCAGGCCTCTGATTTTGAGATTCATGCTCGCGAAATTTTAAGCATTAAAGAGAAGTTAAACCGTTTAATGGCCGAACATACCGGTCAGGATTATGAAACGGTTGCCAGAGACACGGACCGTGACAACTTCTTAAGTGCAAACGAAGCCAAAGAATACGGGCTAATCGATCAGGTTTTAACAAATCGATCTGACGCAACGGCTTCTAAGTAGTATAGTTATATAAGCCCGGCGTTTTAGTTTACGTTTGCCGGGCAGTATAGAGGCAATAATCTATGAGCGATAAACAAAGCAGCGACGGCGACAATAAACTTCTGTATTGCTCGTTCTGTGGCAAAAGCCAGCACGAGGTCAGAAAGCTTATCGCCGGCCCCTCAGTGTTCATCTGCGATGAGTGTGTTGAGTTATGCAATGATATTATTCGGGAAGAGATCAAGGAGATTGCACCGAATAAGCAGAAGCAAAATGCACTGCCAAAACCTCAGGAAATTCACGAGCACCTGAATGACTACGTCATCGGTCAGGAGCATGCGAAGAAAGTTCTTTCGGTGGCGGTATACAATCACTATAAGCGTCTACGCAATGGTGATGTGCACGACGGCGTTGAGTTAGGTAAAAGTAATATTCTGCTGATTGGTCCAACCGGCAGCGGTAAGACATTACTTGCAGAAACATTGGCACGTCTGCTGGATGTACCTTTTACAATGGCTGATGCTACCACGTTAACGGAAGCTGGATACGTGGGTGAAGATGTTGAAAACATCATTCAAAAGTTACTGCAAAAATGTGATTACGATGTAGAAAAAGCCCAGCGCGGCATCGTATATATCGACGAAATCGACAAAATCAGTCGTAAGTCAGACAATCCTTCCATTACGCGTGACGTATCGGGTGAAGGTGTTCAACAAGCGTTACTGAAACTGATTGAAGGTACCGTAGCATCTGTACCGCCACAAGGTGGTCGTAAACACCCACAACAGGAATTCCTGCAGGTTGATACCTCTAAGATTCTGTTTATTTGTGGTGGCGCATTTGCGGGTCTCGATAAAGTTATTGAACAGCGTGCCACGAGTGGCAGCGGCATTGGCTTCGGCGCTGAAGTGAAGTCCAAGGAAAACAAAAAGGCGATTTCTGAGTTGTTCCGTCAGGTCGAACCTGAGGATCTGGTGAAATACGGATTGATACCGGAGTTCATCGGACGTCTTCCTGTGGTGACCAGTCTGGAAGAGCTCAACGAAGAAGCGTTAATTCAGATTCTGAAAGAGCCGAAAAATGCGATTACTAAACAGTATTCTGCATTATTCGCTATGGAAGACACTGAACTTGAGTTCCGCGAAGATGCTTTATTTGCGATTGCGAAAAAGGCCATGCAGCGTAAAACGGGCGCACGTGGATTACGCTCAATTGTAGAAGCTGTTCTGCTGGAAACCATGTATGAATTACCTTCTATGGAGAACGTAAGCAAGGTGGTGATTGATGAAACTGTGATACGCGGTGAATCCAACCCCATTCTTATTTACGACAGTGCGGACAAAAAAGCCGCCAGCGAATAATTCAATGAAACTATTTAAAAAGGCCTGCGGGCCTTTTTTTATTTGTGATATCAGGGATTAGTTACTGCTTTTCAAAACGGATTGCAGTAGATTAAGACAACGCCTTATAGAAATATGCTGCGGGTTAATTGAACTTTGTTAGCCCATCCCCATATAAAGACACAATAGTAATAATCAGAGAAGAAGTATGACATCAGAGCGAGAAAATCGCATTGAAATACCAGTACTGGCCTTGCGGGACGTGGTTGTGTACCCCCATATGGTCATACCTTTATTCGTTGGACGTGAGAAGTCGATCCGCTGTTTAGAAGCAGCCATGGACAGCGATAAACAAATTTTCTTAGTAGCCCAAAAAGACGCCGGTATCGATGAGCCTGACACTGGTGACATTTATTCTGTGGGCACTATCGCTACCATTTTGCAATTGCTTAAACTACCTGATGGCACGGTAAAAGTGTTGGTTGAAGGTAATGTGCGTGGTGAAGTGGGCGAGTACGTTCAAACTGAACCTTTCTTCGTCGCTGGTGTAGAGCGTTTGGATGACGAAGCGTTGCCGGAAAGTGAGCAGGAAGTACTGATTCGCTCTGCAGTGTCGCAGTTCGAGGGCTACGTAAAGCTCAATAAAAAGATCCCACCAGAAGTACTGACGTCACTCAACGGCATTGATGATGCTGCACGTCTGGCTGATACCATGGCTGCGCATATGCCGCTTAAGCTGGTAGAGAAGCAAAAAGTACTCGAGATGCGTGGCGTGAACGAACGCCTTGAGTATCTGATGGCGTTAATGGAAGGCGAAATTGATTTGCTGCAGGTCGAAAAGAAAATTCGCACCCGCGTTAAGAAGCAAATGGAGAAGTCTCAGCGCGAGTACTATCTGAACGAGCAAATGAAAGCCATTCAGAAAGAACTGGGCGAGCTCGACGACGCGCCGGATGAGTTTGAAGCGCTGAGCAAGAAAATCGAAGAAGCCAAAATGCCCGCCGAGGCTGAAGAAAAAGCCAAGGCTGAGCTGCAAAAGCTGAAAATGATGTCGCCAATGTCTGCCGAAGCAACGGTGGTAAGAAGCTATATCGATTGGCTGACCAGTGTGCCGTGGCATAAACGTTCTGCGGTGAAAAAGAACCTCGCGAAGGCAGAAGAGATCCTGGATGCCGACCATTACGGTCTGGAAAAAGTCAAAGAACGTATTATCGAATACCTTGCCGTGCAGCAACGTGTTCGCAAACTGAAAGGGCCGATTCTGTGTTTAGTCGGACCGCCGGGTGTGGGTAAAACATCACTGGGTCAATCTATTGCCAAAGCCACAGGCCGCAAGTATGTGCGCATGGCTCTGGGTGGTGTGCGCGATGAAGCGGAAATCCGTGGACACCGTCGCACCTACATTGGCTCTTTGCCGGGTAAGCTGATCCAGAAAATGGCCAAAGTGGAAGTGAAAAACCCGCTGTTCTTGTTAGACGAAATCGACAAGATGTCATCTGACATGCGTGGCGACCCGGCTTCCGCATTACTCGAAGTGCTGGACCCGGAACAAAACAGTAGCTTCAGTGATCATTATCTTGAAGTGGATTATGACCTGTCTGATGTTATGTTTGTTGCGACGTCAAACAGTATGAATATTCCTGGTCCGTTACTCGACCGGATGGAAGTCATTCGTTTGTCTGGATATACAGAAGACGAAAAACTGAATATCGCTACGCGCCATTTGATCAGTAAGCAAATGGAGCGCAACGGTCTGAAAAAGAACGAACTGGAAATCGAAGACTCCGCCATTATCGGTATGATTCGTTACTACACCCGCGAAGCCGGTGTGCGTTCATTGGAGCGAGAGATTTCCAAGGTGTGCCGTAAAGCAGTGAAAGATATTCTGCTGAACAAATCGACTAAGAAAGTGGTCGTCAACCAGGACAACCTGAAGGACTATCTGGGTGTTCAGCGCTTTGATTACGGTAAAGCGGACAAGAACAATCAAATTGGTCAGGTAACTGGCCTGGCCTGGACACAGGTGGGCGGTGACTTACTGACCATCGAAACAACCTCTGTACCGGGTAAAGGTAAAATGACATCTACCGGTTCACTGGGCGATGTTATGCAGGAGTCAATTCACGCTGCCATGACGGTAGTGCGTTCTCGGGCGGATAAACTGCGCATTAACGGTGATTTTTACGAGAAGCGTGATATTCACGTGCACGTACCAGAGGGGGCCACGCCAAAAGACGGTCCAAGTGCCGGTATCGCAATGTGTACCGCGCTGGTATCGTCTTTGACAGGGAATCCGGTGAAGTGTGATGTTGCCATGACCGGTGAAATTACGCTGCGTGGTGAAGTACTGGCCATTGGTGGATTGAAAGAAAAACTGCTGGCGGCTCACCGTGGCGGAATCAAAACGGTGGTGATTCCAAAAGATAACGAGCGTGACCTGGAGGAAATCCCGGATAATGTAAAACAAGATTTGGCCATCCATCCGGTACAATGGATAGACGATGTGCTGGATATCGCGTTGCAAGAACCGGTTGAGAGTTTTCAACCCGTTGCGTTAAACGGCTAAAACTTAGGCATGTAGAATGCTTGCCGCGCCAGTCTTTATAAGGCTTGCGCGGCATTTTTGTATTATTTGCTCAAAAAGTGTGCAGATGACCTGTGAAAAGTCATTTTTTTTAACTTTAGGGGCTTCAAAGTCCGAAAAGTTGTGTTACCTTAACTGCTGTATTCGCTTGAAGCCTTGTCACTAAAGGGATGGCAGCGATTCAATAATAAGTTAAAAAATTGTAAAGCTTGGCTTGATGTTACTGATTAAGCTTGCTATAACGTCTGAGCAATGAATTAATCTTTTTGCGGACGAGAGCATAATAACAAACGAAGGGGATCTTAATTGTGAACAAGTCTCAACTCATCGATAAAATCGCTGCTGGTGCAGATATTTCTAAAGCTGCTGCTGGCCGTGCATTAGACGCTTTCACTGACGCGGTTACAGACGCGCTGAAAGAAGGCGATCAAGTAGCACTGGTTGGTTTCGGTACTTTCTCTGTAAGAGAGCGCTCTGCACGTAGTGGTCGTAATCCTCAAACTGGTGAGACTATCGAAATTGCTGCAGCTAAAGTGCCTTCTTTCAAAGCTGGTAAAGCACTGAAAGACGCTTGTAACTAATAAGCAGTCAGAGTTTTTGAAAAGGCGATGGACTTCCATCGCCTTTTTTATTGGTATCGACACAAGGAATGTCGTTCCACCATTCTATCCGGGTGAATGTTAGGCTATAATCCCGGCTTATTTTGCCGAGGGCACAACCATTTTGTTGAAGCCTCGTGCAGCGGTATGTAACGGAGTTAGAATCGAGTCATGCTAGAAAGAATCAGAGAAGGTTCTCAAGGCCCTTGGGCGATGGCGATCATTGTCCTGATAGTGTTGAGTTTCGTATTTGCAGGCGTCAGTAGCTATGTGTCATCGTCAGGTGTCACGGCCGCGGCAGAAGTTAACGGTGAAGAAATTAGCCAACAAGATGTTGAGCGAGCTTACCAGTCTCAAAGAGCGCGTCTTGAAGCGCAGTTTGGTGAGAGCATCGGCGCTTTGTTCAGCGATGAAAATTACCTGCGTGATTTTCGTCTAAATGTATTGGACCGCTTAATTGCCGATACCCTTGTTTTGCAAAAGGCGGAAGAGTTGGGCTTGCGTGTCTCAGACAAGCAAATCCGCGAAGCCATTGTGCAAATGCCGGAGTTTCAAACCGCGGGTAGCTTCGACAATGAGCGTTATTTGATGCTGCTTCGTCAGAATGGTTTCCAACCTGCAAGTTTTAGCGACTACATGCGTCAACAAATGACTCGTGAGCAGCTGGCTCGCGCGGTGAGCGCAAGTGACTTCGCGCTGCCGGCTGAAGTAACGACTGCTAATGTACTTCAACAACAAACCCGCAATGCAGAATATCTGATTGTAGATTCTGCGCCGTTCGCGCCTGGCGTTGAGCTATCGGATGAAGAGGTTAATGCCTTCTACGAATCCAACCTTGCTCAGTTTGATACCCAGGAAAAGGTGAACGTTGCGTACGTTGTACTTTCGGTTGACGATCTGAAAGGTGATGTCACCGTATCAGAAGGTGAAGTTGAACAGTACTACACAGAAAACAGTGCGTTGTACAAAACCACTGAAGAGCGTCGTGTTTCGCATATTTTGATAGAGTTTGGCGATGACGAAGCGGCCGCTAGAGCAAAAGCAGAAGCGCTTGTTACCGAGTTAAATAATGGTGCAGACTTTGCTGAGCTTGCAGTAGAGAACTCTGCTGACGCGTTTTCGGCAGAAAATGGCGGTGATTTGGATTTTATTACCCAGGGCATGATGGACCCTGCGTTTGATGATGCGGCTTTCGGGTTGGCAAGTGTAGGTGATGTTTCTGATGTAGTGGAAACGGAGTTTGGTTATCACTTGATCAAACTGACTGAATTGAAACCAGAAGAAATCACACCGCTGGCGGAAGTAAGTGAAGAGATTCGTGCACAGTTAGCAACAGACAAAGCCACGGATCGTTTCTATGCACTACAAAACGATATGGCAAACCTGGCCTTTGAAGTACCAGATACTCTGGAAGACGTTGCTGGTGCAGTAAACCAGCAGGTTAAAGAAACGGGTCTGGTGACTGCGCAGATGGTGCCTTCACCACTTAACGTGCCTGCCGTCACCAGTCGTATTTTTGACCCGGCGTTCATCGAAGAAGGTCTGAACAGTGAGCTGCTCGAACTGGACGACGAAACCGTCGCTGTTGTTCGCATTGCAGAGCACGAGCCACAACGTACACAGTCGCTGGATGAAGTGCGTACTCGTATTCTTGCTCAGCTGCGCGCTGAAAAAGCACAACAAGCGGCTTTTGATTGGGCAAATAATGTTGTTGCCCAACTGAAGGCGGGAGAAACGCCGTCGCTGGAACTGGGCGACGTAACACTGGCATGGGAAAGTAAAGAAGCACTGACCAGAAATAGCGGTGAACTACCTCGTGCATTAGTAGAAACCCTGTTTACGCTGGGTAACGAAGCTCCAGACAATATAGATGTTGCTGAATTAGGTTCCGGTGACGTTGGTATCGTGAAGGTAACTGCAGTAAATCAACCTGAAGCGCTTACTGACGAAGATAGCGCGGCGCTGGCTCAGCAGATTGCTACTGCGAATGCACAAACCGGTTACCAGGCGTTTATAGACGCATTGCGTAACGCGGCAGACGTTAAGATTAATCTGTAACCTCAGCGTTAAGAAACAAAGAAGGCCACCCCTGAGGTGGCCTTTTTCATGTCTGTTGTTTGTAATGGTTTATTGTTCCCGTGTTCGAGGGTGCTGCCAGAGCCAAATGCCAATTGCAATGAACCACAAGCATTTTAAATGGATGTAAATCATCGACATGTCAAATTGCCAGTCTGTAAAATAAGGTAACAGTAATACATATAAATAACACACCA
This sequence comes from Aestuariibacter sp., assembly GCA_017794925.1. GTDB lineage: Bacteria > Pseudomonadota > Gammaproteobacteria > Enterobacterales > Alteromonadaceae > Alteromonas. The sequence continues at coordinate 4,193,894 of CP051238.1, read as the reverse complement.
TCAGGATGCCTGCTGAGGGAATGGCTTTGGGAATGCGTGTTCGACGAATCAGCCATAGGTTAAACAGTAAAATCCAACTCTCTGAAAAGGGTTCGGTGCTCAGTCTCAACTGCCACAGTACATTAAATAAGAAGTGTAAGTTCGTAGTAGATACTTTGTCTGGTGCTACACCTGCAATGATTTCAGGGTTAGATGAAAATATCGAAATTGCGCCGATACAAAAAGCATAGAAAGCATCCACAAAACTCGCAACAACCACGAAGCTTAAAAAACTTTCCTTTTTTGCCCTGCCACTGATCATGGCGTAATTAAAAAGCACGATAAATATGCCGGGTACTATCCAGATACAGAAATACCAAAGTTTAACGAGTATGGGGTGGGCATTTATAACCCGAATTTTACCCGCCAGGCTTTGCCAGAATTCAGGGACAAAAATCAGGATCGTCCAGACACAGCTAAGTAGCATTATTGAACAAGCAAATGCACTCAATGAGGCGACTCTATGGGGATTTTTCACATTGGTCCTTCAACGATGCGAGTGATAGCTGAGTATGCATAAAGATACTGAGGTCATTTTAACGGGTAGATTAGGCTGAAGGCTACATGCTAGTTAAAATGAAAACCGGTGGGGCTGTAATAAATCGATGACGTTGAGGCGTCTGCGACGCCAGCAATCTTTATATTTAGCGCTGAGTCACAAAGTACATGAAGGTGAAAAACAACGCGATGACAGACGAGAAGATAAATATGTACTTAAAACCCTGCTTGCCATCCGCCAGGCTATACTGGTTAAATTTCAGGTAACCAACCCAGATTAGGCTCAGTACGAGAGGTAGCAAAACAATGATTTTTAACATAGTGATTGGTCAGCCTTATTCCATGTAATCTAATTACGCGGTGCACTTGGAACCGGATTAAACCAAGGCCCGAATGCAACGTCACGACATTACTGTGAGCGAACTCTTTTGTAATGAAACTTATGTTCGGTTATTTTCCCGCTTTCTTCAATGGCAACATAAATATTCATGGTGTTTTCGTTAATGCGCTCTAGGGTAAGGCCGTTAAAGAACACGTTATTTTCAGTTACCTTCACCAATCTGAAATCAATAAACTCGTCTTTTTCTTCCCAACTTGTAAGGTCACCGCTGAAATGCTTCAGCCGGAACACCAATGTGTCATCAACTGACATAATGGTTTCCAGTTCATAGAACTGTACTGTGTCTTTCACAACCAGTTTGAATGCGCCCATCATGGAGTTTCCCAAGGGCGTTGACCATACCTCTTCGACAGTGCCGCCAAATGCCTCTCCACGCCAGTGTCCTGCTATCCAGGAAACAACCTCCAGCCCGGCCACCGGGGAGGGGGTGAGTTCGTCGACCTGCAAGACATTTGGGATTGGCTGCGCTGCGTTGACCTGCCCAGTAAGAATACTCATAAGTAAAATAACCAATAGCACTTTCATTTGTGTTTGCCTAATTGCGCCCTGACGAAATGGGCTTAACCCCGAACAGTCTGCGGGTAAGGTTAAATGGACGAATAATAACGTAGCAGGTTACAACACAAATTACGAAAGAGAAGAACAGCAAAGCCATCGACTTAACCGTAATTGTGCTTTGCCACTGCACAATATAGAAAGCTAACGTAACGATGACAGTCTGGTGCAAAATATAAAAGGGAAAGATAAGTGAGTTTGCTTCGCGCAGCCAACGAGGAGAGGATTTACAATATTCGCTTGCGTAGCCGACAAGGGTCAGCATTGCAGACCAGGAAACAAGGCTACACATTGCCCACCAAATCGTCCAGCGCGTCTCCAAAGAAGCGTAATCGCTGAAATCTACAAGGTAATAGACGTAAAACAATACGGAGCATACAACCAGCGTGACGGCGCTCGTTCGCCTGTGGAGTGCGAGAGAATGCCAAATAGTCAGGCGGCTTATACTCAGCATGCCAAACAGGAAAAATAAGCCGTAAAAGGCGGATAGCGCGAGATTATCGATACCATGCCCATTGCTGTTTGTGTTGGCTTTTAGCCAGCAGCGTGCGGCGACAATGATTACAACTAATGAAAATAAGCCCAACCTGTATTGCGCAAATCGTTCAAAATAATTTAAAAGCTGGCTCCCTGCCGTTCTTCTCAATGTGATGCCGATGGGGATGGCAACCAGCATAAATACAATAAGAAACTCAAGGAACCACAGATGATTCGGTTCAAAGGCCAGTACTCGCTGTCTATACGCATCCAGTAAGGAGCTATATTGCTCTGGATGCTCGAAATACGTCTGGGGGGGCACAATGAGCATCATGCCAATGAAGAAGGGAACGATCAGTCGGTAGATTTTACTCTTCAAAAAAGCCAGGCCTGAACTTCGTTGTAACAGCAGATAACTTCCTGCCCCGGCAATGAAAAATAAAACAGGCAGTCGGATCTGCTCGAAATACACCATAAGATCATCCAACAATTTACTGGAGTCTGCATTGGTGACATGCCAGTCGTCACCATTAAAGGGCATAAATACGTGATGTAAGAAAACGGCCAGGATCAGAATTACCCGAAGCCAATCCAACTCATAGTAGCGTTTATTTGTATCTCCACTGGTGGCCGAACTGCTCATGCTCAATCCCTTGTTTTCAAGCTAAACCGAATACCAGGGCGTACTATAACCACTTTAACTCTGTGGTAGCGTATTGAATTGTTAGCAAATACTTCATAAGTGCCAACGTAAACCCCTGTGCAGGAGGTGAGTACAGAAACGATATGTCTTATAAAGTTAATCACTATGCCGATTTGTGGTAGATATGAAAGCCGCAAAGCGAAAAGAAGCAAACAGTGCCCCGCAATCCAAGTAACTGAAAGGCTATGGATTCCAAGGAGGAGAAGCCGTTCGCAGTAAGCGACACACTTTATACAAGCACGACGCGATAATAATGCCAGCCAGGTCCGCAAGCCAGTCGTATACATCAAACGTTCGTGTTTGAATAAACAGTTGGCTTATCTCCTCCATGGTGACAAAGGCAACGACCAGTAAGCTGCCAACAAACAGGTTTACCCCGACAAGATTGCAGGTTCTGCCGCCTGATGCGGCAACAATGAATAAGGTTAATGTACCAAAAAGGCAAAAATGCCCCACTTTGTCGCCATAGGGAATTCGCCGAACGAATTCAAAAAAGAAACTGGGGGAGCCGGTATTGGCTAAATAAATTACCCATATGATGAAGCTGCCCCCTAACAGGCTTAATAGTGTGAAAAAACGGCTCATGATGCATATTTATTAGTGAAGTATGCTCATAGCCTACAAAAAGATGTAGACCTTGTTGTGGCCTCGCTGAGGCATTTTGAAGGGGATTTCAGGTCGGATGGAGCAAATTATATCTTCCGCTGTCGGCAACAGTATTATTATCTGTTTTCAGGCAGGATGTGCTTAATGCCCGAGGCAAATTCACGAAGCGCTTGTTCTGAATATTGAGTATGTACTCTTACTGTTGATGCGGGCTTGTGAGTAAGGCTAACTCCAGCTCTGCGAGCCTCAGCAGGCCGAACAGGTCTTTGAGTAAACCCTCCTCCACAATTCGGGCACACATTTTCCAAAATATCAGCGACACAGTGAACGCAAAACGTACATTCAAAGCTACAAATCATTGCTGTTGTTGAGTTTGGCGGTAAATCGGTATCGCAGCATTCACAATTGGGGCGTAGTTCCAGCATCGCTATTCCTTTTGGTGAGCATGTATTAATTCTTGCTTACTTTTCACGTTACTCAAATCGTGATTTCAGACAAATATCGATAACATACAGACTGGCTCAGATGCTACAAAACGAGAGGTATTATTGGGATCTGAACCGCACTTGAAATTAAAAAAAGCAGCGCAAGGCTGCCTGATTTAATGACTCATTAAAGTGATTGCTGACGTGTTACTGCTATGCGCTTTCTGCCAGTTGATGGGGATGCAAATAGCGTTTTCGTTTCTTCGGTAACAGTTTTTCGGTGTCGACGACGACCAGACCGTCAATACAATCACAAAAGTCAGGGTCTATGTTGAAGTCCAGGAAGGCGACACCATCGTGTTCACAGACTTCGGTATACTGCTTGTAGAGTGTGGGAACATTTACACCCATATTGGCCAGTAAGTGCTTTAGCTGGGTAAACTCTTTTTTATAGTCATTACCAGAAAACTCCTTCAGCGCTTCGTTCGGCACAGTAAATGGGATCTTCGCCGTGGCTTCCCCAAACTTTGCTGGGAAATAGGTTTGATAGAACTGAACAATGAGTTGCTTGGCCGGTTGGGGATAGCTGTTGCTCAGGCTTACAGGACCAAACAAATAACGGTAATGCGGGTAACGGGTTAAAAACGCGCCGATACCAAACCACAGGTAGTCAAGACTGCGTTTTCCCCAGTAACGCGGCTGTACGAAACTGCGGCCCAGCTCTAACCCTTCTTCAAACAGGGCAGGATTTTCCTTCGCGTAATCAAATAACGTCGCTGAATACAAGCCAGTAGGGTGATCGGGTTGTGACAGTCGTTGTGCATCACCAAAGCGATAAGCGCCTACGACTTCAAGGTCTTCTTCATCCCACAAAATCAAATGATAATAGTGATTGTCATAACGATCGATATCGCGACGTTGTAAGGTACCTTCTCCTACTGCTCTGAAGGCAATTTCACGCAGACGACCAATTTCACGCATGATCACCGAGCTGCCTTTATGCAGATACAGATAAATGTGCTTGCCATCAGAGGTTTGACCAAGGTGTTCACACTGGCGAATGGCGCGGGACAGTTCTTTTCTGTCTTCAGGCATAGCAATGGCCGCCTGTGTAGTAAAAATACCTTTTTTGTCAGTACCTATCCGGTAAAGGTGACGTTTAAACAGCTTTATTTGGTCAATCAAGGGAATCGACATCGATTGATAGCTGGTATGAGGAATAACCTCACCAATGCGCATAGGCAGCGATTTACGGCGCTGGTTGAACATCTCTTTTACCAGTAGCGCCGTAGCCAGGGGCTTGTAGATCATCGATACGCCATAGAAGAGTGGTGAGTTTTTAGCATCAATAAAAATAGGTAGAATAGGCGCTTTCGCATGACGGGCAATGCGAAGAAATCCGCTGTGCCAACGGGTATCCCGTACTCCCTGAGGACGTAAGCGTGATACCTCGCCTGCAGGAAAGATCAATATTGCCCCTTCAGCTGCCAGGTGCTGATGTATCGCAGCAAGGTGTTGCTTGGGCGTTCCACCTTGCATATTGTTGACGGGTAACAGCATGTCCCGCAGCGGCTCAATGGTCATCAACATTTGGTTGGCAACCACTTTGAGATCATGACGGATTTCTGAAATAAGTTTAATTAACGCCAGTCCGTCAATAGTGCCGATAGGGTGGTTTGCAATAATGACCACCCTGCCTTCACTTGGAATTCGCTCTCGTTCGTTATCACGAATGGAAGTACTCACATTAAAATACTCTAACACCTGTTCGACGAAGTCGATGTCGTGATAATGCGGATACGTCCGTCCGAATTCTGCGAGCTCCCTTTCGTGTAACAGGTGTCGTAGTACAAAACACAGTGGTTTGTTCAGGATGCGATTATTTGCAACCTGCGGATAATACTCGTTGAGTAAGCCGTCTACAGTAAACATATTCAGTACACTTTGTGCGATTTTCGCTACACGATAGCAACCAAATGTGACGAAAAAAGCACAGTTGTATGTCACTTATTTGACAGCTTACGCTGCCTGTTCGCCTTTCACAAAATCGGCAAGTACGGCCACTGAGGCTTTTTGTTTCAGGTATTCGTTAAAGTGGATCAGCGATAATTCTCCACTCATGTCTTCTACCAACGCTGAACAATTCTCTATCCAGTCACCGTCATTGATGTAATGAATGCCATTTACCAGTAATGACTCCGGATGGTGGATATGACCACAAATAATACCATCCAGCCCTTTGGCTTTTGCGTAATCGCAGCCCGCGGCACGGTAGCGTTCTATGGCTTTATTGGCACCGGTAATATGCTTCTTGATGTACCCGGCCAGCGACCAGTAATGGGCATTGCGCCAGGCGCGGAATCGGTTGTACCAGCGATTCAGGAACAGTAACAGGTCGTAACCTTTATCGCCTATCCACGCATGGAATTTCCCTAAGGTAACATCCGCGTCGAATTGGTCACCATGTAGCACCAGATATTGTTTACCATCAGCGGTAATGTGCACCAGTTCACGCTCAATCTCGATATCACCGAATGCCATGCCTGAATACTTTTGGATAGGGGCGTCGTGATTACCGGGTAGATACACCACTCGGGTGCCGTCATTACTCATTTGCATGAGTTTATGCATAACGCGGTTGTGAGCTTCTGGCCAGCGGAATTGCTTTTCCATTTGCCACATATCCACAATATCACCTACCAGATAAAGGGTATCGACAGAAATGTTGTGGAGGAACTCTAGCAGGTATTCTGCTTTACAGTCTTTATTGCCTAAATGAATATCAGACAACCATACCGCTCTATAGTGGAGTTTTGGCATCACGTTACCCTGCTGAATGAATGTGGTTTCGCAGAAAACTATAGAACCGACAATTGACAGTTAAGTGACGTCTGCTTGACGTTTAAGTGACGACTTATTGAACGTTACGTGACATTGCTTAGGCAGGGAGTAGCGTGTTGCAGGTATAAAAAAAGCGCCGACAGGCGCTTTTTATCACTATTCGTAACTCGAGGGTTATTAACCCAACGCTTTAATTTGCGCAGCCAGACGGCTCTTATGACGAGCAGCTTTATTCTTGTGAATCAAACCTTTAGTTGCCATTCTGTCAAGGATAGGAGTGGCAGCAGACAGTGCAGCCTGAGCACCTTCTTTATCGCCAGAAGCGATAGCCGCTACTACTTTCTTTAAACTTGTACGAGTCATGGAGCGACGGCTGGCATTATGCTGGCGACGCTTTTCGGCTTGAATTGCACGTTTCTTAGCAGACTTAATGTTAGCCAAGGTGTAACTCCCAAAAAAATTCATGTCAAAAACGAGGGTGCGGATTGTGCCTAGCTATCGGCTATTTGTCAAACAATTTCTTAAATATGCATGACATTTATTCGGCGGATGCCATTGTAGCCGCAATGCAAGGTAAGTAAAACCCTTTTAACACGGATAGATAGCGCTGTTTTGTATAAAGAAAATACTGCAAATGTCTATTCGATAATTTTTACATAATCCAGGCATTATTCTGAACCTGTCCAATTGATTCAGGTCACAGATTATAACGCAGCTTTTAACTACACTATGTGAGATATGAAGTAATATCACCCGGCTTGCCAGGTGGTTAACAATCTCAATGTAAGGACTCGCTATGCATACTGTTGCCGATATTATGACCTGTCCGGTACTTCAACTCCATGAGGGTAATAGTCTTCATGACGCCCACTACATTACCCGTCATCGTGGTATCCGACATCTTCCCGTGGTGAATAAGGACACCAAGTCCATAGTTGGCGTGGTTACACAAAAAAGCCTGATTGCCAAAGTGATGAGTCTGTTGGTGTTGTATGGTAGTGATGCTCTCGAGCAGCATGAAAAAGAGACCAATATTATGGAAGTGGCGGTGTTGGATTTTGACACCGTTAAAGCCGATGAATTGATTCGCGATGTCGCCCCATTCTTTCTGCGCAATAAACACGGTTGCCTGCCCGTTGTTAACGAGCTGAATCAGGTAATTGGCATTGTGACGTCGACAGACTTTGTTAATTTATCCATGATGCTCATCGACAAAATGGATCAGGCTGGATAACGTCATTACAGTTCGAACCGCTGTAACGTCGGTTTACTTAATGAACATTAGCTTAACTTACTGACTTTACGCTAGAATGGTGACACTTGTTGGTTTAGGGCAAATAGCCCGAGTGGAACTGCTGTGTCGAGAAAGTTAATCAAGTCTGGCTTAATTGTAAGTACGATGACGTTATTGTCACGTGTGCTGGGCTTAGTGCGCGATGTGGTGATAGCGCGCTTAATGGGCGCTGAGGCAGCAGCGGATGTATTCTTCTTTGCCAATAAAATTCCCAATTTTCTACGCCGTCTGTTTGCAGAAGGTGCGTTCGCTCAGGCATTTATTCCTGTACTCACTGAAGTACACGCAGAAAAAGACGAGATAAAGCTCAAGCAGTTTGTCGCTTATGTATCGGGTACGCTGGGCGCAATAGTATTTGTAACGGCTATTGTAGGCGTGGTGCTTTCTCCTGTATTAACGGCTTTGTTTGGTACCGGTTGGTTTATCGATTATTTAAACGATGAACCCGATGGCAAAAAGTTTGAGTTGGCGAATACCATGCTCAAGATTACTTTCCCGTATATTGCGTTTATTTCTTTAACGGGCTTGTCAGGTGCCATCTTAAATACCCTTAACAAATTTGCAGTCGCCTCGTTTACCCCTGTGCTGTTGAACGTGTGTATCATTGCCTGTGCTTGGTTGCTGGCACCTGGTATGGAACAACCTGCATTTGCGCTTGCATGGGGGGTATTCCTGGGCGGTATTGTACAGCTGGCCTTCCAGCTTCCATTTCTGTACCGCGCCGGATTGTTAGTTAAACCCCAGTGGGGATGGCACGATCCTGGCGTCGTTAAAGTGCGTACGCTGATGATTCCGGCATTATTTGGCGTGTCGGTTGGGCAGATAAACCTGTTGTTGGATACCTTCATTGCCAGCTTCCTGGTTACCGGCTCTATCAGCTGGCTCTACTATTCTGACCGGTTATTAGAATTCCCGCTGGGTTTGTTCGGCATTGCTATCGCTACCGTTATTTTACCGACATTATCGCGCAATCACGTCGGTAAAGATGAGAGTGGTTTTTCCGGGAACATGGACTGGGCTGTGCGAATGGTGTGTTTGCTGGGCATTCCGGCGGCAACGGGATTAGGCGTGTTAGCCGAGCCGATTTTGTCTGTCATTTTTCAGCGTGGGGCATTTACTGCCGATACAACTCGAATGGCATCCTACAGTCTAACTGCATACTCTTTTGGCTTGTTGAGCTTCATGCTGGTGAAAGTGCTGGCCCCGGGTTATTACTCCCGTCAGGACACCAAAACGCCGGTGAAATATGGTATTTGGTGTATGGCTGCAAACATGCTGTTTAATTTAATTTTTGCATTGCCATACGGCTACGTCGGTCTGGCAATTGCGACGAGTCTGTCAGCTACACTCAACGCTGTATTGCTGTACATCGGATTGTACCGTCAGAACGTTTATAAAATCAGTCGTCTCACAAGAGGCTTCGTGATGCGGGTTCTGGTAGCAACGACGGCGATGGCAGCCACTATTCTGTGGATGCAGTTCGACGTACCTTTTACCTCTCTGGCATTTAATCAGCAGGTAATGTCACTCTCACTCACGATAATCCTGGCCGTTGCCGTGTTTGGTGGATGCTTGTTTATGATGGGGATTCGCTTCCGACATTTCAAATCCCGTAATTTTAACCCCGCTTAGCGATTGGTATTGCGGGCTGGGTAGTTTATAATCGCCCGCTTTGTAGCATAGTCATCAGTAAGGTTGTAGTGCATCGTGGAGCTTATTCGGGGCCTGAATAATGTGAATGCCCGTCACTTTGGTTGTGTGTTAACCATTGGAAAATTTGACGGTGTTCATCTTGGCCATCAGGCAGTGTTAAAGAACGTTATCAAGCAGGCACGTCGTCTGGGCCTTCCCGCCACGGTAATGGTTTTTGAACCGCATCCTGAAGAAGTATTTACGCCGGATACTGCCCCCGCTCGAATTAGTCCGCTACCAGAGAAATACCAACTGTTAAAAGCACAAGGGGTTGATCGCTTGTTGTGTGTTCGGTTTAATGCCCAGTTCGCTGCCCAGTCGCCTCAGTCATTTATTCAGAAGTGGCTGGTTGGTAAGCTCGGCGTGAAATTTCTGGTAGTAGGCGATGACTTTCGGTTTGGAAAAGCGCGGCAGGGCGATTTCGACATGCTACAAGCAGCGGGCGCTGAGTTTGACTTTGATGTCGTTAGCACGCAAAGCTTTCGGATGCAGGACTGCAGAATTAGCTCTACAGCGGTGCGAGAGGCGTTAGCCGACGGTGACTTTGACCTCGCTGCAGAGATGTTAGGCCGCCCGTTTTTTATCAGTGGGCGCGTGGTACATGGCGAAAAGAAAGGCCGAACTATCGGCTTTCCAACCGCCAATGTCTTGTTAAACCGTTGTCAAACCCCCATAACAGGCGTGTTTGCTGTAAAGCTGAACATTGCCGGGGAAGCGTATACGGGGGTGGCTAATATTGGTTCTCGCCCCACGGTAAACGGACAGCGCAAGCAACTGGAAGTGCATATTTTTAATTTTGAAGGCCATTTGTATGGTCAGCGAATTACGGTAGTGCCGGTAGAAAAAATCCGTGATGAACAACGGTTCGACGGATTGTCAGCACTACAACAACAGATTGCCCGCGATGTTGCCCAGGCACAGCGGATTTTGAATATGAATACCGACCTGTAAAGGTCTGAAACGGGAACCTCCCGATAACGCGGACGGAAATAACAAACGCTATGAGTGATTATAAAGCCACACTGAATTTGCCGGAAACTCAGTTTCCGATGCGTGGAAACCTTGCCCAACGTGAACCCCAAATGCTGAAAAGCTGGGAAAAGCAAGGTTTGTATAAGCAAATTCGTGAAGCCAAAGCCGGTAAAACGCCTTTTGTGCTGCACGACGGCCCCCCGTATGCCAATGGAAATATTCACATTGGTCACGCGGTGAATAAGATCCTCAAAGACATTATTGTTAAGTCAAAAACTCTGTCTGACTTCGATGCGCCTTATGTGCCGGGATGGGACTGTCACGGCCTGCCTATCGAACTGATGGTAGAGAAGAAAGTCGGCAAACCTGGTGTGAAGGTCAGTGCCGCAGAGTTTCGCCAGAAGTGCCGCGACTACGCGCAAAAGCAAATCGATGGCCAGATGGCAGACTTTAAACGTCTGGGTGTACTGGGCGAGTGGGATAAGCCATACAAAACGATGGATTTCGCGTCAGAAGCCAATATTGTTCGCGCACTGGGCAAAATCATTGAAGCCGGTCACCTGGAAAAAGGCTTTAAGCCGGTTCACTGGTGTACCGACTGTGGCTCAGCCCTGGCTGAAGCGGAAGTTGAGTACAAAGACAAAACGTCGCCCGCCATCGATGTGAAATTTCCGTTGGCAGACGTCGACGTGTTTGCTAAAGCCTTCGGCGTTAGCGAAGACGATTTAAAAGCGCACAACACCGGCGTTGTTATCTGGACAACAACCCCTTGGACCTTGCCTGCCAACCTGGCCGTGAGTCTGCACCCAGAGTTAGAGTATGCGCTTATCGCGCTGGAAGGCGCGTCTGACTGGTTGATTGTAGCCAGTGACCTGGCAGAAAGTTGTGCCAAACGTTACGGCAGTGAAGCGTTTAACGTTATAGCAACGTGCATTGGCGGTGTGCTGGATAAAGCGCGCTTACAGCATCCTTTCCTGGATAAAACGTCACTTATCGTGCTGGGCGACCACGTCACAACCGAGTCAGGTACTGGTTGTGTTCACACTGCGCCTGCACATGGTGTAGACGACTTTAACGTGTGTAAGCAGTACGACATTGAAGTGTACAACCCGGTTGGCAACAACGGGGTGTATTTAGAAAATACGCCGCTGTTTGCGGGTCAGCATGTGTTTAAAGCGAACCAGTCGGTTATCGATACCCTGGCCGAGCATGGCAATCTGGTATTGAATGTGGCTTATGAGCACAGCTATCCGCACTGCTGGCGTCACAAAACGCCGATTATTTTCCGTGCCACGCCACAATGGTTTGTGAGCATGGACAAGCTGGGTTTACGCGAGCAGTCGTTAGAACAAATTCGCAATACCCAGTGGATCCCGGAGTGGGGCGAAAACCGCATCAGCAAAATGGTAGAAGGTCGACCTGACTGGTGTATCTCTCGTCAGCGTACCTGGGGTGTGCCAATTCCACTTTACGTACACAAAGTTTCGGGTGAACTGCACCCTGAAACCTCTGCGCTAATCGAAAAAGTTGCGGCGGACATTGAAACCTCAGGGATTCAGGCCTGGTGGGATATCGACGATGCGGCGTTGCTGGGTAGTGATGCGGACCAATACGAAAAAGTAACTGACACGCTGGACGTATGGTTCGATTCAGGTGTGACACATTTCTTTGTTGTGGATTGTCGCGACGATATCCCGGCGTCAGCTGATTTGTACCTGGAAGGTTCTGACCAACACCGCGGCTGGTTTATGTCGTCTTTAATGACATCTACTGCGATGCATGGTCACGCGCCATACAAGCAAGTGCTGACCCATGGTTTTACCGTGGACGCCCAGGGCAAGAAAATGTCCAAGTCTTTGGGTAACGTGGTTGCGCCTCAGGAAGTGACTAACAAACTCGGAGCAGACATCCTGCGTTTGTGGGTTGCCTCTACGGATTACCGCGGTGAAATCGCGGTGTCAGATGAAATTTTGAAACGCGCCGCCGATAACTATCGCCGTTTGCGTAACACATCCCGTTTCCTGCTAGCTAACCTGAATGGATTTAACCCTGCTACTGACTTAGTTGCTGAACAGGATATGGTGGCACTGGATCGCTGGATGGTCACCCGTGCCAAGCAGTTACAGGAAGAGCTGGTTGCTGCTTATGAGCGCTACGACCTGCTGGTGGTATCGCAAAAGCTCACGCACTTCTGTTCGCTTGATCTGGGTAGCTTCTATTTGGATATCATCAAAGACAGACAGTACACCGCTAAGCAGGACAGTGTTGCGCGTCGTTCATGCCAAACAGCGCTGTACCACATTGCAGAAGCATTGGTTCGCTGGATGGCACCGATCACCAGTTTTACTGCTCAGGAAATCTGGCAGGAAATGCCGGGTGAGCGCGGCAAGTTCGTGTTCACTGAAACCTGGTATGACGGCTTCAACAGCTTTACTCAGGACGGCGCACTGGACGATGATTTCTGGCAACAGATCATGGCCGTGAAAGATGCGGTTAACCAAGCGTTGGAACAAGCGCGTAAAGCACAGGTACTAGGCGGCTCACTGGAAGCCGATATTACCTTGTATGCCGATGAAGCATTAAAAACGCAGTTGGACCTGTTAGGTGATGAACTGCGTTTCGTTTTAATCACCTCGGGCGCGACAGTGAAAGCTTCTACAGAAAAAACTAACGACGCTGAGAAGACCGATGTGTCTGGTTTGTTTGTCAGTGTGGCCAAAACGGCTGGCGAAAAATGTGTTCGCTGCTGGCACCACCGTGAAGATGTAGGCTCACATGCAGGTCACGATGAGCTGTGTGGCCGCTGTGTGACGAACGTAGATGGCGACGGAGAAGTACGTCACTATGCTTAATGTGGTAAGCCAAACCGGGCTGCGTTTTCTTTGGATCAGTGCTGTTACTGTGCTGCTGGATCTGTGGAGTAAATACGAGGTAATGGCCAAAATGGACTTGTATGAGTCTATTCAGGTAATGCCGTTCTTCAACTTCACCTACGTGCATAACTACGGTGCGGCATTTAGTTTCCTGCATGGCGCAGGTGGCTGGCAGCGCTGGTTTTTCACTGCCATCGCCATTGCCGTCAGTGCGGTGATCTTGTGGTGGTTAAAGCAAACGCCCAAGCAACAAAAGCTGCTGCCGGTGGCCTTTAGTTTCATTTTAGGCGGTGCGATCGGTAATGTTTATGACCGTATTGTGCATGGCTATGTCATCGATTTTCTGGATTTTTACGTAAATGATTGGCACTGGCCGGCATTTAATTTAGCCGACAGCGCAATCTTCGTTGGTGCAGCATTATTGATTTGGGACATGTTAACGAACAAATCAGACAGCACCAGCGATACGACAACCCAATCAGCAAGTGAGAAATAAACCGTGAGCGAACAAGCCTTACCGGTCATTGGCCCAAGCAGTCAGGTTATTATGCATTTTGACCTGAAGTTATCAGACGGCTCCGCGGCAGACAGTACGCGAGTTAATAAGAAGCCCGCAAAATTAGTTATGGGCGACGGCAGCTTAACACCGAACTTTGAAGCCTGTTTGCTGGGTTTGAAAGCTGGTGATAAAAAGTCCTTTGAGCTGGGCCCGGATGACGCATTCGGACAGTCAAACCCAGACAACATTCATCATATGGACCGGAGTCGTTTCAGTGGCGAGATGGCCATTGAACCCGGCACTATTATTGCGTTTGCACAACCCGACGGCAGCGAAGTGCCCGGTATTGTACGCAGTGTGGCAGGTGATTCAGTCACAGTGGACTTTAATCATCCTCTTGCTGGACAAACCGTGGTGTTTGATGTTGAAATCATTGACGTGATCAACGCATAAGCCAAGGAGCCTGTGGTATGCAAATTCACTTAGCTAATCCGCGAGGTTTTTGTGCCGGTGTTGACCGAGCCATAACCATTGTTGAGCGCGCGCTGGAAATCTTTCAGCCACCGATTTATGTGCGTCATGAAGTGGTCCACAACCGGTTTGTGGTTGATGGCCTGAAAGAACGCGGCGCGATATTCGTCGATGAGCTTACCGAAGTGCCAGATGACAACATCGTCATTTTTTCTGCGCACGGTGTGTCTCAGGCAGTGCGCAAAGAAGCAGAGCGTCGTGGCTTAAAAGTCTTTGATGCTACCTGTCCGTTGGTCACAAAAGTGCATTTAGAAGTCACCCGTGCCAGTAAACGGGGTACCGAGTGTATTCTGATTGGTCACGCTGGTCACCCGGAAGTGGAAGGCACAATGGGTCAGTACGACAATCCGGAAGGCGGCATTTATTTGGTTGAGTCCAGCGACGATGTAGCCACGCTGGAAGTAAAAAATCCCAATGCACTTTACTACTGCAGTCAGACAACGCTGTCGGTAGACGATACCGCAGACGTTATCGATGCGCTACGTCAGCGTTTCCCGAAAATTGAAGGGCCACGCAAAGACGATATCTGTTATGCCACACAAAATCGTCAGGATGCGGTTCGTGAACTGGCTCAGGATTGTCAGGTGTTATTGGTGGTTGGCGCACAAAACAGCTCAAACTCTAATCGATTGCGTGAGTTGGCAGAGAAAATCGGTGCAAAGGCCTATTTGATTGCAGATGAAGCTTGTATTCAGAAAGAGTGGCTGGACGGCGTGGAGCACATTGGTGTCACTGCCGGTGCATCAGCCCCTGAAGTATTGGTAAAACGCGTTATTCAGCGTTTGCTGGACTGGGGAGCCGTAACGGCGTCTGAGCGCCCGGGCCGCGAAGAAAACATTGAATTTGCGGTACCGAAAGAACTGCGTATCAAACAGGTTAGCTAACTCGCTAACCTGTTTTGCTTTACAACCTTCCTAAAACTACATTCACCAGCAACCGCTGGGTTGACGAGTCATCGACTGATCGATGGTTAAGCTTACACATCCCTTGTCCTGTTTTTGCGTGCCGAGTGCCTTTGCGGTAAGAACAAAGGTTTGTGAAGACACATTCGCCACCGAGAACTGATAGAAGTCCGACAACGGCAAGACCAGTTTCTGACCAGTGGCAAACGTGGGGTTTTGAAGGCGATATGCCTGCTGGTCGATATGTAAACTCAACAACTGCATTTTTACTGCATCCCTGCGTACCTTTCGAATTTGCTCCTGATAGACAGGCATCGCGACGGCACTCAGAATACCGATAATAAGCAGTCCTATCATTAATTCCAGTAACGTAAACCCTGTTTGCGTGTCGTGTCTCATCCCATCAATCCTTTGTCAGTCAGGGTCTCAAGACTAGCCAAATGCACCAGGGTATCCAACGTCCTTTGGTCGGGCTTTCGAAAAACCGGCAACAGGGACAGTGTTGCTCAGGTATCGCGTGGTGCAAACTGACGTCATGAAGGGATAACTGAGCGAATGACGATATGAGACGACATTGGCAGGGAATGGCCTTACCCGAGCTCATTATCGTGTTGGGGCTTGGCAGTGGGGCAATGCTTGCGCTTACCAGTTTGGTAGCAGGTTCAGTCAGTCTGAATAATCACCTGCTCAATAACGCGCGGCTGACGGAAGAGTTGGGCAATGTTTTTGCCTTGATACAATCTGATCTCCAGCGAGCAGGCTATAACGGCAATACGCAGCAGATATTACAACCCGGCGCGGTTGGCAGTGCTTTCAGCCAACACTTGTTATTTGGTGCCTATTCAGGCGAGCCCGCTAACTCCTGTGTCACTTTTCGTTATGATGCAAACAGCAATGGCGTGCTGGACACACAATATCCGAACGAACTGTTTGGTTACCGGCTGCAAAACAAAACCATAGAAGTGCGTAAGGTCGGCGCTGGTTGTCAAACCAAAGGATGGGAAGATATAACCGATAACGATGTTGTCGTTGTCACTGAACTGTCTTTTCAACCTACCACAGTGAATCATAACGGGGTGCCCGTTACCCGCATTGCAATTCGACTATCAGGGCACTTAAAAGCCAATTCCGGACTATCGCAAACCTACATTAAAACGGTGCTGGTGAGAAATCATGTGGGGTAGCCATCTGCAATTTAAAAGTTCGGGGATGGCGCTGCTCAGCGCAGTACTGCTTTTACTTATACTGGCCGCACTGGTTACCGCTTATGTCAGCAGAGTGAAGTCCATAGAGTTACAAATACTCAACAATGTGCAGAGTCGAAAACTTGCGCTGAATGCAGCCAACAAGGGGCTTAATCATACACTGGCAACCTTGCAGGCAAAACCGGACTGGTCATCTACCGGAACAGGAGGGACGCTTTCATCTGGCAGTCATTTCGTGGTGCAGACAACCGACAAGCCAGTACCTGCGGGAACATCACTGCAGCGCGTTATATCAATAAGCTCGAAAGGCACCACTTCAGACGGGTTGACCCACGCAAACGTGGTAGCGAGTGCGGTGATTTACCCCATTGTTGCACGTGTACCTCCGGCACCTGTCATGATTGGTGGAGGACTCACTTCTTTGTCTGCCGGGATGACCCAGAGCAGTCATTTCGTTGTCGGAGTTAACAATGATGGACTCGGGCAGGGGAAAGCGCTGGCACTTTGGACTGCGCCTATTGTGAGCCGGTCCATAGGCTTGGAAACATGTCATCCTGGCCAGATCAGCCTAACTGGATGTGGGATTAATACGCTGAGTCATTCGGGAGTATTTGGCAGTGACGTCCTGGATAACAACAAAACGTTTCCTGCGGACTTGTGGCTCTATGTGTTTAATCTAAACGCCAGTGATGTAGCAGTGTTGGAGCAAGAGGCCAATATAAGAACCTCTGATTGCTCTTCGCTATCTTCCCAAACTTCAGGTTTCATTTGGGTACACGGCGATTGCGTCGTTGCGCCGGGTGTCACTCTGGGAAGCTCGGCTGAGCCTGTGTTGCTGGTTGTTGTAAATGGTAGCCTGACACTTCAGGCTGGTGTCTCAATTCATGGATTGGTGTTTTGGGCCGTTACAACAGCGAAAAATGGGCCGTTCCATATTTCCTCAAATAACAGTGCTGTCATCCACGGTGCATTGGTGGCTAATCAATTAGTCGATACAGCAAGTACAAAAACGACGGTAATTTACGATAAAAACGCGCTGAACAATTTGCAACAAAAGCCATTTACCCGAGCGACCGTTATTCCGGGTAGCTGGCGGGATTTCTGAGGACAAGATATGCGAGGCTTTTCTTTCGTAGAATTGCTTATTGCGACATCATTGGTTGCTCTGTCAGGGGCAGGGTTGATCACGTTGCAAACCCATCTTGTACATATGAATGAGCAGCAGACATTGCGGACACATGCTCGTTTTCTTGCACAGGAAAAACTGGACGATCTGGCGAACTTTCAGTGGCTGACGTCACCGACGTCGGCCACTGATGACTTCCGGAGTATTGCGTCAAATAAAGGCGGGCAGATGAACGGCGGACAAATCGTTTATCCCGTGAGTGCAGTAACCTCGGTCAGGTTTCAACGTTCCTGGCAGTCAACGGCTCTCTTCTTCGTTGATACCAGCGGTGACGGTCAGCCAGACAGTTGGCAAACACGCAGTCAGCTTTCCCTTACTCAACGATCGCTTCCGCTATCTGTTCAAGCTAAACATGTCGTCGTGACGGTGAGCTGGACTAACTTTCATGGCAGACTAAACACAGTTACAGCTGAAGGTGTGATTGCCCCGATTTTGGCCGCCAGAGCCGGGGTTGCGCTAAACCCCTATGTTGCACCTATTCCCTATGTTGGGCTTTCAGTAGCGTCTAATTGATTCGATGTAACAGATTCATGTCCCGACAGTAGTTAATAACGAGAGACATCATTTATAGCCACTTTTCAATGGCAACCTCTAAGCTTTCAGTGACATCAGGACCTTCCACCGTCAACCACATTTGCCCGTCCTGAATGGTGACCTGAATTTGCATTGAACGTTGAACCACACTTTCAAGGGAATCGGCAAGTTCAGCTGGCAGAGTGAAGACTGAAAGGTTGTTTCTGGTCTGCAACTTTGATTGTTCTTTCTTCCACCAGGCATCAAAGCTGTTATCGGCATAGGCATAAATCATCATCTGTTGGCTTTGATTGCAGCCTTTTTTAATGCGCTGTTCAGAAGGCTGACCGAGCTCAATCCATAGTTCAATTTCATCACTGAAGCTTTTTTGCCAAAGGTCCGGTACGTCGTCGTCAGACAACCCCTTGGTAAATTGTAACCGCTCGTGGGCGTTAACAATGAACGCAATAATACGCAACATCATGCGGGCATCGTTTTCTGAGGGATGTCGGGCAATCGTTAAATTGTGATCGTTATAATAATTGCGGTCCATATCCGATATGGATATATCAGCTTTAAAAATGGTCGCTTTGAGTGCCATAGTGATTCCGGATAATAAAAGGCGCAAACGTCTGCTATTTTGAGTATAGACATCGGCGGCAAAGGTGGCGCACATAGTATCAGTTCTGGATATGATTGCGATCCACTTTCATCGCTAACAGCTTTTAAAAGGGGAAAAGGGCGGTGTTGTTGTGCAAATACGAACTCTGCCCATATTACTTAGCAGAACTTTCAAGGTGTGCTCGCCGTTGGTAAGTTGCAGGCTACCTGCAAATCCGGTTGCCATCCCCCGCGGCGGTAAAAAGCGACTTTGGGGTGGGTTACCGAAGGACACCTTAGTTAAGGTGACACTCGGGTATGCTGAATAGTAAAGCACGTTTTGTTGTTGGTCGATAACGCAACTTTGGCTGGTATTACACTGGCAACCGGGTTGCTCACTTAGCCCGAGGCAACTAGCTCCTAATGGTTGGATGACAACATAAATCGTTCTGTTATTGCGAATGGACTCACTTCTTGCTCGCTGCAGAAAAAAATAGCTGTCCTGGGCTGCTCCAATCAGATGCTGGCGTTTTTGCATTGACGCATAGCTACTTACACCTTTGACAAGTAGAATCGATAGAACAGTCAGGCATATCAGCAGCTCAATCAGCGACCTGCCAGCTTCTGTTTGTTGCATAATGATCCCTTGCTTGCTGTTGAAGCTAAACAATACCTATGCGCTTCCGATAACACAGCTATACATGGGTACAGGTTTTGAACGAATTGAAGACAGTTATTCAAACTTATACGAAACAGCCTGCACAGCTACCCTAATCCCATGCAATTTTCGGCGAATTTATCTACTATGCTAGTACGTAATGGTGCATGTTTTGACGCTAAGCAGGACATCCATGTCGGTACAGCGCGAATGCAGGCTAATTAAAATGCGGTCAGGCAGAACACAACAGGTATCAGAAATGATAAGACAACGTCCAGCAACCCAAACCGGTGTCGGTATGATGGAGATTCTAGTGAGTCTCTTCGTGCTGTCAGTGGGATTGCTGGGTGTGGCGTCATTGCAGTTTACCGGCACATTCAACAATGTGCAGTCTGTTAGCCGGAGTCAGGGGGAACTGGTTGCCCGCTATGTCGCTGAACAACTTGTTGCGGTAGCTGAGCCATCCACTACCGACGATGGTTGGGAAATTGACGATGCATTTCTGAACGACAATGTTTACAACTTTCAGAATGTGACGTGTAGCGCCAGCACCGACAATTATCAGTGTTTATGTCTTACGTTACCGGCAGGTATCCCAAACTGCAGAGGAGCCCAGTGCTCCGTCAACGATCTGGCCTCTTTTACTGGCTGGGAAGCCAGCTGCCAGGCTGTGCGTAGCAATCCGAATATGTGGCTGAGTGTGACTTGCAACGACCGCGATACAGGTGATGCTAAGTTATGTTCTTCTGGCTCCCTGATTAGTATATCCGTGAGCTGGCCGGTGAAATCCAGTACCGGAAACAGTGTTCAGGCTGACTCCCGGTGTGCTATTACCGGCAGTACCAATAGGGCGTGTGTCATCAAGGAGATCACACTGTGAAAGCACAGTCAGGTTTTTCCTTAGTCGAGTTAATGATCTCCATGCTACTGGGGTTGGTGTTAACCGTCGGTGTTATTCAGGTGCTAGTGAGCACCCGCGCAACCAATACGTTAAATCAGGCGATTGCTGGAGTACAAGAATCCGGCCGCTATATATCCATGCGTTTGCAAGAAGAGTTAATGGAAGCGGGCCGGTACGACACCACCGTGTCCAGTGTAGACAATTCGGTAGATTTGTTGCTGGAAGCCAGTTTTGTTCAAAGTCAGCCAATTGCATTGCCCGGTGATTACAATGCTCAGGCAACGGTCGGTAGCAGCGAGGGCAGCACAACAAATAGTGATGAGATTGTCGTTAATTTACTCGCTGGTGAAGACTGCACCGGCAATAAGTTTAGTTTGGTCGCACCCCAGGAAATGCATGTGGTTAACCGCTATTTTGTCGATGGGGACCAGCTTAAATGTATTGGCTACAGCGGTCGCTATTTGCGAGGCCTGGTGGGAAATAGTACGCCAAGCAGTGAAGTCGTCATTCTCGATAATGTCGCAAGTTTTCAGGTGGAATACGGCTTGTCTGAAGACGTAAATAACAACAACAGTCAGGTCGTCCGGTTTGTCGATGCCAGTCAACTTGCCGCCGCACGGCTTGCCAACCAACAAGTCGTGAGTGTTCGCATTGAATTATTGCTGAAAAGCGACCCGACAAATATTCAGAATACGGCAACCAATCAGGTTCGGTTACTCTCGGAAGCGCCATTAACGCTTGATGTTAAACATTATTATCAGGTTTTTGCTGTGTCTGTGGCATTGCGAAACAGCCTGAATTACGTGGGGAGTGCTGCGTTATGAAGTCGCAACAAGGCGTGGTTTTGGTTATCGCTCTGGTTTTTTTATTGTGCGTTACCTTGTTAGGTGTGGCTGCGGTGAGCAGCAGTGTAAGTCAAACCAAGATGGCAAGTTCGGTGCAGGCACAGGGATTGGCTTTTGATGCTGCAGAAGCGGCTATTGCGGGTGTCATCTTTGAATCGGAAGACGACACTATATTAACAGATGATCTCATCGATGACCCACTTACCGCCGCCCGACAGGGGAATCAGTTTGATCCGGCGAATTCGGACCTGGCTTGTGCGAACAGTGCTGATTGGACAAACAGGCAGTTGACGGCCAGCGGTTTGTCTAAAGGGCAGCAACATACTTCAACGGGTCAGTTCCATTCACAACCTGATGTAGACAGCTGGTCCAGAACTGCATTTGTTATTGAACGTCCATGTCGGGGTTCCAGTAATGTTATTGGTAGCGGAGGATTGCGCTGCCACGTATTTGTTATTCGAGGTTGCGGTCAAATTGAAGGAAAGCGGGTTACTAAAGCAAACACGCTGACTGTTGCAGTATTTGGCCCTTCAACGGAGGCTCAGTAATGAAATTTCGTCGTTTTAGCTGGTTGTGCAGCTTTTCTTTAATTACGTTTCTTAATGTCGCGGTAGCAGACGACCTGGATATTTTTATTGGGACGTCAAGCAGTGCGCAAACTTACAATCCAAATGTACTGTTTATTATGGATACCTCGGGCAGTATGGGGTCAATGGATGGAGGCTCTGAATCACGTATGCTAAGGGTGCAAAATGCCCTGAAAGCCGCACTGTCAGGGGCAACGAATATTAATGCAGGCCTAATGCGTTTTTCGGGTTACGGCGGCCCGATCCTCTATCCTGTGACGAATATTAACCAGACGGTCGATGTGCAAATGAGTACATCTACTCAGAGCTCACAGAATGATGGATATGAAATGAGCTCGAGTGTAAATACCACCTCCAATCAGGTGGTGATCAGTTATTCCACTTCGCCGGTAACCTCAGCATTTCGATTTGAATCCCTGAATATCCCACAAGGGGCGGTTATCACTTCCGCGTATCTGAAGTTCACTTCTGCGGCTTATAACATTGCGGATACCACTATTACCATTGCCGGAGAAAGCATCGGAAACTCTTCTGCACTTACAACGGGTAGTAGCGCTATTACGTCCAAAACACAAACCACTGCTTCAGTAGACTGGAGTACGGGAAACGAATTCCCATCTTATGGCGAAGAAGTCAGTTCTCCTGATATCACGCCAGTCATTCAGGAGGTTATCGACTTATCTACCTGGTGTGGTGGAAACGCATTAACGTTATTGTTAAATGCCCAGGGCAATAGCACGGCCAGCTCACGTAAGGTTATTGGTTATGATGATGGAACGGGGAATGCGCCGCAGTTGATTATTGAGTACGATCAAGCGACTGCCACCGGGTGTATAGCCGACAGCTCCCAGTATCAGATAACTGATCAATATGACAACGTAGAAGAGAATACTAAGGGCAATGAATCAACCGGAAAGGAATTAACGTTCCGTAGTGACGCTAACAACTTTATAGGGCTGCGTTTTGAAGAATTAAATATTCCTCAGGGCGCAACAATTTCCTCTGCGTACCTGGAGTTTACCGCTTACGATTCAGATTATGGTAGCGGGGCATCCATGTTAATACAGGGGATCGATGCGGATGACATCAGTAATTTCCGATCTCATAGCAAAAATGACCTCCAGAACGTAGCAAAGACGGCGGGTGTCACCTGGAGTATGCCTAAATTCCGTCGTAATCGCAGTTATCAAACGGTCGACATAAGCAGTATTTTAAATGCCATTGTCGGGCGTGGGGGCTGGCAGGCAGGGAATGCTGTTGGCTTTGTGCTGAGTAACTTTACGGACATTCGTGGTGCCTATTCTTATACGGGCAAACCATCCCAGGCGCCGAGACTTTTCGTTGAATTCAGTGGCAACGCTCAGGCGGGAAGTTCATTGACGGTTCGGGATTTATTAATCAGTAAAGTGGACGATTTGGCTGCCAGTGGGTATACACCGATTGTTGATACCCTGTACGAAGCGTCACTATATTATGGCGGTATGAATGTCGATTACGGGCTCTCTCGTGGACGCTCAGATACATCGTCAACAGTGAGACGAAATACTCGGGTCAGTCATAGAGACTCCTATACCGGCAGTGATGCTGTACAGCCGTATGGTTGTACCGATGCAAACCTGGGGGACAGCGCGTGTGTTGGCGAATATATACCAGCTCCTGCCACCTATATCAGCCCTGTTCAGGACTTACAGTGTCAAACTAACAATCATATCGTGTTGTTATCAGACGGCGAAGCTAACAGTAATCACAGCGCGTCAAAGATTCAGAGCTTATTGAGTTCATCTTGTCAGTCTGCCAGCTCAGGAGAGTTGTGTGGGTTGGACCTAGTGTCCAACATTAGTAAGTCGGCAAGTTCAGTGATAAATTCAAAAGTCACTACACACACCATTGGGTTCGCTGCAAATAATACGGCGAATAACTTCTTGTACCGGTTAGCACTAAACAGTGGTGGTGGTTTTTATACTGCCAGCAACAGTACAGATCTATTAACCGCTTTCCAGACGATTTTGCGTTCCGTTAAAGACGTTAATGCCACGTTCGTTTCTCCTGGTGTGGCGGTAAACCAGCTAAACCGTCTGACTCACCAGGACGAATTGTATTATGCGTTATTTAAGCCTGCAGAGGGAACGCTTTGGCCTGGCAACCTGAAGAAATACCGTATCTCGGGTGACCAGGTGTTCGATCAAAACGGATTAGTGGCCATTGATGAAAACACCGGCTTTTTTGCCGACAGCTCACACAGTTACTGGTCACCGACGCTGGATGGCGCAGATGTCCGTGAAGGTGGGGCCGCCTCGTTGCTTTATGGTAGTCGAAATATCTACTTTTTTGATGGTCCCGGTAGCATCATTCAAAGTAGCAACCAGGTTCACGAAAACAACTCGGCCATTTCAACGGCCGATATGGATACGGATACTGAGAGTGATCCTAGCGGCCTTAGAACGCAACTTTTACAGTGGAGCAGAGGCATAGATTTACGCGACTATGACGGCGATGGAGATCTGACTGAGGCGCGATTACAAATGGGCGATCCTATTCACTCACAGCCGGTCATCGTGAACTATGGTACCAATGATTCCGTTATCTACATTGCCACTAATCATGGCTATCTGCATGCCTTTGACGCAGATACGGGCTATGAGTATTTTGCGGTAGCGCCAAAAGACATGCTGGCCAACGCAAAAGACTTTTACCAGGATGCATCAAGCTATCAGCATATCTACGGACTCGATGGTCACATGGTGTTGCGTGAATTTAATAATAAAAAATACCTTTATGTGGGTATGCGCCGCGGCGGGCGAAATTATTATGTGTTCGATATTACATCGAAGACGTCGCCAAGCCTGGTATTTACCATCGAAGGAGGCAGTACCGGTCTAGAGAATCTTGGGCAGACCTGGTCCCGCCCCATCATTACAAAAATGAATATAGGTGGCTCAGTTTACAATGTGATGGTCGTTGGCGGTGGTTACGATGTTGGACAAGATACACACCCAACACGGACGCCTGACACCGTGGGTAATACGGTAATGATCTTTAATGCAGATACTGGTGCCTTACTGTGGGAAGCATCAAACGCTGGTGCTGACTTAAATCTTACCGAAATGATGTACTCCATTCCCGGCCATATTGCGGCAATTGACCGCGATAATGACGGTCTTGCCGACCACCTGTATGCGACAGATATGGGCGGACAGATTTTCCGGTTCGACGTTTATAACGGAAAGTCAGGCAGCGATTTCATAAAAGGGCAACGGATTGCAGATCTGGCTGGAACCTCAAATGGTGACAATCGCCATTTCTATTACGGCGTTGACGTATCTGAAGTCACGTTGGGTAGTCAGAACTTTTATGCCGTTGTGGTTGGCAGCGGCTGGCGTGCGAATCCTTTGGATCAGGTAGTTAACGACCGATTCTATATGATCAAGGACACTGGCGTATTTACGCTGGATACGAGTGGCAAGTTTACGTTCCCCAGTACGATAACCGAAAGCGATTTATTTGATGCCACCAGTCATGCCCTGACCGCAAGTGATGACGCGACGCGTAGTGTTGCCATTAGCGATTATGCGTCTAAACAAGGATGGTTCCTGCAGCTTCAAACGTCAGGTGAGAAAGTCTTATCGTCGCCGGTTATCGTGAACTACAAAGTCTTCTTTACCACCTATGTACCAGCAGCCAGCAGCACCAGCGCCTGTGCGCCACCTGCCGGTAACAGCCGTGCATACCTGGTTAATTTGTTGGATGGAAACGCGGCGGGGGACTTAAACGCTGACGGCGACCTTACTAATGACGATCGATTTGCTACATTGACTCAAACGGGTATCGCTCCTGATACTAAAATATTGATTGAAGACGCGTCTAATCCCACTATATGCTTGGGGACAGAGTGCGTATCGGCAGTGGTACCTATTGATGATCAGGGGAATGAAGAAGCCTGTACCTCTGCATTCGAATGTTTGAGTCAGAATATATTTGGTCGGTACCAACGCGTCATGCGAGGCAGTTGGTCGACGGAAGTGGAGCAATAATATGAAACGCCAAAACGCGTTTACCTTAATCGAGTTAATGATTGCTGTTGTCATTGTGGGCATTATTGCCGCGGTGGGTTACCCGTCTTACCAATCAATGATGGTTAGCACAAATCGCGGTACTGCCAAAGCTGACTTAATGAGCCTGGCTGCAGCAATGGAGCGACATTACGCCACGACATTCAGCTACAATGGTGCAGCCAGTGGGGGGGGGAATACAGGCGCGCCAGCCATTTATGCTACCCACTCACCCTCTACTGAACCCGCTTCAGATAAAAAGTACACCCTGTCGATTACCAGTGTCAGTACAGATGGCAATAGTTTTGAACTGCGCGCCATACCTGTAAGTGGTACCGCTCAATCTGGCGATGGTAACCTGTATATATTCAGTGACGGACGGAAAGCCTGGGACAAGAACAACGACGGCAGTCTGGCAGCCAGTGAATATTGTTGGTCTTGCTAATTACTTAGGATGTGGAGTCACTACACCCGTAGTCGTGTTGCACTGCTTATATCCCTGCTGATTGCCTTTGGTCTTGAACCTCTGTTCCCTGAGTCTGAATTTACCTTGGGCTTCCTTTGTGGTGTAGTTTGTCCTTTCATGGAATATATGTTTGGTGATGAGAATGCTCAGGCTGAAGGAACGGTCTGGCTATTTCTTGTTGCGTTTTTTATCGGTCTGTCGTTATTTTTCACTGCAAATAACGAATACGGCATGCTCGTATTGTCCTACAGCACCGGCGCAATGGCTTCTTACCTCTATTTGTTTATGAAAGCGAAACGAAAACAAGCATAGTGCACTGTCATACCTGAATTTTCGTCTATATGAACTTCGACAACACCGGTGTGATCGTTCGTCTATTTTTGAAGGGAGAGAGATGCAACCAGACAGGTACACACCAAACGACACATAATTACATCAGTCCGACATGGCAAGCAGAGTTAGGATGAACGTGTAGATTCAGGTCGTAACTTACAGGCAGCTAATGCGTACTAGCTGCCACTCAGTTACTTTTTATATACCGGCTGCTGTTAACAAATTGCGATTCCTCGTGTTTAAATACACATCGAATCATGCGCAAACGGTGTTTGAAGCTAATTTGTTTAATTATCTAAAACCCGTTCCTTTTCTGCTATCAGCGGATCAATGCCGTTAGCCGTAAACTATTATTCGTAATGACGTTCCATCCACATAATCTGCATTTTCAGATCGTTGATTTCTTTCTTTGCATCAGCTAATTCTTCAACAATTGAACGATCCTGGATTGCGTTATCATCATATGAATTGTTCAGAGCATTGCTGTCTTGTTGTGCCATCGTTATTCACCACGCTTTTTCTGGATTAAGGGTACAAAATTTTCTGTAATGATACATGAAAGCATACGTAATAAATTACATTTTTTCGAAAAATAATCGCGAATACCAAGTATTTTTTTGATAAATGGTTGTATTGGATGATTAGGTTTTATACAAGTTTATGCTTGAAATACTCTTGTTTGTCTTTTTGTTTTAAACTTAAGTGACTGATATTGGGTTTTTTGTCTACTGTTTTAGCGTGGCTTAACCTGTATGGGCAGATGTGCCGTGTAAAAGCGTCTGGTCGTTGTTCTTTTTGTAATTGTTGTAATGCTTGTTGTATTCTTTCATTTTTTATTTTGTTTTAATGAGCTGAAAGTGCGTTAAACCGTCTGTAGCCCGGGTGCTGAGTCTCAGGGATTTTCGCTACAACTCTAAAAATATATAAATAAGACAGTGGTTTAGTGTTATTAAGCTAGCGCTAATACCATTTTGTAAATGGAGTAGTAAGTCACTTATATACATCTATATTGGATAGTAGGCTTGGGATATGCCCATGTGTTTTACAAGGCATGCCAATAGGTAAGTCACTATTTTCCAAGTTTTTGATTTGTATTCAAAATTTCCAGTATCAGAATCGGCTTTACTACTGATTCGACAAAGCCTAATGAAACCTCTTTTCTTTTTCGCTTTTTTATACAGTTTGTCTTTCAATAGTCATGCAAAATTTTTCTATTGCTATGCTCAATCAATTGAAGGTGATAATTACTTTTACTCTCCGGTATTTGAAGGGCAATTTGAACAGCTGGCCTGCTATCAAAATGCGTTTGATGATTATCTCGAAAAAACGCAGCAATACGCTTTCCAACCCACCTGTACGTTTGAAGAAAACAACGGAATGCTTACTCGTTTATACCATCAGGAAATGGCAGACAGTGCTGAAATTTACGGTGAGGTGACTGTGTTAAGCTGGCACCCTACCTGTGGCAAAGTTGTCGGCTCTCAATAATAAAGATGCGGGGTAATGCGCTATCCGTGCAATTTGAACAGCGCTGAATGTTTGCTGTTCGCATTAAAGATTAACGCCCTGTTTGGATGAGAAATGGAATGAATGTCTTGCTTATGAACACGCCAACTTGTTGCCCGCGTGGTTTTCCTTGATGCCATCATCATCGCTGTCAGCGGCAATGGCAATTTTGCCGTATCCATTAATAATTAAGCCTACAGCAGCAGAGGCCTGTAGCGTACTGTCGCATAATATAATGGTGGTGGTTACATTTGCGCCGCCGCGCCGGTCAAAAACCAGTGATTGTGATGGTGCAAAAATTTTAAGGCTGCCATTCATTATTTCGGTAGAAGCCAGAATACTTTCGTTGCTGTTGCGCGAGCCATCGTCGTTAATATCCACAAACGCCATTTTTCCGTATGTCCAGTTTGTTGAGCAACTGCTGTAATCTTTGGTCGGGCACACAATGACATTTGACTGTTCGTCCATGGCCTTGAACCGCGCTAGGCGGGCCATACTGCTTAACTCATTTATTTCACTACTCAAACGACTGTGATTGACTAAATCCCGGGCACCAGGCACTACCACAGCAATAACAATGCTGAGTACGGCAATAGTTACCATCAGTTCAAGTAAAGTGTATCCCGCCTGGCGCATACTGAGCCTAAAAAATAATCTGATACTCGGTAGTGTAACGTATGTAATGACGTCAAGCTTATGATAATAGACACTTTGGTATGTTTTGCGTATAACCGATAGCAACTAAGGCGTGAAATTTCATAGACTTTGGTGACTTTTCTAAGCTGACAAACGCCCTACATTTAACGTAGACTGTAATTATTTGAAAAAGCGCAATTGGACTGACTCATGGACAAACAAGCCGTTATTGATGAAATGAAGGTGCTTCCGGCTATAGATGTCGATTATGAAGTAACCCGCCGTGTTGGCTTTATTAAAAAGCATTTACTGCAATCAGGCATGAATTCACTGGTACTGGGAATAAGCGGCGGTATTGATTCTTGTACGCTTGGGCGATTAGCACAGCTGGCTGTAGATGAACTTAATCAGGAACATCATGAAGCCTATCAATTTATTGCAGTGCGTCTTCCTTATCAGGTTCAGGCTGACGAAGAAGATGCTCAGGCATCCATTGACTTCATTAAGCCTACAAAGTCAGTTGCTGTAAATGTTCAGCCTGGCGCCGATGCCATTCATGCACAAACTTGCGAAGCGCTAGCCCCAGCTGGTTTGCTGCCTGCGGACGAAAGCAAACAAGACTTCGTAAAAGGCAATGTTAAAGCTCGAACGCGTATGGTGATTCAATATGAAATCGCCGGCATGGTAGACGGTCTCGTGCTGGGTACTGACCACTCGGCCGAAAACATAACCGGTTTTTACACCAAGTACGGAGATGGGGCGTGTGACCTGGCACCTTTGTTTGGTTTAAGTAAACGCCAGGTTCGACAGGTGGCGGAACATCTTGGTGCCCCTGCCAAAATTATTCACAAAGCACCAACGGCTGATTTAGAAAGCTTGTCTCCACAAAAAGCGGATGAGCAAGCATTGGGGCTGACCTACGATCAAATTGACGATTTCCTGGAAGGCAAGGATGTTGCACCGGAAGTCTCTGAGAAATTGTTGTATATTTATCAGAGAACGCAGCACAAGCGTGTACCTATTCCTACTATTTACGATGAGTAAGCGAACATGAAGAAGATAGAAGCAATAATAAAACCGTTCAAACTCGATGATGTACGAGAAGCATTGGCTGATGTCGGCATTGCTGGCATGACCGTGACTGAAGTAAAAGGATTTGGTCGCCAGAAAGGCCATACAGAATTGTATCGTGGTGCTGAATATCAGGTCGACTTTCTGCCGAAAGTAAAGATCGACATCATTCTTACTGATGACCGGGTAGATGTAGCGGTTGAAGCTATTCTGAAGTCTGCTAAAACGGGTAAAATCGGTGATGGAAAAATCTTTATTTATCCGGTTGAGCAAGCTATTCGCATCCGTACCTCAGAGCAGGACGACGAAGCCATTTAAGTTAGCTGACTGGCTACAAAAAAGGGGCGATATCATATCGCCCCTTTTTTGTTATTTAAGCAGATGTCTTAATGGTTGTGACCACAGCCACCTGGTCCATGAACATGACCATGTTGTAATTCGTCGGCCGTTGGCTCGCGCACTTCGATCACATCTACCTCGAAAGACAGGGTAATACCCGCAAGAGGATGGTTGCCGTCAATTGTTACCTGGTCGTCAGTTTTTTCGACCACGATCACCGACTGCTCACCATGGTCAGTGGTCGCGCGAAATGACATTCCCACTTCCACTTCCAAATCATTAAACATTGACAAAGGCACTTCTTGCACGAGTTGGTCTAATCGTTCGCCATAGGCTTTTTCCGGCCCAATCGTTACCGAAAAGTTATCTCCTGCTTGTTTGCCTTGCAGGGCTTCTTCCAGACCACTAATCAGAAAGCGACTGCCCAACAGTGCTGCAAGAGGTTGGCCGTTGCGAGAGGTGTCGAGCTCTGTGCCGTCTTCCGTGCTCACAGTGTAATGCATTACAACTACACTGTTTTCAGATATTTGCATAATGTTACCTTGTTTTGAGGGTGTAGAAGCACCTACTGGTGCGCTATTCTTCAAGCCTATACGGCAAGTCGCAATGGATCAACCGTACGTCAGGATTTTCCGCCAGACGAAACGTATCCTCAGCGGTGGTATCGTTGCTCAATACCGCCAGAATCCAGCTTTCCTGACCTAACGTGGCGGCTTTTAACACAGTTCCGCCACCGCGCCAGTTCTCACCAAGTTGTTTTTCCAGTTGCTTTTGTTCAATATTGTCAACGGCCTGCTTAGTGCGAAAAATGTAAGCTGCACGCTTGTTTCTGCCCAAATAGCGTGTGCGTGCAACTACTTCCTGGCCCATGTAACAGCCTTTTTTGAAATCGATACTGTTTAACGCCTGTAAATTCATCATCTGTGGCACAAACTGGCCAACCAACTCCGGCTGGGTGATTTCAGGTACCCCAGCCTGTATTTGCAGGGCTTCGAATATGCTCGGCTGATAAAGCGTAATATCCGCATCACTCAATGCCTGTTTATATTTATCGATACCCTCTGCATTGCAGAGTACCAATAAGCCATTGTCTGGCAAATCCAGGCGAATACAGATGCCTGCGTCATTGCTCACAGAGGTCATGGGGGACGAGGGGAGTTCACCAAAAACAGACGCGACTGCCGATTCGGCTTTGTCACCGCGTACAAAATAACTCGTGTAGCGAGATGTGGCGTCTGTCATCGAAATTTTTGAAAACACCCCAAACTTTTTAAATTGTGCATGAGAGGCATCCACCCCAACCGCATGACCAGTGATGAGCAGGGAATCATCTACAGGTGTGATCAGGTTCACACTCCAGCTTTTGCCTTTTGGATCGCAGTGACCGGTTCTGCGTACCTGCCCATTTTCAAGGTGGGTGACATCGACAGTGATTTGCCCGTGTAAAAACGTTCTGGCATCGTCGCCTGATATCAACAAAACGCTACGCTCATGAGGAATCGCGAAATTGCTCTCCAGTTCACTGAGGTGATCGATAGATTGCATGTATACCCTGCTGAAATAGTAACTGAACCACTATAGTGGGGGAGATTTTATTAACTTCAAGGCAAAATATAAGCATTTGCCTGAGGACTGTGCCGAACCGTAGAGTACCATATTGATCTGCGGTGACTTTCGTCCAGTATCAACCCCCACGCAACCGTGGTATATTTGCCGCCTGAACGAAGACAGGAATTAACACGCACTATGTTTACTGAAAAACGCTATGCACGTTTAAAGTGGGCATGCCGACGCGGCATGCTGGAACTGGATGTACTGCTGCAGCCTTTTGTAGAAGAGGCTTTTCACGATCTTTCTGATGATGATCAGGAAACGTTTGAGCGTTTGCTTACCTGTGATGACCCAGACCTCTTTGCGTGGTTTATGGGACATCAACAATGCAATGACCCTGAGTTAGCCAAAATGGTAAGTACCATTGTTAACCGAGTTAAAGTATAACTTTGCAATAAGGTCGTCCGGGTATCGCTACGTTTGGCCGTGGGGGCAATTTAGTTTTGTCGTTTTGCTTGTTATATTGACTACTGATGCTGTTTGGCTGTGGCTGTTGAGTGCAATCGTGTTTGCTGCCATCATCCGTCCTTATCAGAGGCTTCCCGTGAAAACGACCTTTGTTACGTTGAGTGAAGGCGGCAAGTGGTCAGAACGCAATGCTATCCATGCTAAAGATGCTGAAAATTGGGTGCTGGATAATCGCTCGCGACTGACACCTTTTGCGTTGTTCGTCATGTTGCAGGAACAGCATGCCAACAAAAGGCGATTTCAGTGGGTTTGGCCGGATCAACTCGACGACAGGCATTATCGACGACTTGCCCGTGTTATTTACCGCCAAGGATTGAATTAGATGTTAGGACTGTATGTTCAAGCGGCTTTTAAAAAAGCCCGTTCTTTTTCTGCTGGGGACGTGGAAAGCCTGCAGCGAGCCCCAGTGTTGTGGGAAAATCTGTTACCTAACAATCGTCGATATAAAAAATACTGTGACATCACAGGATGGCGGAATGAGGACACGATGCACCCGCTGTATTGGCAGGTTCGCTCATTGCCCCTTCAACTCAAACTCATTACCAGCCCGCAAAGTCCTTTTGCTATGCTGGGTCTGGTTCATATCAGCAACAGCGTTTCTGAGTACACGCAATGTCGTGCCGATATTCCTTGTGAACTTATCGTGCGATTTGGTCAGGTGTTTCAGCATCGACGCGGCTACGCCTTTGAAGTGCTCGTTACCGCATCTCAACGTGGTAAGCCAGTTTATGCTGCCGCGAGTACCTATTTAGCGAGAACCAAGTATTCTGCAACGGGGTTGCCTGAATGGAATGAGGACGACATACCACTTCCAGAAGAAGGCGGTGAACTGACGCCTATCAATGCAACGGGACGGGGCATTCGCCGCTACGCACGCATCTCTGGTGACTACAACCCCATCCATCTGAGTCAGCTTAGCGCCAAAATATTTGGTTTTAAACGTGCGATTGCACATGGCATGTGGACGGCAGCTCGCGTGATTACGGATATGGAGAATTCACATTGCTTAACGGGGCAGCAAATCAATATCCAGTTTAAACGCCCTTTGTTTTTGCCGGGAAAAGCCAAAGCGATTGTAGGGCAAACAACAGAAGATAGTTACAGTTTTGCCGTAGTGAACGACACTGCGCAATCTGACCAGACAGTCTATCTTTGCGGCACATTACACAGTCAAGTGACTGATACTAAAAAATAAGCAATCACAAGCCAATGGCGTCAGAAACGAGCTTAATACCGATAGCCAGCAGTAGTAGCAGAATAATACGATAGAACAGCGCATCGTTTATTTTGCGTTGGATTATCAGTCCTAGTCGAACGCCTATCCAACCGAATGGCATTAGCAAACCCGCAATAAGCAAATTGTCATAATTAAACTGGTTGAGCAGGGCATAGGGAATAAGTTTAATTACATTAATAACGGCGAAAAATATGACTGCTGTGGCCAAGAACTGTTCTTTGGGTAATTTCTTGGCCAACAAGTAAATATTGACCGGTGGTCCACCTGCATGGGCGACGAAGCTGGTTAAACCTGCGATCGCACCAAACACCCGGCCTGCAAGTCGGGAACCGAATCTAACGCGTTGCATGCCGTTACTTAGTCCCCATACAGCAAACAGAAGAGACATTATCCCCAATACTAGTTTGAGCATCCCTTCATTGAGGTATTCAAACAACAGGTAACCGGTAACGATACCGGCAATGGCTGGGGGAATAAGTATCCAAAGGTAGTGATTATTCTGATGACCCCACCAGGCTTTGAGGCTGAATCCGTCCATCAGTACAAGCAGTGGCAACATGATCGCTGCTGCTTGCACGGGAGACATAACCAGAGACAAGACAGGTACTGTTGCCATACCAATGCCGCCGGCAAACCCGGATTTGGATATACCGGTAAGCACAACGCCGGTAATGGCCACCAACCAAAAAGTTACGGATTGTTCCATAATACGGCGCGTCCCTGCTACACCAGTGGCTTATTGGTCAAATCCACCGGTTAAATTGCCAGGTTCCGGATTGCTTAACCGCTTCAACGGCACGAGTACCGAGGGAGTGGCAGATTCCGCACGTGTTGGATAGTCAAGATTGTAGTGTAAACCCCGACTCTCCTGACGCTGCATAGCACAACGCACAATGAGTTCGGCGACGGTAACCAGATTGCGCAGCTCAAGCAGATTATTGCTAACTCGGAAGTTAGAGTAATACTCGCTGATTTCCTGCTCTAATAATTTGATACGACGCATCGCGCGCTCCAGTCGCTTGTTAGTGCGAACAATGCCAACATAGTCCCACATAAACAGGCGTAGCTCGTGCCAGTTGTGCTGAATTATGACTTCTTCGTCTGAATTTGTGACCTGGCTTTCATCCCAGGGGGCAATGGATTCATTGCTGGTAGGTTCATCCAGTCTGGACAAGATATGTTCAGCTGCTGAGCGTGCAAATACCACACACTCCAGTAGTGAGTTGGATGCCATTCGGTTGGCACCATGTAAACCGGTGTACGCAACTTCGCCAATGGCGTACACATTATCCAGATCGGTTTTTGCATTGAGATCAGTCATAACACCACCGCAGCTATAATGTGCAGCGGGGACTACCGGAATAGGCTCACGGGTAATATCGATTCCCAGTGCCCGGCAACGGCGATAGATATTCGGGAAATGCTTCACGATGAAATCGGCTGGTTTGTGACTAATGTCCAGGTACATGCAGTCGGCGCCAAGCCGTTTCATTTCATAATCGATGGCGCGTGCAACAATATCCCTTGGGGCAAGTTCTTTTCTTGGGTCGAACTTTTCCATAAAGGGCGTCCCGTCGGGTCTGACTAACTTTGCTCCTTCGCCGCGCAATGCTTCGGTTATCAAGAAATTACGCGCCTGTGGGTGGAATAAACAGGTCGGATGAAATTGGTTAAATTCCATGTTGGCAACCCGACACCCTGCGCGCCAGGCCATAGCAATGCCGTCACCACTGGCCACGTCAGGGTTTGACGTGTATTGGTAGACTTTACTCGCGCCCCCGGTTGCCAGAGTAACAAAGCGACTGCGAATAACCTCTACCTGCTCGCGACGACGGTTCCACACATATGCACCCTTGCAACTGTTCGAATTTTCTTTGCTTTTAATTAAATCTATGGCGTTGTAGCGCTCAAAAATATGGATATTCGGGTGCTGGGAAACCGCCTCGTTAAGGGTAATTTGCAAGGCTTCGCCGGTTGCATCGGCAGCGTGCAGAATACGGCGGAAGCTATGTCCACCTTCACGGGTCAGGTGATAGCGGTTTTCACCGTCTTCAGATTTTTCCTGATCGAAGGGGACGCCATGGGCAATCAACCACTCCATGGCCGATTTGGCATTTTGGGCCGTAAAGCGAACAACATCTTCGTCGCATAAATGTGCGCCTGCTTCCAAGGTATCTTCAACATGGGATTCAATCGAGTCGCGCTCATCAAATACTGCAGCAATTCCGCCTTGGGCATAACGGGTAGAGCCCTCGTTACAATCACTCTTACTCAACAAAATGATTCGGCAATAATTGGCAAGTGAAAGTGCCAGACTTAGGCCGGCAGCACCAGAGCCGATAATAAGAACGTCACATTTGTGTTCACAGCCAGGTGAAAGCTCAGCTGCGTCAGATGAAGATAATGACGGTTGTGAAGAAGATGGATTTGAATTCATGGGCGGTTACGGTCACAATGCGTGATTTTCGGCAAGTCTAATAAAAGTCGGGGCAAACGTAAAAGGAAAACGCGGATTCAGGCCGCTTTTTCAATCTATTACGTCCTGAATAACTCATCGATTGAAAAAAAGATCACAAACTTTGCGAACTTTTTGCAAACCCCGCAGTCTACTCATTTGCTTGCATGAGCTGTTTGAGTTTAGTTAGGTAGGAGAAATAGCTCGAATGAGCGAGCAGATTACAGATCAACAACTGGTTGAACGCGTCCAGCAAGGCGATAAGAATGCGTTTAACCTGTTAGTAACGCGCTATCAGCATAAAGTTATGCATCTGGTTTCGCGCTATGTAAAAAACACCGGTGACGTGGCGGATGTCACGCAGGATGCATTTATTAAGGCCTACAGGGCATTGCCCAACTTTCGGGGTGACAGTGCATTTTACACCTGGTTGTATCGCATAGCGGTAAACAGTGCTAAAAATTATTTAGTGGCACAAGGCAGAAAGCCGCCAGCTAATGATGTTGATGCCGAAGAAGCTGACTATTACGACGGCAGTGATGCGTTAAAGGAGCAATCATCTCCTGAACGTTCTTTACTGTCAGATGAGCTTGAAGCAACTTTGTTTCGGGCGATGGAAAAACTGCCCGATGATTTGCGTATGGCGATTACGCTGCGTGAAATAGAAGGGCTTAGCTACGAAGAAATAGCAAACGTGATGGCTTGTCCGGTAGGAACGGTTCGTTCCCGGATATTCAGGGCTAGGGAAGCGATTGATAAGGTCATTCAACCATTACTGGAGTCGTGAAAGTAGGCATTTTGCCACTTTTGATGTACAGTAGAATTTGAAACGGTAGCCGGTTGTGGGAATAGCAACTAGGTAGCACCAGGAAAACGTACTTTATGACGCAGCAACACGAAAAATTATCGGCTTTTATGGACGGTGAACTCAACGAAGCTGAGTTTATCGACAGCGTGAAAAACGATAGTGAACTACAGGCTAAATGGCGTAGTTATCACGTTATTCGCAGTGGTCTTCGTAAAGAAGCGACAGTAATGCCTGAGTTTGACATTACTGCTCAGGTCGCCGCCGCGCTGGAAAATGAAGCCACTGTACTGGCGCCTAAATCGAAATGGCAATCTATTCCGGGTGTGAATAAGATTGTGCCATTCATGCGTCAGTCAGGTCAGTTCGCGGTAGCAGCCTCTGTTGCGGCAGCGGTAATACTGGGTGTTCAACAAATGAATCAGCCTGCACCGACCGAGCCGTTTACGACTTTCCAAACCAACGGTACGCCACAAGCTGGACTTGCGCCAGTGAGTTTGGAACAAAGCCAAACGCTTCCTAACAACAATGATATGGAAGCGTTGCTTGAAAAGCGCCGTCAGATTAATGCGCTGATCGCTGATCACGAACAACAATTAAAATTGAAACGCGCAGAAGAGCAATCAGGACAGACGGCAGAAGATAATCCTAATCAGCCATAAGTTTTTATATGTTTTCAAAGATTTATCGAATCAAACGCACGGTCTCTACCGTGCGTTTGTTGTTTCTGGTCGGCGCAGCAGCATTTTCTCCCGCGCTGTTTGCACAACAAACTGAAACAAGTCAAGCTGGTGCACCTGAGCCCGACATGGCATCGGCACAGCAAGCTGAGTCAGGAAGATCGGTACCAACGGTTTATTCACCGGAAGAATGGTTAGCGCGGTTGGCCGAAGCAAATCGTACCCGTAATTTTGAAGTTTCTTTTGTTCTTACCCGGCCTGGACAGGAAGTGATTCCTTACCTGTGGCGTCATGCCATATTGGAAGATGGTACAGAGGTAGAACAACTCAATTTACAAAATGGCCCCGGACAGGAAATGATCCGAATGGACAACGTAGTCAGTGTGTTTGAACCTGATGTCCAGCCATACAGTATCTACGCGACGGCGATCGCAGGTCCCGTTCCCAGCGATTTGCTTTACAACCCTACTGAGCTTACGGAAGGGTACCAGTTCATCACCATAGGCCGTACTCGCGTTTCAGGCCGTGCTGCCCAGCAAATACGCATTGTTAGTCGCGATAATAATCGCTACAACTATCAGCTATGGCTGGATGAAGAAACCGGTATGCTGTTAAAACTCAATATGGTGGACTTACAAGGGGCGTTACTTGAACAGGTTCAGGTAACCGGTGTGAATTTATCCGAAACACCGCCAGAGTATTTTAACAGGATCAACCCGGAAGCCCTGCCAATGGCGGTTGCCATGACACCGCAATCCCGTCGTCATGAATGGGATGTGGGCTTTTTACCCTTGGGTATGCAGGAAGTGAAACGCGAAACACGTCGTCTTGCTTTAACCGGGCAGGTGGTAGAGTACAAATTATTCAGTGATGGGTTGGTTGATGTCTCTGTGTATGTACAACCTGCACAGGAATCACTGGATTCCGATGTATTATTACGCAATTCTACCAACACCTTTTTGTCGCTGACTAATGGTCAGGTGCAAATCACCGTGATCGGCAAGATTCCACCAAAGACAGCGTATGAAGTTGCCCATTCGATCAGAGCATCCGGAGCCAACGGGTGATCACGGAAACCGCCACTGTTGTGGCTGTTAGGGGGGATAGGGTCACGGTGAGTGCATCGGTTAAAACGGCCTGCGGCAGTTGTCAGGCCGCCGAAGACTGCGGTACCAGCGCTGTCGCAAAAGCCTTCTCGCCTAAGCAGCAGACCTTTGAACTGGTCTCACCAATACCCTTGAAACCCGGTGATAAGGTTACCCTGGGGATTCCGGAAGCTCATCTGTTGTCTGCGTCCTGGATGATGTATGTGGTGCCATTGTTGGTTTTAATTGGCAGTGCTGTCCTCTTTGCCGAATTTTCAAGTCTGCATGAGTTAATCGTTTTTGCCTTATCAGCAGGGTTAACCTGGTTGACGTTTCAGTGGGTATCGTCTCGTTTACAACGTCAAAGAAATGGGCGTTATGAGCCAGTGATTGTAAATAAAATCAGCCATGTAGACGTTGAGGTACAATCGTAAACCGCCTTCTGCTGGTCAATATCACGTTTTGTTGCCTAGTTCATTCGCTTTTAGCTCAATAAATAGGTAAAATCCGCAGCCTTGAATACGTGTCTGATTCAATAAGGCAAGGCGTCGCGCCGCCTTGTTCAGCCAGCGTAATAATGGCGACAGTTCAGGCATTTCATTAATTTTTTGCAGGTAATTTCCAAGCATTATGCAACATAAGCACATCAGAAACTTCTCGATAATTGCCCATATCGACCACGGAAAATCCACGTTGTCAGATCGCCTTATTCAACATTGTGGCGGCTTGTCGGATCGCGAAATGGCTGCTCAGGTACTGGATTCAATGGATCTGGAGCGAGAACGGGGAATTACCATTAAAGCGCAAAGCGTAACGCTGGATTATAAAGCCCGCGACGGCGAAACCTATCAACTGAACTTTATCGATACGCCCGGACACGTGGACTTCAGTTATGAAGTGTCTCGTTCGCTAGCCGCCTGTGAGGGCGCATTGCTGGTAGTTGATGCCGGGCAGGGCGTTGAAGCGCAAACCGTTGCCAACTGCTACACAGCCATCGATATGGATATGGAAGTGGTGCCTATCCTGAACAAAATTGACCTGCCACAAGCCGAGCCGGAGCGCGTAGCCGAAGAAATCGAAGATATCGTCGGTATCGATGCGATTGATGCGGTGCGCTGTTCAGCTAAAACCGGTCTTGGTATCGAAGACGTGCTGGAAGTTATCGTAAAGCAAATTCCACCGCCGGAAGGCGAGTTGGAAACCCCCCTAAAAGCATTGATTGTTGATTCCTGGTTCGACAACTATCAGGGAGTTGTATCACTCGTACGTATCGTAGAAGGCGAGTTAAGCGTTAAAGACAAAATTAAAATTATGTCGAATGGTCAGGTACACCAGGTGGACAAAATCGGTGTGTTCACCCCTAAAGCACTGGAACGCAAGGTACTGAAAGCCGGCGAAGTAGGTTTTGTCATTGCCGGTATTAAAGAAATCCACGGCGCGCCGGTTGGCGATACTATCACGTTGGCCAAAGACCCTGCTGACAAACCTCTGCCAGGCTTTAAGAAAGTCAAACCCCAGGTCTATGCCGGTCTGTTCCCGGTTAGCTCTGATGACTACGAAGATTTCCGTGACGCGCTGGCAAAACTCAGCCTGAACGATGCATCATTGTTCTACGAGCCAGAAAGTTCTGCTGCACTGGGTTTTGGTTTCCGTGTGGGCTTCCTGGGTATGTTGCACATGGAGATCATTCAGGAGCGTCTGGAGCGTGAATACGACCTGGATCTGATCACCACGGCACCAACGGTAATTTATGAAGTACTGAAAACCGATGGTGAGACTGTTCAGGTAGACAACCCGTCCAAGCTCCCTGCGGTTAATGACATCGAAGAAATGCGTGAGCCTATTGTTGAGGCCAACATTCTGGTACCACAGGAGTTTCTTGGAAACGTCATTACCTTATGTATCGAGAAGCGCGGTGTGCAAACCAATATGAGTTATCACGGCAAGCAAGTAGCGGTGACCTACGAGTTGCCCATGGCGGAAGTGGTTCTGGACTTCTTTGACCGTCTGAAGTCTACCAGCCGCGGTTTTGCATCACTGGATTACAACTTTAAGAAATTCCAGGTGTCTGACATGGTGCGACTGGATATTCTTATTAACGGTGAGCGGGTTGACGCACTTGCTGTGATCACACACAAAGAGAATGCGCCGTATCGCGGACGGGAATTGGTCGAAAAACTGCGTGAATTAATCCCACGCCAGATGTTTGACATTGCTATTCAGGCAGCGATTGGTAACCATGTAATTGCGCGAAGCACAGTGAAGCAGTTACGTAAGAACGTTATCGCCAAGTGTTACGGTGGTGACGTGAGCCGTAAGAAGAAGCTGTTGCAGAAGCAGAAGGAAGGTAAAAAACGGATGAAGCAGGTAGGGAACGTGGAATTGCCACAGGATGCCTTCCTTGCAGTACTTAAGGTATCTAAGTAATGGCTAATTATTTTTCGATTTTGCTGGTGATCCTGACATTGGGTTCAGGATTAATCTGGTTACTGGACGCTATTTATTTTGGTCCCAGACGTCGCGAGCGCGGCGTTGCGGTGTCTGGTTTGGGCGAATCTGCGCTCCAGCCAGATGATAAACTGCCCTATGTAGTCGATACTGCCCAGCAAATCTTCCCGGTCATTGCTTTT
The DNA here is from genome assembly GCA_017794925.1 of Aestuariibacter sp. Taxonomy (GTDB): domain Bacteria; phylum Pseudomonadota; class Gammaproteobacteria; order Enterobacterales; family Alteromonadaceae; genus Alteromonas. Next base: position 4,152,721 of record CP051238.1, on the reverse strand, counting down.
GTACTGGTATTGCGTTCGTTCTTATATGAGCCATTTCAGATTCCATCTGGCTCAATGATGCCTACGCTGTTAGTCGGCGATTTTATCCTGGTTGAAAAATATGCCTATGGATTGAAAGATCCGGTTTTCCGCCACAAGTTTATTGAAACCGGTGAACCTGAACGCGGTGATGTTGTGGTATTTAAATACCCTGAAGATCCCAATGTCGACTTTATTAAGCGAGTAGTCGGTCTACCAGGCGACACCGTCGTGTACCGCAACAAGAAAATTTACATAAAACCGGCCTGTGACACCGGCAGTCAGTGCGCTGACTTTAAGGAAATGCCTCAGGAATTTGTGAGCAGCGGTGAATTTGTGCAGCATCTTGCGCCACTAAAGCGCATGACTGAACAATTGGGCGAAGTTCCTCATGACATTCTGCAGCATCCCACTGGCGAGGCAAGCCCACGAGAATTTTATACTCAGCCAGGCACAAAAATGAACGAGTGGATTGTGCCGGAAGGTGAATACTTTGTACTGGGCGATAACCGTGACAATAGCCGTGACAGTCGCTTCTGGGGCTTTGTACCAGACGAAAACCTGGTCGGTAAAGCTGTGGCAATCTGGATTAGTTTTGAATTTGAACGTCCAGCCAGCAGTTGGGTTCCTTCTTGGATCCCATCCGGTGTGCGTTTTAGCCGTGTAGGTGGCATTCAGTAATGCAAGGGATTAACCCATACGCAAAGCTGTCGCGCCAAATTGGCTATGAATTTAAAGATGCAGGCCTGTTAAAACAAGCTCTGACACACCGAAGTGCCGCTAAACAACACAATGAACGATTGGAGTTCCTTGGGGATGCCGTGCTGGGCATGATTATCGCCAGAGAACTTTACGACAAATTTCCAAATGTACCGGAAGGTAAGTTGACCCGCATGCGTTCTACCCTTGTTAAAGGGGACACACTGGCAGAACTGGCCAGAGAGTCTGATGTGGGTGAACTGATGAACCTTGGCCCGGGGGAGTTAAAAAGCGGTGGTCATCGCCGCAGTTCAATTATCGCAGATGCAATGGAAGCGATTATTGGTGCAATTTATCTTGAAGCCGGTCTGGCACAAACGGAAGAGGTTGTGCTACATCTGTGGAAGAGTCGCATCAATAAACTGGATCCAAACGAACATCCTAAAGATGCTAAAACCCGGTTGCAGGAATTTCTGCAATCTCGCAGGTTACCTTTGCCTCTGTACGAAGTTGTTGAGATCACCGGTAAAGATCACGCGCAAACTTTTGTGGTGCATTGTCAGGTCGCTAATCTGGCCACACCATTGGAAGGCGTGGGTAGCAGTCGCAGGAAAGCAGAGCAACAAGCCGCTAAACTGGCATTAGAGACATTAATGAATGACTGATTTTGAACAGCCTGAATTACCAGAGTCATCTGAAGGCCATACGCGTTGTGGCTTAGTGGCTATTGTGGGCAGACCCAATGTAGGCAAGTCCACTTTGTTAAATAGATTACTGGGCCAAAAGGTCAGTATTACTTCTCGTAAACCCCAAACCACTCGCCACCGTATTCTGGGTATTGATACCGACGGTGACTGTCAGACGGTATATGTTGATACACCCGGCCTGCACAGTGAAGAAAAACGCGCGATTAACCGATTGATGAATCGTGCCGCTGCGAGTTCCCTGGGCGAAGTGAGTCTGATTTTATTCGTTGTTGAAGGGACGCGCTGGAACAATGACGACGATATGGTCCTGACAAAGGTAAAGCAGTCAGGATTACCGTGCATTCTTGTAGTGAACAAGCAAGACAAAGTGTCTAACCCGGATGAGCTGATTGCACATTTACAGGTGCTACAGGAAAAGCACGATTTTGAAGAAATCATTCCGCTGAGCGCGAAACAAACCAAACAAGTTGATCGGCTGCGTGAGCTGGTGCGTAAACGTCAGCCTGAGAGCGAATTTTATTTTCCGGAAGATTATATTACCGACCGGTCCAGTCGCTTCATGGCGGCCGAGATTATTCGCGAAAAGCTAATGCGATTCACTGGCGATGAACTGCCTTATTCCACTACCGTTGAAATTGAGCAGTTTAAGTTAGCGGAAAACGGCGTATACCGAATAAATGGGTTAATTCTGGTTGAGCGGGAAACCCAAAAACGCATGGTTATTGGTAAAGGTGGAAAGCACCTTAAAACCATCGGCGAACAGGCTCGACTGGATATGGAGCGTTTGTTCGACAATAAAGTATTTTTAGAACTTTGGGTCAAAGTGAAATCTGGTTGGGCTGATGATGAACGTGCTCTGCGTTCACTCGGATACGGCGAAGATTAAGCACCGCGACAGGAGAAGACTATGTCAATTGCCGATATGCGACGTCAGTACACCATGGGGCGACTCACTGAAGAGGCGCTGACTTCTCATCCCGTTGACTTGTTTAAGCAATGGCTGGGTGAAGCCATTGACGCTAAGATACCCGATCCAACTGCCATGACGGTGGCAACTGTTGACGCCAGCGGGCAACCTTCTCAGCGTATTGTCCTTCTCAAGGACTATGACGAGGACGGCTTCGTGTTTTATACCAACCTGGGTAGTCGCAAAGCCAAAGAACTCGCTGATAACCCAAAGATATCACTGCACTTTCCATGGTTTTTCATGGAGCGCCAGGTCAGGATTTGTGGTGTCGCTGAAAAGCTCACGGTCGCACAGAACGCCAAATATTTTTTGTCTCGCCCCAAAGACTCACAACTTGCGGCTTGGGCTTCACAACAAAGCCAGCCCATTTCAAGTCGTGAATTGCTGATGACGCAGTTCAAACAAATGAAAGATAAATTTGCCAACAAAGATATCCCCCTGCCGGACTTTTGGGGCGGTTTTAAGGTGAAGCCCACTCAGATTGAATTCTGGCAAGGGGGAGAACACCGATTACATGACCGCTTTGAATATCGGTATGATGCTGAGACCGGGTGGTCGCCGCAACGACTCATGCCTTAATCAGGTTATTCCCCGCCGGCGATGATAGACTCACACTGCCATTTGGATTTACCTGTCTTTAATGAAGACTGGCAAGAGGTGATAGGGGCCGCCAAACAACAAGGTGTCGAACGCTTTTTGGTACCAGGCACGACAGTAGCAGGCTGGGCAAGGCAAACCGATATGTCGATGAAGAGCCCCGAACTGGATATTGCATTTGGTCTGCATCCGTATTTCCTGCCAGATGACGCTGAGTCCGCATTGCAACAATTGGATTCGTTACTCCAACAGCCTTTAAGTGCGCTCGTCGCGGTTGGCGAAATTGGTATTGATGCCACTTTAGATACGTCAGTTAAGAAACAACAACAACTTTTCGAATCCCAGCTCAGTCTGGCCAGTCATTATCAACTGCCAGTGATACTGCATCATCGTAAATCTCATCATTTGCTCATTGAATCACTGAAGCGTTGCCGTTTTCAGCATGGTGGTGTTGTACATGCATTTTCTGGCAGCCCGGAAGTCGCGAACGCCTATATAGCGCTGGGCTTTGTTATTGGTGTAGGCGGTACGATTACTTACCCAAGAGCCCAAAAGACCCGTCAAACGGTGGCCTCGCTACCGTTAGATCGTATTTTACTGGAAACGGATGCGCCGGATATGCCCTTGCAAGGCCGTCAGGGTAAACGTAATTCGCCGGTTTTTTTACCTGAGATCTGTCTGGCTTTGGCTGAATTAAAGCAGACCCCTGCCACTCACATTGATACCGTTACAACCAATACTTATAACGCGCTATTTGGGCGATAGATGATCGATAAGTAGCCCACCGTTTCGTCATTATTAACGATGGGATTAAACACTGTTTTAAGGCTAGGATCGTCGTTAATTAACTCGGGTACAGGCTTGAAGCTGCCGCTTTGCGCAAGGCGTTCACCTTCTGGTGTAAATACAGCGGCTGCTACGACGGACTCCTCGAGCATTACCGTTGACAAGGTATAAGCGATAGCTTCGGTGTTTCTGGCCAGTACGTCCATGGCTAACAACGCGGTATAATGGCGCGCGAGTTTTTCGGATTGAGAGTCGGGCGTTGAAGGCGAAATAAATACCATACTCACAATAAAAGCGACTAATAATGTCGTTAAGCCAAATAACCAGGCGCGACGTGACAGTTTTGTGAGTATCCGCAAAGACGGATGGAATGCCGTTTTTATATATGTCATATAGCGAAAAACACTGAATTTATTATAGTGGAAGGATTTCACCTGCGGCGATGATCCGTTAGGATTGGGCAAATTTTGTTGTTAGTCATACAGGACCCGCCATTTTGCAACCACACGTTATCGCTGAGCCCGCACTAAACTGTGCCGCCTTCCTTCGTTCTGTGTTAGCAGAGTATCAGAATCTAAGTTGGGATCAATCTTCAGCACAGTTACAACAGGTCCAGGGCCGAAGTACTGATGCCAGATTAGTGATCCAGAGTCAGGCACTTACCCTTCAGCAGATTGTTGATATACAGCAAAACTTGTCTGCAGCACTGAGTGTACATAGTTTTTCACTGCACCCATTCGATGAATTATTAAATCATACTGTGGTTGTGGCTGCTGTTCAGCATAGTTGTGATGATGAAGATGTTGTAAAAGAAGTAATTGCCAAAACGGCGGAACAACACCACTGTGAAATTGCGCTGTTGGAATCCACGCCAAAGCTATCTGAACCCGGGTTATTGGTTATGGATATGGATTCCACGGTGATCCAAATTGAGTGTATAGACGAAATTGCCAAACTTGCCGGGTTGGGTGATAAGGTCGCAGCTGTCACAGAGCGTGCTATGCGGGGAGAACTGGCATTTAAAGACAGCCTGATATCTCGAGTTGCTTGTCTTGATGGCGTGAAGGTAAGTCAACTGGCACAAATCCGGAACAGTATTCCGCTAATGCCAGGACTGTCTAACTTGCTTGAAACCTTGAAGGCAAATGGCTGGAAAGTGGCTATCGCGTCAGGTGGGTTTACGTATTTTGCAGGCTACCTTGAAGAGCGCCTTGGGCTTGATGCAAGCAGAGCCAATGTTTTGGCAGAAGACAACGGCGTACTGACTGGTAAAGTGATTGGCGATATCGTCGATGCGGAAGTGAAAGCGATAACGGTAAAAGAGCTGGCTGAGCTGTGGGGGATTCCTATGCATCAAACTGTTGCTATGGGCGACGGTGCCAACGACCTGAAAATGATGGAAGTGGCTGCTCTAGGGGTCGCTTTTGAAGCCAAACCTATAGTTAATGGGCAGGCAGATGCCGCGATACGCTATTCGGGACTGGATGCGATGCTGGCTTATTTAAGTGCATAAACTTATATCAAATACGAAAGCCGGCAAGCGTTAATCGCTTAGCCGGCTTTTTTTGTATTGGATGTGCCTGCTTCTAAACTTTTCATCCAAAACATCATAGGTTTGGTGGATTCATTTGTTTCATGTACTTCTTTCCAGCTAAACTCTGTCGTTAACTCAGGACATGGGTAATAGCCCCTGTTTTTCCAGAAGGCATCCAGTGGGATGAAGTCGTCAGGCTTATCCGGGTGTTTGGCTGGACGCATTACGGCGCAAAAACAACTATGTGTCACGCCAGTCACCTGTTTTGCGTAGCCTTCCCGGTATTCAAAAAAAGTGACGCCAGCACCTAATCCGCGATATTCAGGTAACAGGACTGACTCTCCGCAGTAAAACAGAGTGTCAATATCGAAACCTGCTTGTTCAAATGGGGCTTTCACTTCAGCGGTTTCATGGGTTAACGGTAATCCGGTGGATGCGCCAACCACTTTTTCTCCGTCAAAAGCCAGCACAATCAGACTATGGGGAGATTGGATGTAGGTTTGCAGATAGCGGGTTTCGTAGTGAGTATCGCCGTCGTATAAATAGGGGTAATCTCTAAAGACTTGTATGCGTAATCTTGCGACTTCATTGAGGTATTGCGTGATTTCATCGCCGGTAAAGGATTTAAAAGTCAGCATCTACTCTATTCCCTGTCTATCATTCCTGAGATCGTTCGGCAGTGGTTTTTATCCGCTTTTTAGCAGGGCTTTGATCCCATTGGGCTCAATTGCATGTTGGCTTGGGGTCTGATAATTCGCTTCGATAACTTTTAAATCAAAACCGAATCGCAACAAAACCTGGTCGGTAATATCAACAGCGTGGACACAAGCGCCAATACTCCAGAGCCGTTCTTCCAACTCTTTAGCCCGGTGAATGGCATACACACCAATATAGTTGATTTCAGACTGTAGCATTTCGAGGTCGGGTTTTCCTGTTGTGGTGACCGATATCGACATTGCAATGAACTGACCGTCTTTCAACGTGTCGGTAATAAACTGCTTTTGCGCGTCGTGGGAGCTGAATCTGTGTTCGTAACGCGCATCAATAGCGGCCCTGGGATCTTTCTCCGCAGGTTTAAATGCCACAAAGAGTTCACGCATAACGGGCTGATGTTCTGTTTTAACCTGTTTGATTGCCTGTTGGATGAAAGGCGCATCCAGGTGACGGTCTCTGAAAAACACTTCCAGATTGAGTTTGTTTTGTTCCGCAAAATGCCCGCATAAGTTGCGAAGCCTTGGGCTGGTTTCACCCAGTACGCCAACCTGGGGATGATAGCGGCCTCCTGACTTCGTTAGCACAAATGCCAGGGTGGCCGGGTTTTTCGCATTAATGCAACGCAAGGCATGGCCGATACCCGGAATTTCTTCTTCATCAGGGTAGGTTTTTAGAGAGGACTTGTTGCTCTTTATTAATTCAGCGAAAAAAGTACGTGCTGATAAGCCATCTTCTCCGGCTACAGTACGCAAATGAAGAATATTCTTATCACCACTCACGTGAACCACCCGGTATTGCAAATTAGACACATCGAACTTGTTGGTCAGTTCCTGCAATTTAGGGAATGCCAGCATAACCCGCATGTTCATGTCGCCGTGGTATTCGCCTTCAATTTCTATTCGAAGCCCGTTAATCGAAATATCTTCACTGACGCCGCTGATTGTTTGGCCCCGTGCATGTAAATTGACGCTGGTCCTGAGCAAATAGCGGGTTTCCATGCGTTGCTCGTGGAACTTGTAGCGAAATGCTTTTACAGGAAATGGCGGACGGTTTCGGGCATGACCAAACAGCTTGAGTGCTTTTAACTGGCTGCGATCCAGCTTGATCTGACTATACAACAGTTGTTCTGCATCAGAGGTAATGTCTGTTACCTGGGCAATGTACGCCAGGTTTTTGAGCTTAGCCATTAAACGCGGTGCGGGCTTAGCATTTTGGCGTTTCACCTTTGTACCCACATCATCTGGCAGAGACAGCGGGGCGTAGGCTTGTGTAGGTGACATACTACTCAAACTGATTTTAAAGACCCGCCAGCTGACTTTTCGTGCTCCGAAGCCAAGAAACAGATTTTGTAATTTTTCGTGTCGGGCCAGATCGATATGGCTGGCGGAGTAAAAATACACCTTGTTGTTTTGAATATGGTTAAAGCAATAAATATACAACGTAGGTACATCTTCTTTGCTTTCTAGCAGGTATTGAATGCGTTCCTGATTAAGTAAATACCCAAGGCGTAATTCGTCTTCTTCGTCATTCCAGTAACCTAGAATATGCCGGTTGAGCTCGTTAGCCATGGCAAAACGAGGAAGCGCACGGCCATCATTTACATCAATGTAAATAGGCAGAGTAGGGCAACTTGGCGAGAAATATTGCTCACAGGATTTGTTGATGATGGCATCAACCGTGTTGTCCATGTTTACTTTGTAGCGTCGTTTATTGCCGTGAATGAATTTATCAATAAACTGATCAAAAGCCGGGTTGGGGGCGTCTGCCAGGCGTTTCATTTGCAGAAACTGGTGTTCCTGTTTTCTTGATATACTGACGACCTGATATTTTATCGCCTGTTTTTTATCCAGTGAATACTCGGTTTCTAAGCCGCGGAAATAAACGCCGATTTTCTCACCGGGTTTAAATAACTGTTCTTTAGACAGTTTAATCTTCAAGCCGTGAGCGGATACATCGACGCTGGTAGCGCGAAGGCTATTATTGGTTTCCGTAAAGATTTCCAGTGCCACTGCGAAATTCATTCGCTCTTCGTTTCGCTTGGCATATTCAAGCAGGCCAATATTGATCACATCAAACTGACTGATACTGTTTTTGGGTTTTTCTGTGACGTCTTGTTCTTTTTCGTTGCGGGCTTCGGCTTTTTCGCGGATCACTCTGTAATTATTTTCAGTCGCCATTACGGCTTCATACACACCAAAACAATACAAACCAAAAATACGGACCTGCTGCTCGAACACTTCGATGGCAACATCGTCCAGATAGTGCTTTATACCGTTGTATTCGTAGAGTTTACACTGGCCGTCAACTTGTCCGCGTAAGTCGATAGCCCTCAGACAGGGGCGAGCGAGGCGTTTCACCTCCATTTTGATCAGGAAGCGTTTTTCTTTTGGAACGTGCGACGCAATTTGCTGTAAAACCTGATTAAATTCAGGTTCTTTCACCATTGGTTTTAGTTGCTCAATGACCGACGCATATTGTGATAAATCCTGATTCATATCCTTGGTCTTGCTGTGTACCCTGATGGATTTTGTTATATTACCGTTTATATCGGCAAGCGCTTGATATTTATTAACGGGAAATCAATAGGAATGCGGTATGCGCCTTCCTTTTTCATTCGCAACGGTAATGTAAATTCCTTTGTCTTATTTCCCAGATTAATACGTATCCCTAAGGAAACCAACCTATTTTATGGCCAAAAGAAAAACTGCCTTTGTTTGTTCCGACTGTGGTGCTGAATTTCCTCGCTGGCAGGGACAGTGCACAGAATGTAAAGCCTGGAACACGATCTCTGAATTTGTAGTTAGCCCGGCGAAATCCGCTTCCAGAGGAAGTTTAACCGGTTACGCAGGACAAACGACCAGTCAGGTTCAGGTACTCAATGAGATCAATGTTGAAGACTTACCCCGATTTGGCTCTGGCTTCAAAGAGCTTGACCGTGTGTTAGGCGGTGGCATTGTGCCAGGCTCAGCTATTCTGATTGGCGGGTCGCCTGGTGCCGGTAAAAGCACATTATTGTTGCAGGTCATGTGTCAACAAGCTGCAACAAAATCGGCGTTATATGTCACGGGGGAAGAGTCGTTACAGCAAGTCGCCATGCGTGCCAAACGTTTGGGTTTGCCCGATGACAAGCTCATGATGCTGGCAGAAACCAATGTCGAATTGATTTGTGACCTGGCATTAAAACAAAAGCCACAGATCATGGTTATCGACTCCATTCAGGTTATGCATGTAAGTGATGTCCAGTCTGCGCCGGGCAGCGTATCGCAAGTCAGGGAGAGTGCGGCCTACTTAACCCGGTTTGCGAAACAGAATCATATCGCTATGTTTGTTGTCGGTCACGTGACTAAAGACGGCAGCCTTGCCGGTCCTAAGGTACTGGAGCACTGTATCGATTGCTCGATGATGCTGGAAGGTGAGAGCGACGGCCGTTTCCGTACTTTGAGAAGTCACAAAAACCGCTTCGGCGCCGTCAATGAACTGGGCGTGTTTGGCATGACAGAAAAAGGCATTAAAGAAGTCGGTAACCCTTCGGCGATCTTTTTAAGTCGAAACGAAAACCAGGCGCCCGGCTCAGTGGTCATGGTAATTTGGGAAGGCACTCGCCCGTTGCTGGTAGAGATACAAGCGCTGGTGGACTATTCACCATTAAACAATCCTCGCCGTGTGACCGTTGGTTTGGAACAGAATCGACTGGCTATGTTGCTGGCTGTTATGCACCGACACGGAAACGTTCAGATGAATGATCAGGATGTGTTCGTTAATGTGGTGGGAGGCGTAAAAGTCGCAGAGACCGCCGCTGACTTAGCATTATTGGTGGCGATGATTTCCAGTTTCAGAAACAGAGCGCTGCCGCGTGATTTGATTGTGTTTGGTGAAGTCGGTTTGGCGGGCGAAATCCGTCCCGTGCCCAATGGCAGCGAACGTTTGAGCGAAGCGGTTAAACATGGTTTTAAGCGGGCTATTGTTCCGAAGGCCAATGCACCCAAGCAAGCGATTAATGGTTTGAAGGTTATTCCGGTCACAAAATTGAGCGAGGCGCTCGAAGCCCTCGAGTAGATTGTAACTTATGCTTAACCGGGCAACGCTTCGGCAATACGGTCGAGCAGGATCATCAGTTCGTGAGTGTCCATATCCTGCTCTCCACTATTGAGTAACAGTACGCGGCGCAGAGTCGCTAAATCATCCAGTGATATATGGGTAAGTTGCATGCCAAGGACGGTGGTCGCTGCGGTGTCGCCGGTATCATGCTGCACGTGTGTAATCTGTCCGAATAATGTCATTTCCGGACTGTCTTCATTCGCTTGAATAGTTAAGGTGAGTGGCTGACTGATATCTAACGACATGTCATTGTCCAAGCGCACCCTGACCCCCTGCAAAGACAGATCAAGCACCTGAACTGTGTAGGTGTGCTCAGCAATATTTAACTGACCATGCATATTGATTGGTAAACGTTGAAACTGACGTTTTTCTTCAGACATCACGGACTCCGGATAATCAGGCTCAGGCTTTTTGGTTTCAGTATAAACTGTAATCTATGACACTATTATAAACTTAAGTTTAGCAGAAGGTGAATGGGGAGAGGTTCACACATTTTCCATATTGATTTAGTTAAAAAAAAGCCCCGACATTTGTGGTTCGAGGCTTTTCGTTGTGTGGTGTCAGACTATTTGCTGATGCGTTTGTACTTCAGTCGGTGAGGCTCTACCACATCCTGTCCGAAGTTGGCTTTTAGCCAGGCTTCGTAATCCATGTAGTTACCCTCGTAGAAGTTGATCTTACCTTCGTCGCGGTAGTCCAGAATGTGTGTCGCAACCCGGTCAAGGAACCAACGGTCGTGCGAGATAACCATGGCACAACCAGGGAATTCCAACAACGCATTTTCCAATGCACGCAGTGTTTCTACATCAAGGTCGTTGGTTGGTTCATCGAGCAGCAATACGTTGCCGCCGGCTTTCAGTAATTTTGCTAAGTGAACCCGGTTACGCTCACCACCCGACAGGTCTTTAATGAACTTCTGCTGGTCGGTGCCTTTAAAGTTAAAACGGCTGCAGTACGCGCGGCTGTTCAGTTCGAAATTACCAATGCGCACAATGTCCTGACCATCAGATAGCTCCTGCCATACAGTGTTGTTACCATCCATGTGGTCGCGGAACTGTTCAACGCTGGCAATTTTTACCGTATCACCAATGGTGATCGTTCCGCTATCAGGCTGTTCTTTGTCGGTTAACATACGGAACAATGTGGACTTACCCGCACCGTTAGGACCGATAATACCAACGATTGCACCTTTGGGAACGGTGAAGCTCATGTCGTCAATGAGTACCCGGTCTCCGTAGGATTTCTTCAGGTTTTGCACTTCGATAACTTTGTCTCCCAGACGCTCACCCGGTGGAATGAAGAGTTCGTTGGTTTCGTTGCGCTTCTGATAATCGCCGCTGGACAGTTCTTCAAAGCGAGCCATACGGGCTTTGCTTTTAGCCTGACGACCTTTGGGGTTGGTGCGCACCCACTCCAATTCCTGCTTAATGGATTTTTGGCGGGCATTTTCTGCGCGTTCTTCTTGTTCCAGACGCGCGTCTTTTTGCTCGAGCCAGCTGGAGTAGTTACCTTCCCATGGAATACCATGGCCACGGTCAAGTTCCAGGATCCAGCCCGCGACATTGTCGAGGAAGTAACGATCGTGGGTAATGGCCACCACGGTGCCTTCATAATCGTGCAGGAAGCGTTCTAACCAGGCAACGGATTCTGCGTCAAGGTGGTTAGTCGGTTCGTCGAGCAGCAGCATATCTGGCTTTTCGAGTAACAAACGGCACAGCGCGACCCGGCGGCGCTCACCACCGGATAGTTTGCTGACATCGGCATCCCAGGGCGGCAGACGCAACGCATCGGCTGCACGTTCTAACGCATTTTCCAGGTTGTGACCGTCTTTAGTTTGAATGATGGCTTCAAGCTCACCTTGTTCCTTGGCAAGAGCATCAAAGTCAGCGTCCGGCTCGGCATATAAAGCATAAACTTCGTCTAACCGCTTCAGAGCGTGAGCAACATCAGCGACAGCTTCTTCAATATTACCGCGAACGTCTTTGCTTTCATCCAGTTGGGGTTCTTGTGGAAGATAACCAATATTAATACCAGGCTGAGGTCTGGCCTCACCCTCAATTTCGGTATCTACTCCTGCCATGATGCGTAGCAGGGTAGATTTACCCGCACCGTTCAGACCCAGCACACCAATTTTGGCGCCGGGGAAAAAACTCAGTGAAATGTCTTTTAAAATCTGACGATTGGGAGGAACAATTTTGCCCACCCTGTGCATAGAGTATACGTATTGTGACATGCGATGTCCTGACTCAATAACAAAGGCGCTATTGTAATCAAAGACGAAGGGAGTTGGTAGCGATAGTCAGCTTGAAAACACGATTAGTGGTGCATTTTTTTGAATGCCAGCGCAGCCAGCAAGCCATTTTTTTTGTACACTACGCGAAAGAGAGTCAGCCTTATTCAGAAAGGAAGTTTCATGCAACAACAACCCAAGGTGTTTACGCTCGCCGAACTGGCTGAGCAGGTGGGGGGAGATGTACAGGGAAATGGAGAGATTTCGCTGAGTGGTGTAGGCACGTTGAGTGGTGCAACCAATACATTGATTTCATTTTTAACCAACAGTAAATACCGCTCTCAGCTGCAACAAACAGAGGCGGGTGCTGTGATTTTGCATCCAAATGATGCGACAGATTGTCCAATACCTGCTCTGGTGCACAAGAATCCACATGCTGCTTTTGCTCGTATTGCACAATTATTCGATACCACACCAGGCGTTGCAGTGGGGCAGCATGCCTCAGCTGTAGTCGCGAAAACTGCCACGTTAGGAAACAACGTCGCCCTGGGGCCTCATTGTGTTATTGAAGATGATGTTGAATTAGGTGATAACGTCGTCATTGGTGCGAATACCGTTATCAGTAAAGGATGTAAAATAGGCGCTGGCACCGTTATTCATCCGAATGTGACTGTTTATCACAGTGTTCGTATTGGCAAGCGCGTCCGTATTCATAGTCAATCGGTGATTGGCTCAGATGGATTTGGTTATGCCAACGATGCGGGTACATGGTTGCCGATCCCGCAAACGGGTTCAGTAGTGATCGGCGATGACAGTCAGATTGGCGCTTCCAGCACGATTGATCGTGGTGCATTAGACGACACGATTATTGGCAAAAACGTAATTATTGATAACCAGGTACAAATTGCACACAACTGCATCATTGGCGACCACAGCTGTATTTGCGGTTCAACAGGTATTGCAGGTAGTACCCATATTGGTAAGTACGTGATTATTGCGGGGCACTGCGGCGTTAATGGGCATTTAACCATTTGCGATCGAGTACAAATTACCGGCTTCACCATGGTAACCAGCGACATTAAAGAGCCGGGTGTATATTCATCGGGACAACCTGCTATGAGCAACCGTGAGTGGCGTAAGAACGCCGTGCGTGCTCGCCAGTTAGACAAGTTGTTTGATCGAGTCAAACAGCTGGAACAACAGAAATAAACACAGGTTTACAACTGTCAACCTGACTGAACTGAAGGTTTTGTCATAATTCGGCCATAAAGCAGTATACATAGGTCGGAAAATGACTAGAATATGCCCTTCTGAATGATATGCGACCAAATTACGCAGTAAGGAGCCTCCATGTTACCGCGCGAAATGACCATTGCCGATTTTGATCCGGAATTAGCTGCAGCGATTGATAAAGAAAATCAACGCCAGGAACATCATATTGAGCTAATTGCCTCTGAAAACTACTGTAGCCCACGAGTAATGGAAGCCCAAGGCTCTCAACTGACCAACAAGTACGCTGAAGGTTATCCTGGTAAGCGTTACTATGGTGGCTGTGAATACGTAGACATCGTAGAAGACTTAGCGATTGAACGCGCGAAGCAGCTGTTCGGTGCTGAGTACGCGAACGTTCAGCCTCACTCAGGTTCACAAGCTAACTCTGCTGTATTTATGGCATTGCTGGACGCAGGTGATACGGTATTAGGTATGAGTTTATCTGAAGGCGGTCACCTTACACATGGTGCACACGTTAACTTCTCAGGTAAAACGTACAACGCAGTTCAGTACGGCCTGAACGAAGAAACCGGTGAAATCGATTATGATCAGGTTGAAGCGTTAGCGCTTGAGCACAAGCCAAAAATGATCATCGGTGGTTTCTCTGCTTACTCAGGTATTGTTGACTGGCAACGTTTCCGCGAAATTGCGGACAAAGTGGGTGCTTACCTGATGGTTGATATGGCACACGTTGCAGGTTTGATTGCGGCGGGTATCTATCCGAACCCACTGCCACACGCACACGTTGTTACCACGACTACGCACAAAACACTGGCAGGTCCTCGTGGCGGTCTGATTTTGTCTGCTTGTGGCGACGAAACACTGTACAAAAAATTCAACAGCTCTGTATTCCCGGGCAACCAGGGTGGCCCTCTTTGTCACGTAATCGCTGCTAAAGCCGTTGCGTTTAAAGAAGCACTGGAGCCGGCGTTTAAAGAGTATCAACAACAAGTACTGACCAATGCAAAAGCCATGGTGTCGGTAATGCAGGACCGCGGTTACAAAATCGTGTCTAACGGCACTGACAACCACTTGTTCCTGTTGGATCTAATCGATAAAGACATCACAGGTAAAGATGCAGACGCAGCCCTTGGCCGTGCAAACATCACTGTGAACAAAAACTCGGTTCCTAAAGATCCGCGTTCACCGTTCGTTACCAGTGGTCTGCGTATCGGTACGCCAGCGATTACCCGCCGCGGATTCAAAGTTGAAGAAGCACAGCAGGTCGCAAGCTGGATCTGTGACATCCTGGACAACATGGGTGATGAAAGTGTTGTTGAACGTGTACAAAGCGAAGTGGTTGAGCTGTGCTCACGCTTCCCGGTATACGCGTAACAAACTGAAAGACGAGCTGGTGGTGTTCGCCACCAGCTTTGTTCACCCCGGAGTTCACCATGCATTGTCCTTTTTGTTCTGCCGAAGAAACTAAAGTCATTGACTCTCGTTTAGTCGCAGAGGGGCATCAGGTACGCCGTCGCCGTGAGTGTGCAGATTGTCACGAGCGTTTCACGACATTTGAAAGCGCTGAACTGGTCATGCCTCGAGTGATAAAGCGTGATGGTACCCGCGAACCTTTCAACGAAGACAAGCTTCGAGCTGGCTTGCAGCGCGCGTTGGAAAAACGTCCGGTTAGCACCGAAAAAGTTGAGCAGTGTATTTTAAAGTTGAAATCAACACTTCGCGCAACGGGTGAACGGGAAGTAGAAAGCGAGCTGTTGGGCAATCTGATCATGGATGCCTTGAAAGAGCTCGATAAAGTAGCCTATGTGCGCTTCGCTTCCGTATACCGGTCTTTCGAAGACATCAAAGAGTTTGGTGAAGAGATAGCCAGACTAGGGGATTAACTCCCATGTCCACTTCATGTGTTAGTAGCACTGACGAATATTGGATGGCTCTTGCCATCAGGCAAGCCAAACAAGGCTTGTTTACTACGTCCCCCAATCCTCGCGTTGGATGCGTTATTGTTAAAGACAATCAGTTGATTGGTGCAGGCGCACATTTGCAGGCAGGTACCCCTCATGCCGAAGTACATGCCCTGCGACATGCGGCAGACAATGCCCGGGGTGCAACAGCCTATGTAACATTAGAGCCTTGCAGTCATACCGGCCGGACACCACCCTGCGCTGAGGCTTTAGTGAAGGCTAACGTCGCCAGAGTGGTGGTAGCGATGACTGATCCTAATCCATTGGTTAGTGGCCGGGGGATTAAGCGTTTGCAGGATGCGGGTATATCAGTGACGCAAGGTGTGCTGACCTCGCAAGCCGAGGCATTAAATCCAGGTTTTATAAAACGTATGACCACTGGCCGCCCCTGGATTCGTGCCAAGTTAGCTTGCAGCCTGGACGGAAAGATTGCACTTTCTAACGGTGCTAGCCAATGGATAACTGGCCCGGCTGCGCGTCAGGATGTGCAGCGTTTTCGTGCGCAGAGCTGCGCTGTGCTAACTGGCAGTGGCACGGTGAAAGCCGACAATCCGAGTTTGTTAGTCAGACCTGAACAGGCTCAGTTTACTCATTACCCACTTTCAGAATGTCGCCAGCCATTGCGGGTGGTCATAGATACTGAGCATCAATTATCGCCAAACCTGGCCATGTTTAACGACGGCAGCCCGGTTTTGCTGGTGGTCCGAGGCGAATCTGAGCAGCAATTTTCAGGCGATGTCAGCGTTATTTCGGCGAAAATAGATGCAAGTTCTAACAAAGTGTCTCTTCCATGGTTGCTCGACGGACTGGGAAGGCGAGGCTTGAACGAAATCTGGGTAGAAGCAGGCGCAGGTTTGGCGGGTGCATTACTGGCTGACGGTTTAGTCGACGAACTTATTGTATATCAGGCTCCCAAAGTACTGGGTAACAAGGGTATTTCAATGCTCGCCTTACCAGATTATCAACAGATAAATGATGCGCCGCACTTGAAAATGACCGATCTCAGACATATAGCTGAAGACATTCGAATGACATACCGGGTCGTCTCACCCGACACACACTCTGCTGTAGGATAACCACATGTTCACAGGCATTATAGAAGCGCTAGGCACGATTGAATCTATGGCTGACAAAGGTGATGCTATTCGCCTGAAAGTGGCCTCTGGCAAGCTGGATATGACAGATGTCGCACTGGGTGACAGTATCGCAACGAATGGCGTGTGTTTAACCGTTGTTGACTACAGCCCTAATCATTACAGTGCAGATGTATCTGCTGAAACGATTCGCCTCACTGGCTTTGCTCAATACAAACCTGGCATGCAGGTTAACCTTGAAAAGGCGATGCAAGCTAACAGCCGATTTGGCGGGCACATTGTGTCAGGTCATGTGGATGGTGTGGGCTCGGTCACTAAGGTCATTACGCACAGTGATTACATCGAGTTCTGGGTTAAAGCCCCAGACGACCTGGCTAAATATATTGCTCATAAAGGCAGTATTACCGTTGACGGTGTGAGTCTGACGGTAAATAAAGTCAACGGCAGTGAATTTATGTTGTGGATTATTCCACATACTTTACAGGAAACCGTAATGCGTCATTACCAGGTTGGCACTCGCGTTAACCTTGAGGTCGATGTGATTGCCCGTTACCTGGAGCGGTTGATGCTCGGCGACAAGGCCGCAGAACCTCAAAAACAGTCCGATATCAGCCTGGCATTTTTGGCTGAAAACGGCTACTTAAAAAGATAACCCTACACAAAAGAACGAATATGGCACTTAATACCACTGCAGACATCCTTGAAGATATTAAACAAGGTAAAATGGTCATCCTGATGGATGATGAAGATCGCGAGAATGAAGGTGATCTGATCATGGCGGCCGAACATGTGACGCCGGAAGCAATTAATTTTATGGTAAAGCACGCCCGGGGACTGGTTTGTATGCCAATGACCGCCGAGCGCTGTAAGCGTTTGAATTTACCGTTGATGGTAGATAAAAACGAAGCGCAGTTTTCTACCAACTTCACGGTTTCCATTGAAGCGGCAGAAGGTGTGACAACAGGCATCTCAGCCGCAGATCGGGCAACAACGGTACTGGCGGCAGTGGCACAGGACGCCAAGGCAACTGACATTGTTCAGCCAGGGCATATATTCCCGCTGATAGCGAAAGAAGGGGGCGTGTTGAACCGTGCCGGCCATACAGAGGCGGGTGTTGACTTAGCCAGACTGGCTGGCTGTGAACCTGCAGCGGTCATTGTTGAAATCCTGAATGACGATGGAAGCATGGCGCGCCGTCCGCAACTCGAAGCGTTTGCCAAAGAACACGATCTTAAAATTGGTACCATTGCTGATTTAATTGAGTATCGCAACCTAAATGAAACCACCATTAAGAAGGTTGCGAGCTGTAATTTACCCACACAGTATGGCGACTTTGAACTGCATACTTTCAAAGATGTTATCGATAATCAGCTACACTTTGCGTTAAAGCGAGGTGAAATCAGGGCTGAAGCGCCAACACTGGTGCGCGTGCATTTACACAATACGCTGAGTGATTTACTGGGTTCTACCCGCGGTATCTCCCGCTCAATGACATTACCGGATGCCATGCAGCAAATTGCGTCTGAAGGCGGTGTACTTGTTTTACTGGGTAAGGAAGAGGATTTAGAGTCTCAACTACGTCGATTCGCCGCCGAAGACCGGGGTGAACAACCCGTGGGTAAGAATTGGCAAGGATCGTCCCGCACCGTGGGGGTAGGGAGCCAGATTTTAGCGGCAATGGGCGTACAGAAAATGCGTTTATTGAGCAAGCCAATCAAATATCACGCCCTGTCGGGATTTGGTTTGGAAGTTGTTGAGTATATTCACGACTAACGATTGGGTTTTGGCGCTGTTGTGGTATACTTCGCGCCGTTTTTCACACGGGACACTTACGGGATTTAGGCTATGCAGGTAATCGAAGGTAATATTCGCGCAACAGGTAAAAAATTTGCCATTGTTGTGTCACGTTTTAACAGTTTTGTTGTAGAAAGCTTACTCGAAGGTGCGCTGGATACACTTGAACGTCACGGTGAAGTGAGTGACGATGATGTGACCCTGGTGCGTGTACCGGGTGCTTATGAATTACCTGTTGCTGCTAAGAAGCTTGCTGAATCCAAAAAATTTGATGCGATTATTGCACTGGGTGCAGTGATCCGTGGTGGTACACCTCACTTCGATTTTGTGGCGGGTGAATGCAACAAAGGTCTTGCTCAGGTATCTCTGGAATTCGGTATTCCAGTGTCATTTGGTGTAATTACCACTGACTCAATCGAGCAAGCCATTGAACGCTCTGGTACGAAAGCCGGAAACAAAGGTTCAGAAGCTGCACTTGGCGCATTAGAAATGGTCAACGTGATGTCTGCACTTGACGGTTTGGCGTAAAGGGGCAATTTGTGAAAGTATCTCCTCGCCGTCGTGCCCGTGAACTTGCCCTGCAGGGTATCTATTCCTGGCAAATGACCAACAATGCTGTAGAGCAGGTCGAGCTAGCGCTTGCGACCAGCAACGATATGAAGAAAGTTGATATGCGCTTTTTCCAATCGTTACTCCGTGGTGTTGTTAAACATGCGGCTGAACTGGATGATAAGATTCGTCCGTACCTTGGTCGTCTTCCCGAAGAACTCGATCCAATTGAAAAAGCAATATTGCGTTTGGCAACCTTTGAACTTACTCAGCTCGTTGAGGTCCCATACAAGGTTGTTATTAACGAAGCGATAGAGCTGGCTAAGGCATTTGGTGCTGAAGAGAGCCATAAATTCGTAAATGGTGCGCTGGACAAGGCTGTTCGCTCATTGCGCCCTGACGAGCGTGGCTAGCGGAGCCTTCCCGCCTGCTGCGTTTTATCGTGATTCACTAAAGATGTTGCATCGACGATTGTGAAAGAATTTGATCTTATAAAACGATACTTTGCGCAGGGTGGACACACGCGCAAAGACGTACTGGTCGGTATTGGCGACGATTGTGCTGTTGCTAAAGTACCTGATAATCAACACCTGGCGGTCACTACTGATACGCTGATTGCCGGTGTACACTTCCTCCCTGACGCGCCAGCCCGCTCTGTTGCCTACAAGGCCGTAGCGGTTAATCTGAGTGATTTGGCGTCCATGGGGGCAGAGCCTGCATGGATAAGCCTGTCGTTGTCGCTGCCTCATTGTGACGAGAGCTGGATTGAAGAGTTTGCCAGTGGGTTGTACGAGCTGACTGAGTATTATTCCGTTCAGTTAATCGGTGGCGATACGGTAGCGGGGCCAATGGCGATGACTATCACCGCTCAGGGGTTTATACCACCAGAAAATGAGTTGCGCCGCAGTCGGGCGAAGCCGGGTGACTGGATTTATGCGACGGGTACGTTGGGTGATGCAGGTGCCGGTCTGGATATCCTGCAAGAAAAAATCACTGTACCGAATCGTCATCGTGACTATCTGATTAATCGCCATTATTTCCCCACGCCACGCGTCATGGCGGGGACGGCACTTCGTCGCACAGCAAATGCGTGTATTGATGTGTCAGATGGATTGGTCTCCGATTTAAAGCATATTTTGAACGCGTCAAACTGCGGTGCTACTGTGCATGTCGACAGACTGCCGATTTCAGCAGCGTTGTTTGAGTCAGTTGGCGCGCAAGCCGCCTATCGCTATGCATTGACCGCTGGTGACGACTACGAGTTGGTCTTCACGGTGAATGAAGAGCAACGAGGAAACCTGGAAACATCACTGGCAAATGCTAACGTAAAAGCAGTTTGTATAGGTCAGGTTACCGGTCACGCCGGACAACTGGATTTGCGCCTGTACGACGAGCGTTATTCTTTGCCGGCATCCAGCGGCTACGAACATCAGTTCGACAATGGATAAACAGCTTCGGCAACGCGTTTCTTTAAAAAATCCGGTGCATTTTTTAGCGCTGGGGTTCGGCAGTGGACTGATTCCTGTTATGCCTGGCACCTTTGGTTCACTCGCGGCGATGCCACTTCTTATCCCATTTTTGTTTATGCCAGGTTATGCACTTCTGGTGGTCGCGGTTATTGCCAGCATTGTGGGGATATATCTGTGTGGGAAAACCGCAGAAGATATGCAGGTCCACGACCATGGCTCCATTGTATGGGATGAGGTTGCAGGTATTCTGCTTACGTTCATGTGGGTACCTCTGACGCTGTGGACCCTGGTCGCTGGCTTTTTATTGTTTCGCTTCTTCGATATTGTTAAGCCCTGGCCAATTGGCCCGGTAGACAAATATGTCAGTGGCGGGCTCGGCATCATGCTAGACGATATTATTGCCGGCCTGATGGCCTGTGCGAGCCTCCACGCGATTCTTTTAATGATTAGCTAAGGTTCGTAAGCATCATCGTTGATAGTGCTTAAAAAGCGGGCATTGTTCTAAAGAAGCGGAGAAAGCCTGCGCGTATAGCCGACGCAGATAGTCTTCATGGGCTTGGGTAAATTGCTTTTGTTTGGGTCCTTTGGGTTTATTAAGGTGCCTGGCGGGCTTTTCTCCAACTGCCGCAACTTCGTCGAAATTCCAGTTTCCTGCGTGAGTAAATTCTGCAAACACATTTTTGTCTTCAATCGGTATCTCTACCTTGTACTGACAGTTGCGAACAATGTCACCTGTTTGTGTGTCATACGCGAGGAATGTTCCTTTTTTAACGAAAGAGCCGTAGTCTACTTTTGATACCCACCATCGTTTTTTCTGTCCTTTCACCCGAGGGTCAGAAGTTGCACGGATATAGTTAACCGGGTCTGACACGCCAACGACATATGGCTGACTGACTACTACAATATCAGCGCCTATTTCATCGTAATACAGTGCTTTAAAACTGGCCTTATGCGCGTCGGGGATGATGTATTCCAGTTTCTTGCGTTTCTCGTCGGCGTTCCAATAAATATTCTTAAAGTAATTCAGTGCATGTTCACCAACATGCTCAATTAACTCATCATTGGTGACTTCAATATCATCTAAAAACGAGTCCTGTATATTCACGTTAAAGGATTTGGGGCTGGTCATTTCCAGTCTCGTCCGCCAGGAAAAGTCATCTCTTACGTAGCGCTCAACGTTGACATAGAGTTCCGGATAGAGCTCGATGTACATTGGAGAGTCGTACTGGTTAAAGTCCAGTGGCGTGTTGTTACGATTAATACTATACGTCAGGATTTGCCATAGATTGGGATTTTCAGCCCGGCTTGTTGCGGGAAAAAGGAGTACGGACAACAGAAGGGCGCGTATTATCATTTTCGTTTGTCTACTAATTACAAAATGCCTGTTTTGCTTAGTATAGGCACAGTTATCGGTAGAAATAAAATCTACGCTTTTGGGGTGTTCAAACGAAAAAGGGTATGTGTGTTCACATACCCTTGCTTTTCATCGGGAAAGTTACGTTACTTATGCTTTTGTAAATGCGCTAACTTGCTTAACTATCCCTGTATCATCAAGCCCTAGTTCGGCATACATTTCTTCTTGTGTGCCCTGCAGGATGAAGCTGTCTGGTAAACCAATCTGCAGTAACTTAGTGCTGTATTGCTTTAGCAGAAGGTATTCGGCCACCGCGCTGCCCGCGCCTCCCATGATACAGCCATCTTCAATACTGACCAGCACGTCATGGTTTTGCTGAAGTGTATCGAGAATGTCGGTATCCAATGGCTTCACAAAGCGCATATCGATCAGTGTCGCATCCAGTTGTTCAGCAGCTTTCTCTACGTAGGGTAGCAGGGTACCGAAATTGAGAAGCGCAATACGTTTGCCTTCCCGCAACGTTCGGCTTTTACCAATGGGTAATGCTGTCATCTCTGCCTCTGGCGTGATGCCTTTGCCTGCACCGCGCGGGTAGCGAACCGCTGCGGGCTGATTGGCAATATGGCCGGTATACAGCATTTGTCTGCATTCGTTTTCGTCACCCGGTGTCATGACAATCATGTTGGGAATACAGCGTAAAAACGCAATATCAAAAGCCCCTTGGTGTG
This sequence comes from Aestuariibacter sp., assembly GCA_017794925.1. GTDB lineage: Bacteria > Pseudomonadota > Gammaproteobacteria > Enterobacterales > Alteromonadaceae > Alteromonas. The sequence continues at coordinate 4,130,189 of CP051238.1, read as the reverse complement.
TTGGGCCATCGGCACCAACGATACCGGCGCGATCAATGGCGAACAGGACGGGTAAATTCTGTAATGCGACATCGTGGATTAACTGGTCGTAAGCGCGCTGCAAAAAGGTCGAATAAATTGCCACAACGGCGTTCAGACCTTCTTTTGCCATACCAGCACCCAACGTGACTGCGTGCTGTTCGGCAATCGCTACATCAAAATACTGCTCAGGAAACTGCTGAGAAAAGGCAACCATGCCTGAACCTTCGCGCATTGCTGGCGTGATCGCCATCAGCTTGGGATCGGCTTTCGCCATATCACACAACCAGTTTCCGAAAATAGCGGAGTAGGTCGGTTTGGACGCGGCAGATTTAGGCAGTGTTTGATCCGCCGGGTTAAATTTAGGTACGGCGTGGAATTTTATCGGGTCCTTTTCGGCTTCCGGGTAGCCTTTGCCTTTTTTCGTTACCACGTGCAGCAACTGAGGGCCTTTAAACTTGCGCATATTGCGAAGTGTGTCGACCACACCATTGATGTCATGGCCGTCAATAGGGCCAATGTAATTGAAGCCTAATTCTTCGAAAATCGTGCCGGGAACCACCATACCTTTGATGTGCTCTTCCGCGCGGCTTGCGAACTCTTTAATAGGCGGAACATTACTCAATAACTTCTTGCCACCGTCGCGTATGCTGTTAAACAAGTCACCCGTTAACAAGCGGGCCAGGTGACTGTTCAGCGCGCCAACGTTCTCCGAAATCGACATTTCATTGTCGTTAAGCACGACCACCATATCTTTACTTATGTCACCAGCATGGTTCATCGCTTCAAATGCCATCCCTGCTGTCATGGCGCCATCCCCGATCACGGCGACGACTTTACGGCCCAGTTCTTCTTTCTCAGCAGCGATGGCCATACCTAAAGCCGCACTGATCGAGGTCGAAGAATGGCCTACGGCAAAGGTGTCAAAATCACTTTCTGGCGGCCACGGAAAAGGGTGTAATCCTTCTTTCTTGCGAATCGTCGACATTTGTTCGGCACGGCCGGTAAGGATCTTGTGCGGGTAAGCCTGGTGACCCACGTCCCAGATCAGTCGATCAAAAGGCGTGTTATATACATAATGTAAGGCGACGGTTAACTCTACCGTTCCCAGCCCGGATGCGAAGTGCCCGCTGGACTGACTTACACAGGTAAGTAAGTACTGACGTAGTTCATCGGCAAGGGTTCGCAGTTTTTCTTGAGGCAACTTGCGAAGTGCTTCCGGAGAACGGGCTTGGGCCAACGTGGGATAGTGCGCTAAATCTAAAGTCATTCTGGTTATATTTATACTGTATCTGTCTGGCGAATTAATGGTCGCGATTAACCATTAAGTCGGTAAACGCCACTAAGTAGTCCGTATTGTAGGGCAAACCGTCCAAGGCTTGAAGCGCCTGATGGTGCAATTTTGCCAATTCTTGTCGGGCAGCGTCTAAACCGAGTAATGAAGGAAACGTATTTTTGCCCAATGCGACGTCAGAACCACTGGGTTTACCCAGTGTTTCGGTACTCGCAGTTAAATCAAGAATGTCGTCCTGTACCTGAAAAGCCAGGCCGATTAGCTCGGCGTAGCGACACAACAATGCATGACTGTCTTGACTGATTGTTTCGCTAGCTATGCAGGTTATATCGACACACGCTGTGAGTAATGCGCCAGTCTTTAAACGATGAAGTTGCTTTAACTGATCAACGGTTATCTGGTTACCCGTCGAAGCCAGGTCGATGGCCTGTCCACCACACATGCCAAGATAACCTGATGCTTTTGCCAGGCTGGCAATCAGTTTTGCCCGCTGGCTGTCACCAAAGTTACTAAGCGGTTGTTCAGCCAGGATACTAAAAGCCAGTGTTTGTAATGCGTCTCCGGCCAGGATCGCGGTGGCTTCGTTAAACTTAATGTGACAGGTTGGCTGACCCCGGCGGAGGTCATCGTCGTCCATGGCGGGGAGATCGTCGTGAACCAGTGAATAGGCATGAATACACTCAATTGCCATGCTGATGGTGAGTTGATCAGCTTTCGGCAAATCCAACATGTTACCGGTCAAATGCACGAGTAGCGGGCGCATACGTTTGCCACCGACGGTGAGCGCATAATGCATGGCCGCTTTTAGTTCTGATGCATGATCGGGGAGTGCATTAATGAGACTGGTTAACGTATCGTCTACTTGCTGACGAACCGTTTGTTGAATGGATTGCAGGGACATATTAAAGCTCGTCGTCAGGGGTAAAATCCTGAAGTGCTGAACCGTTACCTTGTTCGGTGAGTATTTTTACTTTTTGTTCTGCTTCGGTCAGTGCTTGCTGACTAAGACGCGACAATTCCACACCGCGTTCGAATTTTTTTAGTGCGTCGTGCAGAGGCAAGTCGCCACGTTCCATTTCGTTGACGATTTGTTCAAGCTCAGTCAGGGTTTGTTCAAATGTCGGGGACGTATCGGAGGCTTTGTCGCTCACGGTTATCTCTCTATGACCTGATAAAAGGGGCACATTAACCGAGGGGCGCAGACGGGTCAAATAGTTTGCAGTCACGCCCGGAATATTTTCCCGTTATAGGGTGCAAACTAAATGCATGGCGAAAATAAAAAGCGGCTGATTGCGCAAACAAGCAATTTCCGGTGTAGAAAATTTTTTATCTGCCGATAGAATGACTGAAAACCAATCAGATAGCGTTGATGTTGTTGGATTAACATTTAAGAGGCTCCGACATGCTGCTGCAAAAATTAGCAGCTATAGTTACACATATCAGAACGCATCAAACACAATAAATGAATTGAGGGATACAAGTGGATTTAGCAACCTTAATCGGCATGTTAGGTGGAATTGGCTTTATTGTGATGGCCATGATCCTTGGGGGCGACCTCAGCATGTTTGTGGATGTCCCGTCAGTACTTATCGTATTCTGCGGTAGCTTATTCGTTGTTATGTCTCAGTTTACGCTTGGGCAATTCTTTGGCGCAGGTAAAATTGCAGCAAAAGCATTTATGTTCAAAATTGATACGCCGGAAGAGCTGATCGAAAAAGTGGTTGAAATGGCCGATGCTGCGCGCAAGGGCGGATTCCTTGCACTGGAAGAAGCGGAAATTGTGAACCCGTTTATGCAAAAAGGCGTTGATATGCTGGTGGATGGACACGACATTGATGTGGTGCGAGAAACACTGGCGAAAGACATATCTATGACCACTGAACGGCATGAATTTGGTGTGTCTATATTTAAAGGTCTGGGAGATATTGCGCCTGCCATGGGGATGATCGGTACGCTGATTGGCTTGGTTGCCATGCTATCAAACATGGATGACCCGAAAGCCATTGGTCCCGCCATGGCGGTTGCATTGTTAACAACACTGTATGGTGCGTTTTTGGCTAACGTTATTTGTTTGCCAATTGCCGCTAAGCTATCAAATCGTTTGGGCGAAGAAAAACTCAACCAATCTCTTATTCTTGATGGCATAGTGGGTATTGCAGACGGTCAAAACCCGCGGGTAATTGAAGGTATTCTGAAGAACTATCTGGCAGCGAGTAAACGCGGTGCCGGTGCAGAAGAAGAGTAGCAGCGATGGCTCAGGAAGAAGAATGCCCAAAATGCCCCCCCGAAGGTCTCCCCGCGTGGATGGGGACCTTTGCGGACCTGATGTCACTGTTGATGTGCTTTTTCGTGTTGTTGCTGGCATTCTCGGAAATGGATGTGCTGAAGTTTAAGCAAATCGCCGGCTCCATGAAGTTTGCTTTTGGTGTGCAGAACAAAATAGAAGTGAAAGATATTCCAAAGGGCACCAGTGTCATTGCCATGGAATTCAGACCCGGACGACCGGACCCTACGCCTATTGATACCATTCAGCAGCAAACCATTGATATGACACAGCAGATGCTTGAATTCCAGGCGGGTGATGAAGACTCTGCGGGTGGCCGACAAAAGCAACGCGGTACCCAACGCGGCGGCCAGTCACAACAAACATCGACCGATCAGTCTGCGTCTACTCAGCAAGCTGCCAATCAGGAACAGGTGGCTGAGATGATGAAGAAAGTGGCTCAGCAACTGCAAAAACAAATACTTGATGGCTCTATAGAAATGGAGTCACTAGGACAACAAATCACTATTCGTATACGCGAAAATGGCTCTTTTTCAGCGGGCTCGGCTTTCCTCCAGCCGCAGTTTAAGCCGATCATTCGCCAAATAGGCGAGATTCTGGCAGACATGCCGGGTCAAATAGAGGTGTCTGGTCACAGTGACAGCCAGCAAATTTCCAATGAGTTGTATCGCTCTAACTGGGACTTGTCTGCACAACGCGCTGTCGCGGTGGCAGAGGAAATGCGTTTAGCAACAGGGTTTGATGAGTCCAGAATGTCGGTAGTAGGTAAAGCGTCCACATTACCACTGGTTGAGCAACCGACCACTGCCGAAGAGCGAGCGCGAAATCGGCGTGTGGAAATTAACATTAATCAAGGTGAACCCATTCGCTCCAAACCGATTTCTGTGCTGGAACAGCCCACTGCAGGCTAATATCTTAAAAAAAATGGCCCGTTATCGGGCCATTTTTGCTTCAAATCGAGGTTTGCTCAAAACCAATTGAACGGTACTGATTGTGCGCTCCAGAAACCCCCCTTCACAATACTTCAGGTAGTACTCCCACATACGAGCAAAGCGTTCATCGTAGCCATGTTTCGCTAAGGCGGGTTTCGCTTCGCTAAACGCGTTGAACCAGTCTCTAAGCGTAGTAGCATAATCCAACCCGATGTCGTGTAAATCCCGGATAGACAGATCGCTAGCGCGCTTAATATGATCATTCAGGGTGAGCTGTGAGGGCAGGAACCCCCCTGGAAAGATATGTTTTTGAATGAAGTCCACGCCTTTTTGATAAGAGTCATAGCGGCGGTCGTCAATAATAATTGATTGTAACAACATCAAACCGTTTGGTTTGAGCAAGCTGGCGCACTTGGTAAAAAATTGATTTAAGTACGGTTTTCCAACCGCCTCAATCATTTCTATCGAAACTAGTTTGGAGAACTTGCCTTCCAACAACCTGTAGTCTTTCTTGAGGAGCGTCACCTGTGCTTCAAGCCCCTCTTTTTTCACCCATTCGGTGGCGTAGGCGTACTGTTCTTCCGATATAGTGGTGGTAGTCACTTTGCAGCCGTAGTGTTTGGCGGCGAAGACCGCAAGTCCGCCCCATCCTGTGCCAATCTCGACAAGGTGATCGCTCTCGTCTAATTGTAATTTATCGCAGATTGTTTTGAGTTTGTGCTGTTGGGCATCCGCCAACGACACATTGGGATCAGGGTAAATTGCCGATGAGTACATCATACTCTCGTCTAAAAAATGTGTGTAAAGCGTGTTCCCCAAATCATAATGCGCAGCGATATTCTTTTTAGCCTGGTCAGGGGTATTACGGCGCTTTAAGTGCATAATTTTATCGAGGGGGAAGGTTAGCCAGCTAAAGCGAGACTCCCAACGGTCAAGGGTCGGCAGGTTTCTGGCAAACAAGCGGATCACGTTGGTCAACTCAGGGCTACTCCACATCCCATCGGTATAGGTTTCGCCTGACGCAACGCTACCGCCAAACAGCAGTTTTTTGTACGTCTTTGGCGAGTGGATATTGACTTCTGCATGTAAGTCACTGTCGACGTTGCCACACTGTGCAACGACAGTGTCATTTTCTTTAATGACCAGGTAGCCTTCAGGCAGTGTCTGCATCACGGAAATAAAAATCTGACGACACGTCTTATCAAACGAAGAAAAAGTGAGGGTAGGGTAAATAGCTGATTCAGTGTTGGCCATGGTTTATTCCTGACTATTTATCGGATGCGAATATACTGGTGTGCGTTTTATCCATAACTTAATTGCTTGCCAGTAGATTCCGACGACAGTTCTAAGTGTCATATTAGGTATAGCTTTGATTACGTTCATAATCGACTTTGAGTTCAATGGTTGATGCACTAAATGCATCATGGCGGTGAAATGTTTGTTGCCTTTGTAGCAACTTAATCCCACTGAAAAGGTGTCGGCAGGTTGTTGCACATGCCAGCGGTAAATCATGTCGATGGGGTTAAATGGAGAGACATGAAAGACTTTTTCAGTGTCAGCCTGGACAGCCAAATCGACCAGATAGTGATGTCGCTCATTCCAGGGGGTATTGCTCACTTCAGCGAGAAGATGGGTAAACACACCAGAGTGTTTATTGCGTAAAAAGTAAAAATTTACCGGACTGAAATACAATCCAAAGTGCCGGGCCTGCCCCAACAGAAAAACGTCACCGCTCAGCTCATTATTGTCGTTGTTCAGTTCATTCATACGGGCAAGAACTGCTTGCTTAAGGGGGACGGCTGGGTCGCCTAAATAGTCACTGCGCCGGAACTCAAAGGCAGCTCGATGGCAGTTTGAAAACCCTTTTACGGTATGAGTGAGTTGATTAGCCTCGTCCAACTGTAGCCACATCATTGCAATGCCATAGGTAAAGGCATGCTTGGTGGGTCTGAAGCGTTGGTGAAATACCTTACCGGTATATAAGGCGCTTTCCATTACAGCTCTTCTCCAAATCGCTTACAAACGTCTAGTGCCGACCGTACGCCGTCTTCATGAAATCCGTTGTACCAGTATGCGCCGCAGAAGTGCATGTTATCAACACCACAGATGCTTTGACGTTTATTTTGTGCGGCGACCATGGTCTCGCTGAATTGTGGGTGCGCGTAGCGGTATTGTCCCAATACCTGTTCCTGGTCGATTTTCGGGGAGTTTAAACTGACACAAAAGGTCGTTGGTGTCGTCAATCGTTGCAGGATATTCATGTTATATGTCACAGCTGCGGGCCTGGCTTGCTCCTCTGCTGTTCCATTTAACCGGTAATTCCAGCTTGCCCAGGCTAGTTTTCGTTTCGGGAGCTGCTCTGTATCTGTGTGTAGCACAACATCGTTATCGGCATAAGGAATGGCACCAAGCACTGCTTTTTGTTCATCTGTCGGCGATTCAAGCATACGTAGTGCCTGATCACTGTGACAGGCAAATACCACATCATCCACCACGGTGATGTCACCTTGCTGGCTGGTCACTTCAATCCCTTTTTCTGTCCGACGTACTTTGGTTACCGGGCAGTTTAGCTTGATTTTGTCTGCAAACGTTGCTGTGAGTGGCTTTATGTATTCTCTTGAGCCCCCTTTGATCGTGAACCACTGCGGTCTGTCAGTGATGTTCAACAAACCATGGTTATTAAAAAACTTTAAAAAGAAGGCAAGGGGAAATGCCTTGGTTTGCTCAAGACTAGCTGACCAGATGGCCGCGCACATCGGATAAATGTAATGTTCACTGAAACTGTCACTAAAGCCATGCTTCGAAATAAAATCGGCGAGGGTAATGCCTTCAACCGGCTCGTTATTTTCAATGACCGCTTTACACGTTTTGTTGAAACTAACAATGTCGCGCACAATCCGCCAAAAGCGCGGACGCAGCAGATTGCGACGTTGTGCGAAGAGGGTATTCAGATCGTGACCGTTGTATTCAATATTGGTTTTTTCGTGATGGACTGAGAAACTCATTTCGGTTTCCTGATAATCAACACCAAGTCGGGTCATCAGCTTTATAAAATTCGGGTATGTCCAGTCATTGAAGACGATGAAGCCTGTGTCGATGGCGTAATCCTTGTTATTAACTGACACATCTTTGGTCGCGGTATGGCCACCAATATAGTCATTTGCCTCGAATACAGTAATGTCGTGCTGGCGATTGAGAAGATAAGCGCAAGTCAGGCCTGAAATGCCGGTACCAATAATTGCGATGCGTTTAGCCATAATATAATGCCGTTATTGTTGTAATTTGGAAGACAGCCAGCGTTTAACGCGCTGTGGTAAATGACTGAGAATACGTAAAATCCAGCCAAAGGTGTCGGGAAAGTAGATTGTTCGTTGTTTCGCTTCGATCCGTTTAAGCATAGTCTCCGCGGCTTCTTTTGCCGTTATTTTCATTGGCATTTCGAAATCGTTTTTGTCGGTTAACGGAGTTTCGACGAACCCGGGCGATACGCTTTGCAAAATAACGCCTTTTGCTTGCAAGTCTACGCTCAGGCTTTGCGACAAATAATGAACCGCGGCTTTACTGGCTCCGTAGGCTTCACTGCGAGTGAAAGGAAGCAGCCTCGCCATGGAGTCTATGATGACTAACTGTGCTCCTTTTCCGCAGGAGGGTAGTAACGCGTGAATACAGTTGACTATGCCGAAAAAGTTGACTTCGAACACACGCTTGAACATAGCGGGAGAAAAGTCGGGCAAGTCCACGTATTCACAGGTTCCTGCGTTTAATACGGCGATATCAAAGCTGATTTCGGAAAGGTTATGTTTGGTTTCGTCGAGGTCGGTGACGTCAAACTTTAACGTTGAAATATTTTTATTACTGCTAAGTTCGGTCAAGGCGGTTTCATTTCTGCCGCATGCAATGACATTGTATCCCACACTGGCAGCATGCAGTGTGAAAGCTCTGCCAATTCCTGATGTCGCACCGGTAACCAGAATCGTTTTCATCGTGTCAGTCGCTTCTTAATATATCGAATGGCTTGTTTGAGAACGGGTATATGTTCGTAGACCATTTCGCCCATGTCGTAGTAGTCTCTGTGGTAAATCACGAGGTCATTTTCCAGTTTCAGTAGTGACACTCCGTCTACGGCTATGCTTGAAGACTGATTGTTCAGGGTTAAATGCATAGTCCACTCCACGACCGCATCATAAGGTGCGTTATCACCCTGGTTTTCTGTGAAGTTGTGGATATCAAACTTGCAGTGCTTAGTGGCGTCAAGCAAATGAGAGAAGTACCGCTTTACGCTATCGATGCCCGAGTGAGATGCAATCGGGTCTTTGAACGTAACATCTTTATGATACACAGTATCGAGTTCATCTATATCGACGCTGGCGAGATCGGCATAAAACTGAGTGAAGCGTGTTTGAAATGACATGACTTAATCACTTGAATTGTTTGCCATAAATACAGACGATAAACAGTAACAGATCACTTTTTATCGCATGTTAAATAATTCGAATCAAGTGTAAGCATTTTCAATAATAAGCAGATCCAAACTGCTTAAACTCGCGTAATGATATTCGATTAATTAACGAATGTAAGGCTTATGCATTACCACAACATTCCATTGTTTCCATTATCTGCTCACTTGTTGCCTGGCGGGCACATGGCGCTGCGCATTTTCGAACCCCGTTACGTTCGCATGGTGAAAGAAGCATGCGCGGGTAACGGGTATTTCGTGCTGTGTATGTTGAACTCCCGGGGGAGTCAGGAAGCAAATCAGCACATTTTTCCTATCGGGACGCTGTGTAAAATTGTGGACTTTGACCTACTTGAAGACGGATTGCTTGGCATTAACGTCGAAGGAGTATGTTGTGTAAGTGTCAGTGACATAAGTACTGAGAGCGATGGCCTCAGAGTTGGCGAATGTAAAGATCTTCATGATTGGGCGTGTGTTGTAGAAGATGAAAAGATATCCCCTCTAAGAGACAAGCTTGAGCTGATTTATGATAAATACCCCGAGATTGCGCGGTTGTATCCTGAGCTAAAATTTTCAGACCCAATGTGGGTAATCTATCGATGGCTGGAGCTGCTCCCAGTGGACGCTGCTAACAAGCAAGCGTTTCTAGGGGAGAAAAATTGCGACAAAGTGTTAAGTTACATTAGTGAGTTGGTGCGCTAAAATAAAATGATCCTTTTGTCAGTTTTGTCTGTAAACATTATATAATCGAGAATTACGGACAGGAACTATGCTAGTTGGAATTCCATTGGAACATGAAAATAGCGCATTAGAACCTAAAGAGTGTGCGGTAGAAATGTCGCAATATCTCGTTAAGGTCGCTGAAACGCGATGCAAGGCGTCGTTTGCGCGTATTTTTGGTTACTTTGCCCCTCGTTTGCGTTCTTACGCATTGAAACAACTTGGTAATGAAGCACTTGCCATGGAGCTCGTTCAAGACACCATGTCTAATGTTTGGCAAAAAGCACATCTGTTCAATTCTGAGAAAGGGTCGCCTTCTACGTGGATTTTTACTATTGCGAGAAATATTCGCTTTGACATGTTACGCAAGGTGCAGAACCGAAAAGAAGATATATGCGCTGATGATTTGTGGCCAGTCTTGTGTGAACAGACGCCTGACCAAAACGAAACCAGTCTTGACGAACAAATTACGCTGGAACAAATTGGTCATTTGTTCGACGAACTACCGGAAAAGCAGAAGGTAGTGATAGAAGCAATTTACATTGATGGCAAGTCGCAGCAAGAGATTGCTGATGAGCTTGACATCCCGTTGGGTACAGTAAAATCTCGCACCCGATTGGCTTTACAACGTTTGAAAGGTATGTTGAGCGAGTATGATTAAGTTTCACCCAACCCCCGAACATTTAGAGCAGTTTGTTGAGGGTACGCTTTCGCCAGTAGAGTCACTGATGATTTCTGCGCATTGTGATATGTGCTCTCATTGCCAAAAGAAAGTTGACGCACTGACTGCCGACCTAGCCAGCAACGAACTTCACGAAGCTGCAGAGAGTTATGATCCTGACTTCGACCTGATGCTAGCTAACATTACGCAACAACCTGCCGCTGAAAGACCATCCAAAGCGGTAATGCCTGCCAAGCCAGCCACTACGATAGAGCTGGACGGAAAGACGTTTGAGCTGCCAAAGTCATTACAACGTCTGGTCAAGAAGAAAGGCAACTGGTCGTCGTTGGTGGGTAAGTTATGGCAGTCTCCGGTCGATTTAGGCATCGATGGCGTCGCCAACTTTATTTATATAGAGAAGGGGGGAACTGTTCCTGAACATACGCATCGTGGGTCTGAGATGACGCTGGTGATCAACGGTGAATTTTCCGACGGTCTGAACGATTACGACTCGGGCGACTTAATTTACATGACGGGCGAACATACTCATGCGCCACGTTCAGACGCCCCTGAGGGTTGTTTAGTATTTAGTGTTGTTGATCAACCGTTACACTTTACATCCGGTTTGGCACGTCTGCTCAATCCATTTAGTCACCTTTTCTTCCGATAAACCAGTGCACACAGCACTGGTTTGTTGTGTTTAACAAACAGCACCTCGTATAATTTCACTAAATCATCGTTAATAACTCGCCAAAAACCATCACTTTTATCGAACATCTGTTACGCTAATAACTTGTATCCTGTGGACATGTGGGCATGGTAAGCCACTTTTTACTGCAAGTTATTTTGTTTTGTGTTTTTCCGTCGGTGTTGTCATTGGAGAAGAATCCGCACACCCGGCGCGTCTCGCTTTATATCTACGTTAGTCTTGTACTGCTGATGGGCGGCTTCCTTGGCGCCGTATACTCAATAACACTTTTCGAGAGTATTAAGCTTTCCGGTGGAACGATTGCTTACGGTGGCTTTATGATGGCTTGCGTCATTATTGCTTTTATTGAGCGTGATGCCTTTATTCTGCAAAACATCATGCGGCTGGTCTTCACTGTGGGCATTTTCAAGGTCTTGTTGTTTGCGTTGGTAGTGCAAAGCCTTCAATCTGATAACGTCATCAATGCTTTGAATGTACCGGCGGCATTGTTTGAGCTGTCGATTCCACTGATTGTATTAGGCGCGTTGCTCATCTTGGTTGAGTTGTTCTTTTTACTCTTTTTGTTCGACAGATTTAAAAACAAAATTAGTGGGCATGCCAGATTAAGCTTTGCGTACAGTGTCAGCTTCATCCTCGTGATCCTGGCCGATGGCGTGTTATTTCCTCTTCTTGCATTTGGCGTCCAGAGTGCCACATTTGAACTAATTATTGGTAACTTCAGTGGTAAGATCCTGATTGCGCTGGTGTATGGCCTATTTTTATTTTCGTTCTTGCTTCTCAGTCGACGTCGAATGGAAAAAGTTGTTCGGGAACCCCTGTTGGACTGGAATATTTTGATGTCCAGTGGAAAACAAATTGTTGAGCAAATGGAGCGACGGGATCAGCAGTTAAGACAAGCAAAAACGGTGTTTGAAACCAGCCGTGACGGCATCGCTATTTTAAGCCATGACTATGCAGTGATTGACGCTAATGTCGCCTTACTCGGTATGTTACACCCCAATGAAGACAAGCCGCCAACTCTTCAAAATGAAAAATTACTGGACCGATTACTTTCACCACAAGACAGCCGAGTGGCTAAAGATATGCTTATATCTGGCAATAGCTGGACGGGGGAAGTTAACTGGAGAGCAGGCGAACATCGCCGGTTCGGCATTCTCAGTCTTGTTCCCGTGTTTGACCGGTTAGGCGGAATTTCACACTTTACATTGTCGTTGTCTGAAATATCGGAACTGGTTCATACCAGGGAGGAACTGCGATTTCTTGCCAATCATGATGTTTTAACGGCTTTACCTAACAGACGGCAACTACACAACGTACTGGCGAAAGATTTAAAACCCATTAACGATGGTATTTGCAAAGCGTTGTTAATAATCGATCTGGATAACTTCAAACAAATTAATGACAGCTATGGCCATGTGACAGGCGATGAGTTACTCATAGATTTTACGCATCGTATTTCCTTTTGCATTCTGGGCAAAGGCAAGCTTTACCGCATTGGTGGTGACGAGTTTGCGATTTGGACACATTCGATCGCTTCTGAAGATGACGCTATGGCGCTTGCCGGTGCAATACGAGAAGAAACACTCAAGTCATTCAGAATGAACAACGATGAGTTGGTTCAGGTTGACTGTTGCATAGGTGTTAGCCTTTACCCCCAACATTCCACAGACGTAAAGACCATTTATCAGCAAGCAGATACGGCGCTGTATTGGGCAAAGGAGCTAGGAAAGGGAAGCATCAAACTCTATAAACAAGGTATGACAGATACGCGCCGCAAGTCGTTGCAATTAGAAAGCGCCCTACGGGAAGCGTTGTCAGGAAACGAAATAGACGTCTATTGGCAGCCTCAAATCAATCTTCAATCCGGTGCCATAACGGGAGCTGAAATACTGGCGCGATGGGAGAGCAAAAGTCTGGGCTGGGTAACACCGGATGTCTTTATCCCTATAGCAGAAAATGCCGGGTTGATTACACAGCTGACACAGGTCGTTTTCCGGCAGGTTTGTAACGCGCTGGTAAATATGCCCGAAGCGCTTAGGCATCAGTTAAGGGTCGCCGTTAATTTGTCAGCACAGGATTTGATCGATCCTGATTTGCTCGATAGCTTGTTGACGGAACTTGCAGACAATGGGTTGTCCCCACAACAATTCGAATTAGAATTAACCGAAAGCGCGCTACTGGATATGGACCAGCAAACGTTACAGAGCTTCAAGCAAGCGGGTTTTTCATTGGCTCTTGATGACTTTGGTACCGGTTATTCGTCGCTGGCTTATCTCAATACATTGCCGTTTGACGTGCTCAAAATAGATAGGAGCTTTATCGCGCAGGTGCCCAATGAGCAGTCCAGCTGTGCTTTGACGCGCAGCATCATTCAAATGGGGAGAGAGTTAGGTTGTGAAATTGTTGCAGAAGGCGTTGAAAATCAAGAACAAGTAACTTTTTTAACCCATGAACAGTGTAATACAGGGCAGGGTTATCTCTATACAAAGCCTTTGCCAGTGAAACAGTTTATTGCCTATTGTGAAAACTACAAAAGCGACCGGTTGTAATTGGCGTAAATAAAAACGCCCTGTGGGTACAGGGCGCTTCAGGTCAGTTCAAAGAAAGTCTTAGCTGATGAACTCACTATTGGGGAAGTTGAGTTTTAGTGTTTTCATCGCATTATCTTTAAGATCAGTCAGCTCTAACTGGTCGTAACATTCCACCATGATTTCCAGCGCTTGCTGAACCTGATTAGAATCAGGGTAGTGTTCCAGAATGTACTTTCCGCGGTTAGCGGCGGCAATATACGCTTCACGACGCATATAGAAACGAGCAATGGCAACCTCATATTTGGCCAGGCGATTCTTAATAAATACCATGCGCTGACGTGCATCCGCAGCGTATTTACTGTCAGGGTATTGTTGAATCAGGCGGCGGAAATCATCGAAGGCTTGCTTTGATTTGGTTGGATCCCGGTCTGTGTTATCGATGCCCACCATTTCCTGGAACAGATTGTTGTCGGCTTCCATGTTCGTTAAACCACGCATATAAAAGGCGTAATCTACGTCAGCATGATTAGGGTTCAGTCGAATGAATCGGTCAATGGTCGCCAGTGTTTGGTCAGATTTACCTGACTTGTAATAGCTGTATATCAGATCGAGTTGTACCTGGTGAGACAAAGGTCCAAAAGGAAAACGTGAGTCCAGTGCGCTTAATGAAGCGGCAGCAGCGGCAAAATTGCCGTTTTCCATACTTTCACGGGCTCTGTCATAAAGAGATTGAGCATCCAGATTCGCGTTGACCACCTGCGCTTCTTTGTCTGAAGACGAGCATCCAGCTAAGCTAACAATGGCGCCGAACACCAGTGGTGCAATGCAACGGGTAATTTTCATAGTACTTCTAGTTCCTGGTCCGTTTTATTCGCTACTGTAAATTACGTACAGCAAAATTTTCGGTATTTTAACGTACTTGCACGCAAACACCATATAAACACCAAAAGAAAACCGCCAATGACGGCAAACCTTGTTATAATCTGCGCTTTGCGTTCCTGTCTTAGGCGGTTATGGTACAACAAAGTTCACAAATTTCATTATCAGCGAGCACTGAATTTCAACATTTTGGTATGCGGTTAGATCAGGTTGTGGCTGATTTGTTCCCTGATTATTCACGTTCGAAGCTAAAAGAATGGATTTTGGCCGGCAATGTCTGTGTAAATGGCGAGCCATGTAGGGTGCCAAGACAGAAAATGACCGGTGATGAAGTGATTTCGGTTGAAGCCGAAATTGAGCAACAGGTTGTGAATGAAGCACAGGCTATTGAGCTGGATATCGTTTATGAAGACGAAGATATTCTGATCATAAATAAACCCGCTGATTTAGTGGTCCATCCCGGTGCTGGTAATCAGGATGGCACCTTATTAAATGCGTTATTGGCCCACGTACCCGATATAGACAAAGTGCCTCGTGCTGGTATTGTCCACCGTCTTGATAAAGATACCACAGGACTGATGGTGGTAGCGAAGACGTTACCAGCTCAGACCCATCTGGTCGATCAACTGCAATCCCGCGTGATGAGCCGGGAGTACGAAGCTTTGGTGAATGGAACGATGGTTGCTGGTGGATTGGTAGATGCGCCTATTGGACGTCACTCAACCAAACGTACCCATATGGCAGTAAGAGAAATGGGTAAACCGGCAGTGACGCATTATCGCGTAATGGAAAAGTTTCGCGCGCATACCCATGTCAGGCTAAAGCTGGAAACCGGGCGTACGCACCAGATTCGTGTCCATATGGCCTATATTAAACACCCGCTGGTTGGCGACCCTGCATACGGTGGTCGGTTAAGATTACCTAAAGGGGCAAGTGACGTGTTTGCGAATACACTCCGCGGGTTCAACCGTCAGGCGTTGCACGCAGCGCAGCTGTCTTTGTATCACCCTAGCACCGATGAATGGATGACCTGGCAGGCACCCTTGCCTCAAGACATGGTCTACCTTATTGACTCAGTGAGGGAAGATACCAAGATACACGGTATAGATGACTACTAATACGCAACTCTTATTTCCACAATGGCAAGCACCCAAAAGAGTGTTTGCCTATTGCACTACACGGCACGGTGGTGTTAGTGAAACACCGTTCGAGACACTTAATGTCGGCAACCATGTTGGAGATGACCCGGCGCGGGTTCAGGAAAATCGAAGTCGATTACCGTTTGCCAAACATATTCATTGGCTTAACCAAACCCACAGTAGTGACGTTATTACGCTACCGTCAGCGCAACATGACGGCGATGCGTCAATTTGTCGCGACGGGCAAACTTTCTGTGCAGTCATGACAGCAGACTGCGTACCGGTGTTATTGTGTGATGACAAGGCGTCGGTAGTCGCAGCGGTACACGCTGGCTGGAAAGGTCTGGCCAACGGCATTATTGCTAAGACTATTTCAGCAATGGACGTTGATGCGAGTTCACTCCATGCCTGGATAGGGCCGGCAATCAGTGGCTCATGCTACGAAGTCGATATTGCAATGGCTTCACACTTCGCTCAGTTTCCTGACGGGGTGCTGTCCCACCAAAATGACCAAAAGTGCTACCTGGACTTGCCTTTAATCGCCGTTTTGCAGTGTCAACAAGCAGGCATCCTGAAGGCAATACCTTCTTCGCTGTGTACCTATCAACAGTCCTCACTTTTCTTCTCTCATCGCCGGGCATGCCATTCAGGTATTGAGCGGACAGGCCGTATTGTGAGTGTTATCGGTCTCGTCGGCTAGTTTTGGACCTACTCTGAAAGTTTGCGCTGGCGCAATAAATTGTCGCATTTTTACACACCTAACTTGAATCTTGTTTCTGTCATACCCATAAATGAAGCAAGGTTATTTACGCACGGTTAAAGAGGTTTTATGCGTTTAGACAGATTTACCAGCAAGTTCCAGATTGCGATCTCAGATGCGCAGTCTCTTGCTTTGGGCAGAGATCATCAGTTTATCGAGCCTGTGCACTTAATGACGGCGTTACTAAACCAACAAGGCGGTTCGGTACGTTCATTGCTGGATCAGGCGAACATTAACGTGAATGCACTTCGTTCAGCGTTAGCAGAAGCCATTGACCGACTGCCCCGGGTTGAGGGCGTTGGCGGCGACGTACAACTTGGCAAAGAGTCGGTTGTTCTACTAAACCTGTGCGACAAGATTGCACAGCAACGCAAAGACGATTACATCACATCTGAAATTTTCGTCTTGGCGGCTATTCAGGATAAAGGCAGGCTTGGCGATATACTGAAGTCTTTGGACATTACCAAAGATAAAATTGAAAAAGCCATTGATGCCATGCGGGGGGGTCAGAAAGTGACTGATCCCAATGCCGAAGACGTGCGTCAGGCATTAGAGAAGTTTACAACCGACCTGACCGAGCGCGCCGAGCAGGGCAAGCTGGACCCGGTGATTGGTCGTGATGACGAAATTCGCAGAACAATTCAGGTATTACAACGCCGCACCAAAAACAACCCGGTACTCATCGGTGAACCAGGGGTAGGTAAAACTGCCATCGCGGAAGGATTAGCACAGCGAATTATCAACGGTGAAGTACCCGAAGGCTTAAAAGACAAGCGTGTACTGTCGTTGGATATGGGCGCGTTAGTGGCGGGAGCCAAGTACCGTGGCGAGTTTGAAGAGCGGTTGAAAGCAGTACTCAATGAACTGGCCAAAGAAGAAGGGCGTGTCATTCTGTTTATTGACGAACTGCATACGATGGTAGGAGCGGGTAAGTCCGAAGGCGCAATGGATGCCGGCAACATGCTCAAGCCTGCGCTGGCCCGCGGTGAATTACATTGTGTAGGGGCAACTACTCTCGATGAATACCGGCAGTTCATTGAAAAAGACGCCGCTCTGGAGCGTCGCTTCCAGAAAGTACTGGTTAATGAGCCCAGTGTCGAAGACACGATTGCTATCTTACGTGGCTTAAAAGAACGTTACGAGCTTCATCACTCAGTCGATATCACCGATCCGGCGATCGTGGCGGCTGCGACGTTGTCTCATCGTTATATCAGTGACAGACAATTACCTGACAAAGCCATTGATTTAATTGATGAAGCGGCATCGAGTATCCGTTTACAAATCGATTCCAAACCAGAAGAAATGGATCGCCTTGAGCGAAGAATCATCCAGTGGAAGCTGGAAGAACAGGCATTGGCAAAAGAAACGGATGATGCCAGTCATAAGCGTCTTGAGATGATTGAGTTGGAGCGAGAACAGGCTGAACTGAAGTTTTCGGAACTGGAAAAGATCTGGAAAGATGAAAAAGAAGCCATGCAAGGAACGCAGTCAATCAAGTCTGAATTGGAACAAGCAAAGTTAGATTTGGAAATTGCACGTCGAGCTTCGGATTTAAACCGTATGTCAGAATTGCAGTATGGTCGTATTCCTGAACTCGAAATGAAGCTGGAAAAAGCCGCTGAAAATGAGATGCGGGAAACCCTGCTGTTAAAAAATAAGGTCACAGATGCGGAAATTGCAGATGTACTCTCGCGCTGGACAGGCATTCCCGTTGCAAAAATGCTGGAAGGCGAACGCGATAAGTTACTGCGTATGGAAGATGTGCTGCACAAGCGGGTAGTGGGTCAACAAGAAGCGGTAACAGCGGTGTCTAATGCGATTCGACGTTCCAGAGCGGGACTTGCAGATCCAAACCGGCCAATTGGATCATTTCTGTTTCTTGGACCCACCGGTGTGGGTAAAACAGAATTGTGTAAATCGCTCGCTGGTTTCATGTTCGATACAGAGGATGCGATGGTACGCATCGATATGTCGGAATTTATGGAGAAGCATTCGGTAGCTCGCCTTGTCGGCGCGCCTCCGGGCTATGTGGGGTATGAAGAAGGCGGTTATTTAACAGAAGCAGTTCGCCGTAAACCTTACTCAGTTATTCTGTTGGACGAAGTTGAGAAAGCACATCCTGATGTGTTTAATATTCTGTTGCAGGTACTTGATGATGGCCGTTTAACAGATGGTCAGGGGCGCACGGTAGATTTTAAGAATACCGTTGTGATCATGACCTCAAACTTAGGCTCAGACATTATTCAGGACAAACACCAGGAAAGTCAGTATGACGAAATGAAGTCCATGGTAATGAATGTGGTAGGTCAGCATTTTCGCCCAGAGTTTATTAACCGGGTAGACGACATTGTTGTGTTCCATCCATTAGGTAAAGAGCAAATTAAGTCCATTGCAAAAATACAGCTGGCGTCGCTACGAGCACGCCTGGCAGATAAAGGCTACAAGCTTGAGCTCTCTGCTTCAGCCATGGATAAACTGGCAGATGCCGGATTTGACCCGGTATTTGGTGCAAGGCCGCTGAAACGGGCAATTCAAACCCAGATAGAAAATCCGCTGGCGCAGCAATTGCTATCGGGAAGCATTATGCCCGAATCTACCATTCGGATTGATGTGGATGGTGATAACTTAATTGTCTATTAATGCGTTGACGCGAGATACAAGAAAGGCTGCCTAATGCAGCCTTTTTTGTTTTAATTGCGCTGAACAAAAACGCAAGCTTGTCTAATTCAGACGGTTAAACAAGGCTTCAGCTTCCGCCTTATCAGCAAACGCTTTTTCAAGCGTATTGTTGCGGATTAATTCCTGTTTGGCTTCTTCTCTCTTGCCCAGCTTTTCTAATGTTGCAGCGATATGATACTGAATCGTTGGGTCTTCGGAGTTAACCGCATAAGCTCTGCGCAGCGTGTCCAGGCCTTTTTCTAACTGATTTGCGGATACCAGTAGCCAGCCGTAGGTATCCAGTAACGGAGCAGAGTTTCCTGAAATATTCAGTGCGTCCTGGCTGTAGCCTAAAGCTTTATCTATGTCTTTTTCGGCGTAGATATTTGCCATGTTATTCAGGATAAATGCTCTTTGAGCTAGCTCATCTTCGTCAAGGAGGGCGGTGTAGATACGCTCAGCTTCTTCATATTGCTTGTCTAACATCAGGGCGTCAGCAAGAATTTGTTTAACGATAACGGATTGATTTCCTTTTGCCGTAAATCCTTTCACATAACTGATGAATTTATTACGGTATTGCTGATGTTGCTGTGCAATAACATACAGTTTCAATAACGGCATGTTGAAACTGGTCATCGATTTATGTGACTTTAAATAATAAGAAAAAGCACTATCAACGTCTTTTTTCGCAAGGGCCAGGTCGCCTTGTAACATCAGGTAATTGGCATTCTCACCGAACATTTTAGTATAAGACGACAGCTTCTCTTTCGCTGACTCGATACGCGACTGCTCTATAAGGAAATTGATAAACTCTGCATGCGCCTGCTCCCATTTGGGTTTTAATTCGATAGCGCGCTTTATTGACCTTTCTGCGCCTTCGTAATCGAGTGCTGTACGCTGAATTTTACTTAGACGTAGCAAATCAAAGGCTTGATCTGACCAGGTTGCATATACCACATTGAGCTGTGAAGCCGCATCGGGATAGTTGCGCATTTCAATTAAAATATCCGCTTTTTGCAACATGTATTCCGAGTTCAACCTGTCGAGGTTAAGCAGTTGATTTATTTCAGATATAGCATTCTTTAGATCACCAGTCTGACGGTAAATAGAAACCAGCAATTCACGGGGCTCAGGGCTGGAGGTATTTAACGCTTTGGCGATCAATAAACGATCAACGGCTAAATCGAACTGCTTTTCTAACGTGTATATCTGACCCAGGAGTAACAGTGCTGACAAGCTATCGCGCTTTTCTTTTACCACCGATTCGAGCAGTTCTATGGCGACCGGACGTTTGTTCTGCTGGAAAGCGATTCGGGCTTTTACGATTTTGGCACCCAAATGATTGGGTTCAAGACGCAGGGCTTTATTGACTATCTCCGTCGCTTCCTCGGTACGTCCCAAGCGAATGGCGATGTCAGCTCTAATAATTTGATACGCCAGATTATCCGGCCATTTCTCTGTTAAATAGGATGCCTGAATAAATGCATTGTTAAAGTCACCGAGCTGCCCATACAAAATAGCTTTTAACTCTGCAACAGGCTCTTCCTTGCTATCCTTTAAATTTGCATCAAGATAATCGGTGGCTGCCTGATATTGATATTTACTCATCAATAGTTTGGCATGGATAAGTTTAACTTTGGTATTGTCGGGGTAAGCTTTCTGAAGCTCTGGTATCATGCGCTCACATTTAAAGTTCCTACGAATAGAAATGTAAAGCTCGCAGGTAAGTACACCCACGTCTGGATTTTTTAGTACTACATCAATATGTTTTTCCAGCGCCGTGATGGCGTCTTTGTAATATCCAAAACGCAATAAAGAATCGGCCAGCATACCTACAATTTCAGGTGACGGTGTTCGATCAGAAACGTAACGAGCCAATTCTGTACTGGCGAGTTCATAGTTTTGGTTAATATAAGCAACGATACCGGTAACAACACTAAGCTGTATACGCTCGTTTCGCTGCTTTTCATCAAGTAGGCTAAGCTCTTGCGTCAATTGCTGAAGGATTTTATCTGCTTCAAACTGCTGTTTGGTGAGTGCAAGAATACGGGCTTTCAATAACCGAATTTGTATGTCAGCCGGGGTTTGCTGTTCAATTTTGGCAATAACTTTTCGAGCTTCATCATAGTCACCTAATTCAGCGAGTTCAGACGCCAATGAACGCATGAAAAGCGGGTTGGACGGTTGCAGACTATCAACTTTCTTAAAGGTCTCCAGCGCTTCTTCCTTTTGGCCTTTTGCATTTTGTAGTTTACCAAACGTGTGTAAAAGAGATGGAGAAGCGGGCATTTTTGCACGGTAACTAAGTAGTAAGTCTTCGGCGCCTTTGAGGTTACCGACCGAAATTAACATGTCTGTGTAAGAGCTTACGGCGGCTAAATTATTAGGCGACAGTTTTAAAATTTGTTGGTATTCAGACTCAGCATCCGAAATTTTATTCTGACGAATAAATGCACTGGCTGCATTTAATCTTAGTGCAATTTTAGTTTCTGTTGATATAGGTTGCGAGTCGGCAAGACTAATAACTAAGTCATATTCCCCTTGCAGTAAATAAGCTGTACTTAAATAGGGCAGTGCGAGATTTTTATCTGCGCCAAGTTGCAGAGATTCTTCGAATTCGTCGATGGCATCAACAGTAAAGCCGTCAATTAGTAAAATTCTGCCCATTAACAACTTCGAAGGCAGGTGATCCGGATTATCTCGCAGCATATTCTTTAGCAATATGTAGGCTTCACCTACTTGTTCCTGGTTAAATGCGCTTAACGCGGCTTCATATTTGTCCTGGGCCAGAGATGAGTTTGATATTAAAAGTAACGCACAGGCAAAAGTGCTTTTTAGTAAGTTATTCATATTGCATCTGTCTTTGCTATTTGACTTGATTATGAAGGGTTTACAGGCATAAAAAAACCCCGCCTAGCGGGGTTTTTATAAATAAGTGTTTAATTACTTTTGTACTCTGCGGCGATTCCACATAAATACCAGTGCCGCTGCCATCAAGCCCAGCGACGCAGGGGCATTTGCTTCAACCGGAGGCGTAGTGCTGGTTTCTTCATGACTTGTCATGATGCCCGCTAGCTTAATCTTATCTGTAGCCCCTTCGTAACGACTGCTACCGAAATACTTATTATAAGCGCCAACTAGCCAATACTGAGATTCGAAGCCACCAGTATTAAAGCTTTGCCAACCAGTACCACCGTCAAGAAGCTCAAAAATCACATGGGTGCCAGCAGTGATTGCATTTGCAACATCACCCCAAGTAGAGTTGGGAACAAACGATGGGATTGAACTAAATCCAATTACGACCATGTCACTATCATTTGACGCATAGCCAATGTTCAACTGCGTCAAGGCAACAGATTTGTTGAAATCGAAGAACAACATGTCACGTTGATTACCATTGTCAATGTAATGACCATCGTTATTATCTTGATTATAGACAAGTAAACCATGGTTATTCGACGATACTTCCGCCGTTTCTACTTCACCGTTATTACCAGTATCGGCAAAAGCGCTGATGTCAAGATCCAGTGAACCTTGTGATATCTCGTAAACGTTTCCATCACCACTTGATCTGCTCGAAAAGTTACTTGAACTCGTAAAATCGAATGTTGATACCGTTGTCGTTGCAACAGCTTGGCTTGCAGCCAATAAACCTACTGCAATAATACCTGACTTAAGCATTTCTCTTCCTCATAAAGACTACCCATTCTTGCAAATTTACTGTTAGCAAATAGCGGGCCAATATAAAAATATCATTTAAAACAATGTTTTAATGTTATGCGTGTCAGTATAATTTACTGTTATGTAAAGAATGTTGACAGTCCGTTGATGAGAAAGCGATTCAACATGGCAATTTCATCAGCAGTGAATTTCGGGTAAATAATAACCGAACTACAATGCAGGTTAAGTATGACGTTCTATACCTTGTTATTCGTTGTTTGAATGGTGTTTAAAAATCTACAGGCAACAATAGTAAGAGTGTGAAATAATGAAGAAGAATCTATAACTAGGGACCTCTATGACAGAAAGTAAACGAAAGGGTATCTACTTATTACCTAACCTGCTCACTACCGCCGGATTGTTCTCTGGCTTTTTTGCCGTTGTTTCTTCAATGAATGGTAAATTTGAGGCGGCAGCCGTGGCGGTATTCGTTGCGATGATATTCGATGGCCTGGACGGACGGGTTGCTCGAATCACCAATACACAAAGCGATTTTGGTGCTGAATACGACTCAATGGCGGATATGGTGTCATTTGGTATGGCACCCGCGCTGGTTGCATATAACTGGGGGCTAAGCGATCTGGGTAAAATTGGTTGGTTTGCTGCCTTTATATATGTAGCAGGGGCTGCCTTACGCTTGGCTAGATTTAATACTCAGGTAGGCATAGCGGATAAACGTTACTTCCAGGGGTTGGCAAGCCCTGCTGCGGCGGCAGTCGTCAGTGGTTTTGTCTGGCTGGGCGTTGAGTATGATATCGACGGCAATAGCATTGGTATTATTGTTGCCTTGATTACAGGGTTATCGGGCTTATTGATGGTAAGTAACTTTAAATACAACAGCTTTAAAGAAGTAAACTGGCACGGCAAAGTGCCTTTTGTCGCTTTGTTGCTTATTTTGCTTGTTTTTATAGTCGTAGCAACAGAGCCTGCCTTGGTGCTGTTTATTGTATTTGCGCTTTACGCCATGGCCGGACCAATTAATACCTTTAGGACAGTAGATAAAGTCACTTTAAATGATGTTGTGGGTGACCAATTGGAAGACGCTGATTTTCCAAACGCCGATGCGCAGAAAGTAAAAGCAGAAGAAGCGCATGCGAACTCATCTACTAATGATGCAAGTGAAAGTGAGGCGTCAGAGCAGACATCAAAAACTGATATAAAAGAGCCTAAATAAAAATATGACGGTAATGTAGGTGATTAAATAATCAAAATTGCCTGTATTGATTAAAACGCGACCAAACGGTCGCGTTTTTTTATGTTTTTTTAAAATAACGGTTGACGCAAATTATCAGATGCGTAGAATGCGCCCCACTTCAACGGGGAACGCCGAAAAGCAACTACCCAGCATAGCGCGAAAGCCTTATGTGAAGCGGTTTGCAGCGAAATGCTTTTGGAAATAATTTTCAAAAAAGTGTTGACGCAGAAAATCAAAAGCGTATTATACGCATCCCGCTTCGGCAGGTTCTGAAAGAACGCTGAAGCAGCAAACAAGTGAGTTTGCACTGTTCTTTAACAATTTATAACAAGACAATCTGTGTGGGCACTCATT
>CP051238.1:4081162-4089074 GCA_017794925.1 Aestuariibacter sp. | reverse complement strand
GGGGATAACAGGCTGATACCGCCCAAGAGTTCATATCGACGGCGGTGTTTGGCACCTCGATGTCGGCTCATCACATCCTGGGGCTGAAGTCGGTCCCAAGGGTATGGCTGTTCGCCATTTAAAGTGGTACGCGAGCTGGGTTTAGAACGTCGTGAGACAGTTCGGTCCCTATCTGGTGTGGGCGTTGGATGATTGAKGGGAGCTGCTCCTAGTACGAGAGGACCGGAGTGGACGAACCGCTGGTGTTCGGGTTGTTTTGCCAAAGGCATTGCCCGGTAGCCAAGTTCGGAATCGATAACCGCTGAAAGCATCTAAGCGGGAAGCGAGCCCCAAGATGAGTCATCCCTGACCTTTAAGGTCTGGAAGGGTTGTTATAGACTATGACGTTGATAGGCAGGGTGTGGAAGCGTTGTGAGGCGTTAAGCTAACCTGTACTAATTGCCCGAGAGGCTTAACCATACAACGCCTAAGTAGCTTTTACTTAGAGTTGTTGGTAAGACTGACTAATTAATTGAAGTTAGAGTAGTGAAGTTACTCTGATTGACACTGATATCAACGCTTTCCCAAGTTGTTATAAAAAGTTTTTGCCTGGCGGCAATAGCGACGTGGTCCCACCTGAATCCATTCCGAACTCAGAAGTGAAACACGTTAGCGTCGATGGTAGTGTGGGGTCTCCCCATGTGAGAGTAGAACACCGCCAGGCTCCCAATTAAGAGAAAGGCCCACTCGTTAGAGTGGGCCTTTTTCGTATGTGGGTCTCAGACAAAACAATACCCACACCTTACCTAGCGTCATCCAATAAAGTGCGACGCACACCGTCATCACAGAAAATGCCCGCCACCCACCGTCATCCCGGCAAGCGCGAAGCGCTTATCCGGGACCTCAGTACACGCACGCTGATTAACATCATCACACTGATTGCTACGATCCCGGTGCGAGGCCAGGACGATGGTGAGCGGATCAAGCAGGGGATCATGAATTCTCCCAAAGTACGAACAACCACAGTCATCTCAGAAAGCGCGAAGCGTTTATCCGGGACCTTAGTACACAGCACGCTGATTGCTATGTTCCCGGCGCAAGGCCGGGACGACGGGTGTTGCACAAGGCCGGGACGATGGATTGGGGTACAAGGCCGGGACGATGGATTGGGGTACAAGGCCGGGACGACGGATAGGGGTCAATGCTGGAACGACGGAATGGGATTGAGTATAACAATGTGTTAAGGCTTAACACATTTCGTTCTTACATCTATTCTGGTCTGCATAGCAAACCATAAAAAGCTAAATTACATTATTACAGGCACAAAAAAAGCGGAATATATTCCGCTTTTTTTAGGATTAAAAGTAGCTTACGCTTTGATCATCTTACGACGTGCAAAGATCGCTACAACACCTAAAAGCATAAGAGTTAATGCTGGAGGCGTTGGTGCTGCTAATGAAGCGGCAACGTAATCGTTGATCCAGCCCATGTAAGACTCAAGCAGGATACCACCGAACAGATCACCAAATGCACCTGGCGCCCAACCTGTGTTAATACCAAATGTATTAATAGCGGCTAACCAGTACTTATCATTCAGCGCGTCATAAATAAATGATGGGCCACCTGAGTCACCACCACCAATATTCGCTTCAACGCTTTCGTCCAGTGCAGAGCTACAAATGCTTAAAGTCGTTAAACCATTACAGAACGTATCAATATTTTCTTCAAAATAAGAATCGTAACCGTCAAAGTCTGCGTACCAAACTTCGCCAGGAGCGCCAAAGCCAGCTTCGTCGTTACCTTCAATGTAATCAACAATGTTTTGACCGGTAAGTTTCTCTTCAAACGATGGGTAACCCAATGGATCGCCGTAGTTACTATAATAACCATAGTAACCATCACCACGAGTACCATAACCAACCATGTTGAAGATATCACCGTCACCAGCAACGCCAGTAGCAGCTACTGAACCAGTATACATATCGTAAATTTCAACATTGTCTGGTAAGTCGTCATTCAGAGTAATAATTGCTACGTCGTCGTTTACACAGCCAGTAGTACCATCGGGACAAACGTTAAAACCTTCATAGTCTGGGTGAATAACTACATGGCTTGCTTGAAGAACGTTACCTGACTCGTAGTATGCACCGTCATTGTTAAATGCAATATTGACGCGGTTTTCTGGTCTCCACAACTGCAGTACATCACCTTGATCTGTTGCATCTACACAGTGTGCAGCAGTCAGAATGTGGCGACGAGAAATAGCGGTACCTGTACAAATATAGCTATCGTTATTGATAACAGGGTTAATGGCAACAACACCGGTGTAGCGAGAAGACGTGGTATTTGCGTCGATACGAGGCGCTAATACAGAAGCCCAATCAAGTGAACCTGAACTGTTACCCGCAGAGATGAATGGAGTAGGAGTAGCACCAGTGGCGCTAATTAACGATTCATCAGCAACGGCTGGTGCTGTTACTGCGATTGCAGCTACAGCTAATGTCGCTAGAGTTTTATTGTATTTCTTCATTTAAATAAATTCCCTTGGTGATTGTTAACTTATTCTTGTTAACTACTTTACAAAACCAAGAACTCTCAGAGGTGCCACACTGTGTGTGAATTTTCTAGTGTTCGGACCAAAGTAAGCAAAAACCATGCCTTTCAATAAAATCAATGGGTTAGCTGATCAATTGTAATTGATTGTAAAATTATTTGACATTAACGAATGGTTTATAAGATGAAACTAATATGATCTGGAATTAAACACGCCACGGGTGCATCCGGATAAAAACTTCGGTAATCTAGCCCCAAAAATAATGATAGTGCCTACGACAAAGAAATGGGAATCATGAAGTATTCAAGAATTATTAGCACGCTTGCTTTGGCAGGTTTCTTAGTGACCGGTTGCAGCAAGCCGTCTACCGAAGAACTGTTATCTGAAGCGAAACAGCAACTCTCTCAAGGGCAGGATAAGCAAGCTATTATCACGCTAAAGAACGCGATAGTTGAAGATAGCCGACAGTTGGAACCCAGACTGTTGTTAGCAAAGGTATACCTTTCAAGTGGGGATGGATTATCTGCGGTTAAAGAACTAAGTCGTGCTGTAAAATTAGGGGCTAAAGAGTCCGTTATCTCGGGCCCCATGGTTGAGGCTTTATTTATGGGGCAGGAGTTTCAATCGCTGATAGATTATGTTGATGAACTCAAACCGACGACACGTGAATCACAACCTGCAAAATTTCTGTTTTATCAGGCATTCTCTTATATAGAAATGGGGAAATTAGAGGTTGCTCATCGCCTGATTAAGCGTGCTCCTGATTTAGATGACTCTGAATATTCACTATCCACCGATTATATATTGGCATTAGTGAGTGACGATAAAGCAACATTGCAGAAGATAGGCGAGCGGATCGTCAATGTCGAGTCCATATTTGCCGATGCGCTGTGGTTAGTGGGTAAAGTAAGTTACCTACAGGAAAGCTATACCACTGCTGCTGAGGCGCTTACCCGTTATGAACAACAGCGTCCGCAATTTATGCCTGCTTCTTTTTTATTGGCAAAGGCATTGATGCAATCCGGAGATACAGCGGGTGCGCAGCAGAAAGTGGATACGTTACTATCAGCTTATCCCGATGAGCCGGTAGGTAATTTACTTTCTGCAACGCTGGCCTTTCAGTTAAAAGACTATGCCAAGTCCCTTGAATTCGCTAAAAAGACTATCCAGATATCCGGTAATAACGCCCAAAGTCAGCTTCTAGCCGGATTGTCAGCTTATTTTACAGATGATTTTGAAGTAGCTTATTATTATCTGGACCCTATTGAGCCATTGTTGACAGAAGGGCACGTGGCGAGACGTATTTACCTTGCTACGTTGGTCAAATTGCAGAAATCTGACAAAGCTTTCAAATTTTTGTCTAACGATAATATGCAAGATGATAAATCGTCTGCGTTACTGGAACGAACAGGTTTGCAGTTAATTGTTGCCGGTGACACCGACAAGGGACAACAATTATTGGAGAAAAGTGCGACATTAAGTGAGGTTTCTTCAACCAGCTACTATCAGGGAATCGCTCAACTGTTATCGGGAGATGACAACGGGTTGGATGCACTGAAATCTTTGGTTGATACGAATCCGAAGGATTTATTAGCCAGATTATCAATTGCTTCAGTATTAATTACCGAAGGCCAATTTGAACAAGCTGAGCAATACCTGGATGGTATTGAAGACGCTGACACTTCAACAGATCAAACTATACAGGTTGCGTGGCAACTAAAAGCCCAAATTGCCAGAGAGCTTAACAGGCCAGAAGAAGCTGCGACAATTTATAAAAAAATGCTGGATACCTTTCCCGCAAATGAAGATGCCAATCTTTTCTTCGCTTTAGAGGCGCTTAAACAAAATGACGGCCAGTCGGCCATGCCGTTTTTGGAAAATATACTGTCTGAAAACCCTACTCATCTACAGGCATTGTCGTACAGCGTTGCGGCGCTTCAGCAAGTGGGCGAAATAGATAAAGCGATTCCTCTCCTCGAGAAAGCCAAAGGGCTTGATTCTGGCAATGAGACATTGCGACTGATGTATGCGGAGACTTTGTACAGGCAGGGATTTACATCACGAGCTATGAACGAGCTTGACGGCATGTATGCTGCGTTTACATCTTTGTCAAAGCGGTACTGGCAGCTATATGCTGAAGTGACAAAGCGAGAAAAGTCCATCGAAGACTACTTCAATGTTCTTCGACAGTGGAGAGAAGCTTATCCTCAGGATACTGGGGTGATGTACAGATTAACGGAATTCTTCCTCGTCAACCGGGACTTCGGCAAGGCAAAGTTTGTTATCGACAAAGCACTTGAAATCTCACCAGATGATACGGCAATTCAACTGCAGTTGGCCGATTGGCAAATAGAAACCCGACAATTGGAAAAAGCGCGATTAGCCCTTGCCGGGATGGACGTGTCAGATACATTCAAAACTGCGAAAACGGGCCTTGAAGGAAAACTGGATTATTTCGCGGGAAGATATGAGGCTGCCTTGCCAAAAGTCGCGCGTTTTTATGCAGACAAACCCACTATTCAGTATGCAACGTTGCTTCGTGCACTTTACTTCAAACTCGACAGGAAAGATGAAGCCAGGGCAATGCTAAGTCAGCATGTGGCAAATCATCCCAACGACAATGTCATTCGAATATTGTTAGCGAATGATTCCTACAAAGTCGATCCAGAGCGGGCCATGAAGCTATACGAGGAATCATTACAATATTCAGAAGACAATGAAGTCGTATTGTTTTCCATGTCACGATTGGCTTTAGAACAAGCCCAATACGACAAAGCCATTAGTTATTCAGGGAAACTAATCACGATTAATAAAGATGACCCTAAATATTTGAACCTAAGTGGCCTGGCGCTTTTGAATTCTGATGAAACCCGTCTGGCTGTCAAACGTTTACAACAAGCATATGATCGTTCCAAAGGTAACGCTATTTATGCCATGGACTATGCCGAAGGGTTGATTCTTAACGGTGAGAAGCAGTCCGCAATAGAGGTGCTCAATGCCATCGAAAATCCCTTGCCTGCCTTTAAACGACGCATAGAAAAGCTTCTTCAACAAGCAGAAGGTTAATCACGCAAAAAATGAGTACCCAACCAATGGGTACTCATGCATTTCTGACATGCTTATTGACGCTAAGTCTTAGAACTTTCACACGAAAGAACTAAACAAATATTTAACATTTAGTAATAGAATTACGGTAACTATTTGAAGATGGTCTATAGTTACCGTGACAACATTATAATCATTCAGAAGAAGTCAATTGCCGTGAAAAATTCAATTATTCAGTTATTTGTGGTGGGTGTCATCCTGGCGATTCTGGGGATATTTGCAACGCCTTGGTGGATTGCTGCAATCGTGGCCAGTATTGCAAGTGCGGTATGCAGTTATTTTTTGCAAGCCTCTGAAGAAAATGTCACTGAGGTTGTCCAGCAAGACGACAATCGAATGGTGAAAACCGGAGAGCTTATCAGTAATTCTGCCAGTCGGATTGCTATTGGCGGTGCAACGGTTTCTCACTTTCTGGATAAACTATCAGCCATGTTTAAACAACAGGTGGCGAGTGTTCAGGAAATTGCGACAAGAATCGAACACATTGAAAGTGGTAATCGGGAGCTGATTGAGTACGCCGGTCAGGCAGAAGAAACCATTCAAATCTCAGACGAAAAAACGCAAAAAAGCCGAGCTTTGTTGGGACAACTTCTCGCTCAGCAAGCCACACTTAGTCAACAAATCAACGACTCAAAAGCCATGTTGATGAGTTTACGAACCAGTGCTGAATCGATAGGCAGTATTACTACCACCATTAATCAGCTCGCTGATCAGACTAACATGCTGGCGCTCAATGCTGCTATTGAAGCAGCCCGCGCAGGCGATCAGGGACGCGGTTTTGCAGTCGTTGCCGATGAAGTACGGGATTTGGCCAAGAAAACCACCGATGCCACGCAAGGCATCGATGATGTACTGAACGAGATCAACCAGAACAGTCAGAATTCAGTACAGGCTATTGAAAAAGTGGCGTCTGCCGGAGACGAAATGTCACTCATCATTACCGAATCCTCAGCCTTGATTGAGTCAGCCAGTGAGGCGTCTACCCTGGCGGCAAGTACCATGTCCAGAATGAAAGACACGGTGAATGAACACGGGGAGGCAAATCAGGGAATTAGTGTGAATGCCGTACAATTGCGCGAAAACACGATTCACCTTGAATCTGAACTCAGTGATGTGTCTGAGAAAGTGTTAGCCCTAAGCCATCAAACTGAAGATATTTTCCGCCAGTTACAAATTTTTGAGCTGCATAACCGCAACGCGCAAGTGCAGCGCATCGCGAAAGAAGCCGCGAGGAAAATTGGAGACTTGTTTGAACAGGCTATCGCTTCGGGCAAAATTTCTGAACGGGATTTGTTTGATTTTAATTACAAGCCTGTTCCGAACACGAACCCACAAAAATACACAACCCAGTTTGACTCGTTTACCGATCAGAACTTGCCGTCTATTCAAGAGCCCATTCTTAGCAGTAATGACTTTATTATTTATGCTGGCGCCGTAGACATTAATGGCTACTTTCCAACACACAACAAAAAGTTTGCGCATCCAATGACCGGAAACTATGACGTTGACCTCGCAAAGAGCAGAACCAAGCGGATATTTAACGATTACACCGGTTCCCGTTGCGGTAAGAATACAGAGTCGTTCTTACTGCAAACCTACAAGCGCGATACTGGCGAAGTCATGCATGATTTGTCAGCCCCAATCTACGTGAACAATAAACATTGGGGAGGTTTCCGTATAGGCTATCAGGCATCTGCATAAACAACCTCCGGGCTGCAGTTATCGCTGCAGCCGAAAACGCCTTACAACTATGAGTAATAGCGCTTCGCCGTGATATGCTTTCAAAAATATAAAAAATTTATCAAACTGTTTGAAATATTCTGAAGTGCTTGGCGGTCTGGTATTTTAAGTGTGACCACAACGTGAATATATCTTTTGGAGTGTACCCATGAAATCAGTAACTAAAACATCTGTTGCAACCGCTATCGGCGCTGTCGTGTTGAGCTCATTATCTGCGGCATCGTTTGCAGAAAGTGCAAATCCTTTTGGTGCTCAGCAGTTGGAATCAGGCTACATGCAATTTGCTGCAGAGGGCAAATGCGGTGAAGGCAAGTGTGGCGAGTCTAAGTCTAAGAAAGAAGGAAAATGCGGCGAAGGTAAATGTGGTGAAACCAAAGCCAAGAAAGAAGGTAAGTGCGGCGAAGGCAAATGCGGTGGCGACAAAGCCAAAGCAGAAGGTAAGTGCGGCGAAGGCAAATGCGGCGGTGACAAAGCCAAGAAAGAAGGTAAGTGCGGCGAAGGCAAATGCGGCGGTGACAAAGCCAAGAAAGAAGG
>CP051238.1:3996083-4080794 GCA_017794925.1 Aestuariibacter sp. | reverse complement strand
AAGTGCGGCGAAGGCAAATGCGGCGGTGACAAAGCCAAGAAAGAAGGCAAGTGCGGCGAAGGTAAATGTGGTGGTGCTGCGTAACATCGCTTAGCACTTCACAAAGCAAATAGATATGAAAGCGATTAGTGGTGCAGGGTTAGGTTTACGCAGGGAGATGCTGGACGAGCTTCTCCCTGAGTTACCAGACGAAGTCGATTTTTGGGAAGTTGCACCAGAAAACTGGATCCCATTAGGCGGTAAGTTCAACGAGGATTTTGAGCGTTGTGCGAAGCAAGCATCATTGACTACTCATGGGCTATCACTGTCTATAGGCGGTCCAGAACCCCTGGACCATCGCTTTCTGAATGCCGTAAAACACTTTCTTGAACGCTATGACATTCCTTTGTACAGCGAGCATTTGAGCTACTGTGGTGCTGAAGGCCATATGTATGATCTTATGCCTATCCCTTTTACTGAAGAGGCGGTAAAGCATGTATCAGAACGCGTCAAAGTGGTCCAGGACGTTATTGAGCGCCCTCTGGTACTTGAGAACGTTTCCTATTATCTGACCGTAAATGCGCAGATGACCGAGCTCGAATTTATTAATGCCGTGTTATCGGAATCCGGATGTTCATTGTTACTCGACGTCAATAACGTTTATGTAAACAGCATTAATCATCGGTATGATCCAAAGGCATTCATAGACGGTCTGCCGTCCAATAAAATCGTTTATGGGCACATCGCCGGGCACTATGAAGAAGCGGAAGATTTACGGGTAGATACACATGGTGCTGATGTAATCGAAGATGTTTGGGAGTTGCTTGCTTACGCCTATCGTCGTCACCATGTTTTTCCAACGTTGCTCGAACGTGACTTTAATATTCCGCCATTGGCTGACTTACTGGAAGAAGTCAGACGCATCAAGGCTATCCAGCAACAGGTTTTCAAAGAGCAGGCTGGGGTAGCTTAAGTGAGTTTGAACGAACAGCTCAGGGAACTGGCAACGTCTATCCGCTACCCGGAGCAGTCAGACTCCGTGGATGAAGATACCAAGCGCAGGCTGGCGATATACCAGTCGCTGTTTTACAACAACGTTGAAGGCTTTATTCGTAACGGCTTTCCCGTATTACACTCCATTTATAGTGAAGAAAGTTGGCACCGGCTGGTGCGAGCGTTTTTCCAACAACATGCCTGCCGGTCACCTTACTTTATTGATATTAGCAAAGAGTTTGTGGAGTTCCTGAGCAATGCTTATGAGCCTGTCCCGGCGGATCCTGTCTTTTTGAAAGAGTTGGCACATTACGAATGGCTTGAGTTAGCCTTGTCGGTAAGAAAAACCGACGGCACGTTGAATTATTGGCAAGGTAATGCACTGCCTGCCTATTTTCGAACCTCTCCCGTTTCCGAGTTAGTAGGTTACCCCTATCCAGTGCACATGATTGGCCCGGACTTTATGCCGGAAGAGCCTGGTGACTCGCATTATTATTTACTTTATCGCGACTGCGATCACAACGTTGCTTTTCAGCATCTTAACCCGCTGGCAGCGTTGACCTTTGAGTTACTCAGTCAACAACCCACTTCTGTGGAACGGCTCTGTGAGCTCGTTCATCAACAAGCCGCAGGTATCCCTCTGAATACAGTACAGCAAGGCGTTCAACAGCTTATTAGTCAATGGCTTAGCTGTGGTGCGGCGGTGGAAGCCTGAACCACAGGACATGCGCAGTATTCACATGAGATCATGTCGGATACAACAATAGACTCAGTGAATGGTCAGATTTTGACTGCTTAGCGTATTACCTCTGTCAATTAGGTTTCGTTTCGATTACCATTTAGGGCCATTTTTTAGGCTTAATTTAACTGGAATTTTTCATGGCTGGTAACGAAGATTTTAAAGAAGTATTTAACTGGTGGTATTTTCTGGGTGCAGTAGTTGCACTGCTAGCCTTCCCACTGTTGCCAACATTGGCAGGTTGGTTCACATTCTACTTTTCTTAAAGCCTTGCCGGAATAGTTAAAGGATTCGGCATGAGTTCAGAATATATTAAATCAGTAGTTAAAACGGTGCCAGATTACCCCAAACCGGGCATCCAATTCCGAGATGTAACCAGTGTACTTGAGGACTATAAGGCGTTTAGTCAGTGTATCGCTATGTTGCTCGATAAATATCGCCCTTATGGCTTTACCAAAGTAGCTGGCACCGAAGCGCGTGGGTTTCTGTTTGGCGCACCGCTGGCATTGGAATTAGGCGTTGGATTTGTACCAGTGCGTAAGCCCAATAAATTACCGCGTGACGTGCTTAGCGAAAGCTACGAATTAGAATATGGTAAAGACACACTGGAAATTCACAAAGACGCGATTTCCCCCGGCGATAAAGTGTTGTTGATTGATGACCTGTTAGCAACCGGTGGAACCATATCTGCTACCGCCAAACTTATCCGTAATTTGGGTGGTGTAGTAGAGCACGCTGGGTTTGTTATTGGCTTACCCGAGCTCAACGGTTATGAGCGATTAACCGATCTGGGTCTGGAACCCTATTGCATTTGTGAATTTGACGGCGAGTAAGGAAGCTTAGATTGGCTTATCAGGTACTGGCAAGAAAATGGCGTCCCGGACGCTTTAGTGAATTAGTCGGGCAGGAACATGTTGTTTCTGCCATCACTAACGCATTACAAAACGATCGGTTGCATCATGCGTACCTGTTTACCGGCACCCGCGGTGTGGGCAAAACCACAATAGCCCGCATATTTTCTAAAAGCCTGAACTGTGAGCAGGGACAGAGCGCTAACCCTTGTGGCCAGTGCGGCACCTGTCAGGAAATCGAGCAGGGCAACTATGTTGACCTCCTTGAAATCGATGCCGCCTCACGCACTAAGGTAGAAGATACCCGTGAGCTGCTCGACAATGTGCAATACAAGCCAACACGCGGTAAGTTCAAAGTGTACCTGATTGACGAAGTACACATGCTTTCAAAGCACAGCTTCAACGCGCTGTTAAAGACCCTTGAAGAGCCACCGCCACACGTTAAGTTTTTGCTGGCAACCACCGATCCGCAAAAGCTGCCCATTACCATTTTATCCCGCTGTTTGCAGTTTAACTTAAAAGCGTTATCCCGCGAGCAGATCACGCAGCAGTTACAGCATATCCTGGAGCAGGAAAGCGTAAGCTTTGAGGCGCCAGCGTTGAGTTTATTAGCGCGAGCTGCACAAGGTAGTATGCGCGATGCATTAAGCCTTACCGATCAGGCAATTGCTCAGGGAAATAACCAGGTTACTGCTTCAGTAGTAACAGACATGTTGGGGCTAATGGACCGCCAGCAGGTACTCAAACTGTTATTTGCTATGGTGAAGCGCGATGCTAATGCGGTAATGGCGCAGATCGATGAAATTGCCATGATGGCACCAGACTTTAGCCAGGTGCTGGCTGAGGTCGCCAGTATTTTGCATCAGGTTGCGTTAACTCAGTGGGTTCCCGAGGCCTGCAAACTGGAAACGACGTCTGCTAAAGCAATTTATCAATTAGCGAAAGGTTTGCCGGCAGAGCAGGTTCAACTGCTGTATCAGTTAGCATTGCAAGGTCGCAAAGATTTACCTTTTGCGGGTGATGGTCGCAGTGCGTTTGAAATGACCATATTACGCATGATGACGTTTTCGCCGGTAGCTCCTATCGATGATGCTGAAACCGTTATTACTAATCCTCCTGGTTCTGCGGGTCCGTTGTCACAGTCACCTGCGCAAGGCGGAACTTCAACGTCAGGTGCAAACAGTGAGTCTGCAGCATCGATGGAAACGCCAAAGCCAGTTGAACAGACTGCAGACTCGCCAACGCCAGATGTTGCTAATCAGCAGCAAATTGAGTCTGAGTCTAACGCCCAACCAGTTGTTGATGTTGCCGAGCCACTGGCTAAGGATACAGCAAAGACAGAACAACACGTTCAGCCGGGCTATGAAGACACCCAGCAATTGGATGACCAAGCCGCTCAGCTCATGGACGAAGCGGATGACTTTCGCCGTCAAAGCCAGGTGGGTCCACCTGATGATCATTTCGATTACCCTCCGGAAAGTGCTGGCTATGACATGCCACAAGATATCCCTCCACAGCATTATGAGTCTGTAGAGCACGGTATGATGGCGTCGGCACCACAACAACACAGTGAGCCTCAACCTGCAGCAGCTTCAACCGAAGCTATGCTTGCTTTGCGCCAGCGCCTGAAACAACAGGCCATGGAGGACAAAGCCTCGGCCGCAAAAAAGCCACCTAGTGAGGAACGCACACTGCAGCGGCCAAAGCGACCGAAGCCTGACGCCAGTGTCAATTCTGAAGCCGTTGGCATGGACCCGCGTTTGGAACAGTCTGTACCTGTTGCAACAAACGAGCACGAGCACGCCACATCTACAAATACAGAAACGCAAGCCGCCGATGAGCCACCACCGTGGGTAACGGCGGGTGCTGAAGAGTCCTTTAACACTGAAAGTGTAGACAGCTTAG
The DNA here is from genome assembly GCA_017794925.1 of Aestuariibacter sp. Classification (GTDB taxonomy): domain Bacteria; phylum Pseudomonadota; class Gammaproteobacteria; order Enterobacterales; family Alteromonadaceae; genus Alteromonas. The sequence goes on along the minus strand of CP051238.1, from coordinate 4,076,327 downwards.
TCGATGTCAAAGAGGCCTCCAGTGAGCTTACTACAGAGCCCACTGCGGCTGTAGATGCACAGCCGGACGTGCAGTCACAACCTGATTTTTCCGAAAGCAATACGCCGCCTGTGGCAAATGAACCGCAAGAGGTATCAACAACCCAGCCTACAGCTATTGAATTTGACAGTGACTTGCCCCCATATCTGGAGAATGGCGATAAATTATTGCACGCTAGTCAAATCGATAAATGGAGTGCGCTAATTGAAGCAATGCCAATTGCCGGTTTGTTAAAGCAAATAGCGTTAAACTCCCGGTTTGCCAAAGAAGGCGAGAACGTCACCATGACGTTGGATCCAAGTCAGGAGCATTTGGTCAATGAGGGGACTGTGCCGCAGCTAACCGAAGCGTTGAACAGTGTTTTATCAAAGCCTGTAAATGTAACGCTGGTGTACGGCAACGTTGAAAAAACGCCGTATCAGATACAACAACAAATTAATCAAATGCGAAAACAGTACGCCAGACAAGTGATTCAGCAAGACGATACCATTCTGGCGATGATCGGCGCATTTAACGCAGAGGTTGTGCAAGACAGCATTGAACCTCGTTAATATTTAATCGAAATAGTGTTATTGACTACACAAGAGTGAGAAAAGATTATGTTTAAAGGTGGAATGGGCAACATCATGAAGCAAGCGCAGCAAATGCAGGAGCGCATGCAGAAAACCCAGGAAGACTTAGCTAACCTGGAAGTCGTTGGCGAATCAGGCGCAGGTATGGTTAAAGTAACGATGACTTGTAACCACAACGTACGCCGCGTAGACATCGACGAGTCTCTAATGGACGACGACAAAGACATGGTTGAAGATTTAGTCGCTGCCGCTTTCAACGATGCCGCGCGTCGTGTTGCGGAAACTTCTAAAGAGAAAATGTCAGAAGTAACGGGCGGTATGCCACTGCCACCTGGCTTCAAAATGCCGTTTTAACTCCTAGTAAGTAGGCGATTGCCTAGGGAGATCTCCCAGGCAACCCAATTTTACAGAGCCCCGGTTTTCACCGGGGCTTTTTTGTTTTGTGACCAAAGGTGAATCCAGCCAATCTCTCTAAATTGCAAAACAAGACATTCTATGAATTAATGGAGATAGCGAATATAAAAGGACTTTTATGAAATTTGCGCTCAAATTCATTAGTGTGCTGCTGCTCACATTCACATTGCTAATTGCTGCACTCGCGACTTATATTTTAGTGGACTTTACACCTGCTGCTCCAGCAAATCAGGATGAGCGGTTAGTCAATGACGTCACGCAATTGAACCCCATAAGCGTATCGAAAGTTATTCGGCCTGTTACTTCCGCAGAAATAATTGCGGCTATTGCGAAAACAACCGGACCCGTTTCAATTGGTGGGGGAAGAAACAGTCAAGGTGGCCAAACGGCGTACCCGGACAGCTTGCACATCGATATGCGTGACTTTAACAAAGTCATAGCCCTGAACGTTGAGGAAAAGTGGGTAACTGTTCAGGCAGGCATTCGTTGGCGAGATTTACAGGAGATTATTGATAAACATGATTTGTCTGTAAAAATTATGCAGACTTACGCTAATTTCACGGTTGGCGGTTCACTATCGGTAAACGTGCATGGTCGATACATTGGCGAAGGGCCAATGATACGCTCTATCCGCTCTTTTAAAATCGTGGTGGCAGACGGTTCAGAAATTCTGGTAAACAGAAATAGTCATCCTGACCTGTATTTCGGTGCGATTGGTGGTTACGGGTCTTTAGGCGTAATAACAGAAGTTACACTTTGGCTGGAATCAAATACCAAAGTGCGTCGTCAAACGCAGGATATGTTGGTTTCTGACTACCCCGTATTTTTCTCGTCTGAAATCAGAGATAACGATCAGGTGGTGTTTCATAACGCCGATTTATTTCCCCCGGCTTATTCTTCTGTACGCAGTGTAAGCTGGTTACAAACAACCGATGATTTAACTGTAGATGACCGGCTGATCCCCTCGAAAGCGGAATATTGGTGGCAGCCGAAGGTTGCAACGTTTGTCGCAGAGTCGACATTTGGAAAGTGGTTGCGGCAACATGTACTGGAACCAGTGTTATATAGTTTTGATGCGGTTCAGTGGCGTAACTACGAAGCCAGTTATGACATCCGAGAACTCGAACCGACATCGCGTGAGCGATTTACTTATGCGCTAAGAGAGTATTTTGTGCCGGTAAATCGATTCGCAGACTTCGTTCCAAAAATGAGAGCAATTTTCCAAAAGAGTGACGCGAATATAATCAATGTGTCTATTCGTCATGCTTTACCTGACTCCGGGTCAATGTTGGCCTGGGCACCGGAGGAAGTCTTTGCTTTTGTTGTTTATTACAGGCAGGGAACTGACGCACAAAGCAGGGCGGATGTGGCGAAGTGGAGTGGTGAAATGATAGATGCCACATTGTCTGTTGGTGGCAGATATTATTTACCTTATCAGTTACACGCAAGCAGGGCGCAATTCGAGCAAGCCTATCCAGGTGTATCCAAGTTAAGAGAAGTAAAAAAGATATACGATTCCGAGTCACGTTTTACCAATCTTTTTGTGGAAAAGTACGTAGTTAGTAGCAGTAGCTTGTAGTGAGTGTTACGGCATTACTGTCACATTCTAAAATCGAGTAAAACCTAACAATCCGTCAAGATTTCTTTATAATTCGACTTACTATACGAACACAACGTTAAAGCATGACTTTATCCGCTTTAACAAATACACGTTAATTAGAAAAGGCACGCATTTTATGAAGTACAGTCCGATGCTGGCTGAGTTAATCAGCGCGTTTACCTGCTTACCCGGGGTAGGCAACAAAAGCGCGCAGCGCATGGCGTTTCACTTACTGGAACGCAATCGCGATGGTGCACTTACATTGAGTGCAGCCCTTCATAATGCCATGGAGCACATCGGTCATTGCCAGCAGTGCAGAAACTTTACCGAACAAAGTGTGTGCGACATCTGTCAGCATCCACAACGCCAGGAAAGCGGCCAGCTCTGTGTGGTGGAAAGCCCCCAGGATGTGATGGCCATTGAGCAAACCATGTCCTTCAAAGGGACTTACTTTGTACTGATGGGACATCTGTCGCCAATTGACGGTATCGGGCCTGGCGAAATAGGCCTGGACGAACTGGAAACCCGCATTGCCGACGGCTCACTGAAAGAAGTGATTTTGGCCACCAACCCCACGGTCGAAGGCGAAGCTACCGCGCATTATATTGCTCAGCTTTGTCAAAAGCATGAGGTTGCCGCCAGCCGAATCGCCCATGGTGTGCCTATTGGTGGTGAACTGGAATATATCGACGGCAATACACTTACCCATGCCTTTTCCGGGCGCCGTACACTCTAAATTCCCTAATTCAGCGTGTAACCAGCAACGTGTTGCACGCTTTCTGTACAGCCTTTGTTCTATCCCATACTTTTTTGCTGGTTTTTTCGTTCTGCACGGTTGAAATTAGCTCTGCGCGTCCACACTTTCGTTTCTGAATTATTCTATCTGACTAGGAGAATCTGGTTTATGGCTGACGTGGCCCATCAAGAAACTCATGGATTTCAAACGGAAGTAAAACAACTTCTGCATTTGATGATTCATTCACTCTATTCGAACAAGGAAATCTTTTTACGTGAGCTTGTCTCTAACGCTGCTGACGCGGCAGACAAACTGCGCTTTAAAGCATTAGAAAATGACAGCTTGTACGAAAACGATGGCGATCTATGCGTAAAACTGAGTGTCGACAAAGACGCTGGCACGCTGACTATTGCCGACAACGGCATTGGTATGACCCGCGATGAAGTTATCGAAAACTTAGGTACTATCGCTAAGTCTGGTACCAAGGACTTCTTCAGCAAACTGTCGGGCGATTCGGCGAAAGATTCTCAGTTGATTGGTCAGTTTGGTGTGGGTTTTTACTCAGCGTTTATCGTTGCAGACAAAGTGATTGTTCGCACAAGGGCTGCCGGTCAGCCAGCTGATCAGGGTGTTGAGTGGACCTCTGCCGGTGAAGGCGACTTTACCGTTGGTAGCATCGATAAAGAAACACGTGGTACCGAAATTACGCTGTTCCTGCGTGATGATGAAAAAGAATTTGCCGATGACTGGCGTTTACGTTCGATTATCAGCAAATACTCAGACCATATCAGTATTCCGGTAAGAATGTGGAAAGCACCGGTTGAAGAAACCGAGGGTCCAGACGGTGAGAAAGTCCCTGGTCAACCAGGTGAATGGGAAACCGTAAACAAAGCGACAGCGTTGTGGACTCGCGACAAATCTGAAATCACCGACGAAGAATACACCGAGTTCTACAAGCACATTTCTCACGATTTTGCAGACCCGATGACCTGGGCGCACAACAAAGTGGAAGGTAAAACGGAATACACCAGCCTGCTGTATATTCCAAGCAAAGCGCCGTTTGACTTGTGGAACAGAGAGCAGAGCCACGGTCTGAAACTGTATGTACAGCGCGTATTCATTATGGATGACGCTGAGCAGTTCATGCCGACTTATCTGCGCTTTGTGAAAGGCTTGCTCGACTCCAACGATTTGCCGCTGAACGTATCGCGTGAAATTCTGCAAGACAACAAGATTACGCAAAACCTGCGACAGGGCTGCACTAAGCGCGTTCTGCAAATGCTGGAGCGTATGGCTAAGAATGACGCCGAGAAATACCAACTGTTCTGGAACGAATTCGGTAATGTTTTGAAAGAAGGTCCAGCAGAAGACTTCTCGAATAAAGAGAAGATTGCCGGCCTACTGCGCTTTGCGTCAACGCACAGCGACAGCGATACACAGAACGTTTCTCTGGCAGACTATATCTCTCGCATGAAAGAAGGCCAGGAGAAAATTTACTTTGTGACTGCTGACAGCTACCAGGCTGCGAAAAACAGTCCTCACCTTGAGATCTTCAAGAAGAAAGGTATTGAGGTATTGTTAATGGGTGAGCGCATTGACGAGTGGTTAATGCAGCACCTGAACGAGTTCGATGGTAAGCAATTGCATTCAATTGCTCGCGGCGACCTGGGTTTAGGCGATCTTGATGACGAAGAAACCAAGAAAGCACAGGAAGAAGCTGAGAAGCAAATTGAAGGCGTGTTAGAGCGTGCTAAAACCGCACTGGGGGAGAAAGTACTGGACGTGAAATTTACTCACCGCCTTACCGAATCGCCTGCTTGCATCGTGGCAGATGATAACGGCATGACTACTCAGATGATGAAGCTGATGGAAGCCGCTGGGCAGCCTGTGCCAGAAGTGAAGTATCACTTCGAACTGAACCCAGAGCATCAGTTAGTTAAGCTGCTCGCTGACGTTCAAGATGAGACCTTGTTCAAGAACTGGACTGAGGTATTGTTCGACCAAGCCGCGCTGTCAGAGCAGGGTAGCCTGAAAGATCCGGCGTCATTCGTGAAAAACTTAAATGGATTGTTGGCAAGCCTGGCCAAATAACGATTATTTAAGACGCTTAACGAAAAGCCTTCCGTCAGGAAGGCTTTTTTGTTTGTTTTTCATGCGTAATCACATTGGATTTAAATTCTCGCTAGAAATACGCAGGTTGTTACTTATTGGATCGTAAAATGTACAATCATTGCTTTCATTTTGTATGTAAAGTGTTAAAAAATCATATAGTTATACTAAAGTGGAATTGTGATATAGTAAGAAATATATCGTAGTAGTCCCATCAAGTATTTGAGTGAAAATGTGTGATTCTGGCGGTGTGAAATCGCGTACCGAATCATAAATCCTCAATTGTCATATAGCGTTGTTGTGCTTCCTGTTAGGTATGTTATGGAAAATGTCCTTGATAAATTACGCCACTTTTCCGATTTGGTTGGAAAAACCAGTGGCCAGGATTATTTCGACCTGGTTGTACTTGCACTGTCTGAAATCCTCGAGTGCAATTTTGTTTTTATCGGGAAGCTGGATAAACACCACACCTACGCCGAAACCCTTTCTTTGGCAGCGAATGGTCAATTAGCTGACAATTTTACCTATTCGCTTGAACATACGCCTTGTGAAGTGGTGTCAAAAGACAATATTTGCCTTCATACCTCGGATGTCTGTACGAAGTTTCCGAAAGATCAAATGCTGGTGGATATGGGCATTCAATCTTACTTTGGTATGCCGCTGTACGATTCCCAATCCAGGGTATTCGGTATATTGGTCGCACTGAATTTTTCAGACAGAACCACAGTTGATGAATTAAAGATACTGTTTGAAATCGCCAGTCATCGAATTTCCGCAGAACTTGAACGACGAAGAAAAGAAGAAACACTGCAGCTTTATTCCGCAATGTTCAAAAGCTCAGCAGAGGCGATTCTGGTTGCCAACAAAGACCTCGACATCATTGATGTCAACGAGTCCTTTTGTGACATGTTTGGTTTAACTCGCGATGACATCGTTGGCAATAACCCCAGGGTATTTTCCTCTGGGTTACACGATGGTGAGTTCTATAAGACGTTTTGGGAACAAATACATAAAACCGGTCAATGGCAGGGTGAGATCACCAACCGCCATGCGGATGGTCGTTTGCTAAAGCAGTGGGTGTCGGTTAATCAAATTAAAGTGGGGCATTCTGACGTGTTTCGCTATACGGCGCTTTATATGGATCTTACCCGTCTTAAAACGGTAGAAGAGCGCAATTTATATTTGTTGAACACGGACCCGTTGAGTAAGTTATCGAGCAAAGCCGCGTTAACCGAGCGTATGCAAACACAACAACCTAAGTGGTTATTGATGGTGGCAATTGATGGGCTGCGTTATCTTAATGAGGCCTATGGATTTGAAATCTGTGATCAGCTTATTCGTGTCACCGGCAGTTTAATACAACTGTTGGTGCATGCTGATATTTGCGCCGGTGTCGGGCCCGGTAAGTATGCACTGTTGTTTGAAGATGAAGTCGAATTACAGGCCGTCGCCAGTAACCTGAGAAGTTTCTTTGCGGTGAACCAGGTAACGACGGAAGACATCAGTGTATACGTGTCTTTATCATTTTCTGGCAGTTATGGCGTGAGTGAATTATTGCGTTTGGCGTCGTCAGCACTCAGAGAAAGTCGGGAGCTGGGCAAACCCAGTTGCGTGATCTATTCAGATTCTGAGCAGTCGCAAAAAGTTTCCCGTCAACATAAGTATGCTGAAGCGAATAATCTGTTACACCGTGCGCTAAACAGTCACTCTGTTGAACCCTATTTTCAGGGGATTAGAAACAACAGAACGGGACAGATTACACATTATGAAGTATTGGCCAGAATAAATGATAAGGGCATGATCATCAGGCCCGCCGGATTTTTAGAAGCCGCACAAGTGTCCGGTTTACTGCCCGCGTTATCCAGAGCAGTAGTCAGTCGTGCTTTCGAGGTGATGGCTCAGCATTCGTACTCGTTTTCAATTAACGTTACAGAGTACGATTTGAATGCGCAGTATTTACAAGCCTTCCTGCTAAGCTTGTGCATTCAACATCGTATAAAGCCTGAGAGGGTAGTACTGGAAGTATTGGAGAGTATTAGTAGCTCACGTAAAAATACCCATATTGAACAACTCAAATCACTCAAGCAAGCGGGCTTCAAGCTGGCTATCGATGATTTTGGCGCGGAGTATTCAAACTTTGAGCGTATTCTTGATTTGGAAATCGATATTTTGAAAATCGATGCTAAATACATCCGTTGCATCGATATCGATTCAAAGAGCTACGAAATTGTAAAGGCGATCGTTTTCTTTTGCAGGAACAGCGGTATTTTGTCGGTTGCAGAGTATGTCAGCTCACCTGCCATTCAGCAATGTGTAGAAGAGCTCGGCATAAACTACAGTCAGGGCTATCTCTTTTCCCGACCACATGTGTTTGAGAATGGGCCAAAGGATTTACAAGACTGAGCAAATCCCTATTCCGGGGAATAGGGCCCGGTAGAGCTGCGTAAAATCAACTCACATTCCAAAGCTGGCGACTCGAGCTTGTCTTGCTTATTATTCCCCAGTAGCTTTATCAGCATTTTGGCTGCGTAATTCCCCATAGTGGAAATGGGTTGCCGAATCGTCGTTAGTGGTGGCCACAGATTGTCTACCATTGGATCGTCATCAAATCCCACAATAGAAATATCGTAAGGGATTTTTAACCCCATCTGACTGGCAATGCGATAAACAGATGCCGCTAACGTGTCGTTCACACAGAAGATGGCGGTGGGTCTCACGCTGGTTTTCGTTAGCAACCGGCGGATTACCGTATCCAGAATATTAGGCTCTTCGTCGTAGCCATATTCCTCTATGTATTCTGGCACAATTGGCATATTGTAATTGTTTAACGCAGCTTTGTAGCCTGCTAAACGCCATGCGCCTGCACCATGTCCCTGCAGGTAACTGAGCATAGCAATGCGCTGGTGGCCTAAGTTAATTAAATGTTCCACGGCTTTTTGACTGGCCGCCTCTTCCTGACATCGCACATAAGGTGAGCCTTCTTCGTGAAGCGGGGCAATACGCACGTAGGGCACGTTCAACTCATCCATTAATGCAATGACGTTTGGATCATCACATAAAGGCGGGCAAATCAGATACCCATCCGGCTTAGATAATTCGTGCATTTGTTTAATGATGGGCTCAAAACCAGCGTCATTGATTTTTAACGGACGAATGAGCAGGTTGTATCCAGCCTGGTCACACGCTTCAATAGCGCCGGTAAGAATACTATGAGAGTAAAAGTTGCCGCTGTAATCTACAAACAATACACCGAGCAAGTATGACTGGCGTGTTCTCAAGCTGCGGGCATTAAGGTTAGGCCGGAAATCCAGTTGCTTTACAATTTCTGCTACGCGTTGACGAGTTGTGTCTTTCACACCACTTTCGTTATTAATAACCCGGGATACCGTTTTAACAGACACGCCGGCTGCTTTCGCAACATCGCCGATTGTGACCTTACCCATGTGCTGACCTTTTTTGACTTATTCTATAGGGTTTTCGCTTATGCTGGCGTTATACACAGAGTTCACCAGCCATTTCGCTTATCTTTACATTTTATCGACTTTATTGCGTTTTGAGAACATCGAAACTGATTTAACGCAATTCGGTTCAAATAAAACATTATTCATGATTTTTTACCGCATACATGACTCATTGTGAATATACCGTTGCCTCATTTGTTACACAATTATTAAATCTAAATTGACATCGATGTCATAAAAATGCAGGATATTTATATCCTTTTAATAATAAATTGAATTAAGTCAAATGTATTGTTATCTATATTTTTGTGATATCGATGTCATTTGTCTGTAAAGATATGAGATAAAGTATGACCACACTTCTTAAACATACACTGCTGGCAGTGGCTATTGCCGGACTAACCGCCTGTGGCGGCTCAGCCAGTCAATCTGACAGTCAAGAGGTAAGCGAGTCTTTTATTGACCGAAACGGCAATGGCCTCCTGGATGATTATGAAAATCCCGCTATCGACATTTCAACCCGAGCGAAAAATCTTATTGCCCAACTATCCCTTGAGCAGAAAGTGAATTTGCTCACCGGCACTGGATTTCAAATGAACAATGTCGGTGGTTCAGAAAAAGTGCCGGGCGCTGCAGGGTCTACATTTGCTATTCCGGAGCTGGGGATTCCCTCAATGGTATTAGCTGACGGGCCAGCCGGGTTGCGTATATCGCCTACGCGGGAAAACGATACTGCCAGTTATTACGCGACTGCTTTTCCGATCGCGACTGCGCTGGCGTCGACCTGGAATACGGAGTTGGTTACTCAGGTAGGCGATGCGATGGGTGAGGAAGTAAAAGAATATGGCGTGGATTTGTTCCTGGCTCCGGGTATGAACATTCATGCCAATCCATTGGCAGGGCGGAACTTTGAATATTACTCGGAAGATCCCCTGGTGAGCGGGCTGATGGCCGCTTCTATTGTCAATGGTGTCGAAGCGCATGGCGTGGGCACTACTATTAAACACTTTGTTGCGAACAACGCCGAAACCAGTCGTATGTGGCTGGACGCCCATATTAACGAACAAGCCTATCGAGAAATCTATCTGCGCGGTTTTGAGATTGCCATTGATGCGTCTCAGCCTTGGGCGATCATGACGTCATATAACAAGGTCAATGGTGTCTACACCTCGCAGGATGAAGTTTTGCTGGAAACAGTCTTGCGCGATGAGTTCGGATACGAAGGATTGGTGATGACCGACTGGTTTGCCGGCGATAGTGCCCCAGCGCAAATGCAGGCGGGCAATGACCTGATCATGCCTGGTATGCCCGATCAGCGCCAGGCTATTATCGATGCGGTTAACGACGGCACGTTGCTAGAAACCACATTAGACCGTAATTTACTGCGCATAGTCGAGACGCTGCTTAAGTCGCCTTCCTATAATGACTATGGCTATAGCAACCAGCCGGATTTAGACGCGCATGCGCTGGTGGCCAGACAGGCGGCTGCAGAAGGGGTGGTGTTGCTGAAAAATAACAATCGCGCGCTTCCCATCCAAAGTGACACTAAAATCGCTGCGTTTGGCAACACCAGTTATGACTTCATTGCCGGGGGCACAGGCAGCGGGGATGTGAATGAGGCTTATACCGTGTCGTTGGTCGATGGCCTGAATAACGCTAATGTACCGGTGTTCGAGCCATTGAAAGAAGCCTACACTGCGTTTATGGCGGCAGAAGCCGCTAAGCGACCGCCCAAGAAACACTTTTTTGAACTACAAGCACCCTTGCCTGAGTTCAGTGTGCCAGACGCGCTGTTGAATGATGCAGTTGAAGCCAGCGATGTCGGCCTGATCACAATAGGTCGAAATGCAGGCGAGTTTCAGGATCGCAAACTTGACGCGGATTTCAACTTAACCGACGCCGAACTGTCTATGATTGCCCAAGTGAGTGCAGCCTATCACAAAGCGGGTAAGCCCGTCGTTGCAGTGCTGAATACCGGCGGTGTTGTTGAAGTCGCGAGTTGGCGAGATCACGTTGACGCGATTGTCTTACCCTGGCAAGGCGGACAAGAGGCAGGCAATGCGCTGGTGGATGTACTGACAGGCAAAGTCAATCCGTCAGGTCGTCTGGCAACGACATTTCCGCTCGCTTACAGCGACAATCCGACAGCCACCGTATTCCCGGGGAAGCCAACGTCCGAAGAAACAGTAAAAGATCCGTATATCGGGTTGTTTGTTGGCAAGCATATGCAGTTGGACTACGTAGACGGTATTTATGTCGGGTATCGCTACTACGACACCTTTAATGTCCCGGTGGCCTATGAGTTTGGTTATGGTTTGTCGTATACCGATTTCAGCATCAGCAAGGTTACGGTGAAGCCATCTGAAAATCCGGCTGAATTTACTATAAAAGCCGCCGTGAGTAACAAAGGTAAACTGCCAGGTAAAGAAGTGGTTCAGGTTTATGTCACTGCGCCTGCAGGTGACCTGCCTAAGGCAAATAAGTCGTTGGTTGCGTTTAGCAAAACGGCGTCTTTACAGCCTGATTCGACTGAACTACTGACGCTTTCAGTAAAAGCCAAACAGTTGGCCTCGTTCAGTGAACAACAACGAGCATGGGTGGTTGAAGCCGGAGACTACACCTTCCATGTAGGGCACTCTTCCCAGAGTATCGCACAACAGGTGACGGTAAATATTCCCGAATCCATTGTGGTTGAGAAAGTGCTGGCAACCCTGACACCACCAGCACCTATAGCTGAGATTTCACCGCAGTAACACCTAGTTAATCAGTAGCATTTTACGCTACCCGCTAATCAAAGCTCCCGGCAATCAGTTGCCCGGGAGCTTTATTGTATTCACTATTCAGGAGAACACCGCATGGCCGTTTCTATGCCCGGTACACCGCAATCAGGCTCCACACAAGGCAATTACCGCTTCGCATTGGGCGCACTTACCAGTTTGTTTTTTATGTGGGGATTCATCACTTGCCTGAATGACATTCTGATCCCGTATTTAAAAGCGCAGTTCGATTTAAATTACACGGAAGCAATGCTGATCCAGTTCTGCTTTTTTGCCGCCTATTTTGTCATGTCGGTGCCAGCCGGTGTGATTGTGCATCGGATTGGTCACCAAAAAGGCCTGGTGGGCGGTTTAACCGTAGCGGGGATAGGGTGCGTATTGTTCTATCCTGCTGCAGCTCTGCACTGGTATCCATTTTTCTTGCTGGCGCTGTTTGTGCTGGCCAGCGGCATTACGTTACTTCAAGTGGCGGCTAATCCTTATGTTGCCGCATTGGGCGCAGCCAAAACCGCGCCTGCCAGGCTCACTTTGACGCAAGGGTTTAACGCATTAGGTACTACCGTTGCCCCGTTAATAGGTGGTGCGTTAATTTTAGCTGCGGTATCTCAGGCCACAACGGAAGCTGAGAAAACCGCCAGCGTTCAGATGCCATACCTGATCCTGGCAGCTACTTTATTTGCGCTTGCTTTGGTGTTTGCCTGGTTGAAGTTGCCGGCTATTCATGAACAAAGTACTAGTCAAACTGCAGTAAAAACGCCGCTTACGGCTTACCCTCATTTGCTGCTGGGCGCAGTTGGCATTTTTGTTTATGTAGGCGGAGAAGTTGCTATTGGTAGCTTTCTGGTTAACTTTATTGGTGAACCCTCCGTTATGGGATTACCAGAGCACGAGGCTGCGAATTACGTCGCTTACTATTGGGGCGGCGCCATGGTAGGACGGTTCATTGGTGCGGCAGTCATGACGCGTTTCTCGCCAGCTAAGGTATTGGGTCTTCATGCAATAGGCTCTGTTGTGCTGGTCTCGCTGGCAATGTTGACCAGTGGCAAGTTCGCCATGTTGGCTATTTTGGCGGTGGGATTATGTAACTCCATTATGTTCCCTACGATTTTTAGCCTGGCAATTCAAGGCATGGGCAACGACGCCAGCCGAGGTTCAGGCTTGTTGTGTCTTGCGATTGTGGGTGGCGCTATCGTGCCATTGCTTCAAGGCGTGTTGGCCGATGCTATTGGCGTACAGCTTGCCTTCATCGTGCCGCTGGTATGCTATCTGTATATCGCGTTTTATGGATTCTCTTACCGAAAGTGGTACTCCACGCCGCAATAACAGAACGTGTGCTTGGCTTTGTTAAACAGGGAGCAGCCAGCAATAATTCAAGTTCAAATAAAAAAGCCGGGCACGTTAACGTGCCCGGCTTTGTTGTATTTACATGCTAAAGAGGCAGTGTTACGGGGTGATCATGAAGCTGTATTTACCTGAGCCTAGTGTCATTGAGACGCCTTGCTCTGTAGCACGCACATCAGAGATACCTGGGGATTCCGTAAGCGCAATTCCGCCCTCTTTAATTTGCGACGCAGAGGACGCTGGCAGGATAAGTCTGGCGTCAGTGTTGGCTGGCACAGTCGCCAGGTAAATCAGCTTATCGCCCTCACGTTTCCATTGACTCACAATGGTGCCGTACAACGAGTCGTAGCTGGCATCGACCCAGGTAATGCTGTTTGTCGGGTCTATTTCCGGTGCCAGTACAAACGATTTGAAGCCCGGCTCGCCGCGGCGAATACCGCCGCTGTATTGCATTAACCACTGGCCCACAGCGCCAAACGAGTAGTGATTGAATGAATTCATATTGTTGTTGCCACCAAATCCATTCTCTACCGTGTAGCCGTTCAGGCGTTCCCAAATTGTAGTTGCACCTTGCTCTACCGGATACAACCACGACGGATACTGATCGTTCAGCAGCAGTTTATAGGCTTCTTCACTGTAACCATACTCACTCAGCGACTGGCTGATCCAGGCGGTACCAATAAAGCCCGTCATCAGAGAGTAGGGCGGGCGTTCTACGCCGTTGTCGTCAACGTTGGCTTGCGACACAGTTCTCGCTAAGTTGGCAGCCATGGTGTCTTTTGCGGCGTCTTCAAACGCGCCCATGGCCAAGCCAACAGCGTAAGCGGTTTGTGTGTCTGCGACCACTGTCTTCAGTTCTCCGGCCATGGCGTCGAACATCGAGGCGTTACTCACCTTACCCAGCGCTTTCTGTTGATCATTCACAAATGTATTGGCGAAATGTTCACGTCGCGCGTTCGCAGATTGTGCATAGAAGGCAGCGTCTTCATCGTGACCCAGGACCGTTGCGACTTCAGACATAATGTCTAACGTAAAAATATAGTACGCGCTGGCCAGGTACGCTGAACCCAACTGGAAGTTTTGCGGACCAAGCCAATCGCCCAAACCTGCATCCATAATGAGGCCCGTTACCGGGTTGACTGTTCCTTCCAGGTAGGTCATGTAGCGTTGCATTGAATGGTAGTGATCTTCAAGCATGCTGGTATCTCCATACTGGAGATAATTTTCCCAGGGCAGGGTAATGCCTGCTGAGCCCCACAATATGCCGCCGAAACCGCCACCGACAGGCGCGATGTCAGCATAACGTCCATCTGTGGATTGGGTATCACGCATGGCCTGCAAATGACGACGCAAGAACGGCGATGCGTTACTGACGTAGGTCGCCGTTCTGCCAAATACATTAATATCACCCGACCAGCCCATGCGTTCGTTGCGCTGCGGACAGTCTGTGGGTACCCACAAAAAGTTGTCTACATTCGACCAAACCAGGTTCGACCAAAGCTGATTGACCGTGTCATCTGAGCACGCGTAAGAGGCGGTCAACGATTGCACTGAACTGGTGACCAAACCTTGCACTGACTCAAGTGGAAGGGGCTTGTCCAGACCACTGATTTCTAGATACTGATAACCATGAGACGTAAAGCGCGGCGAATAATGCTGCTCGCCGTCTTTCATTATATAGATATCCTGACTCAATGCGGCCCGATAATTTTCTGTCATCAGCATACCCACATTCGGGCCTGACTCCGGTAAATTCGGATAGAGCATTTCGCCTACTCTTAGCGTCACTGTTTGACCGGCTTTGCCTTCCGGGAAGTGCAAGGAAGGCACGCCAACCATATTCTGACCCATGTCATAAATATAAACGCCGGGTTTCACTTCTTTCACCGATTGCGCGGTTAGTGTGGTATATACGCCAGCAGTCTCACCGATTTGACCGATTAGCTGCATTTGCGAGTAATCCAGACTCTGACTCTCACGAGCCATGTTAGGGCGCACATTTTTCGATACGGAACCATCAAGAGGAACAGCAACAGCAGCGTGCCAGTTGGCAGTGTCGTAATCGGCGGAATGCCAGCGGGCAAAATCATCTTCCAGGCGAGCGTCATACACTTCACCCATTTGCAGGCTGCCGTAGCGAACCGGGCCCTGTTGCGAGTATTGCCAATCACGTTCATTAGTTGTCACGACATGTTCAGACCCATCTTCATAGGTGATCACTAGCTGTGCCAGCAGTGATTGTCTGTCGCCGAACGCATTCCAGGTATTGCCAAAGCTTAGCAAGCCGCTCCACCAACCCTCACCCAGTACTGCGCCGATGGCATTTTTACCATTCTGTAAAAACGGCGTGACGTCGTAGGTTTGATAAAGATGGGTTTTGTTGTACTGCGTGAGTCCTGGATTGTAGTAGTCATCACTGACGCGTTTACCGTTTATATAGAAATCGTAGATCCCTCTGGCCGTTGCATAAAGCCGGGCTTTCTTCACAGCTTTTGCTGGCATGTCAAATGCCGTTCGCAGCACCGGGGCCCCTTTGGCTGGTAGGTGAGCTGTGAACAGCGCGTCGTTTTCGCCGGCAGTTACTACATACTGTGCCTGGTCGACACTAACCTGCGGTATATCAGCGAACAGGCTTTGAGACTCGCCAGTTACCGACGCATCGAAAATCACGTTGTTTGGTGCGTGAATATTGCGAACGGTCAACGAATCAAAGTACGCAGTCTGTCCCTGGGGAACATAAAAGCCAATGTCATTAAGCATGCCGTATGTCAGGTTGTCATGGTTATGGCCTAGCGGGTTCAAAGTTACCTTTGCGCCTTTTATAAGTGGAGGAAACAGCATATCGAAAGGTGAGGCTGGAATATCATCTGAGCCAACAAAGAAATCACTGCGATTATTGACCTGCAGGGTAAGCGTACCGTATTCATTGTGGATGGTTAGCGCATGGCGCTGGTGAGCATTGTTTGCATCGATAACGTCGGCTTTTATAGGGAAGGTCGCAACCGGGACACTTGCATTGTCATCCGGTGTGTAGCCTGCACGATAAACGCGCAACTCAGCCGGTGAAGCCGGAGCTTCTGCCAAACCACTTATATCCAGCACGACTTTAAAGTAGCTTTCATTGTGGTTATTCGCTAGCTGATAAACATTCAAATGTGGTGTCATCAACCTTGGATCATTGGCGGCGAACACAACACCGGCCATGTGATTACCCGCGGGAATGGTTATCCCGGCAGTTAAATCGAACAGTGGCAGGTAGTCCGGGTGAAAGGTAATACTGCCTTCTGGTGCGCCTATCCATTGAGCGCCTTGCCAGGCCGACTGCGTGGGATCAAGCAGACCAGTCTCAAACCATGAACTGTTTGAGGTTTGACGGTCTTGGTTGTCCCACACTGTCACCGTCCAGTTGTAACGCGTTCTGGCCTTCAGCGCAGACCCGGCGTATTCAACCTGAATGGACGAAGCACTATTTATCTTCTGGCTGTCCCAAACGGTCTTGCCCCATTCATCGGTAACTATAACCTGGTATGCGGTTTGTTTAATGTCACGCTCGGGCGTTGATGTCGTCATTGCCCAACTGAATCGTGGAGTCTGGACATCTGTGCCTAGTGGCGTTTTGGTATAATCAGTACTTAACTTGTAAAGGGAAAGTGCTGAGTCGGTAACCTCATCGGGCGATGAGGCCAGGCTACAGGCGATTAGGTTTATTGACAGAAATAACGCTGCCAATGTGTAGAACACGTTTTTCACAAGCAAAAAGCTCCGATGTTCAGGCAAGCTTTTCCGACACAATTTTATGCGAATAACAGTGTTGTCTTTGTTATCGATGTCAATTCTGTCGGATAATTGACTTGCCGGTTAATGGTAATTGTAAATGGTTCGTTGCAATCGATTATAGTGTGAGTGAATGAATTTGCAATGAATTGATTGTTTCTTATTTGAAAGTGAGTGTACGTAAAACGCACACCGTTCATTTTTTTACAAAATTTTTGCACATTGATCTTTTTAATGCCAACTATCAATTTTTGTTCTATGACAAGCTGAATAAGTGGTTAGTTGTTGTTATTTAATATTAAATTTTCGTTCGCGTTCTATTTTTATAACCGTTGATTTCAATTGTTTGCGTTTGATTAGTGTTGACTGAACATGATTGTTGAGTTAATTTACGCTCCAGATGTTAACGAATTGTTTAACGTTGGGCACACACAATTAAGGGGCGTAACCCCCGCATCGGAGATTGAAATGAAGGCACAATCAGGACAACATTCAGGCATGTTTAAGCCAACTTTATTAGCACTTTTCGTAGGTTCTACTTTATCTGGTCAGGCTTTTTCGCAAGAAAATCAAGCAAAAAATGACAACGATGTCGAAAAGATCGAAGTAAGAGCACAAGCTACGGGTACCTTAATTCGGGGCGCAACACCCGTTGGGACCAATGTCGTGGGCTTCGACAGCGCCGAGGTTGAAGCGATCAGTGTCGCTGACAGCAACGAGTTGTTGGCGCAAATTCCGCAAATGAGCAGCACGTTCAACAGCCGTCCAACCATGGCAACTGACATTGGCCAGGGTATGCCAATGCCTAAGTTGCGCGATATTGGTGTGGGTGGCGGCAGCACCACGCTGTTATTGTTAAACGGCATGCGTATGCCTGGCTCAGGTATTATTCAAACAATTCCTAACGTGTCGGCCATTCCACCGGGTGTCATTAGTAACCTGGAAATCGTAATGGATGGCGGCTCGTCTATTTATGGCTCTGACGCCATTGCCGGGGTAGTTAACTTTATCACCCGTGACCGTTTTGATGGCGTTGAGTTCAGTGCTGAAGGTGGTTTTGGTGACAGCTACTCTGCCAGCACTTTCAACATTACCGCGGGTAAAGACTGGACCACAGGTTCAGGCATGATCTCCATTTACCACGCACAAAACGACGAGGTGTTTGGTAAAGACCGCGACTTCATTACTGGCGACAGCACGGCAAACGGTGGTGGTGACTACCGTTCAAATCTGTGTAACCCGGGTACGATTACCGTAGACGGTGTGAACTACAAAATGGATACCAGGGAAGCCGGTACAAATACCTGTGACCCAACAGACGGTATTTCTTACGTTCCTAAAGAAAAGAAAACCACGATATATGCGTCACTGCAACAGGATCTGAACGACAATGCCTATGTGGACGTTGTGACTTACTACAGTGAGTGGAGCGCCGATATCACCGGTGATGCAACAAACTCGCTTTCTGATATTGGTGCGTCGGGAACCATCACCGCCGACAATCCTTACTTCTCGCCGATTGGTTCGGAAACCAGTCATTCAGTGGCGTTTGATTTTAGCGACGTAGTGGGACTGGGGGCGAAAAACGGCAGTGATTTTGATGCCTTTGCATTTATTCCTGAAATCACTTACGAGCTGCCAAACTACTGGCGCCTGAAAGCGGCGTACAGCTATGGCCTGGCCCATACCAAAGGCGTTGAACGCGGTATCAACTCTGCAGCTCTGTCTGCTGCATTGGCTGGCACAGATGCCAGCACGGCATTGAATCCCTACGATGTAGCTGCAACCGATCAAAGCGTGCTGGACAGTATTCTGGGTTATTACGGCAGCTACGGTGATGCTACGCAAAGCCATCATCAAATTCGCGCTACGTTGGACGGTGCAATAGCGGAATTGCCTGCAGGTGAAGTACTGTTGGCTGTGGGTGCAGAGTACTTTAAACAAGACTATGAAGTGGCCTTCGGCGGGGGTGCAGCAGGGGCTTTAGATTTGGTAGAAACAGAAGCATCACGCAACGTTAAGTCTGTATTTGGTGAAGTCATGATGCCTCTAATGGATTCTTCTGCCGGTGAAATCAATTTCACCGCGTCATTGCGTTATGACGACTACAATGACGTAGGCAGTACCACAAACCCGAAAATTGGTATCGACTACAAACCCACTGAGAACACTCGGATTCGCGCACAATGGGGCACCTCGTTCCAGGCGCCAAGTTTAGCGGATACCGGCGCAGCGGTGGACACGCGAGCAATTGTATTGCCGGTTAGCCCGTGGTTGGCGGGTGACGCAGCGGGTACAGACTTCTTCCGTGGCACTATCTTACTTGCCGGTGGTAGTGATGGTCTGAAGCCAGAAGAATCTGAGTCTTACAGCGTGGGCTTCGACTGGACGCCGGACTTTGTAGAAGATTTAAGCGTGAGTATGACTTACTATAACGTAGATTACTCAAGCGCAATTAACCTGGCGCCATTCTATACACCAAGCGTGTACTTTAATACGGCAGGTTATGCGGCGTACTACACGATTAATCCAACGCTGGAAGAAGCATTGGCAGCGACTGAAGGCTTCCGTATTGATGGCGCACCCGTTGAGTCATTATACGCGGATGGCAACTCTGCTTACTTGTTAGCCGATGCCCGTCGTTACAACATGACAGCAACGCGTTTGTCAGGTCTGGATTTCGATGTTCAGAAAAGCTGGCTGGTGGATCTGGGTAAAATCAGCGCAGGCGTGTCCGGTACCTATACCTTAAAACGTGAGGCTCAGGCGGTTGAAGGTGATGAGTATGTAGATGAACTGGAAACCGGTACCTTTGGTAAATTTAACGTCGTAGCGTCAGTGGGTTTATCAACAGAGAAAACCAACAGTCTGATTCGTGTATTACATAGTGATGGCTGGGAGAACGCTTATGCTTCTCTGGATTCATTAACCACAGTGAATGTCTTTACCAGTTACTCGTTAGGAGAAATGGGCAGTTTCGATAATGTGGATATCACTATGAATATCGACAACCTGTTTGACGAAGAGGCACCTTATTTCGACGATGCAAACGGTTTTGACGGCGGTAATGTCATAGGCCGAGTGTTCTACATCGGTCTAAAAGCTAAAATGTAATAGCTATTTCATCTCGTTCGGAAAAGCGCGCAGATCTTCTGCGCGCTTTTTTTTGTTTTTCGGAAACGTCACGTGAATAGGTAATTCACCATCTTAGACTTTTGTTGGGTGACTATCTGGCTTTGATTATGATAGAAATAGTAAAGAAGTAATGTGTAACAGTTTATTTCTGTTGCGCGGGTTTTACTTTTCATCATATTCAGGAAGTTATGTACCGTGCGTTTGCTTTGTTCTGAAGCAGCACATGAGTACATCGAAAGGAACTAACATGAAAAAAATAATAACAGGCCTACTGTGTATATTCGTATGTATATCAACAGTCAGCGCCGATACTATCCCATTAGAATCATTTGCAAAGCACCCTCAGTATGAGTCAGTCAGAATCTCGCCTACCGGAGAATATCTGGCATTTGCCGCACTGGAAGAAGGCAAACGTGTGATTGCTGTGGTGCAGCGTTCACCGGCAAAACTGCTAAACGTCATTCGATTTCGGGGTAATGAGCAGGCAGGCTCGTACTTTTGGGCAAACGATGAAAGACTGGTTGTAGGTTTGCAGATCACGGTGGGCTATTACGCCAGACCTATGAGTACTGGCGAATATTATGCAGTTAATTACGATGGCTCAAAAGGCCGGAATATTTTTGGTTACCGCAGCGAAGAGGGCGTAGCGTTTAACCCGGTTTTTGAGTCTCCGTCAGTGTTGGACATGATGTGGGACGACGATAAGCATATCCTGATCCAGGGGATTCCGGTTAATCGTGACTCGTCAAATCTAACTAACGTATATCGATTGAATATCTACAATGGCAGAAAGCGCCAAATCACCCGTTCTCCTATCAAACAAGCGCGCATGGTCGCAGACAACGAGCAACAAGTTCGTTACGCCGTTGGCATTGCAGCGAAAAACGGCAAAAATGTTCTTCAGATTCATTACCGTGAAGATAATGACGGCGATTGGGAGCTTCAAAAAGAGTTTGATGAAGGTGAAGGTTCCTCGTTTCAGCCGTTGGGCTTTACCGCCGACAACAAAGGCATTTTCATGTTGTCTGATCATGAAAATGGCCGGGGCGGTATATATCGGTACGATTTGAAAACCGAAGAAATGACATTGGTGTATCAGCATGACCGGGTAGATATTAGTGATTATGATATTGACCGAAACAACGTGCTGTATGCCGTCATGGTAGAGCCTGACTATTCTTATACTGAGGTGGTTGAACCAACGCACCCAATCGGTAAATGGTACCCGGCACTGATAAAAGCGTTTAATGGGGCTCGCGTGCAAATCACGTCTGCAACTGAAGATATGACCAAGCTCACTCTCTTTGTGAGCAGTGATCGCGACCCGGGTTCGTTCTATCTATTTGATACGACCAAAGGAGGCGTGGAACAGTTAGCCAAAGTAAAACCCTGGATTAATCCCAAGCAAATTGGCAGTAGCTTCCCTGTGGCGATACAAACGCGGGACGGCTACACCAATTATGCCTATGTCTCTACGCCCGTTGGTAAAGAGAAAAACCTGCCACTAGTGATTATTCCTCATGGTGGGCCGCATGGTCCCCGTGATTATTGGGCTTACGACGATGATGTCGCTTTCCTTAACGATAATGGTTTTGCCACGATAAAGGTTAATTTCCGCGGCAGCGGTGGTTACGGCAATGACCATGAATCGGCCGGTTACGGTGAGTGGGGCGGTCTGATGATCGACGATATGACCGATGCCGTTAAATGGGCGATTAAAGATGGTCTGGCCGATCCAGAACGTATTTGTATTTACGGTGCGTCATACGGTGGTTACGCGTCTTTAATGTCGGTAGTGAAAGAACCCGATCTTTATAAATGTGCCATCGGCTATGTTGGGATTTACGATATGGACCTGATGTTCGACGCAGGTGATATTCCAGACAGCCGTTTTGGTCAAAACTTCCTGAAACAGGTATTAAGCAACGACGCCGACAAGCTTGATGCGTTCTCTCCAGCCAGACATGTCGACAAAATAAAAGCAGAACTGTTTATTGTGCACGGTGAACAGGATGAGCGAGCTCACTATGATCACGCACTATTGTTGAAATCGAAACTTGATGAAGCTGGCAGATCTTACGAATGGATGACGCGGGCTGAAGAAGGGCATGGTTTCTACAAACAGGAAAACAGGCAGGCTCTTTACGAAGCCATGCTTACGTTTTTGAAAAAACATATTGGTGACTAAATCGGCTCCATAGCTGCTACAACAAATCCGATCACTGACCTGTGTATGGACACAGGTCAGTACACAATTCTGTACGACTATATTAAGCATAAAACAGGCTTATCGGCTGCTTTGAAGCCGGTGTAGTACTGGTCTTTCGTTCAATTTACATACGCTATTAGTCTTAACAGGGGCTATGAGCCCTGCAGAGTACTTGTCACGTGGGTTTGGAGTGTGTAAAGTGCCTCACAGTTATAAGTTAATACAAGCGGAGAGCGCAATTATGCGAATAATACTTCTCGGTGCACCAGGTGCCGGTAAGGGAACACAAGCGCAGTTTCTAATGGGCAAATATGGTATCCCGCAAATCTCAACGGGTGACATGCTGCGTAGCGCAATCAAAGCAGGCACAGAAATGGGTCTTGCTGCTAAGAAGGTCATGGACGAAGGGAAGTTGGTATCTGACGATATCATCATTGGTTTGGTAAAAGAGCGTATTGCGCAGGACGACTGCAAAGACGGTTTTTTACTGGACGGTTTCCCTCGCACAATTCCTCAGGCTGACGCCATGAAGGAAGCCGGCGTATCGGTTGATCACTGTATCGAATTCGACGTACCGGATGACGTAATTGTCGACCGTATGGGTGGTCGACGCGTTCACCCGGCTTCAGGTCGTGTTTATCATGTTGTGTACAATCCACCGAAAGTGGAAGGTAAAGATGATCAAACCGGAGAAGACCTGATCATTCGTGATGACGATAAAGAAGAAACGGTTCGCAACCGTTTAGGCTTTTATCACGAACAAACTCAGCCGCTGGTAGATTACTACAATGCGGAAGCTGCCGCGGGCAACTGTTCTTACCACAAGCTGGATGGCACACAGCCAGTTGACCAGGTTAGCCAACAGTTAGCCGAGCTACTGGGCTAAGCTAATAGCGAACTCAAAAAGCTGCCATCAGGCAGCTTTTTTTGTGCATAAAATACTGCTTCTACCTCTTTACCTTTTAACAAGCAAACTGTCACAATGGCACCGACTTAAATGAAGGAACCGTGCCATGTTGTTACTCCCAGTAACTGCTTTTTACGCAAGTATTCTTGCACTTATTTATTTGTATTTAACCGCCCTGGTGATTCGCTGCAGACGTAAAAATCTGATTGGCGTTGGGGACGGCGGCAACGATGTGTTGCAAAGACTTATACGTGTACACGGCAATTTTGTAGAGTATGTGCCACTTTGCCTGATTCTGTTGGCGGTATTGGAGATCAACAGCCATTCTACGTTGATTATTCATTTACTAGGTGGAAGCCTGGTTCTCGGTCGGGTACTGCACGCTTATGGATTACGACATTCTGTAGGGGCCACCTGGCAGCGACTGGTTGGAATGATGTTAACCTTACTGACCTTGTTTATTATTGCATGTATTAACTTAACGCTTATTTATTGGATGCCGTTTCTGTGAATTCACTTTCCACGCTAATGACCCCAGCCTGTGTTATTGATGACAGCAAGTTTCAACGTAACATACAACGCATGCAGGCCGTTGCAGAGCGAGACAACCTCGTACTACGGCCCCATGTTAAAACCCTTAAATCCCTTGCTGCTGCAGAGCGATACGCGCCATCAAACGGCCCGATTACGGTATCTACGCTGGCTGAAGCTGAGTATTTCGCCGCAGCCGGTTATGACGATATTCTGTATGCGGTTGGTTTGGTTCCAAACAAATATGCACGAGTACAAGCGCTGTCTGAAAGGGCCGGAAAATTCACGGTTGTTCTGGACAGCATGGCTGCCGTAAACGCGCTGTTGGCCTTTGCTGAGAAACTTGAACAGCCGTTGCAGGTTATGCTTGAAGTCGATGTCGATGATCACCGTGCGGGTCTATTGCCGATGTCCGATGCATTAAGGGAATGCGCAAAAGCGATTCAGGCAACGCCAAAACTGCATTTTCGCGGCGTCATGACACACGCTGGAGGCAGCTATGACTGTTTTACGCAACAATCGCGTGATGCCATGGCATTACAGGAATGTCAGCTCATCGCAAAAGCGGCTTTGCGTCTTCACGAGGCAGGCATCAATTGTGAACTGGTGTCAGCTGGGTCAACGCCAACTGCACTGGCGAACTGTAATCACAAGGGCATTAACGAACTGAGAGCCGGTGTCTATGCGACGTTTGATTGTGTCATGGCGGGTCTTGGCGTGTGTAGTTTTGACGATATAGCCATGTCGGTGTTAACCAGCGTAATAGGCCATCAGACGGATAAAAACTGGGTCATTGTGGATGCGGGATGGATGGCGTTATCTCGTGATCAGGGGACCGCGTCTCACGCAAAGGACTGTGGGTACGGACTCGTTTGTGATCAATATGGAAAGCTACTCGACGGTTGGTATGTAAGCAGTACCAATCAGGAGCACGGGATCATCTCGCATATTGACGGTAAACAGCCTGATGCATCACTCTTTGCTTATGGCAATCTGCTCAGGATTTTGCCTATTCATGCTTGCGCAACAGCAGCACAATTCAGCGAGTATCAGGTTATCAATGAACAAGGCGAAATAGGTGAGGTGTGGTCGCGTATTTCGGGCTGGTAAGCGTCAAACGTTTCAAATTATACATATCGACACATTTCGTTACTGCTTTGGGCTGCTTGTTACACCTGTTTGGTTGAGTCCAAGCGGCAATACACTATGATCATAATCACGCAACACATACTTTGTACAGTTGTATGGCGAGGTTAACTGGGTCATGGTTGCGAACTGATAATGTTCGTCTAGAGGAGGCAAAAATGGACTTTAGCAAATTAAAGAAAATGTTGTTGGTAGCAACGGTAAGTGCTCTGCCTATGCTGTCTTTTGCACAAGATGTAGAGGTAATTACGGTTGAAGGTGGTGATGGTCCGATACTTAGCCGCAATCAGCAAGAATACAATTTGACTGTAGAGCATGCGCTGTTGGCTTTGCATGCTAAAAATTACGACACATCATTTCGATTACTTAATGAAGGTGCGCGTTTTGGTAACAAACAGTCGCAATTCTACCTGGCAATGAGTTATTTCAATGGTTGGGGTACTGACATTAATAACAAGCAAGGCTGGTTATGGCTAAATGTAGCGATGGAAGCGCGTAATTCACAGTGGAATCACTCGTTTAAAAAGATTTCAGAAGCCATTCCTGAAGAAGTTCAAACGGCGTGGAAAGCCGATGTTGCACATCATATTGAAACTTATGGCGCAGAAGCAACAGAACACAATTGCAAACGTTACCGACCAACCGGAAGCAGTATCACAGAAATTATTTGTGAACGGGAATTCGATGGTTCTTAATACAGGTTCAGATACCTGAATTGCGAAAAGCCAGTCAGGGAATGACTGGTTTTTTTGTGTTTATGCAGTTCTGATTCACATTGGGAGTTGCAGTGGCTTTGTTTCGCGCTACTATGTAAACAGGGATTAGAAACATGTTTTGTAGTGGGATGAGACGGTTACTCAGAAGTGTGTATTTGAGTGTTGGGTTGATAGTCAGCGGCAGTGCCTGTGCTGAAACCTCTTTGTTGGTGTTTACGGAAAACTCTCCTCCCTATCATTATGTGAAAAATGGTAAAGTCATCGGAGAGGTGATCGATAGGGTTCACAATATTCTGAGGCGTGCTGGTTACGGCGCTGAATTCAAAGTGTTTCCATGGGCCAGAGCGGTTTTAAATACGCAGCGTCACAGTCGAGCCCTGATTTTTTCTATAGCCAGAACC
The DNA here is from genome assembly GCA_017794925.1 of Aestuariibacter sp. Taxonomy (GTDB): domain Bacteria; phylum Pseudomonadota; class Gammaproteobacteria; order Enterobacterales; family Alteromonadaceae; genus Alteromonas. Next base: position 4,050,459 of record CP051238.1, on the reverse strand, counting down.
CCGGAGCGGGAACATCAGTATCAGTGGATAACACCGATAACGCAATTTGAACTGGGTATTCTTACTCTTTCCACCCGCACCAATATTACCGTAGAGGATTGGAACGATCTTAAAGCTTTTTCGGTGGCTACCCAGCGCGGTGATGTTGCTGAAAAATGGCTGAAAGAGCTGGGCTTTGAAGAAGGCATTAATCTCATATCCTGTGCTGATATTATTTGTTCCTGGGAGGAGCTAAAGCGTGGCACGGTTGATTTCATTATTGAAGACCCGCAATTGATTCGTGACACTGCCGGGTTGGTTGGTCTTGAATCTGACGACGTAACCTTGCAACAGCTTATCCCTGAGCTTTCGGTAAAAGCGTATTTGGCTGCCAGCCCACAAATGCCTGCGGCGATTGTGGCGCGATTGCGCCGGGCAGCCAATGATATTGGTTATCGGCCATAACGTATTTTCCCCTCAGTGATACAATGATGTGACAAAACAGCACAACACAGGGCATAACACAGGGCACCTTGCTAAGACCCTTTACCTTCTACCTGCCGGTGTTTTCTTAGTTGGCTATTTGATTGTTACTCTATTTGGCAATTATCCTCAATGGCAGGCAGAAGAACGCAATGAGCTCTTTCAGGACTATTTGAGCCTTACTGATCCTCATCTTTTTTATCATTCCTTCATCAATCCAGGTAATGGTCGGGTGTCACTGACTTTGCATTATCGGGATGGATTTCAATTCACGGATAAACGCTATCAACGGGATAATCGCGATGACATTGTTGAGCGGTACAAGCCCATCGTGTTGCAGGCCATTTGCAGCTACCCGGACTTTTTGCTCGCGTTACAGAGTCATACCTGGAAGAACATAGACGTAAACGTGAAAGACGGTGACATGTCTGGTGTAACGCCTTATTTGTTTAATTTACAGATTGATTTTGAGCGTTGCCAACAATAAATCGCAGTCAAGATGGACGCCTGGACGATACGGTGATTTGCCATACTTGAGGAAAAACGTTCTAAAGTAGGAGTACAAAGCCAATCAATTTGACTTAGTCTTAGTGCATCAACGAACAGCGAGAGATGAATCATGAATGTTATTCGGTGGGCTGGTGCACTGATTGGACTGGCTTGTTTGCCATTGGCTCAGGCTAATAATGATTTACCTGAAGATTTTGTCGCTGCTCAGCCTCGCGTTCAACTCTATCTCGCTTATGCTGAATTTAAAATGGCGAACTATTCACTGGCACATGCTATGTGGCAGCACATGAAAGGGGCGGGGAACGAAGAGGCGTTATTTAATTTAGGGATCCTTTATGAACAAGGAAAAGGGGTGCCGGCAAACCTGGCGCAAGCCCGGGATTACTATTTACAGTCTGCCGAAGCAGGGAGCCGAGCCGGAGCCTATCAGGTTGGCTTAATGGCACTGGCGCATCCGGAACTGGTGTCTGTCGAGACCGCAAGACACTGGCTGATGATAGCGGCACTGGATGGTGATGAAGACGCAGGCCAGTTGTTGCAAACACTGGACAATGGTGATTCGACTGACTCTTTGGTGACGGTAAAGCAGCTATTAATGAAAGGGGACAGCGAACAGGCTATCAAGCAATTAGTTGCGCTAACTGAACAGGACCCTCCGGACTATGCAGCGATGACTGAACTTGCCTGGTTGTACGAAACAGGGCTGGCTGTCGAGCGCGATATGCAGAAAGCCGCAGCGTTATTCACTTTAGCCGCCGAAGCCGGTAATCCCAAGGCGCAATATGCGTTATCCGTTATGTTTGCGACTGGCACTGGGAAGCCAATGAATATGACGAAAAGTACGTTATGGTTAAAGCGGTCTGCTGAGCAAGGGTACCAGCCCGCTGTTCAGCAAGTATCAGTTCGGTAGCGTCCAGGCTTTCAATGAGAGTGATGTCTATTCCCGGCAAATGGGAATTGTTAGCAAGTATGTCTGAGGCATATCATGTCCACTGAATGGTGTTAACCTGACTGCCAGATTCGAGTGATGAAGGAGCCGAAATGGAAAAGCTATTCTTGGGTATAAAAGGCCATGTAGTGTGTTTGGATAAAGCGACAGGGAAGAAACTATGGGATACCAAATTAAAGTCGACTTCTGGTGTCACTAATTTACTGTTTGAAGATAATAACGTGTTTGCATATTCCGGCGGGCACTTGTTCTGCGTAAACGCAGAAAATGGTAGAATTCGTTGGGAAAACAAACTGGATGGCTTTGGTTATGGCGCGTGCATTATCGCCAGTGAAAACCAAAATGCCAGCCTGATTGCGGATCAGTTACAAGCGCAACAATCCTCGGCTGCCACTGCTAGCATTATCGCTGCGACGGCAACTACGTCTGATGGTGGAGGTGAGTAACCTGAGAGTAGAAGACGAGCATTATCAAGTTATGCTCCAATAATGTTTGGGTGCAGATCGCCTGGGTTGTACTGAGTGTCTTGCAAGGTACTCACTTACATTCGCTCTGCAGACACATTCTCGGGGAGCATGTACAAGTGTCCGAGAATGGCGCTTAACGTGCCGTCTTTTTTATATTCCTCGAGCTTTGTATCCAGAACGTTGAATGCGTCTTCAAACTCGGGGTGGCACAACACGGTGTCGTCCATTACTAATGGAGAATAGTCTTGGTTGAAGGGGAGAGGATTAATACCAAGTGTCTCGTAGGCGAATAAAATATCCGGATAAAACGCAAAAATGTAGTCGACCTTTTCCGATACTAACATCTGAACATTCTCTGCTTCACTATTGACGTAAAACACTTGGGTAACCCGTTCCGCAATGCCTTTCATTTCATCGCTCATTGGCGTACCCCGTACAATGCTAAGTACACTGTAATTAGAAATGTCTGATGCGCTTGACGGGACATCACCAGGATCTTTACTGATCACTCTCACAGACGCTCTGTTGAGTGGCGTGCTGATAAGTGAGTGACCAAGATCTTTTGCTTCATTAGTCAGGTCAAACGAAGCGATACCTGGTGCATAGCAAGCATATTTCTTTTCTACAAAGTCTTTTTTTGCCCGGGACATTGGCATCACGATAAGCTCAAATTGTTCGTAAAGGCCGGTTTCCTGCAATGCTTTATAAATGATATCGAAGTAGACACCACGATTTTCGGTGCCTGTGCCTAAATGAAACAGCCCGCTTAGCTGGGCGCCGACGATAATATGTTTATTATCGTTAGTGACCACCTCTTCAGCAGAGAATGCGCGAAAGTGAAAAAGTGATAACAGTATGAGTAAGAGAATAATATGCAATGGCTTTTCCTGATTTGACGTGCATGCAAAACAATATAAAAGTCATACTAAAATCTTAACGCTGTATAAATTTCATGCAAGCCAAATATGGCGGTAATCCGCACTTCATTTTCATATCGGGTATCAGTGTTGTGAATTTTTAATTAGGGGAGGAGAGAAGAGCCGCGTTCAGACTATCGCGGCTCTTTTTAACAGGAAGGTGTTAGGCTTTGTGACGTTCGCGAAGAATGCTGATCGCATCCGACATCGACATATCACACGCTTGTAGCAGTACCGTTAAGTGATACAGTAAATCGGCTGCTTCGTTTTTCAGTTCTTCGGTGTCCATAACGGTCGCCGCCAGGGCGGTTTCTACGCCTTCTTCACCTACTTTCTGGGCGATGCGTTTTACGCCTTTGCTGTACAGTCTGGCGGTATAGCTGGAGTCGGGATCGGCGTTTTTACGCTCAGCCAGTATCCGCTCAAGATCGCCAATAAAGGTGTAGTCAGCAACCTCACCATTAAACCAGCAGCTTTCTGCGCCGGTGTGGCAGGTTGGGCCATTGGGATTGGCCAGTACCAACAACGAGTCGGCATCACAATCAGCGCTGATGCTCACCAGATCCAGTGTATTGCCTGAGGTTTCGCCTTTTTGCCACAAGCGCTGCTTTGAACGGCTAAAAAATGTGACCTTGCCGCTTTCCAGCGTTGTTGTCAGTGCGTCCTGATTCATATAACCCTGCATCAGCACTTTGCCGGTTACGGCATCCTGCACGATGGCAGGCAGCAGGTTGTCCATTTTATCCCACGCCAATTGCGCAAGTGTTTGTTGTGTCACTTTCATATTCACACCCTTGTCGGTTAACCCTGGCGAAAGCGTTCGCGCATGGCAATGCCTTCGCTAACCAGCGTGGCTTTGAGTTCGTCGATGTCGATAATGCCTTTGTGGAAAACAGACGCTGCCAGCGCGCCGTCGACATCGGCTTGTTGAAATACATCGGTAAAGTGGGTAATCGCGCCCGCTCCGCCAGAGGCAATCAGCGGGATATTACAAATATCACGCACGGCTTTTAGCTGAGCAATGTCGTAACCCTGACGCACGCCGTCCTGGTTCATACAATTCAGTACGATTTCACCGGCACCGCGTTGCTGCACTTCTTTAATCCAGTCCAGTGTTTGCCAGGCGGTTTGCTGAGTGCGACTCTCGTCGCCGGTAAATTTGTACACTTCGTACTGGTTGTTGTCTTTGTTGTAAAAACTGTCGATACCGATTACCACGCACTGCTGCCCGTACACATCGTGTAGCTCGTTGATCAGGTCAGGGTTAGTCAGCGCTGGTGAGTTTATGGAAATCTTGTCGGCACCCATTTCAAGGATGCGGCCCGCATCTTCAACTGACTTGATACCACCGGCCACGCAGAACGGGATATCAATGACTTGTGCAATACGGCTTACCCAGCTTTTGTCTACCACACGCTGGTCAGAGCTGGCGGTAATATCGTAAAACACCAGTTCGTCTGCGCCGGCTTTCGCGTATTGTTCCGCCAGCGGTACGATGTCACCAATGATTTCGTGGTTGCGAAATTGTACGCCCTTAACCACTTTGCCATCGCGTACATCCAAACAAGGAATTATCCGTTTTGCCAGCATGCGATAGCCTCCTCAACGTTGAATTTACCTTCCAGTAACGCCCGGCCTAAAATCACGCCGCCGACGCCGGTGGGGCGTAAGGCGCGAATGTCGTCCAGCGAGCCAATGCCACCAGAGGCCTGCCAGCTTACTGCCGGAAACTGTTTACACACTTCGGTGTACAGTGCCACGTTAGAGCCTTGCAAGGTACCGTCGCGGCTTATATCGGTGCACAGAACATGTTTTGCGCCGACTTCAGCAAACTCACCCAGGATTTGTTCCAGTGACACTCCCGAGTTTTCCTGCCAGCCGTGGGTGGCAATGAATTTATTGCCTTGCTCGTCAATGTTGATATCCAGGGCCAGTACAATGTGCTCCGGGCCGTATTTCTCAACCCAACTCTTTACCAGTGCCGTTTCCTTTACCGCCAATGAACCAACGACCACGCGGCTTACGCCGGACTCTAACAGCTGAGCGACTTCCTGCTCACTGCGAATACCGCCACCAGCCTGAAACTTCATGCGCTTGGTGTCGACCATTTGTTTGAGCAGGGTAAGCTGACGCTTGCTGGTGTCTTTAGCACCGGTCAGATCCACAATATGAAGCCATTCTGCACCCTGGTCGGCGTAGCTATGCACCACATCAACCGGCGCTAAGGTGTACTGGGTTTTCTGATTGTAGTCGCCCTGATAAAGGCGAACGACCGCGCCGTCTATTAAATCAATTGCTGGAATAATCATTACATGTTCACAAAGTTAGTTAACAGTTGTGCACCGGCTTCACCAGAGCGCTCAGGGTGGAATTGCACACCGAAGAAATTATTGTGCTGGATAGCCGCCGAGAAGGGCTGGCCGTATTCACACGATGCCAGCGTATGCTCATACACGGGTACCGCAAAGCTGTGCACGAAGTAGAAATAGGTGCCCGTATCAATACCGGCAAATAACGGTGAATCAGCCTTCGGCGTAATCGTGTTCCAGCCCATGTGAGGCAGGCGTAAGTCGCCGGCTTTAAGGCGGGTCACTTCGCCCGGCATCAGCTTCAGGCAATCAATGGTACCGCTGGTGGCTTCATCAGACTGCTGAACCATTAATTGCATACCAAGACAAACCCCCAGTACTGGTTGCGTGAGTTGCTGCAGCGTTGGAATAAGGTCTTTTCCGGTAATGCTTTTCATGGCTGCGCCAGCGCTGCCCACGCCGGGCAGAAACACTTTGTCGGCCGCTTTAATGACAGCCGGGTCGTCAGACACGGTAACCGCCACACCCAAGCGTTCCAGCGCAAACTTTACCGATGAAATGTTCGCACAGCCGGTGTTTACGATCACAATGGTTTGTTGTGACATTACAGGGCTCCTTTACTGCTTGGCAGGGCGTCACCCTGGCGCGTAATTGCCTGGCGCAATGCGCGGCCAAACACTTTGAATAAGCTTTCTACCTGATGGTGAGCATTGCCCTCAGTGGTCGACAAATGCAAGGAAAGCCCCATGCTTTGCGACAGAGAATAGAAGAAGTGCTCGACCATTTCAGTGGCCATTTCGCCTACCTGATCGCGGCTGAAGTCAGCCTCGAACTTAAGGTAAGGGCGGTTGGAAATATCCATGATGCATTCCGCCCGACACTCGTCCATGGGCAGCGCGAAACCAAAGCGGCCAATACCACGTTTATTGCCAAGGGCTTTTTTCAGTGCTTCGCCTAATGCCAGTGCGGTGTCTTCAACACTGTGGTGATCGTCGATGTGTAAATCGCCATCTACTTTTACCTGCAGTTCGAAGCCGCCATGGGTGGCAATCTGGTCGAGCATGTGGTCGAAAAAGCCAATGCCGGTGTGAATACTGGATTTAGCTGCTGAGTCTAAATCTACACGCACATGGATGTCGGTTTCAGACGTGGTGCGGGTGACTTCGGCAATGCGGGCAGAGGCCAGTAGTTGCTTTTCAATCATTGGCCAGTTCAGCGTTTCGCGGTCGTAGCGAATACCTACAATACCCATGTTCTCGGCTAACTGGATGTCAGTCAGACGATCGCCAATTACGGCTGAGCGGGTGAAATCGACTTTACCCTGTTGCAGATAGTCTTTCACCATGCCCAGTTTAGGCTTGCGGCATGTGCAATTGTCGGCGTCGAAGTGAGGGCAAATCAGCACGTCGTCAAAGGTCACACCCTGACTTTCGAAGATGGCCATCATGGCATTGTGTGGCTTTTCAAAATCCGCGGTCGGGAAGCTGTCGGTACCCAAGCCATCCTGGTTGGTTACCATAACCAGCTTGTAGCCTGCCGCTTTCAGCTTAAGTAATACGGGAATCACCTGGGGTTCGAAGACCAGCTTTTCCAGTGTGTCTAACTGCTTATCGATAGGCGGTTCTTCTACCAATGTGCCGTCACGGTCGATAAATAAAATGGCTTGCTGACTCATGACTGGGCTCCTGTTTGTTGAAAAAAGGTGTTCAGCAGCGACAGCAGTCGCTGATTTTGTTCGGCGTTGCCAACGGTAACGCGCAAACAGTGTTGTAAATTCAGTTGCTTGGACTGATCGCGAATGAGCATGCCTTCGCTGACTAAATATTGCATGATGTCGCTGCTTTGCGGGTGACGGAACAATATATAGTTGGCTTTTACATCACCCATCAGCGTAACGCCAGGCAGGGCGCCAAGGGCTGTGCGAAGGGCGTCGCGTTCGTTGTTCAGATAGCTTACCTGTTCGCGCATACGGCCCACGTTTTCTTCACTGAGTGCCTGGGTCACAATTTGTGCGACTGGCTCAGGGATTGGGTAAGGCGCAATGACCTTCATCAGTGCCTGAATAATGTCTTCGTTTGCCAGCGTAAAACCGCAGCGTAAACCGGCCAGTGCAAAGGCTTTTGACAGCGTGCGCAATACAACCAGGTTCGAATACTGACTGAACTTGTTGGCCCAGGTGTTGGCCATATCAAACTCAATGTAGGCCTCGTCCATCACGACCAGCGCGCGGTCTTTAAAGTGTTCCAGAATACGCTCTACATCTGTGGCTTTAACCTGTGTACCGGTTGGGTTGTTAGGCGCACAAATAAAGATCAGGTTCACGTTGTCGACGGCGCAAATGCCATCGACGTCCAGATTAAAGTCTGGCTTGAGCGGCACGCGCTCAATGCCTACGTCACAGGTTTCTGCGCTGATGGCGTACATTCCGTAGGTCGGCGGGCAAATCAGAATGCGATCTTCACCGGGCGTACAAAACGTGCGGATCAGTAATTCAATCCCTTCATCGGCACCCCGGGTCACAATAAGTTGTGACGTTTCTACACCAGCATAACGTGCATAACCGTTGATGACGCCAGACGGCTGACAAGATGGGTAGCGATTGAAGTGACTGTCATCAATCTCATAGGGGTTGGCAAATGGCGATTCGTTGGCATTGAGCCAGTCCTGGCCACCAGAAAATAATCGGCGCGCTGATTCATAGGGCTTCAGCGGCACCAGATTGGCGTTGATAAGGGCATCAACTAACTTACTCATACACAGGCTCTCTACTTCGAATCGTTACGTTGCAAGGCTTCCAGGCGATAGCGCACCGCGTCACGGTGAGCGTCCAGCCCTTCGGCATCGGCCAGTTGCATAATTGCGGGGCCCAGATTGCGCATGCCGTCTTCAGACAATTCCTGAATGGTATAGCGGCGCATAAAATCAAGCAGTCCCAAACTGGAATAGTTACGCGCATAGCCATAGGTAGGCAGCACGTGGTTTGTACCTGATGCATAATCGCCAGCACTCTCCGGCGACCATGGGCCAAGGAAAATAGAGCCGGCGTGTTTAATGGCCGGCAGGTAATCCCTGGCATTGTCAATTTGCACGATTAAGTGTTCTGGTGCGTAGGCATTGCTTACTTCAATGGCCTGCTCAACCGAACCTGCCAGAATGTAGCGGGCATTTTGCATGGCTTTGCTGGCAATGCTTTCACGCGACAAACGCGCAAGTTGTGCTGTAACTTCTGCTTCCGTAGCCTCAATAAGCGCCTGACTTTCTGACACCAGAATGGCCTGAGAGTCGGGACCGTGCTCTGCTTGAGACAGCAGATCAGAGGCGACAAATTCAGCACTGGCGTTTGCATCGGCCAGCACCAGTACTTCAGATGGCCCTGCTGGCATATCAATAGCCGCGCCATCTGCTCGCAGACTCACTTGCTGTTTGGCCTCGGTCACAAAGCTGTTACCCGGCCCAAAGATCTTGTCGACCTTGGCGATAGTGTCGGTACCAAACGCCATTGCCGCAATGGCTTGTGCGCCACCGCATAAATAGATTTCTTCAATGCCACACAGCTTGGCGGCGAAGGCAATTTCCGGTGCAATTTGTTGTTGTGTATTGGGCGGCGTACATAGTACACGGCGCTTACAGCCTGCCACTAACGACGGCACACCCAGCATCATGACGGTTGACGGTAAAGGCGCACTGCCACCTGGAATATACAAGCCCACGGCTTCAAGGCCGGTAAAGCGCTGTTCACATACAACACCGGGTGTTGTGGTGAGGCGAATATCTTCTGGGTACTGCGCCTCGTGAAACTGTTTTACGTTGTTAAATGCGGTTTTAATCGCATCTTGCACGTCAGTGGTAACCTGCGCAGCAAGCGCATCGCGAGTGGCTGTCGACAGTTGTAATGCTTCAAGTGACGGGCAATCAAACTTGCGGGTGTATTCAAGTACCGCGTCGTCGCCACGGGCGGTGACGTCGGTCAGAATACCCGCAACCGTGTTCCGCAGTGACTCGCTGTCTGCCATGGCCGGGCGCGACAGCGCCTCGGTTTTTTCGGCATCAGAAAGCGTTGACCAGTTAATCATAGATAACCTCTCAGTTAACCCATCATTTTTTCAATTGGCATAACCAGAATAGAACTGCAGCCCAGCGCTTTCAGTTTTTCCATGGTCTCCCAGAACAGGTTTTCCGGGCTGACAACGTGAATTGCAACCGTGTCTTCTGCGCCAGCTAATGGCAATACCGTTGGATTCTCGGCGCCAGGCAACAGGCTTTTAACCTGCTCAAGATACGCTTTAGGTGCGTGCAGCATGATGTACTTGCTTTCCTTGGCCTGAATCACACCATCAATACGCGGCACAAGGCGGTTGATCAGGGCTTGCTTTTCGTCACTGATTTCGCCATCTGCGCGTTGAATTAATACGGCTTTGGAGCGGAAGATTACTTCTTCTTCCTGCAAGCCATTCGCTTCCAGCGTGGCGCCAGTTGATACCAGGTCACAAATTGCATCCGCAACACCTGCACGAGGCGCGACTTCAACCGAACCAGTTAGCATAACGGCCTTGGCGTTCACACCGCTTTCTTTAAAGAAGCGCTCAAGCAAATAAGGGTAGGTGGTCGCGACTTTTTTACCTTCCAGTGACTTAACACTTTCGTAGTTAAATTCGTTAGGTACGGCAATAGACAAGCGACAGCCGCCGTAGTCCAGGCGACGCAGTACTTCAAAGTCAGCCGCTTTACCAGCAGCCTGACGTTCCAGCATTTTCTCTTCCAGCTCATTCTCGCCAATGAAACCCAGGTCAACTACGCCATCCATTACCAGGCCAGGGATGTCGTCGTCGCGGACGCGCAACAGGTCAATATTTTCGTTGGTAGAATGAGCAATCAGCAGGCGATCACGGATATTAAGTTTAATGCCAATGGCTTTTAGTAGTGCAATGCTGTCGTCGCTCAGACGACCTGACTTTTGAATTGCAATACGTAATCTTCTGCTATCACTCATGGTGATGTTCCTCTGTAAAAACTAGAATTTGGTACGCCTTAAACGAAAAACCCCCGGAAGTTTCCTTCCGGGGGTCGATAACTTTATCTGCGCCACTGGAAGGAAATAATAACCTTCCAGCACAAACCTGAAAGGTTATGCTTTGTGATGGTGGTGATGCATTGCGGCGCGTTGAGTCATTTGAAATCTGTTCACTAAAATTCGACGCGCAAACAATAGCCAAGTCGCGCAATCATTGCAAGCCTTTTGCAACTTTTGTTAGCGGAAATGCTCTAACAAAGTGTTATATCAATAACGATTTTGGTATGAATCGTTTTGTTGTGGTGTTATTTTGACCAATGGTTAGGACGCAATTCCCCAACTTAATCGAAATGCGACTGAGTAATGAGTAACGACTTACTGTTTTCAATTATTCCCCGGGAAGGAAAAACACCGGTAGTAACTGACGAGCGGGTGAAGCGAGTCAGCAAAGAAGCGCGCGCGAAACAATTGTCTGAAGACGAAAAAGAAACCCACGACGAAGAGCGTTTGGTTAGTGAGCAGCAACAGTACCGTGTTCAGCAAAAGCAGGGTAAAAAGGAAGAGGACTCGGCGAATCCTGAACGAGACTCGGAAAAGACCCTTTCTGGGAAAGACTCTGATGACGATATTGTTGAAGACGTTACCTACGACAGTCATGGCGAAACCGAACACCACCAGGAAGACGATGGTGGCCAGCCCCATATTGATACGTTTACCTGAATACGTTCTGACCTGTCCTAATAAAGCACAACCCATGTAATTCAGATACCTTTTCTTTTGGTTAGGAGCGGGGATGTCAACAAAATCCAACAAACTCGCTCTGGAACTAGTCATTTTGCTGATGCGGACATCAACACCCTAATAAAAGGCAATAACACGTGGACGATAGTGCGGAATGAAGTAACGGGAGCTCACGTGTTATTCTCCCGCTTAATTGGTTTGTATGTTAATTCCATTCTCGATGGTATCAGTTAGTAACTTTAAATTTGGCAAACCATCGCTTAAATATGCGACTGTTGTACCATTTTTGCATTTGATTTGCGTGGTTGTAGCAAATGAATATGATTTAACCGATAACTCGTTCCAAGAGTATTTTATGATTTTACCTTTGTGGTGTAAGTCGACCCCCTCTTGATGCAATACAAAAACAGAGTTTAAGTACTTAAAACACCTGAAACCGATAGTGCACTGGTATAAAACGGCAAGTCCTAATACGGGAAATAATATTATTTGAGCATCTGTAAGATCTGTTTCCCACAGAGGTCGCAATCCAAACCAAATAGCTACAATTGCCATTAATGGCAAACCAATAAGTCCCAATGCCTTAATCCAGACTGGGTAGTACACTTGAATTTCATTGCTATCCATGAGGAACACCTAATAACTTTTTATAGGGAATTCACAGTAAAACTCAGTTCTACCCATCCCTGAATTACCTACATAATTTATTGACAACAATACCTTACACCTAGCTAAGAGCAAGTTTTCATTAATTTTATTGGATGAGTGAAGAACGACTGTTTCTGATCAGCCTGCTTGCTGAGGAGAACCACGCTATCGCTATGCGATTCAGGGGTGACAAATTTAGGTGGTCTTAGATAGTAGATGGCTTGCTGAAAAAGGCTATAGTTAGCTCTTAGGCGTCATAAGTAGGCACTGCTAAAGCTCGAATGGTCAGGGGCGGGCATCGAGTTACACGCCCAAATTAAAGCCTTAAATTAGCTTACTTTGCCCCTGCTGCAACAAAATTAATGCGTATTATGCACTCTGGGTTAGCACAGCATGCCTGCGCTCTGCCGCAAGCGGACTCGTTTTAACCCACCTGAAAAGATACATTATGATTAGCTTTGTCACACCGCTGGTTACGGCTAACATTAACAGCGGCCAGCCTTTGGCTATACCCATACTGAAGGCAAATACAATCGTGGACAAATCCATCATAAGGATAAACTGGCTCATTTTTAAATCGACTGCCCCGGTGTGACCGGATTTATAGATGAGCCTGATTTGATGAAAATAGCCTTGAGCAATTAATAGGGTTACAACGAGTATGATGCAAGTAGATATCAGTTTTCCCTTGTCTAAGATAGTTTCGCCAAAGAACAGGCCTGCACATGCCAGAATGAGGGTACTTGCCGCGACAGAAAAGCTGATTGCAGCACTTGTTGATTTTCTATCGAACCAAATTTCCATAATGATGAGTAGTACCAGCAGAGACGCTATCAGTCGGGGCCAGACAATGTAGTGGTTAAAAGGCTCTATTGAGTATCCGTACACAAAGAAAGATAAATAGGCCAAATAGCTGACGGTAAACTGGTTCAAAGACAAGAGTTCTGTAGGACGGACACTTTTGTCGTCGTTACCTTTTCTACTCCATATTTTTTTCAACTGCGAAAATACCCCATACAAACTAACGAATATAAACGCTGTGTTTACCGTCCCGGCAATGTCGTAAAAATCCATGCTCATTCCAAATTCATAAGTAATGTCGACAATATACGTAAATATCAATGTCGAGTCTTGTTTTTTAGCTTTATTTTTAAAATATTGTCGACAATATAGAAGTGTAAACAGAAAACGCTTGTCACGGATAATGGTACGGGAATTGGGCGTAACACGGCGATTCGTTTAGCTAAGGTAAGAAACAATCCCCGATGGGAGAGGGTATATAACTATAAAAAAGGAGGTATCGCGGTAACAGGACGGTCTAACGCTGTTTGAAGCTGTCGACAATCCTGGGTCCCCAATGACGTTGCGAAAAATGCTTCTTCAACAGTACGGTTACCTTTCTGGTACCCTGGTCAATTCGTTACACAGTCTGAAGAATTTACAATCTATTGTATTGTTTACTTCATCCTTTCGTTTTCTCTATTGGCTTTTTACCAGCATAGAATTCGTCAAAGCCCCTATTTATAAAGGGTAGCAACGTTTTTGTGCAATTCGGCACGCGCTGTGCACTATCTCTTGTGTATTCATTAAAGGCTGAATGAATTTAGCCTCTATTAACGTACAGGAGTATTTATGACTAACGCGAAAATTGCACAATTTACTGCCCCAGGCATCAAGGACAATGCCGCGCAGGACACTATCTCTGTACTGGACGACCGTATGGTCGCACTCATTGATTTACAGTTAACCCTTAAGCACATTCATTGGAATGTGGTGGGCCCGAATTTTATTGGCGTGCACGAAATGCTTGATCCTCAGGTTGAGGCAGTGCGCGAAATGACAGATACCATTGCAGAACGTATCGCGACATTGGGCGGCGTACCGGTAGGGACACCGCAATCGATTGTTGAGCGTCGTAGCTGGGATGATTACTCAATTGGCAAAGGTTTGGTCACCGACCACTTAGCCGCACTGGACAGCGTCTACACTGGCGTCAACAAAGATCATCGCAAAGCGATCGACGTATTGGGTGAGCTTGATCCGGTATCGGAAGATATGATTACCGGACAGTTGGCGCAATTAGAACAGTTCCAATGGTTTGTCCGTGCGCATATTGAATCTGCAACCGGTGAACTGAACAAATAGACACAGTTTCTTTCCTCATGTGTAACCCACGTTTTGCCCGCTCCACTTGGCGGGCTTTTTTTTACCTGCTATTTAAGGTGTGTAAAGGGTAGAAAAGAGTAAAAAAGGACGCCGCTGGTTGATACCTGTTTAGCTGCTATACTCACTTCATATCTTACGTTCTCTTTGATGCAAGCAGTTTCTATGGACATCGATTCACTCACACAACTCAGTATAAACCTATCAAACCCTGGCCTCGATCAGTCCAAACAGCTAAAAATGGTTTGCTATGCTATTGCTGACACCATGGAGGGCGCAAACCGGGTAAGTTTGTGGAAGTTTGATGAAAATAAAACGGCTATCAGCTGTATCGCGATGCTCGCTGAGGGAGATTTTTCTGAACCAGAAGGCGTGATTCTGAAGGCTGAGGACTACCCTGAATACTTTGATGCTATTTTAGAATCAGATGTTATTCGCGCGCCAGACGCCAGGAACCACCCGCATACCCAGTGTTTTAACAAAGACTATTTCCCAGCGGTTAACGTTTATTCTTTGCTGGACTATATCTTTAGCAACGACTTTGCGCCGTTTGGCATCATCTGTTGTGAAAGTGTCGGCGACATGGTGGAATGGAGCGATGACGACCTGGCTAATTTAAAGCGGGCCGCCAGAATCGTCTCTATCTTTTCGAACATACGAAATCTGGCCTGACCCAATAATCCGGTTAATTCTAAAGGTGTGTTAAGCGGCTTCCTCTGCAGATGACGCAGGCTTGTCCAGCCATAGCAAAAATGCTGGTAAGAACAACAAGTCAATCACCAGCGCACTCACCAGGATAATAGCGGTTAATAACCCCATATCTGAATTCAGCGCGAAGCTGGATAAACTAAGCACGCCAAAGCCAATTGCCAGCACGCTGGTAGTCACAACCAGTGCCTGTCCAATGGTTTTAAACGCGTATTGGTTTGCTTGTCTTGCGTCTTTACCTTGTTCTCTGGCAACGCGGTATTTACTTAAATAGTGCACGGTGTCGTCGACGATAATCCCGAGAGTCATGCTCAGTACAACCGACAACGCCATATTTATTTCTCCAGACAACATCGCCCAAATACCGAAGCCTAATCCTGCTGGTAGCAGATTGGGCACCAGGCTAATCAAACCCAGCTTGACCGACTTTAGAGCAAACACAAGCAGAAATGATATGAGCACGAGTGCAAGTAATGAACCTTTCAGCATACTCTGCATATTGGTTTCACCAATATGGGCAAACATTAATGCCGGGCTGGCTGCGGTGATTCGGAGTTCAGGCGAGAGTTTATTAAAGAAGTCATAAGCTCTTTGCTCAAACGCCGTTAATTCCTTACTACCCAGATTATCCAGAGTGACACTGATACGGGTGGCGGCTTTATCCATATCAATCTGGTTGTTTAAATCCAAACCATAGGGCAGTGACATTTCAAACAGCAATAAATACTGTGCTGCCAGCTCCGGATCCATCGGTAACCGATAGTAGTCCGGATTGTCGAAGTTCATATTTTTGTTGAGTTTTTTGTATGTGTCAGAAATAGATGAGACGTGGTCGACTTCAGGTTGTGCGCGCAACCATTCGGTAAATGCCATTATGGATGTGAGGACTTCTGGCTTGTTGATACCAGACATTTCATCGGTATATATAGCGAAATCCACTGTCGCCAGACCGCTTAAATGGTCTGACTGATAATCAGCTGCCTGCCTGAATGTATTGTCCTGACTAAAGTATTTAATGGCGATATCATTAAGTTGATTGGTCGACGCCAGGATTAGCGCGGTCACAAATACAATGGCGCTGTAAGGTAAAATTCGGCGGTAGTAGGTAATGACCCATTCCCCTAATGACGTTAAACGTGCCGTCAGTTTGGACTTGTTACCAGAAGGCGCTTTAACTGGCATTAACGATAACATTGCGGGTAATAGCGTGAGGGCCAGTAAGCACGCCAGCATAACGCCAATGGCTGTTAGATTTCCCAGATCAACCAGTATTGGAACATCAGAAAAATTCAGTGTTAAAAAACCAATAGACGTAGTGACTGAGGTAATAAGGACCGGCATTTTGTTCAGGCTGATGGCGCGTTGCAGGGCTTCTTCCCGAGACAACCCATCACGCATTTGCTGAAACCAGGAAGCGATGATATGCACACAATCGGCCACCGCTAGTGTCATTACCATCGTAGGGACGTTCACTGTTGATACACTCAGAAAATAACCCGCCCAACCGGCAAAGCCCATCGTGGCGGCGATGGTTGCTCCCACAATAATAAGGGTGGCTAATGCTGCCCATACCGAGCGAAGCAGAACACCGATTAACACAATAATAATGGCAAACATGGCCGGAACCAGCGTGCTGGCATCGTCATTCGCGGCTATCTGAAACGCGTCGTTGAGCATCACTACGCCGGTAAGGTGGAAGTGATGATCCGGGTAAGCATCCATTGTTTCTGCCGTCAGCGCTTTAATGAATGTCGCTATTTCTGCCACTTCGGCGGTTTGATCGCCATCGCTCATTCTAACGGTAATACTGATCACGGCTACCTGGCTGTCTGGCGAGACCAACCTGTTCACTACATCCGGCTCCGTTAATGCGACAGCTTCAACGTTTATAATCAGCTCATCCGACAGGGTCTGCCAGTCCGGGTAAAGTTTATCGACGATAAGGTCGTCACCTTCAGAATAGGTGTGCTGAAAATTGGTAATGGAATTAACCCTGATGGAGTAGGGCGTTTGCCAGGCTTTTTCTGTGAGTTCCTGAATCAGGTTCAGTGTGGTTGCATTAAATACGTTGCCTGAGTCCGGCACGATTAACAGGTTAACAGACTCGGTCTTATTAAAGATATCCTGCATTTCTTCAAACGCAGCCCGCTGCGGATTGTCTTCCCTGAAAAAGGTTTTATAGTCGCCCCGGAAATAAAGGTATTGCCCACCGGTCGCTAACCCTGCGATAGCAATCAAACTGATAAGAATAATGGTAATAGGGTAGTTAAACAGCCTGAATGTAGCCTTGCTAGCCATGTGACGTCCTTTGTATTGTTATGATGGCTTGGAGAAGTACAAAGCGAATTAGCTTTGCAACGCTGCCTATTTGTTACCTAGGTTGTATACTGACACTATGACATGGTGATTGGCGTTTTTCCACAGTCAGTGTAACGATACAGAGGGGTCTATGAGTATTGCCAGTATTATGACCAAGCGGGTAGTGTGTGTTCTGATGGACGATTCGCTGGAGACAGTGCGGCGCATCTTCGAAGCCAGCGGTTTTCATCATTTGCTGGTGGTTGAGGATGATCGTTTGGTTGGGGTCGTTTCTGATCGGGACTATCTTAAAGCCATTAGCCCGTTTTTGGATTCAGTTACAGAACGTATCCGAGACCGAGCAACGTTAGATAAACGCGTGCATCAGGTAATGTCCAGGGATCCCATCACGCTAAAGGCAAATGACACTATGGTGAAGGCCATTGAATTGTTTAACCAGCATAAGATTTCCTGTTTGCCGGTGCTTGACGAGCATGATAAGCCAATTGGGATTATTAGCTGGCGGGATATTTTCAAGTATTTTGCTGCGTCAGTCGCGCAAAAGCGCTTGTCCTAACACAAGCGCAGGGCAATAGGGGGCGTATCAGGCTTTTGCAGCAAGATCCTGAAGTGCCTGTCCATCGAGTCGATATTTAATCCATTCACTTTGCGGCTTTGCGCCCAGAGATTCATAGAAATCAATGGCGGGTTGATTCCAGTCCAGTACACTCCATTCGAAACGACCACAGTCATTATCTACGGCAATTTTAGCCAGTGCAGTCAGCAGTTGTTTCCCTGCGCCTACACCGCGATGAGATTGTGATACGTATAAATCTTCAAGGTACAACCCGTATTGCCCTTGCCAGGTCGAGTAACTGAAAAAATACACGGCAAAGCCAATCGCTTCCCCATTCAGCTCACAAATAATGGCATGCGCTTTAGGTTGTTCGTTAAACAAGGTACGGTGAATATGATCTGCGGTGGCTTTTGCTTCGTGCTCTGCTTTTTCATAGATAGCGAGTTCGCGAATAAAGTGCAGGATAGTGGCCGTGTCATCAATGGTGGCCGGACGAATAGTACAAGTCATGATGGGGTCCTGATTGGGCATCAGATACCGCAGCGCGATATCTGATGCTAAGGGTAAATCAATGCTTAGGAAGCCTGGGGTGACTGACGAAACACTCTTTGCTTGGTTCGCACTGCAACAGCACCTATCCATTTTGCGGCGTTGCCGATGTCTTGCAGGATCAGGTACAGGCATGGCACCAGCAGAAGCGTAACCAGTGTTGCATATAACACTGATGAGCCAAGGGCTGCTGCCATTGGGATAACGAATTTTGCCTGCAGACTGGTTTCAAACAAAATAGGCAGTACGCCGGCAAAGGTGGTTATCGACGTTAAAGTGATGGCCCTGAATCGGGCACAACCTGCCTGGCGTGCGGCATCCAATATAGAGTAGCCTTCCGCCCTGCGCTGGTTAATGTAGTCTGTCATAACCAAAGAGTCATTGATGACAACACCTGCTGCGGCAATCAGACCGAACGTCGACATCAAACTCAGATCCAGATCCATCAGGAAGTGTGACCACAATGCACCTGTCAGACTGAACGGAATCACTGACATAATAATGATGGGCTGGCCATAGCTTTTTAGCGGTATCGCCAACAAAATGTAGACCATGATCATTGCCGCGGTGAAGAACATAACCTGCTCATCCTGCTGAGCCTGCTGCTCTTCAATGTCACCACCTAATTGCATCTGAATATTCGGGTATTCCTCTAATAAGGCTGGCAGGAGTTTTTCGTCGATTGTAGCCACGACTTCATTGGGTTCGACTTGTTCTTCGTCGATGGCGCCCCAGATGTAGACCGAACGGAAGCCTTCTTCCCGACGAATATAACTGATTCCTGGTTCTTCACTTAGTGCGACGACATCGCCCAGTAACACTTCGTCACCGGTTGGCGTTTGAATGACAGTGTATTTCAAATCTGAGAAACGTTCACGGGTGAGGCTGGGGTAGCGCACCATGACTCTGACTTCCTCACCATCACGGATAACACGCTGTGCTTCTCCACCGTAGAAGCTCAGACCAACCTGGTTCGCGATGCTGCGCAGTGACAAGCCCAGCTCATAGGCCGCTGGCAATAAGGCCATACGGACTTCCTTACTGGCCGGGTCAATGGTAGAGCTCACATCGTAGAGGCCTTTTTCCTGCTGTAACATTTGAATGAAACGCAAACCTGCTTCATTAAGCGATTTAATATCAGCGCCGTAAATCAGGTAGCCAAACTCACCATCGTCACCGCCACCGTTAACGTCATCTTCAATACTAAAGCTTTTCATACCTGGAATTTCAGGGATGGCTTCGCGCCATTTACGGGCGAGTTCAAAGGTGTTGAAGTGACGCAATTCTTCGTCAACTAACGGAATAACTAACCGTGCTTCGTTGCGCGACTCATTGAAAGCCAGCATGTCTTTGATCATGCCGCTGCCGTACTCGCGAATCGTTTTTTCCTCGATGTCCCAAATGACTTTTTCAACGGTCTTAAGTGCCTCGATCGTCGCCATATCTGACACGTTTTCGTTCATTTCAATGCCAATGGACGGGAAGTCGTGAGGTACTTTTGGGGTAGGAACAATGCGTACGTGGTTACCGGCAACCAATCCCCAGCTCATCATGAATACCGCGACGAAAATAGCCAGGACTAACCATCGTATTTCGATGGCTTTGGTCACGGTTCTCCGATAGGGGCCGTTTACAAATTGATTAAATCGATTGTTAAACTTAACGCGCCAGCTATTGGGTTTCACCGGTTTAAATTTGATGTTGGCAATATGCGCAGGAAGAATCAGTTTTGATTCAATTAAACTGAACGCCAGACACAAGATAACGACCACAGAAATATTATAGAAGAACTCGCCTTCAGGCCCGCTGCTCAATGTAAAGGGAGCAAATACCGCAATTGTGGTCAGTACACCGAAGGTTGCAGGTGTCGCTACGCGCTTCGCACCACGGATAACATTGTCTACGCCGCCACCCTTTGACTCTATTTCGGAGTAAGCACTTTCTCCTATGACAATGGCATCATCAACCACGATACCCAATACCATAATGAAGGCAAATAACGAGAGGATGTTCACACTGACACTAAACATCGGCATTAGCATAACGGCGCCGAGGAAACATAATGGCAGACCCACCATTACCCAAAATGCCAAGCGGAAGCGTAAGAATATGGTCAGCATCAGAGCAACAAGGAAAGCACCCTGTATGAGGTTATTCAACATCATTTCCAGGCGGGCGTTCAGGTAGTAAGTCATATCTACCAGTTCTTTCAACTGTAAGCCGGCGGGCAACTCTTTATTCTTGTGCGCCATGTAGCTTTTTACAGTGTCTGCAATCGGCAGAATGTTCTGAGATTTAGTGGCATTGACGGCGATTAATACGGCGTTTTGGCCAGTGTATCGGAAATAACGCTCGCCCTCTGTAAAGCCATCTTTAATAACGGCGATGTCAGACAGTAGCACTTTTGCGCCGTCCGGACCTACTTTCACCGGAATACTGGCAAACTCGTCACCGTTGTAATACTGGTTCTCGATACGAACTGACACCAGGCCCGCATCGGTGCGTAGCTGACCTGCAGATACGTTGGCTGAGTATTGGTTGATGGCGTTAGCAACATCAGAAATGGTGAGGTTGTACATTCTCAGCATCTCAGGTTTTACTTCGATGCCGATCTCGTCAGTGGGGACACGAGCAGTTGCCAATGAAATAGAAGAAAGCTGTAACAGGTCGTCCTCAATTTCCTTGGCGATAGGCTTTAATTCTTCTAACGGGATATCACCCACCAAGGCCATTTCGTAAACCTGTTGCTGGAACTCAGCCTGTGAAATAGTGACTGGCTCCATATCCGCGGGGAAGGTAGCAATACTGTCAACGCGAAGTTTTACCTTGTCGAGTACATCGGCCAACTCTTCATCTTTATCGATCTCAAGGGAGACGCGACCGCTGTTTCTGAATGCTCGTGAAATCGTCCGTTTGATTTCGCTGACATCTTTCAGGCTTTCTTCAATTTTGATCAGGATACTTTCTTCAATTTCCTGAGGAGAGGCACCGGGGTATTGTGCGCTGATATTAATGTAGTTGATTTCAATGTTGGGAAACATTTGACGCTGGATACTTTTATAACCCACCGCCCCCATTATCAGAATAAATACCATCAACAGATTAGCGGCTACCGGATTACGGGCAAACCACGCAATTAAACCACTCTGCGTATCTAAAGGATCTTTCATCTCATGGCCTTCCGTGAATTAAGGTTGCTTCGCGACGAGTTTCTCGTTGGCAATCACTTTTACTGCCATGCCACTTTGTGGGTATTCCGGTAATGTCATAACAATACGGTCACGACTATCAATATCGGCTCGAATGAGGAAGTCACTGCCGACTTCTCGGATTACGTTGGCCGTTTTAGGCACGAGTTTGTCCTCGTCGTCCAGTATCCAAATCTGACGTTTGTTAATCAGTTCCTGAGGGATCTTGTAGATGTTTTCCAGTGTTTTCCCGGTAAAGCGAACCTGCGTGTAGGAACCAAACTTAATCGGTGGCAGGCCGGTTTTAATACCATAGGGGTCGTCGATACGAGCAACCAGATGTGTCATACGGGTGCTGGCGTCAACAATACCTGTATCGCGATGAATAGTACCAACACGCTCCAGAATATCGTCCTGACGGTTCATTAATGTAACAGTCGCTTCGACACTCCCCAACTGACCCGGTAAAAATGCCTGGTCAAAACGGGCCAGAGGAAACACGACTTCTGCGACTTCAATGTTGTACAGCAATGCGGCGCTGCTGCCTGCGGCAACAAAGTCGCCACTGCCTATGTTTCGCGACACAATCAGTGCATCGTAAGGCGCAGTGACATCACAATTATCCAAATCGCGTTTGGCAATTTTTAATTGGGCTTTGGCGGCTTTTAGCGCGGCCTCGGCGCTTAAAATCTGAGGCTTGCGTAAATAAAGATCGGTAACTTGTGCATCGGGCAGTGTGGCTGCTTCGCGCTCTGCAACGCGTGCCTGGGCTTTTTCCTGGATTAACGCGGCTTCGGCCGACGCTAAGCTTGCTTCCGCTTGCAATAATGCAGCTTCGTAGGCGTCTTTCTCAATGGAGAACAAAACGTCACCGCGTTTTACAATGCCCCCGGCCACAAATTGCGGGTTCCAACCCGTTATTTCACCGCTTACCTGGGCAGACAAATTAGTAGACTCAAGCGGCGATAACTCACCAAATGCTTCGATTTCTACCGGATAGGCCTCAGGTGATAATTGGGTGACTTTAACGGAAGGTCGTGTATCTAACGCTTCGTTTTCACTTTCTTCATTACCCAATGCAGTGACGCCTTTCATTGCGCCAAAACCCAGTATCAATACCAGAATGGGTAAACCGATTTTAATGATCCATTTCATATTAAAGACTTCCAATAACCCTTGTTGATGCACTGTTATCATTATTATCGACGATATTCTGTGCTAAGCAGAGTACTCAAATGTAAATATGTATGAGCATCGTAAAGAAACCGTCACAGCTGTGCGTTTATCATTATGATTTGCGACTCATTATTGCGCACCCTGGTTACGCGTTCATGGAAGCGAAAACCGATAAGAAAACAGGCATAATATGCCGAATCCAAGCGATGAATTGGCGCAATTTATAGTCTTGCTAATGATGACGCAGATAGCACCTTATTGCGACCATTTTCTTTGGCTTTATAGAGTGCTTTGTCGGCGAGTGTCAGAGCTTTGTCCAAGCCTTGCTCAAAATCAATTTGTGCAACACCAAAACTCGCTGTCACTGTTACGTTTTTCTGTTGAATTTCGATCGGTGTGCTGGCCAGGGTTTCACGGATTTTTTCTGCAAGAATGACCCCATTGGCTTCATTGGTGTCAGGCAACACGAAGAGAAACTCCTCGCCACCCCAACGAGAGACACCATCCTGTTGGCGTACAGAACCTTTAAACAGAGCTGAAGCGTGCTTGAGAATGATGTCACCGCCATCGTGGCCGTAGGTATCATTAACCCTTTTGAATCGGTCGATGTCACAAAGTACCAGCGTCAACGGCTTTTTTTGTCGTCTCGAACGCGCTGACTCAAACTCAATAAACTGTTGTATGCCCCGGCGGTTGGGGAGCTGCGTCAGGGTATCCTGCTGAGCTTGCCTTTCGAATTTATCACTCAACTCTTTGACGATATTAAAGCTCGTTTGACGACTGTGTTCGTAAAAGGCAGACAAAAACGTGACGGTGGCGAAAGAGTAGAGCAGGCGGAGCTTAAATTCGGTGCTGTATTCTGCAACAACAAACATGCCATCGGCGGCAAATAATATGAAACTGCACAGAGCAATAAATACGATGACGGTTATTACACCGTAAACAACGCCGGCAAAAAACATGGCGACTGGCGGGAGTACGTAAATCCACAATGGCCCGGTATTGGCAACGCCACCTGAAATGACCAGATACAGCATCAGCCCGGTTAGGGATACTACCAGTATGAACGGGGCAAGAATGTGGTTGTACAAAAAACGCGAGTGCAGCAACAGCGCCTTGCAAAGACCAAACAGTGCAGCGGAAGAGAGTAAAACGATGCCCAAAACATCATTGTTGTTCAACATTGCCCGCAGGCCCAATACAAAGGTAATGGACATACCGACCATGGCAAACAAGTTAATTACAATGATCTTTCGGTTTGTATCTTCGTCATAAACCTGTTTACAGCCACTGGTAATCAACCAGTCTACAAAGTGGGTGACACGTTCAGTAATGCTATTAATGACTCTCAATTCCTGTTACGACTTGGTTAGCTAACATCGCAACGAGTTCACGCATTTTTTCTACAGTATGGGCAAACCCGTCTTTTTCCAAAGGCGTTTGAAACGCAAACTCAACGATTCTTCCAGGCTGCTGTGATTGTCCTAATCGGTAAGTACCGCGCAGTATGACCATTCCATTGTGTGAAGGAATAAAATCTTCTATTGAGATATCTAAAATGTAGCCTGATTTTGCATTGCTTGTCCACAAACTTTGGGTTTGTAATCTGACGTTATGGCTAACCGCCATAGTATCTTTTAACGATTGCACAAATCCTTGTTCGACAGGCTCCGACCAGACATGCTGAGGTGAAAAATGCAGTTCGCTGGTGCTGAGTTGAACAATTAAACTGCGTTGTTTCAAGTAATCGGGAGTCGTAAGAGAACGCAGCTCTACAACGGGCCAGGCAGTGATATCTTGTGTCGCAGTGGCTTGCAGAGGCTCATGAAGTAAGTAGTAGTTCATACTGACCGGTTTGCTGCTGCAACCTGCAATTACCAGAGCCATGAATATGCTTAACGCGGATTTGGTCATGGGTTTATCTCCCTGGCTTTCGGTTGTATATCAATGGTGGCATTGTCGGAAAATATGAGCCCATTCGGGGTGGTGTTGAGTTGCCGTAATAAGGGCTGAACGGCACGCAGTGTATCCTGGAGTGCATTCATTGTGTCTGCAATTTCAGCCTTGCTTAATCCACCTTGTGAATAGTGTTTCAGTAAGTCTTCAAAGCTTTGTAGGGACTGCTGAATCTGTGTGTTCAGAGCCTCAGTATCAATTGATGCCAGGGTGTCATCAAAGTTATCACTGGTTTCGTTGACAGACTTAGCCGCTGCTTCAAGCGTAACAACGACATCACTCACTTTCGCTATTAAGTCTTCTATTGGTAATGCGTTAATTTTATCCATGATGGCATCAGCTTTTTGAGTAAGCTGGGTAAATTCATTTGATACCGTGGGAATAATATCAAAACCATTTACCGTTTGAATGGCGGCGATTTCAGGGTCATCCACATGCTGGAGGTCCACATATAATCCCCCGGTAAGGACATTGCCCATTCTCAACGTCGCGCGAAGGTCCTTGCCAATCCAGCGTGCCAGGCGCTCTCTTAAAAATTTGAGACCGGTCTGACTGTCTTCTAATCGTACTTTGCCAGGGTAAAGATTGATTAATACCGGGATTGGATAATCGTCGTCCAGTAAACTACCGAGTTCTATGGCATCGAAATTAATGGCTTCGACTTTACCTATTTGCAAACCCCGGTACTCAACTGGTGCACCGATGGTTAAACCACGCACACTCTCTTCGATCAATAAGATATATTGCGCAGCGTATTTAAATCGTTCGTCGGCCGCCGCTTCGTAGTCATTGTAAATAATGAACTCGGCTTCATTTTCGATTGCCGCGCCCTTTGCAACGCCTTGTGGGTTGCCAAACGTGACGCCGTTAGCCAACAGCGTTTCCAGACTGCCTGTTTGAATGGTCAGTCCCGTCGATGCCAGTTGAAGCTTGACCCCGCTCACGTTCCAAAATCGCGTATTGGCGTTGATCAGCTTGTGGTAGGGGGCGTGAATAAAAGCCCGGTACTCAATAACGCCGTCTTCCACATTAAAATTAACTTCCTCGAACTCACCAACTTTAAAGCCTTTATAAATTAAGGTATCGCCGGGTTTGTAAGTAAGCTCATCATTTTGACTGGTAAGATTAAGATGCAAACCCGGGGTACCTGGCGGGGTCACCGGTGGGCGTTCCAGTGCCTCAAAATGCAGTCTTTCTTCATTGCCACTCTCTGCCGTCATCGCAATGAAACTACCGGATAGCAGGGTATTAAGTCCGGATACTTCTGAGAACGAAATGCGTGGCGCGACCACCCAAAACTGGGTGTTTTCGTTGAGTAGATGCGCGGCATTCTTATCAATACGGGCGGTCACCGTCACACCATTTAAGTCTGGGTTGAGTTCGATTCGCTTAACTTGCCCGATGTCCAGATCGCGGACTTTGATAGGGGTTTTGTTTACCTCGATTCCACTGGCTGAGGGCATATCGATAGTGATGAGCGGCCCTTGATTTTTCCACTGGTAGTAAACCATCCATCCTCCGACCAGCAGGGCCAGAATCGGGATAACCCATACTTTTGAGATTGGGGTTGTGGATTTTATGTTTGCATCTTGAGTCATAGTTTACTGACTTTCCTTTGCTGCCAGATCAGTCGTGTATCAAACGTCATTGCTGCCAGCATGGTAATAAATACCAGCGCACAAAACGCCAGAGCTGCAGGACCAGGGTATATCGATAACGTACTACCCAATTGAATCAGTGCAACCAGTATGGCAACAACGAATACATCAATCATTGACCAGCGGCCAATGAACTCGATAAATCGATAATAGCGGATTTGCCTTTCGGGCCGGGTGAGTTCGTGGTACTGAACGGCATAGGTCAGTCTTGCCAGAATCACCAGTTTGGCTATAGGAATCACTATACTAGCACCAAATATAACCGCAGCAATAGGATAGGACCCTGATTGCCACAAACTGATCACGCCGCCCATGATGGTATTAGGTTCGTCGTTTCCAAATAATTCAGTATGCATAATGGGTAATGCATTGGCTGGGATATACAGCAGTACGGCCGTGAACAGAAGTGCCCATGTGCGCTGAATACTAAGGCTGGCAATGTCGTTATTCAGCGGCTTAGTTTGTGGCAACTGTCCGTGATAAAGCCAAATTTTGATGCGTGTTTCGTCGAAATAAAATAGTGCAGCACTCATACAAACACTGAATAGCACGAAAGCGTAGAACGACATGCCGATCGCCACATCGGCCAATGATGTAATTTTAATTAAGCTGACCAAGGTGCCCAGTAAGAAGATTTCCGCCATGCTCCAGGGCATGAGTACCTTGACCCAAAACAGCACGGTTTTCATCCAGTTTTGTGGGCTTGAGAATAGTCGCCCCCAAAGTAACACCACCAATCCGCTCAATACCAGCCCGGGTAAAACGAGTGTCGCCATGCCGGTTATGACGGCCAGAGACAAGTAGTCCTGGTCTATCAAAACGGAAAGCCCGCCAGGCAAATCAATATTATTTTGTTGCCCACTGGCGCGAAAAGACAAAAAATTAAAGGGTAAGGATAAGCAAAGGAAAACCAGTGCGCTTACCGAAAGGGCAAGACAGAGTGCGTAATCCTGTTTGTGATAAATACTCAGGGTATGGCCACAACGCGGGCAAACCGCGCGCTGCTTGTGCTGCAGGTGTGGCACACTGACAGTGGCTTCACATTGTGAACAAATGAGCTCACAGGAAGAGGCTTTTTCGGACATGAGTAACGCCAACAATCACTTAGGTAAACAGATTACCCCAGATATCCCTGTGTTTGTAGCCGATTAATCCGAATATTCTGTCGTCAGACCATAAAAAATGGCAGCGAGGTGCTGCCATTTTAATGGGGTCTTTATATCGGGTTAGTAGCTTGCGCTACCCGGTGTACGAGGGAATGGAATGACATCCCGGACGTTTTGCATACCGGTAACATACGCCACCAAACGCTCAAAGCCTAAGCCGAAACCTGAGTGCGGTACTGTACCGTAGCGACGTAAGTCTCTGTACCAGCCATAGTCTTCTTTACTGAGTCCCATTTCTTCGAGACGGTTGTCGAAGACGTCCAGGCGTTCTTCACGCTGGGAACCACCGATGATTTCACCAATACCCGGAGCCAGTACATCCATGGCGGCAACGGTTTTGTTGTCGTCATTCAGACGCATGTAGAACGCCTTAATGTCTTTCGGGTAGTTTTGCATGATAATCGGCGCGCCAACATGCTCTTCTGCCAGGTAGCGCTCGTGCTCGCTGGACAGGTCGATACCCCAGCTAACCGGGAACTCGAAGTCTTTACCGCAGTTTTCCAGAATCTCAATGGCGTCGGTGTAATCCATCCGCACAAAGTCACTGCTGATGAGTTTTTCCAGACGACTGATAGCTTCTTTGTTGATACGTTGTGCAAAGAAAGCCATGTCATCCGCACGCTCTTCCAGTACAGCTTTACAGACATATTTCAGCATATCTTCTGCCAATTGGGCGATGTCACCTAAATCAGCAAAAGCCACTTCAGGTTCAATCATCCAAAACTCAGCAAGGTGACGCGACGTGTTGCTGTTTTCGGCACGGAAAGTCGGGCCAAAGGTATAGATTTTCGACATTGCACAAGCATAGGTTTCACCGTTCAATTGACCAGAAACCGTCAGGTACGCTTCACGACCGAAGAAATCCTGGCTGTAATCAACCTGACCTTGCTCAGTGGTTGGTGTGTTCAGCATATCCAGCGTAGATACGCGGAACAATTCGCCGGCGCCTTCAGTGTCACTGGCGGTGATGATGGGGGTACTCACCCAAAAATAGCCGCGCTCATGGAAGAATCGGTGGATTGCCTGAGACAAACAGTTGCGTACACGCGTTACGGCACCAATTACGTTTGTGCGTGGGCGCAGGTGTGCGTGTTCACGCAGATACTCAATACTATGACGCTTCGCTGCCATTGGGTAGGTGTCCGGGTTCTCTACCCAGCCCACAATGCTCACCTCAGTGGCGTCCAGTTCCAATGCTTGTCCCTGACCTTCAGATTCTTTTACTGTGGCAGTAACAACAAGAGAACAACCCGCAGTCAGGCGTTGTATATCGGCATAATTGGGTAACGAATTCAGTGCAATGACCTGCACAGGATCAAAACAGCTGCCATCATGCAAAGCGATGAAAGACAAGCCGGCTTTTGAATCACGACGGGTGCGAACCCAGCCTTTTACAGTTACCGTTTCGCCAACCGCGTACTTACCAGCCAGTACGTCGACAACGGGGGCGTGTGTCATGGTTATTCTCTCCAACATATAGATTTTGTGTTAAAGCGCAAATCATCGCACAGGCCTTGGTCGATTGCATCCAGATTTATTAAACAAAAATAGAAAAATGCCGATATCTACTATGAATCGTTCAAATTTGTATCGCTGCAGTATTTGGTTTGATGGAAATTCGAACAAATGCTGAGTGTTGAGGGTAAGAGAGAGGAAGCATGGCAGTACAACAGGCTATTAGATTTTGTGAAGATCGTCGCAAAAAGTCGCGCGAGCAGGATACCTATTACCGGGTAGTCATCACCTTAAATTCGCTGGTATGGCTGGCGTTAATAGTGTGTCTGATCCTGTTTCATTTTGCGCGTCCGGAAATGGTAAGTGGCGTACAACAGTTTTGGGGTATTGATGGCCGAACCAGTTGGTCACCAGAATATATGAGCGCGTTAATTCGCTTACTTCAAGTCTGTTTGGGCGCAAGTCTGGTGACCATGTTTTTGCGCTCTCGTCGTAGCCGCAGAAAAGAGGACAATTACGGTGTGAACTTATTTATTCTTGCGGGGATAAGTACAGTCAGTCTGGTAACGATTAATTCTGTCTTAATGGCATAATCGACAGCGTGAATAATTCAATCAAAAAAAGGCTGAACAATGTCTGTTCAGCCTTTTTGCTATCAGGCGATAAATGCACTGGTAACCAGGTAATAGGTATAGCCAATATAGGCAAGCAGGAATACGCCTCCTTCCAGGCGATTTAGCCTGCCTGGCCCTTTCAGACCAATACAGAAAATAAATAATGCTACTGACAACACCAGCATAAACAGCGTGTCGCGATACAAGAAGCTGTTGTCTACCTGCATGGGCTGAATGACACCCGCGATACCTACAACCGCTAATGTATTGAACATATTCGAGCCGATGACGTTGCCCAGAGCCATGTCATGTTCGCCTTTTTTAACAGCGACCAGTGACGATGCCAATTCGGGTAAAGACGTACCAATTGCAATCACGGTTAAGCCAATAACAACGTCACTTACACCAAAGAAAGTGGCCACTTCTACAGCGCCCCACACCAGGATACGAGAGCTGATCACGAGTAATATCAAGCCTACAACCAGCCAGATACTGTCTCCTTTCAGGTTGGCAGGTTTACTGTTCAGCTCCTCGCCAAACTCTTCGGCAAGGGCATCTTTATCGCCACGCAAGCCGGTCCAGATGCTCCAGGAAATAAGTAAGATGAAAAGCCCCAGCAAAGAAAAGGCATCGTCTTTGGATAGGTTGGAGTCGAGCAACTGCCAGGCTGCAAAAAATGTCAGGCCCAGCAGTATAGGTAATTCCTTTCGGATAATTTCAGAACGAACCGCGATAGGGCTGATTAAGGCGGTGATACCTAAAATAAGGGCGATGTTTGCGATATTTGAACCAAACGCATTTCCAAGGGCAATGCCTGAACTGCCTTCTAATGCAGCGATTACGGATACGATGATTTCAGGAGCGGATGTACCGAAGCCAATAATCAGCATGCCAATGAGCAACGGTGATAAACCAAAATGACGCGCAACAGAGGCTGCACCACCTACAAATTTATCAGCACTCCATAGCAATAAGGGTAATCCCACAATAATAGCGATGATCGCTAACAGCATACACACTCCTTTCAGTAAACAGCGTTTAGACAACGCTAGGTGGAGGATAGTGCATAACTATTAACTTGTGAACCGCAGATCCGACCAATCGCGTGAGAAATTGTATCGCTTATCTGTACTTAGTGAGTTTTCGTGCTTCCAGCTACACCGGACTTAATAATTAACGATTGCAGTCGTCACGACAAAAATAATCCGTTATCCAGCAAGAGGGGAGTTCTATACACTCAACGCCTATAAATCGCTATACAGCAGAAACAATTGTGTTGATGCCAGTGTGTAGCAACAAGCAGGAATACTGAACGCACTCATGCATCATACTTTAATCATTACGGATATCGCCGAACAACTTGATTTGCCAGAACTAACGGTACTCACGTTTCAACAGTATCTGCAGGACTATCCGAAGCTCAACGAACCCAAAACGCGAGTCATCAACTTGTGTGACACCGGTAAATACCTGAGTCAGGGCTACTACTGCTCACTATTAGCGGAAGCCAGACAGCACCGTGTCATCCCTGGCGTTAATACTATTAATGATTTGCGCCCGGCACAGGCTGAGCAGGAACCGCCCACCATTGCGATTAAACCTCAGGAGCAAGAAGCTCTGGCGAGTTTGGGTGGTGAGCTGTTTGTGTGCTTCGGCAAAACGGCAGACGTTCGTCTGAAGCGTTTGGCTGGTCTTGCGTTCTCGCTCTATCCAAGCCCTTTGTTGCAATTGGTGCTGAATCGCGATATCGCGTCGGTGCGTTGTCATTCGGTTGGTTTAAATGAAGTACCGGAAAGTCTGCAGCCCACGTTTATCGAACGTTTGAAGCAGTTTACTCAACAGCAATGGCGCACGCACAGCCGCAGTAAGCAAGCCCGGTGGGATATGGCCATTCTGGTGAACCCGGATGAACCGACACCGCCCAGTGACAAACGCGCAATTGCTAATTTTGTAAAGGCGGCAGGTAAAGTGGGCTTTCACGCAGAAGTCGTTACCGCGCAAACCATTGGCGACGTTGAGCAATACGATGCGCTATTTGTGCGTGAAACCACGGCAATCGACCACGCTACCTACCGCATTGCCCGCGAAGCTGAACGAGAAGGTGTTGTGGTAATTGACGATACACAGTCGATTCTGCGTTGCTGCAACAAAGTGTTCCTGCAGGATGCGTTTACCTATAACAAGGTTCCCGCGCCTAAGAGCCGCTTTGTGACCAACGCTGATGAAGCGACCTGCGAGCAGTTGATTGCTGACCTCAACTTACCGCTGATTTTAAAACTGCCGGAAAGCTCGTTCTCCCGTGGTGTGTATAAAGTTGAAACCCGAGAGGAACTGGTTAGCAAGCTTAACAGCATGCTGAAAGAGTCTGCGCTGGTGCTTGTTCAGGAGTACATCTTTACTGAGTTTGACTGGCGTATCGGTATGTTGGGCGGTCGCCCGATTTACGCGTGTAAGTATTTTATGGCCCGCAACCACTGGCAAATATACAACCATCAGGGCGATAAAGCCGATTCAGGTGGTTTTGTGACCCTGCCTACCTTTGAAGTACCGCGTCCGGTACTGAAAGCGGCAATCAGTGCGGCAGAGGTCGCTGGCGTAGGGTTGTATGGCGTTGATATTAAACAGCGTGGCAACAAGGTGTATGTCATCGAAGTGAATGACAACCCTAATATCGACTCGGGCATTGAAGACAAATACCTAGGTCAGGAATTATACCTGTTGGTGATGCAGGAATTTGCCAGCCGGTTAGAACGCAGAGGCAGATAATCATGGTTATTTCAGTGGGTCAGTGGCAACTAAGAGCCGGCGCGCTCAGCGATTTGAATAAGCTGGTGGCACTGGAAAATCACTGTTTTACGAACGACCGCTTAAGTCGTCGCAGTTTTCGCCACTATCTGACTGCAAAGAATGCAGAGCTGGTAGTGGCAGACTGTGACGGTCAGTTAGTGGGGTATGGCTTGCTGTTGCTTCGTCGAGGTACATTGCTAACCCGCTTATATTCACTGGCTGTGCATGAAGACGCGCGGGGGCAACGTTTGGCTGATGCCATGATTTTGTGGCTGGAACAACGTGCTACGGCGCGAGGAAAGCGCTACATGCGACTTGAAGTCGCTGAGCATAATCAATCTGCACAGCGCGTTTATGAACGGTTAGGCTTTTTGCCATTTGGTTTGTTTGAACATTATTACGAAGACGATACGAATGCCATCCGTATGCAGAAAGCATTGCCTTTAAGCGGGCCTGAAAAAACGCTGCGTCGTTGTCCGTGGTATCAGCAAACGACAGAGTTTACCTGTGGGCCGGCCAGTCTGTTGATGGCGATGGCGATGCTGGATCATTCGTTGATTCCCAATCAGCGCGATGAGTTCAGTATTTGGCGGGAAGCCAACACGGTATACATGACAAGCGGGCCAGCGGGAACGCACCCGATTGGATTGGCAATGGCTGCTCAGGCTCGTGGGTTTGAAGTAAAGGTTTATTTAAATCAGGGAGCACCGCTTTTTGTTGATGGTGTACGCAATGAACACAAGCGCCAGACATTGCAGGCCGTTGAGCAAAACTTCTTTAATGAAGCCGAGCAACAGCAGCTACCGGTGTTTTACCTTGATTGGTTAACAAGGCTGGATAATTACCAGAATATGCAGGATTGCGCGTTGGTGTGCCTAATCAGCACCTACCGGTTCGATCGGACTAAAGCGCCGCATTGGGTTGTGGTTACCGCCATCGACGATCAGTGTGTGTATATTCACGATCCCGATCCGTCCACCCCGGGAGCAATGGATTATCAACATGTACCGATTGCCCGGGAAGACTTTATACGTATGGCCAGTTATGGCAAACGTAAAATCAAAGCCGCTATTGTTTTGCGCCAGCAAGCGCAAGCATTAGTGTGCAGTGATCTTGATTTGGCTGTTTAACTGACGCAGTTGATCAACCAGCGACATTAAATCATTGATGTTGCCACGAAACAACGAACGCTTGGTTACCATTGTTTTACCTGTATGACTCAGCTGGCCTTGGTTGGCAGGGTCAAACACAGCGGTTTCTTTTTCCAGCTCCGCCCACTGCGACTGGCATTTGGCCGGAATAAGGTGGCGTTTGGCAATCAACTTGTCTCTCATTTGCAACAGTTGGCCCATTACTAACGTTTGATTTCTAGGTGTATCGGTCATCTTCATTCTCCTGACATTAACCGCGGAGCCCTGTTGACTGCGGGCTAATGCGGTGACGATTAAATAATAAACAAAAAATTGTGTGAATAAGGTGTTAACCACACTGGGTACGTAGCAATTTCAATACCTAAAGCCGCCTTTAGGTATAAATTGAAACGCCCTAACCATCTCATCGATTGTTCAGGTAATAGAGCTTATGCAATAGGTGTGCCGGGAATAGGGGGATCGGTTTCGATCAGGCGAACTGACGTTGACGCGCTCTGCGTCGACGGCGAATCAGAACAACGCCGCTCCAAGGGAAGATATACAGTACAAGTGCTGTCACTAGCGCTGAGCCGACTGATTCGGGATGCAGTGGCAGGGAGGGTTCAAATACGTTTATTACGCTTTGCAAACGGGGATATTGATTAGGTTGTGCAAAATAACCGACTTGCTGAAAGTAGTTTGCATTCTGCAAATATTGCGCAGCGTATTGCGCTTCTTCATAGGCGTCGATAACGGTGAGTTTATGTTGCGCATCATCGCGAACTAACGCAGCTTCGTTGTTTAGCAGGGTGTTTATCATGGCATCAACGGTGGGATAGCCATGTTCAAGCGCGAGCTGTTCATAGTGTTTTACCTCTTCGCCGGTCGCGTCCAGGTAACCATTTAAATACTGAAGGTATTGCTGATTAAGCACGGGTACCTGCAGCGTTGCAATAAATAACGCCGCAAAGAAAACCTTGTCGATTAACCGTGATAAAATCCCCAACAGTCCCTATCCGTATAGTTGTTTCAGGCCTGTGTAGATAGCCTGAGTCAGTGTTGAAAGTTGTTCAGCTGTTACAATATAGGGTGGCATAATATAGACCAGTTTGCCAAATGGTCTTATCCATACTCCCTGAGCCACAAATACTTTTTGAATGGCGGCTACATCCACCGGGTGCTTTGTCTCTACCACACCAATTGCCCCTAAGGTTCTGACATCAGCAACACAGGCGAGTTCCTTACATTGGGCCAGCTCGGCCGAGAGTTGGGTACTAATATCCGCAACCTGCTGTTGCCAGTCGCCCTTAGCAATTAACGACAAACTGGCACTCGCCACAGCACAGGCCAGCGGATTCCCCATAAAAGTAGGCCCATGCATAAATACCCCAGGGCTCCCTTCACAGACACCCTGAGCGACTTCCTCTGTACACAATGTGGCGGCGAGGGTCATGTAACCCCCGGTAAGGGCTTTGCCCAAGCACATGATGTCAGGTGAAATGCCCGCGTGATCGCAGCCGAAGAGCTTGCCTGTGCGGCCAAAACCCGTTGCGATTTCATCACAAATTAACAGAACGTCGTAGGAATCACATAACTGACGACAGCGTTTAAGGTATTCCGGGTGGTAAATGCGCATGCCTCCCGCGCCTTGCACTACGGGCTCCAGAATGAGTGCTGCCAGTTCGTGATGATGACGGGCAAATAGCTCTTCCAGTGGTAAAATATCGTCTTCACTGAATGCCTGACCAAAACGGGTTTGTGGAGCAGGAGCAAATACCTGTGACTTTAGAGTGTTGCTGAATAAACTGTGCATCCCATTGACCGGGTCGCATACAGACATGGCTGCAAAGGTATCGCCGTGGTAACCATTGCGAGGGGCGATTAATCGCGACTTTTCCGGCCGTCCCAGACAAGCCCAGTATTGCACCGCCATTTTTATTGCTACTTCTACAGACACAGACCCTGAGTCTGCCAAAAACACCCGTTGCATACCCGAGGGAGCCATATCCAGTAGTTGCCGGCACAAGCGCACCGCCGGATCATGAGTCAGCCCACCAAACATAACATGACTGAAGGCGTCAATTTGTTCATGGGCTGCTTTATTCAGTAACGGGTGATTGTATCCGTGGATCGCAGCCCACCAACTGGACATACCATCTACCAGGGATTCCCCGCTGGCAAGGGTGATTTCGGCGCCTTTTGCGCCGGTTACTTCATAGCAGGGAAGCGGGTTCACCGCTGAAGTATAAGGGTGCCAGATGTGTTGCTTATCAAATTCTGTGTTGTTTGTATTTTGCACAATAGTAAAGTTTTTGCTGTTAATTTGGTTGACAAGGTGTCTTGGCTGCATAGACTAAGCCACCATTGAATAAGAGTAAAGGATAGGCGATGTCTGCCACACAGCATAATTCAGCACACACCGTATCGGACTTGGCGCAAGACGCTTCTAAAGTCCCTCAGCGCGCAGCGATCCGACATGACTGGACCCGCGAAGAGGTCGAGGCTTTCTACGACATGCCATTTAATGATTTGCTGTTCCAGGCACAAATCGTTCATCGTCAACACTTCGATCCGAATGAAGTGCAGGTAAGCACACTTTTGTCGATTAAAACCGGTGCGTGCCCGGAAGATTGTAAATACTGTCCGCAAAGTGCCCGCTACGATACTGGCCTCGAAAAAGAACGTTTGCTGGAAATGGAAAAAGTCATTCAGCGTGCAAAAGAAGCCAAGCAAACCGGGTCTACCCGTTTTTGTATGGGCGCAGCCTGGCGCAACCCGAAAGAACGCGATATGCCTTATCTCACGCAAATGGTAGCGGAAGTAAAATCACTGGGGCTGGAGACGTGTATGACGCTGGGCATGCTTACCCGCGATCAGGCGTTAGCGCTCAAGCAAGCAGGGTTGGATTACTACAACCACAACCTCGACACCTCGCCTGAATTTTATGGTGACATTATTACGACCCGAACGTATCAGGATCGCTTAGATACGCTTCAACATGTGCGTGATGCTGGTATGAACGTCTGTTCCGGCGGTATTGTGGGGATGGGTGAAAGCGTATCAGATCGTGCCGGGCTATTAATGCAATTGGCGAATTTGCCAGAACATCCACAAAGCGTTCCGATAAACATGCTGGTGAAAGTCGATGGCACACCACTGGATAAACTGGAAGATATGGATCCCTTTGAGTTCATCCGAACTATCGCCATAGCACGTATCATGATGCCTGCCTCACATGTTCGTCTGTCGGCAGGACGTGAAAATATGAGTGAGCAGACTCAGGCGCTATGCTTTATGGCTGGGGCCAACTCAATATTTTACGGTTGCAAACTGCTAACGACATCGAATCCGGATACCCATGAAGACGTGCTGTTGTTTAAGAAGCTGGGTATTAATACTGAACGCACCCGTGATTACTCTGATGAAGCACATGAATTGCTGTTAGAGGAAGCGCTGGAACAGCAGCAGGCACCTGATGAGTTATTTTATGATGCCACGGCAGGCAAGACAGCAGGAAAGCAAGCCGAGACCGCATAATGGCTTTTGAGTTTATTGACGCCCAATTGGCCCTGCGTCAGCAAGACGGTTATTACCGCCAGCGGACCTGTATCGATTATGAACGCGATGGTGTGATTGCCATTAATGGCAATCACTACCTGAATTTTGGTAGTAATGATTACCTCGGGCTGCGACACAATCAGGGCGTACTGCAGGCTTGGGTCGAAGGGCTTGCGCAGTTTGGTGGCGGCAGTGGAGCATCGCCATTGGTGACCGGGTACAGTGCCGCGCACCGCGAATTAGAGCAGGTGCTGGCAGAAGCGTTGAACCGGGATGCCGTGCTGTTATTCTCATCCGGCTTTGCAGCTAACCAGGCATTGTGTCAGGCGTTGTTCGCAGAACAAGGCGATATTATTGCCGACAAATATATGCATGCGTCGTTTATTGAAGGCGCGACAGCCTGCGCGGCTCGACTACGTCGCTTTGCTCACAACGACACTGAACACCTGAATACGTTATTGTCCAAAACCACTTCTGAGCACCGGCTTATTGCATCGGAAGGGGTGTTTAGCATGGACGGCGATAGTCCGGATATACCTCAATTGGTTGCACATGCTGAAGCCTCAGACAGTTGGCTTATGCTCGATGATGCACATGCATTCGGTGTAACCGGTGAATACGGGCTGGGCAGTATCGATGCGTTTCAACTGTCGCAGCAACAGTGTCCTGTTGTCATGGGTACCTTTGGTAAAGCCGTGGGCACTGCCGGGGCCTTTATTGCAGGGAGCCATGGACTGATAGATTATTTGGTGAATTACGCACGGCACTACATTTACTCCACTGCGTTCCCGCCCGCACAAGCCGTAGCAACGTTGCATGCGTTGTCGTTGGTGACCCAGGGAGCGGAGCGCGAGCAGCTGCATGCCAACATTACGCACTTCAGAGCAAGGGCTGAGCAGGAAGGACTTGCTCTGATGAATTCACAAAGCGCGATACAACCGGTAGTCGTGGGTTGTCCAAATCGGGCTTCGATGTTGTCCACCGAATTGGCAAAGCGCGGTTTATGGGTCCCTGCCATGCGCCATCCTACGGTGCCTAAAGGAACTGACAGACTGCGAATTACACTGAGTGCCAGTCATGCTACACGGGATGTTGATGTATTGGTTGATGGGTTAGCGTTGGCTATGACATCGCTATCCTCTTACCCTGAATGTCCGGATAATGAGGAAAAGCAGCATGGCGCTGATTGAACCTGTGGAAACCTCCTGCAGTCGGCCAGATAAACAAGATATTGCTGCCCGTTTTAGTGCGGCGGCTGCACAGTATGATGCTGTTGCAGGTATTCAGCATGTCATCGCTGATTATGCGCTTTCCCGGCTGCCAGACATTCAGCGCAATTGTGCACTGGATATTGGTTGTGGCACGGGGCGAAATACGGCAAAGCTTGTAGCTAAAGGCGCTCTGGCGAGTGGGATGGATTTGGCACCAGGTATGTTGAAACAAGCTAAGTCTGTGCATCCGACAATCACGTTTCTGCAAGGGGACGCTGAGCAACTGCCCTGCAAATCTGGCTGCGTTGACGTGGTTTTTTCCTCAATGGCGCTGCAGTGGTGTGATGACCCCATGCAGGTGCTTAAAGAAATCTATCGTATTTTGCAACCGGGCGGGCACGCTGAACTGGCAATCATGGTGGATGGTTCCTTCCCCGAATTACGACGCGCTGCCCAGACGGTCGGTATTCATCTGGTATTGAATAAACTGGCAACCGCAGAGCGCTGGCTTGCTGCAGTGTGTGAGCATAGCTGGGGCCAGATTAACCATGATGTAGCGAGTTACAGAGATAGCTATGACAACATAGGTTCGTTACTGAAATCTATAAATGGTGTGGGCGCAGGCAGCCGCACAGACAATGCCGCGCGTAAACCTTTAACCCGAAATAAACTCCGGCTACTTTCCGATGCGCTGAGGGAAACGTCTGCTGACGCGCTAACGAATACCTATCAAATACTGCATATAAGCCTGGAGAAAACCTTGTGACCAAAGCCTATTTTGTTACCGGGACCGATACCGAAGTTGGAAAAACCTACAGCAGTTGCAGAATACTGGAGGCGTTTTCCCGAAGCGAAAAAACAGCATTGGGTTATAAGCCCGTGGCGGCGGGATGTGATTGGCAAAATAGTCAGTGGGAAAACGAAGATGCGCTGGCGCTACAGGCTGCTGGTAGCGTCAATGTGCCCCTGGCGGAGATTAATCCCATCGCGTTACCTGATGCGATTGCCCCACACATCGCGGCAAATCGTCATGGCGTGGCGATTAGTGAAAAGGTCATTGTCGACGGGTTTCGTGCCTTGTATCGCTACGAGCCGGACGTATTGTTAATGGAAGGCGCCGGTGGCTGGCGTTTGCCGTTGTCACAGGGGCGGTTTTTGAGCGATACCGTTAAAGCTTTACAGCTCGATGTGATCCTGGTGGTAGGCATGCGGCTGGGCTGTTTAAACCATGCGCTGCTTACCGCAGAAGCCATTCAAAATGATGGGCTAACCATAAAAGGGTGGGTGGCAAACCAACTCTCTGATGACATGCCTGTATTTGACGAAAATCTGGCGACGCTGGATGCGCTGATGCCGGCACCAAGGCTCGCCCTGATACCGTATAAGCAGACGCCGGATTTATCGCTACTGGTTGAGAAACTCGGTTAAATCCTGTTCTGGCTCAATGGCGTGCTTTTCTGCGCCGCTAAAATAAAAGCCCGGCAAGTTCCCTTTTAAAGTCAGTCTTTTTTGACTCAGTAACAATGCCGTCCCTTCGCGAATGGCCAGCACCGGTGTATCAGGGTTTAACGCCGTAAACTCAAACAGACGATCGTCGCGGGTTTCGCCATTGTGATTCGGCGGCTGATAGTCGGTGTAGTGCGGGTTGAGCTGGCAGGGCACAAACCCCAGCGCATTAAAAC
This sequence comes from Aestuariibacter sp., assembly GCA_017794925.1. Taxonomy (GTDB): domain Bacteria; phylum Pseudomonadota; class Gammaproteobacteria; order Enterobacterales; family Alteromonadaceae; genus Alteromonas. The sequence continues at coordinate 4,010,569 of CP051238.1, read as the reverse complement.
TTTTCGGTTCAATAATCGGCATGTCATTGGTGGTCCGAATACTCATACCACAGATATTACTGCCAGCACTCCAGCCAATATACGGGGTGCCGTTAGCTACGACCTCCTGAATAACGTCTATCAGATTGTTTTCATACAACTGATGCAGCAAATTAAAGGTATTACCCCCGCCGACAACAATAGCGTTAGCAGACTTAACGGCTTCGACGGGGTCGGTTACAGTATGAATTCCTGTTACGTTGAGCTCAGGTAGCGCTTGCTGAACTTTACTTACGTAGTCATCCCAACCCAGCGTTACGCCAGCATAGGGAATAAACAGAATGTCACGGCAATGGCCAAGGTGCGTCATGATCATCGGATGGGCGTGCTCAAGGTAGTCTTCACTTCCCATACGTGAACTCGAAAGCATAAGCACGTGATGTACAGATTTAGTCATAGTCTCTTCCGGATACAAAATACGGATTTTCAGTGCACCGACAACATACAGTGGTGTTGTCAGACAATGTATTAACGCCGTATTTGGCCAGATGTGAGCATGGTTATCAACTCATCGAATTACTTTTTTCGGTCTTTGCGGTGTTCTCTATCGGTATTTCGCAATGCAAAAGTCAGCACAATCCCCATGATGATTGAAAATAAGGTGTCAAACTGCGACTGATTCCGGGTAACAGAGGCTTCTGTGTTAGTCACGGGACTGTGCTTTTGTTTCATCATCGATGAGCTTATGGAGGATACTGGTTGCATATTTTCTGCTGTGCCAAATGGGGAGCTTACAGAGCTGGCCAGAGATGTTGTGCCAGTGAACCTTGGATGAGTAAGATCAGAACCGAACTTAATTGTCGTCGCCTGACATACATAAATAGAAGATAATGCCATAAGCATAATGCAAATTTGTTTTTTCATTTTGCAACCTCAAACTGCGAATTATTGTGGTTTTGTGGACTTCAAAGAGTACAACGCAAATTACAGGCCAGAATGTGATGAGTGGAAGCGCTGGAAGCAGGCTAACTTTTATATGTACTAATCTATCGACCAAATCCGTTCCAAATACCCACGGGATATGGCACTCTTAGCATCAATTTTTAGTATGAAGCGCGTCCGGCCCTGAGTCGTAGTCAGCGTGATGACTGACTAAACACAACACAAAGAAAGCGAAGTTAATGACCAATCCAACGTCCCCTGTATCTGTATTATTCGTTTGCCTTGGCAATATCTGCCGTTCACCTACAGCCGAAGCCGTGTTCCGACACAAGGCTGAGCAAGCGGGCTTAAGGTTAACTATTGATTCTGCCGGTACTCACGGCTATCACATTGGTAGTCCGCCGGATAAACGTTCTCAGGCAACGGGAGAAGATCGCGGTTACAGTTTTAAAGGACTGAAATGTCGACGTGTGGCCGACGACGATTTCGAAAAATTCGATTTGATTCTGGCCATGGACGCAGAGAACCTGAAAAACCTTCGGGGAATGAGCGATCCGGCTTATCACGAGAAGATTAAGCTGTTTTTAGACTTCGCCGGATATGAAAACGAAGAAGTGCCCGATCCTTATTATGGCGGTAAAAAAGGCTTTGAACTGGTGCTGGACCTGATTGAAAGTGCGAGTGACGGGCTGATTCAAAGTATTAAGTCCCGATGAGGCTTACCTCCGGCCAGTGGCTGGTGTGCTTGTTGGTTCTGATGATATGCACTGCAGGCGCATTGTTAGGCAGTGGCTGGCAGGTGGGGTTAACACAGCAGCTCAATTTCCAAATTTTATGGCAGCTACAGGTGCCGCTTATGGTAACGGCTGTGATAACAGGCGCAGCGCTGAGTGTGAGTGGTGCGTCCTTGCAAGTCGTGCTGCGCAATCCGCTGGCTGATCCGGGGATTATTGGTATTTCAAGTGGCGCAAGTCTGGTCGCGGCATTTGTACTGATTCTTGCCCCTGATGCCATGATAGATCACTTACCCTACACCTTACCGGTGGCGTGTTTTACCGGCGCGTTGTTTTCAACCTGGTTGATTTATCGACTGTCTGTGCGATTACGTGGCATTAATACCGCTGTAATATTAGCGGGGATTGCCATTACCACCCTGACGAGTGCCGTGATGGGCTGGTTATACTTATTTGCCGATGCGCAATCCATGCGAAACCTGACATTCTGGATCATGGGGAGCTTGCATCAGGCTGATGCCTGGGTGCTTATGGTGAGTGTGCCCGTCATTGTTTTCAGCTTACTGATAATTTATCGCAATGCGGCGGCACTGAATCTGCTGTATACAGGCGACATGACGGCCAAAAGCGCAGGTGTCGATCCAGACAAACTCAAGCTCACTATTATGATTGCCAGCGCGATGGCAGTGGGGGCCGCTGTTGCTATTGCAGGCTCGATTGCCTTTCTGGGCCTATTGGTGCCTCATTATTTGCGATTGGTGATGGGTCATAACAACCGTTATCTGATTCCTGCTTGTGCAATGACAGGCGCAACGATTTTACTGATGGTCGCGTTAATCAGTGAATGGGTACCTTTTGCGGCCTTGCCCGTTTCCATGGTAACGGCAACTCTGGGTGGGCCGCTGTTGCTCTATGCCTTAGTGAAAGGGCAACTGAAATGAGCCGGGTTATCCACGCCGAACACATCTGCCTTCACGGACGGTTTAAGCGACTTTCCATTGAACACAAGCGCGCAGGTATCGTGTGTTTGCTGGGACCGAATGGCGCAGGGAAAAGTTCGTTACTTGACGTGATAGCCGGGCTGGCACCTGCCACCGAAGGCCAGGTGTGTTGGGATAATCAGCCAATTGCCCGGCTTAGCCTGGTCGAATTAGCGCGGGTTCGCGGTTACCTGGCACAAAAGCCGACTATTCACTTTGAACTCACTGGGCGCGATTGCTTGCAGTTTTTTAATGAAGGAAGCATCAACGCTATTCCTGAATTGCTTATCGACAAACTGGGACTGACAGACCTACTGGATAAGGTGTACACCCGGATGTCGGGCGGTGAGCAGCAGCGCATTTTTATTGCTCGTGCGCTGTTACAAGTGTGGCAGCCGCTCATGAAGGGGGAGGCGCTGCTGATTCTGGACGAGCCACTACAAAGCCTCGATATTCGTCACCAGCTTGCATTAATGCAATGGTTAGCTGATTTAGGAATAAGAGGAAATCAAATAGTCATGAGTTGTCACGACGTTAATATTGCTAATACCTTTGCTGATACGGTATGGTTAGCGCGTTCAGGGGAGTTGCTGGCAAACGGCCCGGTCGATGAGGTTATGACCCTGGACAATCTGTGGCGTACCTTTGACTGTCATTTTGACGTTCTGGAACGAAAACCGCGCGGGATATTCGTACCCGTTTCGGTATAACCTGACAAATCAGGTAAGCCCATTTTCTGAATTTTTCCCGTTTTTTATGAGGTGCTAAGTGAACAATTGGCAACCAGATAGTTGGCGCAGCAAGCCAATTCTGCAACAGCCAGAATACGACGATAAGGCCGAACTGGCCCAGGTAGAGAAGACCCTAAGCAGCTATCCTCCACTGGTATTTGCAGCCGAAGCGCGTGAGTTGCGCCGTCAGCTAGGCCAGGTCTGTGAAGGTAAAGGCTTTTTACTGCAAGGGGGCGACTGTGCCGAGTCGTTTAGCGAGTTTAATGCACCTAAAATTCGCGACACCTTTAAGGTGTTGCTACAAATGGCCATCGTTTTAACCTTTGCTGGCCGATGCCCGGTGACTAAAGTTGCCCGTATGGCTGGCCAGTATGCCAAACCGCGCTCGTCAGACTTTGAAACCAAAGAGGGTATCACGCTGCCAAGTTATCGTGGTGACATCATCAATAGCTTTGAGTTCTCTGAAGCGGCACGTCGCCCGGATCCCCAGCGTTTAATCGAAGCCTATCACCGTAGTTCTGCGACATTAAACTTGCTGCGAGCCTTTGCTCAGGGCGGTTTGGCTGACCTGCACGAAGTGAACCGCTGGAATATGGCGTTCGTGGAAAACAATCCATTGAAAGAGCAGTATCTGGATATCGCTCGTCGTATTCAGGACAGCCTGGAGTTTATGGATGTGATGGGGATCACATCTGCCAATACGCCAACGCTGCATGAAACTGCACTGTTTACATCCCATGAAGCGTTATTGCTGAATTACGAAGAAGCGCTTACCCGCATCGATACGTTAACAGGCAAGCCCTATGATTGTTCGGCGCATATGGTGTGGATTGGTGAGCGTACGCGTCAACTGGATCACGCGCATATTGAGTTCTTCCGCGGCATTCACAATCCGATTGGCGTGAAGGTGGGTCCATCGATGCAGGAAGACGAATTAATTCGTCTGATTGATGCACTGAATCCAAATAATGAGCCGGGTCGTTTAACGCTGATCACGCGTATGGGCGCTGATAAGCTGGAAGCAAATCTGCCTCGTTTGTTACGCCGTGTTAAAGCGGAAGGTCGCAACGTAGTGTGGAGTTCCGATCCAATGCACGGTAATACGTTCAGTGCATCCAGTGGTTACAAGACCCGTAACTTCGACGCGATTCTGAGTGAAATTCGTCAGTTCTTTGCTGCGCACGATGCGGAAGGGACTTATGCCGGTGGTATTCACCTTGAAATGACGGGGCAACATGTAACTGAGTGCACCGGTGGGGCTTATCAAATAAGTGATGACGATCTGGCGGAAGCGTATAAAACCCAGTGTGATCCGCGTTTAAACGCCGACCAGGTATTGGAAATGGCGTTTCTGGTTTCAGAGCACCTTCGCATTAAGTAAAAATAGCAATGTAGCGTTTATTCAAAGGGCACAGCGAGGCAATCGCTGCGCTCTTTTTCGTTTAATATACCGGTAAATATCGTCGCTCTTCGCAAGCGAGTGGTTGTGCTATCACTGGCTGTCATGGCTGCAGTAAATTTTTCGCGATCGGGAAACTCAGCCAGAATGGCCTGCCAATGCAAATAACTGCCATAACCCATTAACTTATCCTGATAGCGCTGGGTTAAGCGTTCTGTTACCTGCGCCATAAGCTCAGGCTGAGCCAGCACTTTCCGGGCGATACAACGATGAAGCTGTTGGCTTTGCTCATCAATACGCTGATGCTGCGCACGTTTTCGCTGATATACCAAAGTGTTATTCCGTTAATCGTTGTCGATAAGTGGTGTAAGCATAGACTCCATGCCGTTGAGTTTAATTTCGTACATCAGTGCTAATTGCTCGCCCAATTTGCCCTCAGGAAAACCTTGCTTGGCAAACCAAACCAGATAAGGTTCGGGTAAGTGAATCAGCTTTCTACCTGCGTACTTACCAAACGGCATGGTCTGATTGATTGTCAGTTTCAGTTGTTGCGGGTCCATCATTATGCCTTTGCCTGTTTTTGTTGTGCTTGCCACAAGCCAGCATAAACACCTTGTTGTGACAATAAATCCGCGTGTGTACCTTGTTCTACAACTTGCCCTTGCTGCATCACCAGAATATTGTCAGCGTCGACAATCGTCGATAGTCTGTGCGCGATCACCATACTGGTGTGCCCTTCGGCCACTTCCCGTAGTGCAGAGAGAATAGCCTGCTCTGATTGGCTATCCAGTGAGGACGTCGCTTCGTCAAATACCATAATGGCCGGGCGTTTCAGGATTGCCCTGGCAATGGCCACGCGTTGTTTCTCACCACCTGAAAGCTTTAAACCGCGCTCACCCACCTGCGTATTGATGCCGTCTGGCAAACTGGCAATAAAGCTTTCTAAGTGAGCCAGCCGGATAGCCTGCTGAATATCTTCCTCACTGGCATCGGGACGCCCATATCGAATATTTTCCCCTAAGGTATCGTTAAACAACACCGTGTCCTGAGGCACAATGCCAATGTGTTTGCGCAGACTGTGCTGAGTGACCTGACTTATGTCCTGGTCGTCGATACGCACAGCGCCTGAAACCGGGTCGTAAAACCGAAACAGGAGTTTTACCAGTGTTGATTTACCTGCGCCGCTTTCTCCTACCACGGCCACTTTGGTACCGGGCTCAATAGTAAAATTCACGTGATTCAGGATGCGCCGCTCAGGGCGATAATAAAAGCTAACGTTGTCGAAATGAATGCGGCTATGGCTTATCTCCAGTGAGCCTGCAGAGGGGGCATCGGCGACGGTAGGAACCGTGCCCAGTAAATTAAACAGATTTTCGATGTTGGCCAGTGAGCCGCGAATCTCCCGATACACGAAGCCCAGAAAGTTTAACGGCATAAAGATTTGCATGGTGAAGGCGTTGATCAGCACAAAATCACCTATGGTCATATTGCCACGGCTGACTTCTAATGCTGCCAATAACATCATGGCGGTCATGGAAGCGGCAATAATGAATGCCTGGCCCCCATTTAATGCAAACAATGAGAGGCGGTTTTTGCGACGCGCTTGCTCCCAGTTTGCCAGGTTGGTGTCGTATTGGCGGGCTTCGTATTGTTCATTATTAAAGTACTTAACCGTTTCGTAGTTAAGCAGGCTGTCGATGGCCCGGGTGTTAGATGTAGAGTCAGCCAGATTCGCCTGGCGCACAAACTCAGTTCGCCAGTCTGTGGCTTTCATTGAAAACCACACATAAGCGACAACCGAGCACAGAATAATCATCGCAAAGCTCATGCCGTACTGCGTAAGTAATACCCCTACAACCAGCGCTATCTCCAGTAGTGTAGGTCCAATATTAAACACCATGAAGCGCATCAGGAAACTAATACCGCTGGTTCCGCGCTCAATATCCCGCGACAATCCACCGGTTTGCCTGGATAAATGAAAGGTTAAATCTAACCGGTGTAAGTGTTCGAACACCTCCAGGCCGATTCGCCGCATAGCGCGTTCGGTGACTCTGCCGAATAGCGTATCCCGCACTTCGCCCAACAGAACGTTAATTAATCGCAATACGCCGTAGGTGATGACCAGGGCAATCGGAACCGCCAGCGTTGCCAGTGGCGCCTGGTTTAAGTTGTCAACGGTATGCTTAAGGACAAAAGGTAAGCCAATACTGGCAAATTTAGCGGCCACTAAACACAGCAAGGCCAGCGCAACGCGTTGCTTAAATTCGAGTAAATAGGGCCATAGACGCGAAAATACATGCCATTGCATGGGCGTGTCAGGGTTAACGGGTAATCGGGTAGGGCGCATGTATTCTTCTGATAAGTGCGGACTCCCTCTAAAATATCTTCGCCAGCAGATCGAGTCAAACGTCTTCGCCTCAGGTTTAGTTTTAAGTAAGTCCTGAATGCTATTGGTGCCCGCAGAGGCGGTGTGGTACCGTAGATACACTCGTTTTTACTTATGAACACGTACCTTGTTAAAAGATACCTTTGGCCGCCGCTTCTACTATTTACGACTTTCCATTACGGATGTATGCAACTTTCGTTGTCAGTACTGCCTGCCCGACGGTTATGAAGGTAAAGCGCAGACATTTTTATCGGTTAACGAAATTGACACGCTGGTTAAAGGCTTTGCCGGCATGGGGACGTGTAAAATTCGGGTCACAGGTGGCGAGCCCACGTTGCGCAAGGACGTGAGTGATATTGTCGCCGTGTGTGCCAATACACCGGGAATTCAAAAGGTAGCCATGACAACCCATGGTGGCAAGCTTGCCAGCTACGCAAAGCAGTTGGCCAATGCGGGGCTGGGGCAGGTCAATATTAGCCTGGACAGCCTTGACCCGGCGCAATTTGCCCTGATCAGCGGTCAGGATAAATTGAACGCTGTGTTGGACGGGGTAAACGAAGCACTGATTCATGGTATGTCCGTGAAGGTGAATACCGTGTTGCTTCGGCCATTCGCTGAATCTCAACTGTCTACGTTTTTGCACTGGCTCAAGGATATGCCGGTAACCGTTCGATTTATTGAACTGATGGAAACCGGTCAGCACAAAGCCTTCTTTAAGTCACATCATACCAGTGCTGAACCTTTTCTCGCCAGGTTGAAAGCCGAAGGTTGGGAAGTGCTTAAACGCGGGGCGGATGCCGGACCTGCTGTGGAACTTCAACACCCTGATTATGCCGGTCGGATAGGCTTTATCATGCCTTACAGTTCAGATTTCTGTAGTAGCTGCAATCGCTTGCGTGTAACGGCTCTGGGTAAACTGCATTTATGTTTGTTCAGCGATAATGGCTTGTCGCTAAGAGACTTTTTGCAGCAAGGTGATGTCCATGGCTTACAGGATTTTATAACGGAAAAGCTAGCAGACAAAAAAGTGTCGCATTTTCTGCAGGACGGTGTAACCGGAATCACCAAAAACTTATCAATGTTAGGTGGTTAAATGACAATGGCACTGCCAACGTCGGCGCGTTTGACCTATCGTCTGCTGGACGAAACCGACGGCGATTTTCTGTGGGAGCTTGATCAGAACGAAGAGGTCATGCGATTTCTCAATGGTGGCCGCAAAACCAGTCGAAAAGAAATTAACGATATCTTTATTCCTCGTATGCTGAACTATCGCAATGCGCCTGCCGGGTGGGGATTATGGCAGGTATCGTTAAAAGAGGATGAGCAAGCTGCAATTGGCTGGATACTGGTCAGGCCCAAAGGGTATTTTACCGAACAACGTGACGATAGCGTTATTGAACTGGGTTGGCGCTTTAAGCAGCAATCCTGGGGAAAGGGCTATGCGACGGAAGCCGCCAAAGCCTTGATGGCATATATGCAATCTCTAGGGAATACGGCGTTTTGTGCAATCGCGTTACCGCAAAACCTGGCGTCCATCCAGATCATGAAAAAGCTCGGTATGTCTTTCAGTCATGCAGAGCTATATCAGGATCAGGTCTTTAACGAAGAAGTTGTCGTATACCACATTTAATACATCATTAGGTATACGACTTATTTTTTCACATCAGTAGCGTTTTTCAGGTGAGAAACGACCTTTGACGGATCAAACCATCGAATATTGGCTTTGCCAGAGCGTTTGACTTCGTAGAGGGCATCATCAGCTTGTTTCATGGCGATGTCGAAGTACGTCGTGTCTATGGCATACGGCCCTTTTTTGAACATGGTGGCACCAATACTTACGGTAATGTTTTTCAGAAGACCATGATCCGTCTGTATGGAAATGAGACTAATATCCGCCAGTATTTTCTGAAGGATTTTGTGACACGCTTTGCTATCCTCGGTGTCCAGATAAATACCAAATTCTTCTCCGCCCAATCGGGCCACCATGTCGTTATTGCGAATATTGTGTTGCAAAATTTTCGCTACTTCGCTGAGTACCTGGTCGCCTACCGGGTGGCCGTAGGAATCGTTAAGTGTTTTAAAGTTGTCTATGTCGACGATGGCCAGTCCATGCGGTGCGTTGTTTTCACCTGAGCGCTGCTGTATTTGGTCGAAATAGGCGCGACGATTCATTAAACCAGTAAGGGGATCGGTAGCTGCAAGGTATGCGAGGCGTTCCTCTGCCTCGAAGCGCGCTTGTTCTACTTCAACGGCTTTAAATAAGTTGGCTAGTGTTTCGGTAAGTGGCGTGAGGAATTCCACATCCTGTTGAGAGTAATCTTCCAGTTTGTTCGCCAGTCCTATCATTCCGACGACGCTGCCGTCGCGTTGAATGGGCAACCCCAGAAAACGCTTGAGTACCGGGTGGCCGGCCGGAGTACCTTTAGACGCTTTGTGCATCATGGGTTTATTGGCAATTACCGGGGCGTTGGACGTAATAACATGTCCAAATAAGTTACTAAGGTTGTTAAATCTGAGCTCACCACGCTTAAATTTTTCAAACTCTGCTTTAGAGGACTCACTCCAGCTTACGTCTGAAATCGCGTAAATCTGAAGGCCCATGACGCCGTCTTCCACTTCCATTTTACCAATGAACCCGTAAGCGCTTTCCGCTAGGTCAATTAGTTCTGGGAAGATTTTTTCACAAGCCAGTTGCAGATCTTTTTCTGCCACAAACAGGTTCTGTGCGTGGTTAATGAAGCCCATTAAGCGACGTTGTTTGTCGACTTGTAATTCAGCTAATTTCTTTTCCGTAATATTGCGATGTGTGGCGGCAAAGCGCAGAGCCCTGCCTTCTTCATCGCGGGTGACCACTTTCCCGTAAGTCTCCAGCCATAAATACTGGCCATCTGCATCGCGAATGCGGTATTCAATATCAACAACACCGCTTTTGCGTTTCAGACTGTTTTGAATTTGTGCAATCAGCTTTTCTTTGTCTGCGGGATGCACTAACTGCGTCCAGAACATACTTTGCGTATCCACACTGTCAGGGTGCAGCTTGAGCATATCGCAGATGCGATTATTCACCCGCAATGAATCATTTTCGATATCCCAGTCAGAGGTGCCAAGCCCTGAAGCTTCAAGTAATAAGCGCATCCGTTCATTGGTGTCCATGATGCGGCTTTCAAGGTATTTTTGTTCGGTGTTGTTGAGCAGTAAGCCCTGTATAGCGATGACGGTTTCGCCTTCGAATATCGCTCTGGAGACCAGTTTGTACCAGACCGAGCGATTGCCGAAGGTTTTGATCCGAAAATCACATTCGCAGATTTCTGCACCTTGCTGGTGGTTTCGGACTGTAAATAAAAAATTGTCGGTGTCATCCGGATGAATAACGTCATCCAACTTGAACATTGAGACATCGTCAGGAATCGTAATACCGAGAAGCTTACTGACATTCGACGATAAATAGGATGTAAGGAAATTTGGACGAACTTGCCAGCGTATTAAAGCCGCCGGGGAATTATTCAAGAGTTCGTGCTCGTCTTGTGAGCTCAGGTTTTGGAAAATTAGCTCACAATGTTGGCCTAAATGGTTTGCAAAGGCCGACAATTGACGAAGTTCCCTAGTCGACAGTTGCCTTGGCTTTGTATCGATAATACAAAAGGAACCAATGAGGTCGTTTTTTATCTTAACGGGTACACCCGCGTAAAAGCGGACAGGAGGTTCAGCCTTAACTGCAGGCATTTCTGATACTCTTGGATCATTGAAGGTATCTTCTATATAAACAAGTTCATTCGAATCAATTACCAGGTGACAAATAGCTTGCTTTAATGGTGCCTCTGTTGATTCCGTTCCGCATTTTGCTTTTATCCACAATGTTTCATTATCACTGAGACCTAAGAAAGCGACTGGCATATCAAACAGCTCAGCAATGGATTGTACATACTGAGTTAATAAACTTTCATATTCTTGTCGATGTAGACGATACTTCTCGATTAGCGTCTGGTTCATTCTTTTTTGTCACGTAGTTGTGTTTATATTGCAAAATTTGCAGCAATTACCTGAGTTGATGCCATCCTAAACTCTTACTCTTAGGGCGTTACTCGGTAGGTTTTACCGAGACGAAAAAATTACAGACATCGTTGGGTAATAAATGAGTTTCTGTTCTTCAAAAGTAGTACAGATAGTGGATTTCGCAAGCTCGACACAGACAACAACAAGCAACGGTTGGGACTATGCCCGGACTAATCCAGATAAGAATTACGTGAGATCTTTCAACACGTTTTTAACGCGTTGATATCGTTGCTCTTGTTCTTCAGAGAGGCGACCTGATTCGATGGTTTTCAGGCAGTTGTGAATTAACGTGCTGTTGAGTGATTCTTTGGCTTCGTCGCTGCTGGATTCTTTCAGGTTAATAGCGGTTGCCTGCAGCAGGTTAAGCGCGATAGACGGGTTTTTAGGCATAATGGTAAATGCCTGGCGGAAGGTTTCCAGTGCTTTCTGAAGGTCGCCACGTTGGTATTGAATAACGGCGTTATTATTTAGGGCCTTGGGACTGAGTTTAATTTCAGTTTTTTCGACTTTTTCCTGCTGAACATACTGCAGAAATAAATCGCTTTGAGCGGGATCGTTATCGCATCTTCGTTCGATAATATCGAGAAGCTTCAGCGCATGATCCTGAAAGCCCACTTCATGAAACGCTTTGGCTTTATCCAGCAATCCTTCAATACTTTCCGTTTCCCACGCATCATTACTCAACTGATTCAACAGTGCCCGAGCGTTATCGACCTCATCTTCTAAATACAACATACGTGCATCAATGACCTTTAACTGATCATCTATATCGGCTTTAGGGAAGGTGCTTTTAAGTTGCTTCAGGTATTCGGTAGATTGTTTGATTAAACGCTTTGTGTGCTCTTCTTCGGCTGTCATCGCAAAGTCGATGCCGGCTCGCGCCACGTTTAAATAGATTTCAGGTTTGTCGTGAATCGAGTTTTTCGCAATTTTTACAATCTTTTTAGCCGCTTCAAACTGTGATTCATAATCGTGTGTTAAGCGCGATAGATCCATTGCTTTGGCATGACGGTGAAGGTTGCGAGGCGAAATGGCACTGGCGACCTCGACGCTCTCCAGCGCATCTTCAAATTCGTGATGTTTTATTTGCAGTGCGGCAAGTAAGTCATAGGCAGCCAGCATGGAGTCTTGTTTTAATGCGAGCTCAATGACGAGTTTTTCGGCTTCCTCATCCTGATCAAGTGAAATGAAGCTTTTAATGAGTCCAAGCTGAGCCCAGGTAAAGTTCTGAACATTAATAATGGCCTGATAAAACTCGCGCGCCTCTTCATAATGCCCGCAAGCTAGCAATAGCTCGCCTTTTAACTTTAACGCAAGTGGAAAGAACTCTGAGTTTTTGGGCTCGGTAAGAAAGTTTTCCAGTTCTAGCAACGCTTTGTCTAAGGTACTTTGCTCAATGAGGTGATAGACGGGTTGCAGGGCCTTTTTGCGCGTAAGTAACCGGCCGAGGCGGCGATCTAATTCACGAACAGTAAATGGTTTCGCTAAAAAGTCATCGGGTTGTAATTCCACAATACTGTGCACAATGTCAGCAGTGGTATCTGCAGAAATAAAAACAAATGCGGTACTGGGCGGTAATTCATTGTGTTCTTTAAGCTGGTCGTAAAGAAAATAACCATCCTGCTCGTTTTTTAAATCATACGAGCACACGATTAAATCGTAGTGATTTCGGCGAATGGCAGACAGGGCTGTGGTCGCGCGGTCGGCGTATTCAATATTTTGAAAGCCGAGTTCTTCCAGTGAGTACTTAAGGTAACCCTTGGCAAGCACCTGATCGTCGATCACTAATACGCGCGTTTGTCTGGCCAGCTTTAGGTTCATTACCGCCTTATCCGTTTGGTTTCATAATGCATTATCGGCAGCATAGCCGAAAATATTATTAAAACCTGATTTGTAAGCTCTGTCACGAAAAACCACATTGGTCGATGTGAAAACATACGGTAGTTGAGTGGACATTGGCGCGGCTATCTGTAAATCGTTATAGTAATCCGGTGAATCAAAGTGATCTTAAATGGTCATCTGTCGATACAGATTATTGTTTCTGCCAAACACTGCATAAAAGGAAAACAATTGAATGGAAGCCTCAACCAATGAGTTAGTCATGTCGTTAAATGCATACTGGCAAGCGTTTATTGTGAAGTTACCGGCTATTGCATTGGGATTGGTGATAATGGTTATTATGGTTACTCTGGCAGGAAGAGTGGCAGCCGCTTTGATCAAGCCTGTGGGGTATTTGTCAGCCAGCCCACTATTGCGTTCAGTAAGCCAACGGGCGATTAGCCTGATAATTATTTTGCTCGCGTTCTATATCTTTTTAAAACTGTCAGGTTTAACTGAATTCGCCGTTGCCATTATGAGTGGGACTGGTGTTTTAGGGTTAATTTTGGGTTTTGCCTTCAGGGATATTGCAGAAAATATGATTGCCAGTTTACTGTTGACGGTACAGCGGCCATTTCGAATCAACGATGTTGTGCAGATCAATAACTACACGGGCGTTGTACAAAAAGTGACTACCCGGGCAACTACGCTGGTGGATTTTGATGGTAATCACATTCAAATACCCAACGCGGTTATTTACAAAGGAACGATTAAGAACCTGACGGCAAACCCTAAAATGCGAGGGCAATTTGTTATTGGTGTTGGCTATGACGCAGATTGCCAGCAGGCACAGCAGTTGGCGCTTTCACTTATTTCGGAACACCCTAATGTGCTGGATGAGCCTGAACCTTTGGTATTGGTTGATGGGCTGGGGTCATCCACAATAAATTTGAAAGTGTATTTTTGGATAAATGTAGAAAGCACCAGTGTAGTTAAAATGGCATCGGTGCTAATGCGTGACCTGGTGAATCTCTTCACCGAAAAAGGCATCAGTATGCCGGATGATGCCCGCGAAATCGTGTTTCCTGAGGGAGTACCGGTGCTTGTGCAACAGGGCAAAGAGAAAAAGCAATACACTGACCCTGACCAATCCGCTCGCCAAAATGACGAAGTATTGACCAATAGGGCAGAGCCAAACGTCGAGTCACAATCTTTTCTTGATGATGTGTCTAGCGAAAATGACGATATTCGCCGGCAGGCAGACGAAGCAAGGGCGCCTGAACAAGGCACAAATATTCTGTCTTAATACAAACGTGTTGAAGTATGATGGCTAATCAAAGCGCAAACCAGAATTGAAGACTGTTGATGTTCTGAAGAATATCGAGAGTGTCTGCTGCTCGCAACGAAGTTGTTGAACCAGTCGTGTATGTTTTTGCTTTGGAAATAATTAGGAAGAAGTGGTGT
>CP051238.1:3871949-3996003 GCA_017794925.1 Aestuariibacter sp. | reverse complement strand
AAGTGGTGGACGCTACTGGGCTTGAACCAGTGACCCTCGCCTTGTAAGGGCGATGCTCTCCCAACTGAGCTAAGCGTCCATCTTTTTTATCTGCCGTACTCGGCAAGTGGGGCGTATTATAGGGAGGCGAGAAAAACTGTCAACAACAAAATATAAAAAAATAATCGTTTGCCTGAAATCTAAACGATATGGACTTTACGTGTCGAAAATCCCCTCAATTTGTTGAATTCCTCATCAATCTTTTGTCAGGGCTTGGTAGGGAAGGGCATTGACTGGTAAAATACGCGCACTTTTTTATTGTAGAGATGAATCATGGCGGTAGTTACCCGATTTGCACCCAGCCCGACGGGCTATCTTCACGTTGGTGGCGCTCGTACAGCGCTGTATTCCTGGTTATATGCAAAAAGCCAGGGCGGTGAATTTGTATTACGTATAGAAGATACCGACATTGAACGTTCAACCGAAGACGCAAAGCAAGCTATCTTAGACGGCATGCAATGGCTCGGGTTAACCTGGGATAAGGGTCCCTATTATCAAACGGAACGTTTCGACCGTTATAAAGCCATTATTCAAACCATGCTGGAAGAAGGTAAAGCCTATAAGTGCTTTATGCCGGCAGACGAACTTGATGCAATTCGCGAAGCACAAAAAGAACGTGGCGAGAAACCGCGTTATCCCGGCACCTGGCGTGACAGAACAGATCACCCGGAAGGGCAGCCTTATGTGATTCGTTTTAAAAATCCGCAAGAAGGTTCGGTTGTCTTTGACGATCACGTTCGTGGACGTATCGAAATCAGCAACAGTGAGCTGGACGATCTGATTATTCAGCGTTCAGACGGCACGCCTACTTATAACTTCTGTGTGGTAGTGGACGATTGGGATATGGGCATTACGCATGTTGTGCGTGGTGAAGACCATATTAATAACACGCCACGTCAGATTAATATCTTAAAAGCACTTGATGCACCCGTGCCAGAGTACGCCCATGTTTCCATGATTCTGGGTGACGACGGTAAAAAACTGTCAAAACGTCATGGCGCAGTCAGCGTAATGCAATATCGTGATGACGGTTATTTACCTCAAGCGGTTAAAAACTATTTGGTGCGTTTGGGTTGGTCTCATGGCGACCAGGAAATCTTCTCTGAACAGGAAATGATAGAGTTATTCAGTTTGGACGCAATCGGTCAGTCTGCTTCTGCTTTTAATACAGAAAAACTGATTTGGTTGAACCAACACTATATTAAGACTTTACCTGGTTCAGAAGTCGCAGAGCACGCAAAATGGCACTTTGAGCAACTTAATGTCGATTTGTCTGCTGGGCCAGCACTGGAAGACGTTATCGCCATTCAGGCTGACCGGGTGAAAACACTGAAAGAGTTGGCGGAGATCAGTCTGTACTTCTATCAGGATTTTGAGGATTTCGACGCGAATGCCGCGAAGAAGCACTTACGTCCGGTTGCTAAAGAGCCACTGCAAGTCGTACAGGAAAAGCTGGAAGCGCTTGCTGACTGGAAGCCAGAAACGATTCACGCAGCAATTAACGGTGCCGCAGAATCTCTGGGTGTGGGCATGGGTAAAGTAGGTATGCCATTGCGTGTTGCGGCAACGGGAGGCGGTAATTCTCCTTCTCTTGATGTGACCTTACATCTGCTGCCAAAAGCAAAAGTTGTTGAGAGAATAAACAAGGCGCTCACTTTTATAGCAAACAGAGAAAATTCCTAAAAAAACCGTTGACATGAAAACGCCTGATGCCTAGAATGCGCCCCGCTGTCACGGAACAGTCACAGACAAGTTTCCGATGATACGGGGCCATAGCTCAGCTGGGAGAGCGCCTGCATGGCATGCAGGAGGTCGGCGGTTCGATCCCGCCTGGCTCCACCAAATTTCCTCATTTAGGTGTGTTCCTTCGTGCTGCCAGCGCCGGGGTTCGCGTGTCTACATGTAGCCGGTAACCAGCGCGCCGCGAAAGCGTGCTTTCGAAAACAGATTTTCAGTCCCCTTCGTCTAGAGGCCTAGGACACCGCCCTTTCACGGCGGTAACAGGGGTTCGAATCCCCTNCCCCTTCGTCTAGAGGCCTAGGACACCGCCCTTTCACGGCGGTAACAGGGGTTCGAATCCCCTAGGGGACGCCATATAAACCGCGTCACAGTCGGGTAATACTGTGGAATAGGCCGAAGAACGCTGAGAATTACTAGATTAGTAATTCGTGAGTTACACTCCAGCTTCTTCAGGACTTGAAAACCAGTAAGGCTAAGGTCGCTCAGTTCGCGGGCTCACTTCGCCTTACTGAAAATCTCGAAAGCTTGCTTTCGAAAGCAGATATACCTAGGTTAAGGTCGCTCAGCTCGCAGAGCTCGCGTCGCCTTACAAAAAATCTGCGAAGCTTCGCTTCGCAATGAAGATTTTTTGTCCCCTTCGTCTAGAGGCCTAGGACACCGCCCTTTCACGGCGGTAACAGGGGTTCGAATCCCCTAGGGGACGCCATATAAAAAGACCAGCTATCCAGCTGGTCTTTTTTTTGCGTATCTGCTACCTCAATTACCTCAATCAGTGTAAATCTGCGCTTTCATATCAAAGAACAAGACGTCGACGATATTCATCAAACGCATTCTTTCATAAAAGTACTTACCTACGCCGCCAGTCGCGCTCGATGTTATCGGGTCGCTAATTCAATTATCAGGAAACCCGTTTTATAACGGGTCGCTTAAAGCAAGCTCAGTCATAAAAAGTAATGGCAAAGCGGAATTGAAGAATGCCTGCGCTATTGAGCATCAGCAATGAAATCAGTATGTTTTACAGTCGCATTTTAGCCCTGTTGGAGACAATGCTCATGTCTGGCCTGGTATACCTGTGAAGCAACCATTATGGAAAACCTGCCGTTTGTTCGCTCGGGTTGTACTTGCGTTTTTAGCTTGCTACATGCCAGCGCAGGCCACCACGTTAAATGTGGTAACAGCACTGAGCCAGAACGACCCGATGTATCAGGGCTTACTTCGGTTTAAGCAGGCTGTAGAACAAGGGTCTGACAACCAGATCAAGGTTCGTCTCTTCGTAGGATCCCAGTTGGGCAACGACAACGACATTCTGGAACAAGCGATGGCTGGCACTCCTGTTGCGGTGTTGATTGATGCTGGCCGGTTATCTTTTTATCAGCCTGAAATTGGCGTGCTGAGTGCGCCTTATCTTATTGACAACGTAGAACAGCTCAATGTGCTGGTTCATTCGCCGATGTTTGAACAATGGGCCAATGCCCTGGCAACACAGTCCGGTATCAAGGTATTAGGATTTAACTGGTGGCAGGGGGAACGGCATGTGCTTACCAATAAGCCGGTTTTCACGCCTGACGATTTAGATGGTGTGCGGCTGCGAACGATTGGCGCACCCGTTTGGATAAGTACCATTCGTGCAATGGGCGCCACACCCACACCTTTGAGTTGGGCCGAGGTCTACAGTGGTTTGCAGCAGCGTGTTATCGATGGGGCCGAGGCTCAGCATGCGGGGACTTATGGAGCGCGGTTATACGAGGTCATTGGCTATGTGAACAAAACCCGGCATATTCATTTGATTTCCGGCTTAGTTGCCAGTAATCACTGGTTTAAACGCTTAAGCAAGGCTCATCAGAATTTAGTCCAAAAGAGCGCCCTTGAAGCTGGTGAATTTGCCACGTCATTGGTACAGGCTCGGCAGTCCGAAATAGAGCAGGCATTGGCTGCGGCGGGGGTGGAAATAGTTGAACCTGACATCGACGCTTTTAAAGATGCCACACAACAAGTTTACACCGAATTAGGCTATGAAAACGTGTATCAGCGTATTCAGCAATATCTGGCTGAACAAATGGGCGTTGATATCAAGGAATCTCATTGATGTGGGCTCAAATTGAACGCGGTATAGCGGTAATGTTGCTGGCCGCTATTGTGTTGCTGGTATTATTAGCGGCAATACTGCGCACTGCAGGGTATCCGATCATATGGTCTGTGGACATCGCACAGCTGTTATTTGCCTGGTTGTCTGTCATTGCAGCTAACCAGGCACTTCGGCAAGGAAGTCACGCCAGGCTGGATATTCTGATGAATCGCTTGCGCCTAATTAATCGTTTGCGGCTGACTTTGGCGCTAAACCTGATAAGCATGAGCTGCATGTTGGTTGTAGCAGTTTTCGGTTTTCAGTTAGTCGGAATAAATCCCGCCAGAACTCTGGGTAGCACTGCTATTCCTTATGCGTGGGTAACCGCCGCGTTACCTGCAGGTGCAGTACTCATGCTCGTAACGCTTCTACAGCAAAGTGTCAGGGTGTTTCATTGTTTGCGCAAACCGGGTGATACCTTGCAGAATCCGCCTGCGTTTTTAGCAAGCGTATTGACGCCTGAAAGGCATCCCATTAATAAAGCAGCGAAGGAGTCGCTTTCATGAGTGGTGTGGTGTTCCTCATATTGCTGTTGCTCGGCCTGCCACTGGCATTTACATTGATTGCCAGCGGAATGGTGTACTTTGCTCAGAACCCGGAATTACCAACAGCGGTTGCGGTACAGCGCATGGTAGCGGCGAGCCAGAGCTTCCCCTTATTGGCCGTCCCGTTTTTCATTCTGGCCGGGCATGTGATGAACTGCTCAGGCATTACTAAACGGTTAATTCATGTTTCGAATTTGCTGGTTGCCTGGATTAGCGGAGGGCTCGCCCACGTGACCATTGTGCTCAGTGCACTAATGGGCGGTGTGTCTGGTTCGGCAATAGCTGACGCGGCAATGCAGGCCCGAATCCTCGGAGAGCCTATGCAGGTATCAGGGCTGAGTAAAGGGTTCAGTGCGGCAACCATTACGGTAAGTGCTCTGATCACTGCTTGTATTCCCCCCAGTATCGGTCTGATTTTATATGGGTACATGGGCAACGTGTCGATCGGTAAATTGTTTTTGGCCGGGCTCATTCCTGGGCTGTTGCTTACACTGGCTTTAATGCTGGTGGTGTATCTTCAGGCCAGAAAAAGAGGGTTTGCGCCAACACAGGCTAATCCGCCTTCATTTAAGCAGATCCTGGACGCGATAAATCAAAGCAAATGGGCACTGCTGTTTCCTGTCTTGCTGATCGTTACTATTCGGTTTGGTATTTTTACCCCCTCTGAGGCGGGCGCGTTTGCGGTACTTTACGCTTGTGTTGTTGGTCGGTTTGCGTACCGTGAACTGACACTGTCTGATATCACAACGTCGTTGTCTGAAAGCGTCAGTGACATCGGCATGATCATGCTAATTATCCTGGCATCCGGCGTGGTAGGGTATGTTATTGCTTATGAACAACTACCTGTTTCACTTACGCTCGCGGTGACGCAAGTTACTGAGCAGCCTCAACTCATTTTGCTTATGGCATTGGCTATCTTGCTCGTAGTAGGTGTGGTGATGGAAGGCACCATTACCGTATTGTTGCTTACGCCGATATTGGTACCACTCATGCAGTCTGTCGGTGTTGACCCAGTCCACTTTGGCATACTGATGTTGATAATGGTGACTTTGGGGGGCACCACGCCGCCAGTTGGAATAGCAATGTACGCAGTGTGTAATATTCTTCGTTGTTCCACCACTGACTATGTTAAGGCTGCTGTGCCATTGTTTATAGCGGTACTGGCACTGGTTGTCGTGCTGGCACTGTATCCGCCACTTGTTTTGTTTTTACCCGAACTCTTATTCTGACGGGAGCCATAATAATGAAAATCCGCGACGTTAACGTCATCGTTTGTTCTCCGGGCCGCAATTTTGTTTCGTTAAAAATTACCACCGATGAAGGTGTTTATGGCATCGGCGATGCTACGCTCAACGGCCGCGAAAAAAGCGTAGTGAGTTACCTGGAAGACTACATTGCGCCGGCTTTAATAGGGAAAGATCCTCACCGCATTGAAGATATCTGGCAGTTTTTCTATCGCGGCGCTTACTGGCGACGTGGGCCTGTGGGAATGACCGCTATTGCTGCGGTAGATACCGCGCTATGGGACATAAAAGCCAAGGTAGCGGGTTTGCCATTGTACCAGTTACTGGGCGGCCGAAGCCGGGATAAAATTATGGTATATACCCACGCGAATGGCGCTGATATTCCTGCAACACTCGACGCCGTGGGTAAAGCCATTGAGGACGGTTACAAAGCGATACGTGTTCAATCGGGTATTCCCGGTGTAAAAAGCACTTACGGCGTGGCCAAGGAAGGCCAGAAGTACGAGCCGGCCGATGCGGACCTTCCAACGGAATCGGTATGGTCGACTGAGAAATACCTGAACTTTGCGCCGAAGTTGTTTGCCGCGGTGCGTGAGCAATACGGTGACGATATACATCTTCTTCACGATGTGCATCACCGCTTAAGCCCAATTGAAGCGGCACGCCTGGGTAAATCGCTGGAACCCTATCACCTGTTCTGGATGGAAGATCCGGTGGCGGCCGAAAACCAGCAAGGCTTTAAGCTGATCCGCGAACACACGACGACGCCGATTGCAGTAGGGGAGGTGTTTAATTCAATTCACGACTGCCAGGCGTTAATTCAGAATCAGTGGATTGATTACATCCGCTCAACTGTTGTGCATGCAGGCGGGATCACACAGTTACGCCGTATTGCAGATTTGGCCAGCTTGTACCACATTCGAATGGGATGTCACGGCGCGACAGACTTGTCGCCAGTTTGTATGGGGGCCGCGCTTCACTTTGATTACTGGGTGCCGAATTTCGGTATTCAGGAACACATGCCACACAGTGAGTTGATGGAATCGGTGTTCAGTGTCAGCTACAAGTTTGATGACGGTTACTTCACACCGGGAGAAACGCCAGGGCATGGTGTCGATATAGACGAAGAACTTGCCAAAAAGTATCCGTACAAACGGGCATGCTTACCAGTTAACCGCTTGGAAGACGGTACTCTTTGGCATTGGTAATTAGCTCTCGAATCATGACAAGCACCACTCCCGAGAGGTTGTTTATTTGTAACTGTTGAGCTATCAGGCAACTTGCGTTTTCGATGCTTCTTTCATGACGCTCGCCAGCAGGGTGTAGACTTCAGTCCAGGCGGCTTCCACTTCCGGTGTGAAGTCTTCGGCCAGCCCTTTATTCAGTGTCCATAGCAGGGCAGTACCTACTGTGTCGTAGTGACTGTCCTGCACGCCGTAACCAACATGGCGTGCACCTAGTTGCTCAACGGCCGGAACCAGCGCATCGAGATTGTTCAGACCATTCACTGCTACGCCTATCATTTGCATCAGTTTTTTGCCTTGCTCCGTGATGTCAGATTTAAACAGGGGTCTAAGTGACGGCTCAAGCTCAAATAGCTTGGTGTAAAACAAGGATGCAGCGGTCCCTGCAATAGGTACGACTTGCTGAAAGGTAGATTGAACCAGTGAAATTGTTTTCGCGTCCATAAGAAGCCTCGTTATTGTCGGTATCACGTTTTTTAAACAAAAATGCCCCTTGGCTATCAGGTGATCGCCAAAGGGCACGTCGTTGTGCAAATCAAGGTCGTGGTGCAGCTAAGCCGCGCCAGTTTAGTACCATTGGTAGTTAATAATCCCCGAAGCAATACCTGAGCCATAACGTTAATTATTGAAATAGTTAACAAATTAGTTTTTCTGTTAGTTGGAGTTGCACAATAATTGTTCAGGGTGGCAAGTTGATAGGGCAGTGTAGTCTCAACAAATTCAGGTGCTTACTGAATGCCGGATCGCGTTTATGCTAAGCTACACGCTGTTTTTTAATTCAACAAAATGATGAAGGTGACTATGTATCCAATTGGTACGCCCGGAACGCCATGGGGTGACGATGAAAAACGCCAGTGGCTTGAGCTTCAGTCCGTTAAACGCAGTTACGCAGAGGAAGTGCTGACAAAGTTAACGGCATTGCCAGAAACGTTGACCCGGGTTCAATATGGCGCGTTACCCTACGATACCGAGCGCTATCCGTTGTATGCCATGCTGTCTAAAACCCCCATTGATGGCGCACCCTGGGTATTAATTACAGGTGGTGTGCATGGTTACGAAACCAGCGGTGTTCAGGGGGCTATTCTATTTGCCAATGAGTACAGCAAGGCTTATGACGGAAAGGTCAATTTCGTTATCGTGCCCTGCGTGAGTCCATGGGGCTATGAAACGATTAATCGTTGGAATCCAAAAGCCGTTGATCCTAATCGTTCATTCAAACCTGATTCGCCGGCAGCTGAATCGCAGTTACTTATGGATTTTGTCAATTCACTGCCATTTGACATCACGTTGCACGTGGATCTTCACGAAACCACCGATACTGATAACAGTGAATTTCGACCCGCCTTGGCCGCCCGGGACGCAATTGAGCAGAAGACCTGGAATATCCCGGACGGATTTTATTTGGTTGCCGATACTCAACAGCCCTGTATTGCCTTGCAGGAAGCTATGATCCACGAAGTTAAGCAGGTAACGCATATTGCACCGGCCGACGACAGTGGCCGCATCATTGGTGAAACCCTGCTTTCAGAAGGTGTCATCGGCTACGACAAGAAAGCCCTGTTTTTGTGTGGCGGGTTTACTAACGCCCCCATGTGTTCAACCACAGAAGTATATCCGGATAGTCCTTCAGCAACCGATGAAATTTGCAATTTGGCACAGGTTGCTGCCATTGGTGGCGCACTGCAATATTTGCTTTCTGACACCAATGCACAATAATTTGCGACAAAATCAAAAATAGACGTTTGGAATTCTAGACGTCTAAACGTATAATCCCCTTATTCAAATGAATGAGGGGATGTTTGTGCAGTTTGTGGCCTTACTTTACGACGGTATAAGTCAGCGCTTTGTGCGTGTGGAAGCACAAGACGAAAAGGCGTTCTTCAGTACGCTGGACAAGCAATATCCTTGTTACGTGTGCCTGTGGCATAGTCTCGAAGCTGCGGCGGAAATGACGTCAGTCCCACAACAAGTGTAATTCCTTACCGTTAGTACTAACCAAACCCCAATAGCTCACTACATATTTACTGGGCAGCGTGATGTTTGCTACACTTCGCGGCCAATTTTTCACCGAGTTTCCAGACTACTATGAGAGTGTACCTAGCCCCGATGGAAGGGGTCGTCGACCATTTAATGCGTGACATGCTTACCCGTGTAGGCGGGTTTGATCTGTGCGTAACAGAATTTGTGCGTGTGGTTGACCAAAAACTCCCTCATAAAACCTTTTACCGACTATGCCCGGAACTGCACAACGACTGTAAAACACCCAGCGGTGTGCCGGTTAAAATACAACTGTTAGGGCAGCACCCTGAATGGCTGGCTGAAAATGCAATGACGGCTGTGGAACTGGGGTCACCGGGTGTTGACCTGAATTTCGGCTGCCCGGCAAAAACCGTGAACAAAAGTAAAGGTGGGGCGGTGTTGTTGCAATACACTCAGCAGCTTCATGATATTGTTTACGCAGTACGTCAGGCGGTGCCTGCTCATTTGCCGGTGACAGCGAAGATCCGTCTGGGCTACGAAGACAAGTCTTTGGCTATCGACAATGCAGTGGCTATTGATGAAGCTGGCGCCAGTGAGTTAGTCGTGCATGCCCGTACAAAAACCGAGGGCTATCGACCGCCGGCTTACTGGGATTGGATCAAGAAAATTAAAGCGGTCACCCGCTTACCCGTTATCGCCAATGGTGAAATTTGGAATCACGACGATGCAGTGCGTTGTATGCAGGCATCGGGGTGTGATGATCTGATGATAGGCCGTGGGGCGCTGGCCATGCCCAATCTGGCGCGGCATATACGTGGTGAAGAAGCGCCCATGGCGTGGGAAGACCTGTCACAATTACTCATTGATTACTCCGGGTATGAGATTTTTGGTGACAAAGGTCGCTATTACCCAAACCGCATTAAGCAGTGGTGTGGCTATCTTAAACGCCAGTATCCACAAGCAGAAACGCTGTTCAGCAATATCCGTCGTTTGCAAAAAGCGGATGAGATTGTAAACGTATTGCGACAGTCCGCACATCTTTAAGGTAAGCCGTCCTCGCTGAACTTGTTGCTTCAGCTTCTTTTCGCTAACGTTATAGTTTGCAGCGCTGCGCCTATGGTATGGCGTTGTGGGCTTGGCTCCATCAATTGTCGGCTACAACAGGTGCCGGGAACTGGTGAAAACAACACACTATAACGGATCCAGGAAAGATGAATAACACACATAAACGACTCAGTATAATGATGCTGTGTTGCTGTGCGTTTTGGTTAACAGCGTGCTCTGAAGACAAAGCCGCTAAAACTGAACAGGCAGCAAAAGTCAGTATCGATAAAAATCCCTTCCCAAGCCGCTACACACCGCTGGCGGGTGAACCCACATTGATCACTAATGTCACGATACTCGATGGCATTGGCAACAAAATAGACAAGGGGATGGTGTATTTTGCCGACGGCAAGATAGTTGAAATAGGCGAGACACTGTCGGTACCAGACGGTGTTCGCACCGTTGATGGTCAGGGAAAATGGGTGACGCCAGGGATTATCGATGTTCACAGCCACCTTGGTGTTTATCCGAATCCGTCTACGCATTCTCATTCTGATGGCAACGAAGCCATTAAACCTGTGACTGCCAACGTCTGGGCAGAGCATTCAGTATGGCCTCAGGATCCCGGCTTTGGCCGCGCGCTTGCGGGCGGCATTACGTCGTTGCAAATCCTCCCCGGATCAGCCAACTTGTTTGGTGGCCGCTCTGTGGTGCTAAAAAATGTCCCGAATCGGACTATGCAGGAAATGAAATTTCCAGGCGCTCCCTATGGTTTGAAAATGGCCTGTGGTGAGAACCCCAAACGCGTTTATGGCAAGCGCGGAGGTCCCTCTACCCGAATGGGCAACGTTGCCGGATACCGCCAGGCCTGGTCTGATGCTCAGGACTATCAGCGAAAATGGGACCAGTATGAAGCCGATTATGAAGCAGGTAAAAATCCTAAAGCACCTAAGCGCGATCTGAATCTGGAAACATTGGCTGGCGTACTGGCTGGTGATATTCGCGTACATATGCATTGCTATCGCGCCGACGAAATGGCGGTAATGATGGATGTAATGAAAGAGTTTGATTACCAGATCTACTCGTTTCAGCATGCCGTTGAAGCTTACAAAATTTCTGACATTCTGGCCGAGAACAACGTGTGTTCAGCAATGTGGGCAGATTGGTGGGGTTTTAAAATGGAAGCCTATGACGGCATTCGCGAAAATGTGCCCATGGTTCATAACGCTGGCGCTTGTGCCATCGTTCATTCTGACAGCGACTTAGGCATACAGCGACTCAACCAGGAAGCCGCCAAGGCCTGGTCTGATGGTCGCCGTGCTGGCATAGACATCCCGCAGGAAGATGCGTGGATTTGGCTGTCGGCGAACCCTGCTAAATCGTTGGGGATTTTCGACAAAACCGGTTCACTGGAAAGTGGTAAAAATGCCGACCTGGTCATGTGGACTGCGAACCCGTTTTCCACTTACGCAAGAGCGGAAAAAGTCTATATCGACGGTGGTCTGGCCTATGATCTTAACGATCCGCAAAGCTGGCCTGTGGGCGATTTTGAACTTGGACAAGTAGGCGAAGGAGACAGCAAATGAAAACATTACTACTCACAGCTGTACTCCTGTCGGTAAGTACCGTCGCATTAGCCGAAAAAATTGCCATTGTGGGCGGTAAAGTGTTCACAGGGACCGCTCAGGGAACGCTTGAATCTGCTACGGTGCTTATTGATAACGACAAAATCGTAGGTGTATCGAGTGGAACCAGTGTGCCTGCTGGCTACACGGCTATGGATGCTACGGGCAAATATGTCACGCCTGGTCTGGTAGGCGCTTATACGCAACTCGGTTTGGTGGAAGTGGGGATGTCAGCGGGTACGGTTGATAGCTCCGTAAGTCAGTTACCTATGTCAAACACCGGTGCCGCTTTTGATGTCAGTTATGCGGTTAATCCTGATTCATCATTGATGGGGATCAGTCGGGTTGACGGTATAACGTCAGCTGCAACGACGATTTCCCGGACGGATTATTTGTTTCATGGACAAGGTGCAGTAATAACACTGTCTGGTGAAGCGCAACCTGTGTTGAAGCCGAAAGCCTTCGTGGCGGTAAACGTAGGTAATGCAGGGGCTGATGACATTGGCGGTTCGCGAGCGGCAGTGTGGGTTATGCTTGAAAACGCTATCGCTGAAGTCAAGGATGCGCCGAAAGCCTTGTCTGCGACCAGTGAATGGCATGGCATAAACAGTCGTCTGGACGTTAACGCGTTAAGACCTGTGGTAGCAGGCAATGCCCCCCTGTTGATTCATGCAGATAGAGCCGCTGATATACGTCAGGTTATTGCTTTTAAACAGCGTCATCCAAAAATTAATGTGGTGTTAGTGAAGGGCATGGAAGCCTGGCTCGTTGCCGATGAGTTGGCTGGCGCTAAGATTCCGGTCATCATTGATCCTGAGTTTAACCTGCCTGGTGGTTTTGATCAGATGGGGGCTACGTTGGCGAATGCGGGTAGATTGCATGAAGCCGGCGTTACCGTCGCAATTGGTATGGAAACACACAACATCAGACTGGCGACGCAGCATGCAGGTAATGCGGTTGCTCATGGCATGCCTCACGATGTTGCATTGGCAGCATTAACGGTTAATCCTGCAACGATATTCGGTATGAGTGGTGAGATTGGAAGTCTGACTAAAGGTGCGCGTGCTGATGTCGTGATTTGGAGTGGCGATCCCCTGGAAGTCACTGAAGCCGCGGAAACGGTGCTGATTGAGGGTAAGGTCATTAAACATACCTCTCGTCAAATCAAGCTTCAGGAGCGCTATCAGTCATTTTCTGATACGCCGAAAGCGTCGCAGTACATAAGATAATACCTATTTCCAGACGACGGAGCCCCGCTAATGCGGGGCTTTTTATTTTTTAGTGCGGGTATATAGTTGTACGTATCAATTTTTATATTGTTCGTCGTAAATGCATTACCGTGTTTGCCAGTAATTCGCCTATAATGTCGCCAATTTCCCAAATTCCTGTTGAATAATTCCTTTTGTGGTTGATACTTAAGTTGTAGTCAATCCACGAGGGGTTGTTTGTGTTTCACGCGACGTCGCGCAACGGCGGCACTATCCATATGACGATTGATGATATTTAAGACGTTTCCAATGCGCACGTTCGCAGTCATTTTACTGTTGGCTGTCGCGCTTACATTAACTGCTGATTTTTTGGCTTCCAAATGGGAGCGAGAGCAGCAAATTAACGACGTTACAGAGCGTCTTGCTTCCCTGCGCGCCAATCTTGAGTTTGAACTCTACACTAACATCGAGTTGATGCGCGGTGTGTCGGCCTATGTGTCTCTTAATCCGGATCTGGACCAGCAGGAATTTACCCAATTTGTGGGTGGATTACTCGCCCAGCGTAACAGCATCATAAACATTGGTGGTGCCAGAGACTTTGTTGTACAGATGATCTATCCGACTAAAGGCAACGAAAAGGCCATGGGATTAGATTATCGTGATATTCCGGCCCAGCGTGACTCCGTGTTTAAAGCCATTTCTGTACGTAAAACTATTCTTGATGGCCCGGTGGAACTGGTACAGGGAGGCGTAGGGCTTATCGCGCGTCTGCCTGTATTTGTGGAGGGCGAAACCTGGGGTGTGATATCGGTGGTTCTGGATTACGACAGCGTAATCAATCGGGCGGGGTTAACCGGGGAGCATGCGCTTAATCTCATTCTTAAAAAGACCACCGATGAAGGAAAAGTGGTCGAGATATTTTTGAAATCTGACAAAGCCGAATTCGTACAGCCTGTTGTGTTGTCGGTTAAGTTGCCCTATGGTCAATGGCACCTCGAAGCTGAACCTTCCGAAGGTTGGACGAAAACACATCTACATCCGCTATTTTGGTTTATTGCACTGTTATTAACGTCAATTGCACTCTATGTAGCGCAGCTGCGGGAAAATAACCGCGCCTTACATCAACAGTCATATCTGGCACTAAGGCGCTCTGAAGAGAAATTCCGTCAGTTTTTCTCTTCTCATGCGGTGACCATGCTGATACTGGACGATGACGGTAATATTATCGACGCCAATGAGGCCGCCGGGAAATTCTATGGCTATGACGTGTCCAGATTGGTTGGCATGCGCATGGAGCAGATTGATCAGTCTGACAATGAAACGGTAATTGGCAATATTAAGGATGCGTTTATGCGTTCGTCGAGCCGGTTTGTGCGTAAGCATCAAATTGCCGATGGGACTGTAAAAGATGTCGAGGCCTTTTCAACGCCCGTCGAGATTGCGGATCGACCCTTCCTGTTTACGCTGATCATCGATATAACCGAGCAAATAGAATATCAGACTCGTTGGGAACTGAGCCAGCACGTGTTTAATCACAGCCTGGAAGGCATCATGGTAACCGACGCTGAACAGCGCATTATATCGGTTAACCCTGCATTTAATGTGATTACCGGCTATAAAGAATCTGAAATCATTGGTCAAAAGCCCAGTATGTTATCTTCCGGCGTCCATCCGCCAGCGTTTTACAAAAAAATGTTTGAAGCACTGAATTCGGAAGGGGTCTGGCGTGGCGAGATTTGGAATAAACGTAAGAATGGCAATGTATTTCCTGAGCTATTAAGTATTTCCGTGGTACGCGATCTCGACGATCAGGTTAGTTATTATGTCGCTGTGTTCTCTGACATTACCCAAATAAAGCAGTCTGAAGAAAAGCTCGAGCGCCTTGCGCATTACGACTCGCTAACGGAATTACCCAACCGGGTTCAGTTCAAACTGCATCTTCACCATGCGGTGTGTCGCGCTGAGCGAAACAAGTCATCTTGCGCTCTGCTATTCCTCGATCTTG
Source organism: Aestuariibacter sp. (assembly GCA_017794925.1). Classification (GTDB taxonomy): domain Bacteria; phylum Pseudomonadota; class Gammaproteobacteria; order Enterobacterales; family Alteromonadaceae; genus Alteromonas. The sequence continues at coordinate 3,981,204 of CP051238.1, read as the reverse complement.
ACAGATTTAAAGTGGTTAATGATTCTCTTGGGCACATTGCGGGTGATGAGTTACTGGTGAACGTGACCAAACGATTAACCTCCCGACTTCGGCAGTCAGATATCCTTGCCAGAATGGGGGGCGATGAGTTTGTACTGTTGGTTGAGGACTACCAGACGCAATCTGAGTTGATGACCCTGGCGAGTAATCTTAATCAGGAACTCAGCAAACCGTTTTATTTGGCAGGTGATCATGAGGTCAACGTAGGTGTCTCTATCGGTATTGCATTGTTCCCACAGGATGCTGACAACGCCGATGATTTATTGGTTCGGGCCGATGCCGCTATGTACCGGGCTAAGAAAATAGGTGGGGCTAACTTTGGATTCTACACTCAGGATATTCTGGTCGAAGCGAATAACAGGCTCACCATTGCAGCAGAGCTTAAACGCGCTGTTGCAGAACATGAGTTAGAACTCTTCCTTCAGCCACAATTCGATATTGAGCAACAACGTATCGTTGGGGCCGAAGCATTGCTTCGCTGGAATCATCCGGTGAAAGGCTTTTTAACACCGGCTGACTTTATAGACATTGCTGAACAAACCCGGTCAATTCGTTTTGTTACGAAGTGGTTGGTCAAAGAGGTCTTTTCAATTGTTGAGCAGTGGCAGTCCGCAGGACATGATTTGTTTTTGTCGTTCAATGTATCGGCATTGGATTTGTCAGACTTCGAGCTGGTAGATGCGATAAACAGCACCGCCAGACAACATAAAGTGGATGCCAATAGAATTGAGCTCGAAATAGTCGAGAGCGCGATTATCGAGAACTTCCAGTCAGCCAGTGCAGTGTTGAATAGCTTAAGGGATGCCGGATATTCGGTTGCTATCGATGATTTTGGGACAGGGTATTCTTCACTGGCTTACCTGGACAAGCTGCCTATCGACAAGCTCAAAATTGATCGCGAGTTTACCGGCAAGTTAGAGGAAAGTGACAAGGGCGGCGTGGTTAAGTCGATAATCGATTTAGCCGCCAATTTTGACCTTAGGGTGGTTGCTGAGGGAGTAGAAACACCTGAACAGGAACATCGACTCCAACAACTCGGTTGTTACAGGGCGCAGGGCTACTACTACAGTAAACCCTTACCGATAGGTCAATTTGAGTCTAAATATTTACAACACAGTCGCGCTTGATGTCTGATCAGGCGTAAGTATCGACATTCTGTCCAACATTTCCTGTTGGCGCTGATTTTGACTCGGGCACCGGGGCAGGTTCCCTGCCGGATTCTAACGAAGTCTGGCGCTGAGGTTCAGGCGGAGCGGGTTGTTCGTTACGCACCGGTGCTGGCTGGGCATAGGTTTGCGCGGTGGAAGACTGACTGATTTCCATGAGAACCCCATTAATTGGTGTGCTTAAAGTTTAGTCACAAGTATAGTGCATTTGAGAGTATTTCACACTTTGCCACTACGACTTATTTTTCGCCTGTAAACAGTAGTGGCGTCAATTGGTTATGCATAAACTCTGCAATTAGTGGCTGACCTTTTTCATTTGGGTGGATTCCGTCACGTTGCATCAGGTCGTCGTTCAGCGCAATGTCCTGCATAAAAAACGGCACGAGTGTTACGCTGTGTTGCTCTGCAACCTTATCAAAGGAATTGCCAAATAATTGATTGTAACGGCGACCATAATTCGTAGGGATTTCCATGTCCTGTAAATACACCTGCGCACCCTCAGCTTTGACCAACTCAATCATTTTTGACAGGTTTTCCTGAAGCTTGCCCACATTATGTCCCTGCAGACCATCGTTACCACCTAATTCAATGAGCACGTGGGTGGGTGAATGTTGATCGAGTAACCGTGGGAGCCGTGCCAGTCCGCCATCCGACGTTTCGCCACTAATCGCAGCATTTATCACTTCGACCTTGCGGTTCTCGTCCAGCCAGATATTTTGTAACAAACTAACCCAGCTTTGTGCTTGCATTAACCCATAGCCGGCACTTAGGCTATCTCCCAGAATCAATAATTTAATATCTGCAGTTTGTCCGACAGAAGTGTTGGTTGAGCTGTCATCTGCTGCTAACAGGTGATCTGAATGCACCAGCAGTGGTATTACTAGTATGAGCTTTGTTACCTGTTTGCATGACGTGATCAGGTGAATGATAGCATTTCGAAACACGACAACGATTACTCCTGTATGATTGAAACTAAAAACATTACTAAGACTGTGACTACGAGCGAAGGTTCGCTTCAGATCCTTCAGCCTATTTCCTTTCAAGTCAAGCCGGGCGAGTCGATTGCCATTGTAGGGGCGTCGGGTTCCGGTAAATCCACCTTACTGAGTCTGCTGGCCGGACTCGACGAAGTCAGTGCCGGTGAGATATTTCTGGATGACGCGCCGCTTCACACTATGGATGAAGAGCAGCGTGCACAGCTTCGCGGCGCCAAGGTGGGGTTTATATTCCAGAGCTTTATGTTGGTGCAGAGTTTGACTGCCATTGAAAACGTGATGTTGCCCGCGGAAATCGCCGGGTTACCTGATCCTAAAAAACGCGCTCAGGATATTCTTGAACAAGTGGGGTTAAGTCACCGAGCGCACCATTATCCAAATCAGTTGTCGGGCGGAGAGCAGCAACGTGTCGCGATTGCCCGTGCCTTTATTGGTCAGCCAAAAATTCTGTTTGCAGATGAACCGACCGGTAACCTGGATGCCGCCAACAGTGAAAAAATTGAAGATCTGTTATTCGAGCTAAACCGTGAAGTGGGGACCACATTAGTGTTAGTGACCCACGACAATACGCTGGCGACAAAGTGTGACAGACAGTTGCGGATGCAGGCAGGTGAGCTCACCGAAATTACCTCACAAAGTAATGTTAAGCCGTTCCTGGCTTCTGCAGGTGAAGGGAGCCGGTAATGGTGACAAATCTTGCGTGGCGGTTGTTTAAGCACGAAGCCAGACGCGGCGAACTCACGATCATTCTGTTTGCCATCATTTTATCGGTAGCGGCAGTGCTGTCGTTATCGTTGTTCAGTGAGCGATTACAAGGAGCGCTGGTAGAACGTTCATCACAGTTTATTGCTGCAGACAGCCAGCTCAGGGCTGCCGACCCCATATCGACAGACTGGCTTACCGAAGCCAACAGTATGGGCATTGAAACCGCCGAACAAATTAGCACGCGCTCCATGGCATTTGGTGAACAGCAAATGTCGCTGGTGGATTTACGCGCAGTAGGCAAAGGCTACCCACTTAAAGGTGATATTAAAGTGGCCAGCGAGCCATTCGGCACACCATCGATTACCCAGCAGCGACCGTCTCCAGGTGAAATCTGGATCGATTCCCGTCTTTTTCAATTGCTTGACGTCAAGCTGGGCAGCACGGTTTATGTGGGCGACAGCGAATTTACCGTCGCTCGCGTGCTCAGTGAAATCCCGGATCAGGGATTCAGCGTGTTCAACACTGACCCGATGGCGTTAATTGCACTGGAAGATATGGAGAAAACCAACATTACCGGTCCGGGAAGCCGCGTGGTGTACAAGGCTTATTTTGCCGGAGATACCTCGCTAATCGACAGCTACTATGACTGGTTACGCCCACAATTGGACGATGAACTGCACCGCTGGCAAACTGTGGGTGACGATGAATCGGCCATTGGCCGTTCCATTGCCCGCGCAGAGCGTTACTTTTTGTTAGCCAGTTTGCTGGCGATTGTATTAGCTGCGGTGGCGATTGCGGTGGCTGCACAGCGTTACAGTCAGCGACATTTTGACCCGGTTGCTATTTTTAAAACCCTGGGAGCCAGCAAACAACTCATCCGTAGAGTGTATATTTTGCAGGTGATGTTCATCACTGTGCTGGGTATCGTAATCGGTATTATCGCTGGTGTGATTATCCAGCAATTGGTGGTGACTGCGCTGGCTGGTCAGGTTGATGTGTCACTGGATGTCTGGCATTGGCGCCCCGTATTTATCGCCGTACTAACCGGTACGATTTGTGCGGTATTGTTCTCACTCTATCCACTTTTACGTCTGTTCTCTGTGCCACCGCTACGCGTGTTACGCCGGGATATGGGCGCGAGCATGAGTTCAAAAGGCTTGCAGTTTGGTGTGTCAGGTGGCGCTATTTTCTTACTGATGTGGGTGTATAGCCGGGATCTTGAAATCAGCGCAATTTTGTTTGGCTCTGGCGTACTACTCGTTGGTGCGCTTCTTCTGGTCACACTCGGGCTCATCGCCGTTGGTCGTAAGTTGGGCACCGGTAGCATGGGCGCATGGCAATTGGCATGGGCACGCATCCGCCGCCGCGCCATGGACAACAGCGTTCAGCTAATCAGCTTTTCTATTACTATTATGTTGTTGCTGGTGGTATTGGTAATGCGCAACGACATGGTTGCCCAGTGGCGCGCACAGTTGCCGGAAAATACCCCCAACTATTTTTTAATCAATATCACCGAGCAACAAAAGCCTGCGTTAGAACAGCACTTTGCTGATAACGGCGTGAATATTGAGTCATTTTACCCGGTCATTCGGGGCCGTTTTGTGGCGGTGAACGACGAGCGCGTGAATACCGAAGTTACTAAGGAAGAAGACCCGGAAGCGACTGAAGGCCGTCGAGGTTTAGGCCGCGAGGCCAACTTAACCTGGAGCGATGTATTACAGCACGAAAACAAAGTGGTGCAGGGCAGTTGGCACGCCAACTGGACACCAGAAGGGGAGTCGCCTCTGTATCCTGTTTCGGTGGAACAAGGCGTTGCAGAGCGGTTAAAAATTGCCTTGGGCGACACACTCACATTCAACGTGGGTAGTGAAATTGTCGTTACCAAAGTAACCAGTATTCGCGAAGTGAACTGGCAAACCATGCAACCGAATTTTTTCTTTGTCATTCACCCTGCGGCCATGCAGGAGTTCAGTGCAACTTACATCACTAGTTTCCATTTGGATGGTGATCGCAAGGCTGAGATCACCTCACTGATGCAACCATTTGCCTCGGTAACCTTGTTTGACGTAGACGCCCGGATTAATCAGGTACGCGAGATCATCGACCAGGTTTCACTGGCGGTGGAGTTTATATTGGTATTGGTACTGGTGGCAGGTTCATTAGTGCTGTTTGCCCAGGTGCAGGCCAGTATGGACGAGCGTCAACAGGAGCTTGCTATTTTGCGAACGCTGGGAGCGAAGGGAACGCTCATTCGTTTTAGTGTGATCAACGAGTTTCTGATCATCGGCACCGTAGCAGGTTTAATGGCCGCCATGGCCAATGAGTTCAGCTTGTTTATGTTGCAAAGCCGGGTGTTTGATATGGAAGCGTCCATACACTGGGAATACTGGGCCATTGCACCGGCTGTTGGTGCTTTGGTAGTCGGTGTACTCGGGGCAGTGGGCTGTTACCGGTTGCTGGCACTCAACACGGGTCAGCTACTGCGAAAAATGGTGTAAGCACAATACAAAGGGAGCGTTGCGCTCCCTTTGCTTTTTCATAATCGGGCGGTGTTAAATCAGCATTGCTGATTAATTTGCGCTATTGGTGCTTGATTGCTTACTGTCAGAGCCTGTTCGCTTTAATCCACAAAAAAGATAAAGGGCATCTTACAAAAAAAGTGTCGCGGTGATTCGCTTAGTCCGTAATTTGAACCTCAATGGATACCTCTGCAAACTCGGCTACCTCAGGGCGTTTGGGCGGAATACTTTCCGCTGATGGCACAGTGGAAGAACTTATAGATTCAATTTTTAATCCCCGGGTTTTGTTACTCAGTACCTTGGGTTCATTGTTAACCAAATACAGTCCGCTGGTCGCCGTTTTATCGATGTCGCCTAACGGTGCAGTGCTGGCGTACAAGGTGAGTTTTTCTGTACCGACAGGCGGCGTCACCGTTAAGCGGAATACGTCTTCCCCGGATGGTACGGTGTAAAGTACCTGGCCCAGAAAATAATTGTCACTTCGGTAAGGGTTAGGCAGTAGCTGCAGGGTCGTGCCGTCATTCATGGTATACAGTAAACGACCGTAGAAGGGCTTATTGCTTTTTATATAAATAGCCATGCTTTCTGATATACCGTAAGTCGGTTTACCAGACCACAGTTTCACTGTTAATGGTATAGTAGGGTCAGCTAGCAGCTCTTCAGTAATAAACTTCTGATCCAGATTTTTCTGCGGGGTGACTTCAGCGCGAATTGATATCGCTATACAGCTTCCGTTAGATTGCTCTGACAGAATAGTCAGGGTTTCTACATTGGCTTCGGAATAAGACTCAATCAGGTCTTCCACTAACAGGTAATTGTCTACTTTACTGAAGCTTTTCACTGATGTTTGCGCCGCTTCGGCGGCATTTCTACGGGCGTCTGTTAACGCCAGTTGTCTGTTTTGAGCAGAAGACAGGCTGTCATCACAGCTCTCTCCCCGAGCCTCGACGATTGAGGAGTAGTCGGCTAAAACAAGACCCGGTACCAAGCTTAAGGTTAACAGTAAACAGCGTAATATCATGATTTCTCTGTGAGTTAGTTTCCTGTGTCACTACAGCATAGGCTTGTGATCATGAATGTCAAAACAACTTGCGAAGTACTGGTAAAGTACCTGCTACTAATTAGTCATATTGTCGGCTTGTTTTTTATGACATTATCGAGATCAAATACAAGTACGGAGAACGTAAATGCCTCACATCAAGGTACAAATGTGGCCAGGGAAAAGTCAGGAACAAAAGCAACAATTAGCCGATGCACTGTCACAGTGTATTCAGGATGTGCTGGGCTCTTCCGAAGCGTCTGTGTCGGTCGCGGTGGAAGATATTCAGCCTGATGATTGGGCCGGGGTGGTGTATGAGCCTGAAATTGAGGGCAAACCCGAACTGTTGTTTAAACAGCCCGGGTATTCAAAACCGGTTTAACTACGGTGACCTATGGTTTAATTTGGTAAATCACGTTGACGGTTTTAGACAGTTCAATTGATTGGGGAATAAACACAGTGGTGCTGCGTTGTCGTGAACCAGAAACTTCCATGGAAAAGGCTTCGACATGATAACGTTGCTCAACCCCAAAGCTGGCAAAGAAATTGTCAAACGAGCCTGAATCATTGAACGCAAATACTTTCCCTAATTTTACATCGAGACCTGCCGCCATCGTTTGGGCTTTGGCTTTTGCATTCACGGCGGCTGCTGATATGAGCGATAGCGTTATTTCATCGGCATTGGAAACTGAAAAGTTGCTGCCAACATCGGCCACATTTTGCATTTTCATCAGCGCCTCAAACAGCGGCGCGTAATTATCAATATTGTCCAGTTCTACCGTGAAATTGCGAGACATCTCATAACCCAGTATCGCCAGATCCTGATAATTGTCTCCACGTTCACGTTTAGTATATTTACTGATTTCATAGGCGGTGATGGCGCTGTCCGGGATGTTCAGCGTCGATAGTACCTTCAGCACTGCTACCGTTGTATCTGCCAGAATACGATCTGCGGTTTCTGCTTTCTCATCGAAGGTTTCAATGGTGAATGACACGTCGGCACGATCGGGCGGGAGTTGTTTACTGGCTTTGCCCTGTACCGTAACGAATGGAAAGTCAGGTAACGACGATGCAGCGCTGGCGACAGAAATAAGTAACGTACAGCATGCTATAGCAATCCGCTGGCCCCAGCGGTTCCGGATGGTATCAGGCATAATGTCTTCCTTGTTTTTTGCTATACAGTAGCCTGATTTTTGACAGGGTGAAAGTACTTTAAATAACGAATCCGGCGTTGACCGGATTCGTTGTTAAACAAAGTGTTAGTAGCGAGGCCAACCGTTTGAGTCCCCGTATTACTTAACAATAGTCAGCGCTGTCACATTATTGTTGTTGGATAATAGGTTTAAGGAATTTGTTGGCCGCTAAAGATATTAATTGATATCTGCGAAAGCCGATTCTATGTCGCTAAAACTAAACTTAAAGCCAGCGTCGACAAGCTTTTGTGGGATCACGCGCTGACCGTTTAATAATAAGTCTGAGGCTTCACCCATTAGCACTTTCAAGGCCAGTGCGGGCATTGGGAAAATAGCTGGTCTGCCCAATGATGCAGCGTAAGCTTTAACAAATTCGTTATTGGTAACCGGGGTTGGGGCGGTCAGGTTATAGGCTCCTTCACAATTTTTGTGTTCAAGCAGAAACAACATCGCTGCTACCATGTCATTGATATGAATCCAGGACATGTATTGTTTACCGTTACCAATTCGCCCGCCCAAACCCAGTGAAAATGGCAAGCGCATTTTGCCTAATGCGCCGCCGTCGTCAGACAGAACAACACCGGTTCTTAACACACATACACGGGTTTTGGGCGAAGCGCCGAGGGCAATGCGCTCCCATTTTTCGCAGACCTCGTGGGTGAATTCATCATGTATATCGGTATGGCTCTCGGTAATGGGTTGATCACCTTGTCTACCATAATAGCCAATAGCCGAACCGGATATAAAGGTAACCGGAGGTTGGGTTGATGCGTTTATCTTGTCAGTTAGTTGCTGGGTAATTAACCAGCGACTGTTGCAGATTCTGGCTTTTTGCTCGCTTGTCCATCGCTTGTCAGCAATGGGCTCCCCAGCCAGGTTAATCACCACATCGATATCGTCAAAGTTATCAAATTGATCCAATGATTCGACTACGTTAACCGTTTTCGGTAAACAGGCTCGGGCCTTTTCCACATTACGGGAAAGCACGCTAATTGAGTGCAGCTCAGGTGAAGTGCTGATCAATTTTGTTATCAGATGGCGGCCAATTAACCCTGTGCCGCCCGTTATTAAAATATGCATGAATGCTCCCTGTTGTATGCAAGTGCAAGGACTACCTAAAGTGTAGTAAATCTGGTAGCGTGGGCCTTTGTTTCACGGACCACAATAAAAACTATGCCTATTCAATCGCCTACCGCCAGAGCCCTGCTTATATTTGCCAGCTTAATTGTTATTTTTGCCGGTATTAAAGCCGCGAGTAGCATCATGGTGCCGTTTTTTCTTTCTGGCTTTATTGCGATAGCGTGTGGACCATTGATTCACTGGATGTCCCGCTATCGGGTACCCCGCTGGTTATCGATTACTCTAGTAATACTGCTCATTGTGATTTTTGGTTTCATGCTGGCGGGATTAGTTGGTCAGTCGATGAGCGAATTTAAAGAAAACATGCCTCAGTACCGCGAAAAACTGTCAGGCGAATTTGCCTGGGTGGTCGCGCAACTTCAGAAGTTTAATATCCACGTCGATAAAGACCTGATAGTGTCCTACTTGGATCCAGGTATGGCTATGTCCATGGCAACAAACTTTTTAAGTGGTATGGGAGGCGTGTTGTCCAACCTGTTTCTTATCCTGTTAACCGTTATTTTTATGCTGTTTGAAGCTGAAAGTATGCCTCGCCGTCTGCATATTGCACTGGCTGACCCGGATATGAAGATGCATCACATAGACCGCTTTATTCAGTCTGTTAACAGCTATCTGGCTATCAAGACTGTAGTCAGTATTTTTACGGGTCTGTTTGCCGGTGCCTGGCTGTACTTTTTGGGTGTTGACCATTACTTACTGTGGGCCGTGCTGGCCTTTTTGTTTAATTACATTCCCAACATCGGCTCCATTATTGCTGCAGTACCTGCTGTATTGATGGCGCTCGTGCAGTTTGGTGCGGGCGAAGCCGGATTGGTGGCATTGGGTTATGTCACAATAAATACGGTAATGGGCAATGTGATAGAACCACGCTTTATGGGTCGCGGGTTAGGCTTGTCAACGCTGGTGGTTTTTCTGTCCTTGATCTTTTGGGGGTGGCTGCTTGGCAGTGTGGGTATGCTGTTATCCGTGCCGCTTACTATGATTGTGAAAATAGCTTTGGAATCTCGCGAAGAAAGCCGTTGGCTGGCTATACTTCTCTCAAGCGATGATGATGTGAAGCCTGTGACTAACGCACCTACCTCTGAAAGTTAGCAGAGGTTTAGTATTCCCGTTCGGTAAGTAGTACTGTTTGTGCATTGGTGATTAGATCGAGAGGGCAACAATATGATGGATGTGATTATTATTGGTGGTGGGCCGGCAGGGACTACCATCGCGTCGCTTTTATTAAAATACAATACGTCGCTAAACGTTGCTATTTACGAGAAGGAAACGTTTCCACGAGATCACGTAGGGGAAAGTCAATTACCATCCATTGGCCCGATACTCGATGAAATGGGGGTATGGGATAAAATTGAAAACGCGAACTTCCCCGTGAAAATTGGTGCTTCCTACACTTGGGGCAAGAACAACGAGCAATGGGATTTTGATTTTTATCCGATCGAAGACTGGAAAGATAACCCGCGACCAGAAAAATACGAAGGGCAAAGAAGGTACACCGCATTTCAGGTTGATAGAGCAATTTACGACAATATTCTACTTCGCCATAGCGAGGAGTTGGGCGTAGCGGTATTTGAAAATACACAGGTAAAAAAAGTTGTTCTGGATAACGACAAAATTACAGCTCTGGAATTAAGTGACGGTAGTCAGGTCACCGCTAAATATTACGTTGATGCAACCGGTATGGCGGGTCTTTTCAGAAAGGCGTTTAAAATTGAACACTGGGCGCCTAAGGAGCTCAGAAACGTCGCCGTTTGGGACTACTGGGAAAATGCTGACTGGGCAGTAGAAATTGGTAGTGGAGCAACCCGGGTCCAGGTAAGAAGTCTGCCCTATGGATGGATTTGGTTTATTCCTCTGGGGGAAACCCGTACGTCAGTTGGTTTAATTTGCCCTGCTGAATATTTAAAGCAAACGGGTCAGTCTGCTTTTGAACTTTATGAAAAAGCATTACAAGAACAAACACAGATAGCCAAATTGTTGCGTAACGCAACGGCCACAAAAAAACCTCAAATTACCAAGGACTGGTCTCACTTATCTGATCGGCTGGTAGGCGAAAATTGGTTTGTATGTGGAGAAGCTGCGGGCTTTGCCGATCCAATCCTTGCGGCAGGGATGAGTTTGGCACATAGCTCTGCAAGAGAAGTAGCTTACACAATACTTGAGCTGGAGCGTGACACGCATACTGCAGACTGGCTTAAAGAACGCTACGAAACAAAGACCAAAGCGAATATTCAACAACATATTAAGTTTGCCCAGTATTGGTACGCGGCCAACGGCTGTTTTACTGACCTCCAGGATAATTGCTCGGCCATTGCTAAAGAAGCGGGATTGCAACTTTCACCGGAAAAGGCCTGGCAGTGGTTAAGCCAGGGCGGATTTACAACAGAACAGGTAGGGTTGGCTACGTTTGGTTCATTTGATATCAGCTCGACCCGACAATTGCTAACCAAATTTGACAAGCAAAATCGAACCAGCAACATGAAAATATCCGGATTTAATCGATTTAAATTAAATACCAGTGGTGCTAAAACGTCGGAAATCGGCTTCCTGAACAACGGAAAAATAGAAAAAATTCCTTGTTTGAAAAAGGGGAAACAAGTACTCCCTCAAGTTGGCTATTATCAGACTATGTTGCAAATTCTCAAACAAACGTCTGACATTTCGATAATCTTAAATACGCTAAAACAGAAAATAATGTCAGAAGTTCATCCTTCAAAGCGTAATTTAACCTTTAGCTCTTGTATTCAGGCGCTAGAGGCGATGGCGCAGAATAATTGGGTTGAGTGTAAAATTAATAAGAAAAAGCCGTTTATAAAAATAGATTCTGAACAGTCTCGCTTTATTCGTTCCAGCAAAGATGCGGAAATCGCCATCGCAAAATCTGCTAACGCAGACATTGTGAAATCAAAGCTGGATTTATGATGTCAGAATATTTTACAAATGGACGATTGGTTTTTGAGCAGTTTTCGTTAACTTGCTGATTAATATTGGGTAGTTACTATGGCATGTAACTTGCGATAGATGGATAGTTGTTAATAAATCTGGGTATCGATTATGAAAAAGCAGTTTGTAAAAGGCGTTGTACCAGCATTATTATTAACCGCAGGCGCATATTCTAGTGGTGCAAATGCGGGCATAATTACTCTGGACGGTTTGAACTCAGGAGGGACATCAGCCTCTCCACTGACAGAGTTTGTATACAATGAAACTGAAGCGGGTACATTAGACTCGATTACGTTTGATCTTAATGTAGAGCACTTCTCTCCGTCATGGGGTAGCGAAACGGTTATCGAACTCGTTCACAACGACTCTTTGTTCAATGTGTCTTTTTCAGGTGGCAGTGATTTTGGATGGTCCTCTAGTCCCGGCAATTTTTCATTTGCAGGTACCCTGTCTGGTTTTGGTACGCCAGCCAATGTCATTGGAGGCTGGACGGTCAGACTGTATGAAAGTTTTGACGATGGTATTGCGATTGATTCAACATTCGGGCAGTCATCCTTAACGTTAAATATAAGTCCACTTAGTGAGCCGGAATCTGCCGATCCAGTGTCGGCACCCGGTGCGTTTGGCTTGGTTCTGCTGGGATTAGCCGGACTTTTCCGAGCCAGAAGAAAGCGCAATTAATAATCGATAATACGCGACACCAAATAAAATGTAAGCCCTGGTTCAGAACCGGGGCTTTTTATTTTCTGTAAAGCGTTAGAATAACTTCCTGGCAGAGAGACTGTCTTTGAATACTTACCGACCATTTTATTCACTCTGTAAATAGCTATCTGGCTATTATGATAGTAGTAAATATCTTTGATTATTTGGTTGGACCTGGTTTTCCTTACTGGAGAGGGCGCTCAATTCGTAGTGGGCAGTGTGTCGGTATGTTGGTATCGCGCGGTTGTCTCAGGGAAAGTCGTTGGCTTGTAATTTCTATTGTCCGGTGACAAGATCAAGCTGGCGGATAAGGCTCTCAAAGCGGAAAGTAAGTTTTGGGCGTTGTCTTGTCTAGTCTACTGTAAAGGGAGCTGGCCTTCCACTAACGGTTGTTTGCGCTGCAGTGCATCGATAAGAAACTGCATTAAGCGTTTCACTTTGGGTTGGTCGCGTAAGTCAGGGTGCGTGAGTACCCAAATATCATAGGACGGCGTTGGCTTGCTGCCGGGTAGTCTCACCATGTCTTCATTAACATCGCCCATGAAACACGCTGCTCTTCCCATACCGACCCCAGCGGCAATAGCGTGAAAGCGCGTGACGATTTCATCAATCACTATACCTATTGGCACGTCAGGATAGGGTGACTCTGCGAGCCATTCTGGCCACATTGCGCTATTGCCGGGAGCAATCCAACGCCAGTCCTTTTTTTGTACTCGCTGACAGTAGTCTTTGTGAGCATAAAAACACAAACCCAACTTAAACATTCTTCTGCCTACCAGATGTTCCGGCAGCTTGTGTGCACCTCTTATCACAACATCCGCCTCACCTTTATCAAGATCGGCAAATTCCGTTGAGCTGTTTATCTTCAGTTGAATATTCGGGTAGGTACGGGCAAATTCGCCGAGTTCCTGAACCAATAGAAACTGCGACATAGGTTCGCCTAACGACAGGGTGAGCGGACCCGACAAATCGTCGGGCGATGTCAGATGAAGGCGCTCAGACAATAGCACTATGTCTTCCAGTTTTTTGGCAACACTGACCAACTGCTCGCCAAACCGGGTAGCACGGTATCCGCCGGGTATTTTTTCAAATACCTGTGCGTCACGGCGTTTTTGCAGCAGTGCCAGTCTCCTGGCTACTGTAGTGTGTGTTGTACCCAGTGTTATTGCAGCGCCGCGAAGTGTACCAGCGCGGTACAGCGCCAGAATAAGGGTGTAGTCATTCCAATCGTCCATGGAACGATAATGCACCACTGCGATTAAAAAACAAACCGTGTTTTACAAAAAACGCACTGATACAGTGTAAAAATCGTGAATCTAAACGTCCTGGAAAAACATATGACACGCAGTAAAACGGAATTTTGGCCGGAACTCGTTAAGAAGTACCTAATAAGCATAATATTTTCTCTTACTATGATGCCTCTCGTCTCTAAAGCCGACGAAAAAAACTTAGTGGTGCAATATGCACCAGGTGAGATAATGCAGTTGATTGCACCTGTGACGGAGCCGGAAAAGCGCGCACTGCGCGATCGGTATTTTGAACAAAATGCCGGGACGGCCAGAAATCATGGTTATCGCCAGGAAGGTGTGTTGCTGGTTGAAGAGACGCTGTCGGGCGACTTTACGCCCAATGTGTTTGTTATCAGCCGGTGGCCTTCTTTAAAAGCACAAAAAACATTTCAGGCGCTGCCGTCATTTTCTGACGTAAAAGCGTTGAGACGCGAAGCTTGGGAAGCGTTAAGACTCTATGATCACGAGTTACCCGACGTACTGTCACTCGAATTCAGTCAGGACAATGTTTACACCATTGCATTTGCATGGGCAAATCCCTCTAATCCCGGTGACTATGCTGAGTATTTAGTCAGCTTACCGCCGCTCTTGGATAAGGTTGGTGGGCGCCTGATGCATAACATTGAGGGGGTCGTATTAAGTGCGCACAACCCTCATGCTCTTGCGCCCCAGTATATTTCATTTATTGAATGGGACGCACTCGATGATATTCAACGGTTACAAGCGCTGCCAGAATATACTGAGCTGACTAAAAAGCTGCAGTCAGGCACGGTCCGGTATGAGCTTTATCGTGTCAGCCCCCGGGGTTGAAAGCAGTAAGAAGAGGGGGAGCAGTTGGCTGTCGACACGGGTTTACAAGCTGCCTGGAGTCTATTCAGGCGTTGCCTGAGCCAGGCATTCGCAAAGGGGCAGGAAAACTCAGTGTGAAGATGGCGCCGCCCAGAGCTGATTGGCCTATGGCGAGTTTGGCTTCGTAAGCGGCCAGTAAATCGGCAACCACAGCCATCCCTATCCCTTGTCCTTCGGTGTAGGCGTCAAGACGCTGTCCGCGTGTTAGCAGGCGTTCAACCTGCTCTGGTGGTATGCCCGGCCCATCGTCTTCGATACAAAGATCGGTCTGATACGGGTGTTCTGTGATCGTAATGCGAATATGCCGGTCAGCGGCTTTACAGGCGTTGTCCATCAGATTACCCAGTATCTCCATCAGATCAGTTTTGTCGCCGTAAAACTGACCGTCATTGCCTTCAACGGTTATCTGTAATGATTTGTCCCGGTACACTTTATTGAGTGCATTCCCAATCTGGTTAACAACTGGTGTAATGGCTATTCCCTTAAACCAGCTGGTAGCGCCGGCAGTCGCGCGTTTCAATTGGCGCTGAATCAGCGCATCTATTTGTTGAAGTGGTTCTTGTGCTGAACGAGGCAGATCGGGCACGCCCATGGCAACGGCTAACGGGGTTTTTAGGCTGTGGGCTAAATCTCCCAGACTGTTTTTGTAGCGCTGACGCTGTTCTGCTTCAGCACTTAGCAGTGCGTTTATACTTTGCTTCAGCGGCGTAAATTCACTGGGGTAGTTTGCGCTGAGTTGGTGTTGCTGACCATGGCTGGTGAGTTCAATTTCCCGAATTAACGCGCGAACGGGTTTTAGCAGAGTATTCATACCCAGCACTAATAAAACGATCAATCCGAGCCCTAACGCGATGAGGTATTGCCATACTGAACGCAGGTAAATTCTTCGCTCAGTTTCAAAGTCGGCGTTGTGGTTAAATACGAAAAACGTGACTGGCAGGTAGCCATCACCGTCTTCAAATTCAGCCGTATAGCTGTATACAAAATAGTCTGGATGATGCCCGTCCAGTGCATGATCAGCCAGATACAATTCGTCACCTACCTCGGGGGCGCTTGGTAAGCTATCAATATGAGATTCTAAGCCTGACGCTGAAATCCATACCGTCGCCTGAGTCAGCTGAATCACCCCCAGGTAACCAGAGTCGGGCAAGTTGAGCTGTTCGTCGAACAGCATATCAGGCATGACGGGCGCGCCATCGTCCATTTCGAATACCGAAATGAGTGACAGTGTCATGAGCTTGAGTTCGTTATATTTGGCTTCTTCCAGACTGGAGGTATAGGCCTGCGACAAGGTAAATACGGTAACGGGTATAAAAACCAGCAGCGCAAGAAAGGCAATGAGCAGGCTTCGTACACGAAGCGATAAGCTTTTCACTGGCGGCTATTCGCCGGTAAGTGACTGACTTAGCCGGTACCCACGCCCACGCAGGGTTTCAATGGGTTTCAGGGTATTGTTTGGGTCAAGCTTTTTGCGCAAGCGACCGACAAATACTTCGATGACGTTGCTGTCCAGATCAAAATCCTGATCGTAAATGTGCTCGGTCAGCTCGGTTTTAGATATGACCTTTTTGGGGTGCAACATCAGGTATTCCATGACTTTGTATTCATAAGCCGTTAAGTCCATGGAGCGGGCATTAACCTGAACTTCCTTGGCTTGCATGTCCAGGCTTACTGGCCCGAATTCTATCAGTGAACTCGCCTGACCAGACGCCCGGCGGATCAGTGCTTTCACGCGTGCGAGCAATTCTTCATTGTGGAACGGCTTGGTGAGATAGTCGTCGGCGCCGGCATCCAGGCCTTCCACTTTTTCTTGCCAACGGTCGCGAGCAGTCAGGATTAGAACCGGTGTGGTGACGCCATGAGCACGAGCCTGACGGATGACATCAAAACCATCCAGTTTAGGCAGGCCGATATCCACAATGGCAAGATCATAATTGACTTCTTTTAGCTGGAACAAGGCTTTATCGCCATCATCGGCTAAATCCACACTGTAACCTTGTTGTTGTAATAACGCATCCAATTGCATTAACAACCGGCTATCATCTTCGGCAATTAAGATTCTCATACTACTGACCGTCCTTGCTGCGCTTGCTCGGCTTCACTTCACCAGAGCGTTTGTCTACATCCAGTGTTACTACGCGGCCGGATTTTTTCAGCATTTTTACCCGATAAGCACTCTTGGTCTTGTCTACTTTCAGCACACGGCCCTCAACATGCCGTCTGGCTTGTTCAGCAGCTTGTGTGGTGTTTTTGACCGGCTTGTTTTGATCCTGTTGCGCAGCCGCGATAGGGTTTGCCAGCAACAACATCAACACAATGCCTGAGATACTCAATCTGTACATAATACTCCGACGACGGTAGTAACCTGAACAACTATGCCATTAGCATAGCGATATCAGGCTGAATGTTGTCTGAATATAGTATCATTGCTTGGCGCAGGTGCAACGAAATTGCACCTGCGCCAGGGTTTTGCTGTTTATGGCAGGACTTTTTTGTAGGGTTTTACGACAACAGAGGCGTACACACCCGCTTCAACATACGGGTCAGCGTCGGCCCAGGTTTGTGCATCGCTCAGGCTATCGAACTCTGCTACAACCAACGAACCGGTAAAGCCGGCCTGGCCTGGATCTTCACTGTCAATGGCAGGGAAGGGGCCTGCGATTAGCAAGCGGCCTTCGTCTTTCAGTGTATTTAAACGGGCAAGGTGAGCGGGACGTGCAGCCAGGCGTTTTTCCAGACTGTTTTCCACGTCAGTGGCACAAATCATATAAAACATGGTTATTTCCTTGTTGCTGCTTTCATTGAAGAAACAAACCCATCCAATGCGCTTAACATCGCTGGCACGTCTTCCAGATTTTGTTCAATTAGGTTCACCGTAGCTGAACCTGAAATGGCACCTGCAGCACCGCTTTCAATGGCATGTTTAACCTGTTCCGGGTTAGAAATGCCAAAACCCAGTAACGGTGGAGCAGCGTTTACACTTGTTAGCTTCTCAATCAGAGACGCGGCTGGCATGGTGGCTGCTGTTTCCGCACCCGTTACACCAGCGCGGCCAAGCAGATAAGTATAACCGGCTGATAAATCACCAATAGCCTTAAATGTGGCATCAGTAGCGTTAGGCGGGGCAATCAGGATCTGCTTAATACCGTTGTTGTTTGCCGTATCAATAAAGCGTTTGGCTTCGCGGATGGGTACATCTGCAATCAAAATAGAGTCGACGCCGGCTTTGGCTGCTTCTGCATAGAAATGCTCGACGCCTTTTGCCAGTACCAGGTTACTGTACAGTAACAGGCCAACCGGAATATCCGGGTATTTGGCGCGAATACGAGCAAGCAGTTCGAAGCACTTTGTAGGCGTAACATGATTGTCCAACGCGCGAATAGCGGCTTTCTGGATTGTCGGGCCATCAGCTACCGGATCAGAAAAGGGAATGCCTAACTCTAATGCATCCGCTCCGCTTTCAATTAGCTGGGTAATAATTTTTTCTGAGGTTTCCAGATCCGGATCGCCAATCATGACGAAAGGAACAAAGGCGCCTTCATTCTGCTCGTGTAAACGAGCAAACATATCTGCATATCTATCCATTGACCTGATCTCCTAAAATACTGATCACATGACCCAGGTCTTTGTCGCCACGGCCTGACAGGTTAACTACAATGATGGTGTCATCTTCCGCTTCATCAGCCATATTCAGTGCGTAGGCCAGCGCGTGAGACGACTCCAGGGCAGGAATAATCCCTTCTTTACGGGCCAGCAACTGGAACGCATTGAGTGCTTCATCATCGGTCACGGAAACGTATTCGGCACGGCCAATGTCTGACAGGTAAGCGTGTTGAGGGCCAACAGCGGGATAGTCCAGGCCGGCTGACACTGAGTAGCTTTCCTCAATCTGACCTTCCTGATCCTGCATAATGTAGGTATAGGCACCGTGCAGAATGCCTTTGGTGCCTTTGCCTATGGCAGCACCGTGATCTTTGGTGTGCACGCCTTTACCGGCAGGCTCTACGCCTACCAGACGCACAGATGGTTCATCGATAAAGTCAGCAAACATTCCGATAGCATTAGAACCTCCGCCGACACAAGCAACGACGGCGTCTGGCAGACGGCCTTCTTTTTCCAGCATTTGTGCGCGGGTTTCTTCACCGATCATGCGGTGGTATTCACGCACGATGGTGGGGAAAGGGTGTGGTCCTGCCGCAGTGCCCAGCAAGTAGTGTGCTTTGTCGTAGTTTGCAGACCAGTCACGCAGCGCTTCGTTTACCGCGTCTTTCAGTGTGCCTGAACCGGAATCTACCGGAATCACTTCTGCGCCCATCAAGCGCATTCTGAATACGTTAGGTGCCTGACGCTCAACGTCTTTGGCGCCCATGTAAATACGGGCTTTTAGTCCCAGTAACGCACAGGCTAGTGCTGTCGCAACGCCGTGCTGACCAGCGCCGGTCTCAGCGATAACTTCAGTTTTCCCCATGCGCTTGGTTAGCAGCGCCTGGCCCAATACCTGATTCGTTTTGTGCGCGCCACCGTGAAGCAGATCCTCGCGTTTCAAATAAAGCTTAACCTTGGGATTAGAGACCAGGTTACGGGTCAATGTCATTGACGTTGGGCGACCGGCATAGTCTTTTAATAATGACATGAACTCGGCGTTAAACGCCGGGTCGTCTTTGGCTTCCAGAAAAGCCTGCTCCAGCTGATCCAGAGCGGGAATAAGTAACTCTGGCACAAACATGCCACCGTATTCCCCGAATTTTGAGTCTAGTTGATTCATTTGTGGTCCTGATTCATTAATATCGGCGACACACCGAAAAAAGTTCTGTTACCTGTTCGTCTGACTTGTCTCCGGGCTGGTTTTCAACGCCCGAGTTAACGTCGACCATGTCGGCGCCTGTTGCCAGGGCATCTGCCACATTGGCAGGAGAGATACCGCCGGCAATAATAAGTTTGTCTAATTCCAGTTCGTTGTGAATAAGCGACCAGTCAAATTGCTGACCGGTACCGCCGGTTTCTTTGCCCACCTGACAGTCGAGCAATACGCGGTCCAGCGTTTCATCGTCTAACAATGCGTGAATTAAATAAGGCAGTTCACCGGCTACGCCAACGGCTTGCCAAATCTCGCAGCCTTTCGGCAGTCCGTTGCGCAGGTGCTGGCGGAATACAGTATCTTCGTCACCATGTAACTGCACCGCTGCCAAAGACAGCTCATTAGCGACCTTTAACACCATCTCAATGGGCTGATTAACAAACACTCCCACATAACGGCCGGGTGTCTGTTCAACAATGGCCTTTGCTTGCTCGGGCGTAACACAGCGCTTGGAATGGGTGGCAAATATAAGCCCGCAATAACTGGCGCCATTGGCAAAAGCATGGGCCGTTTGTGAAGCTTGTGTCATACCGCAGACTTTCACTTTGCCAAAGACCAGTTGTCTCACGGCAAGCTCGAGGTCGGCCTGGGCCATGAGTGCGCTTCCTACCAGAAAGCCCTGACATAGCGGAGCCAGGCGTAATACGTCCTGATGGGTATAAATACCGGATTCGCTGATCACCACGTATTCATGCGTGGCTGTCTCGAGGAGGGGAACCAGTTTTTCTGTAGTCGCGAGGTCGGTAGACAGGTCGCGTAAATCACGATTATTGATGCCGATGATTTTGGCTTTTAACGCAATCGCACGCTGCATTTCTTCTTCATTGCTGACCTCGGTCAGTATGTCTAACGCCAGGCTGTCTGCTAACGCAGCCAGTTTCGAATAGGTCTCGTCGTCGAGTACTGACAGCATCAGCAATATGGCATCGGCATTATAGTATCGTGCCAGGTAAACCTGATATTCATTCACAAAGAAGTCTTTGTTCAGTACCGGCTGCTCAACCCGCTCACTCACGTAGGCCAGGTAATCGTAACTTCCCTGAAAATATTTTTCGTCGGTCAGTACAGAAATACCTGCTGCATAAGGAGTGTAAGCCGCTAAAATTTCGTCCAGGTCAAAAGTTTCACGAATTAGGCCTTTTGACGGTGATGCTTTTTTACACTCCAGTATAAAGCCCGCATTCTGCGCAGACAGGGCGTCGAATAGGCTTTTGGTGGAAGGCGTAAGGTTTGCTTTGACTGTGTCCAGTGGCAAAGCGGACATTCGAGCCTCTAACTCAACGTGTTTGTCTTCAACAATTTTGGCAAGTACGTTGCTCATTCGGTTACTTCCTGTTGGCTGACTTCAGCCACGTCTTTAATCAATTGTAATGGGGCACCATTCGCCATAGCATCAAGAGCAAGGTTTGCGCCGTGTTTGAAAGTCTCAGCTGCACCCGCTACTTTTAATAACGCCCCTGCATTCATGGCAATAGCAGCAATGTGTGCTTCCTGACCTTTTCCACACAGTGCGGCTTCAATCATGGCTTTGTTTTCGTGTGGCTCCCCACCGGCGATGGCACTTAGTGGCGCACTTTGCAGGCCGAAATCATCGGCCGTTAGGGTGTACTGTGTTGTACTGCCATGTTCGAGCTCGACAACCTGAGTAGGGCCATGCAGAGCGAGCTCATCAAGACCATCACCATGTACGATCAAAGCGCGTTGTTGGCCCATTAAATTCAGTGTTTGGGCGTAAACATCCAGTAACGTCGGCGTATACACGCCAAAAACGCCAAAGGTGGGTCCTGCCGGATTCGCCAGCGGGCCGAGTATATTGAACAGGGTACGGGTTTTCATTTCGGCCCTAACCGGGGCCGCAAAGCGCATACCTGCGTGATATACCGGTGCAAACAGAAAGCAAAAGTTTGTTTCGTCCAAACACTCCCGTGCAACATCTGGCAAAATGTCGAGCTTAATGCCGCACTCTCGGAAGAAATCGGCTGAACCGGATTTGCTCGATACACTGCGATTACCGTGTTTGGCCACTTTAATACCACAGCTTGCGGCAACCAGTGCGGCGGCGCTGGAGATATTAATGGTGTGATGACCGTCGCCACCGGTGCCTACGATGTCACCAAAAGCATATTCTGGTGTTGGAAATGGGCGAGCGTTCGAGACCATTGCACTGGCCGCTCCGGCGATTTCATTCGGAGATTCGCCATTCATTTTAAGTGCGGTCAGCAACGTTGCGAGTTTGATTTCGGATAACTCGCCGTGCATCACCTGGTTAAATACAGAGAACGCTTCTGCCTGGGCTAAATGTTGGCCGGCAAATAGCTTCTCAATGATATCCGTATAGTCAGCCATGGGATTCGGCCCCTCTGGTCAAATAGTGAATACTTTGCAATAACAGCTGGCTGCCCTGTGCAGTTAAGATAGACTCAGGGTGAAACTGAAAACCCAGCATATTGTCTTGTGCCTGATACACCGCCATTACCGTGCTGCCTACCGTTGCTAATGGCGCCAAATCCTCAGGAAGTTCGGTTGCCATTAGCGAGTGGTATCGTGCTACATGCAGCGGCTGAGGCAATCCAGCAAACATGGCTTCGCCTGTGTGCGTAATGGCTGACGACTTACCGTGCATAACGTCTTCCGCCCGGCCTACTTGTCCGCCATAGTGCGCCACAATTGCCTGATGTCCGAGGCAAATGCCTAATACCGGGAAATGCCCTTGTACCAGTGTGAGAAGCTCCGGCATACAGCCTGCTTCATGCGGTGCTCCCGGACCCGGTGATAATAACAGTAAAACCGGTCCGTTTTCAGTAGCAGCTTGCATTTTGTCGAACAATAATTGCGCCGATACGTTATTGCGGTAGACCACAATATTTAAATCCATGGTGCGCAATTCATCTACCAGGTTGTAGGTAAATGAATCGACGTTATCGAGCAGAAATACAGTAATAGGCTGACTCATGCCGATGCTCCTTTTTTTACCATGGCACTTTTCACCGCATTGATGACCGCTTGTGCCTTACTGCGGGTTTCATCGGCTTCGGCTTGCGGATCCGAATCGTAGACTACCCCTGCGCCAGCCTGAATGTAAGCCGTACCGTTTTTGACAAAGGCAGATCGAATAACAATACAGGTATCCATGTCACCGGCATTGTTCAAATATCCTACCGCGCCGCCATAACTGCCACGACGCTTTTGTTCTACCTTGCGAATTAAATTTGCGGCGCTCACTTTGGGCGCACCAACCAGTGTTCCCATGTTCATACATGCCTGATACGCGTGTAAGGCATCCAAATCATTGCGTAACTGACCAACCACGCGGGAAACCAAATGCATTACGTGCGAATAGCGGTCTACCTTGAGCAGGTCTTTAACGTAACGCGTGCCGGGTTCAGACACCTTAGCGACATCGTTTCGGGCCAGATCGACCAGCATCAGATGTTCCGCTTTTTCTTTTTGATCTTCGCGAAGGTTTAACTCAATACGGCTGTCCAGATCCGGGTTGATGTCGCCGTTAGGACGCTTTCCGCGCGGACGGGTGCCGGCGATTGGGTAGATTTCTACCACATTGCTGTCGGCAGAGTACTTCAACGCAGACTCGGGTGATGCTCCGAAAATGGTAAAATCCTTATCTTGCATATAAAACATATAAGGGCTGGGGTTTTGTTGTTTCAGTGCAGCGTAAGCCGTTAGCGGAGCAGGGCAGGGAAGCGAGAATGTGCGGGAAGGAACAACCTGAAAGATATCCCCTGCCAGTATGTGTTCTTTTAATGTGAGTACATCCTGGCAATAGGTGTCATCGGATTTATCGACGTTTAGTTCAACACTGTCGACCTCTACCGGCGATAAATCCAACGCCGGAATGCGCTGCAGCTCGGCGGCAAGATGTTCCAGGCGTTGAGCAATAGCGAAGTAGCTGGTGGCAACGTCTTCACCACTGAATACACTCCCCAATAACGTCGCCTGATGGGTTTGATGATCAAAGGTAATCAGTGTTTCGGCCAGATAGAATACGTAGTCTGCACAATCATTGTCACCTTCGGGGACCTCTGGAAGCTGCTCGAATGTGGCCAGTAAGTCATAGGCGAACACGCCACCGAGGAAAACGGCATTCTGATGCTCGCGAATAGGTGTGATTTGGTTCACTACACTGCGAAGAACATCAAAAACACTGGCGGACTTGAGCCTGGCGTCTTCATCCATCGTATCGTGGTTGGTTTGGCATGTTAGCGTTAGCTTGGTGTCACTGTGTACGCTGCATTCCAGGCCTGAATTCGCCATTTCTGCGAATAGCGGCAGAATGCCTTTGCCATTATCGCTTAGTGCTTCCAGGATTACCTGCTGACCCCGGCATTCAAAACGCACTGCCGCATCGACCATTAATAAACTCTGTAAATTGTCTTTGCTGTCGATTTCAGCAGACTCCAGTAACAGGGCATGGGGCTGATTGCCACACAACCCGGCAAAGGCTGCCAGTGGGTCATTTACGTAGGTCGCCGTTCGTTCAATGGTTTCTACTTTTCCCGGTACGACGCCTAATTCGGCCAAACTCATTGCTTTACTCCGGTTAAAAAATTAAAAAAAAGGCCCGTATGTAACGGGCCTTTTTTTGTTTATTCTGCGCACTAACGCTCACACCGCCCGTTTATCGAAGGGAGTGCCACCACCAGATAGTTGCCATTTTCAGGCTGTTTAGGGGTTGATTGAGCATTGTCGTATTCTGTCTTAATTCGTTATCTTAGAAGTTTGATAGGCAATTGCGCTATCAATCCGTATACTTGGCCTATAGAAGAAAACAAAACGCACACTGTGTCAACCTTAAATTTGAAAATACATGAAAATTGACTTACACAGTCACACGACTTTTTCTGATGGGCAATTAACTCCTGCTGAGCTGGTAATGCGTGCGCAGAACATGCAGGTTAATGTGCTGGCCATTACTGATCACGATACAACCGCAGGCCTGGAAGCCGCACACAAGGGTGTTGCCGAGCACTATCCCGCATTACAGTTGATTGATGGTGTTGAAATCTCTACCCAATGGCATAGTTTTGAAATTCACGTAGTGGGCCTGAACATTGATCGGCACAATGCAACGTTGCAGTCGTTTTTGGACGTTCAGCAGCAAAAACGCGATGAACGTGCTGCTAAAATTGCCGATAAGCTGGCAAAGTGTGGTTTTGAAGGCACATTGGAACGGGCGAAACGCTATGCCCGTGACGGGCAAATAACCCGGGCACATTTCGCTCGCGTGCTGGTAGACTGCTATTCTGTATCTAGTATGGAATCTGCCTTTAAAAAGTATCTGGGTAAAGGAAAGCGCGCAGCGGTAAAAGCCGAGTGGGCAGGGATTGCTGAGGCTGTTGAAGCGATTCATGCGGCGGGTGGACAGGCTGTGCTGGCGCATCCATTGCACTACGATATCACTACAAAGTGGCTGCGACGGCTGTTAACTGATTTTAAGCAAGCCAATGGCGATGCCGTGGAAGTGGTATTTCCAACGGCAAATCCGGCAAAACAGCAATTGTTGTTTGAATTGGTTGATGAATATGGCTTTTTAGCGTCTGCCGGTTCCGATTTTCACATGCCCGGACGGTGGACAGAACTCGGGCGTTGCGGGTTAAAAAGCGATACACTGACGCCCGTGTGGCATGATTGGACGTTCGCACAAGCAGTACCCTCTGAGAGAGAATAAGTATGAGCCAGTTTTTTTACGTGCATCCTGATAACCCGCAAGCTCGTTTGATAAAACAGGCGGTGGAGTTAATCCGACAGGGCGAAGTGGTGGTGTATCCCACCGACTCAGGTTATGCAATTGGTTGTCAAATGGAAGACAAACGTGCACTCGATCAAATTTGCCGAATCCGCCAAATCGATAAGGACCATAATTTTTCCTTAATGTGTCGGGATATGTCGGAATTATCGGTGTACGCCAAGGTAGACAATACGGCATTTCGACAAATTAAAAATAACACTCCGGGGCCCTACACCTTTGTGTTGAAAGCCACCAGGGAAGTGCCGCGTCGGTTGCAAAACCCAAAGCGGAAAACCATTGGAATTCGGGTCCCGGACAATGCTATTGCGTTGGCATTGCTGGAAGAATTGAATGAGCCGCTTATGTCTACGTCTCTTATTCTGCCGGGGGCGGAAATAGCAGAGTCGGATCCTGATGAAATCCGTGACAAGCTGGAAAAACAGGTGGGGCTTATTTTGCACGGAGGCTATCTGGGTGAGCAGCCCACGACGGTTGTAGACTTAAGCGAAGGCGAAGCTATTATCGTGCGTGAAGGCGCGGGCGATATTACGCCATTTCAATAATGTCAGATTCCAACGATAACCTGCCAGTTTCGCCCAATGAGCCAGTTCAGCAGCCGCTGCCACTGGCTTTTGTGCATGGTGAGGCGGTTATCCAAAAACCTGAAGACCTGTATATTCCACCTGATGCGCTGGAAGTGATTCTGGAGTCGTTTGAAGGTCCGCTTGATTTATTACTGTACTTAATTCGAAAGCAAAAGTTTGATATTACCAGTATGCCGGTAGCGGAAATCACCCGGCAGTACATGGAATACGTTGAAGTTATGCAAACGCTTAAGCTGGAGTTGGCGGCAGAATACTTGCTGATGGCTGCAATTTTGGCGGAGATTAAGTCAAGATTGTTATTGCCAAAACGATCTGACGATGATGATGAAGAAGCCGATCCGCGCGCTGAACTGATTCGCCGGCTAAAGGAATATGAACTGGTGAAACAGGCTGCCGAAGACCTTGATTTGCAGCCGCGTATGGAACGCGACATTTTTCAGGTTTCAGTTGCGCCGGCGGACAGTATTGAACCCGTAATTATTCAACCCGATGTCAGTTTGCAGGAGTTGGTTTTAGCGTTTTCTGCCGCGATGCAGCGTGCTGCGGCGTTTGAACACCATCACATTGCACCGGAGGCGCTCAGTACCCGGGAGCGAATGAGCAAGATACTGCAAACGCTGAACACTGAAACGTACACCCCGATGGAAGCGCTGTTTACAATTGAAGAAGGAAGAGCCGGAGCGGTCGTTACGTTTTTGGCTATTCTTGAACTTGTAAAAGGGCAGAGTATTCGACTGGTTCAAGCTGGCCCATACGCCAGAATTCATGTGAAATTGGGAAGTCACCATGAAGAAGATTAATGCACAGCAGCTAAAACAGCTCATTGAAGCCACTATATTTGTGTCAGACGGGCCTGTTTCGGTAGAAAAATTAAAAAATACTGTGCTTGCGGATTTTACCGTGGCTGATAAAGCGATAAAATCAGCGCTTGATGAATTAATGCTCGATTATCGACCGCGCGGTATTCAACTGGTGGAAGTCGCCAGCGGGTACCGTTTTCAGTCACTCGACAGTTTAAGTCCCTGGCTTAGCAGATTGTGGCAGGAAACCAGTCCAAGATATTCGCGGGCCATGTTAGAAACCCTGGCATTAATCGCATACCGACAGCCTATTACCCGCGGTGAAATAGAGCAGGTCCGAGGCGTGGCGGTCAGCAGCAACATCATCAAAACCCTTACCGAACGTGAGTGGATAAAGGTAGTGGGTCATAAAGAGGTGCCGGGCAGACCTGCACTGTATGCCACCACCAAACAATTTTTAGATTACTTTTCGCTGAAGTCCTTGTCGGACTTGCCTAATGCAGACGCATTTATGCAGTCACTGGAAGACGTTGCAGATGCCTCATTACACGTATTAGGTGATAGCGACCAAACAGAGCCATTACACTAATGACAGAGAAATTACAGAAAGTCCTTGCTAATCACGGCCTCGGGTCTCGCCGGGAAATGGAACGTTGGATTGAGCAGGGCCGGGTATCAGTTAATGGCGCGGTTGCCACTTTAGGTGATCGCGTGGATACGACGGCACAAATTCGCGTAGATGGACACGCATTAGCCCGTCAGCAGGAAACGCCGGTGTGTCGTGTCCTGATGTACAACAAGCCTGAAGGTGAACTGTGTACTCGCGTTGATCCAGAAGGGCGCAGTACGGTGTTTGACCGCTTGCCAAATATAAGTCAGGGGCGCTGGATTGCCGTAGGCCGTCTGGATATTAACACCAGCGGATTGTTATTATTTACTAACGATGGCGAGCTGGCTAACCGATTAATGCATCCCCGTTGTAAAGTGGAGCGTGAATACGCTGCACGTATTTTTGGCGAAGTGTCTTCAAAGTCTTTGCAAGCATTGACTAAGGGAGTTGAACTGGAAGACGGTTTAGCTAAGTTTACTACCATTAAGCCGCGACCCAATGACGACGAAAGTGTTAATCAATGGTTTAACGTCACACTGGAAGAAGGTCGCAACCGGGAAGTACGCCGCTTGTGGGAAACTCAGGATTGTCAGGTGAGTCGCCTGATCCGCGTGCGTTACGGACCGATAGAATTACAAAAGCGTTTGCCTCAGGGCGCTTGGGTAGAACTGCCGCTGAGCGACGTTAACGCGCTGCGTGGCCTGGTGCAATTACCGGAAGAAAACGAGAGTATGGTGGATGATCGCCAGAACAAGCTTGACCATGCGCGGTTGAGCCGCATGCGTCGCTCAGTGAAAAAGCATAAGCTGAGAAAAGAGCGTACGCATCGTCGTCAAAGCTAAATTAGAAAGCCTCCGGTATACAGCTTATAAGCGAACCTTTAATGGGTTCGCTTTTTTTTGCGTGATAATTTTCCCATTGCCGACAGACTTCGTTTACTCAATAATTAAAGTTATAATGAATATGTAAATAGTAATAATTATCATTTGCGAATTGATTT
Organism: Aestuariibacter sp.; assembly: GCA_017794925.1. Taxonomy (GTDB): domain Bacteria; phylum Pseudomonadota; class Gammaproteobacteria; order Enterobacterales; family Alteromonadaceae; genus Alteromonas. Next base: position 3,953,006 of record CP051238.1, on the reverse strand, counting down.
GAGATCTCTATAATGTGCGCCAAGAATTCACAGACATTGACTAGAGATCACTATGACCAAGAAGCAAATTTTTGCGTTGTCGCCCATCATGCTGGCGTTTGGCCTTCACGCACAGTCAACCGAATCTGCCCAGGCTGATACTGCACAGAATACACAGGATGACGTAGAAGTTATCCGCATTGTCGAAAGCCGGATTCAACGCTTTAGCTCCGGTGCAACCGGCCTGGGGTTGGACAGCTTCGATACACCTCAATCGTTATCGATTCTTGAAGATGAAACTATTTCTAACTACAACTTATTTGATATCAACAGCTTATTTAAACAAGTAGTGGGTATCAATGTTGATCAAAGCGAAACGGATCGCACTTATTTTAACGCCCGTGGCTTTGACATTACCAGTATGCATATCGACGGTTCTGGTATCCCGTTTGGCGACATTTTTGTCGGTGATCTGGATACGGCCCTGTACGAGAAAATTGAATTTATTCGCGGTTCCAATGGCCTGATCACCGGATTAGGTAACCCGTCCGGCACCGTCAACTACGTGCGTAAGCGTCCAAGTAACGATAAACAAGCCAGTGTGTCGCTTACTGCAGGTCGCTGGAGTAATCTCCGTGCTGTTGCTGATGTGTCGACCCCCCTGACAGAGTCAGGAAGCTGGGCGGCACGCGCTGTTGTCGTTCATCAGGACAAAGACAGCTGGCTCGATCATTATTCTAATAACCGCACTATTTTTTATGGCGTGGTAGATGGGCAGATTAATGATGCGCTCACTGTTACCTTTGGTTATACACATCAGGACAATAACAGCAATGGGGTAACCTGGGGCGCAGTACCGCAAATCTATTCAGACGGCACGCTGGTTGATTTTGATGTGTCTACCAGTACCGCGATGAACTGGACTTACTGGGATACCCTGAATCAGACCGCGTTTGCGGAAGTAAGCTGGTTTATTAACGATAACCTGAACTTTACCAGCAAAGTTAATTACATTAACTACGAAGATCAATCGGAACTCTTTTATACCTATTACAACACGGGCCTGGACGCAGAAACCGGTCTGGGTATGCTAGGTTACCCCGGTAAATATACCGCTGATGATAAGACTTTGATTTGGGACAACAACCTGCAGGGTACGTTCGAAGCCTGGGGACTGGAGCATACATTTAATCTGGGTGTGAGCCTGGCCGATGCTGAAACAAATGACATGGACTTTGGCGCGCTAAGCGGGTTTGACGTCATGCCAGCACTACCAGACTGGGATGGTACTGAAGTTGCCAGACCAACCTGGGCAGACCCTTATCAGGCAGGGTTTACTGATATTACCCTTAACCGATTCTATGGTGCTGTTCAATTGGCTGTCACGGAAGATTTCGACTTCGTATTAGGCGCGAGCTTCGTCGATTACGAGAACGAAGGTGAGTCATGGGGCGCATCGACGTCTACCACTGAAGACGGCAGTAGCCCTTATCTTGGGTTTACCTGGGAAGTGCTGGAAGATCTGAACTTCTACGGTAGCTATAGCGATATTTATCAGCCACAGTACTATCTGAATGAAGACCTTGAGCCGCTTGGTTCTGCAGAAGGGCGCAGTTATGAGTTAGGTTTTAAAAAGCGACTGGATAATAACTTGTTGATTAGTCTGGCCGTATTCAGAACCGAGCAGGAAAACTTGTACGAGTTTATTGAGTACGGTGATGGCGACGGCATCGACGACGATGATTATTCTGATGATTTCAATTATGCCCTGTATCGCGGTGTAACCGTTGACTCCAATGGATTAGAGCTGGAAGTGTCTGGTCAGGTATCTGATGAGTGGTTTGTGCAGGGTGGATTTACTGCACTCACCATGGACGATGAGGCCGGCAACGAAGCGCGTACGTTTATTCCTCGTCGCACGCTGAAATTGTTAGCAGATTACACGCCTTCCTGGGAAGAAAAACTGAAAGCCGGTGTGTCACTAAGATGGCAAAGTGAGACGTATTTTACCTCAGGCTACGGACGTATAAATCAGGATGCTTATGCGTTGATTGGTGGCTATGTGCAGTACAGCGTAAACGAACAAATTTCAGTCAGTCTGAATCTGGATAATATTCTTGACGAGCAGTACCTGAGTTCAGTACGCACCGAACAAGCGTTTTATGGTTCACCGGTAAATTACAGTTTAACGCTTAACTGGACTTACTAAGAAACCGCAAAAGTGAATAATAATAAGCCCGGTCATTGAAGTCAGTGACCGGGCTTTTTTATTAAGGCTATGAATGCTTACTCTTAGCGGGATAACAGTTCGTTACGAACCAGTGCGGCCCCTGCATTGAGAGCAGTTAGCTTGGCGTTTGCAATATGCCTTGGCAGTGGTGCCATACCGCAATTTGTGCACGGGTACAGATTCTCGGCGTCTACATGCACGAGAGCTTTTCGTAGCGTATCGGCGACTTCTTCTGGCGTTTCAATGACATGACTGGCCACATCGATGGCACCTACCATGACTTTCTTGCCACGAATCAGTTCCAGTAGTTCAATCGGCACATGTGAGTTATGACATTCTAATGAAATAATATCGATACTCGATTGTTGTAACTTCGGGAATACGGCCTCATATTGTCGCCATTCTACCCCCAATGTTTTTTTCCAATCGGTATTGGCTTTAATGCCATAGCCATAACAAATATGTACTGCTGTCTGGCATTTCAATCCTTCAGTGGCGCGTTCTAATGCGGCAATTCCCCAATCGTTGACGTCATCAAAAAATACATTAAACGCCGGTTCATCGAACTGAATAATATCTACACCCGCCGCTTCGAGTTCCTTGGCCTCTTCGTTGAGAATGCTGGCAAATTCCCAGGCTAGTTTTTCACGGCTTTTGTAGTGATCATCGTAAAGGGTGTCAATCATGGTCATAGGACCGGGTAACGCCCATTTAATAGGTTTACTGGTTTGCTGACGAAGAAACTTTGCATCTTCGACAAAAACGGACTTTGAACGTGACACCGGGCCAACTACAGTAGGGACACTCGCCTCATATCGATTGCGAATATTGACTGTTTTACGGTGTTCAAAATCCACACCGTTTAGGTGTTCAATAAAGGTTGTGACAAAGTGCTGACGGGTTTGTTCTCCATCACTCACTATATCAACCCCAGCGAGCTGTTGTTCCTGGAGTGTTAGTCGCAAAGCATCCTGCTTACCCTCTGCCAGCTCCCTGTTAGACAATTTCCAGGGGGACCAGAGTGTTTCAGGTTCAGCTAACCAGGATGGCTTAGGTAAGCTGCCTGCTGTTGATGTGGGTAACAATGTTTTCATCATTTATCTCGCAATAGAAGTTAGGCGTGAGTGGCAGACCATTGCGCAAGTAGGGTCTGGTACGGCTTAATAAAGTGCTCTTCGGCAAATTTGCCCTGAGCGATTGCCAAACGACTCCGTTCATCCCGGTCGTACACAATCTGCGTAGTGGAGTGGTCGCCATTGTTCAGATTTGGCTGATAGCACTTACCGGCAACCGCATTGGCGTTGTAGATCTCCGGGCGATAGATCTTCTGAAATGTTTCCATGGTGCTAATTGTGCTGATGAGCTCGAGGTTGGTATAGTCGTTCAGCAGATCACCAAAGAAATAAAACGCCAGTGGTGCCACACTGTCAGGCGGCATAAAGTACCGCACACTGAGGCCCATCTTTTTAAAGTATTGCTCGGTTAGGGAAGACTCATTGGCCAGGTATTCATAGCCCAGAATCGGATGGTGATTTTCAGTGCGGCGATATACTTTGTTATCTGAAACGCTTAAACAAATAACCGGTAGCTTTTTAAAATGTGTCCTGTACGCCTTTGAATTCACAAAGTGTTGAAATAACTTACCGTGCAATTCGCCAAAGTTACCCGGTACACTGAACTGCGCCTTATCTTTATTGTGGTCCTGTAGTAACACACTGAAATCGTAATCCCGTACATAAGATGAGAAGTTGTTGCCCACGATGCCTTCAATTCGTTCATTGGTGACATGATCGACGATGTTCGTTTTCAGGATTTCGATTGACGGGAAGCTTTCACCGCTGCCTGCAACATCCATTTCAACCGAGATAATATCGAGCTCAACTGAATACCGGTTGCTATTGGGGTTGTCCCAATTGGCCAGTGCATTAAAGCGGTTGTTTACCATGCGCAACGCATTGCGAAGGTTGTCCTGACGCTTTACACCGCGTGCCAGGTTCGCAAAGTTCGTGGTGATTCGGGTATTGTCCGCTGGTTGATAATTCTCGTCAAAACTGACGCTTTTAAGGGTGAACGTAAATTCGGTATTCATGGTGTTCCGCTCGTTTTTTATCTGAGATAAAACCTAAAACTATTCCTTGCTCTCTGGGTTTTAGCTCGCCTCAATGACAATATCGGGCAGCAACAAGAGCATGGTGAACGTTATACGCGGTATGAATTATGAAAAAAAATGGTTTTATTTCATTGATGGATGAGATTTGTTCATGGTTTGTTACCCGGTACACATCGTGGATGTGTACCGGGTAACAAATTAGTGTCATTTGTGAATGAAAGATTTAGCGATCATCCTGGTTTAAAGATTGTTTCTTTCCGCGCTGTTCTTTCGATTCCGCAATCCACTCAATGGTATGTTCGATTTTGGGATCGGGCAGCATCATTTGCACAAACAGGCCAATTGCCAGTGCTGCGCCTTTGCGCTTCTTAGCCAAGCGATACAAAAAAATAAAAAGACACGTCAGGCAGGCAAACGCTAACCAGACCAAAATAGGTAGATAAATAGAATACGAAAAATCCATAATGTTTCCTTTCCAATAGAATGAACCAGCCACATGACCAGATAACTTAGCGACGAAAGGAATGCGGATTTAACGAGCTCTGAAAATACAGGTGAGTAATAAGGGCGATATAGGTATTAAGCTGACTGTTTATAGGGACGGGAGGTAGTTGCGTTTGCTGGTCTGGCGAAGGGAATGGCTGCAACAATGTTAGCCAGTCGATAGTGTGCTTCAGATAATAAAGCACCGGCGCAATATCACTTGTTTTCGCATCAGCTGCTTCACTGTGGGCGATTTGGGAAACATCTGCATTGTGAAGCGAGTGTTTTGCAGCAACGGGGTGCGCATCAGTAATTTCCCAGATTACTGACAGGAAAAGGAGCCAAAGAGAGAGGTAAGTTACGCGCTTCATTAAAAGTAAGTAGTGTTGATTAACCCACTTTCAAGTATTGCTTGCATCAGGCTTCGCAGTAACAGTTAGCCAACCTGATTAAGGAGTTGCCGATGTAGCTTGCGCCACAACCACATACCGAAGTGGGGGATTCAGGTTACTACTGTTAAACGGATAACAGGTGATCATTTGCAGGGTATGCAGGCTAGGATCGATGTACCACAGAGTTAAGCGAGTATCGACGATGTGAATTTCAGAAACGGAATAGTCTTGCCAGTGGCCGTTAGGCTCCTGAACGTTGAAAGTATCGCCGATGCTCAGGTTTTCAAGTAGTGCAAAATGTGTGTCCCTGTGTCCATGAATGATCGCCGCTCCCTGTTGACCTGACAAGGCAGTGCCATCGGCAAGGCCCGGCCCAAACGCCAGGCTGGTGCCATTGCTGCCCGCCAACACATACAGGGACTCTTTCAGTGTAGGGAACTCGAGCTTAGCGACCGGCCAGGTGTCGGCCCATGACCAGGGTTTTATTTTTTCTCCTGTGATTACCGTTTGCTGCCAGGCGTCAGCGATTAAGTACTGGGCAACCATTGCTTTGCCTTTGATCCAGGCAGTATGTCCCAAATTAACCGCAATGAAGACACACAGCAGTATTGTCGTCAGGGATTTCAGGTGGATGACAGATCTAACTCGGTCAGACAAAACAGGCGTTTGTGTTGAATTCATCTTTCACGCACTTTGTTGATATGCAAAATAAACAGAGCAAGGCAGCCCCAAATACCCATCCATAGGGAGAGTGTTGCAGAAGTGGCGGTATTGGCAAATTGCATGGGTTGTTGAACTGAGCCGTTAGGCATGACATTGGCAATACTTTCACCAAATAAGGGTAAGTATTGTGGCCTTACCGGCGTTTCATCAACGGCAATAAACGCGGTGAAGCGGGTTAACAGGCTGTGAGTGAGTGCAACATCTAAAACAGCGTTACGAACATTGTCTGCCGATATGCTGCCACGCCTGGCTTGGTCTTCGATGTCGGCAACTTTGTGTCTGGCCCACAACGTGCCTACACCCGAGGCTGAGGGCGAGCCACTTGCAGCTATTGTAGTTTGCCATGACTGCTGGGCGGTATTACCGGAAATAGCTAAGGTTTGCAGAGGGCGAGATAATTTGGCAAAAGCCAGTAATGCCTCTGAGTGAAACAAGTCTGCTGACTGAGATGGATAAGGTTCAACCTCTTGAGGCCAATCTATGTTGATGTTTGTTGCGGCAACGTGATTCAGTTTGTTAAATAAACGGGACATCTTGCCGTGAACATCGTCGCGGTAGCCAATAAGTTCATAGCTACCCCGTCCTAACTGAGCTGCCTTAGCCATAAAAAAAGCGTTCGGAGCGCTGCCGATTCCTACCGTGAATAAGCGCGCGTTGTTGTCAGGTTCAGTGATTAACTCAAACAGCATTTCTTCGTTGCCAATGGCGCCATCAGTAATAAATACCACTTGCTGTAATCGTTCTGGATCTCGCATTTGTTGATAAGCTTCACGCAACGCAGGATACATTTCTGTGCCGCCGTCTGCATTTAATGCCGACACCCATTGAGACGCAATGTGTTTGAGATCCTCGCTGGCAGATACCGTGCGATCATTGAATACCCTGAAATGATCACTAAAGGCGATAATGTTGAACCTATCTTCGGGGGCTAATTGGTCTATCGCGAGCTGCAAACTGGATTTCGCCTGAATAATCGAGTTGCCCTGCATAGAGCCGGATATGTCGATAACAAAAATAATATCTTTGGGCAATGCGTGTGTGGTGGGTGCATTCGGAGGGACCATCATCACCATCGCATAGGTCTCACCATCGACTTGTTCCTGGAAAACCGCTGCACGTGGTTGCGCCGATAAGACAGGCCTCCACTGGAGCACAACATCCCGGTCCATTTCGACAACATCATGCTGCAAAGTAATGTTGTAATAGTCGGCCTCTTTATTCATTTCAAAATTGTGGTAAAGCCCTTGGATTGACGCGAGCTCAATACCGCTTTGAAGCGAGATAGTTAACCGTAGTGGATTTGTCAATCCGTATTCAGGTGGGGGAGTCATTGTTGGCGTTATTTGCGGCGCGTCTGGCACCTGATCGGTTGCTGTGGCCCAGCCAAATGAATTGGTATTAATGGCGTTTGTTGTTAACTCGTTCTCGCCTTCGGCAGGCAGTGATATACCGGGAATATAACGAGGTGTGAGAGTGGTGGGCAATCGCCATTCAAACACGCCTGCCTGATACTTCACTGTATCGATAAAACTGAGTGTGACTTCTACTTCCTGATGTGGAGCAATATTTGCAACCTTTTGTGTGAACAAGTTATCGCGCTGTTGTGTTGTAATAGCGGCTCGTTTGCCTTCTGAACGGGCCTTTTTGTAGAGCGCTTCAGCGGTGTTTCGTTCTTTAACTTCCCCGACAATCCGTCGTTCTCCGACTTGCATTTCCATGTGACGAACTGCGGCCATCTCAGGTAGCGGAAAAACATAAACGCCTTCAACCCAGTGATCGGAGTTATTTTTAAAGCGTTGAACATACTCCGTGGTCACGACTAGTCCATTGATGGCTGCGTTCACTGTCGTCTCAAGGTGCAATGACGGCAGTGTCTGACCGTTTTCATTGGTTAGTCTTAATTCGCCAGCATGATTCTGATTGTAAGGGGTTGCTAAAGCATCAATGCTGAAAACAGAAATGACAGCAGTGAGAGCTAAGCCAATCAGCCACCAAATCCAGGCTTTGGATCTTCGTTTGGGCTGAGGATCAAATATCAGGTGTTTAGGGATACGTTTGGGATACATAGTGACAGTCGTTGAATGAACATTGGGAATATTCAATCAATAAAAAATGTCACTGCGTTGCTCTGAACATGGAGATGTAAGAGCAAACTATGGCGAATAATGGCAAGTGGATGGAAAGAAATTAGCAATATACATAGTATTTCCCGGTAAACGCTTTAAACAACCCATTGTTAGTTAATCAGAATTTCGTTCATGTGGTTGATTTTGCTTAGTAACATTAAAAAGATAAACATGGAAAAGGTAGATATTTAATTGTCAGCCTTATGTTCGAAATGAGAGTATGTGGTAAAGAGAGTCGATACACGACTTACATCAGGAAGCGTAATTTTAAGGAATCTTATGAGCGAACACGAATATGCTGGTTTTTGGGTGAGGGTAGGGGCAGCGATCATTGATTCGATTTTGTTGCTAATTGTCATTTCGCCGCTCATGACGGCTATTTATGGCATACAGTACTGGACAAGTCAGAGTTATTTTCTGGGCTTTTGGGATGTGGTATTGAATTATTTACTCCCTGCTGTAGCTATCATTATTTTCTGGATTTACCGTTCAGCCACGCCGGGCAAAATGATGTTGAAATTGTCGATTGTCGATGCAAAGACCGGAGGGCAACCCTCCAAAGGGCAATATATTGGTCGCTATCTGGCTTATTACGTGTCAGCTATTCCATTATTTCTTGGTTTGATTTGGGTTGGGATCGACAAAAAAAAGCAGGGTTGGCACGACATGTTAGCGGGTACCCTTGTCGTGAAAAACAAGCAAAGCATAGCCGCTCATTCTGCTCCTGAGGAGCAATAAGGGTTGAAAACGAACGGACTGGAGTCCGTTCGTTACGTTATACCGCAATTGTGCGCTGATTTATTCCCCTATCGGAGAGTAGGCATAATCGGTCAGCCCAAGGGATGCCAGGGCTTCATCCAGATGAGCCATGGCTTCATCGGTAGGTCCTGGGTAATCCCCCGCAATGGCAACATTACCCATATAGCCAATTTCCCTGCTCCCTGGAGCTGAGCAAAAATACGCTGCGAGTATGAGCTTGCGCAATCTGTCAAAGGCCTGTGCCGGTTGATGATATTCCACAGGGGCCTCGTCTGTGCCATATGCAATGCGATCCAAAATCGCCATTTGCGCAGCCTTCTCAAGACCCATAAATGACATGTCATGGTGCAACTGGGCCTCTTCGTCCAGCCAAATCAGCAAACGCAATATCGTGTCGCGATCGTGTTGTTGACCGCTATAGGGTGCACTGACCCATTCATCAACCACATGCGGAGCACCAATTTCCAATGCGCCAGGCTGCTCGTTGTCTTTTGGGACCAATATCTCGCTGAGGCGGCCCACAATGTTTAACTGTGTTTCGGTTAGCGTTTTGGGCCAGGGCGAGGTCGGGGGAATGATCAGATTCGGATCTTTTCCGTAGCCTTCAAGCACAATAGGCTTGATCTCGATTGTTGGCCAATGCCCTGTTTGAGCCGTTGAGCCTGCTATAGCTGACTCTGCTGAGGTTGAGCTGGTGCAGGCTGCCAGTCCTGGTAAGGCGGCACCCGCAACCATCAGGCCAAACAGCTTCAATGACTGTCGGCGGCTCATGGCGGGCATCATCGTTGTGGAGTTTGTGTTTTGCATGCTACAAGGCTCCTTGTTTTAGCTGATTGGTCAGCCAGTTTGCGTTTCGCATTGCCAGTGTCAAAATGGTCAGCGTACAGTTTTTGTGTGGGTTTGAAGCGAATACGCCACCGTCCATGACAAACAGGTTGGGGCAATCCCATGTTTGGCCCCACTGATTAGTGACAGAGTCTTCTTTCGAAGCGCCCATACGTGCCGTCCCCACTTCGTGGATAATTTGGCCGCCTTTGGCTATGGCTTGTTCCGGAGACGGCAATTCGCCAACGGTTGCGCCCATGGTCTCCAGAATATCTTTTGCAGTTTGCAGACCGTGTGCCACCTGATTTAACTCATGCTCAGACCATTTCCAATGGAAACGTGCTACGGGAATTCCCCACTTGTCAGTCACTTCAGGGTCGATATCCATGTAACAATGCGGGTTAGGTAACATTTCACCGCGTAATGCGAAATACACTGATGCGCCGTAGTTAGATTTGGCTTCGTCTTTTAAATCCTGACCGTACCCCTTGAAGTTGCCGGACACCCAGGCGCCTGGTTCGCGAAAACCACTGCCGATTTCAAAGTGATAGCCACGGGGAAAATCCAGTTCGCCGTTTGCTTGCGCTTTATGCCCCCACCATGGAATGAATAAGTGGTTGGCGGTATGCCCATCTTCGTTGTATCGGGGGCGGTTCCGCAGAGCCGGGATGGTAGCACCTAAACCCGCACCTGTTGAATCCATTAAATTTCGGCCAAGCTGTCCGCTGGAATTCGCCAGTCCGTTCGGGTGGTGTTCAGAGGATGAGTTCAACATGATTCGCGCGCTTTCACAGGCGCTGGCGGCCAGAATGACCACCCTGGCTGATATTGCGTTGGCCTCGCTGGTCGTTTTGTCAATAATGGTAACGCCGGTTACCTTGCCGGTATTATCGGTGTCTACGTGTTTTACCATGGCATTGGTGAGTACTTTGAGGTTCCCGGTTTTTTGTGCCATGGGCAACAGCGACGTTGTGGTTTGGAATGCGGCGCCAATTGAACAACCGTGTCCGCACGGTGTTGCATAAAAGCAGGCTGCACGTTCGTCCTTCGGTCGGGTTAGTACAGCGCGGTGCATAGGCACGGCTTTAATACCCAGTTTATTAGCTGCAGCTGCCACAAGTAGTTCAGGTACCCGGGGTTTTGGGGGCGGTTGTAAGACGCCTGGCGCCGAGTCGGGCATATCGTCCAGGCCTGTATTGGTGCCGCAAACGCCCACCAGTTGTTCCGTTTTGTCGTACCAGGGGGCAATGTCGCTATATTCAAAAGGCCAGTCCGCGCCTAAACCATCCCTGGATTTTCCCTTAAAATCATGTTCGCTGAATCGCAATGAATAGCGACCCCAGTGATTCGTTCTGCCACCCAACATACGAGCACGCCACCATAGGAATTCAGATTCATCATCGGTAGTGTACGGCTCGTCAGGGACTGACCAGCCGCCATCGACGGTCGCGTCGTAGTAACCAAAGTTTTTGTCCGCATTGCCTGATGCCATGAGTGGCGCATCGGCGTTACGTTTAAACATTGGCGTTTCGGTTTTAGGATCGTAGTCCCGGCCTGCTTCGAGTAATAGCACCTTAATACCGGCTTTGGTCAGTTCATAGGCAGCCATTGCACCACCTGCACCTGAGCCTACTACGAGTACCTCATGTTCAAACTTTGCCATTAGGGTAACTCCCGGATTTTAATATTTTTGAAAGCGACCTTATCGCCATGATCCTGCAGGCCAATGTGCCCTTTGGATTGCTCTGCAAATCCCTGCCAGTTGGCAAATTTACTGGCCGCGACCAGCTTGTCCCAGGTTGAAGAGTGCATCACAATATGCACGGTCATCACGCCGTTTTGCCATACTTGCAGTACGCCGTCGTCCAGTGAAATTTTTACGGTGTTCCATTCTCCCGCAGGCTTATACGCTGTTTCGGGGGCTGCAACCATATCGTAAAGTGAGCCTGAACGGTGGGTGTCGAGTTTGCTGTCTGCGTGCTTTTCGTTGTCAATGATTTGAATTTCCGGTGCATGGGAGAATACGTACTTACCGGTTTCATCTGCCAGGAAAAAAATACCACTGTTGCCTGCTTCAGAAATCTTCCAATCCAGCATGAGCTCAAAGTCATCGAACTGTTGCCGGGTGATAATATCGCCAGCACCGCCCTGGGTTAGCGTAATGGCATCGTTTTCAATTTGCCATTTGGGACTGATGTCTTGCTTTTGGTAAGTTCGCCAGTGAGACATTGACTTCCCATCGAAAAGTAACTGCCAGCCTTGTTGCTTTTCGTGTTCGGTGAGCTGATTGTCGTTGGCGTGTGTGTGGAAGGATAATCCCAATAGTAACAGGGGGATAGCATAAGCTGGAAGCGCTTTCATTTTAGGCTCTCTTGTCTTGGTGCGTTATTGTTATTTTTCCAGACTAACATAGCAGGTATCACCGACAACTGTTATTAGTGTGTTAACAAAGAAGATTCGACCAGTGCCAGACGAATAAGGATAAACTGCGAAAAAAGGAATGCGCGAGAGCTGAGGAGGACGGCAAGATGCGGTGCTAAGTACGAACCGCATCTCCATTAGAACGACTAAATATTTAGCATGCTTTCAATATCGGCTTTAAGCGCTTCGGGCTTGTCTTTCGGTGCGTAACGCTTAATTGTTTTACGATCGCGACTCACCAAAAACTTTGTGAAGTTCCATTTAATACCTTGTGTGCCTAACACGCCAGGCGCTGCTTTTTTCAGGTAGTCATAGAGTGGAATGGTGTTTTCACCATTAACATCGACTTTTGCCATAACCGGAAAGGTCACATCAAATGTTAGCGAACAGAATTCCTGAATAGCGGCATTATCGCCGGGCTCCTGCTTTCCAAACTGGTTGCAGGGGAAGGCTATAATCTCCAGTCCCATGCTTTGGTATTCCTTATAAAGTGCCTCCAGACCATCATATTGTGGGGTAAAGCCACACTTACTTGCCGTGTTAACGATCAGTAAGACCTTATCGTCGTAATCAGACAGAGATATCGATTGACCCTGGCTATTGGTAACACTAAACGCATTGAAATCCATTGTGTAAAACCCGTAAGTTAATCATTACTGGTCTGAATTCTGCCATAAAACACGGGATTTTAATCTATCTGGGATCGTTAAATTTACGTCTCTTTCTAAAATAATATTGCCAGCCAGCATGACATGATCGCCTAAATGCAGACTTGGCGTATCATTACCCTTGTTTTTGTTAGGGCGTTTAAAGGTAATATCACCGTCTATCTGGCTGTGACCAGTAATCTGAATATCGCCATTTACCGTTTCAAGACTACCTCCAACCATTATGTTTTCAGCGGTCATATCGCCGTTAACGGTGGTCAGATTGCCGCCCACTTTTGAGTGACTGTTCAAGTGAATGTCACCATTAACAGTGGTTACGTCAAGTTTTACAGTAAGGTGGCCGTCACTTTCAACATCACCGTTAACCACGCCAATAGATGTCACATTTCCGTGTTCGCCAATACTCACACCGCCATTCACTGTACTAATCGCATTGGTCGTTACGTGATCCCCTAACTCGATACCGCCATTTACGGTTGATAAATCGGTGACAGTACGATGATCGTCAATATCTATGCCGCCGAATACCTTACTGACACTGCCAGAGAAATCATCACTTTGGTGATTACCACCAACGTGTATAACGCAGCCTGATAAAGTGACAGAGATTGCGACTGCTAGCGTAAGTGTACGAAGCATGTGTTTTTTGGTGTGTTGCATAAGTGTTTGCCCGTTATATTTATTATGAGCACTTTAACACTCGCGCAGATGAAAACAGATGTTGAATTCTTTACAAGGTGTGTCAATAGAAACATTTTTTACTTGAGGAACTGCATGGCTGCATGCATAAAACTCCTTGCTATTTAGACTGTGTGCATTAGGGTAAAAAGTAGCAGGCTTAAAATGGAATTGGAGCAAACATGGTTTATCGTCTATCCCCGCTATATGCAAAAGGACGCAGGCAGTCTGTCAATTTCATGCAGGTGCTTCATCATCTCACTACGGTGTTAACGAATGCGGTTAAATCTCACGTTACTACAACACTGTTATTATTGGGATTGGTGGTTTATGTGGTAATGGAATATCGCGCTGAACAGGAAAGTGTGCGTGTATACCAATCTCTTCAGCGCAATGATTTCTTGTTCGTTGATTACTATCAGATTAATCCGGGGTCAGATCCCATTTACCGTTATATTCCACTGAAGGTACTAACGGTTAATGACGACAACTTCGTATTCAAAGTCGGAAATATCGCACATACCACACCGGTGTCTCCGCGAAAGCATGTACAGTTTGACGCGGCTATGCGACGTAATTTTTTTAGAGTTGACCCCCTGACCTTCACGACACAGCAGGTTGAGGAATTCATTGAAAAGGGAATAGTGTATGCCGCGAGGCGACCCAAAACCATGTACATCGATGGTTGGATAGCGATTCATAAATTCGACATTGTTCCGCCCAAAGAATAACGGTTGTAATCAAATAATACAGTTTTAAGGTTATTAATGAGTACAGATATCACTGACCATAAAAAAAGCAGCATATAGCCGCTTTTCAGAATGTGTTCAGGAAGTCGCTATTCCTGATCCAGTGGTGTATTAAAGTCTTCTGACAGTTCGAAATCGCCAGTCACCGTACTGACTTTCTCATCCACGAACGTAATGACCATTTGCTTCTCGAAGTCTTCACCGCGTTTCTTCATACCGCGCTTCATTTCGTAGTAGTAGTACCAGGTGTCTGTATCGAAGGCATCTTTAAGAATAGGGCGTCCTAGTACAAACTCAACCTGTTCTTTGGTCATACCGATACGCAATTTTTTGACGTCTTTTTCGTCAAGGAAGTTACCTTGGGGAATATCAATACGATAAATCCAGTTTGAACAAGCACTGGTAAACACAGTGAGCGAAAGCACAACAATCAGGTGAGACAGCTTCATTAACAGAAAAATCCAATTAAAACAGTTTGTAATCGTTATAGTGGGCCTAGACTACCAGGAATTGTATAAATACCCGGCGAGATAGACATACTGGACGTTGAGCATGCTAATCGCTCCGTGCCAGTACGTCAACTTCGACCCTCAAAACATCAATTAGTTCGGTTGGACATTTTCTAAAAGTTCGCGAGCGTTTGCCAGTGCATTCGGGGTGATCTTATCTCCCGCCAGCAGTCTCGCCAGCTCGTCAATTCTGGCTTGTTCTGTTAATGCCAGAATATGTGTTTGAGTTTCGCTTCCGTCGGTGGTCTTGGTTACGAACAGTTGGTTATGCGCCTGTGCGGCAACCTGAGGTAAGTGGGTCACACACATTACCTGATTTTCTTTTCCGAGTCGGCGGAGTAACTGACCGACTATAGATGCCGTTGGCCCGCTAATACCCGTATCGACTTCGTCAAAAATCAGCGTTGGCGTTAAGTCACTGTCACGACTTATTACCTGCAGTGCAAGGCCTATACGTGATAACTCACCGCCTGAAACCACTTTGTCTAATCTGTCGGCTGCCTGACCCGGGTTAGTAGAAACAAGCATCCCAATGTCATCCATGCCAATTGCAGTGGGTTTAGCGGTGATGTTGTAGTTCACCTCAATGGTAAACGTAGCATGAGGCATGTTTAACGTACGAATTTGCGATTGTACTTGTTCCGCTAATTTTCCTGCTGCGTTTAGTCTGCTTTCCGACAATACTTTACTTGCTTCTAAAAACGCCTGATGAGCAACTTCAAGCTCGGCATTTAATTCGTCCAATCTCTCACTGTCAGCATTTAAGTTAGTCAGCTCTTCGCTTAGCGTTTGATGATAGGAATAAAGGTCTTCTGCCATCACCTGATGCTTTCTGGCTAACTCCAGTGCTAGGCTGTAGCGCTTTTCAACCTGTTGTAATCGCAGCGGGTCGATCTCTAACTGATCACAGTAACTACGAAGTTCATGGGCGGCTTCTTCTACCTGAATCGAGGCGTCGTTTAACATAGTCACAATGGGGGCAAGAGCCGGGTCATGGTCCTGTAAGTCTGCAAGCTTATCCATACTGGTCTGAATGGCTTTCAGTGCATTAAACTCGTCTGACTCGTACAGGTTGTAAAAGCTCATTTGTGCCTGTTCCAGTAACGTTTGTCCGTTACTTAAACGTTTATGTTCAGCCTCTAGTTCAGTGAATTCGCCATCTTCCAGGGCGAATTCGTCCAGCTCTGAAACCTGGTAGCTCAGCAATTGCTCGCGATCTGCGCGTTGTTGGGCCGCTTCCTCAAGCCTCGCCAGTTCTTTTGCCAGTGACTGCCGTTGTTGATAGGCAGCGCGGGTCTTATCCAACACTTTGGCATTCCCCGCGAAATCGTCGACCAGTTTACGCTGTACATCTTCTTTCAATAATTGCAGGTGGGTGTTCTGTCCGTGAATAGCAATCAGGTGTTGGCCAAGTTGTTTAAGTTGTTGCAATGCAACAGGCACGCCGTTTATGAATGCCTTAGATCGGCCTTCTTTTGAAATAAGTCGGCGGATGAAGCAAGTGTTCGCATCGTCATCGAGTACCAGTTCGTTTTCGTCCAGCCATTCTCTGGCTTTCGGGCTGTCCAGCAATGAAAAGTAAGCGATGATTTCGGCTTTGTCGGCACCTTTTCTCACTGCCGATGCATCTGCGCGTTCGCCCATACACAGGCTAAGTGCATCAATAGCAATGGATTTACCCGCGCCGGTTTCACCCGTTACTGCGGTCATTCCTGACTCAAATGCTATATTGACTTCTTTGACGACCGCAAAATTTTTAACCGAAAGATGAGATAACATAACTAACTCGATGTTTATACAGTACGTGTAAATATATACAGTATTTTGGCGATGTAAAGTGTTGACTGTGGAATTATTTTAAAATAGCCACCACAACAGTAAGGCAGTACAACAAGGGAATATTAAAAAATAATTTTTATTCAGTAAGATACCTGTTTTTGTTGAAATGAATATTACCGCAAGAACAGACCAGTGATGTAACGCAAAGGCATCAAACCACATCACAATTGCCATTAGCGGTATACAGTAAAAGGTACTGTATACCAGGGCGCTCAATAGCGGTGTTTTTCTGTTTGTCGGGAGTGTATTCAAGTAGTGTTGATAGCGAGCTTTGATTTCCAGTGTATCTATTAATTTACTCGCCATTAAAATACCTACTAGAAAACTGAAAAAATACCCTGCCGCGTTCGCAGCCTCGGCGGCAACCGACTGCATGAATACCCGAGTGCCTATCATTAAAATGAGAAGCGATATAAGCCGCAGCATGCCCTTATTGGGCTGGTCGATATCGGCGTTAATATACAATCGGATGAGGCCTCGGGGTAACCACCCAAAGCGATAGGGAACAGCGGGAATCCGCTGTTCAATTACCAGTAATGTACCCCAAATGAGAACTAATAAAGGCTTCGAAATCAGCCCTGTAAATGGCATAAGAATCAACGGAACAATGATTAAACCAAACAGTGGGTAACGACGAAATAATGCCAGAACAATAATCAATACCGTGAGAAGGCTTGTTGCTGCTATCGGGAACAATTGATAGAAAGTGTCCGTTGCAGGCTGGGTCAGTAGTCGTTCGGCATTACCCAATGCCATAATGAAAAACAGCAATATTGGGCCGGTAATAAAGACATGCGCAGCATAAAGCGTTAGCAGGGTAGTGGTCGCTCTGCGCTGTAATGATGTAAGTGGCAGGCTACTGTCGTAATGTGTGACCGGCTCAGCCAGTATTCCTTCTTTCTGAAGTGTTACCCAGCTATGGGTAAGCAATAAAAATCCCCACAGTGCCAGACTGTATTGATAAACGGGTGTTTCCGCATCTGCTATCACCCCCAGCGCCAGTAAAGGCAGTAAAAAAAGGGCCGGTAATGCCATTGGAAATAAATACACTATACCGGCGGCAGCTTGTTTTATGCTGTTAAGCCAGGCTTGCAGATGTTGTTGATATTGGGCAAGCCGAAATGACCAGTACTGTTTTAGACGTTGCATCGGACTTGCTGCATCGAAATTTCCCGCTCAATGGGGACAGTAAGTAATGCCGTGTCGTGACTTGCAATGATTATCTGCCCGGAGAAATTGTTCAGTATGCCGTTCATGGCATCGCGGGCGTCATCGTCCAGCCCATTTGTTGGCTCGTCAAGTAACAGTAGTTCCGGCTGATGCAGCAAGGCGGTAAGCAGGCTAAGCTTTTTGTAATTCCCCAGTGACAGATCCGTCACCTTGGTGTGCAGAAAGGGGGTTAAACCCAGCGCGTCGGCCAGCGTTAAATCGAGCTTGCATGTATGCATGCTACAGTGAAAAGCCAGCAGTTCCCGTGCAGTAAAAAACGTCGGCAACACGATTTTATTTGCGCTGATTCCAATTCGGGTTTTATTGGAAATGGTATTCACAGATTCATTTCTAAACTGAATCTCACCAGAATCCGGCTGGATTAATCCCGCGGCCAACATCAACAGGGTTGTTTTTCCACTGCCATTTTCACCCGTGATCACCGCTCGTTGTTCCGGTATGGCAAGACTTAAGTTACTGAACAAGATGTGATGAGAAAAGCGCAGGGAAATTGTGTTGAAATTAAGCAAATGGAAGTCTCAACGTTTTCGCGTTTTAAAGAGTAAACATGTTTACTACTATGTACTTCATGTGCAAGCGATATTTCTTTGCAAGGTGTGTCAAATACCACTACCAACTGTTGTTAAGGCTTTGCTGAAACCGGCTTTAATCTGGACTCCAGCAAGGCAATTAATGTTTGTTGACTACAGGGTAATGGCACGATGGCTTCTGCTCCGGCGGAAAGAAAATCGTCTTTTTGCTGTTCGTTATTGTGATCACACATACCGATTAAATGAATGTGCTTTAACGTGGCAATGGCTTTGATGTTTTTGATCAGGCTCGCACCTGACAGCCCTGGAAGCGCTAACGCCGTTACTAATACATCCGGTTTATGTTCATGTACCTGTATACCCGCTTCAAACCCGTCGTGAACAACATCTACCTGCCAACTGGTATCGTGACTTTCCAGCATATATTTAAATGATGTCGCCCGACTTCGGTTGCTGTCTACAATTAACAGGCTTAACGACTGCATAGCTTTCACTGGCAGCGTAGAAGGGTGGTCGGAAGACAAGGGGTCACTTACCGGTAGTCCCTTAATTTTCGCGAAGGCATAAAGGTCAGATTTTACATATCGGCGATGACCGCCCGGTGTAATTTGGAAGGGGAGTTCTCCTTGTCGCGTCCACTTCCGTAAAGAAAGTGCCGACACCTTGAGAAATTTGGCTGCATCGCCAGGCTTTAATAAATCCATTTATATCGCCAAGATACTGATAATGTTACCAGTATTAAGAACCCGACACTCAGATGCAAGGTTATTTTTTAATCGGTATACTCAACGCTGCCCTTCGGGTTCGTCATATAAGCGTTTTACTTTTTGTCACAGTCCTTTGACGTAGAATGACTATGCCTGCAGGCCTGTTTCGCGATTAAAACGCTTCTATATAGAACAAAAATGATACAGCGAAGATCAGCAGCCCCTAGTACAGCTTGCTTCCCCAACCCAGTTTTTTACGTAATACGTTGAAATAGTTGTAGTCTTTTGGGTGGACCATCGACAAACGGTTATTACCTTTGCGAACGCGAATTTCATCTCCAGGCAATACGGGCAAAACAATGTGGCTATCGCAACTTACCTGCAAACTGTCGGAGTTCACTTTGGATACCCGCATGGAAACGGTGCTGTTGGCATCTACCACAATAGGGCGGCTACTCAGCGTGTGAGGAAACATAGGTACCAGTGTCAGTGCGTCAAGGTGTGGCATAAGAATGGGACCACCACCTGACAACGAATACGCAGTGGAGCCTGTAGGCGTGGCCACAATGAGCCCGTCAGAGCGCTGACTGAAAACAAAGTGGTCGTCAATAAACACTTCGAATTCCATCATATGTGCCACTTTACCGTGGTGAAGTACCACTTCGTTTACTGCAGAGTTATTACTTTTCAGTAGTTCATGGCGATAGACTTCCACTTCCAGTAGGAAGCGCTGCTCTACAATGGTTTCACCATTGTAGATAAGATCCATTTGCTGAACGACTTCGTCAGGGTGAATATCAGTAAGAAACCCAAGGTTACCCCGGTTTACGCCAACCACATGGATATTAAAGCGAGACAGGACCCTGGCTGCACCCAACATGTTTCCATCACCGCCAACCACAACCGCGAGGTCAGCTTGCTTTCCTATTGTCACAAGGTCACAAACGGTAAAGTCGTCGCAGTCCATTTCTGCGGCTACGGTTTCTTCTACCAAAATAGTGCATTGTTTAGCGCGTAAATAGTCGGCCAGTGCGTTTAAGCTGGCGTGCGCCCCTTTGTGGGCCGCTTTACCGATAAGTCCAACGGTTTTATAAGGCATGTGTAATATTTCCCCATTTACTGGGGCGACATTAACATAACCTGTGAAGCAAAATAAAGCCGGTGCACATGCTATCTGCTATACACCGGCAAAATATCGGTGGGAAAGTTAACGCGCGGTCCAGCCGCCATCCAGGATGAGAGTTTGACCGGTGATATTACGGGCTGCACTACTGATCAGGAAGTCGGCCGTATCGCCAAGTTCTTCCAGGCTGATAAAGGCTTTTTTAGGCATAGGTTCGAGCATGATTTTGTTGACCACGTCCTCTTCAGTAATGCCATTTTCCTTGGCCTGGGATGCTATTTGCTTTTCCACTAATGGGGTTTTGACATAAGCCGGGCACACGGTATTGATAGTAACATCGCAGTCGCCGGTTTCCAGCGCGATGGTTTTGGAAAAACCTAATAAGCCGTGTTTTGCCGCCACATAGGCTGATTTAAAAGGTGAGGCAACCACTGAGTGAATAGAGCCAATATTAATGATGCGACCAAAATTGTTGCTGCGCATATGCGGCAGAAAAGCCTGAGTGAGCAAGGCAGGGGCTACCAGCATTATGTTGATCAGCAATTGCCATTTCTCTGGCGGAAAATCTTCTATTTTAGACACATGCTGAATGCCCGCATTATTCACCAGAATATCTACCGGCGTGTCTTTTAGTTTTTCTGGCAGTGCGGCTACACCGGCTGCATCAGTGACGTCAATTTCTACCGGTTGAGCGCTGCCACCTGCGGCTGTGAGTTTATCTGCCGCCGCAGTCGCAGCATCTAAATTAATATCGGCAATAAGAATATGGTGGCCCTTGGAAGCAAGACGCTCTGCAATACCAAAACCGATCCCACTGGCACCACCGGTAATGAATACATTATATGAAGACATGAAAAATCCTTAGTGTTTGGCAAGATGAGAAATTAATGCATCAACCGCTTTTAGCTGCGGTCCGTTTTTGGTGGCGTACTGGTCACCCGTGTAACCCCACCAGTCCCAGCACCCCTGAGGGTTCATGGGCATCATGAGCGATTTTTTCGTTTGAGGGTACAGTACAACAATTTGATTATCGTCGGCCCAGCGATTCAATCCGGTTTGCTCAACGTATGCCATCTTGACGGCATCCGCATACTGATTACAGCCATGGAAACTAACGTGAATACGACAAGCTTCACCGGCTGCGCAATCCGCAGGAACATAGACATAGGCTTCATCACCAAGCGTACTTGCATTGTCGCCAGCGATGGCTTGTTGATCAAGCGTCACTACGGTTCCGGTGAGTATCTCATCCGGTACAGTCAGATCGCCGAGTAACGCACTCAATAGCTCGCCGGCGGCATCGTATTCGCAGTTACCAATGTAAGGCGAGTTTGACTCCGTGCAACTCCCGCCTTGTTGTTGTGTTGGGAACACATGGGCAAAGGGTTGATCATTGACGTAAGTAAGCTGAGTTTCCGGTACCCATTGTTGGTACTGAGCATACAGTGCATTGCTTACTTTACTGTTTACACGGGTGTCTGCAGTGCCGTGTAACAGCCAAACGTTACTGTTTTTCAATCCGCTTAGAGGTGCTATAGCGCCGGATTCCGCCCATGCTTTTGCCTGGGTGCCGAGCGCCTTTACATCGATCGGAGAGTCTACTTTATTCACACACTGACCGAGCGCAATGCTAATATCATTTTGAGCACAATAGTACGGGCCGGATGCCAGCATGGCTGCGCCAATCACTTTATCGCTGTTGGCAATGTGGTATTGCGTAGCCATGTAACCACCAGAAGATAAACCTGATACGGTCAGGTGCGCGGTATCCAGATTTAGTGCAGGCAGTGTGTCCTGGGCTAATACGGTGGCAGTTGATGTAGTTAATGCTGCACCAAGCAATACGTAGGTTAATTTTTTCATGTCACGGTCCTAATACTGAAGAAACGCCTGAATGGTATCGGCTTGCTCGGCAATGCGTAGCACACCTTCCAAATGACCTAGCTGGCCGGAAAGCTCACTGTAACGACTGTCCTTACCATTTTCCAATAACTGTTTATGTGCTTTTTCTGCCATGTAAGGCATTAAAAGTAAATCGGTGCTGGCGGGTAAAAAGAGGCTTTTTGCTTCTACTGCTGCCAGGCTTTGTTTCAGGTTATCGCCGTATCCTGCCATGAACAGCTGACAGGCTCTAACCAGGTATAACAAGTGGTTTGCGTCCATCTTGGCGGCGCGACTGCGTGCCCGGCTATCCAGCCATTTTACAATGGAGTGTTGCTGAGTAATGCTGTTTAACGGGCCGGTTTCAAGCGGATGGTAATCAACCTTACTGCCTTGTTGATTAAAGAAGGCGGGGGTTAACGCTTGTTGCGTGATCAGCATTAGCGAAGCGGCCAGCCCATCAACGGGTGCTTCACCATCGTAGTAGTTTCCCTCTGCCCAGTTTTTGTCCAGACGAATAGGAATGGCCCATTGTTCCAGTGCGGCTGTTGTCCAGGCATCACTGTCACCGGTACCGATCACGGAAATCATACGCGGGACCCAGTCCGGATAACTTGCCGCCCATTCAATGGCTTGCATTGAACCCATAGACGGACCAATCACCGCATGTAATTTGTTAATACCCAGACTTTCTAAAACAGCTTTCTGTACATTCACAAAGTCTTTAATGGTCACGACGGGAAAGCGTAAACCATACGGTTTTCCGGTATCCGGGTTAATGGTCGCCGGGCCGGTTGTAATGACATTTTTGTCGTGTACATTCAGGTTTGCCAGGCTATCTACACTGATCACGAAATAGCGATTGGTATCGATGGCTTTGCCCGGGCCGATAATCGCATCCCAGTAACCGGGAGCGGCATCGTCAGGGTGATATTTACCTGCGGCATGGGACGTCGCTGAAAAATAATGGGTAATTAAAATAGCATTATCCTTCGCGGCATTCAGTTTGCCATAGCTTTCCCATCCCACCTGTAATTGCTTAATCGTGCGTCCACCAACTGTTTTATACGCAGGCATAGTGAACCGCTGTTTTGTGGTTAGCAGCGGTTCTGATTGTATTGGCGCGGCAACACTGCACGCGCTTAGCAAAACGGCAAAACAAAGTGCAAGAGTCCTTGCCATGAACTACTCCTAAAAAATACTGAACAGCGCGATAGCCATTGCCAGACCCATTAGCGGTACAACGACCGTTAGCGCAGCAACAGAGCCATAGGCGGCTTTGTGGGTCTCGTGACAGATTGCGCGAATAGTGGTTACAACGTAACCATTATGGGGTAAAGAGTCCAGCGCACCCGATGAAATAGACACAATTCGGTGTAGCTGCTCTGGCTCTACGCCACGGTCTATATAATGCTGACCAATGAGTGGCAGAACGATAGCTTGTCCGCCAGATGCTGAACCGGTTAAACCTGCAATCACACTCACCGCTATGGCGGCGCCAATGAGCTCATTACCCGGAATATGGGTCATCACTTCAACCGTTGACTGAAAAGCTGACGTCGATTTAGCAATAGCACCAAACCCGACTACCGCGGCGGTATTTCCTATTGCCACTAATGCGCCGGTCGTGCCGGTATTAATGGCTTTAGACAGATCATGGAAATACTGGAAGTTAATAATCATCAATGTCAAAACACCGCCGCCTAACGCCACAATCAACGCCAGTTGAGCCAGCGTATCGTGCAACATAAAGCTAAGCACTAATACCACGATTAACGGGATGACGCCGGTTAATGGATGAGGCAAGTCGCGCATGGGCACCTGAGGATCTGCCTCTCGCGCCTCAAATACCTCGCCGTTGGCAACCGCTTTGCCAATCATACGTTTTAGCCACCAGTAGCCAAAGGATGCCATAAATATGGCCACGACCAGGCTGACTTCCCACGCTGCAAACGGAGACGTGCCCAGGTATTTAATTGGGATCCAGTTTTGTATCTCAGGTGAGCCTGCCGAGGTCATGGTAAAGGTCACCGAGCCAAAGGCCATAGTGGCCGGAATGAAACGGCGGGGCAGGTTAGCGTCTTTAAACAGGCTCAGCGCCATGGGGTAAACTGAGAAGGCGACAACAAACAAGCTGACACCGCCGTAGGTCAGAATGGCACAAGCCAGAACAACCGCTACAACGGCATGCTTGAAGCCTAGTTTTCCCACAATCCAGCGCGCTACGGCGTCAGCGGCGCCCGTGTCTTCCATAAATTTGCCGAAGATGGCGCCCAACAGAAACATGAAGAACCAGGCTGCAATAAAATTTGCAAACCCGCTCATGTAGGTGGCCACAAAATTGGCGTCACCGGTGAATACCGGTAAACCGCTTGTCAACGCAACAATCAGGGCACATAACGGTGCGGCAATAAACAGGTTCATCCCCCGTATTGTCAGCACTATTAATAGCCCCAGTCCGCCGACCAGTCCTAGTAAACTCAACATATTGTTACTTTCCTTTAATTAGATACTGTGACCGCAGATCTTCAGAAAGTAGGCAAAGTGTGGCCTGAATATGCTCATCTGCCCATAGTACGATGGTACTAGTTACGAAAATGTTAAAACTCTCTACAGTAATTAACGACCGCACCCTTCAGACGACATGAACACTGAATTACACAAGAAAAGGGACACCATATGAAACACACAACTGTACACACCAACGGGTTCACCCGCACGCTATGTGCCACTGCCGTAACACTTGCTTGCCTGGGCAGTACCACTGCGCTGGCACAAGATGCGGATAATGTTGATGCGAGCAAGGGCAAGCTGGAAAAAATTGAAGTTACTGCGCGTAAAACGGTGGAAAGCCTGCAGGAAGTACCTGTAGCCATTACCTCTATTGGCGCTGTTGAACTGGAATCAAAAGGCATTAGCGTTTTAACAGAAGTGCAACAATTCTCGCCGAACACCACACTGCAAACCAGCCGTGGTACTAACTCAACACTGACTGCGTTTATTCGTGGTCTGGGTCAGCAGGATCCACTGTGGGGTTATGAACCGGGTGTAGGTATTTATGTAGATGATGTCTACATTGCTCGTCCGCAAGGCGCGGTGCTTGACCTACTGGATGTTCAGCGTATCGAAGTACTACGTGGCCCCCAAGGTACGCTGTACGGCAAGAACACCATTGGTGGTGCAGTTAAGTATGTGACTAAAGACATGACCGGTGACCCAACCTTCAACATTGAAGGGACGGTGGGTAACTACGCCCGGGCAGACGTAAAAGTGACAGGGCAGTATCCATTAGTGGATGACAAAGTGTACTTGGGATTTGGTTATGCCAACCTGAATCGCGATGGCTATGGGGAATACCTGGAAAGTGCGCTGGAAGGACAGGACAAGGAAAACTACAACAAAGACCTGTGGGCAGCACGCCTGACCCTCGAAGCACATATTACTGACGAGTTGTTTTTCCGTTTAGGCTGGGATAAAACAGAAGATACCTCGAATGCAAAAGGCGGTTACCGCTTGCTACCCAGTATTCTGACAGATGCCCCGGTACCAAAATCCAAATTTGATTCGTACACCAGTTTACCTACCTGGAATAAAGTTGAACTGGAAGGCTACAGTTGGTTGTTACGCTACGATGTTACCGACGATTTCGAATTGAAATACGTGGGCTCACATCGCGAAAGCTACTCTCCAACGAATATCGACTTCGATAATACGCCGCTGGATATTTTTGATGTACCAGCTGAATATGATGACTCCAACGACACCCATGAAATCCAGGCCAACCTGGTTGGCGACAGCTATACCTTCGTGAGTGGCGTTTATCTTTATGATGGTGAGTCATGCGGTAACTTTGACGCGGTGCTTGGTTTCCTTGGTCGCGCCGCGTTTGGAGTGCCTGGCCTGACCCGAGAAGTATCGGGCTGTAACAACAGTGAAAGCTGGGCGGTATATGGTCAGTTAAATTATGACATTACCAACGACTTTTCAGTGTCAGTTGGTGCACGTTATACCGACGAAGAAAAACAGGCTACCGTATTCAATGGCCTGATCTTCGACAATGTGTATCCTTATTCTGGCTGGATCCCGGGCTATGTTCGTCCGGACGGCCAGTTAACGCCACAAGTACTGGGTGCCGACGGCGATGGTGATGGTACGCTTGATGCACCGGCAGTTCAAAGCTGGTCTCGCTTTACGCCACGGCTTGGTCTGGAATACACCGTGTCTGATGACACTATGGTATTTGCCAGCTACTCTCAGGGCTTTAAGTCGGGAACGTTCAACCCGCGTGCGACAGTCAACGAGCCAGGTGTAAACCCAGAAGTCGTTGATTCTTACGAGTTAGGTGTGAAAAGCGATGTGACTGAAAGCTTCCGAGCAAACGTTACCGTGTTCTCTTATGATCACAAGGATCGTCAGTACATTGGTATTGAAGGCGGCAGCGATGACCCAACTGCGTTAGAGCAGCGTTTACGTAATGCCGCTGAAACCGCAGCAAAAGGTTTGGAAGTTGAACTAACCTATGTGGCAACTGACAATCTGACATTAACCGCGGCCTACGGTTTCATTGATTTCGAAATTAAGAAAAACGATGCGGTACCGCCGCTGATTGGTCTGGCGAGCACACCAGAAAACACATTGAATATGGCAGCCACGTATCATCTTGATACTGACATGGGTTTGTTTACCTTTAACGCTAACTACTACTACCGAGATGACTATCTGCTGTTTGAAACCAGCGATCTGATTCAGCAGGACGCTTACGGAATGGTTAATCTGAGCGTGAACTGGGAAAGTGTTGAAGGTAACTGGTACGGCGGTATTCACGCTAAAAACCTGACCGACGAAGAATATCTGGTAGGTGGATATGACTTTGTCACCCGTAACGAAGATGGCAGCTATGGTCCGGGGTTAGGTGGCGATACCACTCTGATTGGATACTATGGTGACCCAATGACAGTGCAGTTGACGGTAGGTTATCGTTTCTAATCTACACGTACTAACGACAGATAAGGAGTCAGCCAAGGGGTTTCCCCTGGCTGGCTTTGTTGTTTGTGAAGCGCATGTGCTTGGGTGGTGAGTCGGGTTATTAATTTCTGCTCATTTTCCTGTAAACTGCTTAAAGATAAATAAAAAGAGACACTCTGTGGATACCACTATTTTAATTGCTGACGACCATCCCTTATTTCGCGCTGCTATGCGTCAGGCGCTGGTGGATATCGTAGGCGACAGTATTCTGGAAGTGGCGAGCTTTTCTGAAGCCTATGAGGCGATAGAAGAACACGATGAAATTGAACTGGTATTTTTGGACTTAAACATGCCAGGCAACGAAGGGCTGACCGGACTGACTGAACTACGTACGCAATTCCCCAGCGTGCTGGTGGTCATTGTTTCGGCCGAAGAGGATCCAACGCTCATTCGTCGTGCAATCGATTTAGGGGCCAGTGGCTATATTCCGAAGTCTACACCATTGCCGCAAATCGCCGATGCGGTAAATAAAGTGCTGGATGGTGAGCAGTGGTTACCCGGCAATATCAACGATGCAATCTCTCAACTTGAAAATCAGCAGGACAAAGCCTTTGCCGATAAGTTAGCCCAACTTACTCCTCACCAGTTCAAAGTACTGAAAATGATGGCGGATGGCTTGCTAAACAAACAGATTGCTTACGAGCTGGATATTTCTGAGTCTACCGTTAAACAGCATGTGTCGGCGGTATTGCGCAAACTGGAAGTGATCAACCGCACTAAAGCGGGCGTGCTGTTCAAACAAATGATGAACAACGAAGAAAGTCACTGACCGGGGCACCGGCCAGTGAGTCCGGTTTACTGGTTATCAAGCACCAGTACACCCGCACCTGTGTTTGAAATGGGGGCGTGGTAGTGTTTGTGAATGACTTTGGCGTCATCTTTTAAGGCGCCTCGCATCACCAGCCACATAATGGTTTCAATACCCTCGCTCCCGGCACGACGAATGATGTCGGCATTACTGAATTGGGTCATCCATTCAGGATCGGTGGCAATCTTGTCCATGCATTCCAAATCAAATTCAACATCGATAATGCCGGCCCGTTCACCTTGTAGCTGGTGAGACATGCCGCCGGTACCTAAAATCACGACGCGTGTATCTTCCGGGTAAGATTCCAGCGCTTTACCCAGGGCTTTGCCCAATTTTAAGCAGCGTGCGGCACTGGGAACCGGATGCTGAACGGTATTCACTGCCAATGGAATGGCTTTTACCGGCCAGGGTTCCTGGTCACCAAACAGGGCGCGAATCGGGTTCACAAAGCCGTGGTCGACTTTCATTTCCTGGCACATACAAATATCGAATTCTTGTTCAATCAGGGACTCTGCCAGATGCCACGAGAGTTTCACATCGCCAGTAAAAGACGGTACTGGTTTTAAGCCCCAGCCCTCATCAGCATTTTCATAGATGTCGGCACAACCAAGTGCGAAGGTGGGGACTTTGTCTAAAAAGAAATTCAGGCCGTGGTCGTTGTACACCACAATCACCAGGTCAGGTTTCGCTTCTGCCAGCCATTCTTTGGCCGGCCCATAACCATCAAAGAATCGCTTCCAGTAGGGCTCCTGCGTGATCCCCTGAGATATTGCGTTGCCTACAGCCGGGATATGCGAACTGGTAATTCCACCAATAATTTTAGCCATTCCAGTAGTCTCCTCTTTTTGCCAGGATTGCTTCCAGGCCGTTGCCCTTGTCTAATAAATTCTGTTGAAACTCTTCAGTGGTAATGCCCTGAAAAGCGGCACCTGCGTCCTGGACAGACACACCGCGAGGCACACACATTTTGGCCAGGAAGTAGATATTGGCGCCCATGCGAAGCAGGCCAAGAAAGTCCTGTTCCAATACGGCTTGTTTGTAATCTCCGGTTACGCCCAACTTGTCACAATAGGCTGCAGGGTCAGCGTCAAATTCGTCGCGACAGGCCTGTTCGTTAAATGTGTACAACAATTTATTGATGGCGTAAGCCGGGTGAGCGCGCTGTCCGTCGAACACATAGGTGCCGGGGATATCGTCATAATCTTGCTTTTTCCAGTTCATGGGAAACCCTTCTTTTGTTTCTTGAATGGTATTTTATGTGGATTTTTTGTGTTTATAAGGGTTAGATTAGTTATTTGATGGTTAATTTTATAGATTGTGATAAAAATGTTGGGGAATGTTGAGTTTGTCGACTTTTACGGCGAGGACGGCACGTTTGCACCGCAAACCTTGTTATACTGTGAGGCGTTGGTACAGCGTAGCGAACAGCATAACTGGACCATACAGCCTCACCGACACCGCCAGATCACGCAGGTGTTTGTTGTCCTGGAGGGGGGCGTCGACGTCAGGCTTGATACTAAGCAGCAAACCATATCGGCCCCGGTTGCTATTGTTATACCGGAAGGGGTAATGCACGGATTTGACTGGCAGGCCGATTCTCAGGGCGTGGTGCTGTCCGTGGCGAGCCCATTGTTAAAAGAGGTAACCAGCAACCTTGGTGTGACATCCAGATTGGACAACGCATTTGTAACCCCCATCCCGAATACAGACCGGGATTATGTGGCGCAACTTTGCCAGCAGCTTCAGCATGAGGCTAATCAGCCCAACGCTTTTCAGGAAGCCATGTTACAGGCTTTGCTGCAACAGCTCATGATCTGGTTGTTGCGCGCTGGGTCCGACAATACCGATGACGCAAATCTGACAAAGTCGGAACGCAAAGTAAGGCAGTTCCGGGCGCTAATCTCACGTCATTTTATGCAGCAGCATCAGGTTGGCTGGTATGCCAAGGAGATTCGGGTAAGTCAGGCGCATCTCAATCAGATTTGTCGGGAGCACACCGGAGAAAACGCACTGGCTTTAATCCACAACGTACTGATCAATGAAGCGAAACGCTTCCTGGTCTTTGCTGATATGCCCGTCGCGGAAATCGCCGAGCGCCTCGGGTTTTCCGAGCCGGGTTACTTCAATAAATTCTTTAAACGCTACACCCACACGAGCCCGGCCAAATACCGCAAGCAAACGCAATAGTTAACAAATATGCTGTTTTAACAAGCGCTTTAACGCAGCGGGTTTTAACGGTTTAGGCAGGTAGTGCAGCCCAGCCTCGCGTGCTTCATCCCTGACGCCGTCGTGACGGTTTGCCGTATTGAGAATACCGGGGACATTATAATTCCACAGCTCACGTAATCGGGTGGTAGCCTGAATGCCTGTTTCACCATGATCCAGATGGTAATCAACTAGCATCAAATCTGGCACGGGCGTAACGGATTTGGCCTCCTCAAAACTGCGACTTACAAACACGTTCGCCCCCCAGTCTTCCAGCAATTGTGTCATAGCAATACTGATTTGCTCATCGTTCTCAATGACCAGTACGTTGTAGTCGGCCAGCAACGACGTACTGTCCGTATTGGCTAATGTTCCGGGATTTCGCTGCGGCACTATTTGTTGAGTTGAACGCGGTACTTCAACGCTAAAGCCGGTGCCTTTGCCGGGTTCGGATCTGAGTGTCACAGTGTGACCCAGTAAGTGACTGATTCGTTCAACTATGGTTAGTCCCAGTCCAAGACCTTGATTTTGGTGTGTATCGAGTTGGTGAAATTCATTAAATATTTCGGCTTGCTGATGCTTAGGGATCCCTGGTCCGGAATCCAGCACACAAATGGTCATTGTTGATTTACCCTGTCGTCTGGCACCAATTAACACGGTTCCCTGTTGGGTGTACCGAACAGCGTTTGAGAGCAGATTCTGAATGACACGGCGCAGTAATTTTGGATCTGAGTGAATGACCACTTGTGTTGGCACATAACGCAATCGCAGTGACTTTTGTTCGCATATTAACGCAAACTCCTGACACAACCCCGCCAGCATATCGTTCAGTTTAAAGTCGGTTTTTTGAACTGTGAGGCGACCTGTTTCAAGCTTCGTCATATCGAGCAGTGCGGAGAGTAATGATTCGGCACTGTTAAGTGAATTCACTAACCCCTCGCTTAACGACTGCAAAGCAGAGCCTGAGGTTTTCTGGGCCAACATAGAAGCAAATAGTGTAGCTGCATTGAATGGCTGCATTAAATCGTGACCGGCGGCTGCCAGAAACTTGGTTTTACTGTCATTGGCTTTGTCGGCTTCAAGTTTGGCTTGTTCCAACTGTTTTGTGCGCCTAATGACACGGGCTTCTAATTCAGACTTCGCCGTTTCTAATTCTTCCTGAATACGCATGTATTCGGTAATATCGCTGTAAGTGGTAACAAACCCACCTCCAGGCAAAGGGCTGCCGTTTAATTCGATCACCCGCCCATCGTTTTGCTTTCGGACATATTTATAGCGACTGCCTTCTGCCATATAGCGAATGCGTTTATTGATTTCTTCGCTGATATTCTCTGAGTCTCCCAGCAAGCCACGCTCGGCGTTATACTCTAGTAAATCCTTAATCGGCATGCCTACCTGAATAAACCCTGGCGGATACTGAAACTGTTCCAGATAACGTTCATTCCACGCCAGCATGTTCAGATTACGGTCCAGTACGGCAATGCCTTGCTCGATATGTTGCACTGAGGATTGCAGCACTTCGTGATTAAACTGAAAACTTTGCGAGGCCTCTTCAACCCAGTGCACCAGATTCGACAGCCCTTGCGGCTGGGTTTCAGCCAGGGCGGTAAGTAGTAATCTGGCACTCGGGTTACCCACCTGACCGGCCAGTAATTTCTCTACACGGCTTAACAGGCCCTGACTTGCATAGCCTTGAGGCTGGTGGCTGTCTACTGTCAGTTGATTGGCCAGCGCACGGTGAACGGCGGGATCCAGAACGCGTTCAGTCAGGGTAAGCAAGTCGCCTATTTTTATCGCTAATTCCGGTTCAGGTTGGAGCGTTTCCTTATCATTGTTCATGGCCCCGTTAGGCTTAGGCGTTAATAAGGCGACCGTAACGAATACGGCACAGTTAATCAGCAAGCTGAACAAATAACTTTGGCCGAGTTGGGCGTCAGTGGGGATGGGGTCGAAATAGTAGCTCGATAGCAGGCTGGGGTAGAGCATCCAGCTTACCCAACAGCAAAATCCAGCGATAAGCCCGCAAATCGCGGCAGGTTTATTTGCGCGTTGCCAGTAAAGGCTGAACAGCATAATAGGAAACACTTGCGATAGCAGCGCCATGGCTATGATACCGCTTTTTACCAGCGGTGCAGACTGGCTGATATTTACGTGGTACCAGAATGCGACAGACAGCACGACTAATACGGTTAAGCGCCTAATCGACAAGAGTTGGCCCGCTTGTAACGTATGCTGAGGCTGGCGTTTAAATACCACTGTAAACCACAATGGTGTAATCAAATTATTAGCAATCATAATACCCAGTGCGAGTGTGGCGACAATGATCATACTGGTGGTGGCAGACAGACCGCCGATGAATGCAACGACCGACACCAGGGTATTTTCATGATAAATGGGCAGTGCCAGTACGAGGGCGTCTGAGGTATTCGCGCCGTCTGGCATTAAAAGACTGCCTGCCAGACCAATAGGAAGGACAAATACCGTCATACCCAGCAGATACAGTGGGAATAACCAGCGGGCTGTACGTAACTCGTTCTCACCATTGTTTTCTACAAAATTCATATGAAACTGACGTGGCAAAATAAACATCGCACAAACACCGAGTAGCACATGACTTAAAAACACGCCCCAGCCTTTATCGGCGTAAAAAATGTCTCTGGTCGGTGTGTGTTGTGCTGCCTGTGCAAAAAGATCAAATACACCATCGAACAGGGAATAGCAGACATAAATGCCTACAACACAGAGCCCGGCGAGCTTTACGACTGATTCAGCCGCAATGGTAGCCAGCAGGCCTGGATGCTTTTCGGTCAGGTTCAGGGTTTGCGTGCCAAATAAAATGGCGAACAAGGCCATTAATGCTGCGACGTAAAAGCCAACAGTGCCGGAACCACTGCTGTTATCGGATGTGATCAGGGATATGCTGGCCGTAATCGCATCGAGTTGCAGTGCAATGTAAGGCACTACCCCGAAAAAGCACAGCAAGGTAATAATTGCCGCCAAAGTATGGGAGCGGTCGTAGCGCAAGCTAATAAAGTCCGCCAGAGAGCTGACATTGTGCTGCTGACATATTCGGCTGATGCGCAAAATGACCGGAAAGGCAAAAATCATTACCAGCACAATCCCCACATAGGTAGGGAAGACCGGCCAACCATATTGTGTGGCTTGTGTCGTGGTGCCAAAGAATGCCCAGGATGTACAATGCACGCCCAGGCCCAAGCTGTACAATATTGGATGCTGTTGATTTCTATCTATTTTTTTGTCGCCCCAAAACGCCAGAACAAATAATCCGATTAAATAAATCAGGACAATGGCTCCAACACTCCAAATACTCAGCATGGCGAATTTCTTTTCCTTATTTTGTACAGGCTTACGTTATCACAAATATCGAATCCATAAAAAAATTGTGGATACCCTTGAAGGCCCGCAAACCACCCCCATAAATAGGCTCATTGTGAGTGACTACCCAAAAACATTGTGGAGGAAAGCATGAGCGAACCACGCGACGTGCAAACAGAACAACAAGACCAAACCGAAGCGCATGCCGAAACGGTAGATGTGCAGGTTGAAACGGCTGAATCTGCAGCGGTTGAAGGTGAGATTGTAGACGAGTCAGCAGCGCGTATTGCTGAACTGGAAAAAGCCCTGGCCGCATCAGAAGCCAAATTTAATGAGCAACAGGACTCTGTACTGCGTGCGCGAGCTGAAATGGAAAATGCCCGTCGCCGCGCTGAAGCGGAAGTTGACAAAGCCCGTAAGTTTGCTTTGGAGCGCTTTGCCGGTGAGCTATTGGATGTGATCGACAATCTGGAACGCGCTGTGATGGTAGCCGACACGGAAAACGACGCGATCAAGCCCATGCTTGAAGGGGTGGAGATGACACTGAAATCTTTCGTTAGCACGATTGAGAAATTCGGTATGACCCCCATTGATCCGCAAGGCGAAGCATTTAACCCGGAACTGCACCAGGCCATGTCAATGCAAGAGAGCGCTGACTTTGCACCAAATACAGTGATGGCAGTGATGCAGAAGGGTTACGAACTGAACGGTCGCCTGTTGCGCCCGGCAATGGTTATGGTTTCACGCGCACCTGATGGTGGCGTAGATACCCAGGCCTAAAAATTTTTAAAACAACTATTGAAATCAGTGGGCAATAACCCCACTAATTATGCAAGATTACAGAATACTTTTGGAGACACGTAATGGGTAAAATCATTGGTATCGATTTAGGTACAACAAATTCATGTGTCGCAGTTCTAGACGGCGACAAACCGCGAGTAATTGAGAACGCGGAAGGTGACCGCACCACGCCCTCAATTATCGCTTACACCAACGACGGTGAAACACTGGTAGGTCAGTCTGCAAAGCGTCAGGCCGTAACTAACCCAACCAACACGCTGTTTGCTATCAAACGTTTGATTGGTCGTCGTTGGGAAGATAAAGAAGTACAACGCGACATCGACATCATGCCTTATAAAATTGCTAAGGCAGACAATGGCGATGCATGGGTAGAAGTGAAAGGCGAAAAAATGGCGCCTCCTCAGATTTCTGCCGAAGTACTGAAAAAGATGAAAAAGACCGCCGAAGACTATCTTGGCGAGAAAGTAACCGGTGCTGTAATCACTGTTCCGGCTTACTTTAACGACTCACAGCGTCAGGCGACCAAAGACGCCGGTCGTATTGCTGGTCTTGAAGTTAAGCGTATTATCAACGAGCCAACTGCGGCTGCCCTTGCTTACGGCATGGACAAGAAGCAAGGCGATAACGTTGTTGCAGTATACGATTTAGGTGGTGGTACTTTCGATATCTCTATCATTGAAATCGATGAAGTAGATGGCGAGCACACGTTCGAAGTACTGGCGACCAACGGTGACACTCACTTGGGTGGTGAAGACTTCGACAACCGTGTAATCAACTACCTGGTAGAAGAATTTAAGAAAGACCAAGGCATTGACCTGCGTAAAGATCCGTTGGCTATGCAGCGTCTGAAAGAAGCCGGTGAGAAAGCCAAAATCGAACTGTCTTCTTCACAACAGACTGAAGTTAACCTGCCGTATATCACGGCGGATGCAACCGGTCCTAAGCACTTAGCGATTAAATTAACGCGTGCAAAACTGGAATCACTGGTTGAAGACATGGTTAAAGAGTCACTGAACCCGGTTAAGCAAGCACTGGCTGATGCTGACCTGTCAGTAAGTGACATCAATGACATCATTCTGGTAGGTGGTCAGACTCGTATGCCACTGGTTCAGAAGTATGTAACTGAATTCTTCGGCAAAGAGCCACGTAAAGACGTGAACCCAGACGAAGCAGTAGCGGTTGGTGCTGCGATTCAGGGTGGTGTACTGTCTGGTGATGTTAAAGACGTACTGCTGCTGGATGTTACCCCGCTTTCTCTGGGTATCGAAACAATGGGTGGTGTAATGACTGCACTGATTGAGAAGAACACGACTATCCCTACTAAGAAGTCGCAAACCTTCTCAACAGCCGAAGACAACCAGTCTGCGGTTACCGTACACGTACTGCAAGGTGAGCGTAAGCAAGCCGCTGGTAACAAGTCGCTTGGGCAGTTTAATCTGGAAGGTATTCGTCCTGCGTCACGTGGTGTTCCGCAAATCGAAGTTACTTTCGACATCGATGCCGACGGTATCCTGCACGTGTCTGCGAAAGATAAAGACACGGGCAAAGAGCAGAAGATCACTATCCAGGCGTCTTCTGGTCTGAACGAAGACGAAATCGAAAAAATGGTTGCGGACGCGGAAGCGAACAAAGAAGCCGATAAGAAGTTCGAAGAACTGATTCAGGCGCGTAACCAGGCTGACGGTATGATTCACGCTACCCGTAAGCAATTGGAAGAAGTGGGCGATGCGCTGAGCAGCGATGACAAAGCGCCAATTGAAGCGGCTGTTTCTGCACTGGAAACCGCTGCAAAAGGCGAAGACAAAGCGGAAATCGAAGCGAAAACTCAGGAGCTGATCCAAGCGTCTTCTAAATTGATGGAAGCGGCGCAGGCACAGCAAGCAGCAGCGGGTGCGGAAGCAACTGACGCTGGTGCGAGCCAGGGCAAGCCTGAAGATGACGTTGTTGACGCTGAATTTGAAGAAGTGAAAGACGACGACAAGAAGTAAGTAACGCTACGCCCGGTTAAGCACCGGGCCACGTTGCAGTCTCAGGCGCAGCAGGGCAATGCTTGTTGCGCCTTTTTATGTAAATAAAGCAGAATTTTTGCAGCCCGTCAGGGTTGTTTCAAACGGGTAGGAATAGCGAGCGATATGTCGAAACGAGATTACTACGAAGTGCTTGGCGTGGACAAAGGAGCCGGCGAGCGCGAAATTAAAAAAGCGTACAAGAAACTGGCTATGAAGTACCACCCTGACCGCACTCAGGGCGACAAAGCACTGGAAGAAAAGTTTAAAGAAATCCAGGAAGCCTATGAAGTACTGACGGATACTCAGAAACGCGCTGCCTACGACCAGTATGGTCACGCAGGTGTCGATCCAAATCGCGGCGGTGCCGGCTTTGGTGGCGGTGCTGATTTCGGCGACATCTTTGGTGATGTGTTCGGTGATATCTTTGGTGGCGGTCGTGGCCGTCAGTCGAGAGCTCGCCAGGGCGCAGATTTGCGCTATAACCTGGAAATGACGCTGGAAGAAGCGGTGCGTGGTAAAGAAGTCGAAATTCGCGTACCGACACTGGTTGCCTGTGAGCCTTGTAACGGCTCTGGTGCCAAAAAAGGCAGCAGCCCCAAAACCTGTCCAACCTGTCATGGTAACGGTCAGGTGCAAATGCGTCAGGGCTTCTTTGCGGTTCAGCAAACCTGTCCAACCTGTTCTGGCCGCGGCAAGATCATCTCTGATCCCTGTAATGAATGTCATGGTCAGGGCCGTACCGAGAAAACCAAGACCTTGTCGGTTAAAATTCCGGCAGGCGTGGATACCGGCGACCGTATTCGTCTGAGTGGTGAAGGCGAAGCAGGGGAGAGCGGTGCACCAGCAGGCGATTTATATGTCCAGGTGCATGTCCGTGATCACGATATCTTTACCCGCGATGGTAATAACCTGTACTGCGAAGTACCGTTAAGCTTCACTACTGCGGCATTGGGTGGTGAGTTACAAGTCCCTACGCTGGACGGCAAAGTGAAGCTGAAAATCAGCCCGGAAACGCAGACTGGCCGTATGTTCCGTCTGCGCGGTAAAGGCGTGAAGTCAGTGCGTAGTGGCGCCATCGGTGATTTGCTGTGTAAAGTGGTTGTTGAAACGCCGGTAAACCTGTCTTCCAAGCAGAAAGATTTACTACGTGAACTGGAAGAGTCCATGGGCAAAGGCTCAGATGCCGCAAAGCATCGTCCGAAGGAGCAAGGCTTCTTTGACGGCGTTAAAAAGTTCTTCGACGACCTGACCAACTAAGCTCACCGCGCTTTTTTGTTCGGTTAACCGAATAAAACTTGTTGAGAGACACGCAATTGTTCAATATAGCAATTGCGTGTTTTTTTATTTGTACACCAATCCCGACCGTCAAATCGTTTTGGTGACTCATGTTTTTAAATTTTTATTATTTGTAATACGCAAAAATAACCACTTTCCATAAGAAAAGGGAGACAGGCAACATGAAAAAGGTTTTGGCCTCAGGTTTGTTGGCATTGTGCGCAGCGGGCACAGTGTTAAGCGGCAGTGCAATGGCCGCAAAGGCAGCGTCTGAAAAACAGGCAGAAGCGGCAATCGAGTACCGTCAATCTCTGTATCAGTTAGTAAAAAGCAATGCGGCGCCCATGTTCGGCATGCTCAAAATGAAAAAGTTTGATCCGGACGTCATGAAAACCAACGGTATGCGTTTAGAGCAACTGGCTGACATGATGGCGGACTACCTGCTAGTCGACACCACGGGTTTTGACGTACCTACTGACGCAAAACCTGCACTGTTCAGTAACGAAGCTGACGTTAACGACAAAATTGCTGCGCTTAAAAAAGTGGCGATGGACATTCAAGCCGCTTCTGCGACCGGTGACGAAGGCGCGTATGCGAAAGCCATTGCCGGCTTAGGTGGCACCTGTAAATCGTGCCACGACGATTATAAAGAGTAAGTGTTTTGCAGGCTCAGTCGGTGTTGTGTTCACTGGCTGAGTCTGAGCCCACAATCTCCCTTTTGCACTTCATTGGTGCTATCACTTCAGTTTCTGTCAGTAATATTCGCCTTCATTCTTTACCATAGTTGAAATTGTGGCGTTCATTTCAATACGGCACATAAAAGCAGTTATTCGACGCAAAAGTGGTAAATTTCTGGATTTATTCCTATGCTTAATAATGCATCAATCGCGTCCATTTTTTTCAATAAGGATTTAACGCCTCTAAAAGAGATTTGAAGGCGTTTCGTATTAACTCAGACGAGTATAACGAGTTGGATATTCAGGAAGAGAAACTTCAAAACGTACTTGAGTCGTTATCTGGCATGGAGCTTAAGGATATCGCTGAACAGCTGGTGTCATTATCTAACGGCGCAGGTGCAATCATCATCTCACTGGCAGAAGACCTCACCCCTCTGCATGGATTACATTGTTACATAGACAACAAAACAACTGCGACAAAGTCCGTCTCGCTGGATGCCAGTATCAAAGCAGCGCCGAAAGGCGACTTTCTGGATATCAAAGCGTTGCACATTGATGATGTTGCCTATGAAAAGCAGTATGTGTTGTCTGCGCGTCAGCTTTATTGTCCGGACTATAACCTTGTAGGTTGCATAGTTGTATTCAACGATCGTCAGCAATTTTCAGCTCCCCTTATTGAGGCCGCACTGAATATAGCTGCTGAGCGCTTAACCTTTGCATTAAAACAATATCTCCATAGCGACTGTCCTGTTTTGCACACTAATGCGAAGTTAAATCGTAAACTCGACTTGCTTAATGAGATTGGCTCTATTTCCAAAACAGGTGGTTGGGAGGTCGAGCTCAATACCGGTAAAATTGTCTGGACCGATGAAATGTACGCGTTGTACGGACTCCCGGTGGGTACACCTATTACCATGGAGTCGTCCATGGCGTATTTTCCTGTTGAGTCTCGTAAAGCCATAGAAGAAGCCTTTAACAGAGTTATTAAGGAAGGTAAGGAGTATTGTCACGAAGGTTTCTTGAACCGATTGGATGGCCAGCCAATTCGCGTTAAGGCGACAGGTAAGGCGCGTTATAAAGGGGGACGGGTAACACATATTTACGGTGCGCTCGAAGATATAACCGAAGCATATCGTTTACTTGAAACCGAGCACAACTACACGGCCTACCTCGCTGCAATTCTGGATAATCTAAACGACGCAGTTGTGACCATCGATACTAAGGGCATGGTGATTACAGCGAACAAAACCGTCGCTGCATTATTTGGATATCATCCCGAGGACATTATTGGTCATGACGTGACGATGCTCATGCCAGAAGCGTATGCGAAATATCATGCTGATTATATCCGTCATTACCTGGAAACAGGAAAGGCTAAGATCATTGGCATAGGCAGAGAAGTAACAGGGAAGCACAAGAATGGCAAAGAATTCCCCATTGAATTGTCTATTTCTGAAGTGATACAGGACGGGCAGCGTCAGTTTATTGGGATAGTTAAAGATATTACAGAACGCAAAAAGGCGATAGAGGATACCTATAAAGCCGCGTACTATGATTCGTTAACCCAATTACCGAATATACGTTCGTTTGAGAAAGATCTGGACCGTGTAATACAACAAGCCTCCAGTCAGTACCGATCTCTTGATATCTTTTGTTGTCTGATAGACATGGACAATTTCACTCAGTACAACTTGTCATTCGGCAAGTATGTTGGTGATGCAATACTGCGAACGTTGGGACTCCGCCTGAACAAATTGTTACCAGAAGGTCTGACCCTATATCGTGGGATTGGCGACAATTTTATGATTTTGTCGACTACGCCAATAGAGAATGACGCCAAGCCGCTGAATCTCACACTGGATAGCCTGGAGTGGGAATGCCACAAACAAATTTCGGCACCGCTTACTATCTCAAAGCTGGTTCATAACGTAACCGCCGCTATTGCATCCTGTCGGTTGGACGCTAAGAAAGCGTCAAACGAAAAGATTAACGGTGTTCTGACGTTTGGTAAAAAACGCGCTAAGAAGCAGGGACCAGGCGGCATGGTCGCGTTGGATAAAACGGCGTTTGACGATTACGACCGCTATCAGGAAATATCACACTCATTTACCCGTGCGTTGGAAGAAAGAGAATTCTATCTCATGCTGCAGCCACAATATGATGCTAATCAGCAGATTATCAGCTCGGAGGCACTCATACGCTGGGAACATCCTGAGCTAGGGTTTATCAGTCCTGCCGAATTTATTCCTGTAGCAGAAGAAAGTGACGCTATCATTGATATTGGTAACTGGGTGATCGAGGATGCCTGCAGGTTGTTGCGAGCGTGCCTTGATCAAGGATTACGTACCCGCATAGCCGTGAATATCAGTGGTCGGCACATTGTACGAGCCGATTTTGCCAAACAGTTATTAGAAACGGTTGATAAGTGGCGCGTCAGTCCTGATATGCTCATGCTGGAAATTACTGAGACAACGTTAATTAGCAGCGTAGAGCTTGTAAGAGAAAGAATGGAGTCACTTGGGCACGAAGGCTTTTCATTTTCAATCGATGACTTTGGTACCGGCTATTCGAGTCTGAGTTATCTGAAAGAACTACCTATATCTGAATTAAAGATAGACCGCTACTTTGTCGACGAAATCACCTTTCAGGATGAAAGCGTACCGATTGTCGACTCTATCGTAGACCTTGCTCATGCGCTGAATGTCAGTACAGTTGCCGAAGGAATTGAAACAGAATTTCAATGGGACTATCTGAAACAGCGCGGCTGTAACTACTTCCAGGGGTTCTATTTCTCAAAACCTCTCCCCGAAAAAAACTGGTTCGATTTGGTGTTACAGCATAAAAAATAATGCGCCAAAACAGGTTGAAAAATGACCTTTTTTAACAAAATTGTCGACATATAAGCCAATGGTCGTATGCGCATTTTCCGCATTTTCTATTAATGTAATGGAATACTGAAACTTTCAAAGTAAGTTTCAAGGTCGCCATATAATAATTAGGAAATGCATGCGTATGTCATACCAAGCCGAATACCAGCGTTCGATAGAACAACCAGAATTATTTTGGGCAGATCAAGCCCGTGCCTTACCTTGGTACACCACTCCTCAAACTATATTAAATCAGGATGATGATGGTATTTACCATTGGTTCGAAGACGGTGAAATGAACACATGCTATATGGCTGTTGATTACCATGTAGAGCAGGGGAGAGGCGAACAGGCTGCGATTATCTATGACTCA
Organism: Aestuariibacter sp.; assembly: GCA_017794925.1. Classification (GTDB taxonomy): domain Bacteria; phylum Pseudomonadota; class Gammaproteobacteria; order Enterobacterales; family Alteromonadaceae; genus Alteromonas. Next base: position 3,911,668 of record CP051238.1, on the reverse strand, counting down.
CCTGTTACGGGTACAAAGCAGACACTGACCTATGCTGAGCTACAACATCAGGTGGCAACCTTCGCGGGCGTGCTGAAAAGCCAGGGAATAGAAAAGGGCGATCGTGTTGTTGTTTACATGCCAATGATCACCGAAGCGGTAGTCGCAATGCTGGCTATTGCGCGATTAGGCGCCATTCACTCGGTAGTATTCGGCGGCTTTGCGCCCCACGAATTAGCCGTCCGAATTGAGGATGCAACGCCAAAATTAATTGTAACAGCCTCGTGTGGGATTGAAGTGGCAAAAGTGATTGAGTATAAGCCACTTGTCGACAATGCTATTGAATTATCTTCTCATAAACCTCAGGCGTGTATTGTACTACAACGACCTCAGGCAAAAGCGGAATTGCAATCAGGTCGGGATATCGACTGGCATACCGCTGTGACTGATGCCACGCCGGCAGAATGCGTACCAGTAAAAGGCACCGACCCGCTTTATATCCTTTATACATCGGGCACAACGGGTAAGCCAAAAGGGGTTGTTCGCGAAAATGGTGGGCATGCTGTTGCATTAAAATATTCCATGACGGCTGTTTACAATATGCAGCCTGGAGAAGTGTTTTGGGCCGCATCCGATGTAGGCTGGGTTGTGGGTCACTCCTACATCGTTTACGGCCCTTTGCTACACGGCTGCACAACCGTAGTGTATGAAGGTAAGCCTGTACGCACACCGGACGCTGGCGCGTTTTGGCGTATGGTGGATGAATATAAAATTAAGGCGCTTTTCGCGGCACCAACTGCCTTCCGGGCTATTCGAAAAGAAGATCCTGACGCGTCTGAGCTGGCTAAGTATGACATTTCCTCTCTTGATACGATCTTTATGGCAGGTGAACGCCTTGATCCTCCTACTTATTTATGGACGGTTGACAAGACGGGAAAACCCGTTGTCGATCACTGGTGGCAAACCGAGACCGGATGGGCGATCTGTGCCAATCTGATGGGCGTAGAGCCGAAGCCGGCCAAGCCGGGGTCGTCGACGGTACCAACACCTGGATTCAATGTGCAGGTACTTGATGCTCGCGGACAGGAATTACCGCCGGGAGAGCAAGGCGCTATCGCCATTAAATTACCTTTACCTCCAAGTTGTCTGGCAACGATTTGGGGTGACCTCGATCGCTTTAAGTCGGGTTATTTAAGTGATTTTCCTGGTTACTACTGTTCCGGCGATGGTGGCTACAAAGACGATGAAGGCTATGTATTTATCATGGGCCGTACTGATGACGTCATTAATGTGGCTGGTCACCGCTTATCTACCGGCGAAATGGAAGAAATCCTTGCAGCGCATGATGCGGTGGCGGAATGCAGTGTCATCGGCGTCCACGATGCGTTAAAAGGGCAGGAGCCGGTGGGTTTGGTATTACTTAAAGACGGTTACGACATCGACCCGGACGATCTGCAGAAAGAGCTGGTAGCCATGGTAAGAAAAGAAATTGGTCCTATTGCCTGTTTCAAACGTGCCGTTGTAGTGCCACGTTTACCGAAAACCCGCTCAGGTAAGATCTTGCGTAAATTACTTCGCCAGATTGCTGCGAATCAGGAAGTGGCCGTTCCTTCTACCATTGATGACCCGGCCAGTGTGCCAGAAATTGAATCCATTATGAAAGCACAAGGGCTGGTGGCGTCAGACTAACCGTTTCAACATCCGACAGAGTGCGTTCTCTGCATTGGCCGGTGTCTACCGGCCTTTTTTATTTTGACAGCATCGGGCTTGCCTTTCAGAATACGGCTTCTTTTCTGGGGTTGGAGTTGTTAAGTTGTCTGCGTATACCATCCACATAAGCCATATTTTGGCAGAGTATTTTGACGAAATGAGCCTGATGCTGTTAGCGACGTTGCTGGTAGTGTACGGCGATATTATCAATAAACACATTAAACGCACTCTGTCGCCATATCACTTTGTAGTGCGGTGCGCACTTTTTGTTGTGTTGTGTGCCTTTGGCTACGGCGCGTTAACTGTATATGGTGCCCCATTTCTGCATCATCTGTTTAACTACATTGCGTATGAGTATCGCGGACTGGCCTTTGTCGTGGCGTTTTTTGCGCTGGGATTAGCTGCGGAAAGACGTCGTTACATATAGATGCATATCGGGCATTCTGTGCTTCACAACAGAAAAATCCATACGCTTCATACACCAATTGCAAACAAAGCCTTCATCGGAGCCAATCGAACGTTCGCGGGCTATTACGTCTGACTTGAATCTGAACTATTCAGGCGTTTAGGGAGCCCGTTGTAGGCTCCATCTATTAAATTTGCTTAGGCTTTTTATTGATTGAAGATCGTTTTGGACTACCGGATGGCGCTTCCGGGCATTGACCCGTTCGGGTGTAGGTGATGGCGGCATTGAGCATATCTTCCGTTTCATCGCCGAGGGCTTTGCTGGTGTCGTCCTGTGCATCACATTGTGGCGAGAAACCTTCGGTGAAGTCACTGAAGTCATTGGCATTAGCAAACCGGAATTCTATGGGAATAAACGTAAGCCCTTCGCATAAACTGTAACCGTAACTGCCATAAGGATCTCCACAGCTAGTGTCGCCTACGGTTTGTACATCAATAAACGGTGATAAGGCGTTAATAAGTACCTCCCCTGCGCCACAGGTATCGCTGGATGTAATCACTGTTAATTTGTCGTAGCCTATAGTTGATGTACCCTCAAAACCCATACCCCAATCTCTATCGGCATATTTATCGCTGTGCCGGTACATAGCAAAGACCTCACCGTCAACGTTTTCTCCCCCAATCAAACTTGCCGGATAGATTGCGTAGTCAACATAACCGCCCCAACTGTACCGCAAATCCAGTATTATCTCATCGACGCTTTCAGACTCGAAGGATTCGAATATGTTAGATAACTCGCTTCTCTGTATTTCATTGCGCAAATTGTAAGCTAAATAACCATATTTGATGCCTTCAACGTTAATAACCTTCGAGGCTAATACAGGTGGAGTGGTTACAGTATCTTTATCAAGCGTCACGTCATAAAACTCACCATTGGCATCCGCAAACGTAAATGTAGCTTGTTCGGCAGAATCCAGTTCATTTGAAATATCTTCGATACTTTCAAATTGGCTAACTGGCTGGCCGTTTATTTGATAGATCAGTTGTGAGCGGGACAAACCAGCTTCATCGGCAGGGGAGTTTTCATAGACGAAATGTAAAACCATCGTCTCTTGTGTTTCGTCCGCATAGTACCAATTAAAGCCATAGCCATAATAACTGCGGCCATCAAACACAGCCTCACTGTCAAATATCGTGCTCCAAATATCAAGAGGGATATTTTCGGTGATGTCATTGAGCAGAGCCTGGGGGGAATCATAGTTTTTCGGGTTAAGACGAGGAACCTGATCTGCCCATAAATAGGAGTCTTTCATTACGTCATAAACGTATTGGTTTTGTGCTGCAATTTCACAGCTTTGAAGCGTTGGAACTTCAGAGATTGATTCTTTGTCACTGCCGCATCCGGCGAGCATACAAGTAGCAATAGCGAGACTAAGTTTTTTCATATCACATCCTGTGTTTATAATTTTTGTGTCGGGCGGTAACTTCCTTCTCCTCATAAATAACTATACATCTTCCTCGGGGGGGGGGGGCAAACCTCACCCCGAGGTAGACATCTGAGGCACAATTAATAATACATATCTGCATCCATTGCTGGAGCCGGCGGTGCAATTTCAATGGCGTAATACATGATGCCTATCACCGCTAAAACGAGAATGATCGCCAGTATCAATCGTGATGAGCTGATACCAGGCTCATTGGTGGCTTTTTTCCCGTGCAACATGGCAGGTACTAATAACTGCTTTTTAAAGCGTGCATAAAACACCACCGCGGCAATATGCAATGCAATTGCGGCTAGCAGAATATTGAAGGCAGTGTGATGAATGGCGTTCATAGTGTCGCGGGTCGCCTCTGCCACGGCATCGTAGTAGGGGCCGTTATTGATAATATCATCCCCGATAAATAAACCACTGATACCCTGTAATGCAACCAACACTAATAATGCAATAACCATCCAGCCGCCCATCGGGTTGTGGCCAGCATGTTCTGGTGAGTTGGGGTTAGTAACGGTTTTAGCATAAGACAATACGTTGCCGGGCCCTGCCAGAAATTGGCCAAAACGCGCGTATGTGGTACCTACAAATCCCCAGATAAGTCGAAACAGAATGAGACCGAGCGTGAAATAACCAATTTTAAAATGCCAATCGATGGCGTCAAAAACTTCGGCTGTCAGATACTGGGCCAGAATACAAGCGACCAGAAGCCAGTGGAAAAGACGGGTAGGGATATCCCAGATAAGACGTTTTTCCATAGTTACCACTCCAAAACAGGATGAATAAAAACAAAAGCTTGCACGAGTTGACGCTGTCAGGCAACGCCGACTACCGCAAATTTTGATCTATCACAGTACTTTTTTATATTGAAGAGCGTGGATTCGCGGTTTTCATCTGGGTCAGCTTCGGGCACAATTTGCGCAAATACAACAACACCTACTAAATAGCAGCATGATGATACAATGTTGGTATAAGTGGTGTTTTTAAATGTTAAGTAAGGTTTTTCATGAAAGTAGGTCTTTTTGGCGCAAATGGCAGAATGGGGCGCGTGCTCATTGAAGCATTGAACGAGCACGAACAAGCCAGTTTGTCGGTTGCCAGTGTGCGGGACGACTCCCCATGGGTAGGTATGGATGTGGGTGAACTGGCCGGTATCGGCAAACTGAATACAGCTTGCGAAGGTGTATCCGGTCTCAACCCTGATGACGTGGATGTCATGATTGACTTTACCCTGCCTGCCGCCTTTGACAGCAATCTGGCCTGGTGCGTTCAGCACAAGAAGCCGGTTGTTATCGGTACAACAGGGCTGTCTGACGCACAGTTGAGCAGCCTGGCAGACGCCGCGAAGTCTATTCCTGTGGTATTCGCCGCAAATTACAGTGTTGGTGTTAACTTAATGTTATCACTGGTAAAACAAGCGGCCAGAGCGTTGGGTAGCACCGCCGATATTGAAATCATTGAGGCCCATCACCGCTTCAAACAAGATTCGCCATCGGGAACCGCTATGGCCATTGGCGAAGCGATTGCCGACGAACTCGGGCGGGATCTCAAAACCTGTGCGGTGTACGGACGGGAAGGTAAAGAGCCGCCACGTGACCACAATACCATTGGCTTTGCGACCGTTAGGGCAGGTGATGTAGTGGGTGAACATACCGCTTTATTTGCTGACATTGGTGAACGCCTTGAAATCACCCACAAGGCTTCCAGTCGTCTTACTTTTGCGCGTGGTGCGGTGCATGCCGCATGTTGGTTGGCTGATAAGCCGGCCGCCCAATACGGCATGAATGACGTGCTTTCACTGCAAAAGTAAATACTATTATTAATACTTTTGGAGGGTTTAAGGGCTTTTTAGTGCAAAAGGGATATTTTTATAAATTTAGTGGATTGGATTAGACCTTTTGGAATAGTTCAGATATAATCCGCGGAATTTGCCAAAATTTTGCGCTTGAAAAGTGCTTTGCCTTAATCTGGCTGGTACGTAGCGCAGTTTAATTAGCTGCAAATAATTGTAAACGGGAAGTAAGTGTGTCTTTACCTCCCGTTTTTTGTGAGTGTTTATCGTAACTGGCTTAAACTCTCGGTTATCCTTAATTTGGAGGTTGACTTGGCTAATTCCGCCCTTTTGGTGTTAGAGGATGGTTCTGTCTTTAAAGGAACTGCGATTGGTGCGCAAGGCGTGTCTGTTGGTGAGGTTGTTTTCAACACATCAATGACCGGCTATCAGGAGATCCTGACTGACCCCTCTTATGCTGAACAAATTGTAACTCTGACTTATCCCCACATTGGTAACACGGGTACTAACCCGGAAGATGTTGAATCCGATAAAATCTGGTCAAAAGGCCTGGTGATTCGCGATTTACCCCTCGTTGCCAGTAACTTTCGTAACGAACAAACCCTGTCTGACTACTTAAAAGCTAACAATATTGTTGGTATCGCAGACATCGATACACGTCGCCTTACGCGAATTTTGCGTGACAAAGGCGCGCAAAATGGTTGCATTATGTGTGTCGACTCGCTTGACGAAGCCGAAGCGCTATCGCAAGCCAAAGCCTTTCCTGGCTTAAAAGGCATGGACTTAGCCAAAGTGGTTTCAACCACAGAAACGCAGCAATGGGATGGCGGCGTATGGGAATTAGGCACTGGCTACAAAACGGGCAGCGATTATAAGTATCACGTCGTCGCATACGATTATGGCGCGAAGCACAATATCCTACGTATGTTGGTAGACCGCGGTTGTAAATTGACCCTGGTACCAGCACAAACGCCTGCTGAAGACGTACTGGCGATGAATCCGGACGGTGTATTCCTGTCGAATGGCCCGGGTGACCCTGAGCCATGTGATTACGCAATCGAAGCGATTAAGACCATCGTTGATACCGGTCTACCGGTATTTGGTATCTGTTTAGGCCACCAGTTACTGGCATTAGCCAGTGGCGCAAAAACAGTAAAAATGAAGTTTGGACACCACGGTGCTAACCACCCGGTTAAAGACCTCGAGCGTGACGTTGTGATGATCACCAGCCAGAACCACGGTTTTGCGGTAGATGAAGCATCATTGCCTGACACGCTGAAAGTCACCCATATTTCATTGTTTGATAAATCCCTGCAGGGCATTCATCGTACCGACAAGCCAGCGTTCAGCTTCCAGGGGCACCCTGAAGCGAGCCCGGGCCCGCACGATGCAGCTGCATTGTTTGATCATTTTATCGACCTTATTGAACAGTCAAAGCAGTAGGAACTAGCCCAATGCCAAAACGTACCGACCTAAAAAGTATATTGATTCTGGGCGCCGGACCGATTGTTATCGGCCAGGCATGTGAGTTTGACTACTCAGGCGCTCAGGCTTGTAAAGCCCTGCGCGAAGAGGGCTACCGGGTAATTCTGGTTAACTCTAACCCGGCTACCATTATGACCGACCCGGAAATGGCGGATGCGACCTACATCGAGCCAATTCACTGGGAAGTGGTCCGCAAGATCATTGAGAAAGAGCGTCCTGACGCCATTCTGCCTACCATGGGTGGCCAGACAGCACTGAACTGTGCACTTGACCTGAACCGCGAAGGCGTACTGGAAGAGTTTAACGTTGAGTTGATTGGTGCCACGGCGGATGCCATCGACAAGGCGGAAGACCGTGAGCGCTTCGATAAAGCCATGAAGTCAATTGGTCTTGAGTGTCCGCGTGCAGAAATTGCGCACACGCTGGAACAAGCTCACGACGTGCTTACACGCATTGGTTTCCCTTGTATTATTCGTCCGTCTTTCACCATGGGTGGAACCGGTGGCGGTATCGCTTACAACATCGATGAATTCAACGAAATCTGTACCCGTGGTCTGGACTTGTCACCGACCAACGAACTGTTGATCGATGAATCGCTGATCGGTTGGAAAGAGTACGAAATGGAAGTGGTTCGCGATAAAGCAGACAACTGTATTATCGTTTGTACCATTGAAAACTTCGATCCAATGGGTGTACATACCGGTGACTCCATCACTGTTGCGCCAGCGCAAACCTTGACCGATAAAGAATTCCAAATCATGCGTAATGCCGCCATGGCAGTACTGCGTGAAATCGGCGTTGAAACCGGCGGTTCAAACGTACAGTTTGGTGTCGACCCTAAAACGGGTCGTCTGGTTATCATTGAAATGAACCCGCGTGTATCGCGCTCTTCAGCGCTGGCTTCTAAAGCCACAGGTTTCCCTATTGCGAAAGTCGCTGCCAAACTGGCAGTCGGTTACACCCTCGATGAACTGGCTAACGATATCACCGGTGGATTAACACCTGCGTCGTTTGAGCCGGCTATCGACTACGTTGTAACTAAGATCCCACGTTTCAACTTCGAGAAGTTTGCCGGTTCTAACGACCGACTGACAACACAGATGAAGTCAGTGGGCGAGGTCATGGCGATTGGTCGTAACCAGCAGGAATCATTACAAAAAGCGTTGCGCGGCCTGGAAGTGGGTGCCAACGGTTTCGACCCGATTGTAGACCTGGATGATCCGGAAGCACGCAACAAGCTGATTTATGAACTGCGCGAGCCAGGCGCAGAGCGTATCTGGTACATCGCAGATGCGTTCCGTTTGGGCATGACAGTAGAAGAAGTCTTCAATCTGACCAACGTTGACCGCTGGTTCCTGGTGCAAATTGAAGAAATCATCAACCTGGAAAACCACATCGCTGAGATTGGCCTGAGCCAGATTGATGAGACCTTAATGCGCACACTGAAGCGCAAAGGCTTCTCTGATTCACGCATTGCAACCCTGACTAACGTAGGTGAGAGCGATGTACGTGACACGCGTCGCGGCATGAGCATTAAGCCGGTATACAAGCGTGTTGATACCTGTGCAGCTGAGTTCTCAACCAGTACGGCTTACATGTACTCAACCTACGACGAAGAGTGTGAAGCTGCACCTTCTGAACGCGATAAAATTATGGTGCTGGGCGGCGGTCCAAACCGTATCGGCCAGGGTATCGAATTTGACTACTGCTGTGTTCACGCAGCTCTGTCGATGCGCGAAGACGGTTACGAGACCATTATGGTTAACTGTAACCCGGAAACCGTATCAACAGACTACGACACGTCAGACCGTCTGTACTTCGAACCGGTTACACTGGAAGATGTACTGGAAATCGTTGCGGTAGAACAGCCTAAAGGCGTTATTGTTCAGTACGGTGGTCAAACACCACTGAAACTGGCGCGTGCACTGGAAGCCAACGGTGTGCCAATTATTGGTACGTCACCAGAAGCGATTGACCGTGCGGAAGACCGTGAGCGATTCCAGCAAATGGTTAACAAGCTGGGTCTGAAGCAGCCTGCAAACGCGACAGTAAGTAACATGGAGCAAGCGCTGGCCAAAGCAGAAGAAATTGGCTTCCCGCTGGTAGTTCGTCCATCTTACGTATTGGGTGGCCGTGCGATGGAAATCGTGTACGACCTGAAAGACCTCAAACGCTACCTGAACGAAGCGGTTAAAGTGTCGAATGACTCACCAGTTCTGCTGGACCGTTTCCTGGATGACGCCATTGAGGTTGACCTGGATGCGGTATGTGACGGCACTGATGTTGTGATTGGCGGCATTATGGAGCACATCGAACAAGCGGGTGTTCACTCAGGTGACTCTGCGTGTTCACTGCCTCCGCACTCACTGGGTCAGGACATTCAGAATGTGATGCGTGAACAGGTTAAAGCGATGGCCCTGGAACTGGGTGTTATCGGTTTGATGAATACGCAGTTTGCAATCAAAGACGGCGAAGTGTACCTGATTGAAGTAAACCCGCGTGCAGCGCGTACTGTGCCATTTGTATCTAAGGCTACCGGTGTACCGCTGGCGAAAATCGCGGCGCGCGTTATGGCAGGCAAGTCGCTGAAAGAGCAGGGCTTTACAGAAGAAGTTATCCCGCCGTTCTATTCAGTGAAAGAAGTGGTTCTGCCATTTGCTAAATTCCAGGGTGTTGACCCGCTGTTAGGCCCTGAAATGCGCTCTACCGGTGAAGTCATGGGTGTGGGTGACACGTTTGAAGAAGCGTACGCCAAAGCCAACCTGGGTGCTGGTGCACCACTGCCTAAGCCGGGTAAAGCGTTATTATCCGTTCGTCAAACCGACAAGCCGAAGCTGGTTGAGTTGTCGAAAGCACTGATTGCTAACGGTTTTACTATCGAATGTACCCGCGGTACGGCAGAATCTCTGCGTGCGCAGGGCATCGAGGCGTCAATCGTAAACAAACTGTCTGAAGGTCGCCCAAATATTGTGGACGCCATCAAGAACGGTGAGTACGCGTACATCGTGAACACCACGGAAGGCCGTCAGGCGATTACAGATTCGGTATATATTCGTCGTGAAGCGTTGTTGAATAAGGTAACTTATACCACAACCATGAACGCGGCATTTGCTACGGTTCAGGCTAAGTCAGCTGATGACCGTGGAAAAGTGACGTCAGTTCAGGAATTACACGCCAAAATAAACGGCTAATGACAGCGAACAGGATACCTAGTATCCTGTTCACCTATGCCGATAAAAATTAACTTGAAAATTGCGCCTGCCGGGCGCATTTTTTATTCAAGAGCAACAACTTTTAAAGTGAGAATAACACAATGACGCAATATCCTATGACAGCTCGTGGGGCAGCACTTTTGCGTGAGGAACTCAATGAACTGAAATCGGTTCAACGCCCAAAAATCATTGCTGCCATTGCCGAAGCCCGTGAACACGGAGACCTTAAGGAAAACGCTGAATACCACGCCGCACGTGAACAGCAAAGTTTCTGTGAAGGACGTATTCAGGATATCGAGGGCAAACTGTCAAACGCACAAATCATCGATGTCACCAAAATGCCAAATAACGGCAAAGTGATCTTCGGCGTAACGGTAACCATTATGAACCTGGATACGGACAAAGAAACCACGTACCGCATCGTGGGCGATGATGAAGCAAACATCAAAGAAAACCTCATTTCTGTTAATTCGCCTATCGCGCGTGGATTAATTGGTAAGGAATTAGACGATGTTGTCAATATTCAGACGCCGGCAGGTACGGTTGAATACGAAATCGTAGAAGTAGAATATATCTAATCACATCTAATAGGAAAAAGTGGAGCTCTGGCTCCACTTTTTTGTTTTCAGACAGCAGGAAATCAACGCATGGACGAACAAAAGCAAGACGAAATCTTCACACTCGACACCAAAGTGGTGTATCAAAATCGCTGGATGACAGTACGCGAAGATAGTATCGGAAGAGAAGATGGCTATCGCGGTATTTATGGTGTGGTGGATAAGCCGGATTTTGTGGTGGTGATTGCGCTTGATGGCGAGTATGTCTACATGGTTGAGCAGTTCCGCTATCCGGTTAAAGGGCGTCATCTTGAATTCCCTCAGGGAGCCAAAGAGGGAGACGAATCTTATGAACCTTTAGCCGTAGCCAAAGCAGAGCTGAAGGAAGAGTGCGGCCTGCTTGCAAACGAGTGGTCATCGGTTGCCGAGCAATTTCTTGCATTTGGCATGTGCTCGCAGCGCTACCATATTTTTGTGGCTAAAGGGCTGTCTCAGTCTACCCAGGATTTAGAAGAGACTGAGCAAGGCTTGCAAGTACATAAAATGCCAATCACTGAGCTGGAACAAAAAATCCTAGCGGGTGAGATTATGGATGCCACCACATGCAACGCCTTTGGCCTGGCTCGGTTGAAGGGACTCATTTAACTGTGCTCATCACAATAGACGATCTCACACATCCTCAGGTGCATGCGTTGCTTGAGGAGCATTTGGATGATATGCGTGCGACCTCGCCGCCAGAAAGCGTCCATGCTTTGGATTTAGCTGGCTTAAGGCATCCTTCTATCACGTTTTTTACGGCTTGGGAAAATCAAACGCTATTGGGCTGTATTGCCTTAAAAGAGCACAGTCCGGCTCTTGCTGAGATAAAGTCCATGCGCACGCCCAAGGCCATCAGGGGGCGTGGTGCAGCCACACACCTATTGCGTCATCTAATGGATTTCGCCCGTGAAAAGGGCATTGAAGCGCTGTATCTAGAAACAGGCTCTATGGCCTTTTTTGAACCAGCCAGGCAGCTTTACGCTCGCCACGGGTTTGTGTTCTGCGGATCTTTCGCTGATTACACCGACGATCCGAACAGTTGTTTTATGATGTGTTCTTTGTGAAAACATCGTCAGGTGCTTTCAGATACCTCTGACGAGCTTTCTTTGCTTTCAGTAGGTACGTACTGCTCCAGTGTAAGCGCTTGTATTAAAGGTGAAATATCAATTAAATGAATGATATGCGAATACGTGTGCTGCAGGTTTAATAGCTTTTCGTATACGTCCATATCCACTTTAGACAGTAACGCCAGACGTTGCTTTGTCATTGGCGTAGTCTGGCTCACATTTGGATGGCACTCCAGCGTTGTGGCGCATAATATAATTTTACTTTCTTCCAGATACTGCACAATTTGCTTGCGGAGATTACTGGCAAAACATTCATGGGCGGTTAACGCGATGAGTCTTTGGTCGGCTTTTCGCTCACAGTGAATGGCCATGTGATAACGGTTAGCTTGTTGTAACAGGCGTCTCAGTGCACTGGAGTCAGGAGGAGATTTATCCATATCCGCCACAAAGCCATGCAAAGGCACTTCATTAGTGATCTGCTTAAATGGATAAAGATCATTGCTTTGTTCAGGCATGTAAACGGTTTTTAGTCGTCCATGCATTTGTCTGCTATTAATGATCTGTATAGCAATATGGGGCTGGTTACGAGAAGCCAGTTCCCACAAATAACGGAAGTACACTTTCTGTTGTTGCTCGATATTGCGAATCTTAAGCAACGATGCATTTTGGCCTTTTATTTTTGAGGCCAGTTTACTGTTTGCGTCATTCGCTTCCAGTTTTAAACGCATCACCAGTGTGCGGGGAGAGTAATTCAGAACCTGATAACGCAACCCTTTCATTTTTAGGTCCGGCACACTGACTTTTATGTATTCGGGCGTTGCTTCTTGCGGTGGAGCAAGAAGTTCTATTTGCATACCACTTAATGAAAAATCACGAACGATAGCGTTATAGCTGGTCATTAAACCAAATTTAACCGAAGCAGTTTTCTCAATTCGATACCTGGGTTCAGCACGGCGATCATTCACTTCCTCCATCACGAAATGGAGGGGCCAACAACCCTGACTATCATTCAGCTGTTTGGGGAGTTTGGCTTTTTCTATAGGCGCGAAGGCTTTTAGCTTACCTAACTCTTCGTTAACCATTCGCACATACAAAATGTGTTTGAGTTGTGGGATTAAGTCTGAGTCTTCAGTTTTGATATCCTGAATTGTCATGGCATTACTGCGATCTGTGTCTGGTATATCACTCAGTCGATACTGCCAAATCGATAATGAATCAGACTCTTCTGCCAGCTTAAGAAAAAAGCCAAGTATTCCGACGTGCTCTAATTCCCTTAGTGTGGCGCACAGCTCAATGGGTTTATCTGAGCCAGCCTGCACTGAGGCTCTGAATACATAGGTTTCCTGATAACGCTGTAATTCATCCATTATACGTTTAAAGCGCTCTTTACCCGGCAGGAATCGCGTGGCTCGACAGCCTGGATTGCGCTCTGTGTTGGTCGTAGTTAATAGCACCATTGCAGGGATGAATGTCTTTTGCACTTGTCGCAGAAAAACGGGAATCCAGGGCGAGTTCTCCACAATGCGGTCGCGGTCCAGCGCCTGCATGGTGCGCTCAATTTCCAGATCGCGCTCCAGAGGTAAACGCAAGGAAACGCCAGCAAGGTATTTAGCGATTTTAGGGCGCCACTCGATATCTTCTTCATCCAATACCAATGTCGCATGGTGTCGCTGTGTACGGCTGCTGAACTCGACGTCTTTGAAGCGATAATGGATGTCCTGATTCGCCTTACAAAGGCCCATTATGTCAGGAAATGTTATGGGGATTGGTTCATCAGCAAACTTGGGAGATCGGGTGCAGGCAACGGTGATTTCATTGGCACTTAGTGCAATAACGGTAAGACTCCTGCCGTTTTGATAGGCAAGGGTAGACACAGAAAAGTGAGGTGTTATGGATAGATCGTCATCAAACACAATGTCCTTATAACTTTGTGATTGTACGGTAAATGCCTGAATAATTTTTTGGCGAAGCTTGCGTGTGACCTGGTTTTTATAGAATTCTGAATTCGTAATGGATTCAAACACGCCCACTGTGTACTGATCCAAATAGCGAGCAGTTTCGCGCTTGAGTATTTCTGCGCCCACTCTGTCCAGGGTCATTGTGATGCCAAAATGCGCGAATTTTTTGACCGGAAATTGGGCGAAGGCAGAGTTATCAGCGGGCGCGTCAGTTTGCGACGTTAAACGAATAACCTCTTCTTTAATTACATTTCTGGCTTGAGTATTTAATCTGGATGAAAAGCGGTTCAATCCCTCTAACAATTTACCGTTTTGCTGGTAAGGGATCAGTGCCTTAATGACAGAGCTATAGCGTTCAATGATGTCTTGTTCGGTACTCATCATTATTATTCTTTTCGAGTACGTAATACCATAAAACTAAACATACCATCAAAAATGTATTGTTGAATAGTTTTTATCGCAGTAGCGCACCTAATTTACTCAGGATAACCGAATTTCGACGATCTTTTGTTTCCGACTCTGATAAATGAATTCGCCGTAAAAGTTCGTATTTTAACCAAATTGATTGATAAAGAGTGACAATGCTTGTTGTTGATTATTTGTTTGTCTAATTTACATTTTCTTAACGATCGGCCGTGGTTCAGTTGATCGTAATGTAAATACTGAAGGGAAGGACAGATGATAATTGAACAATTAAAAGGAGTACCGTCGTCAAGGCGTATCGCCGCGGCACTCTTACCCGTTATGTTTACTGCCAGTTGCGTAGCTAAGCAGTCGGTGATTCCAATAAAAGGCGTTACTGCCAACATGAGTGCCGGCGCACAGGTTGAGTATTTGGACAGAGGGCTGGTGGTAATACCCTCAGAAACAGGCAATGCGCTTAGCTGGCGCTTACTTGCCAGTGATCCCGAAATGGTATCTTTTGATGTTTATCGCAATGGTCGTAAAATCAATCCAGACAAGCTGACGGAGTCGACATTTTTTGTTGATGAGCTCGGTACGGCATCAGACAACTATCAGGTAAAAGCCTTTTATAGTCGACAACATGGGCGTCTTCCTCCTCAGGTTAAAGGCGTGAGCACATCTGATGTTGTGCAACCATGGCAAGCACCCTATTTATCAGTACCTCTTCAAAAGCCTGCCGACGATTGGATCAAAGGACAGACTTACCACTACTCAGCTAACGACGCTTCCGTCGCCGACCTCGATGGCGATGGCCAGTATGAAATACTGTTGAAATGGTACCCAAGCAACGCGAAAGACAATTCACAGTCTGGTGATACGGGGCCTACGCTGATAGATGCTTACACCCTTGAAGGCGAGCAGTTGTGGCGAATAAATTTAGGGCCGAATATTCGATCAGGCGCTCACTATACACAGTTCATTGCTTACGATTTTGACGGTGATGGACGTGCTGAATTAGCGATGAAAACGGCTGATGGCACAGTGGATGGCGAAGGACAGGTGATTGGCAATGCTAATGCGCGCTATCGCAATGACGCTGGTTACGTGTTGTCCGGACCTGAATATCTTACGATGTTCGATGGTCTGTCGGGAAAAGCACTGGATACCATTGATTATGAGCCGCCCCGTGGAGACATCAACAGTTGGGGAGATGGTTATGGTAATCGTGTGGATCGCTTTCTTGCTGGCGTGGCTTACCTGGACGGCAGCAAGCCAAGTTTGTTCATGGCGCGAGGTTATTATACACGGGTGGTAGTGGCTTCCTACGACTGGGTAGATAGCAAATTCCAACGTCGCTGGGAATTCGATACCAATAATGGCGGCGAAGATGCGTTGGCCTATGGGCAAGGGGCACACAGTATTACCGTAGGGGATGTGGACGCCGATGGTAAAGATGAAATTGTCTATGGTGCTGCTACCATCGACGATGACGGGCATTTACTGTATTCAACACTGTTAGGTCATGGCGATGCGCAGCATATGACCGATATCGACCCAAATCGTCCGGGCATGGAAATTTACATGGTGCATGAAACGCCGTCGGCCTATACCAGGAACGGTGTGGAATACGGCGTAGAATTGCACGATGCAGCGACCGGCGAAATACTGTGGTATCGGCCCAGCAACCAGGCCGATGTTGGCAGGGGAGTGAGTGCTGATATTGACCCTAATTATGCGGGTAACGAAAATTGGGCGACCCGAGGCGGGTTAGTTGCGGCTGACGGTACCGTCATCAGCAGTAATCGTCCTGCACCGGTGAATTTTGTCAGTTGGTGGGATGGGGATTTGAGTCGTGAATTACTCGATAAAACCACCATTTCAAAGTGGTTGCCTGATGTAATGGGAACGACACCGCTACTTGAAGGTGCGGATTATGGCGTCGTGTCGAATAATGGCACGAAAGCCACGCCTTCACTGTCGGCTGATATCTTCGGCGACTGGCGGGAAGAAGTCATGTGGGCCACCAGTGATAGCCGCGAGTTGCGGATTTTTTCAACCCCACATTCAACGCAGTACCGTTTTCCAACGCTTATGCAAGATACACAGTATCGCGTTGCAATTGCGTGGCAGAACGTGGGGTACAACCAACCCCCGCACCCCGCTTTTTACCTGGGGTCGGATATGGTTGAGGTACCCGAATATGAGGTTTCTGACACACGAGTTGCGCCATATACCATGGCTTCAGCAAACGGATTTGAACAGCATATTGTCGTCAATATCTATCAGCATGGAGACAGGTTGCGGCAAACCCGGCTTTATCGAAGCACATCGGATGATCCGGAAAATAAACAGTTAATAGCAACGTTGGGCCGAGAGGAATCTCGCTTCGTTGATACCGATGTGGCACCTGATGTAACGTATCTTTACTGGGCTGAACTGCAGCTTGCCAGTCAGTTCCATGAGGTTATGCTTGAGCCTACCTATGCAACACTCACTACCAGTCTGGTTCCGGTCATCAAGACACATGCAGTGAGCAGTGAAAATCCGGTGCAGTTAGCCTGGTTTACACAATCTGTCGATATTGTCAGTATTGAAATTGCCCGGGCAAGGATCGTTGATCCCAATATTGACCCTACTGAATTACCTAAGCAAACACTGACTACATTGTCTGCTACAGAGTCCTCCTGGCAAGACTTGTCGAGTCTGGGCGGAGAGCAGTATTATTACTGGTTATCTTTCATTACCAGTGAGGGAACCGCTGTTGAAGAAGGGCCTGTTTTTGCCGAGCGCTTTTTGGTACCCAAAACGCACTTAACCAGTGAAGAAGTAGATGGCGGTATTCAGATTAGCTGGTCATTGGAAGACTTTCCTCAACCTATACGTGGTGTGCAGGTGTATCGCAATACTCGTGAGCAATTAGGTGGTCGCACAAGAATAAGCCCCAGCGCTCCGGTTTCAGGTAGCCTGACTGATACGCAAAGCCTGGTTGCGGGTACAACGTACTGGTATATGTTTAAGCTGACGATGCAGGATGGCAGTACATTTAACACTGAACCTGAAGCCGCGATTACGTATTCCCAGACCAATGAAGAGCCTCAAACAAACCTGATGAGTCAAAAGGTAGAAGGCGGCATTCAAATTAGCTGGTCATTGGAAGGCTTTGCCCAGCCCATCCGAAGTGTCCAGATATACCGTAATACCAGTGAGCAGCTGGGAGGGCGTACCCGAATAAGCCCCGGAGCACCGGTATCAGGTAACTTTTTGGATACGCAAAACCTGGTCGAAGGCAATCAGTACTGGTACATGTTTAAGTTGACCATGCAAGATGGTACGACTTACAACACGGACCCAGAAGCGGTGGTGACTTACTAAACCAACAATCCTGGCTTCTTGTTCATGAACGGTTTGTGTTTTGACCGTTCAGCAAGGAGCCGGGAAGTTTGATTTAAATGAAAATGCCTCAGGTGACTCACCTTTTTCCCGCAAAAGTGTTAGGCGCTCAATGGCTTCGTCTGCCGTCGGTATATGGCCGTTGTCTACCCACCACAGGACATAGGTGTTGTTCTGTGGAGGATAAAACCATTCATTTTTTCTTCGCATGAAATCCCTGTGCTGGGTTTTGAACATGAAGTCTTTTAATGCCTGAGGCGATGTCCAAACCGACATGTTTACCAGTAGGTCTGGATCGTCAAAGACTTTAATGTTGGTTGCGTTACCCGCTTCGTCTTTCAAACGCCAGACAAATCCATCGCTGGATTCCGCAATGGCGTTTACCTTATCCAGGTTGTCTACAAAGTCTTTAATTTCAGGCGCGTCCAGCGGAAAACGTGCTTTGGCTATGTTGAGCTGAGCGAGCTGCATAGGATGTCCTTGTCCGTTGTAGAAAGAAGCAGCCAGCAGTAATGAGCTGACCTACTTATTAGAATATTGGGGCAGCGAAGGGCTTTTAAACAGCTGTCGCGAGAGAACTTTAACAGTCATGCAAAACGTTTGGCAATGACCTGTTTCGGGTATTCAGCATGAAAGCCTTCGTGATGCAGCCACACAATAGCCGTATCGACATCATTAAAATGATGCAGAGTGAAACGAATACTGCCGGGCGCCAGCATCCTGTTTAACTGAAATTCCTTCAACATGTTGGGGCTGTAGACATGCGCTGCCGCTACCAGATTATTTTCGTTGCACCAGCCTGCTAACGCTTGAATAATTGGCTCTATTTCCGGTGTACCCAACACCCATTTATCCAAATAGACAATATGCGCCCAAGGGGCTGAGGAAAGTGCGGAAGCCTGTTTTAAAAACGCAGTCTGATAGCGTTTGGCAATATCGCCATCCCAGACACCAGTAACACTGGCGTTAAGAATATTACCGGTTGTCCAAAGTTCAAAGTCGCCTGTGCTTTTCACGTCTCGCTCCTTTTATGGTATCGATAGCCCATAAAATAAAAGTAGACCGCTATGGTAGATTTTCAAATAGAAGTGCTGCTGAAGCTAAAAAAGAGAAAGGAAAGAACCGGGGCTGGCAATGCCCCGGTTTTTATAATGACTAGTATTTTAACGCCACGGTTTCTACCGAAATATTGCGATGGTGTGCTTTTGCACTAAAGTCCTTCACAAGCTCTATGACATCAAAGGCAACAGACTTTGAGTTAGTAAAATCCAGGATGACTTTTGAGTTTTCCGGCAAAGAATTTAACTTCTTTAAAATACTGGGTTTGTTAAAGAAGGAGACTTCTTCGGCCAGCACAATGTGATGGGTTTCCAGTTCGTTCTGGTTGTCTACGGTATCGCGGAAGTGGAACGAGTTCTTGTAGCTGTGCTTGAGGGTAAAAAATACGCTCACGGCTAATCCGGCAATCACACCTGACAACAGATCGGTAACCAGCATCACAATGATCGTAGCCATAAAGGGTAAAAACTGTTCCCAGCCCGCGCGGTACATCACGGAAAATGTAGCCGGTTTAGCCAGTTTGTAGCCCACAATAATTAATACCGCAGCAAGTGATGCCAATGGAATGAGATTAAGCAACCCACCAATAGCCACAACGGCAATCAGCAGGAAAAAGCCGTGCATGATGGCACTCAGTTTCGATTTGGCACCAAAGGCAATGTTGGCTGAACTTCTCACAATTACCTGGGTAACGGGTAAGCCACCAAGCAGGCCAGAAAAAATATTACCCAATCCCTGCGCTTTTAATTCGCGGTTAGTGGGCGTGGTATTGCGCTGTGGATCCAGTTTGTCGGTGGCTTCCACACTAAGCAGGGTTTCTATACTGGCAACAATGGCCATGACAGCCGCAACGGTTAGTACGTCCAGACTAAACATTTGCTCAAAGGCAGGGAAAGCCATCTCGTTTGTTAAGTCAGAGAAACTGCTGATTACCGGTAGAGACACCAATTGGTCCACGCTCAATGGCGCACTGGCCTGGTTGAGAATAACGGTAAAGACAATACCCAGCAAGACAACCACAATAGGCCCTTGAATAAGTTGGAAGATCTTGTGTTTTGGCGTCAGGTATTTGTCCCACACCACTAACAACGCCAGCGAGAATGCTGAGATCAGCAAGGCCGGTAATGAAATCTGAGAGATGGCATGGGTGATGGCAGAAAATGTATTTTCGCCATTAAATTGCTGAAACGCCTGCTCGCCGAGAAAATCGGCGTGCCAACCCAGTAGATAAGGAAGCTGTTTAAGAATAATCAGCAAACCAATACCCGTTAACATGCCGGTGATGACTGATGTTGGGAAAAAATACGCAACGAATCCGGCGCGTAAATAGCCCAGTGCGATCTGGAATACACCGGCTAAAACGACGGCGCAGAGAAACAATTCCCAACTTCCAAGTGTGGCAATGGCGTCAAAAACAATGACGGCTAACCCAGCCGCCGGACCACTAACACCTAAGCGGGAACCACTCGCCATACCAACGACAATTCCGCCAACGATACCGGCAATAATACCCGAAAACAACGGCGCGCCTGAGGCCAGCGCAATGCCTAAGCACAGTGGCAGAGCAACGAAGAAAACGACAATACTGGCAGGCAGATCCTGCTTAATATGTTTGAATGAGAGATCCATTTTCATCAGTTAATCCTTATATTGCGGCTGCGAGTTTGGATT
This sequence comes from Aestuariibacter sp., assembly GCA_017794925.1. Classification (GTDB taxonomy): domain Bacteria; phylum Pseudomonadota; class Gammaproteobacteria; order Enterobacterales; family Alteromonadaceae; genus Alteromonas. The sequence continues at coordinate 3,891,446 of CP051238.1, read as the reverse complement.
CCGCGTAAGCTTGTTCCATTTCTTCAAATGTCTTAGTTTGCGGGTTCCAGCAGGCGATAGTGCCGTGTTCAATATTGTAAACCCAGCCATGCAACTGCACGGCACCTGTTGCCAGCTTTGCCGCTACGGCAGGGTGCGTTTTGATATGTTGCAATTGCTGCAATACATTTTCCTTAGTGACGTCGTCCAAATGGTTCATTGTGACTTCACCATGCTTTTCTTTCACCACTTCCGTCGCACAGCGGCAGTGACCCAGCCACTCTTTAACGTGCGGCAGGCTATCGAGTTTGTCTGGTGTGATAGCGCCTTTCATGGCACCGCAATCGGTGTGACCACAAATAACAATATGCTGAACGCCAAGGGCGGCTACAGCAAATTCAATAGAGGCAGTCATTCCACCTGTTTGGTTGCTGTGAGGGGGGACGATGTTACCGGCGTTACGGCAAATGAATAGTTCGCCCGGGGCGGTTTGTGTCACCAGGTTTGGATCGATGCGTGAATCTGCACAGGTAATAAATAGCACTTCAGGGCTCTGGCCATTGGCCAGTTTTTTAAACGTGTCTTGTTGCTCAGGAAAAACATCACGCTGAAATTTAGCGACACCAGAAATTACATGATCCATAGGAAGGCTCCGGATATAGAAGAAAATAAAATATCTGATAGTCATATTCTGTGATTACTATATAGTTTAAAATCGCACTCGGTGATAGCTAATGACTATCATGAGGTGCGCTTGCGGTAGAGCGGATAATTAGCGGGTTAAACGACAGGAACTCAGTATGAATTGCTGCAAATTAGCGATATTTTGCGACAAAATACTGTATCGTTTTTTAGCTTGAAATCTTAGTAAAAACAACGGTTTGTTTTTACTTTGTTAAAATTGTTGGGTTGGTGTTAGCTTGCTGTGTTTTATTATGTTGGCTGTTGGCTGTTGGCTGTTGGCTGTTGGCTGTTGGCTGTTGGCTGTTGGCTTGGGTGAGTGGGGATATATGCCTCACTCTCCGCGTCAGCTGGTCACGTCTTTTTCTGTGCGTTGTTTCATGAGTTGCAATAACATAGTGTGAAAATCGTGAAATATCATACGTCCCCAAAGTCTGGAATACCAACCCAGGTTTGTGTTGTCACTTAAAGTGCTGCTCAGAGTAAGACGCGTGTAACCCTCAGGTGTTAAATGAAGGGTATAACTGCCATATAAAGGAGAGAAGAGTTCTCCTCCCATTTTCACGTGTTTATCCAGTGCGGTGTCGGGGATTCGATTGGGATCAATGTCAAAGCGATAGGCCATTCGCTCTGCCGGTTCCCAGGCAGTAATGACTTCCCGGAACACCACGCCTTTTTCCCATTCGCTGGTTCGCACTGCATTGTTCTCTAGCCCTGTCATTGACGCTCGCAACGGGCGGGGTATACCGATGAGTTGTCCGAATGACAGAGGGAGTTCATCTTCACTGATGTCACTTACATTCCCCAACTGCCGCCAAACTTTATCCGGTGAGGCGTGAATAACTACACTGTCGTTTACGGTGTATTGGTAGGATGAAGATAAGCCAGTCAACTCTATGGGGGTACAAAAAAGGGGGAGCAGTACGACAGACAATAAGGGTTTGTCTGAAGCTTTGGCTTGGCGTAATTTTATCCAGCGGGCTGCTAACCCACCTAAACTGGCACAAAACAGAAAAGCGGGCGAGGCAAGAACGACGCAAATACTGCCCTCCAGCAGCGTAATAACGGATACCAGCATACAAACAAAAACAGGCTGCCACGCTAATGAACTCGCTCTGGACGCCGAGATGGTCTGGCATTGCTTCAGTTCAAAATAGATGCGGATATAGCCAATCGCAAAAGGCACCAGAAACAAAAATGACGCTGTTACCAATCCGTTCAGATGACTGAGCTTATCCAGCTCCCACACAACCCTGAATAACAGGCCATATAATGCGCCGCAAACAATACCAATATGTGATGGAGATAACCTCATGACCCGATTCATTGCTCTACAGGAAGAGACAGTGCGCCGCGGGGAGGAATATGACGAATATCTTCAAGGAGTGCTTTAAGATAGTCGGCAAAGCCCAGGTTATCGGGATCAGTCAGGTTTATCGACAGTTGTTCGAAAGCCTGTTTGTAGGTGTTACCCTTATCGGTCCTTCCTAAGTGATAACTGTAAGCTGTGGCTAAATAGAGATATTGTAAGTGATGGTATTCATCAACCTCATTGCCTTCATCATTTGAAAGGTGATCAACGATTTCATAAAGTGCAGCCAGTCGGTATTTATTCGCTTTGACATGATCTCCCAGTTGCTCGTACCAACGGGCCAGTAGCCTTTTCATATGGTTGCGCTCATCCATATCCAACTCGCGCAATGCTGCCAGGGCTTCAAGCGTTGCCAGCTTTCCTTCTATGGTGGAATTATCGGGAATGTAGGTTGCAAGGTAATACTTAATTTCGTTTTTTTCCTGCTCAGTAAGCGAAAGATCACTAATTAATCCTACGAAACCAGATGCTTCACATACCCATATTCCCTGCTGGTCGGTGTAAGGCCAAAATACCTGATCATACTTACTCGGCCATTGATAGATGTAGCTTCCATAGCTGGCGGGCTCAGAAACTTTACACGTTTCACCTGTCATTATTGGGTCTGCAACTTCGGCGTCTCCCCATGTAGTTGCGAAAACGGGCAAGCCTAACCAACCGGTTATGCAGAATGAAATAAATAGCTTTCTGATTAACATAAGTGCTTCCGACTTTGTGTAATCTGAATCAAACGTCCCAGATCGTCAAAGACCAGTTCTACAAAGTTTCCCGCCATCAATTCGGCGTCAGCCCGTTTGTGCAGCATTAAATCCTGCATGAGCTGTGGCGACACAGTAATTTTTTGATTATTGCAATCGGTGAATAACCAGTTACCTTCATGTTTGGCCAGCATAGCGTGCTTCGAGTGGAACGCGGTTAACGTGGCCAGTTTGTCTTTATAGGCTTTGTTATACAAGGTGAGTTGTTGTTGATACTGGCTGGTGTCAGGTAATTCATCTTCGTAGCCGTGATAGGCCACAGCAACCTCAAGTACGTCCGAATGCGTCACTGGTGACTGATGAGTAAACGTGTTCATTGCGTAGATCACCACCAAACAACACAGTGCGCCGCATAATGCCATCCATTCCTTACCCGGCAGATACACCTTCCATGAGAATGGCTGTCTTGCCTGATTAATCACCTGTCGTTTAATGCGTCCCGGCGCAGGATATTGTTGCTTACTTTGTTCGTAAGCCTGTTTAAATTCATTGTCGTTCATGCTGTTGGTTTCCACAGTTTTCGCAGGTTTTCCCGGGCGTAGCGCAGTCGCGTTTTTACGGTCTCAACCGGTACATTACAGATTGCAGCGATGTCCTGCAGACTGAAATCCTCCTGCTGCAGTGAAAAGGCTTCGCGCTGGGCGAAAGGCAGTTGCTTCAATGCCTGGTGAAAATCGTCGCATTGACGGAATTCCTGATGTTCATCAGGCAGCGAGTCGACATCATCGTCGTAGGTCCAGCGTTTGTCTCTGCGAATTTCATCGATGAGCATGCGATGGCCAACCGTAAATAGCCACGCCTGGAACTGCCCTTGTGCCTTGTATAATTGCGGCGACTCTACCAGTTTGAGCCACACTTTTTGCGTGACATCGGCGGCAGTGTTGGGGTCGCTCATCACTAACAGGTAATAGTAAAGGCGATTAGCATGTTCGTCGTACAGCGCTTCCAGCGCGCGGTTATCACCGGTGGTTTGGTAGCGCTGTAAAAGCGAGTCCCAACTGCTGGCGGCAGGAGAGGGTTGCGCCAACGTGGTCGCGGTTTCCTGGCCGACAGCGGTTAGCCTGTTTTTTATTGAAGTCAGAAATCCCAGTCTGGCTATTCCCATTAGCACTGTCCTTACTGCTCTAACGCGAACGTCAGTATCACTTGTAACCCAGTTTGCGCCATGGGTACACCTTTTTCTACCCGAGGCTGGTATTTCCATTTTGCCAGTGCGCGGCGGGCTTCGCGATCAAAGACACGTTTGGGTTCGGCATCCAGAACACTAATATTGGCGACCGTTCCTTGCGGTGTCAGGTCGAACGCCAGCTTTACCCAGCCCTCGATTCCGTCACGCGCTGCATCGGGCGGGTAACTGGGGTCGACGCGCACAATAGGGCGGGCCATCATATCCTGTGTACCATTACCCATTGTGGTATTTATCGTGACTTCCGTATTTACCGTTACCGGATCGACATTGAAGTTCGTATTAGTCGGGCCGGGGTCCTGAGGCGGAATGGTAGGCTTGGTTTCCGGTGCTTTTACCGGTTCTGGCATGGGCTTTATCTTAGGGCGTACCTGGGTTTTGGTTTCTTCCACGTCCAGCACAATGTTCGTTAGTACCGGTGTTTCTGTTGGTAAGGGCACTTCCGCGTTCTGTTCAATGAGTTTGGCCATCATAACGAATAAACCAAATGTCACTGCGCCAGCTAGCGCTATATGGGTAAGCGTTTTGACGCTCTCAGGGACAACAAGAGAATTGGCGGGTAATGCGTGAGTGGTTGGCGTAGCGATGTTCGTTTGCATGCGAAGCTCCTTATTATTGATGCGAAGCAGCGCATGAAACAGCTAGGTTACACCACCGACTTCAGCGCCTTTTCATAAGAACAACGATGGAGTCGGCGAGAAGGGGTGAACTTTTTTAAATTATTTTTCCACGGCCAGATAATGCAGCAGCATTGCCTGCACAAAGGCCTGACAATCCGTAGCGGTAGTGGGGTCGTAATGCCCGCCATTGGTCAGGTTATTGGAAAGTACACGAATGCCAACAAAAGGCACACCGTACGCCTCCGCTACCTGGGCGGCAGCCGCGGTTTCCATTTCCTCAGTACTGGTACCAAATTGGTTGTGTAGCCAGGCAATGCGATCCAGTTCATTGTTCCAGAAGTTACCGCTGGCAATCGTGCCCTCAACCACTTTACCACGTTTATACGTGTGCTTAACGGCATGCGCTGCGGCAATCAGGTCTGGTGAACCCAGGTAATAGCGAATGCGCTCCGCATCTTTTGCTGAGTCGCCTTCACCTGCGCTGCCCGACGATGCCAATAAGTCCATGGGCAACCATTCCAGTGGGGCTGAACCTTCGCCTTTAGCACGAAACGGCGTTTTGAAGTTACTGGCATTCACTGAGCGTTTGCCTATTACAATATCGCCCACTTTCAGGCTTGGATCATGGCCACCCGAGGTCCCCTGATTGATGATCGCGCGGGGGCGGTAACGCTCTATCCCAATCGCCGTAGCAGCGGCTGTATTCTCCAACCCTTTGCCAGTTTGCGCTACCACAATGGGGTAGCCATTTAACGTACCTAAGTAAAAGGTGGCATGGCCTGATTGTTCTTTTCGTACATTATCCAGCAGGCCGGCAAAATGTTCAGCTTCAATTGGCATCGGGCCCTGAATCATTACGGGGGCTTGGGTAGCGGGTGCGGCGGGAATGGCGACGTGCTTAAAACTGTCAGCCTGAGCAAAAGCAGAGATTAAAAGCGAAGCAAAGATAACAATGCGGCGAAATACACTCATAAGATTACAGCATCCATTTCCAAACAATAAAGACGGCTAAAAAGCCAAACAGATAAACAAGACCAGCCCGACTTAACCACAATAATGCCTTGCCACCGCTTAGCTCCGGTGACAGATTTGCTCTCTGTACCAATCGATAATTCAGCCACGCAAACATAGGCGTGGTAACAAATGCCAGTGTCATGGCGAATCCCAGCATGGTGAGCAGGGCAGACTTAAAGAACACCACAATAGCGAAACTCATCACCGACACCCAGACCAACCAGCCCACATAGATGTTTTCCGGGATATCTGACTTGCCTTTAAGCAAGCTGTGACATTCTGCAAGTGCACGGGAATAGCCATCGTAAACGGTAATTGCGGAACCAAAAATACAAAGGAAGGCGACAATGGCGATCAGGTAGCGCGCCCATTCACCAATGGTTGAGGCATATAAACTTACCAATTGTTGAGAAAAACCAATACCGCCGCTGGCCAACGGTTCACCGCTGCCATGCAACACCAATGCGCCTAAAGCCAGAAAAACCAGAGCCAGAAGCAGGGTAACAACATAGCCCAGGTTAAAATCAAACAAAGCTGACGAGGGCGTAACGGTTTGTTCGCGGCACTGTTGTTTTAACCACAATGACGTAATACCTGATATTTCTATTGGCGCCGGCATCCAGCCCATGGTGACCACTAAAAAGCCTATTGCAGCTAAATTCCACGGCGAAGGTGACTCGAAGTCTGCCGGCGCAACCGGGCCCTGTTGCCAGGCTATGAGCGTAGCGCTCACTGTGGCAATAACCAACGCAATCATGATGAACTTGGCCACCTGATTGAGCAGGTGATAGTGACCTGCAATCAACACCAGTAACATAACTGCCAGTAACCCACCTGCAATTACGGGCAGGGGCAGGGTAAAAGGAATGAATAAACTAAATAAGCTGGCAGAAAACAACAATAGTGCGGCAGCGTTTACAAACGAGACTAACCCGTTCAACACAAAGCTGGTAAGCAAATAGGGCTTGCCCATTTCCGCATAGCCGGTTTGCAGTGTTTGTTGGGTGGAAATGGTATAACTCACACCCGCCCGAAAGAACGGGTATTTAAACAGGTTAACGGCCAGAATAAGCAGCGCGAGTTGCCAGCCAAATTTTGCTCCAGCCTGAGTGGAAGCCACGAGATGGCTGCCGCCTATAGCCGCTGTGGCCATGAGAATACCCGGGCCAAGGCGTTGTATAAGTAATTGAAGACGAGAAAAACGGTTATCCGATACCGAGTGCTGTTCCACGAGCAGTCCTGAAAAGACGTAAATGCAATATGTGCGACCAGTGTAACCTAACTATCTGGGGAATAAGAGTAAGTTTCTAAAGAATTAGTGCAATTTAGAAAGAAATGTGCTGCAACTGGATCACTTAAATTTTTGATTATCCACATCCTTTTTCTGGGAAGCAGTCGCGGTAATTATTCTGTGCTGGAAGCATTTACATTATGACCATATTTATGAATTAAATATTCCTCAATTTTTTCTTTTGCATCTGCGACTTCGCTTTCAAGTTGTCTTATAAATAAGTCGTTGTATACATTAGCCGCATGCAAGTTGCGTAGTCGGTGAATCAGCTCGTCATCTGTACGTAGTGTTTGAAGATGATAGTGAATTTTTATGTCTTGCCAGGACATCGGCAATGTCAATTCCGGAGAATAGTGTTTGTTAACATGATTGAATAATTCCGCTGCACTTTGTGAGAGAAGATTTTGGAAATCAACAAAATCCTTCTCGGCACCGTAAGCTTTGATAATGACTCTTTTTAATTCACGTGACTTTAATTTTCGTAACATTCCAGATGATGTCATCTCCTCATAGTGAGACCAATAACGCTTTGGAACATTCATTTTACCAAAAGTAAATAGGCCTAATTCAAATGCTTTTTGGTTGTCTTCGCTTAAATCTTCACCTTCCAAAATGTTTAAAACATTTGACTGCAATTCATAAAACTGTTTCGTATTTCTTGTGGCAATCTCTATATCAAGTGCAGTCGATGATAAATCATCGTGTAGTGAAATTAAGTATTGTTTTTCGCTTTCGGAATCTAATACTTCTTGATTCCAATCATTTAATTGAAGTGCAATAACCACGCCAATAATGACAATTATTAGATCAATTGCTGCTGCAAGCCAATCTTGCCTTTTGAGATGAACAATTATTTTTCTGTAACGCATTGTCAATGTGCTTTTTTTATTTCCGATAGCATAAAAAACAGACTCATACTGTTACTAACTTAACTAATTTTTTTGTTTTTAAAAAGACTGTTTATGATGTATTTATTTTGCTGGGTAGCTGCTTTCTTAGACGTTAATCAGTTGCGGATTGCCAAATCAGATTGAACTGTCTTAGTAAGGCTTTTTCTACTAGCCACAGAGAAATAATAGTAAAAAATTGAAATGCGGGTGTAATATCCTGTGGTTATGTGCAATGTATGGTCAGATTACGGAGAATGCGGCAGCGTGTTCTAGTGAATAAAGAGAACAGGATGTCTATTGCCTTTACAAAAGCTATCTCTCTTTGCGTAAAAGAAAAACTATTGCTCTGTATAAATAAGTACTTTGGATACCCGATGGAGAATCGAGTCCATGAATTTGCACCTTCAGGTTACCTGCTAATGAATATGAAAAAATTAGTACTTCTCAATCTCCTCGTCAGCTGGTCAACGATAACCCTGGCAGATCAAGTTACCTATGAGCTTGGTTCGTACCGGGATAAAACCCTGCTCACTTACTCTGAACACTCAATCAAACTGAGTAATGTTAAAGGTGGCCGCGAATCCGTGGTCTGTTCGAATACAATTTCAGAAGAAACGCTGTCTCATTCGTTAGCGTTTTTTGAAGAAGTCCAAATCACTAGCTGGGAGCCGACATATTTTGTAGAAGGCAGAATGGATGGGGCTGTATTTAAACTATCTGCCGATATTAATGATGTTCATATTGCAAGTATGGGACATCTGGAAAAGGCACCCAAGGAACACAAGCGTCTGGTTAGATATTTTAACCAATTATTGGTACTAAACGGCTGTGAAAAAATATCCTGATATCAGTCCAGGGAAGTGGGGCTGAAATATGTGATCGGATTTTTTCTGAGTTAAATTTTCAATGGCTTAAATACGAAAACGGCGCACAAAGTGCGCCGTTAGTCATTTAGTGGGTAATTACTGTTTGTTTTCCAGTAATGACGCGCCGATTTCGATTTGGCGCGGCTTCTTCTCTTCAGGTATTTCCCGCACCAGCTCAATATTCAGCAAACCGTGTTCAAGGTCAGCTGCGGCCACTTTTACATGATCGCCTAAGTGGAACTTACGCTCAAAGCTGCGTTCAGAAATGCCTTTGTGTAAGAACTCACGCTTGGTGTCGTCCTGGGTATCTTCGGGCTTTTTACCGGAAATAGTCAACGAGTTGTCCAGCACTTCAATGGTCACATCGTCTTTGCTGAAACCGGCAATAGCCATGGTAATTCGGTATTTATCCTCACCCAACAGTTCGATGTTGTAGGGGGGATAGGTAGTTTGGCTGCCGTTTTGTGATGCTGCATCAATCATAGATGCCAGACGGTCGAAGCCAATAAATGAACGGTATAGTGGAGATAGATCGATAGTACGCATAGTCATATCCTCAAAATTAAGCAATATGGTTTTTAGTAAGTTGCCCCGCTTTGCGGCGGCAGGTTTACCGGTCTTTAACTCAAGCCCCGGTACTCATTAATGTGGGAATGCGCAGGTCGAATTCAAGAGTTCAGATAGAAATTTTTTCAACTATTTATTCAGGAAGCGGGAAAACCGGGCGTTTCCCCGCTGGAATAAACAGGGAATTACATGGCCAGAGACTTCACAATCTGGCCATCTTTCACCACAAGACCAACGTTCTCCAATAGTGAAATATCATCCAGAGGATTGCCTTTTACGCCCACGATATCCGCTTTTTTACCTTCGGACACGCTGCCCAGCACTTCCTGTTGTTTTAGCAAGGTGGCAGCATTGATGGTAGAGGCCTGAATGGCTTGCATGGGGGTCATACCAAACTTCACCATGCGAGCGAATTGCTTGCCATTGTCACCATGAGGATAGACACCTGCGTCGGAACCAAAGACCATTTTAACGCCTGCTTTTACGGCTTTGGCAAAGTTGTCACGCTGGCGCTGACCAACAATGCGTTCTTTCGCCAGGCTTTCTTCCAGAATACCTGCTTTGGCACCTTCAGACAGGATGTACTCAGTAACGTAGATGTCCATGGAGAAATACGTACCGTGTTTCAGGGCCAGCTTGATCGCTTCGTCATCCAACAGGCTAACGTGTTCTACCGAATCTACGCCCGCTTTAATCGCGGTTTTGATACCATCAGTACCATGCGCATGGGTTGCTACCGTTAAGCCACGCATGTGGGCTTCGTCTACCAGCGCCTGCATTTCTTCGAAGGTGTATTGTTGTACACCCACTTTAGTGCCTTTCGACAACACACCGCCGGTACCACAGAACTTAATAACCGTGGCGCCGTATTTGATGTTTCGGCGTACCTTTTCACGCACTGCCCAAGGGCCGTCGGCTACCCCTTCGCTGACGGTATGGTACTCATAAGGCAATAAATTGTTGTCACAGTGGCCGCCAGTGACGCCCAGAGAAGGACCTGCTACAAACATACGAGGGCCAGTGATATCACCATCGTTTATGGCATCTCGCAGGGCGACGTCAGCAAAGCCTGGTGCGCCGACGTTTCTGACGGTGGTGAAACCGGCCATCAATGTCGCTTCAGCGTGTTTAACGCCTGTCAGCGTCACTCTGGGCAGTGAGTCTGCTAATCGTTTGTAGCCGTGCTTGGTGGCATCACTGGTTAAATGCACGTGCATGTCCATTAAGCCGGGCAGCAGTGTGTAGTCACCAAGCTCAATGATTTTACTGTCTTTGGAGAACGTCACTTTGCGTGCTTCTCCAGCAGCCACGATAGTGTCATCTTCAATGACTACCGCTGCGTTTGAGATCAGTTTACCGCTTTCAACGTCAATTAAACGATCGGCTTTGAGAACCAGTGTTTGTGCTAAAGAAAGTGTGGAGGTCGCGGCAAGTAATGCCGCAGCAGCCAATTTTTTCATTGTTATATTCACGACCTGTTTACGAATGGAACCTTATTAAACGTAATTCGTGTCATGAAGTGAAGTTTGCTATCGGTAAGCGGGTTATTTTTCCCGAGGAGTCGCGCGTTTACTGACTGCAAACAGGTACAACGCCAGTGCGATTAACCACACCAGGCTGTCGCCCCATTGGCGATACAAGGTTTGACCGGTTACCTTGGACAACTTGCCCGATAACGTCGCTGCTTCGAACTGAGGCAGGCGGGCGACGACTTGACCCTTGTGATCAACCAGCGCACTAATACCGTTGTTTGTTGCTCTGATCACCGGCATGCCAAATTCTAAGGCCCGTACTTGTGCTATTTGTAAATGCTGGTTAGGGCCATGGGAAGCCCCAAACCAGGCATCATTGCTCACAGTTATAATGAAGTCAGTGTCCTCATACAGGTTTGCCGCTACCTGACGGGGAAAGGCGATTTCAAAGCAAATGGCAGGGGCCAGACGATACCCATTGGCAACCAGGTTAGGTTGCTGGAAGTCTCCCCGGCTGAATGATGACATGGGTAAATCGAACAGTGGAGCAAGGGGGCGTAAAAGAGCCTCGAAGGGCACAAATTCACCCACGGGGAGCAAGTGGTGTTTTGCGTAGCGATTGCCATGGAAATAATAGTAATGGCCGCTCTCGTCCTGCTGATGCTTTTTACCCATCACAATTAAATTGTTCCAGGCCTCTTCGCTTTCAAAATTGTAATTCACAATGCCGGTAATAATGGCGGTGTCTTTTTCTGCAGCCCGGGCATCCATCATTTGCAGATACTCCAGTGCGAGCAGCTCCAGTTTGGGTACCGCTGCCTCTGGCCATACAATAATGTCATTGTCCCATAGCAGATCGGTCAGGGTTTCATACCGCGTCATGGTTGGCAGGTCCTGCTCCGGTACCCAGCGTAGAGACTGAGCGATATTACCTTGTACCATGCCCACAGAGACATCCTCGACCGGTGTCGTCCAGTTGATCTGATTCAGCCCTATGCTGCTGGCTATTAGAATAACCGCTGTGATTCCGCTGCCGATATACCGTCTGGTGTAAATACTCGCCACAATACTGGCAGCCAGCCCAACTAACAAGGCAGAAACCCCTGTTTCACCGATTACGGCAAACCAGCCATTTAGCCAACTATCTACCTGGCTGTAACCAAGGGATAACCACGGAAACCCCGACAGCATCCAACTCCGTAGCCACTCTGCACTCGTCCAGAATAATGGCAAGGCAAAAGGCCACCAGGTAACGCTGAAATAGCGCTTCAGGAAATGAAAGGCGAGGGCGGGGTATAACGCCAGGTAACCACACAATGCCAACATCATTAGTACGGAGGCAAACAAGGGCATGCCGCCAAAGTCAGCAATGCTGACATGCACCCAGCTAATGCCCGCACCAAACCAACCTAACCCAAACAGCCATCCCAGTTTAAAACCAGAAACGTGCTGCTTATTGAGTTGATATAGCGCTAAACACAACGCAACGGGCGTTAACAACCAGATATCAAAGGGGGCGTAAGCTAGGGTAAGCGAACTGCCGGCCAGCACGGCCAGCAGATAAGGTAACCACTTGCGCAAGGGAATTACTCCAAATCAGGCAGTGTCACTTTGAGCTGCACCAAACGACGTTTGTCGGAAGTGGTGATCTTGAACTGGATATTGTCGATGGAAATTTCATCGTTGGTAGCAGGCATATGTCCAAATGCTTTAAGTACAATACCGCCGATGGTATCCGCTTCTTCTTCACTGAATTTGGTTTCAAAGAAACGATTAAATTCTTCTACCGGAGTCAGTGCTTTTACCGAATAGGTATATTTGTTTAACGGACGAATATCATCGGTACCGTCTTCTTCTGTATCGTATTCGTCTTCGATTTCACCCACGATCAGCTCAAGAATATCCTCGATGGTGACCAGACCTGACACGCCGCCGTATTCGTCTACGACAATGGCCATGTGATAGCGTTGTTGGCGGAATTCTTTAAGCAGCACGTCTACGCGTTTGCTTTCCGGTACGATGACCGCCGGGCGCAACACGTCGCGGAGCTGGAAAGGCTGCTCGTCTTTATTGTTGAAGGCAAAGCGCAGGAGATCTTTGGCGAGCAGGATGCCTTCGATGTGGTCTTTATCTTCGTTGATAACCGGGAAGCGGGAGTGTGCGCTGTCTAACATAACAGGCAAAAACTCTTCTACGGGTTGATCGATGTCGATGGTCACCATTTGCGCTCTGGGGATCATAATATCCCTGACACGCATCTCGTTGACGCCAATGACGCCTTCGATCATTTCTCTGGTCTGTGGATCGATCAGCTCGCGCTGCTCGGCTTCCGTGATCACTTCAACCAGATCCTGTTTACTTTGCGGCTCTCCGGAGAAAGACAGTTTGAGTTTTTCAAACCAACTTTTGCCCGAGGAGCCGTTGGTAGAGTGGGGGTTATCGTCGCTCATAATATCCGTTATTTTTACATTACTAGGCAAAGTTAATCGTCTTGATACGGGTCGTCAATGGCTAATTTGGCTAAAATCGCAATTTCCAGCCCTTCCATTTCTTCCGCTTCGGCGTCCTCAATATGGTCGTAGCCCAGTAAATGCAAGGTGCCGTGCACAATCATGTGGGCATAATGGTGAGCAATGGGTTTTTGTTGCTCTTCTGCTTCCCGGGCAATAACGGGGACGCAAATGACCAAATCACCCAGTAAATCCAATGGCACTTCGGGGGGGCATTCAAACGGAAATGACAGCACGTTTGTAGGCTTGTCTTTCCCCCGGTAGTCATTGTTTAGTTGTTGAGATTCATCATTGTTAACGAATCGAACGGTGATTTCTTTGTCGCCGATATGCAAATGAGACAACACGGCAGAAGCCCAGGCGGTTACCTGAGCTTCACCTGGCATGGTTGCAAGCAAGCCCTGATTGGCATCAAAGGCTTGCTGATAGTCAATAATGGCAACCATGGGGCAATTAATCTTCGCGCTTGTCGGAGTCGTTGCCTTCTTGCTTTTTGGCAATGCGGAGACGCTCTTGTTCGGCTTCATAATCTTCATAAGCTCGAACGATACGCGCTACTACCGGATGACGAACAACGTCGCCCGCGGTGAAGAAATTGAATGAGATGTCAGGTACCGGCTGAAGTACGTTTATCGCATGACGCAATCCTGAGCGCGCACCGCGAGGTAAATCAACCTGAGTGATGTCACCTGTGATGACGGCTTTGGAATTAAAGCCAATACGGGTCAGGAACATTTTCATTTGTTCTACCGTGGTGTTCTGACTTTCGTCAAGAATGATAAAGGCATCATTTAGTGTACGACCACGCATATAGGCCAGCGGCGCTACTTCAATCACGTTGCGTTCCATTAGCTTTTCGACTTTTTCGAAACCCAGCATTTCAAACAGAGCATCGTAGAGTGGACGCAAGTAAGGGTCGACTTTCTGTGACAGGTCGCCGGGCAGGAAACCCAGTTTTTCACCGGCTTCTACAGCCGGGCGCGTTAACAGAATGCGGCGGATTTCCTGACGCTCAAGGGCATCAACCGCACAGGCAACGGCCAGATAGGTTTTACCGGTTCCCGCAGGACCAATACCAAAGGTAATGTCATGGTTAACAACATTGGCAACATATTGCGCCTGATTTGGGTTACGCGGTTTTATAACGCCGCGCTTGGTTTTGATGTTAACTTCTTTACCATAAGTGCCGGCTTCTTCGCGCTCGAGGCAACTGGCTTCCTGGATTGCCAGGTGGACCTGTTCAGCTTCCAGATCAGGCACCAGTCCTTTAATCGGTTGAGTTTCGATATACAGCAGTTTCAGTAATTCACCCGCGCCGCGGGTTTGTTGTGGCTCACCCACAATTTTGAAAAAATTGCTGCGATAGGTAATTTCCACGCCCAGACGACGTTCAATTTGTTTGATATTGTCGTCGAATGGACCGCACAAGCTGGACAACCGTTTGTTATCTTCCGGCTCCAGGACTACTTCGTTGCTTACCAGTTTACTCAAGTTTGTTTGCTACCTTGTTAGTGTGTCGGTTGAAATTGGCTTACGCCCAACGCGTCAGGCTGTTGTGGCTGGCGCTTTGCCAGGATACTTTGTGGTGATACGGCGACCCGCAGACCCATATCGGCCTCACGACGAATCACTTCACCACGCAGTGAGTTACTGAATACATCCGTGATCTTCACATCCACGAATTCGCCAATCATGTCAGGGGTACCCGGGAAATTAACAACCCGGTTGTTTTCTGTTCTGCCCTGAAGTTCCATAATATCTTTTTTCGACGGGCCTTCTACCAGAATACGTTGCTCTGTATCCAGCATGTTGCGCGCAATGCGCAGTGCTTGTTGGTTTATACGTTGCTGCAGCAAATACAGACGTTGTTTTTTCGTCTCTTCGCTCACATCGTCAACAGCGTCGGCAGCCGGTGTACCTGGGCGAGCAGAATAGATAAAACTAAAGCTCAGGTCGTAATCGACTGCCTGAATCAGATCCATGGTGGCTTCAAAGTCGGCATCGGTTTCACCGGGGTAGCCAATGATGAAGTCTGAAGACATGCAAATATTCGGGCGTACTTTGCGTAGTTTACGGATTTTAGACTTGTACTCTAATGCCGTGTGGCCGCGTTTCATCATGTTCAGAATACGATCTGAACCGCTTTGAACAGGCAAATGCAGGTGATCGACCAACTCAGGTACCGTCTCGTAAACCGCAATGATGTCATCGGTGAATTCTACCGGGTGAGACGTGGTGTAGCGGATGCGGTCGATACCGTCGATGGCTGCAACCAGTTCCAGCAATTCTGCAAACCGACAGATGCTGCCATCATGATGCTCACCGCGGAACGCGTTTACGTTTTGGCCCAGTAAGTTGACTTCGCGAACGCCTTGTTCGGCTAACTGGGCGATTTCCAATAGTACGTCGTCCACCGGGCGGCTGACTTCTTCACCACGGGTGTAAGGCACCACGCAGAAGGTACAGTACTTTGAGCAACCTTCCATGATAGACACAAAAGCGGTTGGCCCTTCAGCACGTGGCTCAGGCAAGCGGTCAAACTTCTCGATTTCCGGGAAGCTTACGTCCACTACGGACGTCTCGCCTGCGCGGATTTGGTTAATCATTTCAGGCAAACGGTGCAGGGTTTGCGGGCCGAATACCAGGTCAACAAATGGTGCGCGCTGACGAATATGGTCGCCTTCCTGAGACGCAACACAGCCTCCCACACCAATAATCAGTTCCGGGTTGGTCTTCTTCAGATTCTTCCAACGACCTAGCTGGTGGAATACCTTTTCCTGGGCTTTTTCTCGAATAGAGCAGGTGTTGAGCAAAATAACATCGGCTTCTTCTGCTTCTTCAGCGAGGGTGAAACCGTGGGTTGCATCAAGCAGATCGGCCATTTTCTCCGAGTCGTACTCGTTCATTTGGCAGCCCCAGGTTTTGATGTACAGCTTTTTACTCATAACAATTCGATAATCACGTTTAGGCTGGTTCTACAGACCACCAAACAAGGATTTGCCCCAGATGGCAAAGGTTGGCGGATAAAGACCAGCGTAGTTGTTCAAAATAGCCGCGTATTTTAACCTTTCTGCTCGTCGATAGCCAGCCATGCAGCCCGGCTTTTTCGGGCTTTGTCGATCCATCCCAACCGGGTTGCACGTAATCATGAAAGTCACTGATCCAACGACAATTTTGTATTACTCTTCACGCCATCATTGAGGGCGCTTGTTGTCTTCAGGCATAATGGTGAAATCACAAACGGAGTGTTTATGTTTGATTTTTGTATTAACGGCGCAGGTATGGTGGGTGCCGCTACCGCATTAGGGTTGGCGCGTGCGGGCTATTCTGTGGCGTTAATAGAGCAGCGACCACCTCAACCATTTAGTACCGAACAGCCTCCGGATCTCCGAATGTCTGCCATTAGTATGGCGTCGGTCAATTTATTAGACGAGCTCGAAGCCTGGTCGCACATCGATGCAATGCGTGTCCGGCCATATCACGGATTGTCGGTCTGGGAGCACCCTGATTGCCGCACTGATTTCATAGCGCAGGAAGTCGGTTATGATTTGCTGGGTTATTTTGTGGAAAACCGCGTCATACAGCTGGGCTGTCACGCAGCGCTGAAGTCGTATGACAACGTGACCTGGTTTTCACCCGCCCACATTGAGCACATCGAACGCGATGACTCGCAGCCTGTAAAGATAACCTTGGACGATAATTCAACGCTCACTTGCCAATGGCTAATTGGCGCTGATGGCGCAGAATCTCAGGTAAGGCAAGCTGCGGGTATTGGCATATCGGGCTGGCAATATCAGCAACAGGCAATGGGAATTACCGTGCAGTTCGACGAACCTGTTGACGGGATCACCTGGCAGCAGTTTACGCCCCAAGGACCGCGAGCGCTGCTGCCTATGCATGAGAATTTTGCGTCGCTTATTTGGTATGACACGCCTGATGTACTCAAAGACTTGAAAAGGCAGTCAAACGCACAAATTAAAGAAAGTATTGTGGCGCACTTTCCGCCATTGCCAGGCGATTTTGATGTGCTCAACTGTGCGGCATTTACGCTGATTCGTCGTCATGCCAGCCAGTATGTGTTACCTGGTGTGATTTTGGTTGGTGATGCCGCGCATACGATTAACCCGCTGGCGGGGCAGGGCGTCAACCTGGGGTTTAAAGACATTAAAGCGTTATTGGCTGTGTTGTCAGATAAGCCTGATTTGGCCAGTACAACCTGTTTGAAAATGCTGCAGGAAGATTACGAACTGCCAAGGCAGCGGGACAATGCGCTGATGATGAGCGCGATGGACGGATTTTACAGTACGTTTAGCAATGATATCGGCCCGCTCAAATTACTGCGTAATGGGTTGTTGAAGCTGGCCCACCACAGCGGCCCGATAAAGCAGCAGGTACTGAAATACGCTATGGGACTTTCATAATGACCGTGATTATTGTTATAGGTATCTTATTTTTGGCGCTCGCCATTGTTATACCATTATTAGAAAAATCCAATTGGCGCATGAGCAGCGAAGAACAAAGTAAGTTATCCCGCTGGATCTGGCCTTTGTTAATGCTACTGCTGTTAGCTCAGCTTATAAAAATGATGGTGAGCTAAAAAATCGGTACTTCAAAGATAATAAAGCCCGCATCTGCGGGCTTTGTTGTATCTGTGATCCGATTTACCAGATTCCATCTTCAGATTTACCCTGGATTGGGCAATCTCCAGTTTTGTATTCTGGCTGCTCCCCACGGTCTTTTTTGGTGAAGTAGTCTTTACTAATACTTACGATGGTTGGGGTCATCCACACAATAGCGATGATATTAATTACCGTCATTAGACCCAGCGCCATATCTGCTGCTGCCCACACCTCGGGCAGTGCCGCCATCGAACCCCAGAAAATCATCGCCAGATAACCACAGGTATAGGCAATACGGCCCATTTTGTTGTCGAGCTTGAACATGTGAAGATTACTTTCACCGTAGGCGTAGTTAGCGACGACCGAGGTAAAGGAGAAGAAACAAATGGCTGCGGCGACAAAGTCTGCGCCGCCTTCACCAATATGACTGGTCATCGCTGATTGTGTCAGGCGAATCCCTTCCATTTGATCGCTACTACTGCCACCGGCCAGTAAGATAATAAACGCGGTTGCGGTACATAGCACCATAGTATCCAAAAATACGCCAAGCATTTGTACATAACCCTGAGAAACCGGATGATTAGGGTAGGGAGCAGCACTGGCTGCGGCGTGAGGCACACTGCCTGAACCCGCTTCGTTGGAATACAAACCGCGCTGAATACCGTTTTTCACGGCTGCGCCCATGGCACCTGCACCGGCTTCTTGCAAACCAAACGCTGATTGAATGATATGCCAGAACATACCCGGCAGTTCAGTAAAGTTAACTGCGCAAATTAACAGGGCTGCCAGCACATAGGTAATGCCCATAAACGGCACAACCCACTCGGCAAAGCGTGCAATACCGCGTAGACCACCAACAACGATCAATGCTGCCAGAGCGATAATGGCCAGGCCGGAGTAGCTTGTAGGAATATCGTAAGCGGCATTCAGCGCATCGGTAATGGTGTTCGCCTGTACGGCAGAAAAGATAAACCCATAGCCAAGAAACAAGCACAGTGAAAAGGCCACCGCGAGCCAGGTTTGATTCAGACCTTGCTTGATGTAGTAGGCGGGTCCACCGCGATATTCACCATGATCATCTTTTACTTTATATAGCTGACCAAGCACACTTTCGGCAAAGCCGGTTGCCATGCCCAAAAACGCGATGACCCACATCCAGAATATACTGCCAGCACCACCCAGCGAGATAGCCACCGCGACACCGGCCAGATTACCTGTGCCGACGCGCGCCGATAAGCTGGTGCAGAGAGCCTGAAATGAACTGATACCTTCTTTGGTACTGGATGTACTGCCTTTCAGCAGTGTAAACATATGACCGAAATGGCGAAGTTGAACACCGCCTAAGCGAACAGTGAACCAGATACCTGCTGCAACCAGCATATAGATAAGTACCTGACCGTCGCCCCAGAGAATGTTGTTGATAAAAGCAACAATGTCGTTGAGCACTGAAATTCCCGTTAGATTACAAAATTATAGTTATGTGACAAGTGTGCCGAGGTTAACGGGGAGTGTAAAGCAAAAACGCCAGTCAGAGACTGGCGTTTTGATATATGGCTGGGGTAGCTGGACTCGAACCAACGGATGGCGGGATCAAAACCCGCTGCCTTACCAACTTGGCTATACCCCAATCAACTGGGTGTGTTAGCTGATGATACATCAACGTAACGAAAAA
>CP051238.1:2848014-3871921 GCA_017794925.1 Aestuariibacter sp. | reverse complement strand
ATGGCGGGATCAAAACCCGCTGCCTTACCAACTTGGCTATACCCCAAATGGTGCGGAAGGAGAGACTTGAACTCTCACGCCGTGAAGCACTGGAACCTAAATCCAGCGTGTCTACCAATTCCACCACTTCCGCGCAGTGTCTCGCACATTAAAAAACCCATATTATGGGTTTGCGAGATTGGTGGCTACGGCGAGATTCGAACTTGCGACCCCATCATTATGAGTGATGTGCTCTAACCAACTGAGCTACGTAGCCTCCGAGTGTTTTACTTCCCTCTCAGGAAGTGGCGCGTATTATGCGTATATGAACCTAGTGCGTCAACCCCTTTTTTTGACACATTTGTTTAACTGCTTATTATCTGTGCGGCAATGGCGCAAATTCCAGCAAATAGAGTCAGAATGCGCAATTAATCTACATATCAGACGCGAACTGCGGTTCAATTTTTTCTATCAGAGCGGGTAAAAGGTAGGGTTTTATTTCGTTAAATTGCTCGACTGTTACGTTTTGATTGTCAATCCAAAACGCGCGAAATGAGGGAGACAGGCTGAAATTGACTGCGTCAGCAAAATAGCGATTAAATAAGGCGTCAAATTCTCCACTTTCGGCGGCGGCTTTTAATCCTTTTTCCAAGCGAGTGGCCAATTCAGGCTGCGCGTCAGATACATAAAAGTACATAGGCAGGAATGTCAGCATTGCCACGTGAGGATAGAAGGTGATATTGGGATATTGTTTGCTCAGGTGTGGGTGCTCCCCGAGTATTTCATAGGCACTCCGCATTAGAAGGTCAAATCGATTGGCATTGAGCATAACAAACATACCCGCATAACTACTGCCATAAACAACCCTGTACTGATTGTCTTCCAGAATACCGGCGGTAGACCAACCTAACCCCTGCCCGTAAGAAAACTGATAAAAGTCTTTTATTGAGTTGAGTTTTTCAAGGGCGGGTATGTGCTGCGGCATGGTAAAGAAAAAACGATAGCTGCCTAATCCCTTAATCAAAGGAAAAGGGACCCGAATCGCGGCCGTATCCCATTTGGATTTCGCGTGTGAAAACGTCACACTGACTTGTTTACCCTCTTCCAGACCTTTTAACTGCCGTTCTGGGAGGGTTTCTGAGTCGTGGTAGCGAATGTCATATCCGCCATACTCCGCTTTTGTTTTATCCAGTGTGAGCTTGAGTAACTCATGTATATACTGGACATGAGATGCCTGACGAATCATTTTGGGGACCCAGACAATCGTCGTATCCGGATTTGCCATTTCTTCCGGCGAGGCAAGCAAGGCCGTGCTAAAAAACAGGGTTGTCAGCAATGTACTCAGGGATAACTTCATGACTTTATTCCAGAGAGTTACTGGTCACTATTAATGATAGTGCAAAATGGCAGGGTAAATAAGAAAAAGCCCGGCGGTGCCGGGCTTCTGAAAATTACACGTTAAAGCGGAAGTGAATTACATCGCCGTCTTTCACGATGTAGTCTTTACCTTCCAGACGCCATTTACCGGCATCTTTTGCGCCTTGTTCGCCGTTGAATTCGACAAAGTGTTCATAACCTACGATTTCAGCGCGGATGAAGCCTTTTTCAAAGTCGGTATGAATTTTACCCGCGGCTTGTGGCGCGGTGGAACCTTCAGGGAACGTCCAGGCACGGACTTCTTTCACGCCAGCTGTAAAGTATGTCTGCAGTGTCAGCAGGTTGTAACCAGCGCGAATAACACGGTTTAACCCTGGCTCTTCAAGGCCCATATCTGCCATGAATTCTTCGCGATCTTCGTCGTCCAGTTCGGCAATGTCCGATTCAATGGCAGCACATACTGCAACTACCACGGCATTTTCTTCAGCCGCAATGGCCTTGACCTGATCCAGGTAAGGGTTGTTCTCAAAGCCATCTTCGTTGACGTTAGCAATATACATGGTGGGCTTTAGCGTGAGCATGTGCATATAGCTAATAGCCGCCAGTTCTTCTTTTTCTAACGGTAACGAACGAAGCAGCAGGCCTTCGTCCAGATGCGGCTTGATTTTTTCCAGCACTTTCATTTCAAACTTGGCATCGGCGTCACCACCTTTTGCACGCTTAGCTACGCGGTGTAACGCTTTTTCCGTTGTCTCAAGGTCTGCTAATGCTAATTCGGTGTTGATGATGTCAATATCGTCTTTAGGACTGACTTTACCGGCAACGTGAACAATATTTTCATTGTCAAAACAACGAACGACATGACCAATAGCATCGGTTTCACGAATATTAGCCAGGAATTTATTGCCCAGGCCTTCACCTTTGGAAGCACCTTCAACCAAACCTGCAATATCAACGAACTCCATGGTAGTAGGGATAACGCGTTGAGGCTTTACAATTTCAGCCAGCTTATCAAGGCGAAGATCCGGCACCGGTACGACGCCCGTATTGGGTTCAATAGTACAGAAAGGAAAGTTAGCGGCTTCAATTCCCGCTTTGGTCAATGCATTGAACAGCGTTGATTTCCCAACGTTTGGCAGGCCAACAATGCCACATTTAAATCCCATGATGGAGCCCTTGAAATTAGAGGTTTATATCTGCTTTAAAACTGTGCAGGCGATTTTGCGCCATTTTCAGATCATTTTTAAGTAATATTTCAGTACAACGTACCGATTCGTCGATGGCGCTTTCTATTGCTTCTCGTTCAGCCGGTGCAGGTTTGCCCAGAACATGTCCGGTTACCCGGCTTTTGTGTCCAGGGTGACCAATACCGATACGCAATCGCAAGAAATCTCTATTGTTACCCATTTTAGCAACAATATCGCGAATACCGTTCTGGCTTGAGCTACCACCCACTTTGAATTTGGCGACGCCTGGCGGTAAATCCAGTTCATCGAATGCCACTAGCATTTGCGACGGGTCAATTCGGTAGAAGTTGGCAAGTGCAGCAACTGACTGACCACTTTTATTCATAAAGGTGGTGGGGTAAAGCAATCGAATATCCTGGCCTGCAATGTTAATGCGTGCAGTTTTGCCAAAGAATTTACTTTCTGGTGTTAAGCTTGTCTGAAACGTCGCGGCGAGCTGGTTTAGAAACCATGCGCCTGCGTTATGGCGGGTGTTTTCGTATTCGGGGCCCGGATTACCCAGGCCCACAATGAGACGTATGTCTGCCAAGGGAATTATTCCTCAGCAGCGTCTTCTTCTGCTTCGTCAGCTGCGCCACCTTTAGGTGGTTTAACTGTCACAACTGCAAGGTCGTGAGCATCGTCGCCTTTGGCCAGTTCAACAGAACTTACGCCAGCTGGCAGAGTCAGGTCAGACAGGTGCAGAGTTTGACCCAGTTCGATGTTAGCCATATCGACTTCGATGAACTCAGGCAGGTCTTTTGGTAAGCAGGTAATTTCTACTTCAGTTACGTGGTGTTCTGCAACACCGCCACCTTTAACCGCTGCAGATGATGCTTCGTTAACGAAGTGCAGAGGTACAGACGTGTGAACGTCCTGGCCAGCAATTACACGTTGGAAATCCATGTGCATGATTTTTGGCTTGTAAGGGTGACGTTGAACGTCTTTCAGCAGAACTTCAACAGACTTGCCGTCAACGTTCAGCGTTAAAACGTGTGAGTAAAATGCTTCAAACTCTTGCGCTTGGATTACTTTGTTGTGCTCAAGCGTAATAGATAGAGGGGCTTCTTCACCACCGTAAACGATAGCTGGAACCAGATCATCGTGACGAAGGCGGCGGCTCGCACCTTTCCCTAAGTCTGTACGGATCTTCGCGTCCAGATTAAAAATTGCTTCAGACATTAACTGTCTCCAATTTAATATATTGATAATTAAGCAGAATTTCGCGACCAAAATCTGCAGTGTGTAGTAAAAGTATTGTTGGCTAACAACACATACTACCAACCCTGAATTTACAGGGCGGCGAATTCTACCACCCAAGTAGGGAAGATACAAACCTTTAAGGTGCTAGATTCTGGGGAATTTGGCTGGTTGTGCCTGGCTGTCGTCTATAACCTGGACAGTATCGACTATCAATAACTTACCATATTGTGTAAAGGTTATGGCGTTTGCGTCAACATGGCCGGTAATGTTGACTATCAAACCGTCTCTTCTGAAGGGGGCTTTGAGCCCCTTTAATGTAAATCGCTGGCCTGATTGTGTATGAAGAGCAAAGAATCCACCTTCGAGATTTACAAAACTAATTGTGCCTGAAAATGTTGTTGTTGACATCGGCATGTCTTGTCCAGGTGTAGAGACGGTATCTGAAGTGGCTCGCTGTTGATCTGAAGGTATGGAGCACCCGATAAGTAACATCATTATTACGAGTAAACCGGGTAAACGAATTCTGGGAATACAATGGTTCATAGCAACTACCAACGCCTTACCAACGTCAACGATACCGGGTTGAGTCATTTTTTTTTATTCCTTGCTTCAAAAAGCCTGAAATCATCTATAGTTATAGCAGACTTTTCATTGAACACGCAGTAACAGACGGTTTGTCGACGGAACTGAATTATGCAGAAGAATCGCCGTTCGTTTCTTAAGAACTCAGCTGCAGCGTTAACCGGTGCAGTGTGCCTGTCAAAAGCACCTTATGTTTTTGCCAAAAAGAAAGTGACGCTACGGGTCATGGGAACCCACGTTACGTTGCAGGAACCCTTACGTCGAAGGGCAATGCAAGAACTTGGTATTGATGTGCGTTTTGAGCCCATGGGAAGTGCCGCTGTGCTTCAAAAAGCCTCTGCTGATCCTGGATCGTTTGATTTGTACGAGCAGTGGTCTGATTCTATCAATGTGTTGTGGTATGCCGGTGCAATTCAGGCGTTGGACATTGATCGCTTAACTTATTGGCCAGAAATTAACGACTTAACGAAAACCGGCAGAATTAGCCCACAAGCGCAGACCGGTGCCGGTGATGCGCCAAATAAAATTTTGTTCGTACAAAACGATGGGCTGCTCGGACCATCGCCAACAGAGAAAATCAGCTTTATGCCTTATGTCCACAATGTGGACTCATTTGGCTACGACACGCGAATTATACCTGAAGCCGAAGGTTATACTGAAGAGTCATGGGGCTGGTTGCTGGACGAGGCAAACCGGGGAAAGGCCGCGCTGGTTAATGCGCCGACGATTGGGATATTTGATGCCGCATTAGCCGTCCAGGCTCATGGGCTGGTTACCTTTAAAGACATAGGTAACATGACAATTTCTGAAATTGATCAATTGTTTGCTGTGCTCATAGAGAAAAAACAGTCTGGCCATTTTGCAGGTTTCTGGACGTCTGTGCCCCAGTCCGTTGAGTTCATGGTTAATCGCCGTGTGCACATTCAAAGTATGTTTTCACCCGGTGTGTCAGCCTGTAAAGGGCAGGGGGTACCTGTGAGGTACGCTGCGCCTAAAGAGGGTTACAGAGCCTGGCAGGGCGTGATGTGCCTCTCGTCACAAACGTCGGGACATGTAAAAGATGCCGCCTATGATTATATGAATTGGTGGTTGTCAGGGTACCCAGGTGCATTTATTGCCAGACAAGGGTATTACATTTCTAATCCTCAACGAAGCCGCCCTCTGATGAGTGAAGCTGAGTGGGATTACTGGTATGAAGGTAAAGAAGCGCAGTCTGTCTTAATCGGTACTGATGGCAAGCAATCAGTCAGGGCCGGTGAACGACGGGATGGCGGAAGCTACACAAAGCGCTTTTCGAACATAGCGGTATGGAACACCGTTATGGATAATTATGACTACAGCCTGGATCGCTGGTATGAATTTCTGAATGCATAGGCAGGCCCGTTGAATATGCTGTCTAGCCTGAAGTCGTCTATTGCATTAAAAGTGGGGGCCGTTCTGGCGGTATTCCTGCTCATCCTCGCTATTAATTACGGCGTATTAAACAGCAAGATTAAGCAAGTTGATACGTCAGTTTCACGCATATTACTGATCTCCAGCAATGCCATCCTTATTCTCGAAATTAACAATGACATTGTTGATCTACAAAGAAATGTGTCGGTTTTCGGCCAGTCGGGTAATGCCGCTATTCTGGAGAAAATGCGGGAAACCCACACCAGCATTCAGCAGCGTCTGGACATTGTTAAACGCAATATTGTCAGTACTGAAGTCAATGAGCCGATTAATGATATGCAACTGCTGGTTAATCGTTACGGCGAAAACCTCGACGTACTCCAGTCGTTGTATGACGCAAAAGATTCGCTTATTACTGAGGCGTTGCCCTCTACCTTTAAACAAGGTGAAGGGTTAATTCAGATGCTAATTGAGCAGGCAAATCTGGAAAAGGACAAAACGACCGCAAGTTTGGCATTAAATGCCTGGTATCAAATGAATCAGGCTGCGAGTTTATTTCTCTCGGAACGTCAGTTTCAACAGCGCCGGGCAGTCATCGCGTCTGTAAGTAAATTGCGTGAGCTGGTAACACAGTTTTCAGGTTCCTTTTCCCAGCAACACCAGCAAGTGCTGGACACGATTATTCAACTGGGTAATCAGTTTCAAAGTGAGTTCGGACAAAGTGTTCAGGCTAATCGAAATTACCTTTCTCTGGTCAATGTAGTGATGGCAGGAGACGCCGTAGAATTTACCATTCAGGCTGATAAGCTGCGTGAACGTTCCCAGGCATTGCTTAACGAAATAAAAGTACAAGGTGCAAAAGCGGTTTCTGTAACGCAACGATTAATTCAGCTTTCTGTAGTGATCGGGTTGACCTTGTTTATAACATTTGGACTGTTCTTCCATATTCATATCACTAATGCCATTAAAAGACTCACGGAGTCTTTTCAGTCTTTTCGCTCAGGCGATCTGGCTGCGCCGATTTACGATACTCACAGGCGTGACGAAATTGGTTTGTTAGTAGGCGCAGCGCAACAGTTTCGCGAAGTTAGTGAAGACCTATTGAGTGCAAAAAAGGAAGCGGAGAATACCTCTAAAATTAAATCTGAATTTTTAGCTAATATGAGCCATGAAATTCGTACTCCTATGAACGGTATTCTGGGCATGGTCGGTTTGTTATCGAAAACCAAACTGGCTAATGAACAAAAAGAAATGCTCGATATCATCGACTCTTCAGGTAAAAGCCTGCTGGTTATCCTAAACGACATTTTGGATTTCAG
Source organism: Aestuariibacter sp. (assembly GCA_017794925.1). Classification (GTDB taxonomy): domain Bacteria; phylum Pseudomonadota; class Gammaproteobacteria; order Enterobacterales; family Alteromonadaceae; genus Alteromonas. The sequence continues at coordinate 3,864,843 of CP051238.1, read as the reverse complement.
TAAAATAGACTCAGGTAAGATTCGTCTGGAGGACGTGCCATTTGACCTGTTCAAAATGATCATTGAACTCAATCATTTATTTAAGCCACTGGCCAAAGAAAAAGGGATTGAATTTACCGTTCCTCGTCTCGATACCCTGGCCCGGCAACATTTTAGTGGTGATGTTACCCGTATCAAACAAGTGCTGATTAACCTGCTTAGCAACGCCGTTAAGTTCACCTCTGAAGGACGTGTAAGTTTGGTAATTACTCAGTACCTTCCCGAAGAGGGCGAAAATAAGGATGTCCGCATCGTATTCTGTGTGGAAGATACGGGAATAGGTATTCGAAATGACCAGTTGGCGTCATTATTTGATGCCTTTTCTCAGGCTGACTCCTCGATTACCCGACGTTTTGGCGGCACCGGACTTGGGTTGAGTATTTCGAATAAGTTACTACAGCTTATGGGGGCTAAACTCAATGTAGAAAGTACGCCAGGCAAAGGCTCAGTGTTCTCATTTGAATTAACCTTAAATGCGGTATCTGTCAACAAAGCCTTAGACAATAAGAAGGCAAAACAAGCAGTATTCAAAAATGATGGTAGTCAACGCGTACTCATTGCTGAAGACAACGAAATAAACCAACTGGTCATCAAGGCCATGTTACGCAATCTCGGTTTTACGAATGCGGCGTTGGCGAATAATGGTGAGGAGGCCGTTGCATTCTGTAAAGCGAATCATGTGGACATTATTTTTATGGACATGCAAATGCCCGAAATGGATGGCCTGGAAGCTACCCGTCAGATTCGCAAGCTGCCTTTGTTCCGGCACACTCCCATTATTGCCCTGACCGCTAATGTGTTACCAGAAGACAGCGCCGCCTGTTTTGCAGCCGGCATGAGCCACTTTCTGACAAAACCTATAGATGAATCGGCCTTGACTAACGTGTTGCAATCCCTGAGTTCCGTTGATTAGCTCTCAACGTTCGCTTGAACACTTTGCGCACCAGTATCTTCTTCACTGACAGGAACAGAGAGGGCCGATAAGGCGGCTTTGAGTTTTTCCCTTTGTGCTTTCAGTTCAACTTTTGCTTCTCCCTCTGCAGTTGATATGCGTTCCTGAAGCGACGCGAGTTCTGCCTCCAGTGTCAATTTATCGCGCTGAATCGTTTCAGCCTCTTCGGCTTTATCAAATATCATGTCTTCGGGTAAGGTGCTTTCTGATTTACCTGCCTTTGTGGCTTTTTGTCGGGCGGGTATCATGACCTTTCCTTCAGGTTGAGGGCGCGGGTTCACGAATGTTGGAGAAACAATTTCTATACCGGCGTTATGCAGATTGTCGAGCACTGCCTTATGTAACTTGGAGCGGGCACTGATCATGCTTTTGACATCAGTGAGTAAGCCCGCAATACGGTATGTTACGGAAAAGTCGCCCAGTGCAATAACCTGAACAAAGGGGTCTTCTAACCCGGCCTCTTCACCCGCCTTGAGCAAGTGCTTTTCAATTTTACTGTGGTGAATGTCGTAACCCAGGCTGAGTTCTACAGATACAATAGCCCCTGATGAACGAACAACAGTGACAGGGCTGTTAATCAGTATAGTATTGGCGAAGGCAATGAGCTCCCGGGTTTCTGTTTGGATTTCTGTCTCCAGTAAGCCCATTTCTGCCACTCGACCGGAAAACCCATTAACCCTTACAAAATCGCCAATACGGAAAGGCTTGTTAAAGCGCAGCACCAGGCCAGCCATGACATTCGACACAATGGTCGTAGACGAGAATGCAATGACTCCCGAAAGTAAAATACCAATCAGAGCCAGAATTTGATTTTGAATGGCTTCACTTAAAGGAAGTGACAGTACAAAAGCAATCACGCTCACAAAGGTAAGCAGCAGCATGATCAACTGACGCGGCAAACGTTGTTCGCTAGCCAGGTGGGGATTGCGTTTTATCAGCAACCAGTGAAACAACGTAAGACCCAAACCAATCACACAAAGCGTAATCAGTGAAGGAAAATAGTCGGCCAAATGCGCCATTACATGCACTCAGTAAAAAAACCAGCACATACTGTATCGGGGCGGAATAGGGAAGTAAATAGCAGGTAAAAGGAGTAAAGCCGGAATATCAACGTGATATCCCGGCTTTGAAATCAGCTTAGTATTCAAACATTGCCGAGATAGATTCTTCGTTGCTAATACGACGAATCGTTTCTGCCAGCATTTCAGACAGGGTTAGCTGTTTTACTTTGCCAATAGCGCGCATATCTGCAGACAGTGGGATCGAATCGGTGATAATGATTTCATCAATCACAGAATCTCTTAAGTTGTTTGCTGCATTACCAGAGAAAATCGCGTGCGTAGCATACGCATAAACTTTGCGTGCGCCATGCTGTTTTAACGCATCGGCGGCTTTTGCCAGCGTGCCGCCAGTGTCGATCATATCGTCGACGATGATGCAGTCGCGATCCTGTACATCACCAATGATGTTCATTACCTGGGCAACATTTGCTTTAGGTCGACGCTTATCGATGATGGCCAGGTCAGAGTCGTTCAGCAATTTCGCTGTCGCACGGGCACGAACCACGCCACCGATATCCGGTGATACCACAATTGGGTCAACGAAGTCGCGTTGGAACATGTCATTTAACAGGATTGGCGTACCAAAGGCATTGTCTACCGGTACATCGAAGAATCCCTGAATCTGTTCTGCGTGTAAGTCGATTGTCAGTACGCGGTCAACGCCTACATTTGACAGGAAGTCTGCAACCACTTTAGCGGTAATGGGTACACGCGCAGAACGAACACGACGGTCCTGACGAGCATAGCCAAAATAAGGGATAACCGCCGTAATACGACCCGCAGATGCGCGGCGCAGAGCGTCGATCATAACGATCAGTTCCATCAGGTTATCATTGGTGGGCGCGCACGTAGACTGGATAATAAAAACGTCCGAACCACGGACGTTTTCATGAATTTCTACTGCGATCTCGCCGTCACTAAAACGGCCGACGGTGGCATTGCCAAGCTTGGTGTAAAGGCGATCAGCAACTTTCTGGGCTAATTCAGGAATCGCGTTACCTGCAAAGAGCTTCATGTCTGGCACAAGTGTTTCCTCGGTGCTTTGATAGTAGGAGGTGGCTGGGGTAGCTGGACTCGAACCAACGGATGGCGGGATCAAAACCCGCTGCCTTACCAACTTGGCTATACCCCATCAAATTGTTGTCGTTAGATTTGAGACACTTGTTCTAATTTTAGTAAAAGCGGCGAAATATTCATACCTTTTGCGACGAAGCCCGACCATTTTGAAGGCAGTTTTTGCTGCACATCCAAGGCCTGACTCACTGTCTCAAATTTGGCAAAAACACACGCGCCCGTGCCCGTCATCCGCGACGGTGCGTAGTGTACCAACCACTGTAATAAATTTGCAACTTCCGGATGCGCTTTACAGACAATTTGCTGGCAATCATTATGGGTTGAGTCAAAATCGTAATCCTGCCATTGCATTGGCGGGGTATCTCGGGGCAGTTCAGGATGCCCGAAAACCTCAGCAGTACCCACGTGTAGGCCCGGGAAGACGACTAAATATGCGCGCTCCGGGAGTGTTGTAGGATGGATATCCTCACCTACACCGCCGGCAAAAGCGGTCTTTCCGCGTACAAATATCGGTACATCTGCCCCTAATGTCAGCCCTAATTCAGCGAGTTCATCGGCGCTTAGCTTACACTGCCAGTAATGGTTCAAAGCAACCAGGGTCGTGGCAGCATTCGATGATCCGCCTCCTATTCCACCACCCATAGGTAGTTGTTTATCCAGCAAAATATCGACACCCTGAGCGATGTTGCAATGGTCTTGTAAACGTCTCGCGGCACGGTAGATTAAGTTATCTTCAACATTCACTCCGGGAATTGGCGGCGTGATGGTGATGTTGCCTGTAGAATTGGTACTAAAGGATAAGCGATCGCCATAGTCCAGCATCTGAAATAAACTTTGCAACTGATGATAGCCATTGGGGTATCGACCAAGAATATGCAAAAACAAGTTGAGCTTGGCAGGGCTTGGCCACCAGTCAGGGGTTAATTGAGTATCCATTTATAAATTCGAATTTTTATTGAGTGATCGGGTTGTAACGGATTAGTGAGAGTGAGTGCGTGGGGGAGCCATACATCTTCGACTTGCTGATATCTGCTATAGCTGACAATCCAACCGGCACATTGCTGGCAGGCCGGTTTTAATTCCGACACTAAACCGTGCTCGTCTAACTGATATACATCGCCCAATTTGGGCACGCCTTTAATCCAACTTAGTAACGGGTTAACCGGAATATCCCAACCAGTCATTTGATACAATAGCAGACTGGCACTGGGGTCTGTATAGGTTTCGCCGTCCGCTTCCAATACCGCGCCATTGCGGGTGTTTTGCATGTCGACCAGGGTGATACCCAAAAAGTTACTAAGACGAAAATTAAAATCAGGCTGTTGAGTTTGCCAGCGCAAATTGGCGCTTAATGACTGGTCTGGATGTTTAATGGCCAGCTTTCCACTGATTTCCCAAGTTTTAATCTGACGTAATTTTGCCAGTTGTTCAGGCAAATCAATTTGCCCTTCAGGTTGAGGTAAACGTGTCGCACACCCACTGATTAATATGATCAAAAAACCTACAAAAAGGTGTCGAAACACAGTCAAACCTAAAAAATCAATTAAAACGATAGTGGAACATAGAACTACCAGCACTTTCAATCATTTTGGCTTTTTCGTACAATGCCGCTCCATTGTAGCTGTTGTCGAACCTCATGACCCTGATTGCCCTCGGAATAAACCACAAAACCGCACCGGTTGAACTGCGTGAAAAAGTCGCGTTCACTCCGGATTCGCTGGTTGAGGCGCTGTCGTCATTAAAATCCTTCGACGGCGTCGAAGAATCGGTCATTGTGTCCACCTGCAACCGCACTGAGCTCTATGTTACTGCGGATAACGTCAATACCAGCCAGTTAATAGACTGGTTAGCTGAATTTCATGGTGTTGATCGTGACCAACTAACTGCAAATGCGTATATATACGAACAAGTCGCTGCCATCGAACATATCATGCGCGTAGCGTGCGGGCTTGATTCGTTGGTGTTAGGTGAGCCACAAATTCTGGGACAAATAAAACAGGCTTATAACCATGCCCGTCATTCAGGTTTAGTCAGTACTCAGTTTGACAAGCTGTTTCAACACACATTCACCGTTGCCAAGCGGGTTCGCAGTGAAACAGAAATCGGTGCTAATGCCGTGTCTGTCGCGTATGCCGCAGTGCAGTTAGCCAAACACATATTCGCGCGCTTACCTGAACGGTCAGTGTTATTAGTGGGGGCAGGTGAAACCATTGAACTGGTAGCACAGCATTTAAAAGAACAAGGTGTTATGCGTCTGGCTGTGGCCAATCGAACAGTGGCTCGTGCAGAAAACCTCGCCAGTTCGCTGGGTGCGGAAGTGATGACGCTTAGCCAGCTACCGGAAAAGCTCCACCAGTTTGATATCGTAATTAGTTCGACTGCCAGTCAGTTGCCGCTCATTGGCAAAGGCATGGTAGAAGACGCATTAAAACAACGCCGTAATTTGCCCATGTTTATGGTGGATTTGGCTGTCCCACGCGATATCGAAGCTCAGGTAAATGAGCTGGGCGACGCCTATTTATATACCGTGGATGACTTGCAGCATATTGTGCAGCAGAATATGGCATCTCGCGAGCAAGCAGCCGCCCAGGCTGCTGGTATTATTGAGCAACAAGTTGGCAGCTTTTTACAGTGGCAACAATCCCGTCAGAGCGTCGACCTGGTGAAACAATACCGCGACAGGGGCAACCAGCAGCGTCAGGAATTACTCGACAAAGCGCTAAAACAAATTCAGGAAGGCCGGTCAGCGGAAGACGTACTAGAAGAACTGGCCTATAAATTAACTAATGCATTACTTCACGCACCGACTCGCGCGCTGCGTGATGCCTCAACTCAGGCCGATCAACGCACAACCCGATGGCTGGCAAACGCGTTTGAACTGGACAATCCTGACAACAGGTAACCGTCAAAAATATATCAGGAATAGTATGAAAGAATCCGTAGTCATTAAGTTGGAAAACCTTGTTGAACGCTTTGCTGAAGTGCAAGCGCTGTTGGGTGATCCTGACACGATCAGCAATCAGGAAAAATTCCGGGCGCTGTCAAAAGAGTTCAGCCAGTTAGAAGACGTTGTGGCAGGGTTTAACGCGTATCGCCAAGCTGAGGAAGATTTGGCATCTGCACAGGAAATGCTGCAGGAAGATGATGCCGAAATGCGTGAAATGGCGCAGGAAGAAATCAAAATTGCCAAAGAAGAGATTGATCGACTCGAATCTGAACTGCAAATTCTGTTGCTGCCGCGCGACCCAAATGACGATCATAACTGCTTCCTGGAAATTCGTGCGGGTGCAGGTGGTGATGAAGCGGCTATTTTTGCCGGTGACTTATTCCGTATGTACAGCCGTTATGCTGAAACCAAAGGCTGGCGCATTGAGTTGGTAAGTGCCAACGAAGGTGAGCACGGTGGTTTTAAAGAAGTGATTGCCAATGTTTCGGGCGACGGTGCGTATGGCGTGATGAAATTTGAATCAGGCGGCCACCGCGTGCAACGTGTGCCGGAAACTGAATCACAAGGCCGTATTCACACCTCGGCATGTACCGTAGCCGTGTTGCCAGAGATCCCTGAATCTGAGGCAATTGAAATTAACCCGGCAGATTTGCGCGTCGATACCTTCCGTGCGTCCGGTGCTGGTGGTCAGCACGTTAACAAAACTGACTCTGCCATTCGTATTACGCACATTCCCACAGGCGTTGTGGTTGAGTGTCAGGACGAACGTTCACAGCACAAAAACCGGGCCAAAGCTATGTCTGTGTTACAGGCTCGTCTGAATCAAATTGAACAGGACAAGCGCGACGCAGAAGAAGCGTCTACCCGTCGTAATCTGGTGGGCAGTGGTGACCGTTCAGAGCGTATCCGTACCTATAATTTCCCACAAGGACGGGTAACAGACCATCGCATCAACCTGACATTGTATCGTCTGGACGAAGTCATTGAAGGTAGTCTAGGTCTGCTGCTTGAACCTATCCGTCAGGAACATCAGGCGGATCTGCTGGCTTCACTGGCAGACAACTAAGTGACAGCGGGCTCGGGTAAAACCATAGCCGGTGCCGTTCAATGGGCAACGCAATCACTCGAGAGCGGGGAATCGCCCGCTGTGGACGCCAGGGTATTGGTCTGCCACGTTATGGATTGCCAGCAAAGCTATTTGTATACCTGGCCCGAGAAACCAATTTCCGACGCACAATTCAGTGCGTTGGTTGAATTGGTGGAAAAACGACAAGTAGGTTACCCCGTCGCCTATCTCACCGGAAAGCGAGGCTTCTGGGACCTTGATCTGAACTGTAACCCATCGACGTTAATTCCTCGTCCAGAGACTGAAGCGCTGGTGGAAACCGCATTAACACTTCCTCTGCCCGCAAATGCCAGGGTATGTGATTTGGGTACAGGCACAGGGGCAATTGCATTGGCACTGGCATCAGAGCGACCAGACTGGTCGGTGACCGGCGTTGATCGTATTCCCGAGGCCATTGAGTTAGCGAAAAGTAACGCAGCCTTAAATGGCCTGACGGGCATTAATTGGTTGGAGAGTCATTGGTTTTCGTCAATTAACGCTGACCAGGTGTTTGATATGATCGTCACTAACCCGCCTTACGTAGAAACTACAAGCCCGTACCTAATGCAGGGAGACGTTCGATTTGAACCTCATTCGGCGTTGACCTCGGGTGAAGATGGTTTGGATGACATACGCCATATTACCGAGCATGCGCCGGCTTACCTGAGCGAAGGTGGCTGGTTACTTATCGAACATGGATTTACCCAGCATGATGCCATTATTGCGTTGCTGCGACAGCGTGGCTTTTCAAAGTGTCGTGGGGTGAAGGATCTCAATGGATTGAATCGCCTGACCCTTGGACAGTGGCTCAGGTGAGTTTAAAACAGTTGAACTGTTTTCGCAGTTATGGACAGAACCGTGTGATGCACTATACTTCTGAATCGATAGCGCATATAACTCTATGATATGCCGCTGAAAAAACGTAAGTCGACAACCAGTTATTCGTATAGCCCCAGATGGGCAGTATGACACTAAAGGGATGCGTTACATGAACGATGATGATGTATTGTTTGTAGATGAAGAAGATGAACCGGAACAGGGAGAGATCGGTTACTGGAAAGTATTAATTGTTGACGACGAACCTGAAGTCCATGCAGTAACACGTCTGGCATTAAACGATTTTACGTTGAATGGTAGGGCTCTGACTTTTTTAAGTGCCTATGACGGCGACGAAGCCCGCCGCATGTTTCGCGAACACAACGACATAGCCGTTGTACTGCTGGATGTGGTGATGGAGTCAGATGATGCGGGTCTGCGAGTCGCTGACTACATCAGAAACGATTTGGAAAATCACTTCACGCGCATCATTCTGCGTACCGGGCAGCCCGGTCAGGCGCCAGAGAAAGACGTGATCATTAATTACGATATTAATGACTACAAATCTAAAACCGAACTCACCGCGCAAAAACTGTTTACCGTTATCATAGCTGCACTTCGCTCTTATCGGGACATTATTGTTATTGAAGAAGCGCGAGCCGGATTGGAAAAGATCATCGATGCCTCAGCCGATTTGTTTTCTTCTCGTTCACTCGAACGGTTTATGCAAGGGCTGATTCAACAGCTCGCCTCTATATTAGGTGGGGCAAAAAATGCGGCGTATATTACCTCGGCTGTTGCGGTATCCAAACCCATTGGCACATTAGGGGATTTGTATATATTTGCCGGGAACGGTGAATACTCGGGAAAAGAGGGGGGCCGTCTACGCGAGTCACTCTCAGATTTTGAATATGACTTGTGCCGTCAGGCATTGCAGCGCAAAGAGGTGGTCTTTGCCGAGGAGCACCTGGTGGCATATTGCAAAAGCAATGTGAATCGGGGATCTTTGCTATTTTTGACAGGTTTGCCTCGTCCGGTTAACGAAATGGATATTCGACTGGTACAGAAATTCTCAGAGAATGTGCAAATTGCCTTTGATAATTTGCTCAACACCCGGGAAGTGAACGATACGCAGAACGAAATAGTACAGCGGTTAGGGCAAGCGCTGGATGGGCGAGATCTCGATGCCAATCACGTTAAACGTATTGTGGCTATGACAGAAACGTTGGCCGTAGCGTCGGGCATGGATGATCGTAACTTACAAATGCTGTTAATGGCTGCGCCTCTGCATGACGTGGGTAATTCTTGTGTGCCGCGTGCCATACTGAATAAGTCAGAATCACTGACTGATGATGAATTTCACCAGATTCAAATGCACGCCGAATTTGGTTATCAGGTCTTTAAAGACTCAAAACGTCCGATCATTAAACTTGCTGCCCAGTTAGCCAGACATCATCACGAGCGTTGGGATGGTGAGGGATACCCGGATGGGCTGAAAGGGGAAGAAATCAGCCTCGAAAGTCGATTAATGTCTATCCTTGATACCTTTGATGCCTTGTTTAACGAGCGGGTATACAAGCCTGCCTGGCCATTAGATAAGGTATTGGACACCATGCAAGCGGCTTCAGGTAAACAATTTGACCCTGGTCTCATGCAAGTTTTTACAGAAAATATCGACAAGTTTGTAGCAATTCAGCAACAATACCCCTGTCCCCAAAAATAAAAGGAATTCCAATGTACATGATGGCGAAACATTTGCACATGACTGCCGTAGGCATCAGTGTGTTGTTGTTTGTTTTTCGTTTTATCTACGGCCAGATGAATCCAGCTTTCTTGCAAAAGAAATGGGTGAAAATTGTACCGCATGTTATCGATACTATATTGTTGGCCAGTGCAATCTGGCTTTGCATAATTCTGTCGCAGTATCCCATTGTGAATGGTTGGTTAACTGCAAAAGTGATTGGCGTCATCGGTTATATTTTGTTTGGCATGGTTGCACTGAAATCAACAACACCCGTTAAAAAATGGGGTGGTTTTGCAGGCGCCTTGGTTGTATTGGGCATCACTGCGAAAGTGGCAGTAACCAAACAGATTTTCTTCTTATAAATAACAACTCCTAACAGGACACATTATCATGACTCAAATTTCGCAGGTTACAGTGGGCAATGTCACTGTCGCGAATGATAAGCCATTTGTTTTATTTGGCGGTATGAACGTACTTGAATCGCGTGATTTAGCCATGCGGATTGCGGAACACTACGTTGAAGTTTGCCAAAAGCTCGATATTCCTTATGTATTTAAAGCGTCCTTCGACAAGGCAAACCGCTCGTCCATTACGTCCTTTCGCGGACCGGGTATGGAAGAAGGGCTGAAGATATTCGAAGAAATTAAATCGACCTTCAATGTGCCATTGATTACGGATGTGCATGAACCCTATCAGGCAGCACCTGTTGCAGAAGTCGTTGACGTTATTCAACTGCCGGCTTTTTTGGCTCGCCAAACTGATTTGGTCGTCGCTATGGCCAAAACGGGGGCGGTAATTAACGTGAAGAAACCTCAGTTCCTGGCACCACATGAAATGCGTCATATCATTAAGAAAATCGGCGAAGCCGGCAATGAAAACGTCATTCTGTGTGAACGTGGTAGCTGTTATGGTTACAACAACCTGGTTGTCGATATGCTGGGTATGGATGCCATGAAAGAGTACGCTCCGGTTATTTTTGATGCGACACACGCATTACAAATGCCTGGCGGCAGAGAAACGTCGGCTGACGGACGTCGTGCACAAGCTGCGCAATTAGCGCGTAGCGGAATGGCATTGGGCCTTGCCGGATTATTTATCGAATCGCACCCGAATCCGGATGAAGCGAAGTGTGATGGTCCGTGTGCGTTACCACTTTCTAAGCTGGAAGGGTACCTGACACAAATGAAAGCGCTCGATGAGCTGGTGAAGGGCTTTGCACCACTGGATACCAGTGCAAACTAATATAGCGTGATTTCGCGACCTGATATGCTCTGCGGCGTGTAGCCGCAGCGCATACGGCAGGTGTGAAATGTCTTTATTATTCAGCGCGTGTGGCTGAATTCAGCGCTGATTCACCTTCATAAAGGTTAACCAACAGCGCGTTTTCTACTTTATTGGGATTGTGTTGATCGGTCAGCAGGTTATGTTGTGCCTGGGCTTTTACCGATGTTTCAATGTTTGGAGACGGTAACTCTACGCTAATTGCGAAAGTGACAGAGGTGACAGCTGGACTGACTGTCGCAACTTCACTCGCATTAGAAAAGAATGGTACTATTAGCGCGCTTAACGCGATACTTGTTAAAATTGATTTAGTCATATTCACACCTAATTAATTTAATGGTTTTGATTGTTTCAATATTGTTAAGATTTTACAAAATTTAAAACTTTTAACCTCTTGTCTTTTAAAGAGGTTTTTTAAGTTCGGGTAAATAATAAACAGTAATTCCGGTGCTGAAAAATGAAAAAAATTGCAGGTTTTGAATTAGAAAAACTAATGGGTTTGTCACCTGCTTGTCACATTGGATAATTATTGAATGCACCGACGTCTTCCACCCCTGAATGCCCTGAAAGCCTTTGAGGCCGCGGCCCGGCACTTGAGTTTCACACGTGCCGCTGATGAGTTGTTCGTCACCCAGGCCGCTGTGAGTCATCAGATAAAGGCACTTGAAGAATTCTTATCACTCAAGCTATTTATTCGCCGAAACCGCACGCTATTACTTACTGAAGAGGGGCAGGCGTATTTTTTAGAGCTCAAAGACATCTTTAAAAACCTGCAGGATGCCACCGAACGGTTACTGGCAAGAGGCAGTAAGGGCGCTATTACGGTTGCAACACCACCGAGCTTTGCCAGTCAGTGGTTGGTGCCGAGGATCAGTAAATTTAGCCTGGCGTACCCCGATATTGATGTGCGCCTCAAAGCCGTCGACTTCGACGAAGGCTTCCTGGCCGATGATATTGACGTAGCCATTTATTACGGCCGCGGACGCTGGAGTGGGATCCAGGCTGATAAACTGCATACCGAGTTCTTAACGCCGTTGTGTTCGCCCAGTTTATTTCAGGGCAGCAAACCACTGAATTCCCTTGCGGATTTAAAGCACCATGTGTTGCTGCACGACTCCAGCCGGGCAATTTGGAAAATGTGGTTAAAACACTTTAACGTTTACGGCGTGAATGTGAATCAGGGGCCGGTGTTCAGCCATTCTATGATGGTCATGCAAGCTGCGGCGCTGGGGCAGGGTATAGCGCTGGGTAACTCGGTGCTGGCAAAACCCGAGTTAGACGCCGGTCGTCTGATCATGCCATTTGAAGAGAAATTAGAAAGCCGTGACGCCTATTATCTGGTGTGTCACGAAGGCCAGGCTGAAATGGGGAAAATTGCCGCGTTTCGGGACTGGGTTATGAATTTAGTACAAGAAGAACAAGCTTATGTGTAACTGGTGGGTCACAGAGCCCGACAAACCGAAAGCAACATTGATATTGGCGCACGGCGCGGGAGCTGGCGCAGAATCTGATTTTATGCAGGACATAGCAAAGCAATTGGTTGAACTTAACCTACGCGTCGTGCGATTTAATTTCCCCTACATGACGCAGATTGCAGAAACAGGGAAAAAGCGACCGCCCGATAAAATGCCGAAACTGGAAGCGCATTATAAAGAGATTATTGAGCAGGCATTGGCGAAATGGTCAAGCGAGCCTTTATACATTGGTGGAAAAAGCATGGGGGGGCGTGTTGCGACACTCATTGCACAGGATACCAACGTGGCAGGCGTTGTTGCATTGGGTTACCCATTTCATCCGCCTGGCAAGCCAGAGAAGCTGCGAACCGCACACCTTGAGACATTTGAAAAGCCACTGCTGATTATACAGGGCGAAAGGGATACGTTTGGTAATCAGCAGGAAGTAGATGGCTACGCACTGCCTGAGGTAGTCACGACTAAATTCCTTACCGACGGCGACCACAGTTTTAAACCACGCAAAGCCAGTGGCATGACTCAGTCCGAACATATTGCTACGGCCGCACAGTGGTGCGCGGCATTTATTCTGGAACAACAATGAAGTTATCGTTAATCATTGGTGCCGTATTTGGATTCACCGCAGTTATTCTGGGCGCGTTTGGGGCCCACGGGCTTAAACATGTGCTCGATGCGGGGGCACTCAATACCTTTGAAATCGCAGTGAGATATCAAATGTATCACGCGTTGGCTATTCTCCTGATTGGTGCATTATCGCCTGTGGCCAGTATGACCTGGTTAAACCGTGCCGCTATAGGATTCATTGCCGGTGTCGTGTTATTCAGCGGCAGTTTATATTTGTTGATCTTTACTGGCCAGAAATGGCTTGGGCCGATAACCCCGCTGGGCGGATTATGCCTGATGTTAGGATGGGGCTTTACGGTCATTGCGTTAACTAAAGGTTCGGATCAGGGCGCAGATAAGAACGCAAATAAAGGAGCTGGCAATCATGAGTAGTGTTCTGGCTTATTGTCGCCCGGGTTATGAAGTGGATCTGGGCAACGAAATTCTCGCACTGGGCACTGAAAAAGGGGTGTATGGCTATCCGCAGTTCAAAGCGAACAGCGGTTTTGTGCAATTTGTTTTTCACCAGGATGCTGATGCGTCGTCGTTTGTAAGGTCACAGCCGGTTGATCAAACAATCTTTGCCCGCCAGCTTTTTGAGGTCCTTGCTGACGTCGACATTGAAGACAAGAGTGACCGGATTGGGCCTATTATCAGCAGTCTCTCCGAATTAGCCGATGTGCCGCGCTGTGGTCTGCTGTTTGTTGAACACGCCGATACCGAGGCGGGTAAAGAGCTGGCAAAACTCTGCAAGAAGATTGCGGTCCCCATGCGGCAGGCTTTTCGCAAACAGGGCTGGCTAACCAAAGCTGAACAGACGAAACTGCCTGCAATGCACGTGTTTTTTACCGACACAGACCGGTGTTTCGTGGGTGTTAGCGACAGCAAAGGCCGCAGTCCGTTCGCCAATGGCATTTGTCGATTAAAATTTCCGTCTCAGTCACCCAGTCGTTCTACTTTAAAGTTAGAAGAAGCCCTGTTGTTAATGCTGACCGACGAACAGCGTGAAGCGATATGCCGTCCCGGCGCCCGGGCAGTGGACTTGGGTGCATGCCCGGGAGGCTGGACATATCAGTTGGTATCACGGGAAATGCATGTCGAAGCGGTCGACAACGGCAAAATGGCCGACCATTTGATGGCAACCGGGTTAGTCGACTACCGCCCGGAGGACGGATTTCGCTATAAGCCGCAGTTTGGTCAGGTCGAGTTATTGGTGTGCGACATGATTGAAAAACCAGACCGGGTGGCAGATCTCATGGCGTCCTGGCTTTGTAAGCGGTGGACCAATCACGCCATCTTTAATTTAAAGTTGCCGATGAAACGGCGATATGAGACCGTATACACCGCAATTCAGTCGGTCAAAGCACAGCTGACTGAACAAAAAATCCGGGCGACGATAAATGTCCGGCATCTGTACCACGACAGAGACGAAGTCACTGTTGCGGTAATTCGTGCTTTGTAAAAGTTTTTTGATTATAAATCATTGAGTTAGGTGGGTTCTACAAAGGAGTCGCCAGAATAGTTGCAGTCTTTTTTCAGAAAGGGCTGTAAATCTGGTAGTGAAATCCTTTATAATCCCGCCGTTTTTTTATTCTGAACCTATTGAAAGTGAACTAATGGCAGACTTATCTCATTACAGAAACATTGGTATTTTCGCCCACGTAGACGCGGGTAAAACCACCACTACAGAACGTATTTTGAAACTTACCGGTAAAATCCATAAAACCGGTGAAGTGCACGACGGTGAGTCAACGACTGACTTTATGGAACAGGAAGCTGAGCGTGGTATTACTATCCAGTCTGCTGCGACTACCTGTTTCTGGAAAGATCACCGCATGAACATCATCGATACTCCAGGACACGTTGACTTCACTGTTGAAGTATATCGTTCACTGAAAGTATTGGATGGTGGTATCGGTGTTTTCTGTGGTTCAGGCGGTGTTGAGCCTCAATCAGAAACTAACTGGCGCTATGCTAACGAATCTGAAGTTGCTCGTGTAATCTTCGTAAACAAACTGGACCGTATGGGTGCAGACTTTTACCGCGTTGTTGGTCAGGTTAAGAAAGTACTGGCGGCTAACCCGTTAGTAATGACGCTGCCAATCGGTATCGAAGACGAGTTTAAAGGTGTCGTTAACCTGCTGGACATGAAAGCGTACGTTTGGGACGATTCAGGTCTGCCAGAAAACTACGAAGTAGTTGATATCCCAGCAGATATGCTTGAAAAGGCTCAGGAATATCGTGAGCAAATGGTTGAGACTGCAGTAGAGCAGGACGACGACCTGATGATGGCTTACATGGACGGCGAAGAGCCTTCTTTGGAAGATCTGAAGCGTTGTATCCGTAAAGGTACTCGCGATATGTCGTTCTTCCCGACTTACTGTGGTTCTGCATTTAAGAACAAAGGTATTCAATTGGTACTGGATGCCGTTGTTGACTTCCTGCCTTCTCCAACAGAAGTTGATCCACAGGATCTGACTGACGAAGAAACAGGTGAGCCTACTGGTGAAGTAGCAACTGTATCTGTTGACGAGCCATTCCGCGCACTGGCGTTCAAAATCATGGATGACCGTTTCGGTGCCCTGACCTTTATTCGTATTTACTCTGGTAAGCTGAACAAGGGTGATACCATCCTGAACAGTGCCACTGGTAAAACCGAGCGTATCGGCCGTATGGTTGAGATGCACGCTGATGAACGTACTGAACTGCAATCTGCACAAGCCGGTGACATCCTGGCCGTTGTAGGTATGAAGAACGTTCAGACTGGTCACACGCTGTGTGATCCTAAGCACCCTTGTACGCTTGAGCCGATGATTTTCCCTGAGCCAGTAATCTCGATTGCCGTTAAGCCTAAAGATAAAGGCGCTAACGAGAAGATGTCTATCGCTATCGGTAAACTGGTAGCAGAAGATCCGTCGTTCCAGGTTGAAACTGACGAAGATTCTGGCGAAACCATCCTGAAAGGTATGGGTGAGCTGCACTTAGACATCAAAGTAGACATTCTGAAGCGTACTTACGGCGTTGAGCTGGAAGTAGGTCAACCACAGGTTGCTTACCGTGAAACTATCACTACTCCGGTAGAAGACAGCTACACGCACAAGAAGCAGTCTGGTGGTTCTGGTCAGTTCGGTAAAATCGATTACCGCATCCGCCCAGGAGAGCAAAACTCAGGTTTCACGTTCACCTCTACCGTTGTTGGTGGTAACGTACCTAAAGAATTCTTCCCGGCTATCGAAAAAGGCTTCAAGTCTATGATGGACCAGGGTGTTCTGGCTGGTTACCCAGTACTTGACGTTGAAGTTGAGCTGTTCGACGGTGGTTTCCACGCAGTTGACTCATCAGCTATCGCGTTCGAAATCGCAGCGAAAGGTGCATTCCGTCAGTCTATTCCAAAAGCCGGTCCTCAATTACTTGAGCCAGTGATGAAAGTTGACGTGTTCTCTCCAGAAGACAACGTTGGTGACGTAATCGGTGACCTTAACCGTCGTCGTGGTATGATCAAAGACCAGGAAGCTGGCGCTACTGGCGTTCGCATCAAGGCTGACGTACCTCTGTCAGAGATGTTTGGTTACATCGGTCACCTGCGTACTATCACTTCTGGTCGTGGTCAGTTCTCAATGGAGTTCAGCCACTACTCGAACTGTCCTCAGAACGTAGCTGACAAAGTAATCGAAGAAGCAAAAGCGCGTAAAGCCGCTAAGTAATTTCAGATTACGCTAACACATTTAAAAACCCGCCTTCTGGCGGGTTTTTTGTTTTCAGCTCCCAGTGGATTCACCTCGCACAGGTTTACTCGCACAAGCAAGAGGCGGTATAGTGCGGCTATTCGTAACCATACCTTGCCAGCATGAGTGACTCACTGAACACATTGTCATTGCAAAGTATCCAGGGGGAAGACGCTTGGGTCAGCGTCATCCAGAAAATGGATGAAGCCTACGCTGACCTGGTGCAATCCCAGGTTGAAGTAGAGCAGAAGAATGTAGAGTTAGAGGAGGCCAAAAGCTTCTCGGACAGCATTCAAAGTGCAATGAACGATGTACTGATTGTGTGTGATAACGATGGTGTTATTCAAGGGGTTAATCGCGCTCTCACCGAATTAGTGGGTGAAAGCCAACAAGCATTGATTGGTCGCTCTTTACTGACGTTTATTGAGCAGGACTACCGCGAACAATTCCAGTCTTTCCGCGCCCGCCTACAGGCCCAACCGATCCGTGATTTCGAAATTGAAATTCAGGGTAAAGACGGCAAGGTGCCGTTGTCGGTGAATTGCACGGCCAGGCTAAATCACCGCGGTAAGAGCGTTGGTATGGTGCTGGTTGGCAGGGCGCTGGGCGAGTTGCAACGCGCTTATAAAGAATTAAATACCGCCCACGCCGAGCTGCAAATTGCGCAGCAGCGCCTTATCCAGTCTGAGAAGATGGCCTCGCTAGGTCGCCTGGTTGCTGGTGTCGCACACGAACTCAACAACCCAATTAGCTTTGTTTACGGCAATATGCACGTGTTACGTCGCTATACCGACAAACTTAGCGCTTATTTTGATGCGGTAGCGCAGGGCGAAAGTCGTGATAACCTGCGCGATATGCGTGAGCAACTGCGACTCGACAAAGCCATTAAGGACCTGAACTCACTGGTAGATGGCACGATGGAAGGCGCCGACAGAGTGAAAGAAATCGTCAATGATTTGCGTCAGTTTTCTTCCACGCAGGTTTCCGAGAAAGCCTTATTTGATTTACGTCATGTGGTGCACACCGCGTTACACTGGATAATGAAAGAAACCAAATTTACGGTAGACATTCTGGATGCCTTACCAGACCCACTTAACGCTTATGGCCATGCCGGTCAGATTCACCAGGTAGTGGTAAATTTAATCGAAAATGCCATCGATGCGATGGCCGACAGCCGTGTCAGGCAGTTGAGCCTGAGTGCGGATGTCAGCGAAGAGGGCATAACCCTGGTCGTGTCAGACACCGGACCGGGTATCAGCGACAAGGATGCGGCACAAATTTTTGAGCCTTTCTACACCACAAAACCCGTGGGCATGGGCACAGGGTTAGGATTATCAATCAGTTATGGTATCGTGTCACAACATGACGGCGAGCTGAGTGTCGATAACCGGCCGGAAGGCGGTGCAGTGGCCAGACTGTATTTACCTAACCAGGAGCCTGCCCGTGCTTAATTTATTGTGGCTACAATCCGGCGGCTGCGGTGGCTGCTCCATGTCATTGTTAAACGCAGAGTCTCCGGACCTGCTCAGCCTGTTTGAAAACGCCGGGATAAACCTGTTGTGGCACCCCTCGCTTAGTGAGGCGAGTGGGCATGAATGTATCGAGATGCTCGAGGGGATTCTCGCAGGCGAGATTGCGCTGGACATCCTGTGTATAGAAGGGTCAATGATGACCGGCCCAATGGGCACAGGAAAGTTTCACATCATGGGCGGAACGGGCAAGCCCATGATTGAATGGGTGCAGGCTTTAGCTGAAAAAGCAACTCATACCGTTGCGGTAGGTTCATGTGCTGCTTACGGCGGCATTACCGCAGCGGGGTCGAATGATACTGATGCCACCGGCTTACAGTATGACGGTGAAATGCGTGGTGGCCTGTTAGGTAAAGATTTTGTCTCTGGCAGCGGACAGCAGGTAGTGAACATCGCTGGCTGTCCCACTCATCCGGATTGGGTTACTGAAACCCTGATAAGTATTGCACTGGGCGAACACCAGGATGACCACCTCGACAAATTTGGCCGCCCCCGTATGTATGCAGATCACCTGGTTCATCATGGCTGTTCGCGCAATGAATTTTACGAATACAAAGCCAGTGCCGTGGATATGGGCGATCGTGGCTGTATGATGGAAAATATGGGCTGCAAAGGCACGCAGGCCCACGCGGATTGCAATACCCGGCCCTGGAATGGGCAGGGCTCTTGTACCAACGGCGGTTACCCCTGTATTAACTGCACCGCGCCGGAATTTGAAGAGCCGGGCCACAGCTTTTGTCAAACGCCCAAAGTGGCAGGCATTCCGGTTGGTTTACCCACTGATATGCCCAAGGCCTGGTTTGTCGCGTTAGCCTCATTGTCGAAAGCAGCCACGCCGGAGCGGTTAAAAAAGAATGCCATCTCAGAGCAATTAATTTACCCTCCTACTATTCACAAGCGCAAAGACTAAGAGCCATTTATGAGCCGAATTGTTGCCGGACCGTTTAACCGGGTTGAAGGGGATTTGGAAATCACCCTGGCTATTGCCGAAAATAAAGTTGCCAGTGCGGAAGTGAATTCGCCGCTTTATCGCGGTTTTGAACGTATCCTGTTAGGCCATAAGCCTATGGATGCGCTGGTGTATACGCCGCGAATCTGCGGTATTTGTTCGGTAACACAGTCTGTTGCCAGTGCCCGGGCGCTGGCAGATGCTATGCAGTTGAGCATGCCGCTCAATGGCGAGTTGTGCACGAATTTAGTGTTGGCGAATGAAAATATCACCGACCTGCTGACGCATTTTTATTTGTTTTTCATGCCGGACTTTGCCCGCGACGTATATCAACAGCAAGACTGGTTCGCACCTATCCACGCACGATTTAAATCCACATCTGGTACCGCGTCTGCACAAATGTTGCCAGCAAGGGCAGATTTCCTGCATCTGATGGGCATTATGGCCGGCAAGTGGCCTCACACCTTAAGCCTTCAGCCGGGTGGGGTAGCCAAGGCTATCGAAGCAAAAGAGCGGATCCGTTTACTTGCTATTATTGGCAGTTTTAAACGGTTTCTTGAAACGACGCTGTTCGGCGACGAACTGACAACGATAGCACAGCTATCCAGCGAGAAAGACCTCTGGGACTGGCATGAACAGCAGCCCTGGCAATCCAGCGACTTCAGGCGGTTTTTACATGTCTCGCGTTCGCTCGAATTGCAGGGTTTAGGGCGGGCAACAGATCAGTTCCTCAGTTATGGTGCTTATCGTGTTCACGGGAAGAACCTTTGGAAACAAGGCTGCGTCTTCGGCGGCACATCAGTGCCTTTGGATATGCAGGATATTACCGAAGACCATGCGCACAGTTGGATGAGCGAATCGCATAAAAGTCATTTCCCCGCGCAAGGCGTAACTGTACCTTCGCTTGATAACGAAGCAGGCTACAGTTGGTGTAAATCACCACGCCTTAATCAACAGGTTATGGAGGTGGGCCCATTAGCCCGACAGGTGATTAATGGCCATCCACTGGCGAAGGATTTAGTGGGTCGCAATGGCGCAAATGTGCTTTCACGCATTGTTGCCCGACTGCTGGAAATCGCTATTGTGGTGCCGAAAATGGAACAATGGGTGAAACAAATCGACCCTGGCGCGCCCTTTTGTCACCACGGTGACATGCCGTCCGAAGCCTCTGGTGTAGGCCTTGTTGAAGCGGCTCGTGGTTCGTTAGGGCATTGGCTTGAAGTGAAGCAGGGTAAAATTGCTAATTATCAGATTATTGCGCCAACCAGTTGGAATTTCTCTCCACGTGATCTAGCCAGCCAGCCGGGAGCACTGGAGCAAGCCGTGGTGGGTGCACCAGTGATGGATGGCGAGAAAACGCCGGTGTCAGTGCAGCACATTGTCCGCTCATTTGATCCTTGTATGGCCTGTACGGTGCATTAGTGTCACAGGTTAATGGGAGCAGGCTTCGCGTCAGCGGCGTGGTGCAAGGCGTTGGATTTCGCCCGTTTGTCTGGCAATTAGCCAACGATATGGCATTAACGGGTCAGGTGTTTAACGATGCCGCGGGCGTAACGATTGATATTCTTGCTAACGCAGCAACGACTGAACGCTTTGCTGATCGGCTCTGCAATGAACATCCGCCATTGGCTGTTATTGAGTCTGTGACGACGGAGCCTGCGAGCTTCACTGAATTCAGTGGCTTTCATATTGTTGCATCACGAGCCGGTGAAGTAAGTACCGGTTGTGCACCGGATTCTGCAACTTGCACTGACTGTCTGTCAGAGCTTCACAATAGTAACGATCGCCGCTACGGTTATCCTTTCATAAATTGCACAAACTGTGGGCCGCGGCTGAGTATTATTAAACATATCCCGTACGACAGGGCGTCCACCACAATGGCAGAATTTATGTTGTGCGAGGCCTGTCAGCGCGAATATGACAATCCAGCCGACAGACGCTTTCACGCCCAACCCAATGCCTGCCCGGACTGCGGGCCTCAATGTGTACTCGAATCATCAGACGGTACGGTTATTCAAGCTTCTGACCCCTTTGCCGTGCTGGCAACAGCAATCAAAGACGGCAAGATTGTCGCGGTGAAAGGCATTGGTGGCGTGCACCTAGTATGTGATGCCACCAACGAGCAGACCGTTCAACAACTAAGAGAGCGCAAACACCGGCCAGGTAAAGCGTTGGCATTAATGGCGCATTCGACAGAGGCAATTAAACAATACGTCAATGTGTCTGAGCATGCAGAAGCCATGCTTTCCAGCCCTGCGGCGCCTGTGGTGTTACTGCCAAAACGTAATTCAGACCCGTCATCTCACTCCATAGCTCCGTCGGTAGCACCCGACACGGGCATGCTTGGGTTTATGTTGCCGTATTCGCCCATTCACTGGTTGCTCATGGCGCAACTGGACGTGCCCGTAGTAATGACCAGCGGTAATCGGTCTGGTTCGCCACAAGCGATCAGTAACGACGATGCCAGAGAGCAACTGCACGACATTGCAGACCTGCTGCTGTTGCACAACAGGCCAATTCACAACCGATTGGACGATTCTGTGGTGCTGGCGGACAGCAGGGGCGTTCAGTTTTTCAGACGCGCCAGAGGTTTCGCACCGACAAGTCTGCCATTGCCCCCTGGATTCAGAGCGGATGAGCCTCTTATTGCACTTGGCGGGCAGTTAAAAAACACGGTTTGTATGGTGAAGGGCAATAAAGCCATCGTGACGCAGCATTTGGGCGACCTGCACGATGCCAGTACCTATGATCAGTATTTGCATACTCAATCACTGTTTACGTCGCTATACGATATTCACAGCCAGCGCTATGCCTGTGACATGCACCCGGAATACCTGTCTACCAAACATGCAGCAAGTCTGGCTGAGCAAGGTAAGACACTGTTTAAGGTACAGCATCATCACGCGCACATTGCGTCTTGCCTCGGGGATAACCAGTATCCGCGAACCGCACCAAAGGTGTTGGGCATTTGTCTGGATGGCACCGGCTATGGCACAGACGGTAGTTTGTGGGGAGGTGAGTTTTTGTTCGGCGGCTACCATTCTATGGAACGTGTGGGTTCAATCACGCCGTTTCCCCTGATTGGCGGTGCGCAGGCAATAAAATCCCCCTGGCGGTGTTTGTATGCACAGCTTCGTCAGCATTACTCTGCAACGGACATCGCTGCTTTTGCCAATCTCATCCCGCAACTGGGTTCTCCGGTGTGTCAGACGTTTGACATGATGCTGGAAAAGGGCCTGAACGTGCCCATGACCAGTTCTGCCGGACGTTTGTTTGATGCCGTTGCAGCGGCGTTAGGGTGTTCAGCTGATAATATCAGCTACGAGGGTCAGGCCGCCATTCAATTGGAAACGTTGGCCGGGCAATGCTCCACTACTCCAGCCCCCTACGAATTTACTATCGAAGATAACCTCATTAACACCCGCTTGCTATGGCAAGCGCTGCTAGACGATCTCTCAGGTGGCCGGGATAAAGCCAGTATCGCTGCTGCATTTCACATTGGATTCATTGATGCACTGCTTGCTATGACCGCCCACGTCCGACAAACCTATGAATTTGATACGGTGGCGCTGTCGGGTGGTGTTATGCAAAACCAACGCGTATTTCATGGGCTGACGACTGGCCTGGAGTCTCAGGGTTTGACTGTCCTCAACCACAAAACTTTACCTGCCAATGACGGGGGGATTGCTTTTGGCCAGGCATTAGTGGCACTGGCTCAAGTTTCGTCTGTTTAGCGAGTTAACCAGGTGTAAACACACTTTCCGTTTTTCTTTCCAATGGTGAATTAGCTTTTCACTTAATCTCTCTGACATGCCTTAAGTTACTGTTATTTAACAGTTATTATTTTTGGTCTGTTGTTTGCAGTGTAGCGCAGGAACATTACAACAATAATAGCTGAAACTGCTTACATCAGAACTCAAGACCAGGCTCCACAGGCTGTGCAAATTTGGCGTAAGTGCTTCTTCAGCGGGTATCACTGCCGGAGGACCAGATGTCCCAATTAGAGACCTTTTATGAAGTTATGCGTCGACAGGGGATCACCCGTCGTAGTTTTCTGAAATACTGTAGCCTGACGGCTGCTGCTCTCGGGCTTGGGCCCGCGTTCGCACCTCGAATCGCACATGCGATGGAAACCAAAGAACGGACGCCCGTACTGTGGCTGCACGGTCTGGAATGTACCTGTTGTTCTGAATCGTTTATTCGCTCCGCCCATCCCCTCGTAAAAGATGTTGTTTTGTCGATGATCTCGTTGGATTACGACGATACTTTGATGGCATCTGCCGGTCATCAGGCGGAAGCGATTCTTGAAGAAACCATGCAGAAGTACAAAGGCAAATACATTCTGGCAGTGGAAGGTAATCCGCCGCTTAACGAAGATGGCATGTTCTGTATTGTTGGCGGTAAGCCGTTTTTGGACCAGTTAAAACACGCAGCAAAAGACGCTGCCGCAATCATTGCCTGGGGATCCTGTGCATCCTGGGGATGTGTACAGGCTGCGCGTCCCAACCCGACGCAGGCTGTACCCATCCACAAGGTGATTAAAGATAAGCCAATTATTAAAGTGCCGGGCTGTCCGCCCATTGCAGAGGTAATGACCGGTGTTATTACCTACATGCTGACCTTTGGCAAAGTGCCTGAACTCGACCGCCAGGGTCGTCCGAAAATGTTCTATAGCCAGCGTATTCACGATAAGTGTTACCGCCGTCCGCATTTCGATGCGGGACAGTTTGTGGAGCAGTGGGATGACGAAGGCGCACGTAAAGGCTATTGCCTGTACAAAGTAGGATGTAAGGGACCAACTACGTATAACGCCTGTTCAACGGTGCGCTGGAACGAAGGGACATCATTCCCTATTCAGGCTGGGCACGGTTGTATCGGCTGCTCAGAAGACGGTTTCTGGGACAAGGGCTCCTTCTACGACCGCTTAACCGACATTAATCAGTTTGGCATTGAATCGAATGCCGATGAAGTAGGCACCGCCGTTGCGGGCGGTGTAGGCGCGGCCATTGCTGCACATGCTGCCGTCAGTGCGATAAAACGCGCGCAGCATAAGGGAGAACAAGAATAATGAATACGCCGTTAAATTCAAAATTATTAGACAGCTCAGGACGCCGTATTGTGGTGGATCCGGTCACCCGGATTGAAGGTCACATGCGATGTGAAGTTAACGTGGATGACAACAATATCATTCGCAATGCCGTTTCAACGGGGACCATGTGGCGTGGCCTGGAAGTCATCCTGAAAGGCCGCGATCCACGTGATGCCTGGGCATTCGTAGAACGTATTTGTGGAGTGTGTACCGGTTGTCACGCGCTGACCAGTGTCAGGGCGGTAGAAGATGCATTAGGCATCGATATTCCTTTGAACGCGCATCTTATTCGTCATTTGATGGACAAAACGCTGAACATCCATGACCACGTGGTGCACTTCTATCATTTACATGCGTTGGACTGGGTAAACCCGGTAAATGCATTAAAAGCGGATCCGAAAGCAACCTCAGCGTTGCAACAGAAAGTGTCTTCATCGCATCCCTTGTCGAGCCCTGGTTACTTCCGCGATGTACAAACCCGTATTAAAAAGTTCATCGAAAGTGGTCAGTTGGGCTTGTTTGCCAATGGGTATTGGAGTAATCCGGCTTATAAACTGCCACCAGAAGCGGACTTAATGGCCGTTGCGCATTACCTTGAAGCGCTGGATATGCAAAAAGAAATCGTCAAGATCCATACGATCTTCGGCGGTAAAAACCCACACCCGAACTTTATGGTGGGTGGTGTGCCATGTGCGATTAATCTGGATGGCACAGGTTCTTCAGGTGCGCCGGTGAACATGACCAGTCTGAACTTTGTACTGGAGCGTATTCGCGAAGCAGAAGCCTTTATTAAAAATGTGTATATCCCAGATGTCATTGCCATTGCCACGCTATATAAAGACTGGCTGCACGGTGGTGGTCTGGCTGCGTCAAACGTACTGTGTTACGGCACACATACCGTGGTGCCGGGTGACAAATCTACCGACTTGCTACCAGCCGGTGCCATTATTAATGGCAACTGGGATGAAGTCCATCCGGTTGATGTACGCGACCCGAATGAAATTCAGGAGTTCGTTGATCACAGCTGGTATCAGTACGCCAACGGGGCGAAAGGGCTGCATCCGTGGGATGGTGAAACCGAAGCAAAATTCGAATTGGGGCCAAACTTCAAGGGCACGAAAACGAATATCAAAGAACTGGACGAAAGTGCTAAGTACAGCTGGATAAAAGCGCCTCGCTGGAAAGGTCACGCCATGGAAGTAGGGCCGCTGGCTCGCTATATCGTTGCTTACGCGTCAGGCAAAGAATATGTTCAGGATCAGGTGGACCGGTCGCTGTCGGCATTTAATCAGGCGACAGGCATGGATCTGGGTCTTAAGCAATTTCTGCCTTCAACACTTGGCCGCACGCTGGCCCGTGCACTGTGTTCAGAACTGTGCGTGGATTCCATGCTGGACGACTGGCACCAGTTAGTTAACAACATTAAAAACGGCGATAGCTCTACCGCTAACGTTGAAAAGTGGGATCCAAAAACCTGGCCGAAAGAGGCGAAAGGGGTGGGGACCAACGAAGCGCCGCGCGGGGCGTTGGGTCACTGGATTAAAATCAAAGACGGCAAGATCGAGAACTATCAGGCAGTGGTACCGACCACCTGGAATGGTTCTCCGCGTGACTCTGAAGGCAACATCGGTGCGTTCGAAGCCTCGTTGCTTAACACGCCAATGGAACGTCCTGACGAGCCGGTTGAAATCCTGCGAACCTTACACAGCTTTGATCCTTGCCTGGCCTGTTCTACGCACGTTATGAGCGAAGATGGTCAGGAGCTGACCAACGTGAAAATTCGTTAAGCGCTTGCGCTCACGGGAGACTCAACTATGTCTACGTCAGTTAAGAGAAAAGACCTGACCGACAACCACCACAGTGGTGAAGAGAAGGTCATTACCCGTCGTCAAACGGCGGTGTACGTGTACGAGGCGCCGGTGCGGTTGTGGCACTGGGTAACGGTATTTTCCATCATTACCCTATGTATCACCGGATATTTTATTGGTCAGCCTTTACCGACCTTACCGGGTGAAGCCAGCGATAACTTTTTAATGGGTTATATCCGGTTTGCCCACTTTGCGGCAGCGTATATCGTGACCATCGGCTTTATTGGCCGTCTGTACTGGGCGCTGGTGGGGAATCATCATTCCCGCGAACTGTTTTTTCCCAAGTTCTTTGTGAAAGCCTGGTGGAAAGAAGTGTGGCACGAAATGCGTTGGTACCTGTTTTTGGAAAAAACGCCTAAGAAGTACATTGGTCATAATCCACTTGCACAGTTAGGGATGTTCTTTTTCTTTATCCTTGGCATGATTTTCATGATCGTAACTGGCTTTGCGTTATACAGCGAAGGTGCCGGGCAGGGTAGCTGGCAGGATACGTTATTCGGCTGGGTGATCCCGCTGTTTGGTCAGAGTCAGGATGTCCATACCTGGCACAGATTGGGTATGTGGTATCTGATCACGTTTATTATGATCCATGTGTATGTGGCGATTCGCGAAGACATCATGTCTCGCCAAAGCCTGATCTCTACCATGATCAGCGGCTGGCGGATGTTTAAAGACGATAAGCCAGACTAAGCTCCTCAGTGGGGTGCGGGTGGAATTGTCGACCTGCCTGCGCCCCCATTCCTTTCACTCAATAACTGAAATGCGCATGCCGGAATCTCGAAACGTCAATCTGCCTGCATCCGGGCTTCGTTTTACCGGTCGAAAACCCGAACATCCAGGTGTGTTTCTGGAACGTTGCTATTTGATTCCTCTGGGTATGAGCCAATCTGAACTGGCTCGCGTGCTCGGGGTATCACGCCGCCGTGTTCATGAAATTATAAATGGGCAGCGTGCTGTTTCTGCCGACACAGCACTGCGCCTTGCACACCAGTTTCAAACGACGCCCATGTTCTGGTTGGAAAAGCAGTTGCTATGGGAATTGTACGACGCCACGCATAAGTCTTGATTATTTTGAAATTAAACTTTCCATTTTTTATCGTAACTGGAAAGTTTTTGACCATAATTACGTTGTGGGTACTTGTAACGCCACCCGTTACACCCCGTGAAACGTGCCTCACCCCAGATTCCGGATGTTGGCATGGTCTTTGTATTTAACAGTAAATGTAAAAGAAATGTAATTTGGCCAGTCGAAGCCAACTAACCAGATTGTACAGAACAAAATCTAATGAATGAAAAACAAGTACTTATTTTAGGCATTGGCAATATTCTCTGGGCCGACGAAGGCTTTGGTGTACGTTGTGTGGAGACCCTTAATCAGGACTATGTATTCCCTGACAATGTCAGCATGGTCGATGGTGGAACACAGGGAATTTACCTGGTTCAGCATGTTCAGCAAGCCGATGTATTGGTGGTGTTTGACGCCATCGATTATGGATTACCACCGGGTACACTGAAAAAAATCTACAACGAAGACGTACCCAAATTCATGGGCGCCAAGCAAATGAGCCTGCATCAAACCGGCTTTCAGGAAGTACTCGCCATGGCCGAGTTCACCGGTAATTACCCGGCTGATTTATTGTTGGTGGGGTGTCAGCCTGTTGAACTGGAAGACTTTGGAGGCAGTTTGCGCCCTGAAGTCAAAGCCCAGGTTAAGCCAGCGATCGACATCGCGTTGGATTATCTCGCTAAGTTTGGCGTCGAACCAACACGCCAGGCCGGCAAGGCACAAGCGCTTTCGCCGGGGCAGTTAAATTTAAGTGATTATGAACAAGGTCGTCCGGACGAGGCGTCAGCCTGTCGTACTGGCGACATACGTGTCATTGCGGGAGCAACATCAGTGCCTGAAGGAACGGACTGATGTGTATTGGTCTTGTGTACCAGGTACTTGAAAGCACCGAGCATCGCGCTCGGTGCCAGCGCGGCGAAGACATTCGTTGGGTGGATACCTCATTGGTTGGCTCAGTTGAAGCGGGTACCTGGCTGCTGATTTTTTTGGATGTTGCGCGAGAAATACTGAGCCCCGAGCGCGCTAAACAGGTGGAAGAAGCCGTCAGTGCCATAGAACGCGTGATGTCTGGCCAATCAGTAAACCTCGACGACTGCTTTGGTGATCTGGTTCGCAAAGAGCCTGAGTTACCCGACCATTTAAAACCATTATTAAAATAAGAGAACAACATGACTTCACCACTGATAGACCGACTGGTCGACGAACTGGGCTACCCGGTGCTCGACGATGACAATTTCGAAGACTTTATTACCAGCACCCCCTACAGCGTCTTGTTTTTAACGGAAGATCCTAAACGCTTCCCTGAAAGCCTGGATGTCGCGGTGATTTTACCCGAGTTAATCAAGCGCTTCGGCCAGCTTACCCCGGCTGTGGTGTCGACGAATATTCAGACAGCCTGCAGAGGGCGATACAACTTTATGGCCTGGCCGGCGCTGGTGTTTCTGAAAAACGGGCAGTATCTGGATGCTATTACGAAAGTGCAAAACTGGGATGATTATGTGCGTGAAATCAGCCGTATTTTAACGCTCGAGCCGCGACCGGACCCGGGTATCGGTATTCCGGTTGTGTTTAACCCCATTAGCAAACCCTGCGGACAGTAAGGATTTAATATGCGTGACATTAGTATAAACATCGTCAACGTGCCTGCAGGGCCGGGTAGTCAGCCAGAAGGCGATATGGTGCTGGACTACATGAAGATGCCTTCTGAGATGAGCACTTACGACATGCCGTCCTTCCCGGAAGAAAGCGAGCTTGAGCGTTGCCCGCAAGCGATGGGCATTCTGGCCGATATCCAGTTAATGCTGGCTCAGATCAATGACAACGGGCAAGGCAGTGTACTTACCTTAACTGAGTTACCCGAAGCGGATTTGAACCTGTTAAACCAGATTTTAGGCGAAGGTGAAGTCAGTGTCCTGATTGAGGGGGAGCGCCCTGTTCGTATTCAGGAAACGGTAATGGCCGGCATATGGCGACTCCGCACCTTTGATGAGCAGGGTAACGTGCTGTCGGAAGCGATTGAAGTAGCTGAAATTCCGGAGTGCGTGCGCGAACAAGCTTTTGCGACAAAAGTAAATCTTACTGAACGCATCGAGGCCTTGCCTGAGGGGCTGCTTAATGCGCCGTCGGTATTGGTAGAAATCGCCGAAACGTCAGAACAATACAAACAACAACCAGACATGGCGTCGCACGTGATAAACCTGTCTTTGTTGCCTTTTTCACCCGAAGATCACTACAGCCTCACCACTACTACAGGCACGGGCTGCGTAACCATCTTATCGCGTGGCTACGGAAACTGTCGCATCACGTCAACTCAGGTAGATGGTCTGTGGCGGGTGCAGTATTACAACAGTACGGATCAACTGATTCTGGATACGTTGGAAATTGTGGCAATGCCAGCCGTTGCTTGCGCAGCTCCGGAAGACCTGGCTGATTCTGCTATTCGTTTGGAAGAAATCCGCGACGCGTTAATGTAAGGCAGTGTTATGAGTTTTCAGGGTTTTGAAGGTAGTTACCTTGGCGATGACAGTCGGATTGAAGCTGATGCCAAACTGGAATGCAAAATATGCTGGTACGTGTACGACCCGCTGAAAGGCGATGAAGTCTGGCAGGTACCACCTGGTACGCCATTTGTGAAACTTCCCGATTTCTGGCGCTGTCCCGAATGTGACGGAGACCGTGACCAGTTTATGGTAATCGAGGAGTAGCGGTGGATCACAAAGCTGCGGTCCTCGCGTTTTATCAGTCAGTAGACGGCAAAATGGTTGACCTGCCGGTTTACAACAAACAGTTATCCATTGATGCTACCGCGTTTAGAAAATGGGATAGCTATGATATTGGGGTGGTAGTCACACCCTGGTGTATGAATGTGTTGTTATTACCCACCGGTCCTGCTGAATCGCACGCTTTCGAACAAGGGCAGACGTTTTATTTGCAGTTTCCATCTGGGCAATATGAATTCATCTGCGCTAATGATGAACGTCTGGGCGACTATGCAACCTGCTCGGTGTTTTCACCCATGTTTGAGTTTTCTGATCAGGCTGTGGCCCTGGAAACGGCAACCGCAGTATTGTCTGCGCTATTCGACGAACAACACAAGTCTGAATCTGAGCGGCATCAGACGCGTAAGGTAATGGCTGAACAGCATCGAATACTGGAAGAGCAAGATGCCAAACAGGCAAAGGATACGGGAGAATCTGACTCTTCAGTTCAACCAAATGAGTTGCCAGAGGGGCTTAGTCGCCGTGCATTTTTAACCGGCGGGCTGCGTAGAAGTGAGGCAGGGAAATCGTGAACATTGCTGCAGAGTTAGCCAATCGCAACACCAAACCTGAATCGGCTCA
Organism: Aestuariibacter sp.; assembly: GCA_017794925.1. Lineage (GTDB taxonomy): Bacteria > Pseudomonadota > Gammaproteobacteria > Enterobacterales > Alteromonadaceae > Alteromonas. The sequence goes on along the minus strand of CP051238.1, from coordinate 3,834,182 downwards.
GCCGAAAACCGCCGGTCTTAACATTCAGGTGGTCTATTTGCGGGATCGCATTACCGATGTGCTGATACATAATTCCCGCCCTATGGTTGCGAGTCGAATTTTTGTTGGCAGAAGCGTTGAACAAGTATTGGCGCTCATGCCGTCATTGTTTTACGTCTGTGGTGTAGGTCAGCTCGTTGCCGCGTTGCAAGCAATTGAAAGTGCACTCAATAAGCCGGTTTCAACTGAAGTAATCAGAGCGCGTGAGGCGTTGCTCATGGCAGAATCGTTGCGAGAACAAGTGTTCAGTTGGGTGATCAACTGGACACCGCAGAATAAGTCTAAGCTGTGTCATATAGTGGACTGGTTTAATACGTGCAAACGCAGGCTTGACTGGAGTCTGACTGTCGACCCTCAGGTAGTAGAGGGGTCAAAAGATTCGGAGCTCGACCCAAAGCAAGTGCTGGATGAATTACAGTTGCACTTGCGAGAAGCAATGCAACACTTTGTTTTAAAATATAAAAAAAATTCATCGTTGGCCAAGCTGGGGATTTCTTCTGAACGTTGCGAATTATTGACCGCGTGCGATGAATACCCGTTTGGTGTTGCTGCAAACAGGTTACTATTGGGTAATCAAGATGTGGTTACCGGCGTCATTCACGCTTTGGATGCGCCTTCGGCTACGGCGTTTTGTTTGCAACCAACGGTAGCAGGACTGCCACAGGAAACGGGCAGTTGGGCCAGATGTCAGTTAACAAATAACACCGCATCGCGAAAACAAAAGGGTAAGAATGTAACTGCGCGAGTTCGCACGTTGTTTGACGAAATACGTCAGGCTGAAGCGCGTTTTGAATCGATAATCTCTGAAGGTGATAAAAAGGTCGATTCAGTCAAAAGTAAAGGGTGCGCTATAGTGGAGACCGCCAGAGGAACCTTGTTCCATCGGGTTCAACTATCTGAAAATAATACAGTAAAAGATTATCAGATTATCGCGCCGACAGAGTGGAACTTTCACCCGCATGGTACATTGAAAACCATGTTATCGGGGCTAACGCTACCGCGAAAACAGGTTAAACCGGTAAGTGAAATACTGATTACTTTGCTCGACCCATGTGTACCCTGGCAGTTGGAGGTGATTCATGCATGAGATGTCTATTGCAGAAGGCATTTTACAAGTTCTCGAAGAACAGGCTGTCAGCAAGTCATTCGAGAAAGTGAAGGCAGTGTGGCTGGAAATTGGCCCCCTTGCCGCTATTGAAACAGACGCGTTGACCTTCTGTTTTGACGTAGTGATAAAAGAGAGTCTGGCAGAAGGCGCCAGTCTGCACATTATCAAATTACCCGGAAAAGCGTTTTGCTTACAGTGTCTGGATACCGTCCCGGTCACGCAGCGCTATGACAGTTGCCCTGTTTGTGGCAGTTATCACTTACAGATAACGCAGGGCGATGAAATGAGAATAAAAGAACTAGAGGTAGCTTAACCATGTGTACAGTTTGCGGTTGTTCAGAAGGCGAAGTCAGCATCGAGCATGATCACTCCCATAGCCATTCGCACTCCCATAGCCATGCTCATTCACATAATCATGGCCATGATGATGATCTTCATGGTCACCACCACACTCATCATGACGGTGAGCATACTCACAGTCATGAACATCACCATCATGAGCACGACCATGCAGGAATTGAAAGCGAAGGCGACAATATTCATTTTGGCAAAGGGCCGGCTCACGCTCACGTCGCGGGCCTGAGCCAAAGCCGAATGGTGCAGATAGAGCAGGATATTCTGGGCAAAAATAACCAGTATGCGGCACAAAACAGGGCGCGCTTTGCGCAACAATCAATGTTTGTTTTGAATCTGGTGTCCAGTCCTGGCTCAGGCAAAACAACGTTGCTCACAGAAACCATTAATCACATCAAATCCCGCTATACCGTAGGGGTGATCGAAGGTGATCAGCAAACTGCTAACGACGCCGACCGTATTCGCGAAACCGGTGTACAGGCGGTGCAAATCAACACAGGCAAAGGCTGCCACCTGGACGCTCACATGGTCGGTCATGCCATGGAGAATTTTTCCGACTTAACCGGTGGTGTGTTGTTTATTGAAAATGTTGGCAATTTGGTGTGTCCGGCATCGTTTGACCTGGGCGAAGCCGCCAAAGTGTCCATTTTGTCGGTAACGGAAGGCGAAGACAAACCGCTGAAATATCCCGATATGTTTCATGCTTCGGAACTCATGATCCTGAATAAAACGGATTTGTTGCCGTATCTGGATTTCGATGTTGAGCGTTGTATTGAATATGCAAAACGCGTTAACCCGGACATTAAAATCATCCAACTGTCGGCCAAAAGCGGAGAGGGAATGGACCAGTGGATTGACTGGATCAGTCACAAACGGACATCCATTATTGAGTCGCGTATTCAAATCCTGCAGCAGCAAATTGAACAGTTTAAGGCGATCTTGTAATGCCTGCCTCAACACGCCCGGTAGTCTTGTGTGTCGACGATGAAGTGCGTTCTCTTGAAACGCTGGAACGCACGCTGGATGAAGAATTTGATGTGCTGACCGCAAATAGTGCGCAAGTGGCATTGCGTCTTCTCGAAGACAATGATGTTCAGGTGATTTTATGTGATCAGCGTATGCCGGATCGCACTGGCGTTGAACTGCTCACTGAAGTGCGGGAGCGTTGGCCTAAAGTCGCACGCCTTATTTTGTCGGGGTATACCGATTCAGAGGACATTATTAAGGGGCTCAACGAAGCCGGGATCCTGCAATACATCACCAAGCCATGGCATCCGGAAAGCTTACTCATGACCATCCGAAGTGCGTGTCGAATGTGCGCGTTACAAAGCGAAAATGCCTTGCTGAATATGGAAATGCGACTAACGGAAACCCAGGCTGAGCAGCAGGTTGTCGAGAAGAAAGCCCAATTGCGAAGCAGTTTCGATCTCAACGAAATCAAACGCCATGCGCAAAGCCCGCTCAACAAGATTTGCGATCAGGTCGGAAAAATAGCGCCTTACGACGTATCTGTATTGGTAACTGGTCCGTCTGGTGCAGGTAAAGAGCTATTCGCCAGAGCGCTGCACTATAACAGCCTGCGTGCAGACCGGCCCTTCGTGGTGGAAAACTGCGGTGCGATGCCCGACGAATTACTCGCGTCTGAATTATTCGGCCATAAAAAAGGGTCGTTCACCGGTGCCATTACCGACCATGTGGGTTTATTTGAGCAGGCCGATGGCGGCACTATTTTTCTTGATGAGATAGGTGAAATCAGCCCGGCCTTTCAGGTAAAGCTACTGCGTGTGTTACAAGAACGCGAAATTCGCAGGCTGGGTGAACAACAACGTCGCCAGGTTAACGTTCGCATTGTGGCGTCGACCAACCGGGATTTAGAGGAAGAAGTTCGCGCCGGGCGTTTCCGTCAGGATCTGTATTTCCGACTTGCTGAGGTTACCCTTGAATTACCCGCATTGTCTCGCCGTACCATCGATATACCAGTACTGGCTAACAACTTTCTGCAAAATGCCATGCATCAGTTTGATAAACCGGTAAAAGGTTTCAGCGAAGAGGCGATTGCCTGTATGAAGCGATATAGCTGGCCTGGTAATGTGCGTGAATTGCAAAACGAGGTGCGTCGCATGCTGGTGATGTGCGAAGGCGAATGGCTGACCGCTGATCTGTTAAACCCTCGCGTATTGCGCGCAGCGCCAGACGCCGAAGACGACGATATTGATATGTTTGCGGGACTCGAAGGCACCTTAAAAGAAAAGGTGGAGTTACTGGAAAAACGTATTTTACGTGAAACCCTCATTCGGCATCGCTGGAACAAAAGCAGTGCGTCGTTGGAATTGGGGTTATCCCGGGTTGGCTTGCGCTCTAAACTTGAACGCTATGAGCTCGAGAAAACCGGTGACACTGATCCCACTAAACAGCATTAAACGGGGAGAATTGGTATGTGTTTAGGTATTCCCGGTCAAATCGTCTCGATTACCGACGAAGCGTTGCAAACCGGGGTTGTGCAGGTATCCGGTGTAAAGCGAGAGGCGAACCTGAGTTGTGTGGTACCAGCTGATGGCAATTTGCAGTCGCTGGTCGGCAGTTGGGCGTTAGTCCATGTTGGCTTTGCCATGAGCATTATCGACGAAGAAGAGGTGCAGCGGACTCTGCAAATTCTTGCCGAAATTGGCGAGTTGCAAGAAGAGCTGGACGCCATGCAGCACGGCGCCTGAGTAGCGAATCATGAGCAATCAATCAAATCACCCTGATGCCAATCAATCGATTCTGGCAGCGCTTTATCCGTTCGCTGAGAAACCCGCGACGGTGAATACACCCAATGAAGCCGGGAATTCACAGCTTGATGCGGCGTTGTTACAGTCAATTACAGCAAAGGCGACAGACAGCATTCGAGTCAAAGAAGCGTTTTTCAACCGCCACAGCGCCGACCTATTGCAGGCTGCCCGCTATATTGCCGACGCCTATCGACAGTCAGGCAAACTGCTAACGGCAGGCAATGGTGGCTCCTCTTGTGACGCAGCCCATCTGGCCGTTGAGTTTATGCACCCGGTTACCACAGGGCGAAAAGCGCTACCGGCGATCAACTTGTCGCAAGACACTGCCATGATCACGGCGGTAAGTAACGATGTGGGTGTTGAACACGTACTGACCCGTCAGCTATCGGCACTGGCTAATTCCTGCGACTCGCTGGTGGTGTTTTCCACCAGTGGTAACTCCGCCAACCTGGTAGAAGCGTGCCGAAAAGCGCGGTCGATAGGTATGCGGGTGATTGCATTTACCGGTCAGTCAGGTGGTGATATCGCCGCAAAGCAACTGGCTGACGTATGTCTGAAGGTACCCAGCGACAGTATTCACCGCATTCAGGAATGTCATTTGGCCTGTTACCACATTTTGTGGGATCTGGTGCACAGTCTACTTGCAGACAATCCAACCGCCCCCTTGCCATCCGAGGAGAAGTAACCATGAAGTATGTTGATGAATTCCGTGACCCGGATATGGCTAAACGCGTGCTGGAACGCATTCATGCAGTCGTGGAAGAAATCCCTGTTACCCGCGATCGCCCGCTGCAAATTATGGAAGTGTGCGGCGGCCATACTCACTCGATTTTCCGCTACGGGTTGGAAGAATTGCTGCCTGACAAAATTGAAATGGTACACGGGCCGGGCTGCCCGGTATGTGTATTACCCATGGGACGCGTGGATGATTGTGTGGCGATCGCAGAACAGCCTGACGTGATTTTTACCACCTTTGGTGACGCCATGAGGGTACCGGGGTCGCGTAAAAGTTTACAGCAGGCGAATTCAGATGGCTGTGATGTGCGCATGGTCTATTCACCAATGGATGCATTGGATATTGCGCGTAAAAACCCTCACAAGAACGTCGTATTTTTTGGGCTCGGTTTTGAAACCACCATGCCGAGCACGGCGTTAACGCTGCTACAAGCAGACAGGGAAGGCATTACTAACTTCTCGCTGTTCTGCAATCACATCACCATTATTCCTACTATTAAAGCCATTTTGGATTCGCCGGATATGGTGATCGACGGCTTTTTGGGGCCAGGGCATGTCTCTATGGTAATTGGATCGGCGCCCTATGAATTTATTGCCGGTCACTATAAACGGCCGTTGGTGATTGCGGGATTTGAGCCGCTGGATATCCTGCAATCCATGCTGATGGTGGTGGAACAAATTAAAGCGGGCCGTGCTCAGGTGGAAAACCAATACAAGCGTATTGTGCCTGAGCAAGGCAATAGTAATGCTTTAAAAGCGGTCGGCGAAGTTTTCGAATTACGCGAATTCTTTGAATGGCGCGGATTGGGCTCTATTGATCACTCCGGTGTGCGTATTCGTGAAAAATACGCTCGCTTTGATGCCGAGCGCATTTTTGCTGTGGAGCCTGCTCATGTGGCGGACCCCAAAGCCTGTCAGTGTGGTGAAGTACTCAAAGGCGTATTGAAGCCCTGGGAATGCAAATTGTTCGGTGAACAGTGCAATCCTGAAACGCCCATTGGCGCGTTAATGGTCTCCACTGAAGGGGCGTGCTCTGCCTATTATAGCTACGGCAAAATCGACATCCGCCAAGCCGTATAAATCATTGAGTAAGCAGTATGACTAAAACAACAAGAACCTTACGTGCGACCACCATTACCATGGCACATGGTGCCGGTGGTAAAGCCATGCGCGACCTGATTGAAGATGTGTTTGTGGGCACATTTGCCAACAAAGATCTGGAGCAACTTGAAGATCAGGCGCGTTTTGAGTTAGCCGATTTAATGCAAAGCGGTGCCAAACTGGCGTTTACCACAGACTCCTACGTGGTTGATCCGGTAGAATTCCCCGGCGGCGATATTGGCTCGTTGGCCGTCAACGGCACGGTCAATGATATTGCGGTGTCAGGTGCAATACCCAAATACCTGTCCTGTGGCATGATCCTGGAAGAAGGGTTGGACGTCGCCTTGTTACGTCGGGTTGTGTCCTCAATGAAAGCGGCTGCCGATAAAGCCGGCGTGACCATTGTCACCGGCGATACCAAAGTCGTGCCCAAGGGCAAAGGCGACAAGATTTTTATTAATACCAGTGGCATTGGCGTTATTCCAGAAGGCGTGGATATTTCCGCAGCGAATTGTCGGCCGGGTGACAAAATCATTGTGAATGGCCTGATTGGTGATCACGGCGCTGCAATCCTCAATGCCCGGGGCGATCTTGCGCTGGACGTTGAGCTTAAAACCGACTGTCAGGCGTTGAACGATTTAATGCAAACCATGTTGGCCGTCTGCCCGGATATCCATGCTGTGCGCGATGCTTCCCGGGGTGGGGTGGCGACAGTACTGTGCGAGTTCGCAGAATCCTCCAATGTCAGTATTCGCCTGCAGGAAGAGCATATTCCGGTTCGCGATACCGTGCGTGGTGTGTGTGAAATTCTTGGCCTTGATGCGTTGTATTTTGCTAACGAAGGTAAATTAGTTGCTTCTGTGCCTGCCGAGTCCGCAGAGGCTGTGCTGAAAGCGATGCGCGCGCATCCTGCAGGGCAGGACTCAGCCATAATAGGCGAAGTGATTGAGTCGAAATACAATCGGGTACTGGTGAAAACCCACTTCGGCGGAGAGCGTATTCTGGATATGCTGGTGGGAGAACAACTGCCAAGGATTTGTTGAGTGCAACAGGCCCTAGTGATTTATATGCCGGCGCCCTCAACGAAGGTGTCTGTTAAAAAGTATCGGCTAAGGCACAAAGCCAGTCTGCGACTATCAATGGGTTTAGTCAGATAGTCGTTCATACCGGCGAGCAAGCATTTTTCACGCTCGCCAGCCATCGCATTGGCAGTAAGTGCCACAATGGGAATATTTAATGCATTGCCACCAAGTTGACGGGCTTGTATCGCTGTTTCATAACCGTCCATAATCGGCATCTGACAATCCATTAGAATCAGTTCATATTGCTTATCGGTAAGTATATTCTCGGTGATTTTTCTTAACGCTTCGCTACCATTATCGGCAACATCTGCACTTATGCCCATATCAGTCAGTTGTTCTGTAATGACCAGCTGGTTAATTTCGTTGTCCTCAACAACCAGTATATGCCGGCCCTTAAATACATTTTTTGTGTTTTGGGTAAACGTACTATCCTTGGCCGAATGTGAAAGCTTCACAGAGGCATCAACGGCAGACATGGGAAGGGACACAACAAATGATGTTCCCTCTCCAAGATTACTGACCACTTTAATCGTCCCTTTCAGTTGCTCAATGATCTGAGACACAATCGCTAAACCCAATCCAGTGCCACCATATTGTCGTGTGGTTGAAGAGTCCGCTTGTTTAAAAGGTGAAAAAATCTCGGCTAACCGGGACTTTTCAATACCTACGCCTGAGTCGCTTACGATTAACTTAATACAATAAAGCCCGTCAGGTTGACGTGCCACTTTGGTCTTTACGGATATTTGGCCTTTATGCGTAAATTTAATCGCATTGTTCACTAAATTGGTGAGTATTTGCTTTATGCTGCCGGCGTCTCCGGATACGGTGAGATTGTCGGTTGCACTGACATCCAGGTGAAAGCTCAATCCCTTCTTCTCGGCCTGGTGTGAAAATCCTTTGCAAAGTTTCTTTGCGATGCAACTGATATCCAATGGCTCGTCTTCAAACGTGATTTGGCCAGAATCGATTTTCGAAAAGTCCAGGATCTCGTTTACGAGTTCAAGCAAGGCATCTGCACTGTGTCTGGCGATGCTGATAAATTCCTCTTGCTTTACTGTTAGTGGTGTTTTGTTCAGGGCCTCGAGCATGCCTAGTACCCCATTGATTGGGGTTCGAATCTCATGGCTCATATTGGCTAAGAACATACTCCGTGTTTGTAATGCTTCCTCGGCGACCATGCGGCGCTGATCGAGTTCAAGGTTTGCCCGAATGCGAGACGTGATGTCTTGCGTAGCACCGAGTATTTTCTTTTTGTTGTTATTGTCTAATTCTTCCCTAACTTGCGTTGCAATCCACAATTGGTTGCCATTGGGCGTGCGTATTTCCAAATCAGCAGAAAAAGGTTTCCCGGTTTCGATGCAAGCATGAAGCAAATCGCTTAAACGTTGTCTGTCATACGCAGATGGCACTAACGAAAACGAATCGTCAAGTGACGTACCAAAGCCATCGGGTAATTCGAGCATTGCTTGTAAAGCCGGTGACCAGCTGAGTGTTAGTGTCTCCACATCCAGTTCCCAGGTACCTACACCGGCCAATTCTGCCATTTGCTCCAAGCGCATGGTTTGTAAATGCAGTTCTTCCTGTTGGCGAATTAATGTGTCCATGGTGGATTTACGGGATATTTCAGTACCAACCCACTCGGCAAGTAACGTGAGATAGTATTTTTCTGTTTCGTTAAAGTCGCTCTCCCTTGGTTCCGGCGAGGAAAAATTCAGGGTACCGTATCGTTCGTTATTCACCGTAATTGGAATGCCAATGTAGGCTTTGAGGCCAAATGCCTGATAACAAGGGTGAGAGGATGTCGCCTGATAGTACGCAATTAAACCATCAGCTTGCAGTGTATCTTTACAATAGGTATCGCCAAGTAAAAACTGGTCACCAGGTTGAATACCACCGTCGGGTGAAGATGCACTGATGACATGATAGTCCTGGCCTTTTATGGCACTTACGATACCAATGTCCATAGCTAATAGCTCGCGTCCGAGCTGTAATAATCGGCAGAGCTTGTCTTCAAAAGAAAGTGAGACATCGCCAGATACTCGCTTTAGCTGCTGAAGTACTTTCATGCTGCTCCCAGTATGAGGACAAAAGATGCGAACCGGTCAATAGCACAATGTCATTTCAACGGCTCACAATTGAAGTGTAGTTCAGACTGAAAGTAATAACAGGAAATGCATGCCAGAACAGGACTTTTTATTGCAGAGTTAGGCTTAAGAGTGGGAGTGCGGGGTATTTGTTTATGGAGCAAAAAAGAATCGGGCAAGGGCCCGATTCTCGCTCATGATTATCAATTTTGGATGTGGGTCAGCCTAAATTGAAAACAACGATACTCCCATCATTGCTATAACCAGTCCAATTAATCTATTTGCATTAGGTTTGCTACGCGCAACATACGTTGAGGCAGCAAATCCCACCGTGACCAGTGTGGCGCTGGTGACGATGAAACCTAAAGCAAACAGAATAGGGACGGAACTGGCGGTCTCTAAACCATGAGCTAAACCGTGAAAAAGAGCGAAGCATGAGGCAAGGCTTATGGCCAGCCCCTGTGCTACGTTTTTACGTTTTGCAATTAGCAAACCGGTAATCACTGAGGTCATGACAATGCCCGCTTCCATGAAGGCAAAGTGGTAACCAGACTGGCCAAGCGTGAAGCCCACCAGTAGCAGTGCGAAAAAGGCGGTAAGAATTGAGCTGGCTTTGTTCCCGGTAAAACTGGCTGCCCAAAAGCCAATGGCCAGCATAGCAATTAAATGGTCGATACCCATTAACGGGTGGGATAAACCTGCAAGCAGGGCATGCTGAATAGTGTCGTGACCAGTGTGCGCGAACGCGGGAAATGCAGCAATGACGGAGACCAGCGTTGCTGACAAACATTTTACAGTGAGCTTCATAGTTTCACCTTACCTCTATACATTTTTGTTATTCACGTGACTACTGTAGGCACAATAGTCCGCTTTATTTCGTACGTTTGTAACCTGATAGTAGAGTTAGCAATCTGGATGCCATTTTGCTGGTAGTGTAATTTAAATTGTAAGTAATTGAAATTTATAGAATAATTTAATTGTGGCTCACAGCTAAAAAATTTATGTGGATACTTTGTTTGCAATATAAAAATGAACTGGCATGTTGCTATCACCCTGTTTACTTGTGATTCAGATCAACACGTCATTGCTGGTAATATATTAGAATTTCAATATATTCTAAAGAGGGTGATAAGATGACTGATAAGAAGCTAATTTTATTGCTTAAAATCATAATGACGGTGGGTATATGCCTTATCCTCACTGGCATTTACTGTCACATGTATAGCGAAACGATTGAGGCGATGGGCGTAACTGGCATTGTGATCAGTGCATGCCTGGTTGCGGTGGGCATGATTATGTCGTTGCCCACCAAAATGTACTTGAGCTTCATATTAGTAAAACGCGAGGCCGATGCGTCAACACAAGCGCGTTCTAGTTGAGTTGTTCAACTACATAGCCTTGCTCTGCGAGTAAGGCTAAAACGCTTTTGGCGCCAGCTAAATGCATGGTGCCTACCAGCACAAACTCTGTCTCTGGCGAGTCCATCATACCTGAAAGCATGGGGAGCCAATTTTGATTTCTTTCGGTCAGCAGCGTATTAAACACCTTAGGAAATGACGCCTCAAACTCTATCATTGAGGATTGGGCCATCGCATTCATGTCACCTTGACGCCAGAAAGTTTTTAGATCGCCAATAGAGTCTTCTATTTGCAAGACATCGTCGAGAGCGTAACGAATAATTTGATCGTCATCGCCGTCTCCCATACTTTTTATAAACGCTAACTGCTGCGTTGGCGACTCAAACCAATCCAGTTGTTTTTTGTCCATCATGGCTTTGAAATAATAAAATTCATCCACGCCCTGGCTTGTCAGGCCCAGGTTTCTTAGTTCGACGACACTCAGTGTCACGCTGATAAGGGCAGGGGTATAGTGCGCGAATGCCTCAATCGACAGGTTCCGCTCGGCCAGGTGCTTTGCGAGTGCATTATACGTATCAACGCTTAATACATCACCGAGTGTTGTACCGTCCCTGTATGTCAGGTGTTCCAACGTATCCTGTTGAAATGCAGGTGAGTTTAACCCTGCAATATCCGTTTCAAAAACGAGTTTTGTAGCCGCATTGTAGGCTTGGGCATAAGCGTCCGGTAAAGGAAAGTCGTCAGGGCTTAACAGGTGAAGCGTACCGCCTATGTAAAGCGTGTTATCGCCATGAGTTACTTTCCAAACGGAAGCACAATGGCCTGCAAACGACAATAGCAACAGGCAAGAAAAAAAAAGAAGACGCATTAACAGCCAACAAGTTTACTAAAAGCCACAATCTATCTTTTATTGTCAGGTGGTGCAACGACGTTGTGGAAGGCTCAAAGACTGAATGCTCGCTGGATAATCCCCTTAATGCTTCCACCAATGATGTCGCCAGGCCGGTATACCTAGTTCTTTTAGCGTTTCGTAAAGTGATTGTCTGTCTTCTTTATTAAGGAAGTCACCAATGGATACACTGTTGTCCTGGGCTACCAGTTTTAGTTGGGGGAGATACCAGTCCTGTGGGCTTTCCGACAATTCCAGGTGCGTATCTTCACGGGGGAGAGTAATGGTTTTCACCGCTTTGTTACTGGATTGTATATGAATATACTTTTTTTCAATCGAAATGGACTGATTACTGTAGGTAAGTAAGTTAACCCGGTACAACAAATAACAAAACAGCCCAATCTCGATGCCGGCAAAAGGAAACACTAACCAGGCACCAACGATTGTCCACACAACGGCAATAACACACGCTACGCTAGCCATTAACCACATTAACCATTTACTGTCCTGCCAGGAAGCTGAACGGTTGGGTGTTAACGTAACTAACGTATATTGCGTGTGATGTTTTACGGTAACCATAAGCTAATCCTGACTCCAGACAGGCCAAACATTGATGTTTGCTGCATTCACTATAGCAATATTTAGTTTAAAAGCCGGTAGTCTTTTAGTTGAATGACTCAATATCCGTTATGTGTTGTTTTTATAACCAATCGAGTCATTAATAACGATTTTTTGTATTTAACCATTGACCGTTTTATTAACTGTCTTAGTATCAGAACACACTAAGAATAATGAAGTGTAATGAGTGATTAAAAAGGCGTTGTTAAGCCCGGTATGGTGGCTGTTAATAATAATCTGGGCGATACTCATCGCAAGTCACGCTGAATTTCCCGCGGTTGTTCCGGAATTTGGCCCTTTTATGCTACTTGGCATCGTCGGGGCGATATTTGCCAATGCGACAGGTGCGGGTGGGGGGGTCGTTTTTGTTCCCTTCTTTCAGCAACTGGCATTTAGCGCAGAGGCGGTGGTCGCGACCAGTTTTGCAATTCAGTGCTGTGGTATGACAGCCGGTGCAATTAGCTGGTTACAGTTTTACCGACATGGGCCCGATTCTACGTCACACTGGCCTGTTTTATTACGGGTTGTTGGTATTACTGCACTGGGCTCGTTAGCGGGTATCTGGTTAACACAGTATGGACTGAGTCAGTGGGTTCCAGCCATGTCCTTTACCCAGTTTGGAAGTCAGTTGCATATTGGCTTTGGATTGTTTTCTGTTTTGCTTGCACTGGGTATATTTGCATCAATTGGTTATCTGAAACGTACGGCTATCCGAACGAAGCTTGATAGTGTCGATTGTGTGGCTTTGGTTTTGGTTAGCCTGCTAGGAGGCATCATAACGGCGTACCTTTCAGTCGGGGTCGGTGAGCTTGTCGCGGTCTATCTGATTTTTCGTGGGTTCAGTGTGACGTTCTCCATCGCAGCGGCCGTCATCCTGTCTGCCCTGACGGTGTGGGGCGGTGCTTATTATCATGTATTCGTTACGGACGCTGTGGTGTGGGGCGTTGTGCTGTTCGCGGGAGCCGGGGCGATTGTCGGTGGTCGCCTTGCAAGATACCTTGTGCTGTGGTTTTCACCCCGTCAGGTAAAGGTGTTTTTTGCTGGCTGGGTGTTATTATTAGGTATTGCCAGTTTGCTCTAGCTCATCAGAGCAGTCTCTCAAGAGGGGATGTTTACACGCCTTGAAGCACTAACTTAATGAAATATCATAGGTCTTTAGTCGTATTATTATAATCTAATATACGTTTCCGCCATCAACGCTGGTATCATTGTCTACATCTTAGCGACGAAAGGATTCGATATGCCTGCCAATGCTTACACACCGAACAACCGGTATCAGGTCACCCAGGCTGAGTGGAGCAAAGATGCAGTCATCTATCAAATCAATGTCAGACAGTTTAGTCAGGCCGGTACATTTGATGCCGTTACCCAACGTCTAGCCGACATCCATTCTCTGGGTGCCAATATTATATGGTTAATGCCCGTCAACCCTATTGGTGAAAAACACCGAAAAGGTACTTTGGGTAGTCCATATGCCGTGAAAGATTACCTGGCTATTAATCCTGAGTTTGGCTGTGAACACAGCTTTCAGGCGCTGGTGAACAAAGCGCACGAGCTGGATATGAAAGTCATCCTCGATTGGGTACCCAACCACAGTGCCTGGGATAATCACCTTGTTGAACAACACCCTGACTGGTATGCCAAGGATTACAAAGGTGACTTTCGCCCGTCTCCCTGGTGGGACTGGAGCGACATTATTGAATTCGATTATGACAGCAGTGAACTCAGGGAATACATGATTAACGCCATGTGTTACTGGGTAAAGCAGTTTAACATCGACGGATTTCGTTGCGATGTTGCAGGTTATGTTCCCAATGATTTTTGGCTTCAGGCGCGTCAGGCTCTGGATGCTATTAAGCCCGTTTTTATGCTGGCAGAGTGGGAAAATCGCGATTTACACGAACAGGCATTCAACATGAGTTATGCCTGGAGTTGGAACGAGACGATGCATGACATTGCGATGGGCCGTGCAAGCGTAGACCGACTCAGGAAATACTACTCGTGGAATGAGCGAGCCTGGCCACGAAGTGCGTATCGAATGACCTTTGTCAGTAACCATGACAAAAACGCCTGGGACGGCACACAACATGAACAGTACGGTGACTGTCTGGAAGCGGCTATTGTCCTGTCTGTTTTAGGTGAGGGAATGCCACTGATTTACAATAGTCAGGAAGCCGGTGAAAGTAAGCGGCTGGCGTTTTTTGAACGCGATCCTATCGAGTGGCAGCCACACCCCATCGGCGACTTGTACCGCAAACTCATCCGCCTGAAAAAACGCTTACCCGCGTTGTGGAACGGTCCGTTTGGGGCAACCATGATTCAGGTACCTAACTCTCAACCCGGTCAGGTGTTCAGTTTCGTTAGGATGCAGGACAATTGTAAAGTATTCATTGTGCTCAACTTATCGTCAGAGGCGGTAACGGTGAGCTTTGAAGAGCAACTGTTCGAAGGCAAATACTTTGAACTCGTTTCTGAAACTATCGAGGAGTTGGTTAGCCACAGCGAACTTTCTGTCGATGCCTGGGGATACCGAATTTACTTCAGCGCAGCCATGCCAAAAATGTAATGGCTGTGTAGCAATCGGTCAGGGTTTGAACGGGTAGTATGCTAAACACAGACGTTTCAGGAATTATTTGGCATAATACGCATTTTGGTACATGACACAGAGAAACTATGCCCACGTTAAGTGAAGTGTTTTCGGGCACCGGACTACTTGCAGAATCGATAAAGGGGTTTAAGCCTCGTCAGGCACAAACCGATATGGCCGAGGCGGTAGCGGCTGCGATCAACCAGTCCCATAGTGTCATTATTGAAGCAGGTACCGGAACCGGAAAAACCTTTGCCTATTTAGCCCCGGTACTCCTTGCCAAAGGTAAAGCTATTATTTCAACAGGGACGAAAAACCTACAGGAACAGCTTTACCATCGTGACCTTCCCGTTATTAAAAAAGCACTTGCCAGTAATCGCAAGACAGCGCTGTTAAAAGGGCGTGCTAACTACCTGTGTACGCACAGATTAAGTCAGCATGGCGGGAACTCGACGCTGGTTGAAAGCGATGTCCTTAATGAACTTTCTATTGTTCGTACCTGGGCGAATACCACTAAAACGGGTGACGTGGGCGAAATCAAAACCCTTCCCGAGGATGCCAGAGTATTGCCGTTGGTCACTTCAACGGTTGACAACTGTCTGGGCAGAGATTGCCCTGACTACGAAGATTGCTATCTGGTAAAAGCCCGGAAAAAAGCCATGGATGCAGATATTGTGGTGGTGAATCATCATTTGTTTTTTGCAGACATGGCGCTCAAGGATACCGGCTTTGGCGAACTGATCCCCGACGCAGAATGCATTGTGTTTGACGAAGCGCATCAAATTCCGGATATTGCCAGCGAGTACTTTGGCGAAGCGGTATCCACCCGCCAAATTCAGGATATCAGCAAAGAAATTACATTGTTGTACCGCACAGTATTAAAAGATGCAGAGCAGTTAGAGCGAGCGGGCGAGAAAATGCGTATGCAGGCTGCGGACTTGCGATTGCTGTTTGCAGATAAGCCAGCCAAAGGTAACTGGGTAGAGCACCTGGAGCGCGAAGAGATTAGAACGCAAATGTCGCGCTTAGAAGACGCAGTTGGTGTGGTTTACGATGTCTGCAAATTGCATATTGGTCGTGATAAAGACCTGGATAACCTGTTTGATCGCATTGTTCAGATACGGGAGAAACTGGCTTTATTTACTACAGATCAACACGATGGCATGAGTTTGTGGTACGAAACGACACCAAGACATATCGTATTGCATATGACACCCCTGTCTATTGCGGCCAAATTCCGACGGTTTGTCGAGAGTGAAGAACGCGGCTGGGTATTTACCTCCGCTACGCTGGTGGTCAACAATGAATTTACTCATTTTCAGCGAAGAATGGGGCTGGAGAGTGCTAAAACGCTTATGCTCGATAGTCCGTTTGATTATGCCAAACAAGCATTGTTGTGCGTGCCCCGTTACTTACCCGAACCCCATCAGCCAGCTATGCGGCAGCAATTAGTTGAAGTGTGCATGCGGTTGGTTAAAGCCAGCAACGGGCGCTGCTTTCTGCTGTTTACCAGTCATGCAGCATTGCAGGAAGTCGCTGCAGCGCTACAGGATAAAATTTCAAATCCTATTCTTGTTCAGGGTAGTACCTCCAAACAAGCACTTCTTACTCAGTATTTAGCCGATCCCGAAGCGGTGTTACTGGGTACTGGCGCATTTTGGGAAGGGGTTGATGTACGTGGTGATGACCTGGTGTGTGTGCTGATCGATAAACTGCCGTTTGCTGCACCTGATGACCCGCTACTTCAGGCACGTCTTGAGGATTGTAAAAAGAAGGGGGGCAACCCATTTGGCAGTATACAAATTCCTCAGGCAGTGATTACCCTGAAGCAAGGTGCGGGTCGGCTAATTCGCGATCCTGAAGATGTTGGTGTGCTGGTTATTTGTGACAATCGATTGGTCACAAAACCCTATGCGCAAACGTTTCTCGGCAGTTTGCCGCCGATGAAACGCACCCGGGATCTGTCCGAAGTCGAAGACTTCTTAGTAAAAACTCAACATCGTCACGCTGACGAAAAGAAGACTACATCATGAATATCTTAGCGATTGATACGGCAACAGAAGCGTGCTCTGTTGCACTGCAGTTTAACGATAAAATATACACTCGCTATGAAGTGTGCCCTCAGCAACACAGTCAGAAAATACTGACCATGGTTGATGACGTCATTAAGGAAGCCGGTGCGGGTATTAAAAATTTGCAGGTATTGGGTTTCGGTAGAGGACCGGGCAGTTTTACCGGGGTTCGAATTGCAACCGGCATTATTCAGGGACTGGCGCTGGGCTCCGGTTTACCTGTCGTTGGCGTCAGTACGCTTCAGGCAATGGCGCAGCAGGTTTTCGCCAGTCAGCCAGAGAATGACGTGGCGGTTGCCATTGATGCACGAATGAGTGAGGTCTATTTTGCCCGCTATGTACGTGATAATGGCATTGCAGTATCACAGGGCGAAGAACAAGTACTGCCCCCAGAGGACGCTGCAGCTATGGTGTCGGCTTCTGATTGTGGTTATGCAGGTACAGGCTGGCAAGCTTATCCGGCGCTAACGGCAATAACAGGCGAGACGGCAGTGTCTGTGTCCTATCCTTATGCAAGACATATGTTGCCACTGGTACAGCAAGCATTTGAAGCGGGTGATACCATGTCAGCTGATTCGATTACGCCAGTGTATCTGCGCGACACGGTTACCTGGAAAAAATTGCCGGGCAGAGAGTAACGGTAGGCCTGAAAATTGCATTTTGTTGGGGTTGGAAGCTATGTATCGGTACATACAATCACGACTTTTCACCTGAAGCAAAACGCATAATTGGTATACGCAATTAAATGGATATTCGGCAAACTGTTAACGCACCTGTTATTGATCGAAGCGACAACCGGCCCAAACCGGTTAAGCAGGTTGTGCCTGAAACCGAACAGACGCCGAAACAGCCAGATAACGCTATTGTGGTTAGTGGTGACGCGTCTTCTTATGCCAAAGCGGAAGCATTCCGTACCAAAGCCGGTTACGATAAACCTGCGCCTCATGCAGAGCATGCTGTTCGTGAATATCTTAGTTTTGAACGTGAAACTAAACGCGATTCAGTGCGTCAAATGATGGGTGTAGATATCTACGCATAATGTTAAAAATTTTGTTTTTAATTACAAAAATTTCACATTAAAACCAAAAAGTAAGTTCAGCTTCCATTCAGCTAACTTTCAGATAATAGTCATAAAGCGTGTTAGACGAGGTGCTCTGACGGGCTTGACGCGTACGTATGATCGATAAAGGACCGACGAGGGTAGAACAGGGAAGGGGCTATCGGTTAAAGTGAATGTGCTGAATAGCAAAACTTCATCCGGAAGTGTCAGTAAGTCATCAGAAATAATGGAAATAACTGGTGATTCCCTTATCATTCGTCACAACAACAAGGGGTGTTCTATGTTTTACCGTGCACTAATTATGGTTGCCGTGCTTACGCTTTCAGGCTGCGCCATTGTTCCGGATCCAATTAAAGTGTCTGACGACAAGGCGTTGGTTGGATATTCAAAAGCCGTTGTGGCCGGAGAGCAGGTACTGGGTAAACCGGCTCGCTGGGGCGGGATTGTTACCAATGTAGAGAATAAAGACAATAAAACCACTATTGAGATGGTTTATTTTCCGCTTAACCACTATGCGAAACCACTTACGACTGAACAAACACCGGGTCGCTTTAAGGCTGTGATTAACAATTTTGTTGATCCTATCGTGTTTGCTGAAGGACGCTTAGCGACATTTATTGGTACGGTTTCCCAGCCGGTAGCGGGCATGGTAGGTGAACAGCCTTACATGTTCCCAGCCATTATGGTTGAGGACTATCATCTGTGGCGTGATCAACAGATGTACAATACGAACTCTCTGCTTTTTGACTTTTACGGTGGTTGGTACCCGACCTTTTACCCGCGTTTTTGGGGACCGTGGGGGCTTTACCATTCTTCCTATTATCGTGGCGGCTTTCGCTTTTATCACGGTAACCGAGACCGCTATCCGGCCTCGAAGCAGTCTAAGAACAATGGGCTGAATACCAAACAAGTGAAGCGCAGCTACCGGGGTAACAACGGCGAACCGACTGCTACCATGCGTGTGCAAACCCGTGAACCCGGGGCAGTTAAACCAAGGCAACAACAGCGATAGCGGCACAGGATTGCCTGTGAGCAGGCAATTCAATTCCGGTTGACATGAGAAAGCGGCAATGCATTGCCGCTTTTTTATTTGCTAATTCAGTGTATTAAGCCATGCTGCTTATCAATTTTTCTTTGCTACACTGTGTTGGCATTGTTAAGTGAACAGGAAGAATGGTATGCAAGAATGGCAGTTTACATTGTCTCAGGGGGCGCTGCACGGCCTGACAAATGGTCAATCCGGTCGGGTAATATTGGGGATACACGGCTTTTTGGATAACGCAGCAAGTTTAGCGTGCCTGTTCCCTTATTTTGACGACTATCAGTTTATTGCTATCGATTTGCCCGGCCATGGCAAGAGCTTCCACCGTTCAGCGGGAGCGCACTACAATCAGTTTGATTTTGTACAGGACATACATGAGTTGATTGAAGCGAACGACTGGCGGGATGTTATTCTTGTTGGTCATTCTCTGGGCGGTATTCTGTCTACACTGTATGCCGGGGTATTCCCTGAGCGCGTAGCAAAAGTAGTATCAATTGACGCCTGTGGACCGCTGACACTGGAAGCCGATACCAGTGTCAGCCAGGTACGTGATTCTGTCATTAGCCGGTTAGCCAAACAAACCTCCACGACCCGCCTTCGCGAAGTTGATGTACAGGCCGCTGTTTCGGCCCGGTGCAAAATCAGCGATATTAATGCCGAACATGCAGAAACCATTATATTGCGTAATACAGTGCGCGATGAGAATGGCAAATTAGTATGGGGAAGTGACCCCAGATTACGTACTAAATCCACACTGAGGCTGACCGAATCACAAGCGCAGAATCTGATGGAAGCAATTCCGTGTCCGGTCTGGTTTGGCGGCGCTACAGATAGTTTCAAGCATTTGGAAACTATTTATCCAAATAGGAAAAAATGGTGGAAAAACAGTCAGCTTGAACTATTCTCAGGAGGACATCATTTTCATATGGTTAATCCTTCGGCAGTTAGCACTTCAATTCGCTGCTTTGTTGAGGAAATGTAAACAACGTCATTTATCTTTTTGCGAACATCCGATACTATTGCAACAAATCGGACCAGTTTTGTGCGTAAGCCGAGGCTGGTGGCGTGGACTTTTGTGAACAATCATCGTCAAAGTAAAGTTGACAGGAGAGGTTGGTGGAAAAAAACTGGCTTAAGCATTACGACCCAAGAGTAACTCCGGAAATCGATCCGGATCGTTACGCTTCAATCGTTGATATTCTTGACGAATCAGTTGCCAAGTATGGGGACAAGACGGCCTATATCAATATGGGTCAGGAGATGAGCTTCTCTGAGCTCGACACACACTCAAAAAACTTTGCTGCCTACTTGCAGCACGCGGGGTTTGAGCCGGGTGATGCGGTAGCGATCATGATGCCCAACCTGCTCCAGTACCCGGTTGCTATGTTCGGTATATTACGGGCAGGTATGACCGTAGTGAACGTCAATCCGTTGTATACCGCACGCGAGTTAAAACACCAACTGAATGACAGCGGCGCGAAAGGTATTGTCATTGTACAAAACTTTGCCCATACCCTAGAAAAGGTTGTGGCTGAGACCGGTGTTAAGGAAGTCTTGCTGACTTCCTTGGGTGATATGCTGCCTGCACCAAAGCGCTGGGTTGTGAATTTTGTTGTGAAGCGCGTGAAGAAAATGGTGCCGGACTTCAATCTTCCGCAAGCTAAACCCTTCATGGAAACCCTGAATGCAGGCCGGCATTTAGGTTTTAACAAAGTCGAAATAGACAATCAAAGTCTGGCGTTTTTGCAGTATACCGGTGGAACAACCGGCGTTTCCAAAGGGGCCATGCTGACCCATCGGAATATGATTGCGAACTTAGAGCAAGTCTCTGGTATTCTGGCAACGGTGATCACACCGGGTAAAGACCTGGTGGTTACCGCATTACCGCTTTATCACATCTTTGCGCTAACCGCGAACTGCTTACTTTTCCTGAAATTTGGTTGTCCAAACCTGCTAATCACCAATCCTCGTGATATGCCTGGCTTTGTGAAAGAGTTGAGCAAATACCCGTTCGTTATCTTACCGGGTGTAAACACGCTGTTTAATGGCTTGTTGAATACGCCAGGGTTCAGTGATCTGGATTTCTCCAACTTCAAGTTTGGTCTGGGAGGCGGCATGGCAGTTCAGCGTCCGGTCGCTGAACGTTGGCAGAAAGTGACGGGCACTGTGCTACTGGAAGGGTACGGACTAACAGAGTGTTCGCCAGTGGTTACCGTTAACCCACCTCAGTTAGACGCGTATAAAGGTTCTATTGGTATGCCTGTTCCTTCTACAGACATCATGCTGATGGACGAAAGCGGCAACGAAGTGGCGCCCGGGGAATCTGGCGAAATGTGGGTAAAGGGCCCTCAGGTAATGAAGGGCTATTTTAATCGTCCGGAAGCTACTGACGACATTATTCGTGATGGCTGGCTTGCAACTGGTGACATAGCGCGCGCTGACGAAGATGGATACTTCTACATTGTTGACCGTAAAAAGGACATGATCCTTGTGTCTGGCTTTAATGTGTTTCCGAATGAAATTGAAGAAGTCGCGGCCATGCATGAGGCTGTATTGGAAGCGGCGGCTATCGGTGTTCCACATGAAGTAAGTGGTGAAGTAGTGAAGCTGTTTATCGTGCGTAAAGACGATTCTCTGACTGCTGAAGCAGTGATTGCGCATTGTCGTTCACATCTTACTGGCTACAAGGTCCCTAAACACGTAGAATTCAAAGAAGAATTACCTAAAACTAACGTCGGTAAGATTCTGCGTCGAGAGCTTCGAAACTAATTTACAGCTCCACCTGAATAAAGCCGGCGTAAAGCCGGCTTTATTATTTATGGATTATATTTTTATACAGGATCAGGAAACCCTAGATTTAGTGTGTGCAAGAGCTGCACGTCACCGGGCAATTGCTATTGATACCGAATTTGTTCGTACGCGCACACTGGCTCCGGCTCTGGGACTCGTTCAGTTATTTGATGGTCATCAGCTAGCGCTCATTGACCCGTTAGCCATTGACGACTTGTCTTCTCTGACATCGCTGTTAGTCAATCCCGATGTCATCAAAGTACTGCATTCCTGTTCTGAAGATCTGGAAGCCTTTCTGGCGACATTTTCTTTGGTGCCTACACCTATCTTTGATACACAGTTTGCCGCAGGTTTACTCGGTCTTGGGACAACCATGGGGTATGGGCGCATGATTGAAATGCTGCTTGAAACCACCTTGGAAAAAGGGGAGTCGCGCACTGACTGGCTTGCCAGACCCTTGTCTGATAACCAGTGCCGGTATGCCGCTGATGACGTACTGTATCTGCTTCCTGCGTTTGAACAGCTTTACGATATGGTTGTCGCCAGAGGTAAACTGGATTGGGTTTTATCAGAATCTGCAACCTTAAGCGAAAAGAAAAAAGCCAGCATGCCGGCCGATTATGCCTATTTGCAAATTAAAAACGCCTGGAAATTATCGTCACAGCAATTAACGGTGTTAAAGCATCTGGCTGCCTGGCGTCTTACGCGTGCTCAGCAAAAAGACATGGCACTCAATTTTGTATTTAAAGAAGCGCACCTGTATGAGCTCGCATTGCGTATGCCACAATCCAAGAGCGCGTTGTCACGTATTCACTGTTTGACCCCCCAGGAACGTCGCTTGAGACCAGAAATACTGCTGGATGTGATCCGCAATGGCATTGACGAGTTTGAAAAGACAGCACCGAGTGAGCATCTCCCTCGTATTAAACGACTGATAGACTTTCCTCAATACAAACAAACCCTTGCCCGACTGAAACACGCTGCGGCGGAAATCGCTGTGGAACAGGGCGTGAGCGAGGAAGTAATTGCCTCTAAAAAGCAGCTTAATCAACTGCTAAAATGGCACTGGTTTGACATTGAAGAGTGCCGGGTACAAGGGCTTAAACCGGATGTGCTTTCCGGATGGCGAGCGGCGTATTTTGAGCCAGTGGTACAGGCCGTATTACACTGAAATAGATAGGTAAGAGATGTTATTAGCAGTTTATAAAACCGCAAAAAAAGCAGGTATGTACCTGTATGTTGCAAAGAAAGACGATTTTTCATCAGTACCAGAAGCACTGATGAATCAGTTCGGCAGACCACAGTTGGTTATGATGCTGCCGTTGAGTAAAAGGGACGCCTTAGGTGGCGTAGATAAAGCGAAATTGATCGACGCCATCAACGCGCAAGGTTTTTACTTGCAGATGCCGCCTAAAGAAGAGAATTTGCTCGAATCTCACCGGGAAAGTCTCGGTTTAGACAGCAAACCATCACAAGCATAGACATGTAATGAAAAGACTTAAGCAAATAAGCATCGCGTTGTGTGCGTTGGTAGTATCAACCATCAGCAATGCTGCAGACAGTAAAGACGATGAATTCGAAAGCTACAAAGCCGTGTTAAGACAAGAAGCCATCGCTCAGGGCTTCGGTAAGCAGTTTGTCGATAACGTGTTTGCTACTGTGTTTTATCGGCCTACCGTGGTGAAGGCAGACAACAACCAGCCGGAAAAGAAAATTACCCTGGATACCTATTTGACTACCCGTGTGCCGGACTGGAAGGTAAAGCAGGCTATTACGTTAATGGAAGAACACAAGTTGCTGTTAGCGGAAATTGGCCAGCAGTACGGTGTTCAACCGCGATTTATTGTCGCGTTGTGGGGTAATGAGTCGAATTTCGGCAAAATTCAGGGAAGTCACCCGGTTTTATCAGCGCTGGCGTCCCTGGCCTTTGAAGGGCGACGTGAAGCTATGTTCAAAAAGCAGCTTTTGGCTGCGCTGACTATTCTGCAGGAAGGTCACATTTCGCTTAAAGAATTTAATGGCTCATGGGCAGGGGCTATGGGGCAAAGCCAGTTCATGCCGACCTCTTTTTTAAATTATGCTGTCGACTATAACGGAGATGGTAAGAAGGATATTTGGGGCACGCCGGCTGATGTATTTGCCTCAATTGCGAATTTCCTGTCGTCTGAAGGCTGGGTAAGCAATGGCACGTGGGGCAGACAGGTATCGGTAACAGACCATTTTGATTATGCGTTGGCAGGGCTGGATAAGGCTAAATTTAAGCCACTGTCATTCTGGCAGGCGCAAGGTGTGCGCCGCTACGATGGCCGTGATTTGCCGAATGTAGATATAAACGCATCGCTGATTATGCCTGACGGCGAGAAAGGCAGGCTGTATCTTGTTTATCAGAACTTCCATACGTTAATGAAATGGAATCGCAGTAGCTATTTCGGTGTGTCGGTCAGTTATTTATCAGAGCGTATTAAGCGAGGCCACTAATGTATCAGCATCACAATCTACAAGGGCAGCCGTTTGGATTGCCAACCGGTAAGGTCGTATGCGTTGGCCGTAATTATCTGGATCATATTCAGGAACTGAATAATGCCGTGCCTGGCGAGCCATTGTTGTTTTTAAAGCCCGCTACTGCATTATGTCACGTTGCTGAACCTGTGGTTATTCCAACCAACCGGGGAGCGTGTCATAACGAACTGGAAGTCGCCGTCCTGATCGGACAGCCGCTATGCCATGCCAGTGAGGAAGAGGCCGGAGCAGCAATAGCGGGGGTTGGTCTGGCGCTGGACCTGACATTGCGTGATTTACAGGACCAATTAAAGAAAGACGGCCATCCGTGGGAACGTGCAAAAGCATTTGATAATGCCTGCCCGGTCAGCGCATTTGTCTCTGCTCAGGATGTAAAACAACTACAGGATTTGGCATTTACGCTAAGAATAAATGGCGAAACAAGGCAGCAAGGCAACACGAAAATGATGATGCGTGACACGGTATCGTTATTGGTTGCTATCTCAGAGGTGTTTACCTTGCAGCCGGGTGATATTGTACTTACCGGCACCCCAAAAGGTGTGGGTCCATTACAATCAGGAGACAAACTCACGTTGTCGATGGCACCCTGGTTTGACATTCAGACGACCGTTGTGGAGGCCTGATATGGATCGTTTCTGGGAGTCAAAATCACTCGATGAAATGAGTCGGGCTGAATGGGAGTCAATTTGTGATGGCTGTGCGAAATGCTGTTTGCATAAATTCATCGATGACGACTCTGTAGATGAAGCTGCACCGACAGCGCACGTTCAGGCGGGAGAGGTTATTCACTTTACCAATATCGCCTGCGATTTACTTAATACAAAAACCTGTAGCTGTACACAGTATGCTAACCGCACCGAACTCGTACCAGACTGCGTTCGCCTTACGCAGGAAAACCTGAAAGATATCTTTTTCATGCCGCCGAGTTGTAGCTACCGCCGACTACACGAGGGAAGAGGACTGCCAAGCTGGCACCCGTTGTTAAACCGCGGTAAGAAAACCGCAATGCACAAAGCGGGTATGTCGGTAAGAGGGAAAACGGTGCCCGAGAGCGAGGCAAATTTGGACAAATTCGAAGATTACATTGCGATTTGGCCATTGGAAGATGTGGATTAACTTGCAGCGAGTATTACGATAATCAGAGCAGGATGCTATATAACAATGCATCCTCGCCAAATACCCTGCGCCGGCATAGTCCTTCTTTCTTGGCGCCGAGGGCCTGAGCAAGTTTAATACTGGCGTGATTATCTGGTAACGTCAGGTATTCAAGCCGGTTCAGTTTTAGTGGCTGAGTGGCTAGGTCGATCAGTCGCTGACATAACGTAAAAGCTACGCCTTTTCCCCGAGCCTCAGGCACAAGCCATAATCCCATATTGGCATTACGATGTACGGGATGTATGTAATTCACTATACCCATGCCAAGACACTGTTGCTGCCATATCAACAAGTAACATACACCGTAACCGATTTTGCGCTGTTGTTCTAACGCGTCAAGCAGCTGTTTAGCCGTTCGAGGTGTGGTGGGGACTAAGCTGGTGCCCATCCAGGGCTTAACTGAATCCAGTGCTAATTTACTGGCTTCTGCGACACAATCTGCAAATTTACTATTAGCGCGAATTAAGTGAATTTGCCCCGCATCCGTGCGGATCGGGGCAAGACGAACAGGTACCGTTGACAGGTCTATCAAAAGGCTTTCTTGTCGATTAAACGTGCAATTAACACTGCCGCAAAAACAACAAAATAGGCAGCAAAAATGATTTGCATCCAGTGTGCCATTCCCATTGAAAGGAACTGCCAGCTGTTTTCAAGACAGTCACCTGGCGCGGCAAAGACCGAAGGCAACCACTCGTGTAGCGGCGCCCAGCTTGGGAAGTTAGGAAAGATTTCACATGACGCAAAAAAGGGATCGTCGGCTTCGATTATTTCAATGTGCTCAGAGGCTACCAGGTAACCCTGTATGGCACTGTATGCCCACAAGCCAAGTGCAAGAAAGCGAGTGACTGAATGATTAAACAGCAGTACCAGTAATCCGGCTAACACAATCCCCCACATTGCTGTGCGTTGATAAATGCACATGATACACGGGGCTAATCCCATTACGTGCTGAAAATACAGCGCAACGCATTCCAGGCCAAATGACGTTAAAAACAGCACCAACCAGGCAGAGCGTTGCTCTGCCCATTGACTCAATCCATGGATAAACTTCATCCGTAATGATGCTCCTAGTGACCGCTATTGCCTGACGGCAATGCTGAATGATGTTCAATCAGGTGCATGTCATACAGCCATTGGGTTGTATCCACCAGTCCAATGTAAGTCGCTCCCAGACCAACCAGCGTCAGTACAATGGTATAAGGCAATGCCATTACGACCATTCGGCCATATGACAAGCGCAGTAACGGTGCAATTGCAGACGTTAATAAGAACAGGAAAGCGGCCTGGCCATTTGGTGTGGCGACACTGGGCAGGTTAGTACCGGTATTGATCGCTACAGCCAGCAAATCGAACTGGTCGCGAGTAATTTGACCTTGTTGCAGGGCAGTTGTCACTTCGGTGATGTACACCGATCCTACGAATACGTTGTCACTCACCATAGACAATACACCATTTGCCAGATAGAACATGACTAACTGTGTTTTACCTTCAAATGACAGAACCCAGTGAATCACCGGTGCAAATAAACCCTGGTCGATAATAACGGCAACGACTCCAAAGAATACGCAGAGCAGCGCAGTAAATGGCAGGGCCTCTTCGAACGCCTTACCTAATGCGTGTTCTTCAATAACACCGCTCATAGAGGTGGCGAGAATGATAACTGACAGGCCGATAAGTCCAACTGCGGCAAGGTGTAATGCAAGACCGACAACCAGCCAGACACCGATCAGCGCCTGAATGGCTAAACGGGCTTTGTCACGCACCGAACGGGCTTCGTCCATGTGCATATCGTAGTCAACCAGAATGTTGCGAACAGCAGGTGGCAATTTAGCGCCATAACCAAAGGTCTTGGTCTTTTCCAGCAGGATTGTTGTCAATATACCCATGACAAATACTGGAATAGTGATGGGGGACATACGGATAAAGAATTCAACAAAATCCCAGCCGGCTTTATCGGCAATGATCAGGTTTTGAGGTTCACCAACCATTGTCATTACGCCACCAAGCGCGGTACCCACCGCAGAATGCATCATCAGGTTGCGAAGGAAGGCGCGGAAGTCATCCAGATCGTTACGACCCAGCTCCTGAACGGTATCGTCCGATGTGTGGTCGTGATCGTGGTGGAATTCTTTACCCGATGCGACTTTGTGGTAAATGGTATAAAAACCCAGGCCTACTGCAATAATAACCGCTACTACTGTTAGCGCATCAAGGAATGCAGACAGGAAAGCAGAAGCGACGATAAAAGACAGTGACAAAACCGTTTTGTTCTTAACCCGGATGACCAGCTTGGTGAACAGGAATAGCAACAGGTCTTTCATAAAGTAAATACCGGCCACCATAAAGACCAGCAGTAACAACACATCCAGATTCACTTCAATCTCATGAAGGACATGATCCGGGGTTGTCATTCCGATAAACAAGGCTTCTATAAGCAATAAACCGCCTGGTTGCAGGGGATAACACTTCAGTGCCATGGCAAGGGTAAAAATAAATTCGATTATCAAAACCCAACCAGCCAGGTATGGGTCAAGCATGAATAACAGGGGATTAGCAATTAAAAACCCAATGATGGTCTTTTTATACCAGTCCGGAGCATGCCCCAGAAAGTTTTTATAAATAGCCATGGTCATAGAGGTCTGCATCGAGTAATTTCCTTTTTTATCACAGGCTTATTTCGTTGTTCTCTGAATAATAGTAGACGACGAAAGTTTGTTTTTCTCAATTTATATGGTACTTCTGGTACTCAATGAATACCGCGATGTATCGTCTAAGCCTGCAAAGACTAACCGATAATGGATAAGACAGGAAGCCGTAAAAAGGTCGTATGAGGTAAAGAAGTCACTATATTCGTTATATTTATTGATTGTGTTAATGAAAATGCATCTGGTACAATCAGTTTAAAAGAAAAAGAATGTTCAGCAGGCGAGCAAATATGATTTATAAGGCACAAAGTCCGGCCGGTTTTGCCGAAGAGTATATCGTTGAGTCAATCTGGAGCGGGCGCTTTCCTCCCGGCACCATTTTACCTGCTGAACGAGAACTTTCTGAGTTAATCGGTGTAACCCGCACAACGTTACGCGAAGTATTACAACGTCTGGCCCGTGATGGCTGGCTTACGATCCAGCATGGTAAACCCACTAAGGTGAATAACTTTTGGGAATCTTGTGGTCTTAATATTCTCGAGACACTGGCTCGTCTTGACCAGGACGGTATCCCTGAATTGGTTGATAACCTGTTGGCCGCCCGCACCAATTTGAGCGCTGTTTTTATTCGCAGCGCGATTCGAAATAATCCTCAGGAATCTGCTGAGATTATTGCCCGTTACAAAAATGTGGAAGAAGACGGCAAAGCGTTTGCACAATTCGATTATCAGTTAAACCATGACCTGGCACTGGCATCCGGAAACAAAGTGTTTGTGTTGATGATGAATGGCTTCCGTGGTTTGTACTCTCGTATCGGCGGTTTCTTCTTTGCTGAACAGCAAGCGCGTGATGTGGCCAAGTCTTTCTACGCTAAACTGTTGGCAGTGGCAGAAAGCGGTGAATACGAAACGGTACCTGCCGTAATAAGAGAATACGGTATAGAAAGTGGCAAGGTATGGATGGATATCCGCGATACCATGCCGCAGGATTTAGTTGATTAAATCGAATTGAATAACTGTCTGAAAAACGCCGGGCTTTTTAGTCCGGCGTTTTTTTTATGCAAAAAATACTGATTTTAGTATGCGGTTTCTAAAAGCGATTCGTACACTACACTCAGACAGTTTAAAGGAGAGTTCATCATGACTACGAAAGACGATATCAAATCTAAAATCAATGAAGCCGAAGACTTTGCACGTAAAATCTGGTTAGCCGGGTTGGGTGCTTACGGTAAAAGCATTGACGAAGCGCAGGGCCAGTATGAAAAACTGACCACGGAAGCCAGCAAAATGTTTAACGACCTGGTAAGCAAAGGCGAAACACTGGAGACTGAAGCGAAGGACAAGTTCAAGGAAACCACCTCTGAAGTTGAAACTCGTGTGTCTGAAGTACGTAAAAAACTCGGTCTGGATGCAGACGATACTGATCAGCGTATTGATGAGCTGTCAGCTAAAATCGACGCCCTGACCGAAGCCGTTGCAAAACTGGCTGCAAATAAATAAATCCCTGCGGGCAGCCATGCTGCCCGATTTTGGGTAAGGAATGATTATGTCAGATAAAAAGCCCACATCACCGCTATTTGCCTGGTTTGAAGCGGGGTTAGGATTAGTGGCTGATCAGGTTACACAGGCAAATCAGCAAGTGCAGCAAACGCTGAGCGACTCTCAGCAAACGCTGAATGAGTTTGCATCACGTGGTGAGCAAGTTGAATCACAATTGCGCAAGGCTGTTGATCCTGCTCAATGGTGCGAAGTGTGGCGTCAGTCGCCGTTGCATCACTGGATGCCAAGCTTCACCACGCCAAAGCAAAAACGCGCTGCACAGTTGGACGTATTGTCGAATAAAGTAGACTTGCTGGTAGAGCAGATTGCTTTGCTCGCAGCTAAACAAGCTGCCGCCAACGCCGAAGCGGCGAGTGCAAAGCCTGCACCAAAGGCCCGTCGTAAGCCTGCAGCAAGTAAAACAGCGTCTGAGTCTGGAACGAAAACGGCGGCCAAAACCACCACTACGCGTAAAACAACCGCGCGTAAGCCCGCCGCATCCAAGGCGAAAACCACGCCGCCTAAGCAAGACTGATATACCAGTACGAATATTAAACGGGCTTAGGCCCGTTTTTTATTTCTTGTAAATTTAGCACAACAATATCGGTATTCTGCGGTACAGCAAAACTTAGCCAACAGGCTGTAATTTATCATGAAATCTTGTATAACTGCCTTCGTTAACAGGGTTTAGGATTAAAATTTTGCGTATCAGACAGATAGCATTACACCTCAAGCACCAAAATTGGGTTGCTGTATTTCTTGATTTCGTCATTGTCGTTAGCGGTATTTTTGTAGGTTTACTGGCCAGTGAGTGGAATCAATCACGGTTGGATAAACAACAGCAAATAAATTTGGTACAGCGTCTTTACGACGAAATCGCGACGTCTATTCAGGACAATGAACAGTATTTAGAGAGAGTAGCTAAAAGCGCAGAAGCCGGGAAAATCTGTCTGGATAAACTCTACAATAAATCCCTGACTGAGGAGGAAGCGAGCACTTTCATTAATGATTGCTTTCATCCTCATATGTACGGGGAACTGGATATCGATGCGCCTTTATCATTGCCGACTTTACTAGAGTTGGTTGAATCTGGTTCATTCAAGCAAATCACGGATACCGCGCTGCGTAGCCAAATTTCAAACTATATTCAGGAACTGGAACAGGCAAGGGAGCAGGAGCAATTCATTCGCCAGCTATTCCTGCCCAGCATGACTTATTTTCAGCAGGAACTGCGACGCGTACCAGGCTATCAGTTGAACCTGAGTTATGAAGTATCGTTTGATATTTTGCTGAACGATGAGAAGTTGTACAACCATATGAATAACACTTACACGCTCAGGAATTTCGCAATAGTGGTGTTTTACGGCGGTCTGGAAAAGAAAAAAGCCCTGCGGGATGCATTAAAAACCTTTTTAGACCGTCATTAACCTGTTTCAGGCCTTAGCATATTGTATTGCTTGCCCGAAGATTCGCCAGGTTGCATGAATACTGCTACGCTCAACCACACACAATGATTATATGAACACACCTACAAGGACTTAGCTATGCGCCTGTCTCTCATTGGCCTGCTGATTGTTGGTCTTACCGCATGTAGCGGGGAAGCACCAACGAACACCTCTACGACGACGGATACGAAACAACCCATAAAAGCGACTACGCAGCAATATAATGTATTGTTTGGTGGCACGGATGTGGGCGACATGACGATCAGCCAAAATGGTCCGGTTATCGACATTAACTACGGTTTTAGCAATAACGGCCGTGGCGCGAGCAGTGAAGAAACGCTGTTATTGTCTGAAGCCGGTATTCCTATCTCTTGGGCTATTAAAGGCAAAACGACGTTTGGTAATGCGGTTAATGAAACCTATGAATTAAAAGACGGGGTCGCAAGCTGGAAAGCGGCCGCCGGTGCGGGCGAAGCGGGGATTACCGAAGATGCCATTTATATTGCACAAAACCCCAGCCCCTACGCGTTATATCTGTACACCAAAACGGTACTGGAAGCTGGTGGTGCCCCTTATCCCGCGCTGCCAGCTGGTCAGGTTACCGTTTCAGAAAAGCGTAAGTTAACCCTGGGGAGTGGCGACAACAAAGTTGATGCTACCTTGTATGCACTTGGTGGAATTAACCTGAATCCGAGTTATGTGATTTTAGATGACAAGCAGCAGTTTGTGGCTGTGGTGTCGCCCCGTTTCGCATTGCTGCGCGAAGGGCTTGAAGCGGAAGATAAGCGTTTACGTGAGCTGGCGGCTACGCTCAATACAGAGCGTTATGAAGATATAGCCAAAAACGTTACTCATCAGTATGGCAAACCTGTTCGGGTAAACAATGTGCGAATTTTTGACCCTGCAACACTGGCTTTAACTGAGGCGTCATCGGTCGTCATTGAAGGCAGAAAGATCACGGCGATTGAACCGGTGCAATCATCGCCGGGTGCAAACGAAGTGTTCATCGACGGTGAGGGTGGAACGCTGGTCGCCGGGCTCTACGACATGCATGGCCACGTCGGCGACGACAGAGCAATACTGAATGTGCTTGCAGGAGTAACCGGTATTCGTGATATGGGGAACGAAGATGATGTGTTGTCGGTGCTAATCGAGAAGATTGATACTGGTATATTAATCGGCCCTAAAATCACCAAAAGTGGCTTCATTGAAGGCGTAAGTGACTACAGCGCTGCAACCGGTGAGCTGGCACCCACTAAAGAAGACGCGCTGGCATTGATTCGCGATTATGCCGAAAAGGGTTACTGGCAAATAAAAATCTACAACTCCATGAACGGGGAATGGGTGCCGGACATGACTAAAGAAGCGCATCGATTGGGCCTTCGTGTTGCTGGCCACGTGCCTGCGTTTTACCGAGCCAATCAAATGATTGAAGGTGGCTATGACGAACTGACTCACATCAACCAAATCATGTTGGGTTGGGTATTAAAACCGGAAGAGGATACCCGTACGTTATTCCGGATTACTGGTATGAAACGCTTTGTGGATTTAGACCTTAACAGTGACGCGGTAAAACATACCCTGGACCTGATGGTAGAAAATAACATTGCTCATGATCCGACGATGGTGATCCATGAATATGCCATGACGGGCCGAAACGGCATCACCAACAAAGCCGTAGCTAACTATATTGATCATATGCCGGTGAGTGAGCAGCGTTCAGCAAAATCTGCCATGCTAAATGTTGCCGATGACGCCGAGGACCATGCCTATCTTACGGCTTATCAGAAAATTCTGGATACACTCTCGCTCATGCACAAACGCGGAATTTTACTGGTGCCCGGTACTGACATGGGCGGAGCGTTTTACTTGCATCGCGAGTTGATGCTGTTCGAGGAAATCGGTATGACACCCGCTGAAGCACTTAAGCGCGGCAGTTATGATATGGCGGAATACTTGGGGCACAGCGGACGCGGTTCGGTAGAAGTAGGCAAAGACGCTGATTTCTTTTTGGTTCACGGTGATCCTACCGCGGATTTGTCAGCGCTAAAATCCATGGCCATGGTAGTAACTCAAGGTAAGTATTACTTCCCGTCAGAAGTGTACCCGGAGTTTGGCATTAAGCCATTTACTGAAGTGCCTGAAGTGGTTATGTCTAATTAATTTTGGTAAGAGCCCGGAAACGTACTACGTACTTTCCGGGGCAACGGTAGTTACGCAGTGACCTTCAAATGCCGTACTCTTTGCCAGTGTTGATCTAATATCCAGTGCTCCAGCGTTGTCATAAGCCTGGAAATATCTAATTGCCTTGTCCTTGAATACGCAGCGATATTTAACAACCGTCGTCCCTGAATCGCGCATCGATATCAGGGATCTAATTAAACCGCCTCATGCTCAAACAACCGGGCCTCCCGTTGTTTCAATGCTTTTAACTTACTGCGTAATGTTTCGCTGATCATCGTGTTTCGTCGAATCACATCCAGTTGTGGCCAGGTAGCGCGTTCACCGCTCTCAATTAACGTTTTTATGCTGTCCAGAGTCGGGTTAGCAACCACTTGCATCAGATTACGGATTTGCTTGTCGGGCAGGATATTAATGTTGCCAACGTATTGCTGGTCGATGACAGATCGTATTTTGTGAATCGCCAGTTTACCGCCGCGATTTGGCACCAGTTGTTCCATCACGTCAAAGGCAAATACGCTGTTCGCTTTTGCCAACTGGCTGATGTGTCTGAGAGTCATGCTGGTTAAGGTTTTTGCATGTGAGCGTGCCCCCGTTATAAAAGGCACAGCCAGAGGGTTAGTCTGGCTCACGATGCTGTGGTTTACACCGTACAAACGCGATAATTGCTGAAAGGGGAGGTCGGCCATAATCGACCCGTCGGCAAAACGTCGGTTAGGAATATACGGCACAATCTCGCCATCGGCTGTTTTGGCTTTCAGTTGCACAGGCGTAAACAACATAGGCACGGCGCATGACGCGCGAACAGCCTGCATGATTAACGCATTGGGTGAGGTTTTGGCATTGAGTAACCGAGAATACTGGTGTAAATCTGCCGGTGACACGGTCACCGTGACGTGTCGCCCCGTCTTCGCATAGGCCTCTTCGAACGTCGTTAAATCAAACAAGGCTATCAGGGTGTTTTCCAGTGCCCGGCTATCTAACAGGCTTTTCTTACCTAGCCCGCCCCAAAGCCGCCAGTTCTTAAAGTGCTCATAAATAAATTCGGCACTTAATGATTCCAGCAGTTCATCATGGGTTCGCGTGGCCAGCATGGCTGCGATAATGGAGCCAGCGCTTGCGCCGGAAATAACAGTCGGCAGGAGGTTTTGTTCATTGAGCGACTTCACAACCCCGCAGTGGAAAAAGCCAAGCCCCGCACCGCCAGATAGCATTAAACAGCTGCGGCCATAGGCATGCGCTGTTTCTTCAAAAAACGTCAGTTTGTCGTAGAAGTCGACAATGTCTTCGTCGGCTGTATAAATTTGTTCCAAGGCACTGACAACCTGATTGATAAACTCTTCAATCAAATGTTTGGTACCGATTTTACTTTTCGTGATTAATTCTGGATTGGCAATATTCCCCAGATTACCGTGCAAACCTTCGTGAAGAATTGACATCAAAGCAGGGATATCCTGCTTGCTCTGTGCCAGCTTTATGCGCTGAACGCGCTTGCGAATTAACCGGTAATCGTAGTCCCGACAGGGATCTTTTGCTTTCCACTCGTTCGCGCCCGATATAGCATCATGCGCCAGGCAAGCGTCACGGTATTCGCTGTAACTGCTGGCGTTTTCGAGTGCTTTCTCTATGTCAGATAGTTGTGTTGAAAACAGAGACATACTTCCTCCCCGTATTGGGACAACGTCGTTACCGGCAGTGTAAGAAGCAAAATTAGAATTTGCTACCCAATCCCGGTAAACCCCACTTATATTTGTAAAGTCTATGTGAATTTATACGTTAGAGCCACAAACACACCAAATCGTTCCAGTTAGCGGCA
The DNA here is from genome assembly GCA_017794925.1 of Aestuariibacter sp. Taxonomy (GTDB): domain Bacteria; phylum Pseudomonadota; class Gammaproteobacteria; order Enterobacterales; family Alteromonadaceae; genus Alteromonas. The sequence goes on along the minus strand of CP051238.1, from coordinate 3,799,192 downwards.
TTTTCGGGCAAATAGTTGGTTTACATCAATTATTACATCTATAAATAAAGTTAAGTTGACCAGCGCGTCAGCAGTCAGTAGCCTGAACACTGCTAAACATTAAAAATAACGATACGTAGCAAAACATGGACTGGAATTTACAAACATTGAGTTTGCTGTCTATCCCACTGATCAGTGCGCTGGTGGGGTGGGGCACAAACTACCTCGCGGTAAAAATGATGTTTTACCCGCTGAAGTTTATTGGTATTCCGCCTGTCTTCGGCTGGCAGGGATTAATTCCGGCCAAGCGCAAGGAAATGGCCGAGATTGAAGTGGAACTGGTACTCGGTAAATTACTTAGCGTCGAAGAACTGGCCAATCGGCTCGAGCCAGAAGCGCTCACTAAAGCCATCGAACATCGCTTGCATCAGGTGGTGCGTAAAATTGTCAATGAGGTCATGGAAACTTCAGCGCCGACCGTTTGGGCCGCGCTGCCGGTACAAGGCAAGAATCTGGTGTACCGGCGCATAGAAGATGATATTCCTTATGTTGTTGCCAAAATGGTGGAGGATTTCCAGCATAATGTGAATGAAATTCTCGACATCAAAGAACTGGTGGTTGAGCAACTGGTAAATTCGCCGGAACTGATCAATGAAATCTTCCTTCGCTCCGGTGAAAAAGAGTTTCCGTTTATCGTTCAGTCGGGATTTTATTTTGGTTTTCTTTTTGGTTTGCCGACAATGGCGCTGTGGTACTTCTATCAGGCCTGGTGGATTCTCCCGTTAGGCGGGTTACTGGTTGGTTACGCAACCAATTGGATCGCCATCAAAATTATTTTCGAGCCCAAGCAGCCAATCCGCATCGCGGGTTTTACCATTCAGGGCATGTTCCTAAAGCGGCAAACGGAAGTGTCCCGTGTCTATGCCGACATTATTGAGCAAAAGCTGATCAATCCCAAAAATATCACCCATATGATTCTGCATGGCTCGGGCTCTGCGCAGTTATTGGAACTGATAGAATTACACGTAAACGACGCGATTGAACGGTACGTGGCCATTGCACAGCCCTATTTTGCTCTGGGGGTGGGCTCAGAGAATTACTTTAAGATGAAGTCCATGGCCGTGAAGCGTTTATTCGAAGATTCCGATAAGTACTTGTACTATGCTTTTGATTACGCGAACGAAGCGTTGCGAGTGGGCGATGATTTGTGTGAGCGCATGCAAGCGCTGAGTTCGGAAGAGTTTGAAGGTGTACTGAGGCCAGCCTATCAGCAGGATGAGTGGAAACTCATCGTGACCGGGGCAATACTGGGCATGGCAGCAGGGTTTGCACAGTTGTACTTACTGATGTTGGGATAAAAGACCATGGCAGGCAAAACTGCGAAACGGGTATTACTTACTGCGCTTGCGCTGTTTAATGAACACGGTGAAAACAGCGTGACGTCGGTCGACATTGCCATGGAAATGGATATTAGTCCGGGCAACCTTTATTACCATTTTAAAGGTAAGGAGCTTATCGTTGATGCGCTTATTCAGTGGCACAGCGATGAAATGCAGCAGCTTTTTCGTCCTGCAACGCTGGAAAAAGTGGCAGTAGAGGACTTCTTTTATTTTCTGGCAATTATTATTGATAAACTGCAGGACTTCCGTTTTTTATATCGCAGCCCAGCCGATATTGCAGAAAAATATCCCCGCGCCAAACGACTCCACAAATTATTGTTTAAACAATTGGAAAGTGGGTTGCTTACACTAATGCAACGCTTTGCCAGGGAAGCTCAGCTCGCGGCCACCCCAGCTCAACAACGACTAATGGTAGACCTGATCAGTATGATTCTGACGCAAAGTGGTCAGTACGATGACCTGCGTGCGGTGAACGATCCCGCGGCCCAGAAGTTTCATGCCCTGAGTTTGATTATGACGGCGTTATTGCCGAGGTTTGCCTTGGAAGAAAGTACGCTGAGTCAGTTGCAAAGTGCGATAGAGCACCACTCTATGGCGAACCTGACCACGACCGAAGCACTGGAGGGCTAGGTAAGTATGGCGAGAAAGCTATCGTTCCTTGATAAATCGTTTTGGATAACCGAGTCCCAGGCGAACCCGAAACATGTTGCCTGTTTACAGATTTTATCGATTCCCGAAGGTCAGGATCCAACAGCCTACGTCACTGCGTTGCACAAGGAAATGCAGGGATTCGCGAGAGCGTGTCCGCCGTTTAATTGTCGTGTAAAAGCGATTGCAATCTGGCCGCTGGGACTGCAGCCAGTAAAAAATATGCAGATGGACTACCATGTGCAATGCCACCAAATTGACAATATCGACGATCGAGAGGCGCTGGACAGCTTCATTGCCCGTATGCACGAAACCCGGCTCGACCCTCAAAAACCATTGTGGCAATACCATTTTCTTTATGACCCCACACACCATACATTTGCTATTTATGCCAGGGTGCATCATTTGTATGGCGACGGTGCCACTCTGGTGCGCTGGTTTCAGGCTGGCTACCTGGATGAACCGCAATCCGACGGCTTTGTTCCGGTTTGGGCGATTAAACGCCTGCGACATTCACCGGCAAAGCAGTACAAACGCTTCAAGCGCATCTGGCTGAATGTCTGGGAATTTATCATGACCAGTAAAGACGTCATGGTGATTATTATGGGACTGCTACTGCGGTTATTACGAATTAACCGTCACTATATGCCAGTTCCTTTTTCAGGTACGCGAACCGTGCTCACCGGCCAGGTGCAAGCGGGCAGGGCCGTAGCGACTTTTGATCTGGATTTTGCACGTATTCGTGCGCTAGCCAGGCGTACTCGCGCTTCTGCAAACGAAATTCTGTTAACCGCTTTCGATATTGGAGTGCACAGACTGCTGCAGGATCACGGGCATGTATTCAAGCAGGCGCTTTACACCAATATGCCGATTAACCTGCGTAAACCAGGCGAGAAAACCAGTGGTAACAAAATTGCGATAGTACCGGTTCAACTGGCACACGCAGAACACGATCCTTACCTGAGATTACGGCAAATTATTTATCATCACCGGGTAGTTAAGCATGCCGCTCAACGTGCCCGGCCCGCCGCATTCAGTGCCTATACGATTGGTATACAGGCAATCGCGCTGGTGTTTGAGTGGCTGCGCATTTCTAACTGGGTACGGCCTATTGCCAACATTTTGATTTCTAATGTGCCGGGTCCAACTCATGCAAAGTATTTTAAAGACAGCGAGCTGTTGGGCTGTTACCCCATTTCTACCATGACGCCGGGGGGCGGGGTAAATATTACCTTAATGACTTATAACGGCACGGCTAATATTGGCATGGTGTGTTGCAATAAAACCATTAAGTCGCTGCAACCTCTTGCACAATATTGCCGGGAAGCATTTGATATGCTGGAAGCAAGTATCGACGATCCGTCATTAAACATCGATGATATTGGCGAGCACGAGGAAGAAGTACCGCTGTCCATTGTTAGTGACACCTAAAAGCAGAACAGGTAGCATAGCGGCTTTTTGAACCGGAGCCGACGATGTGGTACTGCCCTTTATGCCAGCATCCCTTAAATCAGCAGGGGAAAACGTGGCGCTGTGATAACCGCCACAGCTTTGATGAAGCCAAATCCGGTTACCTTAACCTGCTGCCGGTTCAACATAAAAATTCCAGGCAGCCTGGTGATGATAAGACCATGCTGAATGCTCGTCGTGGCTTTCACGACGGTCAGGGCTATGTCAGGCTCATGCAGGCTATTACGACTAAAATCCAATCCTTTGTATCGCCAGCACAATTTCCAACACTCAATCTCTACGACGCAGGCTGTGGTGAAGGAAGCTATTTGGGGACCATTAGAGATGCGCTGGAAGCTGGTGGCGTAAATGTTCAGGGGTGGGGTAGTGATATTGCTAAACATGCGGTCGAACTTGCCGCAAAGCGTTTTAAAAACTGTCATTTTGCTGTAGCAAGCAGTACCCGTTTGCCGGTAGCCGACAAGTCACTTCACACTGTTTTACAAGTGTTTGCCCCTGGTCATGCAGAAGAATATGCACGGGTGATTGAAACCCAAGGACTTTGTATTATGGTCGATCCGGGCCCAAACCATTTGTGGGAAATCAAACAAGCCATATACCAATCGCCACGCAAGCACGAAACGAAAGTCATTGATATGCCGGGTTTTGAACTCATCGACACGGATGGACTTACGTTTACCATTGATTTTAATTCATCATCAATGCGCAAAGCATTGATGGAAATGACGCCTTATTACTGGCGATTACCTGCTGAAAAAGCCGAAGCATTAATCCAATCTGATTTTCCGGTAACGGCAGATTTTGTGATTCGTGTTTTCAGGCGCTTGCAAGCTTAAGTTTTACAAGCCTATTCCTTATGAGAGCCGGTTTGTTTAAGTCTGTCACCAGGCTTACTGTGTTTGTGAGCTCACTAAATATTCATTGTGTAAACAGTGACTTGTTATTTATAAATGAATATATTTAAAGATTATTGATACTTTTTTGTCTATGTTCAGTAATAGAACTTTGAAGAATAAGTATTGGTTCCTACACCTGCTGTTTGAAGTACATACAGTGAAGTCCAGGCCAGCCTGATAACCTGTTGATGTGTTATTTAACACAACAGGGCAAACCTCGCGAAAGCGTGGGACGCAAAGTCACCGGTCTAAGGAGTGAATACTCTACGATAGCGGGATTGCTGGCCACGTGGTATCAGGGACCAGATCACAGGCTAACTTTCCGTTCCAAATGACCTAGATTTACCGATTTGGAGCAACAACATGAAATTCTCGACTCACTTTACTTTGAGTTTACTTGCGGGGTGTGTAAGCGCCTCAATTGCGACTGCCAGCTATGCGGCCCCTCTGCCTCAACAGGCAGATAAACGTCCTCCCCAAGCATTAAAAGATGTGCCTGAGGGCAGACTCAAACAAAAACTACTGAAAGTGCCTCAACAAGCCAGAGAGCGCGCGCTACAGCGGTTGTCTGATCTTGGTATTCCTCAAATCGATCAGCGCTTAATGGATGCCGATGACAATGGTGAACTTTTCTACGTAGAAGAGGGATTGGTTGAAGACGCTACTTCGGAAACCGCTGAAACCACATCAACCTCAGCGGTATTACCCACCGTTGATGTGTTTAAGTTACATACCAACCCAAGCTCTTCCAATAAAATCTTTTTGGATTTCGATGGTGGACTAATTAGCGGAAAAGCCTGGGGCGGCGGTGCGACCTATGACACTGAACCATTTGATTTAGATGGTAACCCGACCAATTTTAGCGATGTGGAACGTGCTCGTATCCATGAGATATGGACGCGTGTCGCAGATGATTTTGCCGCGTTCGATGTCGATATTACAACAGAAGCCCCAGAGAGTTTTGGTCCTAATACTGGCTGGCTATTGTTTACAAAAGATTCAGACAAAAACGGTGCCGCCATGCCCAGCCAGGGCGCCGGAGGCGTTGCTTATATTGGCGTGTGGGGAAGAAGTAATTACACGTATTATCAGCCAGCACTGGTGTATTACAACCGCTTAGGTGGCGGTGCCGCTAATTTTATGGCTGAAGCGGGTTCCCACGAGATGGGCCACAATTTTGGCTTAGGCCATGATGGTAGCTCTACCACCAGTTATTATCGTGGTTTAGGGGCTGATAGTGAGCCATCCAGCTGGGCCCCGATTATGGGAGTGGGCTATTACAAGAATGTCACCCAATGGAGTAAAGGCGACTATCCTGACGCGAATCAACTGCAGGATGATATTGCGATTTTGCAGGGTCACCTGGGCGGAAGTGCAGACACTGCGGGTAGCAACAGTAATCCCGTGGCATTGATGATAGACGAAAGCGGGCAGTTCAGTGCGACGAATCGAGAAGTCGATCCGGGTAATACAGTTACCGATAACAAAGGTAGTATTCAGGTCGCAGACACCGATTGGTTCCAGTTCAGTGCGGGCACGGGGGCATTAACCATCAATGCAACACCTGCCTGGGATGCCTTCACCAGAACCTCACGTCGTGGAGGTAACCTGGACATTGGTTTACGTTTATACGATGCACAGGGCACGTTGCTGATTGACAGTGCAGACGCTTATGAAACCAGTGCATCAATCAGCACCTCAGTGGCAGAAGGCCTTTATTTACTGGAAGTGTATGGTTCAGACAGTATCTATGCCAACGATTATGGCAGTCAGGGGCATTATTATCTGGAAGGCCAGATCACAGTCGGTGTTGCCGATACGACGCCGCCGGATCCAAATCCGATGGAGTTTGCTCAGGCGCCGGTTGCTGTAAGTGCGTATGAAATTACCATGGACTCGATTGTTGCGACTGATGATCGCGGAGGCGCGGTATCATATCAGTTTTCCTGTACCTTTGGTGACGAAGCGTGCTCAGACAGTGCCTGGCAGTCTGATACCGCCTACAGCGCATCTGGCTTAACACCGCTTACGCAGTACTGCTTTACCGTAACGGCCCGGGACCTTGCCGGCAATACTACGGAACCGTCTGCAGAGGTGTGTGCAACCACGGATGAAGCGCCACCAGAGTTAACGGCACCTAATGCGCCGTCCGGTTTGGCCGCAGGTGATGGACAAGATGGCTCTGCTGTTTTGAGTTGGATTGATAACAGTGATGATGAGAGCGCTTTTGTTGTTGAGAGAGAGAAACAGCATAAGAGTGGTCGTTGGCAGAGCACGGCTATTGTCGCGACATTAACTGCCAATACGATTTTCCATATTGACGGAAGTGGTACCGGGACTTATCGATACCGGGTCAGTGCAAGTAATGACGCAGGCAGCTCGGCATGGACAGCCTGGCACACTGTGACTGTTACGTCTACCAATGACGGCGGTGGCAACGAAAAACCTTGTCGAGGTAAAAAATGCTCGCAATAGCCGTTGTTGTTTAACGGGTAAAAACCATAAGCGGAGTGCGTAATCCAAGCACTCCGTTTTTTTATTCAGTAAAATAAAACCGCAGGCTTTTCTCTTCTACTACTACGCGTTTGCCCCAGCGGGCGAACAGGTATTCGCGCCACACGTCATCGCTAAGGGTGTAACCCACCGCTCTTGATTCAAGTTCGTTCAGTAGCTGTTGCTCAATTTTAGGTTTGTGATAGTCCAGAATACGCTGAGTGTTGCCTTGCAAGTACAAGCGCAAATAAGACAGCGCCTGTTCCGTAGAGCCCGCGGTAACAATGCTAAGGGCTGATCGCAGAGGTTGCCCAAGTAGCGAAGATAAGCCAGACAACGGTCCCGGTACCAGTCTGTCTATGATGAATTGCGTATCTTTAAGCAGGCTGTAACGGTCATTGAGCAAATGAACAACATCAACCCGCACGTCAGTGAATCGCAGGGTGCGGCTAGCGGGATAGTAATTTGGCAAGGCACTGATTGAGACCGCGACATGAGCACGGTAAATAGTCGTGCCCAATGCGCGAATTTCTACCGAGCAAAACAGCTGTAGGGTCAACCGGTTGGTGCTGGCCGGCATGGTTAGTTGCCCCTCCAGACACTCAAAACTACCCTCGCCGATGGGCACGTCTAAGGGGACTTTTATGGGAAAGTAGGGGCGAACAATGTCGTTTAATTCTGCTTCTGAAAAAGCGTCGAAGGTTAGACGGCCGGTTTTTAACAAGCAATACCCCACCAATACGTGAAGTCTGTCCTGCCAGTTTAACTGCGATAATGCCAACTACCTTTCCTCTGCCTGACCGGTTAATTGTCCCTGTGGGGTCTGTGTGTGCTGCAAAACGACGAATATGTTAACAGACCTGATAATCCTCTCCACACAAGAATATTGATTTATTGATAAGTAGCATACACCTTCCTGAAAAAACCGGTTATTCTTGTAACAGTATTAGGATTTCTAACAGGGCGTGAATGGCTTCGCGGCAATCGTTAACAGTGAATCAAAACCTGACCATTCGTTTGCTTCGGGTGTTGAGGTATAACAAAGCGCGGATCGAGCGTGCGTTGGCGTTATTGCCAGACGAGCACAAACCGTTGTTTCATGTGCTGCCATTCCTGTTACACATTAATCACCCCGAATTTCCTGGCTATGTGAGCAACAGTGATGTGCCGTATGGCCTGAATAACTTCTCTTTCCGCGACGAAATCAAAGATGCGCTGATGGATTTCTTTCCCATGCAGCATGTGTTGATCGAAGACATAAAACAAATCTGGCCACGTCAGCGCGCTATTGATGCATTATTGTTGATGGGCAGCATAGGCACGATTGCCCAGTCTGAAGAATCTGACTTTGATTACTGGGTGTGTGTCGACGGTAAAGCGTATTCCGTTGAAGCACTCGCCCTGTTGCAGGAAAAGCTAACTGCCATAGAGAAGTGGGTGCAGGATCAGTACAACATTGAAGTGCACTTCTTTTTGTCTGAAATCGACAAAGTGCGCAATAACGATTTTGGTATCGCAGAAGGCGAAAGTGCAGGTTCGGCTCAGGCAGTCTTATTAAAGTCAGAGTTTTACACCACGAACATTTTGGTGGCGGGAAAGGCGCCGTTTTGGTGGCTGGTGCCAGAATCGACAACCCAGCAACAGTATTATGCCTTGCGAGAGCACCTAGAAGAAGGAGGCTCACCGGATCCTGACTGGTTTATGGACCTTGGGCACATTGAACGACTTGACCCCAACGAGTTATTTGGTGCGGCGATATGGCAATTGGGGAAGGCCATGGACTCGTCATTTAAGTCGGTCATTAAAATGGCCAAGCTCGAGGTGTTTCTTGAAGACGTCGAAAATGAGCAGCCATTGTGTAATTTACTGAAAAAGCGGGTGCACAATGGTGATGAAGCTCCCGGTAATGTTGCCACTATTGACCCTTATGCATTGATGTTCGATCAGGTGATTGCACATTATGAGGCGAAAGGTGATGATGACGTGGCGCTATTACTTCGTCAATGCCTGTACATAAAATGCGATTGCGAACTCAGTAAAGCCGCAAAAGAAGGTGAAGCGTCGTTTAAACGCCGTATTATGATCGGTTATGCCAAACGCTGGGGATGGAATCGACATGACCTGGTACATCTGGACAATCTGGAGAACTGGTCGTTTCAGGAAAAAATCCAGTTATTCCGCCGGATTCACCAGTTTTTGATTCTTTGCTATCGACGAATGTCAGGCAAAATGCCGAAAGACAATCAACTGGTCAGTCAGGAAGATATGACGGTGCTGGGGAGAAGACTCGATACGTTTTACTCCAAGAAGCCTAACAAAATAGAGTTTTTACGCAGCGGCATGGACGAATTGGTGTATTGCTCAACCGTTACCATAAAGCTCACGAGACGTAAAAACGGCACAGCGCTTTGGACCATGTACTCCGGCGACCAGTTGGGTAAGCTGAACAAAGGGGTGGAGAAAACCCGAATCACTAACGCGGCCTGTTTAGTGCGGTTAATGTTATGGTGTATCTGCAACCGGGTTATCGACGCGAATTCTGAAATCCTGCTGGATTATGATACCGACCCTATTACTGAAAATGATTTGTATCAGTTCGTGAAACACGCCGTTAATTTATTCCCGCCGGTGAAGGTCAACTCTCTGTCTCGCAGCGCACTCATATCTCCACAAAAAATTGAATCATGCCTGGTCGTACTCAACTTTACATCCTCGCGATTAAAAGCAACCGTAGAAGACGTTGTGGTGGTTTACTCTACGTCCTGGGGCGAAACATTTCTGGCCAATGGCGTGGAAGCACTTAATGGCATATGGTACGACTTACAGGAAATGCCTGCTGGCTCACACTGTTGTGCGTTTGTACCCCAATGTAGTCAGCGTCAGCGCATATTTGATGCGTTTCGCGATGACGCGGATCACGATTTTCTGTTACTCAGCTAGGCCTGAATTTAACCACATTGTTACTTAAATACTTTGCAGCAAATCCGTAATTGCGTTAGCCTTAATTTGACTGGTACGACCATTTCAACATCCCTGAGGAAAGCAGCCTCTGGGCCAGAACAGTAAAACGTAGCAAGGAACAAGGTATGCATATCCCGGTAGAGCAATACGACTATATAGTTGTGGGCGGAGGTTCAGCCGGTGCGGTGCTTGCAGCCCGCTTAACAGAAAATCCTCTGGTGCGAGTTTGCTTGTTAGAAGCGGGGGGACCCGACTCAAACCCGTTTATTCACATTCCTTTTGGATTGTCGGTGCTAAGTCAGTTCGACAGCATCGGTTGGGGGTATAACACCGAACCCCAGCCGCATCTGAATAACCGGGAATTATTCTGGCCTCGCGGCAAAACGTTGGGAGGCTCCAGCTCTATCAATGCCATGTGCTATATACGCGGGCAAATCGAAGATTACGATCGCTGGGCAGCTAACGGCGCATCAGGCTGGGATTTTAAAAGCGTGTTGCCGTACTTTAAAAAAGCAGAAGATTTCTGCGGTGGGGCGGATGAGTTTCATGGTGTGGGCGGTCCACTCGGGGTCGATAACCTGCGTTACACCTCTGAGCTTTCCAACGCGTTTGTTGAATCAGCTGAACAGGTAGCACTGCCGCAATGTCATGATTTTAACCGTCATGATCGCGTCGGCCTTGGCATGTATCACGTGACACAGCGAAACGGACAGCGGTGTTCTACCGCAAAAGGTTATCTGACAGAAGCGAAAAAACGCGGCAATTTAACCATTTTAACTCAGGCCTTGGCAGAGCGTGTACTTATTAAACAGCAACGCGCGATTGGCGTGCAGGCTCGGGTAAAGGGCAAAGCGCGGCGCTTAATGGCAGCAAAAGAAGTGCTGTTGTGTGCCGGTGCGATTAACTCCCCACATCTGTTAATGCTGTCGGGCATCGGGCCGGCAGAATCACTGCAAGACAAAGGCATATTGGTGCAACAGGATTTGCCTGGAGTCGGACAAAATTTGCAGGACCACCTGGATGCCATCGTTCAGTATCGTACGTCCGTGCGTTCTGGTTACGCCATTGCATTGGGAATGCTACCAAAATACATTCGGGCCGGATTCCGATATGCCTTTAAACGCGACGATATTTTTTCATCAAACGTGGCAGAAGCGGGGGGATTTATTAAATCTACGCTGGCTGGTGACTTCCCCGATATTCAATACCATTTTTTGCCCGCTATATTGCAGGATCATGGTCGTCAGTTTGCTTATGGCTACGGCTATGGCGTTCACGTGTGCAACCTGTATCCGAAAAGTCGCGGTGAAATTCGTCTGCAAAGTAATCACCCGGCCGACCACCCGGCGATTGAGCCTAACTATTTGTCTCACGAAGATGATGTGAAAGTCATGGTCGATGGTGTTAAGCAAGCCAAGGCCATTCTGGATAGCGAGGCATTCAGTAAATATAACGGCAAACCAGCAACCGATGATGTTGATTTTACTGACGATGACGACATTGCCCGTTTTATTCGTGAGCACGCAGAAACCATTTATCACCCGGTTGGCACATGCAAAATGGGCGCAGATGACGACCCAATGGCGGTAGTGGATTGTCAGCTACGGGTTCGTAATGTTGAAGGACTTCGGGTTGTCGATGCGTCAGTCATGCCGGATTTGGTTGGCGGTAATACTAATGCGCCAACGATCATGATTGCCGAGCGCGCCGCAGAATGGATAAGGCAGGCGCAACAATAGCGCGGGCTAGTCCCGCTTCAATAACATGGCAACCGTGCAATCACACATATCGTCTATGTGTTCTGAATCGGCGTAGACACCATCAATAATCAGCCTTGCCAGTCCGTGCAAGGTCGCCCAGATAACCTGCGTTTGTCGGAGTGCCGGCATCGACTGACCAATAATGCCTTCCTGTTGCCATTGGGTGATTTTATTGAGCATAAACTGAAACGCGGGATAGGCGATTTCTTTCAACTGATCGTCAGCCTGACCTGTTTTCCAGATAGGACGGCCAAACATCAGATCATATAACTGAGGATTGCTGGCCGACCAGTGGATGTAGCCATGCACAAACTGGCCTAAGCGTTGCTCAGGTGTCATGTCAGGCGAGTTGGCACGCGCTTTTGAAACAGCGATCCACTGCTCGAACCCTCTCGCAGCAACGGCGTTCAGCAGAGCGTTCTTATCGCGAAAATGGTGGTATAAGGCAGAACGAGACACGCCCACGTCGTCGGCAAGTTTGCGCAATGAAAGGGCATCAACGCCTTGTGATTCAATACGTTGCGCGGCTGCTTCAAGTAATGCGGCGCGCAGATCGCCATGGTGATATGTCTGATTGCCACGCCCGGTGGTCTGCTGCATGAATTACCCCGTATTAGACATTATTGCTGCTAGCATAATGTTAATCTTGACAGTGTCAAATTATAAGCCTATCTTGACACTGTTTAGTTTTAAAGAAAACAATAAAAGAGGGCACCCATGACTCAGGCAACTGCGGTAGAGAAACACCCGCTGTACCCACATCTGTTCGAGCCGTTAGATTTAGGCTTTACCCAATTGAAAAACCGAATCCTGATGGGTTCCATGCACACCGGTCTTGAAGAGATGCCGGGCGGTCATGCTCATATGGCTGCTTTTTACGGTGCCCGTGCTGCTGGCGGGGTAGCATTAATTGTTACCGGGGGGATCGGGCCAAATGATGAAGGGGCAACTCACGCCGAGACCAAACGCCTCGACAGCGACGAAGCGGTTGCCAATCACAAGCAGGTTACCGATGCCGTGCATGCCCATAACGGAAAAATTTGTATGCAGATCCTGCATACAGGCCGTTATGCGTATAACCCCAAATTGGTAGCACCGTCTGCATTACAAGCGCCAATCAATCCGTTCAAGCCTAAGGCGCTCACCAGCGAAGAAATCGAAAAGCAGATTGATGATTTTGTGTTTGCCGCTACCCAGGCTCAGCGTGCTGGTTACGATGGCGTTGAGATCATGGGGTCAGAAGGGTATTTCCTGAATCAGTTTATTGCTGCCCGCACCAACCATCGGGATGACGAGTGGGGCGGTGAGTATGCAAACCGTATGCGTTTGCCGGTGGAAGTCGTGCGCCGCGTTCGCGAAGCCGTGGGCGAAGAATTTATTATTATTTACCGTTTATCGATGCTGGATCTGGTAGAAGGGGGCTCCAGTTACGATGAGATCCTGACATTAGGTAAAGCCATTGAAACGGCGGGCGCAACTATCATTAACACCGGCATTGGCTGGCACGAAGCGCGTATTCCCACCATCGCCACCAAAGTCCCGCGCGCGGCATTCACCTGGGTAACGGCTAAGTTCCGCAAACACTTATCGATTCCCGTTATTACATCGAACCGTATTAATATGCCCGACGTGGCGGAATCAGTCATTGCCCGCGGCGATGCGGATATGGTCTCAATGGCACGCCCATTCCTGGCGGATGCAGATTTTGCGATTAAAGCCGAGCAGCAACGTGCCGATGAAATTAACACCTGTATAGGCTGTAATCAGGCGTGTCTGGATCATGTATTCAACGGTAAATTAACCAGCTGTCTGGTAAACCCGTATGCGTGTCATGAGCTGATGATCACCATGAAACCAGCCGAAGCGGTGAAGTCTATTGCTGTTGTTGGTGCAGGTCCTGCTGGGCTAGCGGCCGCCACCACGGCCGCGCAGCGCGGACACAACGTGGTGTTGTTTGATGCCGCCGATAAAATTGGTGGGCAATTTAATATTGCGCGTCAAATCCCGGGTAAAGAAGAGTTCAACGAGACCTTACGTTACTTTGGTAAACAACTTGAGTTGCTGGGTGTCGATGTACGATTGAATACGCCAGTGACCGCTGAAACACTGAACGAAGGCGGATTTGATGCTGTGTTGCTGGCCACGGGTATTGTACCGCGGACCCCGGCAATCGAAGGGATTGAACACAGCAAAGTGCTGACATACCTGGACGTGCTTCGCGATAAAAAGCCGGTAGGTGGCAAAGTGGCTATTATTGGTGCCGGTGGTATTGGTTTTGATACTGCCGAGTATTTAAGTCATGGCAAATCTGTACCTAGTCAGGACATCGAAGCCTTTATGCGCGAATGGGGCATAGATATGACGCTGGAATCACGCGGCGGGGTTGAGGGCATGAAACCACAACCCGAACCTTCACCACGACAAATTGCATTGTTGCAACGCAAGTCCTCCAAAGTAGGTGCTGGCCTGGGTAAAACCACAGGTTGGGCGCATCGTTTGGGATTGCAGATGAAAGGGGTTCAAATGATCCCCGGTGTGCAATACGACAAAATTGATGATGCCGGCTTACACATTACGGTAGACGGCGAGCAAAAAGTGTTGGATGTTGATAATGTGATCATCTGTGCCGGACAAGAGCCGCAGCGCGCATTAGTCGAAGGGCTGTCGGTTCCACATCATTTAATAGGTGGAGCGGATGAAGCGCTGGAATTGGATGCAAAACGCGCGATAGCGCAAGGCACCAAAGTCGCGTTAAAACTCTAACAACGCCATAACGGGCAGTCAGAAATTCCGCTTAATTTCTGGCTGCCAGTACCAATTCGGCTTTGTCCTGATCCAGCTGAAAGCGAAACTGCTTCAATACATTCATTCCCAGTAGTCCATCGTTATTGCCCGAGAATGTTCTGGGTAATACTAATACCCCCACGTCCTTCAACGTATATGGCCCGAGTGTCAGGGACTCCACTCTCACCAGCGGCGCACGAATGGGGCCACCTGCAGTATTTACGTCAAACAGCCCCAGCATTTGCAAACGGTTAAAACGTTGAAGCCGGCGATACACATCGCGATTAATGGCCGTGCTACTTGCACCGGTATCCAGCAATAGCTTGGTATCAGTGCCCTGCATATTGACATCCACCAGGTAGTGTTCGCCATATTTTTCCAGGCTAACCCTGCTGGTGAGTGTTTTGTCGGGCAGACTGTTGTCAAAGTTATCTTCGATATTGCTTTCGGTTTGTGCTGTTTGCATGCGCTTGCGCAGCTTTTCCGCGCCGGGATGATCAGGCGGTAAACTGGCGAGTGTATCTTCCATCAGAATATATTTTTCTTGCTGAGCATAAGACTCTGCTAACAGCAATATCAGCGAGCGATCGGTGGGGAATAGCTGAAAAAGGGGCTCGATAAACTGGGCCAGTATATCCCATTCGCGACCTTCATAAAGTGCACGAATGGCTTCATCACGCAGACTTTCAGTGCGTGTTGCCAGCGCTTCCTGTTGGTCAGCCGGTAACACGTCGTCGTCCAGCAACCCGTAAAAATGTGTCAGTGCCAGCGACAGCGGTTGCGTAGCCAGCAGCCAGTCAGCTTCCAATAGCAGTAAGTCCGGGTCGTTGTAGTGTTGCCGGCTCATGCGTTGAATAAACGCTTCGACTTTGCCGTATTCACCCGCCGCTAACCATGCTCTCGCCTGAGTCATAGATTCGTTAAACGTTTCGCTTGTGAAAGCAGAATTACGTTGTGATTCGGTGTTGGGAGATACTCCGGAATGTACAGTGGGTGTGGCTTGTTGTGTCGGTAGCTGGCGTTGCACATCAGACGATGTAGATTGGCTGTGCTCCGAGTCTGAGTCTGCCGGCGATGTGCTGGCCGACTCATTGTCCTGCAGCAATAAATAGCCGTTGAGTGCCACTGAACACAACAGCGCAACGGTGACTAAATGAGCATAACGCGACATGGTGAATTACTGTCCTTGTATGGCCGGGATAACCGCTCCCTGGTAAATGTCTGCAAAGGGCCGGGGCATTCTTGCTGGTTGGCCCGATGATAACTTAACACAGATAAATCGAGTTTTACCACGGTACAAGGTTTCACCAGTGTTCGCACGTATGTACTGAAATTCACGGGTAAGCTGTAATCGACCGTCACAGGCTACAATCCAGGTAGCGCACAAAAGCTCATCTTCGCGAAAAGCGGGTTTAACATAGTCCAACTCGTGGCGCACAATCACCATGGCCCGGTCCAATGCTTTATAGTCTTCAAAACTCAAGCCCAGTGACTGCGAATGTTGCCATGCCACGTTTTCCTGCTGGCTGAGGTAAGCCACGTTATTGACGTGCTGATAGTGGTCGATGTCCTGTTCCTGAATTTTCCAGGAAACAACAAACGGATCAGGGGATTGCCAGGGAGAAGTATCAGACATCGGGTAACGGATTATCCTTGGTTAAGTTTACGTGCTCGTCGAGTAAAGCCTCGTTCAATTCGGTCTCAGCGGCAATCACCGGTTCAATAAACGCATTCACATCGCCGAGTCCTTTGAACGCGCTAAATCCGCGATACAGGAAGTCGTGTAATGCCAGTAATCCCGCCATTTTGGCCGGACGACGAGACAGTTTGATGATTAAGCCAATACCGGGAATTTTGACCACGTCAGCCAGTTGTTCTCCCAAAGACGCCACAATGTTAATCTGTGTAGCCCGGTCTTCGGCTCTGCCAACCGTGCGATAAGCCGCTGCGTAGCTGTCACGGTTGAGCGGTTCGTCATTTAAATGCTGGGCTATCGCCATATCCAGTTCAAAAGACAGCGCATTGAGCATTAGCGCTTTATCCAATGCGATCATCGCTTTGTTGGGTAACGCTTTGGCTAACTTCGGGATCACGCGAATTAAATCAGCGTCGCGCTGGCTAAAGTCTTTGGGTCCGTAGAGCTCATCAACAAAAAAGGTAATGGCGTCATGGTATTCAGCCTGATTGGCCATATGGGCATGTGTTGTCAGCAGCCGCTTGCATTGCCAACGCTGCACAGCCTGAATATTTTCAAGTATGCCCATCTGTTGCGCTAGCTGACGTCTTGCATTGACCTGCCTAAGGTGAGCAATAAGGGACTCTACCACGCACTATTACCTTTCATTTACAGAGGGATGTCATGATATCTGGCTTCATCCGGCAATACAATCTGGTGGCAAAGCGCTGTTTTTGGTATCCTCCGCGGCCATATTACTCATGGTGAAACTGCTTAACTAACTGCATGAATACTGCGTGTGAAATTCAATCCGACACTACCCTGCGTACTGACGTTGACGAACAGGTACCGGCGCTTATTGACGTGTTCAACAACACGTTTGCCGATACGTACGCGACACAGTTAGTGTTGGGTGGAGACGAGCCGGTCTATTTGCCTGCAGGTCAACCTTGCGCTGCGAGACACAGCATAGGCGATGTAATATGCGAGTATCATCAGATAGTATTTGCCCACGGCTATTTCTCAAGCGCATTGCACGAGGTGGCACACTGGTGTGTTGCGGGTGAAGCTCGCCGGCAGTTGGAAGATTATGGTTACTGGTATTGCCCGGATGGCCGCAATGAAGCGCAACAGCGGGCGTTTGAGCAGGTAGAGGTTAAGCCCCAGGCGTTAGAATGGGCTATGACTATTGCGGCGAACCGTCGTTTTCAGGTGAGTACCGACAACCTCAATGGCGTGGAGCCAGACCGGCATGGTTTCACCCGGCGGGTAAGAGCGCAACTTGTCGATTATATGCAAACCGGCTTTCCAAAACGGGCACAGATGTTTATTGATGCGCTGCGCGCTGAATTTAATGGCCCGCTGCTCACTATACAATGGCTGGATGAGGTGTATACCAATGAGTAACACATTTCGACTCGGCGTTATTATTAATCCGTATGCCGGCATTGGCGGTAGTGTAGGCCTGAAAGGCAGTGATGGCGCAGACATTCGTGATCAAGCACTGGCTATGGGAGCGGAAAAGCTGGCCAATCAAAAGATGGCCCGTGCACTAAACGCATTGCAAGGTACAAGTGGATTCACCGTACTTACCGCGGGCGGCGAGATGGGCGAGGATTGCTGTAAGCAATTAAACTTGCCTCTGGAAGTCATCTATCAGCCCAAGCAAACGCCGAGCTGTGCTTCTGACACAGAAGATGCAGTTCGGGCCTTGGTAGAGGCGGGCGTTGATTTGGTTTTGTTTGCCGGCGGTGATGGCACGGCCAGAAATGTGTGTGCCATTGTAGGCGACAAGGTACCCGTGTTGGGGGTACCGGCAGGTTGTAAAATTCATTCTGGTGTGTACGCTGTCACGCCTAATGCAGCGGGTGAAGTCGTCAAACGCATGTTAAGTGGCGAGTTGGTGAGTGTGCGGCAAGCTGAAGTACGCGACATTGACGAGCAAGCGTTTCGCAACGGCAAGGTACAGTCACAACACTTTGGCGAAATGCAGATCCCCGACGAGCTGAGTTATGTGCAGTCGGTAAAAATGGGCGGCCGGGAAGACGAGTCTCTGGTCCTCAATGATATTGCCGATTACATCAGTGAATTAATGGACGACGAGCCTGATGTGCTTTTTGTGATGGGATCAGGCTCGACGGTAAATCAGGTTATGGAAACGTTGGGTTTACCGAATACCCTACTGGGTGTCGACATAGTAAAAAACGGCGAGGTGATAGCGTCTGACGTCACCGCACAGGCGCTGTTCTCCGCGGTGAGTAACGAACCGGCAAGGCTGGTGATTACGGCGATAGGTGGTCAGGGACATGTGTTTGGACGGGGTAATCAACAGCTGAGTCCAGCGGTGATCCGCGCGGTTGGACGCGACAATATCTGGCTGGTGGCCACCAAGCAAAAACTGCAGCAGCTCGACGGCAGACCCTTGCGTCTGGATACCGGCGATGAAACTCTGGATGAAGCGCTCGCCGGCATTATTCCGGTGATCACAGGGTATCAGGACAAAGTGTATTACCCCATTTTATAACGATTTAAACAGAGAGTCAGAAATGCAGGAACAAGTAAAAGCCCCGGCGTCGTTTGTACAGCTGGTTAACGACATTGATGCCGCACTGGACAACGTGGTGGACACCGGCAGCGATGACGCCCTGTTTATTGCCAGTTATTTGCAAGGACACTTTGCGGTTCAGGCGCGCAAATTGGAACTCGAAGCACAAGCCAGTGCACAATTGCTGAATGAACGAATGCAAGCAAGTCTGTCTGCTGCGTTTGAAAATAAAGAGCTCGAAGGGGAAGACCAAGTGGCCGTCACTGCATTGTGGCAAAAGCTGATTACCCCGTTTCAATAGAGGCAGTTTATTGCCGCTTTTGCATTGATAGGTGGGGAAAAGGGAAAGGCCATTCCTGTATTTTCTCCACCGCTTGGTGTTTTTAAATTGAAATCAGGCTCTGAAGTTCTGCAACTCCGCGTTTTCTCTGGATTTATTTCTCCCTGCGTCATTTTACGCTTACTGTATATTTTGTTGGTGTAATTTTTGCAATTTCTGGCTAAACGCGTTTCTTTATTTTGCAGAGTGCTTAGCTATGTGTGTTAATTCCCGTCCAACATTGCCTGTTAAACCCGCTGTTGGCTGGCGATCACTGATTGTTGGCTTGGTGTTGGTTGCTTCTGGTCTGGGTGGCTGTACCAGCTCGACTGAACCCAACATGGAATTGATTTCAGAACAGGTACCGCTGCCCGCACTCGGCAACGTGGAGTATCACACTTATGTTCTGGCAAACGAACTGTTTGCTACCGTTGCGCCAGCGCGTCAGGCTCGCTATGCCGTAGCCGGTTTTGTTCCGGTTGATTCTATGGAATACGACGACACATTTCAGCATCCGTTGCAGCTACTTGGGCACCAGTTAGAGCAGGGCATGCTAACCGAAGCCACAAAACGTGGATTTGTCGCTCAAGAGTTTAAGCTTTCGAACGATATAATAATCAGTGATAAAGCCGATAGAGTGCTGACGCGGAACATTGACCAGCTTTCTGCACTTGATCGGGTCGACTATTATATTACCGGTACTCTGGTATATCAGGAGGCCGGGGCCATGGTCAATGCCCGAATCATTAACGCGCGCACACGAGACATCGTGGCAGCAGCAACGCGTTTTTTTCCGGCAGAATTATTCTGGCAGCAAGAGCAGGTCACTACCCGAAATGGGCGACTGTACCGAACTGAAAATAAAGGGTAACCAACATGCGTAAGGTATTGGGAATAAGCGGTTTACTGGCAGCGTGTGTCTTAGGTGGATGCATGAGCACCGAAGAAGACATGGCCAGTACCAGTGAACCGGCTACTGCAACGTCAATGAATGTTGTTGATATTACGGCTGCTGATCGCATGACTCGTGAACCAGTCGCTGCCGACGAAGTCGATAGTTTTGGCGCGATTGGACAACCGCCGTTGTATTCCAGTATTCAAGGGGCGTATAAAGGCCGTCCATTGACCAAGCACATTGGTGATTATGTCAAAGCACTCACCCAGGATTTGATTGCCAATATGGAGTTTGTGAGTAACAAAACGCCCGTTGGTGTTACCCATTTTGCGTTGCTTGATTCTGACCTGCAGCAAACCAATTTGCTCGGCCAACAAATGGCTGAATCGTTTGTTCACGAACTGCATAAATTCCGTATTCCGGTGATTGATTACAAAGCCACTGACTTTATTCGTATTACCGATGGCGGCGATTTCGTGCTTACACGCGATTACCTTGAATTGGATGCCAGTTTGCCCATGGAATATGTGCTTACCGGCACAATGGCGAAACATCAGGGCGGGGTTATGGTGAATGCCCGTATTATTGGCATTCAATCCCGAGCAGTGGTGGCCAGTGCACAAATGCTGATCCCGTTTTACGTTGCTGATGCTCTCATCCCCAGCGATGGAAGCGAACAGGGCAGAATGCGTGATGGTGTTAAATTAAGCCGGGGTTAATCATGCGAAACCTATTACTTAGTGCTCTTTTCCTAAGCGGCCTGACCGGTTGTGCAAGTCAGTCAGAATCTGGTTATTTCTGGTTTGGCAAAGAAGGTGAAGCGCCGTCTGTTCGAGAGCAAGTGCGTCCGCCAAAAGGAAGTGGCCTGGAGTATCGCCCGGACTCCCGCGACATTGAAATGTATCGCGAAAGTCAGCCAACGCCCGGCTATCAGGATCCTTTGCAAACTGGATACTCCCCTGACATGACCCACAAAGCATTAAACGATTACGCAGAGCAGTTGGCAATGTCGTTAATGGATGGGGCAGTGATGTTAAACACCGAAGAATTGATCGGTGTAGCCAGTTTTGTACGGTTCAATCGCACGCTGCGAGAATCCACCATTTTGGGTAATCAGCTATCGGAGTACCTGATCCACGAGTTACAGCAATACGGGTTAGGTGTCGTCGACTTTAAATTATCCCGCACACTGGATGTTACCGAGCACGGTGACCTGGCGCTGACAAGAGAAGGCCAGCGACTGGCTAAACGATTGCAGATGGACCATATCCTTACCGGCACACTGGTGGAGTTACCACGCGGAGTTAACGTTAATGCCCGTATCGTCGCGGTTGATCAGCAGCGAGTTGTTGCCAGTGCGAATATCTTTATTCCTTCATTCGTTGTGACGTCACTGGTGCCGACAGGTCCTGTCGCCAGCGAATAACGATTAAGACAGACATTAAGGCCTGAGCTCATTCGGGCAGAGAACACATTCGGGATCTTAAGATCCCGTTTTTCGTTTTTAGGAAAGAGTTACCTTATAGGTTTAAACCGCTTTTTGTAACTAAATAGAAGTTCAACTACCCTCAGTTTTTTATAAATTAAGAAAGGTGTCGTTAGACTCCTTTTAGCACTTGGCCATTACCACGCCGACAACATGGATACCCAGTAACCACCAAATTGCCTGTTTTAGTAACATATGAATGTTATGAACCGTGGGGAAGAAATCATAAAAGCCGACTTTTTCAGGTTGCAGTTCAACGCTAAGTACCGTTAACGGAATTTCGTAATGGTTAATCATGGCTAAACCCGTAATCACGAGACTCATCATGCAGACATAAAGAGCAATATGTGTACTTTTGATCATGAGTGCATGCTGTTTTGAGCGCGGTGTCGTTCGTTTTAATTTTGCTTTGTTTAACCCGATAAACAATAACCTGCCTATTGTGAGGGCGAAAAGTAACAGGCCGACGACAGCATGCGCTTCGACGGCATCCTGACGATGCAGTAACTGGCCTTTTATATCCCAATCTATATTGTGAAGTTGCGTAGAAAGGTTCATGAGCATAAATATCAGCAGAATAGCCGATATCCAGTGTATAACGCGGTCTGTAAAATAGCTTTTAGTTAGCATAAGGCGGTATTCAGAGGCCAGAGCCATTCAGTTAAAAGGACGATATGACGCTAAATATAATTCTTGCTGGGTGAAAAGATGGTGAAAGTCTGCTGTTTCGAGAAGACTGAGAGCAGCGAATACATTCAGACTAAATAAAACGGTTCTAAGAAATCTACGTTCTGACAGACTGCAACTGATTGACTGCCTAAAAGAGCGAGAGGTGGAAGAAGGCAGCTAGCGGTTTAATTAGAAGTTAATTGCCTATAACGGACCTTCTAAACTTATACTTGAATCCCATCAAATTAGCTGCTACCAAATAAACTCATTACTTCCGGAATTACTGAGAATTCTCAGTAAATACATGTAACTAGGGTAAATATTAGCTAGATCATTGTTTTACTTAACATGAGTGCCGTTATTACTGTGAATTCTCTATAATAAGATGTTATGCGCAATTGGTCAGAATAACTTTTTAACATCGCGATAAAAGTTTTCATGAGAGCCAAGTGCTATCAATTCAAGTATTACAGTGCCATCCTCGTAGCTGTAACCAAGTAAAGTTATCTGCTTGACCATCTTGAATTTGTACACACGAAGAAAGGCTAGGTCACCTTTTTTCTGCTCACCTAGATGAGGATCGGCCATTAGTTCCTTAACGGCTTTATCTAAGTCCTTTTTCTGGTTCTGATGTAACTTCTTTACTGCTCTCTTAAAATTAGCTGTCTGTAAAACACTGGTAATCTCAGCCAAAATCGTAAGGCTCCAATTTTCCAGCCTCTTTTTCAGCTTTGGAAATAATTGCCTGTTTAACGAATTCGTAAGGCAAATCAGGGTTATCTTCCATCATTTCACCTATCTTTGCCCAATGCTCAATTTGTTTTGGCATAGTTCGGTTTAATGCTTTTCCCATAATAGTAGCTTTCTCAACTAGATCTTGGTCTAGTCTTACGCTCGCGGTTGCCATAGTTTGTCTCCTAGTAGCTCGTCATTATATTGTAGCAATGCGCTACAGATGTGGCAAATTGCGTATAACAATCAAATTAAGTCGCTCGCGGGCTCGCTGGGACACAAACATGGCGGCTGTGTCGCTTCGCTCCTATTATAGCCGCCATGTTTGCGCCCCATATTTGGGTGTTATATTTCAGGAATTGGTTGATGAGGCTGATCTTATTATTGTTTTTGTTTGGTTCCAGTAAATTATTTGCTACTTCATGCTATTTTTCAGATGAAATGCTAACCGAATACAACTCAAAGTATGCTGACCAATTAACGATTAAGATTAAAGAAAATGATTCCAAATATTTGGTAAATATCGAGTTGCCTAAAACAATTAATGGAAAAGACTTTAATTTTGTTTGGCTAGTTAGTGACAGTGTTGACTCTCCTTCTTTTTCAGCTCAACTTGCAACTTTTGAAGGTGATAACGAGTATTGGGCATGGTATGAAATAGATGCAGCAATGATTAGACGGCATATATTTTTGGCCTCTTACGGAGAGACTTTAAACGACTGTCCATTTAATCTAAGCAAGGAAGTTTTCTACAATTGAAATATAACAAACGACTATGGCGTCAACCCTGAATTTAAACAGTTTTTTCTTCCCACATGACGCCATCTCTCACCATTGAATTTAGGATGACAATCATCTCCCTGACGCAGGCAATAATGGCGACTTTCTTATGTTTGCCTGCCTCGACTAATCGGTTGTAAGTACGCTTAAAAACCGGATTACACTGCATCGCTGACATCATAGCCATGAACAATACGGTGCGAACCTGGCTGCGACCACCCTGGATAACCTGCTTGCCTTTGTATCTGCCGCTTTCTTTGTTCATCGGTGCGACACCTACCAGGGCAGCGATTTCTTTGCTGTTGAGCAATCCGAGTTCTGGCAAATAGCTAATCAGCGTTGCGGCAGATACTTTTCCAATTCCCGGCATGCTTTGCACAAGGTCACTTTTAGCCTTGTATTCGGGGCAGCTTTCTATCAGTTCGGCCAGTTCATCATCCATCTTTTGAATCTGCTTTTTAATGGTGAGCAGGACCGATTTAATGCTTGCCTGCGTGGCTTTGGGCATAATCTGCAGTCGGTTTTTCTCACTGGTTTGCATATCCATCAGTTGATTCCGGCGTGAGACTAAATCTGCCATAAGCCTTATCGCTTCAGGCTTAAGCGAAGACAGGGTGGGGCAAATGACTTCGCTGTAATGCGCAATAAGGGCGGCATCCAGTTTGTCTGTTTTCGCTTTTCTGCCAATAGCGCCGGCAAAGCGCTTTACGTGTATCGGATTCACCAGGCAAAAAGGTAAACTGGCTTTCCCGCATGCTGTGATGAACGCGGCTTCGTAACGACCCGTTGCTTCGATAACGATACGCTCAGGTGATAATTTTCTAAGCCTCTTAACTGCCTCAGATATGCCTTTTGAGTCATTGCTAACCCGGAAGTATTCATTGAGCGGACGAACATGAATATCAAGGAAGTCTTTTCCGGTATCCACACCCACGTTAATTCTTTGCGCTGCTGATTTATTCATAATAAGCTAACTCTGGTTTGCTAAATGCGAGCTCGGGGCCCAGTCGACTATTCGAGTATGTTGCTTGGAGCACTGTGTGGCGTTCATGTTTGTTATCGGTCTCTCAAATGAGGAGCCATCACTAAATCGTACTGCCACGCAGCCAACTTTGGTTGCAGCCAAAGTCTGGGCCTCACTTTACCCATCTTTGAAAAGGAAATGTGGTAAATTTAGGGAAAGATTATCCATACAAACCACTCAAGGCTCTCGCTTCGCTCGCTGGGACGCTAACACATGGGCTGCGTCACTTCGTTCCTAATTTTAGCCCGTGTGTTATCGCCCCTTAGTGGGGTGTTAGGTGCTGCGGTGAAAAAGCAAAAATCGTCATTCTTATTAGTACCATTTTTATTGCTAGCTGCGCCGTTTGCTTTTGCTGCTAAGCTTTTTGAAAACCGCATCGAACTGTCTCGAGTCGAAGTACAAAGTATCCTTGAGAGAATGCTGAGTAATGAGCCAGATGAGAATCTTTGGGATGACTTTTTAAGTGTTCCAATTAAAGATAGTTCTTTGGATATGATTCGTGAAAAAGTCGAGGTCTTATGGGTTTACGATGAGTTCCTAACCAAAAACGCAAGTGGACAATATGTACTTAATCAGAAAGGTCTGGACGAATTAGCTAACATAATTCAGGAGCTGCGTTTTGGTCGCACCTAACAAAAATCATGTCGCCCGCAGGCGGGTTGGGACACAAACAGGCAGGCGGCTTCGCCATTGTAGCCTGCCTGTTTGTGCCCCATATTTAGGTGTTATAAGCCAAAAGGAAATTCATGCTAACAGTTGAGAAAGACAAAGACTCTGAACAGGTTTATATCCATGGTTCTCCAGACCAGTTGCGCTGGCTAGCACGCAGACTAGACGCTATTGCCATACAAGCTGAAAAGTCCGGCCATGCTCATGATCATTTTATGACTGAAGACTGGGGTGGAAATGAACTAACCAATGATCTTATAGGCAACCCAAAGTCTCACGCAATAGTGAACCACTTGATTGTGTATGGTCATGCTTCAAAGTGAATTATGAGTATTGAACCCGATTTTAAGAGTTATTCTACGTCTGAACTAGAAGAAGCTATGGGCTCAATCGACAGAGTTCGTTACCCTGAACGGTTTAAAACTATTGAATCAGAGTTACTAAAAAGACAACCTATTGTCGTAAAAAAAGAAAGTCCAATTCAAGAAAAAAGTATAGAGAAACCGGCTGTGTCCATTGTTACCAAAACAGATGGCAAAATTGTACATTTCATTATCAGACTATGGTGTGTTGGGTTGTTTTATCTTCCATATACTGACCTATATGAAGCCTACTTTGAAGGCACAACTTACACTCGTCATCATGGATTAGTAACATTTTCTTCAGATCCGATACTGTTTACTATAGAAGTTGGTAAAAGCATTTTTTTCGCTGCAATATTAATATTGGGTTTTATTAAAAACCCTTACGATTACAAGGCTTTGATATCGAAGTCTAACAAGCGCCTAAACTCTGACAATGATTAGTTGTCATGGTTTTAGCAAACAACGCAAAAAGCCACGCCAACACATTGCGTGTTAGGCGGGCGTTAGGTATACGAATGAGTCTTCTACCAATGGCTGATGCAGTATCCGATGAAAAGGACGCTGAAGAAGCTAAAAAGATTATTGCCGAAAAGCAATTAGTTGGTGCTGCCAACAACACAAAATGGAACGAACTCATTTCAGAAATGCGAAAGTATCCCAATCCACCCTGTTACCGAACTAAGGTTGTAAATGGCTATATTTCGGGCTGGGATAGTTAATGGTTTTATCACTTACCATTCCCACTACTTTGCATTGAGTGGATTGATATAGAACTAACCGATAGTGTGTTTACTCTTGTGCGCACAATTGGCTTTGAATTCGAAACAATAAATTCAACAATAAGAATCTGGGGTTATTTTCCAAAGTGTTACGCGAACTTCGGAGAATAATATACCTAACAAACGCATTAACGCTCGCTGCGCTCGCCAGGGACAAAAATACTTAGGCTCCCTGCACTTCGCTTGGTATTGTAGTCTAAGAATTTTTGTCCGTTATGCGAGTGTTATGTTTCAGGTAGAGAATTGAATGACTGAGAGGGAGGTTACTCTAGCCATATTTATCATCATTGGTGTTTATTTAATGGTTAAAGGAAAAATAAATGTCACGGTTTCTGCTGGTCAGTCTGGAGTTAATTCATACATAAAAGCAGACTCACCGAAAACACCTATAAAAACTCAAGGAATAGCTGTCAGGATTCTGGGTTTTACTATTTCTGCAATCTCGTTGTGGTTTTACTTGTATCTATAGCATTGTAACTCTGGGTTTTTTGGTAATGAAACATAACAAAAATTATGTCGCCCGCAGGCGGGCTGGGACACAAACAGGCAGGCGGCTTAGCCATTGTAGCCTGCCTGCTTGTGCTCCATATTTAAGTGTTATGTGCTGTTGAGGTCCTAGGTTGAAACTTTATATCTATCTCGCATTAGTATTACTTCTGTTTGTTCCTTGCCACTCAATCGCAAACCCAAATACAATCAAGGGTTTGAAGAAGCTTTGCCAAGCAGAACTTGAAAATAAAGAGCACCAGGATTGTTCTATGTTGCTGGGATACCACCTAGCTATGATGTACAACCCTTCATCAGAAGAGGGTAGCAAATTCGAAATTTGCGATGATAATCTAACAAATGAATTATTCGCTCAAAAATTCGTGACTTTCTTGGAATCAAATCCCTAACAAGAGAATTTGTCGTTGTATTCTGTATTGTCAGTTTTCTTCGAACAGGAAATCATGTGCGACGCATAATAAACAAATGTTGGGGACACAAATACGCGGGCTCTCCTTCGCAATATAGCGCACGCGTTTGTGCCGCCAAATTAGGGCGTTATGTGCTTTCTTTGAGGGTTTGATGAAGAGGTTTGTTTTAGTTCTTTTAGCCGTTGCCCTATACGGGTGTGCAGAACCTAAGTGGACTGAGCGCTTTTCTACCGGAGGTTTTCGTAGGGTTCATGTTACAAAAGTCAGATATCACACTGGTGGTTTAACAACGTTTAGAGTAAATATTTCAAGCGAAGAATCTAAAAAACTTCAATATCCAATTACGCTGAAGGTTTTACTGGATGGCACATTATGCTCTGAAGCAGCAATACAAACAAAAAGCACCGAGCCATGTCCTAGCATGGAGTGTTCATCTTTTCTTGGTCCAGGTATGCATGTTTATAAAGTTTTAGTTTCTAACCCAAATAATTTTGCAAACCTTACCGATGAAGAAGATATATTGTTTAATAGTGTTGATGGCTCTATTACCTATATCTTTGAAGAGAGGTTTTAAATGGACGCAAATAACAAACCATTTAAGCCTCTCGCTTCGATCGCTGGGACGGTATGTGCCAAAGGAAGTAACCGAATATATGGATGAAGCTAGCTCGCTTACATTTGAATTTGACAATAAAGGATCTTATTACGCATTCCTAGATCGAATCAGGGATAGCAGCGTAGAGGCTTTCACTTGTAAAGTACTCGAGGTATTTAATGATATAGATTCAATTGTTGTTGAATACTGGCCTCATCTAGGGCAGATCATAGCATGGGAGGGTGGCTATCAAAATTTGAAGCGGCCTTTATCAGTGTCTGTAACGGTTCAAAGTTGGATTTTTGGTTGGAATGAAATAGCAGACGATAAGGAACATTCATCTGAACATTTTGAAAAATTGATAGAAGAGTATGAGCGAGCAATTTTTAATGCTTTCGTTGCTCCAATTGTACTATTTCTCAAAAATTACTTTGTCGTAAAAGCTTTCATTACAGACGAAGTTGAAACAAGCACTTAACAGGGCATTGAAGCGCAACCCGCGTGGGCGGCTTGCTGGGATACCAACATATAGGGCCCGTCGCTATTTTGCCCCACATACTGATGCCCATCCATTTAATGTTATAGCTCTGGCCAGATCCAAATTTCCAAAGTAAATTACTACGTTATTCACGTATAGTTTGCCCTCCATACGTTAATTGCGTACACTTTGATCATGAAAAGTGTATTTGTCGAATCAACCCTATTTGAAAAGTACCGAAATGAATACATCAGTGATGAGGAGTTTTGATTGTTTCAAGCTGAACTAATGTCGAACCCAAAGCAAGGTGATGTTATTCAAGGTACAGGTGGTTTGAGGAAGATTCGTGTTGCAAGTAAAGGTAAGGGAAAACGTGGTGGATCACGTGTTATCTATTACTTCTTCGATGAAAAGCGTCGTTTCTACTTGCTGACTATTTACGGCAAAAATGAAATGTCAGACTTAACCGCAGATCAAAAGAAACAGTTAAAGGCTTTTATGGAGGCGTGGCGCAATGAGCAATCGTGACCTATTTGCAGAGCTAAGTTCTGCACTTGTTGAAGCTAAGGCTCATTCAGAGGGCAAAGTGACTCTGAAAACTCATCAAGTTAATGACATCAGTGAGCTGGATATCTCACCTGATGAAATTGTTAGTATCCGTGAGCAGTTTAATATGTCTCGTGGCGTATTTGCTCGTTTACTTCATACTTCATCACGTACATTAGAAAACTGGGAGCAGGGACGTAGCGCACCAAATGGGCAAGCTGTTACTCTACTAAAGTTGGTACAGCGTCATCCAGAAACGTTGTCGCACATCGCTGAGCTATAACAAAGCATTTAAGAGTGATTTCCAACACATGGCATTTTTCATTCCATGGTTGGGTTTTGTGATTACGGTGCTATGGATAGGTTTCGTGGTAGCGTTGCTCATGCCTTAATGCGGCGTTAGTCGCCATATGAAAATGGAGCCAGCAGTGGAAATAGATGAAGATAAAATTGATGAAGTGGCACATGCTCTGTTTTACCTTACTCTGCATGACAAGTTTGGTAGGGCTTGGAAGCAAATAGATTGGAGTATTACTGATCGGCTTTATGAAAAAGGCTATATTTATGACCCTGTTGGCAAATCTAAGTCTGTTGTTTTAACTGAAGAAGGCCTTGAAAAATCAGAAGAACTTTTCAAAAAGTTATTCGTCAAAAAAGAATGAGCATTGTCGGTAAAGGCTAGGGGTCATTCCAGAATGTATCAGTGTGGCAACTAACAACTCAATAAACGCAGGGCGCTTCGTGATTATCGCCTGCCTGTTTGAGTCGCATATTTAAGTGTTAGCCGTTAAGCAGTATTCCGACGTTTAACTTCCCTTTATTAGTGGTAATTTGAAAACCTACTGCTTGGGAGTCCATTTATGTCTGACGCATTAAGGGTCATGCTTGAGAAAATCGAGCAGCTTAGTATTAAAGAGAAAACTCTGGCAGCTCACTGTTTATTAACCGCAATGGATACAAAAATAGACAGTAATGTAGAATCAGAGTGGCTTAAACTTGCAGAATCTCGTAGCGCTGAATTAGAGTCTTGCTCGGTCAATAGCATTTCTTGGGACGAAATAGAAAAGGACCTCAAGTAAATAATGCTACCTGTTTCCTTTCACCCGGATGTCAAAGTGTCGTTGCTGTAATGCATAACCACCGAAGACCCGGGTATTGGCTTGAACGCGGCTAACAGACCAAGGCTACGGGCCACTAACACCTTGGCTCGTCCCTTCGCTCTGTATTTTAGCCTACATGTAATTGCACCATATTGAGGTGTTATGTACTTGGCTGTAAAAATGGAGTGTTGAGTGCTAAGAAAAATAAAGAGTATTAGCCTGATCGCTTTTATATGTTTGCTAGCTATTTTCTGTTTCTTCTGGCACAGCAACTGTCTTTTATTACTTGGCTTCTTTATGGTTAGGTTTGCTTGCTTTACTAATGCTATTAGCATCTACTTTTTATTCTTTATTCAAATCTCATTTTAAGAAGTAAGCGCAGTTGGAAAAAGGCAGTTTTGTAAGCGTACATAACTAAAAAAATGTTGCCCGCAAGAGGGCTGGGACGTTAACACAGCAGGGCTGTTTCTCCATCATAGTCTGCTTGTTTGTACCCATATTTAGGCGTTAATGCCCGTTTTAAAAAATTACTAGCTTTAGCGTGAGCGTGGTGGATTCTATGAAATCCCCACTACTGACCAAAGGCTACCACAGCCACCAATAAAACCGATTCCGAATTTATCATCAGCCTCACATTATTGCGGCTTTTTTTTCATCTCACGTAACATAAAGCGTTCAGGGGCGAGTGCCTGGAGTAAGTCTTCTTCCATGGGCAGTGGTTCGCCACACCATTGACTGGCTAACACTTCTGCCATTAATGGTGCGGTTGTTAAGCCTCGTGAGCCCAGCCCGGTTAACACGGCAATAGTCTGGTCACTGGTATTGAGTGGATACTCTGCTGGACGGAAACCTTTGTAAAGTTGCTCGTAGCGGTGGGTAAGGGTGTCTGGCGAAATAACGGCACCGACAACAGGCTGATGATCAGCAATGCCCATTCGAATTGACGCCCGGGCTGTGAAGTCGTGTTCGATACTTTGCGCCCATGGGTAATCCGCCATGGCTTTCGCGTGGGTTGCCAGGTTTTGTTCACTTTCTTCACGACGCGGTTCACAGGTAGTATCGCCTTTTACATAGGTTGATCCCAATGCTATCCGACCTTGCCAGGCGGGTGTCATATACCCTTTGTGGCAAAGTACCGTGCGGAGTGAATTCAATGGCGATTGTACTGGCACTGCCTCTACCTGGCCGCGCACCGGTCGTAGGGGCACATGAGAGAGCGCGTCTAGCTCAGCACTATGGTGCCCGCAGGCCAATACTGCCCGGGAAAATTGCCACTGCTGTTCGGATTGTTTTGCGGTGACGAGTGCACCGTGTTCATTGGTTGTCACATCTACCGGGCAGTCATAGTGCTCGGTTAGTAACCCCGTGTCTCTTGCTAGTGTTAATTGAGCATGGACCAGTTCTTGTGGGCTAATCCAGCCTCCAAGGGGGTAGAATAAACCGCCTTGCTGCATTGGTATACCCGCGAGTGCAGAGGCTTCATCCTTTGCAACAGGATAGACAATCTGTTCTGGCCAGAGCTGCTTACTGACCAGTTTTTGTTGTCTTGATGCGACTTCATCGTTAAACGCCAGCAACAATACGCCACAGGGGTCATGAGTAAATGTCACGCCCTGTTCTGCCAGGTGCTGATAATACCGTGAGGCGAATAAAAAACTGTGGGCCTGAATACGGGCTGGTGGACTCAGGCTGGCCTGGAGCTGTGGGTAAAAGCCCCCCTGACGGTTGCCAGAGGCGCCATCCGCTGGTGCAGGTGCTTTGCCAAACAGCGAGACCGGGATCCCACGTTTACACAGCGCTAAGGCCATACTGCTACCGGCTAAACCAGCGCCGACAACCGCAACGTTGTCATCGCTGCTAAGTGGCGTATCCGGGTATCGGTAGTGCCACGGCTGAGTATTGCGAAGTACAGGCGGGTTGGAAAGAGTACCGGTGAGCATATCGCGTTTACGGCCAAACCCTTTGCGTTTTTCTATTGTAAACCCAGCTTCTTTTAAACCGCGCTTTACTACGCCTGCCGCCGTAAAGGTGGCAAAGCCAGCGCCGGGTTTACTCAACCGTGCCATTTGTGAAAACAGCGAGTCGGTCCACATGTCCGGGTTTTTGCTTGGGGCAAATCCGTCTAAAAACCAGCTGTCTACCAGGCCGTCTTCAGGGCAATGCCAGCAAGGTAACAATGCGTGGACGTCACCCAGCCATAAATCCAATTGTGTATGCCACTGGTCAAACTGCAGTCTATGGCAACCATTTAACATTGGCGGGTATTGGGCAACCAAGGTATCAACCAAAAGTGCAACGTCAGGGAATACAGAAAGCGCGCGGGTTAAATCGTCAGGTGCGATGGGAAATTTTTCAGTGCTCAGAATATACAGGCGCTTCAATGGATGCTTGGGATTTGCCTCTTTGAAGCGGGCAAAGGCGAGCATCGCAACGAGGCAGTTTAAGCCGGTACCAAAGCCGGTTTCGGCAATGACATAATGCGGCCTGTTACAAGTCTGCCAGCGTTCGGCAATATCATTGCCCAGCATAAACACATGCTCAGTTTCCTGAATACCACTGTCATTTGAAAAGTACACGTCATCAAAGGCGTCTGCGACGGGCGTACCCTGGTCGTTAAAATGTACATTTGCGGGGCGCAATGAATCTGTCATGAAGCGGTCAAACTATCCCAATAAAATTGCGCGGTATCATACCAGCAAGCGCTTTTCGGTTCACTGTTCCAATACAAAGTCATCGACTACACTTGAACATACCAATAATCTACGTAGCATAGAGCGCTGATAAAAATAACCTGTGGAACGCAGGTGTCAGGGGTTGGGGCAAAAGAGCAGACCACTTGGCAATCGAAAATCGTTACCATAGGCGGCGTTAACGCAAAAGGAACATTATGAGAAGAGCAGTTATTACCGGGCTGGGCATCGTATCCAGCATTGGCACAAATCAACAAGAAGTCACCGCCTCGTTAAAAGAAGGTAAGTCTGGTATCACTTATTCTGAGCAGTTTGCAGAAATGGGACTGCGGAGCCAGGTTTGGGGTAACGTTGATATTGACCTCAAAGAGCACATCGATCGCAAAGTGATGCGCTTTATGGGCGATGCAGCTGGCTACGCTTATGTTGCAATGCAACAAGCGGTTGAAGACAGTGGCCTTGAAGCGTCTGACATTTCGAATATCCGAACGGGTATTGTTGCAGGCTCGGGTGGTGCATCGTCGGATAACCAGGTGGTTTCTGCAGACATTTTGCGTGAAAAAGGCGTTAAGCGCATAGGGCCGTACATGGTGCCTCGTTGCATGGGCTCTACGGTTTCCGCGTGTTTGGCGACCCCGTTCAAAATTTTAGGTGTTAACTATTCAATTTCTTCAGCCTGTGCAACCAGTGCACACTGTATTGGTAACGCGCTGGAGCTTATCCAATTGGGTAAACAGGACGTCGTATTTGCCGGTGGTGGTGAAGAGTTACACTGGGCACTGTCATCACAATTTGATGCGATGGGTGCGTTGTCTACTAAATATAATGATAACCCGGCCGTTGCATCACGTACTTACGATGCTGACCGCGACGGTTTTGTTAGTAGTGGCGGCGGCGGTATGGTCGTGGTTGAAGAGCTGGAACATGCACTGGCACGTGGTGCAAAAATCTACGGTGAAATTGTAGGTTATGGTGCAACGTCTGACGGTTACGACATGGTTGCCCCGTCGGGTGAAGGTGCAATCCGCTGTATGCAAATGGCGATGCAGGGCGTTGATGGCCCAATCGACTATTTGAATACGCACGGTACATCAACCCCGGTTGGCGATGTAAAAGAGCTGGCTGCGATCCGTGAAGTCTTTGGCGACAAAGGCGTACCACTGGCGTCAACCAAGTCACTGACTGGTCACGCGTTGGGTGCGGCGGGTGTCAACGAAGCGATTTACAGCTTACTGATGATGCAAAACAACTTTATTGCGCCATCAATTAATATCGACAATCTTGATGAAGCGGCACAAGGTCTGGACGTTGTGACGTCTACACGTGAAGCGCAGCTTAATACCATTATGTCGAACAGCTTTGGCTTTGGTGGCACCAATGCCACATTAGTGTTCAAGCGCTACAGTTAAGTTGAGCTTTATCTAACAAAACGCCCGCTTTTTTAGCGGGCGTTTTTGTTGTTGTAACAGAAAAAATATCGCTCCACAGGCCGCTTTGCTATACACTTCGCGGTCATGAAAATACGTTTCGAAAACTCCATGCCGCTGGCCGCGGATTACCTGAACGCTTTTGGTTCTGCCGAAGGGTTCGAGTCGGGTACGTTAACGCCTGAAGATTTAGTTGATGTTGATGTTTTGGCGGTGCGCTCCACCACCAAGGTTGACGCTGATTTACTGAACTGTGCCAATAAGTTAGCCCTGGTTGCAACCGCAACGGCAGGGTATAACCATATCGATACACATTATCTCAAACAGCAGGGTATTCACTGGACGTCAGCTGCAGGGTGCAACGCGCAAGCCGTTGCTGAGTATGTTCTGAGCGTACTCGCTAATGCACACCTTACGGAAAAGCTGGATTTACGCAATGCCACCGTCGGTATTATTGGTGCCGGGCATGTAGGTAGCGCGTTAACAACATTGCTTGATGCGTTGTCTGTCAACTATCAGCTCTACGATCCACCATTGCAGGAAGCGGGTGATACCCGACAATTTTCCGATTGGCAATCCATTTTAAAATGCGATGTGATCACATTGCACGTGCCGCTTGTTACAGGTGACTATTATCCAACGGAACGAATGGTCGACGGCGATGTGTTGGCTCAGCTTTCTGGTCAGCAGTTGCTCATCAACGCATGTCGTGGCGAAGTCGTTGACGAAGAGGCGCTCAAAACCCGGTTACAGCAAGTCAATGCGCCCACTGTGGTACTGGACGTATTTAATAACGAGCCCGATATCGATATTGATTTACTGCCGTTAATCTGGCTGGCAACCCCTCATATCGCCGGGCATAGTGTTGAAGGAAAACTTTTGGGGACTCAACGCGTTTACGAATCAGTGTGCGAGCTGAACGGGCAAACTCCTACGTTGACCCTTGATGATTTTATTGCTGCACCTGAAGCGATCACCTTGACTAATAATCAGGCGTTGTCAGATTGCCCTTTTTCGCTGTTACTTCAGATTGTGTTGAGCGTGTATGATATTCGCGATGACGATCACCATTTTCGCGATGGTATTAGCAATGGTGTTGCCTTTACCCATATGCGGAAAAACTACCGGGTGCGTCGCGAGTTAGCTGGTCACCAGGTGTTGTCTCACCGACATCTGGCAAAGGATGCAGTAGCGATGCTCAACGCGTTAGGTATGAAGCCTTACACCGTATAAATACTGAATACATAATAACCCACAGGAGATTACACTGTTATGTCACAAGCCTTTAACGTAGCCGTGCTGGGCGCCACTGGTCTGGTTGGACAAACCATGATCGAGTTGCTGGAGCAACGGAAGTTTCCGGTTGCTGAACTGTTTCCACTCGCGAGCTCACGCTCGGCAGGCGGCACCATTACGTTTAAGGGAGAAGACGTAGAAGTACTGGATGCTGAAAACTTTGATTGGACACAGGTTCAGTTTGCTTTTTTCTCGGCCGGGGGTAGTGTATCAGCAAAATATGCTCCTCTGGCTGCTGACGCTGGTTGTGTAGTAATCGATAACACCTCTCAGTTCCGCTATGAGCCCGACATCCCGTTAGTTGTGCCTGAGGTAAACGCTCATGCACTGGCCGATTTCCGCAATCGCAATATCATTGCTAATCCTAACTGCTCAACCATTCAGATGTTGGTGGCGCTTAAGCCACTACACGAAGCCTTTGGTATTGAACGCATCAATGTGTGTACTTATCAGTCGGTATCCGGTGCGGGTAAATCTGCTCTGGAAGAACTGGCAAAGCAAACAGCCGGGCTGATGAATTCACGTGAAATTACGCCGGAAGCATTTAGCCGCCAAATTGCGTTTAATACGATTCCTCAAATCGATGTGTTTATGGACAATGACTACACCAAAGAAGAAATGAAAATGGTGTGGGAAACACAAAAGATCATGGGGGATGAGACTATTTTAGTGAATGCTACCGCAGTACGCGTGCCAGTGTTTTACGGGCATGGCGAAGCAATTCATATTGAAACCCGTATGCCCATTGATGCCGAAGCGGCGAAACAGCTATTGGCCGATGCGCCAGGAATCAAACTTTACGATTCACGCGAGGAGTTTCCTACTCAGGTAGGGAATGCGAGCGGTAACGACCTGGTACATGTTGGCCGGGTTCGGAATGATATTTCCCATCCGTCGGGATTAAACCTGTGGGTCGTATCCGATAATATTCGCAAAGGCGCGGCGACGAATAGCGTGCAGATTGCCGAAGTATTGATTCGCGACTACCTTTAAACGTAACTCGCTGACAAATTTAATAAACTTATAGCAAGCTCGGTCGATAACAAACGTAAGCTTGCTGTATGCACCGCATGAGCTTGGCCCTGAATTCTCTCTCGGCGACTCTCAGGTGCAGTAGCCATACAGGTAAAATGTACGGGCTTTGGTCATCTAGTTGCAACATTCCCTAGATCGACCCGACCAACTGGTTTATATTTTGTGTATAACGCAGCCGGTGAAAACGCCGTTATGCTGCTAATACATGAACAGAGCAAGGTAAGGGGTTTAGCTGGCGCTAGCGAAGCCTTTACCACCCAATAATCCAGGGCGATTGCCAGAATAACAACAAACTCACTCGGTACTGCTA
The DNA here is from genome assembly GCA_017794925.1 of Aestuariibacter sp. Lineage (GTDB taxonomy): Bacteria > Pseudomonadota > Gammaproteobacteria > Enterobacterales > Alteromonadaceae > Alteromonas. Next base: position 3,762,469 of record CP051238.1, on the reverse strand, counting down.
ATATTCCGGGTGCGCGGGTGCAGATTAATGAATTTAACGACTGCACGACGCTTGAGGGCATAAAGGAACGCTATGAAATTGCATTTAACGGGCTGGTTATTACTAATAATGCTAAGTGGCATTGTTAGCGATCCCGTTTCAGCGCAAACCACACCGCTTCGTGGGCCAAAAAATGCCACCGACCAATTTTCTGGTGCGGTGTACGGTCCCATTGACTCTCAGGATACCCTCTGGCGAATTGCCAATCGTTATCGTCAGAATCAGAACCTGACCATTTATCAGGTGATGGTAGCCATTTACGAACTCAATCCTGATGCATTTGAACAACAAAACTTAAATCTGATGGTAGATGGCGCAACGCTTAAGTTGCCATCAGACAGATACATTGCCCGTATTGATCCCATAAAAGCCCGTCAAAAAGCCGAAGCAGATGATGCTGCCTGGGCGCGTATGGAACCTCGTCCGGGCGACAGCCTGAATAATCTGAAACCACCCGTTCCGTTGGTAAATCAGGACGACCTGACTCAGACCAAGTCGGAGCTGGAAAAGCAGCTTGTTCAGATTGACCAGTCTCAGGCACGCCAGTTTGAAGAACTCCGCAATCAATTTGCTGCCTCTATTGATAGCGTGCAAGCGCTACTGGATGACAATCGCAAACTGTACGACCGGATTGAAAAAATCAATATGGATTTGGAATCCCTGCGTGGTCGCGTAGATGACGAGGTAGAGACCAAGGTCGAAGAACAACTGGCACTCCAACGTGAATTAAAAGAAATCCTGCTAAGCGACCGCGCGGCAAAGCAAGCTGAAGAAGAAAATTCAATTGCCGCTATGCTGACCAGCCCAATGGCGTTGATAGCAGGAACTGGCCTGTTGAGTTTGTCGCTCATCGCTGGTCTGGCAATTTGGTTAATGAAGCGCAAATCCGCGCCAGAAGAGCAGGGCGTGAAATTGCCTGAGCCGCCCGCGCCAGAAATGGACGAGGGAATTGCCGACCTGTCTACAGCAATCGAGAGCGACATCGACGACAACGAGTTGTCGGATGAAGAATTATTTAACGATGATGATTTGCTCGATGACGTGTTGTCTACCGAACTTGAATCATCATTGAATGACGATGACTCGTTCGCAGAACTTAACGACGACATGCTGGTACCTGATGAAAATACGGACCTGTTCGAAGAAGGCGACAGTGAACTGGATCAGGATGAGCTGGACAGTTTGTTTGATGATGAGTTTGCCGACGATCCGGACGACGATGCGATTGACCTGTCAGCCGATGATGATTTGCTTGACGATTTTGAGTCTGAACAACAAGAGGCCGACCTGGGTGAACTCAACGACGTAGAAGACGGCGATGCGTTAACCAGTGATGAAGAACAAACCAGTGATGAAGAATTAGCTGCATTGCTGGAGGACCCGGAACAAGTTTATAAGCCAGAAGAAGACACGAGCGTATCAGATGATGATATCGACGATATTCTGGCTGATAACACTGCCGATGATGACTTTGATATTGATGATATCGATGCATTGCTGGACGCTGAACAATCTTCTTCCCCCCAGCCTGAGCCAGGGGCTGATTCAGATGATGAACCTGATTTTGAATCTGCATTCGAAGAAGCTGAAACTGATACTGGCGCTGTTCTGGACAGTCCGGTCGTTGATGATACCGATGATAAGCCGGAAATTTCAATCGATGATCTGTTAGAGGAAAATCAGCCCTCTGAGGAAGATAAAGCATCGTTACCTGTGGATGATGGCCCGGTTAGTGAAGAGATGCTGGGTAAACTGGATGATGAAATTTCCCAGCAATCACAAGCCCTGGACCGCCTGACTGACAGTATTATTAACGAGATTGATCAAATCGAAATGATGGGCGATCTCGCTGGTGCTCTTGACGACGATGACATTGACGAAGACATCATTGAAAACGCTGGTCAGGCAGAGAATGAATCTGAGTCCAGATTGCAAAGTATTGACGATATCACCGATGATTTGGAAGAAATCAACGTTGACGATATCGAAAATGCAGACGTGTTTGACGACCCGTTATCAGATGAGCTACTCGCTGAGCTTGAAGCAGAATTACCAGAAGACGACGATATTGACGTATCACCGTTACCAGAGGCCCCTGTAGATGGCGCAGACGAGAGCGACTTCGATGAAGAAGTCTCGGATGATTTGACCGATGAGTTACTGCAGGAGCTGAGCGAATTTGAACCTGAACCTGAAAGTGACGATGCAGGTGTAGCGCCAGTTGTAGACGATGAGCTTGAAGACGAACTTGAAGACAACTTTGATGAGTCCCAGCTAGACGATCCATTAACTGATGAACTGCTGGCAGAACTTGACGCAGAGCTGGATGATGCCGAAGAAACCACCCTCGATACAGCAGATACCGCAGCTGATGACGCGTTAAATGACGATTTAACTGATGAACTGCTCGCTGAGCTGGAGTCGTCCGATAATGTGAATGATCCGGAATCACAGACCGATGATGCAGAATCGCACACGTTGCAATCTGAACCAGAAGATATTTCTGACGATATTGAGCAAGACTCACTCACCGACGAGTTACTGGACGAATTAAACGCTCAGGCAGCAGATGATGATGCGTTTGAAGAATTGGAAGACGTCAGTGAGACTGACGAATTAAATGACGTCGAAGATACTGCTGAAGAGATTGAGGATCGCGCAGGTGACGAGACGCAGGTCGAACCTGATTCGGTAGAAGACGTTGAGGAAGATTTAACCAAAGCTATTCTGGAAGAGTTGGACGAACTGGATCGCGCAGACGCATTAGCTGCAGCTGAATCTGAAACTCAGCAGGCAATGTCCCCTGATGAAGATGAGCTGACTGGTGAAGCGGCTTTTGAAAAAGCGTTAGCGGATTTTGATAAGCAAATGATGGACGACATCCCATCATTTTCCGAGCAAGCAGAACAAAGCGGTCAGGAATCTGACAACGAATTTGATGATGATTTGCTTGGGCAGGCTCTGGACGATTTTGAAAGAGAAATTGATAGCTTCGAACTGGAGCAGGAACAGGACGGCGTTATTCCAGACGCGCTACCTGAATCGAAGAACAACACCGCTGACGTTGATGAACTGGATGATGTGCCGGGTCTTGATGACTGGTTAACCGAAGGCAGTGGCGAAGAAGCGGCTATTCTGGACGAGCTCGACAATAGTGAATTTGATGAATTGCTGGGTTCGATAGACAGTGAAGAGCCTGAAGACAAGGCGCTGGAAGACTTCAAACTGGACAATCCGGACCTGGACTTGCAAGCGCTGTTTACTGAAGAGGCACCATCAGATTCCTCGTCAGATGATCTTTTGCAAGAGCCCGATTCGCTGGACAGTGAGGCTGGCGGTCCAATAGACACGCCACTTGAAGAGGACTATGTTGACGTTGAAACGTTAATGGCGGAATCGGATGCTACCGAGGAAGACGAGTCAGAACGCGAGCTGGATTTAGATGTCAGTCTGTCGGAATTTAGTGGTGTTAGCGATGACGATGACGTATTTGATATCGACAAGGACGCAGGCCAAAACGCGAATCTGGATTTAGCGCGGGTTTATATAGAAATGGATGATCCTGAAGCCGCTAAAGAGTTGCTTGAAGAAGTCATGGAAAAAGGCTCTGATAACCAGAAATCAGAAGCCGAAAGTTTGCTGAAAACGCTGGGCGCTTAGCAATCAATGCCAGCTAATTTGCTGGCATTATTCAAATTACCTTATAGTCTGTAAATCTCATCACTCCGTATTTCTGCAACGTATTTTAAAGCTATCTGCCCAAAAGCGTTTAATCTTTGGACTTCAGCGATATGCCACGCTATCGATGTGAATTACCGTAGAATAGTATGCATAGCCAGACGCTATGGCTTTCCTTAAAATCGCTATTTTACCGGGACATCATTACAACGCACACTGCGCTTAACTGACATTGTTAACGCAGAGTAAACTGATGAATTGGCTAATCAAAATTACAATTTATGCGACTGGAATTATTTCCCTCTTTTTATCTCAATTGGTGATTGCTGGACAAGAGTTGATTACTCAGCGTCCTAATGCAAGAGTCATTATTGATAATGACTTTGCCGGAGACCCGGATGGGCTTGCCGCTCTGGCGCATCAGGTATTGAGCAAAAAAACGGAATCTGTGCTGATTACTGTTTCCGGACTAGACCCTGCTTTGGCAAAATTTACTCACGGGGATGCAGACACGGCCAAGGTTGGTGCAGACAAAGCCGACACACTGCTTGCCTTGCTCGATAAGTCCGAAATTCCTGTAAAGTATGGATATGACTACATTACAAGAGAGCATCAGGGGCCATCAAACGCAGCCAATGCCATCGTTGAAGAAGCCATGAAGGACAGTAAGTTACCGCTGTTTTTTACTTGTGGCGGACCGCTGACAAACCTGGCAGAAGCACTACGACTTGAGCCCAGAATAGCCCAAAGGATGACGCTAATCTGGATTGGGGGTGGGGACTATCCGGAAGGTAGCCACGAATACAATTTAAATACCGATCTCCAATCAGCAAAATTTGTGATTGAACAAACATCGTTGCCGGTGTGGCAAATCCCGGTCACTACTTATCGACAAATGCAGTACTCAGTGGCCGAGATGCAAATGGATTTCAAACCAATATCGCCGGTAGCCGACTGGTTATATGATCAGTACACGCATCTGCCACCTTTTGTGGATATGGGGGGCTCATTGACAATGGGTGACCACCCCTTAGTGACTTTTACTGCCTTATCAACGCAAAGCAGCATAAGCGAACAAATATCGGCGAGGGTGATAAATGAGGATGGAACGTATGGAGATGCTCTGCAAAACAGAGTGCTTCGTGTATTTCACACCGTTGACGCCAGACTCACATTTGCCGATTTTCTTGCAGTAATGAAACGCAATAATCAATCGCGGTAAATCGTTTCTGAAATCGCAAACAATTCCGTCGCACGGCTGAATTATGCTGTCGATGGGTGCTTTGTTTTCAGCGTTAAATCTGATACCAATAATAAAACGTGCTACACATCAATTCGCATAAGGTAAAAGTAAAATAATGAAAACAATGAAACGGCCACTGGCAGTGGCGCTTTTGGGCATGGCAGGCGCTCTTTTTGCGGGAAGCAGCACAGCAGCATTGAGTGAACAGCAGGTCGCTGTAATGGACTCAATTAAGACATCCGTAAAACAAGATACGCTTTCTTACTCATTAATTGAATCACTGACGACAGAAGTCGGGCCGCGTATGGTCGGTACGCCAGGCGCGGATCTGGCCACTGATTGGGCGGTGAAAAAACTTAAGGCACTGGGTTTCGATAAAGTCTGGATTGAAGAGAGTCAGGCACAATTATGGCAACGCGGTGATCTGACACTGCAAATTAATGCACCGTACCCTCACAAGGTTGTCGGGCTGGCTTTGGGCGGCAGTGTGGGTACTGATGGAAAACCGTTAACAGCCGAAGTCGTTCATTTTGAAGATTTAGCCACATTACAGGCCGCATCTGCCGGTAGCCTGAAAGGCAAAATTGCTTATGTTGGTTATAAAATGGAACGCCACATCGATGGTCATGGTTACGGTAAAGCGGTAGGGGCTCGTGTTGCGGGTGCATCTGCAGCGGCCAGTAAAGGCGCAGTGGCGTTCTTAATGCGTTCGGTAGGCACTGATTCAAACCGTATCGGTCACACTGGCGTCATGCGTTACGATGATGCTCAGCCTAAAATTCCAGCTGTTGCAATATCTAATCCCGATGCGGATTTGCTGGAAAACATGTTTAAACGCAATAAACCCGTGTCCTTTACCATTAACACCAATGCAAGCGGCCCAACAGGGAAAACAGTGACCATTGCTAATGTGATCGGCGATGTCACTGGTAGCAGTAAGCCGAATGAGTATGTCACCCTTGGCGCCCACATAGACAGTTGGGACGTAGGTACTGGCGCAATTGACGACGGTATTGGTATGGGGATTATTATGGCCGCCGGGCATTACATTGCCACGCTGCCAGAACGTCCGGCGCGAACGCTCCGCGTTATTCTGTTTGCCGCTGAAGAGATTGGTCTAGTGGGTGCAGAAGACTACGTGAAGCGTCACACTGATGATATGGCGCAACATGTTATGGGCGCAGAGTGGGACTTCGGTAACGGGGCAATTTACAAAATGGAACCCGGGGTGGGACCTGCAGCACTCAATGCCATTCGTGATTTTGCTGAGTATCTTGCGCCGATGGGTGTTGCTCTGGCCACAACAAACACAGCCAAAGGTCAATCCGATATGAGCCTGCTGGGTAAAGCCGGACAGCCTGCGGTTAACTTTGCCCCAGATGGCCTGGACTATTTTGATTTTCACCACACCGAAAATGACACGCTGGATAAAGTGGATCAGGACGCGTTGAAGGTAAACACGGCAATTTATACACTGTTTGCTTATTATGCTACCAGCAGCGACACGGATTTCAGAAAATAACCACGTAAAGTCTGCAGGGAAGGGGTTTTCTTCCCTGCAAAATTGCCCCATCCGACGCCTTATAATACACTTACGCCCCCGTTAAATAATTGCTGTACACACATGACACGAATTGCACTAGGTATTGAATATGATGGCGCGCAACATTTTGGCTGGCAACGCCAGCGCGAAGTGCCGAGTGTTCAGGAACATTTAGAGAAAGCCTTATCTACGGTGGCTAATACCCCTATAGAAGTGCAGTGTGCAGGACGCACCGATGCCGGCGTACATGCAACGGGTCAGGTCGTGCATTTTGACTTTGATGCTGAACGACCGCTCAAAGCCTGGACAATGGGTGTTAATGCGAATTTGCCGTCCTCGATTGCCGTGAAATGGTGTTGTTATGTGCCAGATGATTTTAACGCACGGTTTTCTGCCACTGGCAGGCGCTATCGCTATGTGATTTACAATCACAAAATGCGTCCGGCGATCTTAGAAAAAGGCATTACACATGTTCATCGCCCACTGAACGAAGCGCTAATGCACGAGGCGGCACAGGCGTTACTGGGCGAACAGGACTTCAGCGCCTTTCGGGCAGCACTGTGTCAGTCAAAAACCCCGTTTCGCAATGTCACCAATGTAACGGTAAGTCGTTACGGTGCGTTCGTCGTGGTGGATATTAGCGCAAACGCGTTTTTGCATCATATGGTGCGCAATATTGTGGGCTCGCTGGTAGAAGTGGGGTCGGGGCATCAGCCGGTTGACTGGATAGCGACATTGCTTGCCGGTCGCGATCGTACGCAATCTGCGGCAACTGCGAAGCCAAATGGGCTGTATCTGGTAAAAGTGGATTATCCTGAGACGTTTGGCTTGCCCGAACAACCACTGGGTCCGTTGTTCCTGCCGGATTAACTTCTTAGACCAGTTTTACTTTTCGCTATTGCGTTGAATATGCTCTAATATGTCGCCATAATTCGGTAAAACCGATAGTTGTTAAAAATTCACCAATCCTGTGACAGCTTGCACTAACAATCAGTAAAAAGCAGAGCAGTGACGGGCATAATAAAGGAAATCTCTGGCATGAGCTGGATTCAAAAAATTCTTCCAAAAACGCAAACGTCAACCAAAGGCAATGTGCCTGAGGGGATCTGGACTAAATGTACCAGTTGCCAGGCTGTGCTGTACAAGCAGGAGCTGGATAAATTACTGGAAGTGTGTCCTAAGTGTGACAACCACATGCGCATCAATGCGCGCAAACGTCTGGACGCGTTTTTAGATCAGGCTGACCGCAAAGAGTTGGCATCAGATTTAGAGCCTCAGGATATCCTGAAGTTTAAAGACTCAAAGCGTTATAAAGACCGTATAACGGCGGCACAAAAGTCCACCAACGAAAAAGACGCCTTAATTGTTATGCAAGGCAAGTTGAAAGGCATGCCTGTTGTTGTAGCCAGTTTTGAATTTGCCTTCATGGGGGGCTCAATGGCCTCGGTTGTTGGAGCGCGCTTTGTCGCTGCTGTGAATGCGGCTATACAAAATAACTGCCCGCTAATCTGCTTCTCTGCAAGTGGTGGTGCACGTATGCAGGAAGCGCTGTTGTCGCTTATGCAAATGGCAAAAACGTCTGCTGCGCTGGCAAAGCTGAGCGAAAAGGGCCTGCCTTACATTTCTGTACTGACCGACCCTACCATGGGCGGTGTATCGGCCAGTCTTGCAATGCTAGGCGATATAAACGTGGCGGAACCGAAAGCCCTGATCGGCTTTGCTGGTCCTCGTGTTATTGAACAGACCGTTCGTGAAAAACTGCCTGAAGGCTTCCAGCGCAGTGAGTTCCTGCTTGAGAAAGGCGCTATCGACATGATTGTGGATCGCCGTGAAATGCGCGACAAACTGCACAGCGTACTAAGCAAGTTGCATCGTCCGGACTAATCGGCAGAGCCGATATCTGATGACAAATTCACGCACACTGCCTCAGTGGTTAGCGTACCTTGAGTCGATCCATCCGACGACCATTGATATGGGGTTGGACAGGGTAAAACAGGTCGCTGACGCACTGAATATTCAGTTTGATTCCCGTGTCATTATCGTTGGTGGTACCAACGGTAAGGGCACTACCTGTGCGCTCATGGAGCAGGCATTGCTTCGCAGTGGCCAATCCGTTGGCGTATACAGCTCTCCCCATTTACTGGATTATCGCGAGCGTGTTCGCGTCAATGGAGAACTACCACAGGAAGCGGCGTTCTGCAGCGCCTTCGAACAAGTAGAGCTCGCTCGTGGCAATACCAGTCTGACTTACTTTGAATTTGGCACCCTTGCCGGCATGTTAATGCTGATGCAGTCTGAGTTGGATGTTGTGATTCTGGAAGTGGGTTTGGGGGGGCGTCTGGACGCCACCAATATCGTCGACACCGACATCGCAGTGATCACCAGCATTGGTCTTGATCATCAGGATTGGCTGGGCGATACCCGTGAAAAAATCGCGACTGAAAAAGCTGGCATTATTACAGATGACGGAAAGGTGGTCATTGGCGAATCCGAACCACCAGTCACGTTGATTGATGCGGTAAAAGAAACGCGAGCAAATGCGTTATGGCAAGGAAAGGATTTTGCCATAAAGCAAGCCGGGCAAGGATTATTACTTTCCCATCCTGACGCACGTGAAATCCCACTGCCTGATACGGTTATCCCTGCCAATAATGTTGCCACCGCGTTTGCAACACTGTTCCTACTTGGCTATAAGTTCGACGATGCCCTTATTAAAGACGTGGTTGCCAACACGCGATTACCGGGCCGTCGACAACTGATAGCGACAGGGCCAAATACGTATCTGGACGTAGGACACAATCCTCAGGCGACGGAGTCACTGGCCAACTGGCTGAACAAACAGTCATTCACTTCGCTGCACATCGTGATTGCCATGCTTAAGGATAAAGCACTGGCGCCGTCGTTAGCGCCGTTTGCCGCATTTAATCCAAGCTGGTATCTGGCTTCTACTAAAGGTCCCCGGGGTTTGTTGGCCGACACATTGGGCAAGGCCGTGCCTGAAGGGCAGGCACAACAGCAATTTGCTCATGTTGTAGACGCTTTTCATGCTGCCCGGGCTCAAGCCACTGAAGATGCGTTAATTTTAGTGGTTGGATCGTTTCATACTGTTGCAGATATTTTAGCGTTACCGCACAATACACTAAAATAACGACAGGATGAGACAGTAGTGGCGACAGCGTTACAAAACAGATTGGTTGGAACCGTCATTCTGGTGGCAGTGGCTGTGATCTTTTTACCTGATATGCTGGATGGCAAGAAAACCAGTAATCAGGATGTCTTTGTCAATGTACCGCCCGCACCTAATCAAAAGCCGATTGTTAATCCTGAGCCTTTTCCTGCTGAACGGGTAGCGGCGGCAACACAGCGTCCCATAGAAATTGTTAACGAACCGGCACTGGATGATGAGCCTGAACCGCAGGTTGAAGCGCCAGATGAAACGGTAACAGCAGACATCAGTTCCGCTGGTAATGATGACCTTGCGCGTCAAACGGTTGTAGAAGCACCCGATGAGGCCACTACGGGTAGCAGCTGGGTTATCCAATTGGGGAGCTTCCGTCACCAAAAGAACGTGAAGCAACTGCTTGATAAATTAGAAAGTGCGGGGTATCGCGCTTTTAGTAAACCTATCGTTACAAGTTCTGGTCCTCTTACCAAGGTCTTCGTCGGACCCAATCTGGACAAAAGCGCGCTGGAAACTGCTATTCCCCATTTGCAGGAGATAACGGGCCTAAAGGGCAAAGTCACCACCTTTAGTGTGAATAGTTAAGTCCGTTTTTACCACCACTAAAAGTAAATAAGTTGTTCTAAAAACAAGAAAAAATCCGGTATAGTGGGGTTTGATTAACCCACATTGCTGCTGAGTAAAATTCCTGCACTGGTAATCATTCTGACTTCTGGTAGAATGCGCGCGAATTCGACGCGGTGTGCTGTGAATTTATGCAGGGCAACGCTTACAAGGTAAAATATCGACGATGAATTGGCTGGATTACGCAATAATCGCTGTAATTGCGCTCTCAACTATAATCAGTCTGGTGCGCGGCTTTGTCAAAGAAGCTATTTCTTTAGTAGTGTGGTTTGCCGCGCTATTTATCGCCAGCCAGTTTTACGCTGATCTCGCTGTTTATTTTACACAAATTAACGATGAACTCGTCCGAAACGGGGCCGCGATTGCTGCATTGTTTGTGGCAACACTCATTCTTGGCGCCCTGGTAAACCATGTTGTCAGTCAACTGGTGGAAGCGACGGGCTTGTCAGGCACCGACCGCGCATTAGGGGCGGTTTTCGGTGGATTGCGCGGCATTCTTATCGTAAGTGCGCTATTATTCTTTCTGGATACCTTTACACCATCTGCATCGTCAACATGGTGGGAGGAGTCGGTATTGGTACCAGAATTTGCAGTCATTATTGAGTGGTTTTTTAGCTACGTAAAAGACAGCTCCAGTTTTTTAACTCCCGCTTAAATAGGTAACCTACATGTGTGGTATTGTCGGAATTGTTGGTAAAACACCGGTCGCTCAGTCATTGTATGACTGCTTAACCGTGCTACAGCATCGGGGCCAGGATGCCGCAGGTATCATGACCATCGATAACGGTGTGTTCAATCTGCGTAAAGACAATGGATTGGTTAGAGACGTGTTCCATACGCGTCATATGAAGCGTTTAACGGGTAACATGGGTATTGGTCACTGCCGGTATCCAACAGCAGGCTCATCAAGCTCAGCCGAAGCCCAGCCGTTTTATGTTAACTCGCCGTTTGGTATTGCGTTTGCGCACAACGGTAACCTCACTAATGCACACACATTGCAGGAAGAAGTGGCTCGCAATGCACGTCGTCACGTGAATACCACCTCAGACTCAGAAATCCTGCTGAATATTTTTGCTCACGAACTGCAAATTAAAACCACTGGCCTGACCGTATCGCCAAAAGACATTTTTGATGTGGTGACTAAAGTACATCAGAAAATCAGCGGGGCTTATGCTGTTGCCGCGGCTGTAATCGGTTTAGGTATGGTTGCGTTTCGTGACCCGCATGGTATTCGTCCGTTAGCGCTGGGTAAGCGCGTGACTGAAATGGGTGACGAATACATGGTTGCGTCTGAAAGTGTTGCACTGGATGCGGTCGGCTTTAAATTTATTCGTGACGTAGCACCGGGTGAAGCGGTATTTGTTACCGAGCAAGGCGAGTTGTTTACGCAACAATGCGCAGAAAACCCAGTAACGTCACCTTGTATCTTCGAATTTGTTTACTTTGCACGTCCGGACTCGTTCATCGACGGTATTTCTGTTTATGCATCGCGCGTAAACATGGGTAAAAAACTGGGTCAAAAAATCGCACGCGAATGGGCCGATCTGGATATTGACGTTGTTATCCCAATCCCGGAAACGTCCATGGACATTGCGCTGCAAATCGCCAATACACTGGACCTGCCATATCGCCAGGGCTTCGTGAAAAACCGCTACATTGGCCGCACGTTTATTATGCCTGGACAGACCATGCGTAAAAAATCAGTACGTCGTAAGCTAAATGCCATCTCATCCGAGTTTAAAGGCAAAAACGTATTGTTGGTCGATGATTCCATTGTTCGTGGTACTACATCAGGCCAAATCATTGAAATGGCTCGTGAATCAGGTGCCAAAAAGGTGTATTTCGCATCGGCAGCGCCAGAAATTCGATTCCCGAACGTATACGGCATCGATATGCCATCGGCGAATGAACTGATTGCCTACGGTCGTGAAATCGATCAGATTTCTGATTTAATTCAGGCTGATGGTCTAATCTTCCAGGATATTCAGGATCTGGTTGAGGCGGTACAACACGAGAATCAGCACATTAAACGATTTGAAACATCGGTGTTTGATGGTAATTACATTACGGGTGACGTTGACCAGTCATACCTGGAGCGCATAGATGTGGCTCGCAGCGAAAAAGCCCGTCAGGCGCCAGTGGTGCAAGCTGAATTATCAAACCTGGAAATGCACAACATGGATTCGTAATCCAGGTTAAAGATCCAGATACAAAAAAGCCGTACTTAGTACGGCATTTTTATGTTTAAATCCACTCAACGGCTGGTTTGTTAATGCATAAAGATTGGGCCCAGACCCATGCTCCATAGAATGACAGTGCTTGCCATTAATATAACCAGTAACACCAACCCACAGGTCACCACTGAGCTCGAATAAATAAAGCCTTTTTCTTCCGGGATATGCATCAGAATAGGTACGCCGGAGTAGAGCAGATACACCGAGTAAGACAACCCGACCAATCCGACGGTCATAATAAACCACAGTTCAGGATATAAACCTGCAAAACCTACCATAAATAACGGTGTTGCGGTGTATGCGGCTAACTCCAGGGATTGTGTATAGGTCGGTGCAGCATCAAATGCATTCGCCAGTTCGTGAATTAAAATGGCCAATAGCACCACGCCGGTAATCAAGCCGAAATACATGGCAATGCTCATAGTCATCGCACTTTGTTGAGTGAGTTTAATGATCTCACCTGCACCAATACTCCAACCCAAATGAGCGGCTGAATAATAACCTATGATGGCTGGTATTAATGCGATGACGGCGATGTGACTGAGTGCGTAAAAGTAGCTTTCGTGACGTTGGTCAATGGTTTCCCATTCTTCTTTTGGGTGGGTATAAATACCCCAGAGATGATTTAGGATCATAATGCCTCCCGGCTAGTTGGTCTGCTGTTACCACTTTTTATTTATCATAATGTTAACTAATTAACATTGTTGTTACATTTAGTCTCATCTAAGTATAAATTTAAGTCAATACTTTTGATTAAAAAATGATCGCCACCTATTCGGCATGGGTTAACTGAGGAAGTGTGATACGCCTGTAACGCGTTAGCAGACAGCTATGCGACACTTAGCACCCTCCTTATCCTGTGGTAAACTTCACGCTCAGATTTATGTCGTTCAGAGAGAGTCCGTTGCAACAGTTACTTGCCCCCATTCACGCATTTTTAGGCTGTAAAACCCCAGAAGCCTGGGTTAATGAAGCGGCTAAACCTGAAAATTTATCAACGGTTCTGCTTGATCATTTGGTGTGTGAGCTCAAGGCCGCACAGTCTGCTATGTTTCTCATTCGTCGTTATGCAGTAGATAAAGAGAGTGGGGAAGCACTGTTAGCCTGGTTAAAGCCGTTTGAAGATTTCACGTATCGGAAGGTAGGTGACTGGAAAGCACTGGCGAATCACGAAAAACTCACCAAATCCATGATCCCAAAATCAGGTACACCTTATGGGCAGGACCTTATCGATAAAATGGTCTTGTTGATAAAAGAGGAGCTACACCACTTTTATCAGGTGCTGGAAATCATGGAAGGCTATGGCATTGCTTACGACACCATTAGCTCCAGCCGCTATGCAAGGGGCTTACTTCAGCATGTGAAAACCCATGAGCCAGCGGCATTGGTCGATAAATTGATCTGCGGTGCCTATATTGAAGCGCGATCCTGTGAACGTTTTGCTGTGTTGGCGCCCCATGTCGATAAACCGCTCGGCGATTTTTACATCTCACTATTGCGCTCTGAAGCGCGCCATTATCAGGATTATCTGACATTGGCAGAAGAAATTGCTGGTCAGGATATTTCCGAACGAATTGCCTTTTTCAGGTCGATTGAAGCGGAACTTATTTCATCACCCGATGATGATTTTAAGTTTCACAGCGGCTTGCCCGTGAAGTAACACGCTTCTGTATTCGTCATTCTATCAGTGTCAAATGGCAGGTTTACAGGGGGATTAACGTTATTTCAATCCCTCTTAATATCCACTTCATCTTTTCCTAGTTGCATTTTGTAATATATTTTAAATATCTAATAAATATAAGTTTTTTCTAAATCTCGCTTTTAAATGTCATACATTCATGGCAACATTTAATTCTATCTATGACAACCTTGTCGTGAACAAAGCACGATAAGCATAATAACGATAATCAAGGCGGCGCTAGCCTGAAATATCGATGGAGCGAATGGATGTTTTCAAAGAGCAAGGTACTTGCTGAGCAGTTGGAAAATGTATCGGGAGAGCTGTCTGTATATAAGCAGATCTTCGATAGCCTGAGTAGTGAAATGCTGCACGTGTCAATGAACACCAGTGGTGAACTTACTGAAGCCAACTCATTATTTATCCGGGAAACGGGATTTTCGGAACACACCTTAGTCGGCATGTCATTTATTGATCTGGTGCCGCCAAAAGCCCGAAATACAGAACACTACAAGCAGCTGCAACGAGCCATCGTGGAAAAGCAGCATTGGTCTGGTGCAGTTGAAATTGATAATGGCACCGCTGAGCACCTTTGGCTCAGGGTAATAATGCAGCCTATCCGGGACTCGCAAGGTAAGGTGTTTTCAATCGATTTGTTTGCTAATAACCTAACCCGCACCATTAATTCCTCTCGCCTGAACGAAAACATGATAAAGGCGATCAAGCGCTCTACGGCGGTTATTGAATTTACCATCGATGGCGTAGTGTTGGATTGCAACGAGAACTTCTGCAAAACAATGGGGTATACGGTTGATGAGGTAAAAGGCAAGCATCACCGCATGTTTTGTACCCGAGAAGAGGCTGAAAGCGCGCAGTATGCTGATTTCTGGCAGCGACTTAAAAGCGGCGAATTTTTTGTATCACGTTATAAGCGCGTAAATAAACAGGGCAGAGAGATATGGCTGGAAGGGTCGTATAACCCTATTTTTAATGCCTATGGTGAGCTAACCCGCTGCGTGAAATTTGCCAGTGACATTACTGAACAAGTCGAGCAAGAGCAACGAGTCGCAGAAGCGGCTGATATGGCTTACGAGACATCGCGGCAAACAGGTGACAGTTCCAACCGCGGACATGCGTTAATGCAATCTACTGCTGACATGATGTCGGTTTTGGTTGATAAAATGTCGGAGGCATCAGCAAGCATTGACGCTTTGAACAAGCAGTCTCAGGAGATCAGCAAAATTATTCAGGCGATTGGCGGCATTGCCGATCAAACTAACCTGTTGGCATTAAATGCGGCGATTGAAGCTGCGCGGGCAGGCGATCAGGGCAGGGGCTTTGCTGTGGTTGCTGATGAAGTAAGGGAACTGGCATTCAGAACAACAAAGTCGACAGATGAGATTGTGCATGTGGTTGCAGAGAATAGTCAGTTAGCCGAAGCGGCCGTAAATTCAATCAATGTCAGTAAGCAAAGTGCCATGGAAGCGTTACAACAACTCAATGAAACCCAGGCTGTTATTCAGGAAATTCAGGATGGGGCTGAGTTAGTGGTAGGTGCTGTCTCGCAACTCACCCAACACTAATTGTTCGCTTCGCTTTGGAGCGGGTGTTATACAGCGCGCAGAACATGGCGCGCTGATTATTGGTTACTCGCCATTTCTCTTTGCTGTTCTTCAACAAGCTTGGTAAGGACTTCGTCGACTTTGTTCATGTCAATATTCATGGATTTATCAACCGCAAGATAGACCGGCACATCCAGCGTGGATATGACAAACGAGGCAATATCCTGATGATGGCGGGTGAGCATGTTCCCAACAATCTGGTTAGTAACAAATGCGTCTATTCGACCCCGATCGAGCATTTCTACCAGGCTTTCGTTCGAATCAAGATAAATGAAATCGTCAGGTTTTATATTGTATTGACGAATGAACTTGTCGGAAACGGTAATGCCCCTGACGCCTCCTATTCGCAATCCCCGCCAGTTTTGCAATTGGGCTTCAGGGATAGATGCACGATAGAAAAGAGCATATTGTGTGACGTGTAAAGGAACGCTCGAGAAGGAGAGGTGTTCACTTCTGTCTTCAATATTCGCTAATGAAAAATAACACTGAAAAGGTTCACTGCCTATTGAACGTTTTAACCTGCCCCAGGGAATATCAATAAACTCAACGTCCCAGTTCATGGCTTTGAATAAGCCTCTGAGTAAACCAATGTCTCTGCCGGTTGGGGGACTATCCTCGTTGAATATCGTGTAGGGAGGGTAATGTGTTGTAACACAGCCTACACTCTGCTGTGCAAATGCAGGAACAGTCAAAAAAGTGCTGAGCAACAATACTAATCGAATTCGAAACAACATGACACCCAGCAGTTCTATAATATTAATCGACCCTTATATTGTAGAGCTGCCTGAATCATTTTACGAATAGCCATTAGTTTAATATTTAGCTAGCGCTGTTTACTTCTGGATGCCAGCCAGCAGCTCATTCCTTTGTGGATCAAAATGACTTTGTCGCCTGCTGCAAACTGCTCACTGGACTCCAGAGGTTTAACTTTCAATTGATGTAGTTTGTTTTGATGATCCAACACAATAGCGTCAGCAACAATGGCATTTTCTTTTGGTGGCGTAACTACCTTGGCAACGGCACCTGTTAGTTCATGCTGAGTAGCTTCTTCCTGGTTTTCCGGTGGTGATGCTATTAGTGCCCGCCGCATTAAAAATTGAAATCGCAAAAATACGGTAGCTACCATGGTGATGCTTAATGTGCCACTTACCGTGAAGATCCAGAATTCCGACACCATCACATCAGCATATTGTTTAAAGCAGTATTGAATAGCGAGGCCCTGTAAACTGAACAAAAATAAGAATAATAAAAGCCAGCCACTGCCTGATACTGAATACCAGTAGGAGGTTAAATGTTCAGGGGGGATGTGTTTTGAATACAGTAAACCGTATTGATGATGGTCAAAAAGACCGAATACATCAGCTTTGCACAGTAACCCAAGACACTCGATAAGTAGCACTACGAGCAGAATTATGAGTATGGAGCCATAAATGAAGTTATCTTGCGAGAGTAACCAAACCGTCATTATCACCTTCCTTGATGCACGGTGTTATTAATGCGTATTGCATTAAATTAAGTAGCCATCATTGTGTATAACACATTTAGGCGAACTTGCCAGTTGAGGGAAGGATTCTTAGGTATAAAAAAACGGACGGCGGTATACGCCGTCTCGTGGATGGAGTTGTAAGGGGAATGACCGCTTAGTGATGGTGGCCTTCGCCAATCGCCTCCCCCTCTGTGTTGTAGTATCCGGACGCGCCTTTTTCAATGAATCCCTGATGGACCATCTTGGTTAAAAACGGATCGGTATGGTCATCGCCAATGTCGGCAAAATCTGTAGTTTGATAAGCAAACCGTGACGCAAAAAAGGCGCTTATCGATTTTGCATCAAACGTCAGGTCAGTCAGATTCCACTCAATCGTTTGTGAGGGAGACGTTACAGTAAATGACGTTGCAATGTGAAGCTTTGGCAACCACACCAAGGTCCATTTTGCATCGTCTTTGTCTAATGTATAGATCTGTTGTTGCTGACAACCTTCGCCTTCTATGTGACCCGGCGTCATACTGGCAAGTAGGGTATCGCTGAACAACTGATTCCGATACGTCCAGCTGGTTTCCGTTTTACCGTGCACCGATTCGCCCGGTTGATACTCAATGGCGCGCTTGTGTTCATCGAAATAGCGCGTCGGTTTTATCAATCGATTTTGAACATGTTCCCAGGCTTCGGTAATCCGCGTCTGCGGATACTCATGAGCAACGACATCCTGCTGTCGCCACAAGTTTAGTAATTTCGTTTTGTCGCCTTTTGCAGAATGTGTATGAATTTTATATTCAGCAAGGAGGGTGGAGGCTTGGGCTTCACAGTTTTCGGCGTATGCCGTTTGAGTGATTAGGCTAAAACCGATTGATAAAACAAGTGCTTTGTACATCGTATGTCTCTATTTTACTCAGGGTGTAACGTTGTTAAATACGCAAAAAGGGTTACCGCTTAGCGGCAACCCTCGTTTGTTACTTATAACGATGGATTATTCCATTGCTTGCTCAGCTTGGTTGACGATGTCACCCGCGTAGTCCATTACATGGAAAATCACGCTTTGCTCGTTGGTGCCATTCACTAACCAGGCGCCTGGGCCTTTTGCATAGATACCTACGTCTTCACCGGCGTGAGTTTCAGAACCCAGTGGTACTAACGCTTCCTGGTGGTAACCAGAAGCAGTCGTATCTACATCAGTCAGATCCTGACGACCGGTAGATTCCGCAAGGGCATACGTAGCGTCTGCATCCGTTTCATCGCCCAGATCGCGGAAGCCTAAGCCATTGGTGTATCCGAGCGTGGTGTAGGGCAGGTCGTCAGCAGCAGTTGCCGGTTCGTCTGATCCAACGTTAACCACTTTACCCAGAATCGGATTACCGCGCTTCGGATAACCGGCAATGGTAAATACGTGACTGTGGTCAGCGGTTACAATAATTAACGTATCATCGTCACTGGTCATTGCGTCTGCAGCAGCAACTGCATTAGCAAACTCAATAGTATCCGTCAGCGCATTGTATGCACTGCCTGCATGGTGACCGTGGTCGATACGACCAGATTCAACAACCAGGAAGAAGCCATCGTTGTTGTTATCCAGTACCTGAATGGCTTTTTCGGTCATTTCTGTCAGTGATGGCTCACCTGCAACATCGTTTGCACGGTCAGCTTCGTACTGCATATGTGACTCGTTGAACAAACCAAACACCTTGCTGGTGGTTTCAGTGTCAATGGCGTTAAAGCCCATTTGGTCATACACATACGTACCTGTGGTATACATGGCTGCCCATTCGGCTGTCAGGTCACGACCATCAGTACGGTCACCTTCAACGGCGCTCACTGCATCGGGGCTGTTGAAACTGGCATCTTTTGGCAGGAAGTGACGACGACCGCCACCCATGAGCACTTCGATACCGTCCACGTCCAGGCCGTCATAACGGGCTTCCAGGTTTGCTTCGAAATTAACTAACTGGTCAGCAATATCCGTACAGCCAGCAGCAACTGCCTCTGCAGGCATATCTGAGATATCTTCCCAATTGCGGTCAGCAGATTTGGCATAAGTGGCAGCAGGGGTGGCGTGAGTAATACGCGCAGTCGCAATGACACCTGTAGATTTACCCGCGATTTCCGCCAACTCCAGTGCGGTAACCAGTTCATTACCCGCAACGGTTGAACACTCGCCACGCTCGATGTCTTCATCCACACCAATGACGCCTACGTCGGTTTTAAGGCCTGACATCATGGCGGTCATAGTACCGGCGGAATCTGGTGTTTGTGCATCAACGTTGTAGGTTTTAGACAAACCTGCAAACGGGAATTTGTCGAAGCTCAGCTTGTTTTCTTCACCGTCCAGACCTTTCATCTGACCGTCAAGAATACGGGCTGCAGTCACGGTTGAAATGCCCATGCCGTCACCGATGAACAAAATGATGTTCTTTGCCTGACCGCGCAGTGACGTGACTGTACGTTCCAGATCAGCCTTGCTGGTGACCACAACATTGTTGCTGTTCAGACTGCTGGTAGACAATGCGCCAGTGGCTTCTAACCATACGGTTTTGTTGGCTTCTACTTCCGCTGCAGCTTCAACGAACCAATCGTTGTTTAACGAGGTCAGCAGTTCAGCAGAATCAACAGAAGAGGCTGCTGGCACACACACATAACTGGTTTTAGTGATTTCTGAAGCCGATAGTGAACCGTCGCCATCACTGTCCAGACCGGAGTCGATTTGCACACCACTGTTAGGGCAGTTAGCGTCGCCTACAGCCAGTTCAGTTTGCATAACCAGGCTGGTTACACCGTCAACACCGTTAGTACCGTTTACACCGTCTTTGCCGTCGTCACCATCAAGAGAACATGCGCTCAAACCGATTACGGCAGCGGCAACAACACTTAGTTTAAATAAATTCATGGTTATAACTCCGCTTATTCTTCTACCAGATCCAGGGCCTGATTAATCAGGTGGAATACCACGTTTTGTTCTACAACACCTTGCACTAACTGGCTGCCAGGGCCGGTTGCGTGCAGAGAGATGTCTTCACCCGCGTGGGTTTCAGAACCAAGTGGAATGAGTGCTTCCTGGTGATAACCAGACGCAGTGGTATCAACGTTAGTTAAATCCATACGACCAGTATTGGCGTCATAGGCATATACCGCATCGGCGTCTGTTTCAGTGCCCAGATCCTGATGACCCAGACCGTTTGTGTAACCTAATGTGGTGTAAGGCATGTCATCAGCGGCGGTTGCCGGCTCTTCAGAACCTACGTTGACGACTTTGCCCAGAATCGGGTTACCGCGTTTTGGATAACCCGCAATGGTAAATACGTGGCTGTGGTCAGCCGTTACCAGAATCAGGGTTTCTTCCGGGTTGGTGTTTTCGTATGCGGCTTTTACAGCAGCTTCAAAGGCCAGTGTATCTGTCAGAGCGTTGTATGCACTGCCAGCGTGGTGACCATGGTCAATACGACCAGACTCAACCATCAGGAAGAAACCTTTGTCGTTGTTGTCCAGAATATTGATGGCTTTTTCAGTCATCTCGGCAACCGATGGCTCACCCGCAATATCATTTGCACGGTCAGCTTCATATTGCATGTGTGATTCGTTAAATAAACCGAATACACGCTCAGTGGTCTCGGTATCGATGGCATCAAAGCCTGCCTGATCGATAATGTAAACGCCGTTTTCATACATGTCCTGCCATTCGCTGGTCAGGTCACGCTCGTCAGTACGGTCGCCTTCGACGCTGCTTACTGCATCTGCGCTATTAAAGGCTTCATCTTTTGGCAGGAAGTGACGGCGTCCGCCGCCCATGACAACTTCGATTCCGTCTACATCGATACCGGTGTAGCGCGCTTCAAGGTTGGCTTCAAAATTTACCAATTGGTCTGCAATATCAGTACAGCCAGCAGTAACCGCCTCTTCTGGCATGTCAGATACGTCTTCCCAGTTGCGGTCAGCTGACTTAGCATAGGTAGCAGCAGGCGTAGCGTGCGTGATACGAGCAGTTGAAATAACGCCAGTTGACAGGCCTTTGATTTCGGCTAACTCTAATGCGGTAACGACTTCGTTACCCGCTACAGTGGCACAGTTGCCACGCTCGATGTCTTCATCGACACCAATCACACCCACATCGGTTTTCAGGCCGGACATCATGGCCGTCATGGTACCCGCTGAATCTGGCGTCTGCGCATCAACGTTATAGGTTTTTACTAACGCTGAGTGAGGAAACTCTTCAAAGGTCAGGTAACCTTCTTCACCCAATTCGCCTGCGTTTTGGCCTTTCAGGATACGGGCTGCTGTAAGGGTTGAAACACCCATACCGTCGCCAACAAATAAAATAACGTTCTTCGCTTTGAACTTGTTGTTTACTTCGAGCTTTTGTTCGATTTTCGATTGCGCGTCAGTAAACCACGCACTTTCTGCCTGGTAAGTGGGCAGAACATCAGCATGCAGTCCTGAAGATACAGCCATTGCAACAGCACTGGCAGTGAGTTTCCAGTTCAGTTTCATTGTGATATTCCCAATAGTGACTTTTAATTTTTATGTTTTGCAGCGATGTTGCTGCTTAAACGAGATTCATCGGATAGGCGCAGGAGGATTTGATTGCGAATCAATATCTTGGTCTGGCATCCGAGTGCAATTAGCCTAGAGGGGTTTTATGAATGTTAATTGAAACCAAGATGAAGCTTTGTTGGCAGAAATCTTACATAAGCTTGGCAGTTTTGTGACAGCGAGTATTAATTGAACTGGCGTTTTTCCAGGCTGACATCAACGGCACTGACGCGTAATACACTGCCTTGTGTGTACCAGTCGCCCAGCACAATGCGGTGCGCAGGCTTGTCATTCACGGTAAGGGAGTGAATATTAGGACGGTGTGTATGTCCGTGAATCATTCTGGTGACGTTGTGGTGCTCCATGACCTTTACCACTTCTTCTGACGTCACGTCCATAATTTCAGCCGTGAGTTTCTGCTGGTTTTTCTGGCTGGTTTTACGGCCGCGTTGGGCAAGGTTGCGCCTTAGCCACAAGGGAAGGGCGCCAACTAATCTTGGCCACCACCATCCACGGGCTTTCTTGCGAAACTTTTGATAGGCCACATCGAGGGTACAAAGTTCGTCGCCATGCATGATGAGCGTCGGCTCACCATATAAGTCAATGACGTACTGTTCAGGCAGTAGGGTCATACCTGCTTTGTCAGCCCAGCCCTGGCGAATGGCAAAATCACGGTTGCCATGAATAAAGTACACCGGAATCGACTGAGATAACGCATTAAAGGCTGCGGCAATTTCTTCTGACAGGGGCGTTACGTCGTCATCGCCTAACCAAAATTCAAATAAGTCACCCAGCACATAGAGTGCTTCAGCCTGAATCGCGTCTGAGGCAAGAAATTCCAGCAAACACCGGGTGATGTCTTCGCGTTCAGCACTTAAATGAATGTCAGCAATGAAATAGGTAAATGGCATGCAAAATCAGTCTGTTGGCATTAAAAAGGGAGTCTCTGACTCCCTTGCGCTTTTTAATCGGCGTGCATCTTATTCGCTGATGACAGCATTTTCAATCACTACCGGCTCAACAGGCACGTCCTGGTGATAACCATAGTTGCCAGTTTTCACGTTTTTGATTTTTTCAACGACGTCCATGCCATCGGTTACCTTACCGAAAACACAGTAACCCCAGCCATTCATTGACTCACTGCTAAAGTTCAGGAAGTCATTGTCTTTTACGTTAATAAAGAACTGAGCTGTGGCAGAGTGTGGGTCGTTGGTACGGGCCATGGCAATGGTACCCGCTTCATTAGCTACACCATTGTTGGCTTCGTTTTCGATAGGGTCTTTGGTATTTTTCTGTTCCATGTCTGACGTCATACCGCCACCCTGAATCATAAAACCGTCGATTACACGGTGGAAGATAGTACCGTCGTAGAAGCCGTCTTTAACGTAAGACAAAAAGTTTTCAACGGTCTTTGGTGCTTTGTCGGCAAAAAGTTCCAGGGTAATGTCACCAAAGTTTGTTTTTAACGTCACCATACTAGTTAACCTTATTGTTGTTGTGTCGCTGAATCAGATTTTTGCAATAGTAGCCCAATTGACGCGTGGCTAAAAGTCCTTATCCACGCTGGACAGGTTAAAGCGTAGCAACTCATTCGCGACAGTGCTAAACTTCCGCTCCAATTTTAAGGATATTGAGGAATCTACCGTTATGTTGCAGCTGTTTAACACCAAAACCCGACAGAAAGAGCGCTTCCAGCCGCTGGTTGAAGGGAAGGTGGGACTGTATGTGTGTGGCATAACTGTGTACGACCTGTCACATATGGGCCATGCCCGCACGTATTTGAGCTTTGATGTGCTGGTGCGTTACCTACGTCACCTTAACTATGACGTAAAGTATGTGCGCAATATCACTGATGTCGATGACAAAATCATTGCCCGCGCAAACGCGAATAACGAAACGGCTGAAGCGCTCACGGAACGTACCATCGGCATGATGCACGAGGATTTCGCCGCGTTAAATTTGCTTGAGCCTGATGTGGAACCCCGTGTTACCGGCCATATGAATGAGATCATTGACGTGATTCAGCGCTTAATGGACAAAGGCTTCGCTTATCAGGCTGACAGTGGCGATGTGCTTTTCGATGTAAGTAAGTACAACGAATACGGTAAATTAAGCCGTCAAAACCTGGAACAGTTGCAAGCCGGTGCGCGTGTTGAAGTGGCCCAGGGTAAAGACGATCCGCTTGACTTCGTGCTATGGAAAACCGCGAAGCCGGGCGAACCAAGCTGGACATCACCCTGGGGAGAAGGGCGTCCGGGCTGGCATATTGAATGTAGCGCCATGAATCACAAACACCTGGGGGAGCATTTTGATATCCACGGCGGTGGTTCAGACTTGATTTTTCCTCACCATGAAAATGAAGTGGCACAGAGCTGCTGTGCATTCGATACCCCGTATGTAAACACATGGATGCACACGGGCATGGTGCAGGTAAACGACGAGAAAATGTCCAAGTCGCTGGGCAACTTCTTTACGTTACGAGATGTACTGGCAGAGCATGATGCTGAAATCCTGCGTTTCTTCCTGATGTCGGCACATTATCGCAGTCAGTTGAGTTATTCTCAGGACAACATCGATCAAGCCAAGTCTGCATTGGAACGGTTATATACGTCATTGCGCGGTGTTGATGTAAACAGTGTCACCGATTTAAGCTATGGCGGTTATCTGGAGCGATTCGAAGCGGCGATGAATGACGACCTGAATGTACCGGAAGCGTATTCCGTGTTGTTCGATCTGGCCCGTGACTTAAACAAGCAAAAAGAAAATGCAGAAGAAGCCGGCAAGTTAGCAGCAGTTTTAAAGGGGATCGGTGGTATTTTAGGATTTTTACAGCGCGACCCGGAAGCGTTCCTGCAATCAGGTGGCGACGATGACGCGGCAGAAATCGAAGCACTGATCAAAGCGCGAAATGATGCCCGTGCAGCCAAAGACTGGGGCGCGGCAGATGACGCTCGAGACAAGTTAACCGCAATGGGGATTGTGCTTGAAGATGGTGCTTCGGGTACCACCTGGCGTCGTCAGTAACCCATTTTTTTGTTTTAAATTAAACGCCTGTAAGTACCCTTACAGGCGTTTTTTTATGCCTGATTAAGCTTGGGTGTATCGGCGACGCATTGTCGAATACGCGGCAAACGTGCATTTGTGTTCTAATTGTTAACGGTATATAAAGACTGCCTGTTACGAGGAGTCCTATGTTCCGCATTATCACTTTTATCCTGTTTGTTTGTTACCTGATGGTAGTCGGGTTGCTTGCCTATACCCAGGTAATAGAAGCCGTAAAAGCAAGTGCGGAGCAGGATATTCAGGACGTGGCAAGCAGGCTGGATATTGAACTTGATAAATATCGTACGTTGCCGCGAGTGCTGGTGTTACATCCGGCAATCAGCGATGTACTAACTAACCCCGACAAGGGAAATGTTCAACGGGTGAACGACTTGTTGGATACCTACAACCAATCTCTTAGCAGTGATGCGGTGTATCTGTTATCGGCAACAGGTTTAACCCTGGCGTCCAGTAATTGGGATCAGGCCGACAGTTTTGTGGGTAATGATTACGGATTCCGCCCTTATTTTCAGCAAGCCATCAGTGGGTTAGAAGGCAGCTATTTTGCGCTTGGGACAGTATCGGGTAAACGCGGATATTATTTTTCATTCCCGGTTCATAATAATGAAAGTATTATTGGTGCACTGGTTGTCAAAGTCGCGTTGTCGGTGATTGAAGATTACAACGCCAATGCCGATTCGGAGCTCATGGTGACCGACGACCATGGTGCCGTTTTTTACAGTTCCCACGAGGCATGGAATTACAGTTCACTGGTGACGTTACCTGATGCAGTCAGAGCCGAGATCATCCGCCAAAAGCAATACGGTAACGGTCCCATTCCCCTGTTAACCAAACAACATTCATTAGACGAATTACTTGAACTGGATACGTTGACGTTGCAGTACCTCTCGCAACAGAGGACGTATTTAATTGCAGATAAAACCATGTCTCAGGTGGGCTGGCATCTTATCGCCCTAACACCGATAAATCAGGCCTATGTGTTAATGGGCTGGATACTTATTGGCGCTATCGTGCTGTTTGTTTTGGTTGCGTTACTAAGCATGTCCTGGCGTCGAAATGTCATTGCTCAACGACAACTAGCTGCGGTTAATGAGCAATTAGAACTGCGTGTTGAACAGCGTACAGCCCAGCTTCAGCAAACCAACAATACGTTGGTGGAAACGATAGATAAGCAACGCATAACGGAGCAACGGTTAAAAGAAACCCAGAACGAATTAATTCAGGCTGGAAAACTGGCGTTGTTAGGTGAGATGTCTGCCAGTATTAACCATGAACTGAATCAGCCGTTAACCGCGTTACGCACTTACAGTGAAACGTTGCGATTGATGATAAACAAAGGCAAGACTGAGGCCTTTGGCGAAACAACAGACGAAATCATCAAACTCATTCAAAAGATGGCTACGATCGTGGCCCAATACAAGCTGTTTGCCCGAAAGTCAGCCGGGAAAACCGGACCAGTGAGAGTGGCTGATACGATTAATGCCTCGTTATCCATTCTTGAGTCAAAGATCTCGAAGATGAAAACGCATATTCAGATAGAGCCTTTTGATAACCAGTTACAGGTTATGGGAGAGGCAGTGCCGCTGGAACAGGTATTGGTGAATATTTTGAATAACGCGTTACAAGCCCAGGAAGAGCAAGCCGAACCTAAAATTGAACTGTCAGTTGAGGTCAATACGACGTCGCTGTGTTTAACGGTCAGAGATTTCGGGCCAGGGTTTAGCGAGGAACAACTGGCCCGTGTGTTTGAACCTTTCTACACCACCAAAGGTCGTGGCCTTGGACTGGGGCTGACCATTTCTCAGCGGATTATGGCCTCGTTTGGCGGCGACATTCGCGCAATGAATCACCCTGAGCAAGGTGCGGTGTTTACACTCTCCTTGCCAATGAATGCAGAGTAAGCTTAATGAGCATACCGATTTACATTATCGATGACGAACCCACTATCTTGCAGGCATTAAAGCAGCTGCTCAATATGGAAGGCTATCACACCGAAGTGTTTAGTGATGCCAGGGACGCGATGAAAAAGCTCGATAGGGATTGGCCCGGTGTCGTGCTGTCTGACATCAATATGCCGGGTATGGATGGTGTGGCATTTCTTCGTGAAGCCTTAAAACTCGACGATGAGTTTTCCATTGTCATGCTAACGGGGCATGGTGACATTTCTACCGCGGTTGAGTCTATGCGTCTAGGGGCCTATGACTTTATTGAGAAGCCATTCTCCAATGAGGTGCTGTTAGATGTGCTCAAACGCGCGGGTGAAAAGCGTACTCTTGTGCTGGAGAATCGTGAGCTGAAAGATGAACTGGATGCGCAAACCGGCGCTGGCCCGCGATTACTGGGCAATACCCACAAGATCAAAGCTCTTCGTCGTTTGCTTATGCAAATCAAAGATATCCCGGCTGATGTACTGATTAAAGGCGAAACCGGCTCCGGTAAAGATTTGGTCGCCCGCTTTTTGCACTATAACAGCCATCGTAAGAATGAAAACTTTGTGGCCATAAACTGTGGTGCCATTCCGGAAACCATGATCGAAAGTGAATTGTTTGGCTTTGAGGCCGGTGCTTTCACCAGTGCACAAAAGAAGCGGGTAGGGAAAATTGAACACGCTAACGGTGGCACATTTTTTCTGGATGAAATTGAAAGCATGCCAATGGCATTGCAAATCAAGTTATTACGTGTGCTTGAAGACAGGCGCATTGAGCCGCTGGGAAGTAACCGGCATGTTGACTTGGATATCCGGGTGATTGCGGCCGCTAAGATTGACTTGTTGGAGTTGGTAGAAAAGGGCGAGTTCCGCGAAGACCTGTACTACCGGCTCAATGTTATCAACGTTGAGATCCCACCATTGCGTGAGCGAAAAGACGATATTTCGCTGTTGTTTCAACACTATGCCGCGCTGGCGAGTTCGCGGTTTAATACTGACGCACCGCGTTTAACCAACGAACAACTGGTGCGCTTGCAACAGCACAACTGGCCTGGAAACATTCGTGAACTGCGCAATGCTGCCGAGCGCTTTGTGTTAATGGGTGGGCAAACCGTATTTGATGAACCGTCTGATGTTGAAGCTGATGGCGAACTAACCCTGGCAGAGCGAGTTGCTCGTTATGAACGGGATGTACTCGAATCTGCGTTGCGGGAACACGATGGACGGCTCATTGAGGTCCAGCAACAACTCGGCCTGCCAAGAAAAACACTCTACGACAAAATGCGTAAATACGGCTTGGTAAAAGACGATTTTAAATTGCCCTGACAGCCCTTCATAGAAATGGGTGGGAATCCACCCATTTACATTTATTTTACGTGTGATATCCCGCCTGTTTGTTAAAATAGTGTTGCTTTAAATTTAGCCTGAATTTTCTTAATCTATTGATTTAAAAGTATTAATTAATTTTATTTGGTGGCTGGCAAGGTCTTTGCAATTGTTGCGTTGATGTAAATGACTGCGAGAATTAATTTAGCACGCTTGGCATTTACGTTCTGAGGACACATTTTACTCTCGAAAGGTATAACAATGATTAATAAAATTACCCAGGTCATTCGCAGTTCGCGCCACCGCATTTCGCCCGTTTGCGCACTGGCATTGGCCGCAACGCTGTCACCCTGCACACTTGCTCAGTCTCAACCTCAAACCCCCAAAGAAGACGAAATAGAAAAAATTGCCGTCGTCGGGTCTCAAATCAAAGGCGCCGAAATCAGCGAAGCGCTGGCCGTTTCGCACCTCGACGCGGAAGACATCGCCGCCATGGGCATTGATTCCGGTGACGACCTGCTGCAACTGATCCCGGAAAACGGTCAGAACTTCTTTAATGAAGCCGGCAACATAAGTGGTGGTGTCAATGCGGCCCGGGGTGATGTTGGTGCGTTTAATCTGCGTAACATTGGTACAGGTAATACACTGGTGCTGATCAACGGACGCAGAATGGTCAACTCCGCAGCGTATCAAACCGAAGAGGTTGGCGGTAGTTTCGTCCCGGTGAATACCGTGAATTCGCAAATCATTCCGGTATTTGGTGCCAAACGAGTAGAAGTATTGCGCGATGGCGCATCCGCTATTTATGGCGCCGATGCGGTGGCTGGCGTGGTGAATACGGTTACACCAACCAACTATGAAGGCTTTGATATTCGCGTGAAGTGGCAGGAGTTTGAACACCTGCCGCGCAACGATCAGACCCTATCCCTGCACTGGGGCAAAACAGTCAACGGGGGTAAAACAAATATCGGTGTCATTGCTAATTACTATCAACGTGACCGCGTTAATTCACAGGACGACCCTCGCTGGAGCAATGCCGACTTAAGCGATCGTGTATCACCGGACTCGCCTTGGTTTGGTCACCCTGAGTTTGATAGCACCAGCGCGAACTCGTTGTATGGTCAGTTTGATATTGTAGACAGTGTGTCTTCCAGTAATCCGCTGCGCGCCGATGGTCTGGTTGACCGCTCGGGCGAATTTGAAACCTACCCAAGTGGCGATCCACGCTGTACCTGGGAACTAGGTAATGGCCTTTGTGCTGCGCCAGACGGGCAGGGGACGGTACGTTTTAACATGAATCAAAATCGCGATCTGACGTCAAAACTTGATCGCACCAATGTATTTATTAACGTTAACCATACGCTCGATAATGGTTGGGAAGCCTTTACCGAATTGATGGCGTACAAGTCCAATACAAATCTGCGTCGTCATCCAACCGCCTCGTTCTCTTCGTCGCGTCTGATTGTTGCAGCAGACAATTATTACAATCCGTTCGGCCCATGTGGCTCACCAAATCGACTGGATAACGCCACCGTGGCGGCGGGAGTACCTTGTGAAGGATTGGCGCTGACAATCGACAACTACCGCTTTGCAGAATACCCACGTATTGTTGATAACAGCGGTGAAACTTTCCGCGTGTTACAAGGACTTCGTGGATACTGGGGCGAGTGGGATTGGGAAACGGCGGTTTCCTGGTCAAAAGACACCAAGGATGATGTGACACGTAACCGGGTGTCCAACACATTGATGCAGGAAGCATTGAACGACACCACTGAAAACGCCTATAACCCGTTTGCCATTGGTGTAAATTCAAATATCGAACGCGCGCTTATCGATGTGTACCGCAAGAGCGAATCCGAACTTAAGACCTTTGACGTTAAGTTTTCTAATCCGGGTATATTCGAGTTACCCGGTGGATTAGTCGGGTTTGTATCCGGGGTGGAATACCGTCATGAGTCTTTTAAAGACGATCGTGATCCACGCCTTGATGGCACCATTCAGTTTACTGATGCCCAGGGCGACACGTACCCCTTTGTGTCAGATGTCGTGAATTCCAGCCCAACACCTGACAATTCAGGCAGTCGTTCGGTGACGTCGCTGTTTGCTGAGCTACAAATTCCATTGTTGGACAACCTGGATATCCAGGTGGCAGCGCGATACGAAGATTTTTCCGATGTGGGCGATACCACGGTGGGTAAAGTTGCATTCGGTTATCGTCCTTTTGAACCTGTGCTGCTGCGTGGCTCATGGTCACAGGCTTTCCGTGCGCCCAATCTGGTGACCATTAACGAAGAAATTGTAGCGCGTACGCAAACGCGAACTGACTACGCGTGTCTATACGCTGCAGAAAATGGCGGTGACCCGGGGCAGGATGTACTGGACTGTAACTACTCCTTGCAGCGTATTGCTCAGGGCAGCCAGGCGCTTAAACCGGAAGAATCTGATAATACCTCGATCGGTATTGTTGTAGAACCGTTAGACGGGTTGGCGATTACGCTGGACTACTGGAGTATCGAAAAGGAAAACACCATTGGTTTGTTCGGTGAGGAGAATCACTCACTGCTGGATTTATTGTCCCGACTGGAACAGGGTACTGCTAACTGTGGCAGCGCAACGTTTAACAGCAGTGTGAACCGAGGTGAAATCGACCCGGATGAAGCGGCTTACTATGAAGCTGCTGGTATTTGTGCAGCTGGCCAAATCAACTATATCGACGACCGCTACGCAAACCTCGATAAACGCACGGTCAGTGGACATGATCTTGGGGTCTACTATTCAGTAAAAACTGACTATGGTCGCTTTAAGATTGACTACAACGCGTCATTTCTGGATAAATTTGAACAGGAAGCGGGCGGGCTAGCCACGCAATTGGTCGAAGCACAAGAAAGCGGTGTACTTCCAGCGAATTACCCGGTAATGGGCTTTGCGGACCTGGTGCGTCGCAACGGTAATCAGAAAGAAAAGCACAGCCTGCGCTTTATGTGGCGTGGCGATGTGTTTGGTGCAACGTTATCGGGATACCGTATTGGTAGCTTCTATCAAAGCGAATTAACGCTGGAAGATGGCACGCGTTATAACATTCCGGCCATGACTACGTTCGATGCGACGGTTGATTACAAAGTACAAATCGAGTCAGTGGATACCCGTTTCAGACTGGGTATTAAAAACCTGACCGATGAGCGGGCACCGTTGGCTGCATCCAGTTTCGGGTTCTTTGAGGACGCGCATCGCGATTATGGTCGTTACTTCTATATGGACGTACGTGCCAGCTTTTAATCTCTATTGCTAATTCCGGGCGGCACTCTGCCGCCCCATAACCAGAAGACAACTATGCTTAAACAATTTTCTCTGGCCATTTGGCTTTGTGTCCTGGCTCTGTCTCAAAGTGCGTGTGCGGCTACGGGCACTCAACCCTGGAAACAACAGGAAGTGGGTCGCTATGCGTTTAAAAAATGGGCGGGTGGCGATATTACCGTTGAATACATTGTTCCTAAAGGCGCCAATGCGGATACGCCAATAATGATTGTGGTACCCGGAGCTCGCCGTAATGCCGATGCATACCGTGATCAATGGCTCACGCTGGCAGGGCAACACAACTTTATTGTGCTGGCGTTAGGCTGCAGTTTGCAGGTTTGCGAAGACGAATATCAGTATAACCTTGGGGGCATTGTGACACCTTTGGGAGGCCCACGGCCCGAGTCGGTGCAGTTTTACAGTGTGCCCGAAAAGGTGTTCTACGATTTTACCGAGCGTTTTGGCTCTGCTCAGAAGACATTTGCCTTGTACGGCCATTCTGCAGGAGGCGGTTTCGTTCACACCTACATGCTGGCTAGGCCCTATGCGCCGGTATCTCGCGCCGTTGCGGCGAATCCTGCTTTCTTTACGTTCCCGGACACGGATTCTCCGTATCCGTTTGGACTGGCAAACAGTCCTTATCAGGCAAAGGATGTCGATAGCTGGTTGAAGAAACCTATGACGATCATTCTCGGCGATCAGGATCTGGGGTCTCGAACAAAAGCCATTAGTAACAGCCCGGCAGCAAATAAGCAGGGCCGCAATGTCTATGCGCGTGGATTAGCGTTTTATGCCTATGCGATGAATACCGCTGTAGAGCGAAACATTGAACATGCGTGGCAACTAGAAGTGGTAAGGGGCGTGGGTCACAGCAGTGGTAAGATTGTGCCTTATGCCTACAAATATCTGCTTGGCAACGCAGAATCTAAGGCAAAGGAGTAGGGTACTGTGAGTAAAGCAGCATCTTTAGAGGCCGGTCAGCCGGCCCCGAAAGCGACGCACCGCGCAACACATCAAACGTTTGGGCTGTTTGCCGGGCCTTTGGCATTTTTGTTAGTATGGATGATACCGGCCCCTGAGTCCCTTAACGACACGGCCTGGCTTACCGCCGCGGTGGGCATTTGGATGGCAATCTGGTGGTCAACCGAAGCGGTCCATGTGGCTGTGACAGCGTTATTGCCTCTGGTACTGTTTCCCCAGCTTGGCATCTTGAATATTAAAGCGGCATCTGCACCTTACGCTAACCCCACTATCTATTTGTTTCTTGGTGGCTTTATGCTTGCCCTTGCGTTGCAAAAAGCCAACCTGCACAAGCGAATCGCGTATTTTATTCTGAGCTATGTCAGTAGCTCTGCGCGCTCAATCGTTCTGGGATTCATGGTGGTAAGTGCCATTTTGAGTATGTGGATGACAAATACCTCAACAACCATGATGTTACTGCCCATTGCGCTGTCTATTTTGTCTACGCTGGATGATGAAAAGGGCCACTTTACACCGGTTCAACAAAAGCACTTTCAACTGTCGTTACTGCTGGGGATTGCTTATGCCGCCACTATTGGTGGCATGTCTACGCTGGTAGGCACACCGCCCAACGCGTTTTTGGTGGGCTTTATGAATGACAACTACGATGTGCAGCTGGACTTTGCTAAGTGGATGCTAATAGGCATTCCCCTTAGTGTAACCTTGTTGCCATTGGCCTGGTTGTCACTGACTCGTTGGATTTACCCGGTCGATTTTAGTACGCCTGAAGCGGCGCGGGTAGAACTTGAGCGCCAGCGTCAGTCTCAGGGGGCGATTCGTAAAGAAGAATGGCGAGTAGGGATATTATTTTTGTTCGTGGCAGTGGCATGGATGACAAGACCGCTGTTAGCAAAATGGTTCTCACTCGATGGGCTGTCTGATGCCGGCATTGCTATGACAGCGGCGGTGTTACTGTTTGTCATTGGCAATGGTAAAACCGATGCCAAACAGGGCAGTTTGCTCGAGTGGGAAGACATGAAAGCCATTCCGTGGGGTATTTTAGTGTTATTCGGTGGTGGCCTCAGCTTGGCCGCAGCGGTCTCGGGCAGTGGATTAGCGCAATGGCTGGGTGAAGGCCTGGTCAACATGGATGCGTTTGGCATGGTGTTTCTTGTGCTTGCTGCGACCACACTGGTGATTTTTCTTACCGAGCTTACCAGTAATTTGGCAACCGCAGCGACGTTTTTGCCTGTTGTGGCGGTTATTGCACTTGAGATGGGCGGCGAACCTATGACGTTGATCCTGCCTGTGACCTTGGCTGCGAGCTGCGCATTTATGCTGCCCGTTGCCACACCTCCGAATGCCATTGTGTTCTCGTCAGGCTACATCAGCATTGCGCAAATGGCTCGCGCAGGGTTGGCGCTCAATATTGTGAGCATACTTCTGGTTACCGCCATTGCGGTATGGCTTGCACCTCTGGTGTTTTAATTTTCATGCCGGGCATCGCCCGGCATTTTTTTCTGTTTCAAAAACATTATGACTTCTTCAAAAACAAAACCTTTGTACCTGTCACATGCAGGCCCCAAGTTACTGGATATGCCACTCTTAAATAAAAGCAGCGCATTCAGTGAAAAGGAAAGAATTGCGTTCAATCTGGAAGGATTATTACCCCCTCAATATGAGTCCATAGAGCAACAACTGGACCGGGTATATCAGCAATACCAACAATGTCACAACGATATGGAAAGGCACATCTTTCTGCGCGATATTCAGGACAACAACGAAACCTTGTTTTACCGATTGATTGCCGATCATATAGAGGAAATGATGCCGATCATTTATACCCCTACTGTTGGCGAGGCATGCGAGCGATTCTCTGATATCTATCGCAGTGCCAGAGGGCTCTTTATTGCTCATCATCAAAAAGACCGCATCGATACGATTATTCGCAACGCTACTAAGCGCAATGTAAAGGTGATTGTGGTGACGGACGGTGAACGGATTTTGGGCCTGGGCGACCAAGGCGTTGGTGGTATGGGTATTCCCATTGGAAAACTCTCGTTGTATACCGTATGTGGTGGCATAAGCCCGGCATACACGCTGCCAATCATGCTGGATGTCGGTACCAATAATCAGGCGTTGCTCGATGATCCGATGTACATGGGGTGTCGGCATCCGCGGATCACAGGGCAAGCATATAATGATTTTCTGGATGCTTTTATGAAGGCCGTTACCGCTCGTTGGCCTGATGCCTTGATTCAGTTTGAAGATTTTGCTCAGGCAAATGCTACGCCGTTGTTACAACGCTACCGGGATCAATTCTGCTGCTTTAATGACGATATTCAAGGCACAGCGGCCGTAGCTGCAGCAACCATGCTAGCGGCATGTAAAGCCAAACAGGCAGATATCACGCAGCAAAAAGTCGTTATTGTCGGTGGAGGTTCTGCGGGGTGTGGTATTGCTGAGCAATGGGTTAAATGCCTCATGGCGAAAGGGATGACAGAGCAAAGCGCTCGCGCCAATATTTACGTTATAGATAAAGACGGGCTCATTGTATGCGGTGCGTCAGGACTAGCTGATTTCCAACAGCGGGTTGCTCAGGACTTAGCGCAGCTACCGCACTGGCAACATGATACGGCCCCCGGACTTCTTGATGTTATCGAACTGACTCAACCTGGTATCCTACTGGGTGTGTCGGGCTGTGCTGGATTGTTTGATAAAACGGTGATAAGCGCCATGCAGGCGCACAATGAACGGCCTGTTATTTTGCCTTTGAGTAACCCCGTACGCTGCGCAGAAACAACACCGGAACAAGTGTTGCGATTCACCCAAGGCAAAGCCATAGTCGCCACGGGCAGTCCGTTCAATGATGTTGAAATTGACGGTAACAGGGTGCCCGTAAGTCAGTGCAATAACAGCTACATCTTTCCAGGAATTGGTCTGGCGGTAGTTAGTTGTGGGGCGAGCAGAGTAACCGATGCCATGCTGATGGCCGCAAGTTTTGCTCTGGCTGATTCTTCACCGTTGGCGATGCTCGGCGAAGGGCCGTTATTACCGGCGCTTAGCGAAATCAAATCGTTGTCTAAACGGATTGCGTTGGCGGTAGCAGAAGCGGCTGTTACAGACGGTGTTGCGCCAAAGCGATCCCGGGAAGAATTAGAGGCGTGTATTGAGGTCGCGCAATGGCAGGCAGAATACCGGGATTACGAGCGCATTGCTTCCTGATACTAATCGTTGGCTGGCAGGCTCAGCCAACGGTTGACGCGCTTACAATAGTCAGCGAATTCGGCACCAAAAAGTTCATGCATCATGCGCTCTTCAGGCTGAATTTGAAAGCGTTGCAAATATAACATGGTCGCCAGCGCAAAAATAAACCCGCTGGCATCGCGAAAGATAAATGCTCCACCAATAACACCCGTGACTAAGCCTAAATACATGGGGTTGCGGGTGTAATTAAAAATTCCATTGCTTACCAGATTACTGGCGTTGTGAATTTTGTGCGGGTTCACGGTAGTGCGGTGCTGCCTGAATGCAATGACACCGGCCACACCGATAAAGCCGCCAGCAACAAAAATAACAAAACCAAGGGGACGCAGCGGGTAGGGCAGTGGTAACCAGCCAAAGTCGCTGACAAACCAGGTAGCAGCCAACGCAATCACAAAGATGACTACAGGGGGGATTTTAAGCTCAAGGTGCTTCAACATCGGTATCGTCCACAATATTGGGTGTTTTTCCAGCTTGTTTTTGTTGCTGTTTTTCGATTAAGTGGGATTTCCAGCGCTGTTGCGAGACGTGACCTTTAATAGCCTCGATACACTCGTTTACCACCAGTAAAAACTCATCTTCCAGGTTTTCCTCATCTAGCGTGAAATCCTTTAACCCGTGGGCGAAAAACTCTTCGAGATCTTTAGCTTCAAGATCAGCCAGCAGGTTTACTATGGAAGCCGTGACGATATCGGTTACTGCGCTTTCTAATGTGTTTTCTATGGTTTTACCGACGACCGGAACGTAGGAGAGGGTAGATACCTGAGCATTATCGCGAACAGCCTTGCCTACACTGTCTTTCACATGTCGCCGGATAACATCACCGTGCTTGCTGTCGTTGATTGACTGACCAAAGTGATTAACAATACTCGATAACCAGTTGCTAATAACCGGACGACGCGGCGCAAGTACGTTTTGCGTAATATCTTCAATAAGCGGAGAACCTGCAGCAATATCCTGCTGTGCATCTGAAAGTACTTTCACTACGATACGGTCGCTGAGCTCTTCAACAAATACGTCATAATAAAATGCAATAAACCGGTACAGTGCAGTCTGGTTTAAATCAATAATCTGATGCTTGTGCAAGCGATATAAAATCGAGAATATTCGAAGAAAGCGGAAGATTCGGGTTCCGCCTAAGGGGATACAACCGACTAAGTCGTACCATCTTAAAAATGGAAAAAAGTACCACCGGAGGTGCTCTTTGCGTTTGATGGCAACGGCCCAACGCAAAAAGAACTCACTAAGGAAGATAGTAATAAAAATTAAATCGACAAGAATAAAGTTGCGGTGAATAGGCTCGTAGAAACTGACAAAGGCCGGCGACCAGTTAGCCAGAGTTTCCTGCACAAATGCGGTGCCGTACAGCCCGTCAAATAACAGAAACAGCAGGTTTAAAAACAGCAGACCCAGCATTGTCAGGTCGAGCAGTAACCATGGGCCTTCGTGGCTGTTGCGCAGGTTTTCCCGGTTAATCCTTAACATTGGGTGTCTGCCTTCTAGCCGATATTTTTCAGACGGGTTACGTCAACATGTAATGTCAGCTTCTGACCCGGCTGTAAATATTTTTTCGGGTTTAGGTTATTCCACTTGGTAATGTCACTGGTTCTGATATTAAATTTTTGAGCAATACGGGCCAAGGAGTCCCCGCGCTTCACTGTGTAGGTGAGGGTGCGCATAATCGCGTCGCGTTTTTGCTCATCACTTGCCTCGTTCACCCAAATAACCAGCGTTTTGCCGGGCATAAGCGGATCGGTTGGCGCCATACCATTCCACTTTGCCAGTGAACGGGTGCTGATGTCGTACTTGCGGCTGATATCCCACAGGGTATCGCCAGATTTAACCTGGTGCGTAAGCTGATAGCTGCCGCGCTTTTTGTTTTGGGTTGTTGCCAGACGTTGATCTTCTGACAGTGAATAGGCGTCCAGTTTCTTCAGTGCGACGGGCACCATAATGTAGTCGCCCACCCGAATCATATTACCTTGCATGTCATTGACGCTTTTAATAACGTCGACAGTGGTGTGGTATTCTTTGGCCAGTTTTAACAGACTGTCACCGGACTCGATTTTGTGGCGCACCCAGTTCAGGCGCTCATTACGTTCGACGTTTGCCAGTTGCTGACTGAATGATTCTGCCTTATCCAACGGCAGGACCAACCGGTGTGGGCCTTCTGGATCAGTCGCCCAGCGGTTAAATCCGGGGTTTAATGCATGCAGGGACTTTAAATCCATGTCAGCCAGTTCGGCCGCAAAGGCTAAATCAACCTGAGATCCAATATCAACAGTAGCAATAACCGGCGCGTTGTCGACTTCCGGCCATTCAAACGCGTAGTTTTCGTGATTTTTCAGGATGTCAGCCAACGCCAGTAACTTTGGTACATAGGCCCGGGTTTCACGCGGTAAATCCAGTGACCAGAAATCAGTGGGCTTGCCTGCGGCTGCATTGCGCTTAATAGCCTTACCCACTCGACCTTCACCACTGTTGTAGGCGGCTAGTGCATGTAACCAGTTACCGTCGAACATCTTGTTCAGGTACGTGAGGTAATCAAGGGCCGCCGCTGTTGACGCGATGACATCACGACGACCGTCGTACCACCAGGTTTGTTGTATGCCAAAGCGTTTTGCCGTGCCCGGAATAAATTGCCACATACCTGCTGCTCTGCCGTGAGAGTAGGCAAACGGGTCAAAAGCGCTTTCTACAATTGGCAGCAGCGTTAGTTCTAACGGCATTTCACGTGCTTCGATCTGCTGCACAATGTAATGAAGGAACGGTTTGGCGCGCTTGGATACGCGCTCCATATAAGCCGGATGTTTCAAATACCAGTCGCGTTGCACTGCAATGCGCTTGTTGTCCGGAATATCGAATGCGAATTGATTGCTGGCACGAATCCAAAGATTGGCAATCACTTCAGGCTCTGCTGCCTCTGGCGCAGGTTCGATGTCTACTTCGACTTCTTCGGTAGGGTGCATTACTTCAATGACACCCTCGTTCGCCAGTTCACAATCGGCCTGATCGTTGATGTTAGTGTGGGCAATCTCACACGTAGTGCGGTTGTCTGCAACTTCAGACTCTACTTGTTCAGGTGCTGTCAACTGACAACCTGCTAGCAGAGACGTAACCATAATGGACAGTACAGACAACTTAAACTTCATTTAAAAACTTACCCTTAGATCGTATGAGGTGCATAGCTAGTGTACGCAAAATGGCGTCTCAATGCATCCTGTTGATTGGACTTGTATGTATTTGGCGTAAGAAACTCAACTAAAGACGAACGTGCTTAAAAGTTATCTTTCCATTTACGTAACTGGGTAAAGACGGCAATTTCATCCGAAAGTTCCAGACCGGCATACTGACTGACGCTTTTTACTACATTATTGTCGTGACAACGTAAAAAAGGATTCACGTTGCATTGTGTCGTTAAATCCGTAGGCAAGGTTGGGGTATCTTTGGCCCGGTTAGACGCTACCCAGTCTGAATACGCTTGTAAGTGTTCATTTTCAGGGTCAACTGCCAGGGCGAATTTGACGTTGGCCTCGGTATATTCATGAGTGCAGTAGATGGCGGTGCCTGGCGGTAAGCGTTTTATTTTACTCAGGGAGCGATGCATTTGTCCGGGCGTTCCTTCAAATAAACGCCCGCAACCAGCTGCAAATAATGTATCTCCGCAAAATAAAGCGTTATGACCAACAAAGGCAATATGATCCAATGTATGACCGGGTACTTCGAGCACCGAGAACTCACAGCCTATAGCGGTGAGCTTGACGATATCCCCTTGTGCTACCGATTTGGTGATGCCATTGATGTGACTACCGCGAGGACCAATCACGGGGAGATCCGTAATGGCAGCTGCCAGGGCTGCTATACCACCGGTATGATCGCGGTGATGGTGCGTGATAAGGATTGCAGACAGGATCAGCTTCTGTTCCTTACAGAACGCTAGAACGGGCGCAGCATCACCCGGGTCAACCACTACCGCTTGGGTACCGTTATGCAAACACCATATATAGTTGTCGGTAAACGCCGGAATAGGTGTTACCTTCACCGACGTAGGAAATCCCTGCATACTCGTCATCATTTGTTCGCATATTGTATTTCGATACTCAGATACTATAAAGTTGTTATGTTGCATGCAATACATGTGGCATATTAAACCGTTAAGGATTGTATTCCAGAGCCCATGAAATCCGCTTTTCGCCCTAAACCGCCGCATTATCCCGACAGCTGGTCAGAGTTACCAGGTGGTGAGGAGCTCAAGTTGGTCATTGAACAGGTATGCAATGAGTTGAGCCAGCGTATATTTGGCTATCACATGCTGAAGCTAGGTAATTTGAGCAGTGAAATAGCGTTGTCAGACTGTTCGATTCGTCATCAGATTCAACAAACTCAAAGCCTCACTGAGCACTCAGGTATTATTACGCGTTCTGATAATTTACCTTACGTTGAAAATAGTATTGACGGTGTATTACTGGCCAATGAACTGGATTTTGCGCAGGATCCTCATGAGATTTTGCGTGAGGTGGACAGGGTGATTACTGCAAATGGGTATGTGATTATCAGTGGTTTTAACCCGTTTAGTTTAACGGGGGTTGCCCGGTTCCTACCTATTAAGCGAGGCAATGTATTACATTCTGCTCGTTTCTTTTCGGCCGGTCGTATAAAAGACTGGTTGCAGTTACTGGGGTTTGAAGTCGTAGAACATCGGCACATTCTGTTCTCTATGTTATTTGCCAGTCACGCCGCTGGCCAGCCTGCGGCTTGGCAACAATGGTGCAGTCGTCACTGCCCTTGGTGTTCATCCGTTTACGTATTACTTGCGCGCAAACGTACAATTCCTATGACTACCATTAAGGCAAAGTGGAAGGTAAAACCCCGTTTCTCTGCCGTGGGGGCGAGTATGCGTGATGCTGCTTCGAGAACTAAGACTGGGTGAGTGTGAGATCCCGCTTACTACACCCGTAAACACCGACTCATTTTTGTCTCCACCGCCCACACATCTGTGATCCCCACCCACTACATCCGTCATCCCCACCCACCATCTCTGTCATTCCCGCGAACGCGGGGAACTTACCAACACATCCGAAGGCGTATGAAAACCCGTAGGCTGTATTAAAAGTTCCCGGCGCAAGGCCGGGACGACGTTAGATGTAGGCTTTCCAATCCCGTCATCCTCGTTCTAACTTAACGGTCATCCCAGGCCACTACATCCGTCATCTCCACCCACCATTTCCGCCATCCCCGCGAAGGCGGGGAACTTACCGAAACATCCGAAGGCGTATGAAAATCCGTAGGCTGTATTAAAAGATCCCGGCGCAAGGCCGGGACGACGTTAGATGTAGGCTTCTCCAATAACAGTCACCCTTGCTTGATACATCTGTCACCCCAATCCATTACAGCCGTCGTTCCCGCTTCCTCCTTACCGTCATCCCCGCGAACGCGGGGAACTAAGGAAACTTCCGAAGACGTATGAATACCCGTAGGTTATAAACAAAAATCCCGGCACAGGGCCGGGATTTTTTAGAAAGGTGAGTATGTTAGTGAGCCCAGCGCAAAACCAGGGCAATGCATTACTTCACTCGCATACCAGGCTGGGCGCCTTCATTTGGTTCAAGAATGTATAGCTCTTTGCCACCAGGGCCGGCGGCAAGCACCATGCCTTCAGACATACCAAAGCGCATCTTGCGCGGTGCCAGGTTGGCAACCATAACAGTGTGTTTGCCAATCAGGTCTTCCGGCGCATACGCTGATTTGATGCCAGCAAATACCTGACGGGTTTCACCACCTAAATCCAGCTCTAGTCGCAACAGCTTGTCGGCTTTCTCTACGTGCTCTGCATTGGCGATGCGCGCGATACGCAGGTCAACTTTCGCAAAGTCGTCGAAAGAAATGGTTTCACTGATTGGATCTTTCGCCAGCGGGCTGTTCGGATCGATTTTCGGCTTAGCCACCAGGCTTTCTTTTGATGCTTCAACCATCGCTTCAATCTTATCCATTTCTACACGCTGCATCATTGGCTTGAACTTGTTAATGGCATGGCCGGTTAGTACTGACTGGCTGCTTTCCCACGTCAGTTCGTCGTTCAGGAAGGCTTCTGCCTTTTCAGCGAGTACAGGCAATACCGGCTTCAGGTAGGTGACCAAAATACGGAACAGGTTGATGCCCAATGAACACACGTCATGAGTAAACTGCTGCTTGGTTTCGTCTTTAATAGTTACCCAAGGCGCGTTGGTGTCGATAAACTGATTAGCTTTGTCAGCCAGCGCCATGATTTCGCGAATGGCCTGATGATATTTGCGCTTTTCAAACAACGCAGCAATAGGCTCAGCCGCGTTCTGGAACTGAGCAACCAGCTCAGGCTCAAGGACGTTGTCAGACAACTTACCGTCGAAACGCTTGGTTATAAAGCTGGCACAGCGACTGGCAATATTCACTACTTTGCCGACCAGGTCAGAATTCACTTTTTGCGCGAAGTCTTCAAAGTTCAGGTCGATATCGGTTACGCCGTCACCCAGTTTAGACGCAAAATAATAGCGCAGGTATTCCGGGTTCAGATGATCAAGGTAGGTGCGGCCTTTAATAAACGTACCGCGAGACTTTGACATCTTGGCGCCGTTAACGGTTACAAAGCCGTGAATATTTACGCCACTTGGTTTGCGGTAACCCGCGCCTTCCAGCATTGCAGGCCAGAACAGGCAGTGGAAATACGTAATGTCTTTACCAATGAAGTGATAAAGTTCAGCGTCTGAGTCTTTGTTCCAGAAGCTGTCGAAATCGACGTTGTTGCTGTCACAGAAATTTTTAAAGCTGGCCATGTAGCCAACCGGTGCGTCTACCCAAACGTAGAAGAACTTGTTAGGCGCGCCGGGAATCTCGAAGCCAAAGTAAGGTGCGTCGCGGCTGATGTCCCATTGTTGCAAGCCATCTTCAAACCATTCCTGCAGCTTGTTGGCCATTTCTTCCTGAATGGCACCCGAACGGATCCAGTCTTTCAGCATGCCTTCGAACTGCGGCAGGTCGAAGAAGAAGTGCTCAGACTCACGTAGTACTGGTGTAGCACCCGATACTACGCTGCGAGGGTTTTTCACTTCTGTTGGGCTATACGTTGCGCCACATACGTCACAGCTGTCGCCGTTTTGATCTTCTGCATTACAACTCGGGCAGGTACCTTTAACGAAGCGGTCCGGCAAAAACATGTTCTTTTCCGGATCGAACAACTGGTTAATGGTGCGCTTGCTAATGTAGCCCGCGGCATCCAAACGACGGTAAATCTCTTCGCAATAATGCTGATTTTCCGGTGAATGCGTAACATAATAGTTGTTGTAATCAATATGGAAGTCGAGCAGGTCCTGATGGTGTTCTGCGCGAGTTTGAGCCACCATTTCTTCCGGTGTAATTCCCAATTCCTGGGCTTTTAACATTACCGGCGTACCGTGTGCATCGTCGGCACAAACACTGTAACATTCGTGTCCGCGCAAGCGCTGGAAACGCGTCCAGATATCGGTTTGGATGTGCTCAAGTAAATGGCCCAGGTGAATGGAACCATTGGCGTAAGGTAACGCACTGGTTACCAAAATACGGCGCTTGCCTTGGGGAAGCTGACTCTGTTCTGACATAGACTATTATTGTTCGGCTTTTAAGCTAATGGAAATGGCGCAAATACTAGCGGAAATGCGCTTTTTTTGCATTAAGTAATGTTGTAAAACCTTTAAATTTGCAGGTAATCCATGTTTTTTTCCGGTCGAGCTAAAAAACCTGACGCAGTTATTCAATTTATTGCCGAAAAACTGGCCAGCTATTTCTCCATTGAAGCCGCTGATGCGAAAAGTTGGTGTGCGTTAAATGACAAGCAGGTTACCGTCACGTTTCCGTTTGCGTGTAAAACACAGTGGCCGGCCATTGAAGCGCTTTTGCAGCAGGCATTAAACGACGAGAAAAACGCTGAGAAATACAGCGGAATGTCGGTAGCCCTTACTCAGTCGATTCAAAGTGGGCAAACGTTAAAGCCACCAGTTACCAACGTACGAAATATTATTGCGGTGGCTTCGGGGAAAGGCGGAGTAGGCAAGTCCACCACCAGCATTAATCTGGCCAGTGCGCTACTTCAGGAAGGCGCGAGCGTGGGTATTCTGGATGCGGATATTTATGGCCCTTCGGTGCCAATTATGCTGGGAAATACCACGGAACGGCCGCAAACAGCTGATAACAAGCATATGCAGCCGCTACAGGCTCATGGCTTGGTAGCCAACTCAATTGGCTATTTGGTTCCCGCTGAAGATGCCGCAATTTGGCGAGGCCCCATGGCCAGTAAAGCACTCGCGCAACTGATTAATGAAACCCTTTGGCCAGTGCTGGATTATTTGATTGTAGATATGCCACCGGGTACAGGTGACGTGCAGCTCACCATGGCCCAGCAAGTGCCGTTAACTGCTGCCGTTGTGGTAACAACGCCTCAGGATCTGGCATTGGCCGATGCCCAAAAAGGCATTGCGATGTTTAACAAAGTGAACATTCCTGTGTTGGGTCTGGTTGAAAACATGAGTTACTACCAGTGCACCGTGTGTGGCCATAAAGACTATATCTTCGCCAAACACGGCGGTCAGGCACTGGCTGAACGTTACGGATTACCTCTACTTGGCGCGTTACCTCTGAATACTACAATTCGAGAACATGCGGGCACCGGCAAGCCCCTGCTGGTAAGTGAGCCTGAACATGTGTTGTCTGACGCTTATCGCGCCATGGCCAGAGTGGTGTCGATGCAGTTGGCATTAACCGTGCCGGTATCACAACATGGTTCTAAACATATAAAAGGCGAACCCATCGCGTTTAATCCGGTAAATTGACTTTTTAAGGTTTTACAGGTCCGAATGATAGTATCAGATAGCCTTTTCAGCTGTCGGGGCTCTTTACAGTTTAGATGTAGCTATGTTCTTGATTTTTGACTAACTAACTGATTTTTATTTTATTATTTATTTTGGTATATCTTTTGCTTTTTTCTGATTAAGTGAGCGTTTTAAACCCTTAGTCAACAGATAAAGCAAGGTAGTTGAAGTATGAGAAACTTGTCTAAAGTAATAATTGCAACAGTCATTACAACCTTAAGTTTTGTTGCAAACGCAACACTTATTGATAGTTTTGACAGACCTGACTCTCCGTCATTGGGTGCCGGATGGGCTGATGATTCAGGCAGTTGTGCAA
This sequence comes from Aestuariibacter sp., assembly GCA_017794925.1. Lineage (GTDB taxonomy): Bacteria > Pseudomonadota > Gammaproteobacteria > Enterobacterales > Alteromonadaceae > Alteromonas. The sequence goes on along the minus strand of CP051238.1, from coordinate 3,717,585 downwards.
TTGTATCGAATAAAGCAGTATGTCAAGGAATTGGTGCGTCTGTATACACTGGCGTAACAACAACAAGTATCACCGCTGATTTTTATCATTTGTCTTCCTCTGATGGCTTTGGCTCATTAATCCTGAATTTTGCCAACAGTACAAACAGTTTATATGTGAAGCTTCAAAGTCAGGATAGTATCGCAGGCTTCGAATATGTTGGTTATTATTTCGGAACTAATGGCGCAGGCAACGGCTCGTGGACAAGTTCAGATTTCGAAGTATTCCCGGGCGCTGCTGTAACAGCCCTGCGTATGACACTTTCTCTTATCAGCACAGATCTTCAAATTGATTTTGATATTGATTTTGACGGAATAAGTGATTATCAGGTAACCAAAAGCAATGTCCCTTTAAATCTTCTGGGCTCTGGAATCGGGATTGGCGGCTGGGGTGCTACTGTTGGCATTGATAATCTTTCTGCTGTTACTGCATCTCAGGCTCCGGAAAGTACTCCTGCACCAGCTCCAGCTACTCTAACATTGATGATACTCGGTTTATTGGGTGTTGCTGCTGCGAAAAGAGCACGACGCTAACGTGTCAATCAAATGGGGTGGGTTATTTATTGGCCTTCCCCATGTCATTCTCCCATTTAAGTCACACTCTGAAGCTCTAGAAATGCAATAACCCATTGATTGGTGTATTACTAGAAAGCATAATGTCGCAAATTTAAAAAAGGCTTATTTCATGCGTTTAAGCGATCGCGACATTTACGACCATTTGCAATCTGGCAAAATCCGGATTGATCCCCAGCCCGGCTACGAACACATCAGTGGTGTAACGGTAGACATGCGCCTGGGTAATAAATTTCGCGTGTTTGAAGATCACGCTGCGCCATACATTGACTTGAGCGGCCCGAAAGCTGAGGTACAGGCAGCGCTGGAATCGGTAATGAGTGATGAAATTGTGTTGCCAGAAGGCAAAGCATTCTTCCTGCATCCCGGCGAGCTGGCGCTGGCCATTACGCATGAATCAGTGACCTTGCCAGATAACATCGTGGGGTGGTTAGACGGCCGTTCTTCGTTGGCTCGACTGGGCTTAATGGTGCACGTAACCGCACATCGCATTGATCCTGGTTGGTCTGGCAACATTGTGTTGGAATTCTACAACAGCGGAAAGCTGCCATTAGCGCTGCGCCCCATGATGAAAATTGGTGCATTGAGTTTTGAAGTACTCAGTCGACCGGCTGAAAAACCGTATAACGCTCGGGTAGATGCCAAATACAAAGGGCAGGCCGGCGCTGTTGCCAGCCGAATCAGTTCAGACTCTCAGACTTAAACGACATTTCTGGCGTTTTTGTTCTACATTAAATTTGCTGCTTTTGTATTCTGTAGAAGCAGCAATCTATATCTGTTAACTCTCTAATTCATTTATACATTTAACTTGCCTTAACCAATAACCCATCACTCCTTTTGTTAAAATAATGTTTATTTGATGCGCTATTTTCTTTACTTAATCGATTAAGTGCTCTACGGTGTTATGCAACGTCTACTTAAACTATTAAGAGAAACCTATGCGTGCATTATTGCTTTTAGGCTGCCTGATGAGCGGAGGAGTATCCGCTGCAGAGCTGTCTGTTTCGTCGCCCGATAAATCGATTCAGTTTACCTTTTCCGATGACAGTGGCTTTGGTCAATACACAGTTACTTATAATGGTGAGGAGCTAATGCGTCCGGGTCGGCTGGGTTTTTCTTTTGCCGACGCAAAACCCATTTACAAGCAGCTTTCATTGAAAGAAGTTAGCCGCGATAGCGCCAATGAAACCTGGGAGCAACCCTGGGGCGAGCAGCGTCTAATCAACAATCACTACAACGAATTGATAGTGAACTTTAGTGAAAAAGGCGATGCGGACAATGCGTTTAAAGTCCAGGTACGCGTATTCGACGATGGCATAGGTTTCCGTTATCACGTGGATGCCGATGGCCCGCGAACTATTACCCGTGAAATGACTGAGTTTTCCATTGTTGATTCACATACGTCTACCGCGTACTGGATCCCTGGTCAGGGCTATGAGCGTCAGGAATATCTGTATCGCGAAACCCGCCTGCAGGACGTGGACAAAGCCAGCACGCCCATGACCATCAAGCTAGCCAACGGCGTGCACGTGGCCATACATGAAGCCGCGCTGGTGGATTATGCTGGGATGAGTCTGAATCGCATGAATCTGGGTCGCTTTGAGGCTGACTTAGCACCGCGTGCTGATGGCGCAAAAGTACGCAAAGCGGGAAGTTTCACTACGCCGTGGCGAACTGTGCAAATTGCGCCCAATGCCGCTGGCCTTATTAATTCTCACCTTACACTCAACTTAAATGAGCCGAACAAACTGGGTGACGTAGATTGGATAACGCCGGGTAAATACATTGGTATTTGGTGGGGCATGCATATCCAGAAATACACCTGGGGCTCAGGTGAAAAACACGGTGCCACCACCGAAAACACCATGATGTACATGGACTTTGCGGCAAAGCACGGTTTCGATGGTGTGTTGGTTGAAGGCTGGAATGTTGGCTGGGACGGCGACTGGATCCAAAACTCAGAGCTGTTTTCTTTTACCGAGAGTTACCCCGACTTCGACATAGAAAAAGTCACTGAGTACGGCAAAAGTAAAGGTGTGAAGTTAATTGGTCACCATGAAACCTCGGGCGGCATTACTAACTACGAAAACCAAATGGAAGATGGCTTCGCACTTTACGAGCGGTTGGGCGTAGAGCAAATTAAAACCGGTTACGTAGCACACGGCCAAAGCCTGAAACGTACCACTGAAGATGGCATCAAACGGTTTGAATATACCGACAGCCAGCCTGTGGTGAATCACTTTATTCATAACGTGAACACGGCGGCTAAGTACAAGATCAGCATAAACACGCATGAGTCGGTAAAAGACACCGGATTGCGCCGCACCTATCCAAACTGGATCGCCCGTGAAAGTGCCAGAGGGCAGGAATATAACTCAGGCTGGCAATCGCCAAACCCGGCAGAACATGTTCCTATGCTGGCGTTCACACGCATGCTTTCTGGCCCCATGGACTTTACCCCGGGCATATTTGACCTGGATTACCCGCCCATTCAGGGTGGGACTGAAGAACACGGCCGTACCAAGTATATGCGCCCGCATACAACGATTGCTAAGCAGTTAGCTGAGTACGTTGTGATTTACAGCCCAATTCAAATGGCCGCTGATTTGCCGGAAAACTACGAAGAAAAAATGGCACCTTTCCAGTTTATTAAAGATGTGCCCACCGACTGGGAGCAAACTCAGGCGTTGCAGGGAGAAGTAGGTGACTATGTAGTAATTGCACGCCAGGAACGTAAACATCGACACTATTCTGGAAATGACTGGTATTTAGGGGCTGTTACTAATGAAGATGCACGTGATATTTCGGTACCTCTTAGCTTTCTGAAGCCTGGCAAAACTTATGAAGCGCAGATTTACAAAGACGGTAAGAAAGCTGACTGGCAAACTAATCCGTACGATATCGATATTAGCAGACAAAAAGTAACCAGTAAGGACACGCTCAAACTGCATTTGGCTGCCGCCGGTGGCGCGGCTATCAGATTTAAACAGCTGTAACAGAGTAACATAATTCAGTAAGAGCAAAGGCGTCTGGTTGCCCAACCCCAGACGCTTTTTTTGTTTTTACCCGATAACAATACCTTCAGTGACATCTATTGTGCAGCAGAGCCGCATCGAACGAATATTGTACTGGCACGGCATTACCTATACAGTTGAGACTGACCAAAACAACAGGGTAAGATTCCGTGGGCAGACTAACAACGCTATGTGCATTGAGTTTTCTAGTGCTTTCTGGCTGGTCTAATGCAAAGGATTTAAACAAAGAAATTGATGCACTCATGCAGTCCGCGATAGAGGCCGAGGCACCAGGCTGTAATTTGGGAATAATGCACAAGGGAGAGTTTTTACATAAAGCGGGCTACGGACTGGCTAACCTTGAACTGAATGTTCCGTTAGATGGAAATCAGGTGCACAGAATGGCGTCGGTTTCCAAGCAGTTTACTGCCATTGCCGTATTGATGCTGGCTGAGCAGGGCAAAATTGATCTTGACCATGATATACATACCTATTTACCCGCATTGCGAGACTACGGCCATACCGTAACCGTCCGTCAAATGTTAGGTCATACCTCTGGTATGGGCGACTATGATCTTATTGCTGATTCGTACGAAGGGAGCAAAACAGCAAACAACACAGGGTTAAAATCTGCTGCAGGCGGCGACTTTCGTTTAGGTAATGAAGATTACCTTACCATTAGTGAGTTTTATGATGTGGTAAAGCGGGTACCACTGGCCATGCCACCAAAACAGAGATTCCAGTACAGCAATCTTGCCTATTTCTTATTGTCTATGCTTGTTGAAGAGGTGTCAGGGCAGACACTTCGAGAGTTTAGCCATGAATATGTCTTCAAACCATTGAACATGAAAAACACCTTCTTTAGCGATAATCCCGTAGAAATTGTTAAAAACCGGGCCTATGGCTACAAGCGACTAGAAAATGGCAGCTATGTTACCGATATGACGAATTTATTTTGGGTTGGTGATGGTGGCTTACACACTAATTTAGATGATTTATTACGCTGGAGTGATAACTTTCTGCAGCCGAAAATTGGTAAATCACCGCAGGCATTGATCGACGCCATGAATACGACGAACAGTGATCAGCAAGCCAGGGAAGGGGTCTTTTATGGTAATGGGCAGTTTATCCATACGTTTAAAGGTTATCAGGCATACTCACATTCCGGAGGGTGGTTAGGCACCGCTACCTATTTCGCGAGATATCCCGAATTATCGCTATCTTTTGCCATGATGTGCAATGATGTTTCAAATGACCAAGTCTTCGAGGCGTTTAACGAGGTTCGCGAAGCAGTGTTTAATACCATTACCAAAACTGAATAGTGGATAATGCTTAACGCTTTATCGAAAGTGAAGTCTCTACCCTGATGGAAATTTCGACAACCAGAACAAAAGCCAAATAATTGTAAGGCTTAACCGTTGCAATCAGACAAAATATGAGTACACTTAGCGGCTCTTTCGGTCGGTGTGTAGCGCAGCCTGGTAGCGCACTGTCATGGGGTGTCAGGGGTCGGAGGTTCAAATCCTCTCACACCGACCAACTTATTCCTTTTTTTCAATGACTTACCCTAATCATTGATTGCTCGTAAAAAGAGCGTCCCAAAACTGTCCCATAATTGTCACAATATACAGTAGCCTTTAGTCTTACGATTCACATCATTGTTTTCTTGGTTCAACTTGCAATCCAATAGGTCTATTTTGTAGGTATTCGAGATGTATGCAGGTCTGAATTAGGTAATTTCCCCTGGTACGAAACTAGTTATCTCTGAGGTTTACCAACTGAGGACTTAACTATGACTAAGAAGACAAATAACACGGATCTGCAAATCACGTTTATACATCAATTCAAACGCAGTACGCGTACCGAATGGCCTGACAAATTCCGTGTTTGCTGGTATTTCAATCCAGAAACTCTGGACTATATCTACGAACATAAAAATGAAAAATTTGTCACCAACGGTTTTGTTCTATCGGATGGACTTAAGGAGCAACTACCTGAAGAATTCAGGAAGAAGTATTTCGAGCCTGGCGAAAGATGCTTGTTGTTTCTGCTTTTCGAAGTTCAGATTACTAACTTCATTAATTCTGAAGAAGTAGACGAATACGAGTTTGAGAATGTGTTCGGGCTTTCGAAGCGCCGCTACTTTTCAGCTGAAGCCGTTGATGAGTGGACAGAGCAGGTCGAATCACTCTGAGGGCTGCTTTGCAGCCCTTTTTTTATGTTAGTCACTATCACTTTTAATCTGTACTGCGTCATACATGCTCGGCCTGTCCGCAACTGATTGACGGCCGAAAAGAGCGAATTGCGGAAGTAAGCAGTGCTTTCTTTGAACAAGAGGGATTCGCTGATAGCGGACGTTCGTCCGCCATACTTTATCTATCTATCTAACGGGCTTTTTGTGCCGGAGTGATGCTGACCAATAACGTGAGTGTAAATTTGTGTTGTTCGTAGATCATTATGCCCCAACAGTTCCTGTACGGTTCTGATATCTGTTCCTGAATATAAAAGCTGGGTCGCAAATGAATGACGAAACGTATGAGCGGTTACGTGTTTAGTCACCCCCGATTTTTTGATAGCCACCCCCAACGCTTTAGTTAATGCAGTCCAATGCAGGTGATGACGACAAAAATACCCATCTACTGGATGCTGGCATCGCGAGGTTGATGGGAATAAGTATTGCCATTTGAATTCTTTAATCGCGTAGGGGTACTTCCTTGCTAAACCAGATGGTAGGCTAGTCTCGCCGCCACCTTCTGCCAGGTCTTTTTGATGATTGGCTCGAACCTTTATAATCTGATCTTTGATAGCCATGTGCAGACTGTCCGGTAGCATTGTCGCCCTATCTTTACCGCCTTTTCCTTTAAATACGAAAACACTTTTACTCGGGAAATCAATATCTTTGATTCTTAACTTCAGTAACTCAGCTTTTCGTAAGCCGCAATAATAGAGCATTAAAAACATCAGTCGATGTTTGTCAGTCATAAGATTAATAATGCTTAATGCTTCCTCATGACTTAACACGGTCGGTACGCGCTTAGGTGCTCTCGCTTTCACAGCATCCGGTAAGAGTGTTAATTCCCGTTCAAAAACATGCTTATACATAACAACGATTGCGCATAACGCCAGGTTTCGTGTTGAAGAAGTAACGTGGCGTTCAACAGCTAAATAGGTTAGGAATTGTGTAACCTCCGGCTCACCGAGATCTTTAGGGGGCTTTTTGTTATTAAAGAGAATGAAGTGTTTTATCCAGAGTAAGTATGCTTTCTCAGTTTGAATTGAATAATCTTTCGTTCGGAGAACATTTTCCAGAAATGGGCATTGAGCCATAGACAATCTCCAAATTTGAAGGATGTGTAATTACTGAGAATTATCATTAACCCGCATTTTAAAACTAAAGAAATGTTCATGAGTGCCGCACCAATTGCGAGGTTTGGTATAAAACAGAGCTGTGATCAATGAGACTTCTCAGCAAATACGTTTAACTAGGGTGATTATTGGTTATGTAATTGTTTTTAAATTACATTTATTTAATGTTAATAATGTTATTACTGAGAATTCTTAGTAACAATTAAATAAATCATTGGAAACTGGCTCATAATCAGGTGTAAGGTATTGTTATTAATAAATTATGATGGGAGTTCAGGGATGAGCAAGACTGCGTGTTACTGTGAATTCTCTATAATGAGATGTTAGGTGCTCAGGGCAGCTATTAAGTTATAAATATTATAGCGTTACGCATTGCAAAGGTAACCTGAATTTAAGTACAGTAGAAGTGATTTAGCTTTTATGTCACGCTTTAAGCGCAAGCATTACTGCTGTGAGCCAGCTCGCAGGCAGACAAGGCCAGCCAGCTTCAAGTAAAGCCTTCAACCACCAAATTGCCCAGAGAGCATCGCTGGAACATGTTCAAATCACCAGGGAATGGAAACAACGATGTATCATGGAAAGTACAGAGCACTGAATCACCTAACAACCCGTTGCATCGGACATGCGCTCTGCGCCTACCGATGAACCAGAAACGTTAGGCATCAAGAGGTCGGCCTCTGATCCGACAGTGGTGAGAGTAATTTAGAGGGTAGATGATTAAATATGTTTGATAAAATTTATAAGCTTTTGCATGGCGTACTTCTACTAGTGCTGGCACTTAATTTTGCAGAGGCCAAGTCTGATTTATCGGATGATGAAATCAAGGCTCTGTCAAAAAAAATAAACTCTTCAGTTGAAATTATTGGCTCTTTGAATGCCAATGAAATTAATGATTTTATCAGTTCAGTACACGACTCGGATTCTGTAATTTTTCCTCTATCATCGACTTCTTCGGAAGATCTAAAAGTACTAATAGAAGAATACCGTCAAGATAATCTTTGGGAATATAGAAACATTGAAAAAATATTAAAAGATCGGGTAGACAAGTTGAATAAAATGACTGAAGTAAACTCAAATGTACACTTTAGTATCAAGGATAGAACCATACTTACAAATGGTTATGATTCCCCACCTATAATTGAGATTTTAGATTGCAAAGATGCTTTGTGCGTTGAGGAGGGGTTTGGCTTTATTGTAAGAAAAGGAATCACACTTAAACCAAGAGATAATTGCCAAGACGTGATGTGCATGGAAGGGGACGACTTTTATAACGGAGAGGTCCTTGTCATCGATGATAATGAAATCTGCAAATATGCCATTTGTATGCAATTTCACCCAAGTTATATTGATCCAGCTGAGGAAAAAGGCGTTGGTATCATGTTTAAGCCAGATGAGTGTACTGATTCAGAATGTGTCGACCCTTATAGCAAGCATACTCCCGATTATGTAGAGAGCGAGAAAGAGGAACTTCGTCGTAAAGAAGAAGAAGAAAAGGCTGAAGACAAAGATTTAGTCGATAAATCAAAAAAAGATCAGGAAGAAGCGGAGAAAAAACTTAAAGAAAAAAAAGAGAAAAGAGAGGAAGCTGATAGAAATAGAAAAGAAGCAGAAAGTAAAGAAAAGCAAAAAAAGAAAAAATTTCATGAGGCGTCTTTAAATGCGGCGATAGCAGCAAAAGATTTGCGAAGGGCGAAAAGGAATCGTTCTGATGATATCAAAGCAAAGGAATCGGATTATAAGAAAGCAAGCGACGCTGCAAATACTCTTCGGAACGAATATGATAGTGCCAGAAGAGAAGCTATAGAAGCTCGAGCAGAGCAAAGAAGGGCTGTTGCTATGGAAGAATATGCAAGAAGTGAATTCGAAAAAAAATCACAGAGATATGAGTGGAACAAGAGTGGGTATAAATTTAAATATTGGCTTAGAGATGTACGTGATTTGTGTAAAGCGGGTGCTAATTGCAAATTTCGCCCTATCGGCCTACAAAACTAACAAGTATGACTTAGTAACGCGCAAATAGGACGTTTTAGCCATGAAATTATATTTAAAGGTCGTAGTTTATATCTTGTTGATTTCTCGTTCAGCTTTCGCGGAAACTCTGAATGACAATGAAATCGAAGTAATGAATGAAAAAGTAGGTATAAAACAATTGCTTATGGATGTCGAAAAATATTGTTTTAATGGATCTTATGAAAAGACTTTTAAAGATTCCTTTTCCTGTAGAGATGAACATGTAAGTCAAATATTAGAGTGGTATTATGGGAAGATTGTTGTAGACACTTTAAATTACTCTAACACGGAAAATTACAGAGATAAAAGCTGCATATCCGAAAATGGTACCTGCTCGATAAGAGTTGCGAGTCCCTCCAGTTTTGTATTTGAAGATGAGAAAATTTCTATTCTGCAATATGGTTATGGGTTATTTCCAAAAAATATCGGCGATATGGTGGAAGAAATTTTATTAAATAAGGAAAGAACTGAAATAATCATTAAGATCAAATCTAATAATAACTTAAGCGATATTCACATCTCAGCAAATATCGAACATTCTGAAGTAAGCATTAAAAATGAGACTAAAAGTGCATTAACTCGTGCAATGAGTGCTCTGAAAAATGCTCAGTTACCTTATATGTGTGTTGGCTTGGCGAAAGAAGGCGAAATTCGTTACCCTGGGCAAGAAGATAAATTCTGCTAACTACAATAACATGATGTCAGCTTTAGCAAAATTATTAGTTCCAGAGTGAGCTTAGTGGATTCTATCGAAACGACCGCTATTGACCATGAGAGGTAATTATTACGAGCTGTGAGCTTAAAACTGTCTGAAGTGGAAGCGAGTGGACCTCAATCCATTGTGACGGTGCAAAAATAGCTCCCCAAAGCGGGGAGCTAGTGTCATTCACTTCTCAATTTTCGTGCTGCAATAAATGAAGTCATAGCGAAGATTAAAGCTATCGCTATCATGCCAAATGCTACAAGATAGAGTCGATCGAAACATTGATGCTTGCTAATGTATTCTGTATGACCCGAAAACAGGAATGCCAGGTTCCAGAGTGTATTGAGTAGCGCTACAGCTACAACTGTATTGCTCATCGAAACCCAGCGGTTGCTCATTTTGATACAGAAGTTGAAAAGTCTTTCGTAATTGATGTTCATATTTTTTCCTTATGTTAGTCCTGCCTGTAAGTAGGTCTAACATCAGGGAAATATGCCGATCTGGATGATTCTATAACGAGCAGGCGAAAACGAGCCTCGACGTTTGTCGATGCACTTTCATTAGAATAAGGCTGGCAATTTTAAGTAAAAAGGACGGTACGCCTTATGGGATAAAGCTAAAGCTTCATCTGTGTGCCGAGGTTTATAGACTCTCTGCGCTGTCTAGCCCGCTAATTATGGTAAAGGCCAGCACCATTAATTTACTTGTTCGCTAGGTCATTTTTACTTCTCCTATGTCTGAAATACTTTTAGGCGTACCGTTAAAAGCGCTGAGTTGGGAATATGTCGCGATCACGTTACCCCTCAACACGAAAAATTGTACTTCAAATATGATTTTCAAAATCACGTAAATTATGCTTAAAAATTTTCCTAGTATGAGGCTACTTAGATATAGCAGAGTCGCACAATCACCACTCATACCACTTGTGGCTCATGAACTCAGGTGGAACATTACTGAAAGTACGGTAAACCTCTACGGTGCTTTCCTGCTGACTCGATGCGCATAGAGGAATGTGCATTAAAAAAGCGTTGTTTATCATCGTGATAATCAGAGTTTTTTGAAGCTAAGTTAAGTGGTCAAAATAAACAAAGGAGCCTGTCGGCTCCCTGAGGACAATCGCGGTTTAGTCTAATAATCCTAATGCCTGTCCGGCCTGTCGAAACCCTGCCAATCTTATCTCAACAATCCTATCCTGGGTGCTATAAAAAAGATTTTCCATCTGTGACAATTGCTTGAAGAATTCGTCCTTTTGAATTAACTCGGATTTGCTATCCCCTAGTTGACGTTTACTGTTGAACATTAATTCATAAATTAAATCACATTCATAAGGCTTAAATTTTATCTTTCTAGAAAGCAGTCTTTGCTGCCCTTCGCTGAAGGATGATTGATTGCTGGCAAATAATCTAGAATGTGCCTTTTCAATTTGAGTCAGAAACCGCTGGCGATGACTGTACATGTAGACAAATTCATATAGCCCATCATTACTTTCCAGCTCCTGCAAATACTTCAGTAGTATTCTCTTTCGTAAGTCACCATTCGATTTATTTTTTGCATTAGATGTTTCCATCTCTATGGCAATTTTGCACCCAGTAGCGGCATCAACGGCAATAGCGTCTACTAGACGCGGGTCATTGCCTCTGTGCTCTAATGTTATTGCTATGTCTGCCTCTGACGCGAATCCAGAGATTTTCTGGTGTTTTGCTAGGTTAAGAATAACCAACTGTACTGAAAGGTCGTGTATCAGGTTCCGTTCGTTGACTCTGCTCGCATCGGAGCGCATATGCAATTCACGGTTTAACAAAAATTCAGCTTCTCTGATACCGTGAGAGGTCAGCAGGATGTAGCCGTTATCCGTGTTAGCAAAAGAAGCATGAACTGCAATGAGTCGCTTCTTTTTCATGCGATTGATCAGCTTGTTAACCGCTTCGCGGCGTAATCCCAGGTGCTGTTGAATGACGCTTTTACTGGATACCCGAAATGTCCCCAGTATTGCCAGCACAGCGTTTTCTCTTAGCATCCCCAGAGTGCCTGGATCAGCAGCAGATATGTTTCCGATATGGCGCATCGATGATTCGAGTGCCCGTTCCATATAATTCATATAGTCTCCTTGATTTAGTTTCACTATTACGTAGAAACCACCAATGAGAAATAAGCAGGGAAGAGCAGAATGCTTCGCATATTGCCCTGGCTTCGCCATGCTTAGCATCCTGCTTAGCGATTGTATTTTCCTAACGGAAAACACAAACAACTTCGTTGTGGCAACACTTCTGCAAGCGTGAGCGGACGCGACTCGTCGCTGCTCACGCACTCATCGCTGCGCGATTTCGACAGAAGCGTTGCTCGGAGTCAGCTACCGCTGATTTAGCCACATTCCACCAGGTTCTACTCAGGGAAAGCTGCGCTTTGAATGCCCATCGTAGAGTTCACACCGCTGGTGTTTCAGTTGCCTGCAATTACTCCGTAATTACAAGCAATTTTGCTTAAGCAAAATGGAATCTGGCTAAATCTGCGATGCTGACTCCGGCTCCAATAACCGTTATGTTTCACATGACGATTCTCTACGCAGTCGTTGTTGAGCGTTGCTCAAGCTATTTTGCAAACCCCTTTGGTGTTTGCTGGTTTGCATCTGCGATGAAAAGAGAAAAGCAAAGAAAAGAGCACCACGAAGGTGCTCTCAGTTATATTTGCTCTTTTTCAATTGCTCTGCGCCGATGTGAAATGCCAGTGACAAAAGATAAGTGAACAGTATGGTTAGATAACCGCGAGTACCCAAAAACGGGTACGAAGGATGCGGTTCAAATTGAGTGATCAGCTGTATTACGAATACTGCAAATATTACATCCCCAATATTCTGTAAAAGTGCACTCAACACACGCAACAGCTTAATAAGTGGTCTTTGTTTAGATTGCATGAAGCCTCCATTTGTTAATGTCTTCATCATTAAAAAGGGCTAATGCAAGAGAAATATCGTTGTGCGTGTATCTGAACGAACCAACAGTATTTTTATTGGCATTGTTATTACCAAGATAAGGTGATGAACGAAACGTCCCCTTAATCTAGAGTACAAAGAGCAAGACATATAGCCGTCGTGGTATATCGCACACTTACGACTTCCCACAGTTCAACTGTTTTAATATCAACTGTTTGGGTGTATCTTTACTACTTAAGGATAACAAGAGTTTTTAATAAACCTCATATAAAAAGGATGCCGAATGAAGCTTTCAAACGTTCTGTCCCTCGTCAATCAAGTCGAAAAATCCAAATTCATCAATGCAATAGATCGAATCTGCAATGAAGCCGTCAAACATGATAAGAAAATAGCGGCTCAGTTAGACAAACTTGATGGACAAATCAAAAATGCGTCCAGTACCGACATCACCCAATTATTTAAAATAGTTCTTCCTTACTTTGAGAAGTCGGTAAGAGAACAATTGGCTATGCTTGGTGCGCAAGCTACATTACTCACAAATATTTTAAGTCGAGACGGAAATTGCATAGCCCGCGTTACCTGGGTTGAGTCGCTTTACACTAAGGAATGGGGCGTTATCAACTCACGAGCTAATGAGTTGAAATCAGAAATTGAAGCTGTTGATGATGGTGAAAGCTTTACCGATGGCAAGCGATTAGGGATTTATTATGCTTGTCTCAAAGAAGCTTATTCAAATGATGAGAAGATAAACAGAGAAGCAAAGATTACCGATGACGAGCGAGGCATTCTGAATGTACTTGCTAAGCAACTCGATGTTACTGCTGATGATCAGGCAGGAGTCGAGCATCTCATAGATGAGATACCTAAAAATGGTGTGCAGGACGCATTGAATGAACTTCGTGAAATCGGATTAGTATTCATCAGCAGAAAGCTTCAAACGGTTTATGTACCAGATGAGGTTGTCAGCCTGTTGCATCGCTTACAAGGTAAAGACCTTGCAGATAAGCACTTGTTGCGAATTTTACGGACACTAAGCGACGCCGAGCTTTCTAACATCCTTAAAAATCATCGTAAGAAAATTCGTGGTGTAGAACGCAAAGAGAAGATTGTTAATATCATGAAGCTGGGTGTACCTGCTGCTCAACTTCTTCAGGTAGATTTATACAGTGAAGATACCAATGTTAACGACAGAAAAGAGCGTCTTAAATCGCTAATTCAAGACTTGGATCTTGACCTTGATAAGCTTGGAACGACACTTGATGAGCGTACGGCATTAATACTTGATTCCTTAAACTCATGCGCCGAGCGGGAATTCAATTCTCTTAGCGCTACAGGGTTCAAAGAACTCTTTGCTGCATTACAAAATCATTTCCCATCTTTAAATGCAATTTTAAAACAAGAATTCGAGCTTGAAGAACAAGAAGAATTGGATGTAGAGAAACTCAGAGCATTGAGTATCACTCCGTACGATATCCTCTATATGCTTACTAACGATGAAGTGAAAACCGTTGTTGAAAGTATGGGTATTAAGAAACGAGGGAATTTGCGTCTAAATATTCTGGCAAGCTTCGCCGACGCAACAGATAAACTCATCGATAATTATGGTGCCTTAGCTAGGAGAGATTTAGCGACCCTTAAAGCAGATAACATAGAAATTGCTGAAGCAGATTTAGGCGTTAAGTTTGAAGAGGTAACAAAGGCGATTTTTGAACAACTGGGTCTGGTAGTTGATGAAGACCTTCGCAGAGCAATCAATACTGCAAAAGACAAAGCCGATGTTTTAATCTCGCTGAGTGAAGATGATGTAATTGTTGGAGAGGCAAAAACCTGTAAGAACGGAGATTTTGCAAAATATTCTACTACCTCGCGTCAAGTAAAAGCATACGCTAATCGTTGCGAGCAGGCTGGGAAACGAGTCGCTCAGGTACTAATAGTGGCCCCAACATTCTCAGAGGATTTTGTTGAAAGTGCTGAGATGGATACTGAAGTGAATATTTCTTTGTTAGAAGCTGATGGATTGAAAAATATTCTCGACGCTTATAAAGCACGACGTAATCCCAAGTTTTCGGCAAAGCTGTTCACTAAAGGCGGATTGTTGAAAGCGGATTTAATTGCGAAGAACATCTAAGCATAGTTCTTAAAACAAAATCCCATTTTATCTTGAGGTGAGTCTCTTGGATTTAAAAGTTCAACCCATTTCGATTGATTCTGATGATCCATTTAAGTTTGATCTACTTGGACGAAAAGAAGAGATATTGAACCTAAATCAACTTGTTGCAAATCTGGACTCTGCAAGTGTTCTTTCAATCGATTCTCGATGGGGAACTGGTAAAACTACGTTTATAAAGCTTTGGATGCAGCATCTAATTAATAGCCAATCACCGTGCTTGTATTTCAATGCCTGGGAAACGGATTTCTCTAGTGAGCCTTTAGTTTCCTTTCTCGGTGAAATGAATCAAGGACTTGAGAAGCTAATTGGCGCTTCACCAGTATCTACAGATGCATGGGAGAAAGCGAAATCGGCGGGTAAACAGTTAGCCAAACACGGTATACCCGCACTGATAAGAATAGGTACGGCGGGAGTAATTGATGCAGAGAAGTTCATCGAAGATGAGCTGGTTAAGACCGCTGGAAAGTTAGCTTCGGATGCAGTTGAAAATTACTTAAAAGAAAAAGCGGCAATCGCGGAGTTTAAATCTGCTCTGTCAACATTTGTACAAAGTTCTACTGATGAAAATAAATTGGTTGTATTTGTAGACGAACTGGACAGATGTAGACCGCTATACGCGATTGAATTGCTGGAAAGAATTAAACATATTTTTAATGTTGATGGGATTATATTTGTGCTTGCTCTAGACAAAGAACAATTATGCCATTCTATCCAAGCGGTTTATGGGAGCGAATTTGACTCATCAGGATACCTAAGGCGATTTGTTGATTTCGAATATCTCCTTAAAAAACCAGACATCTCAAGTTTTGTCGACGTAGCCTTTAGCTCTATCAAAATAGACGAGTTTTTTGCTCCAAGGATGCAACATAGAGAACTCCGTTATGAGCAAGAGCATCTTGTAAATGTTTTCAAAATGCTGGCTAATGGCTTAAATATGTCACTAAGAGAAATTGAGCAATTTATCGCATCGATCAATATTGCAATCAGAACAGCAGCAAGTAATGAGTATATATTTCCTGCTCTTTTAGTATTTTTAATAGTGGCAAGAAGTAATAAACCGGAGACTTATAATCGATATCTTTCGAAAGACGGAAACGAAGATGAGTTGATTGAATATCTCTATGAAATAGTCCCTCTTAATAAGAGAAATGAGTCTTTTGAATGCGCTTTAGTTGAGGGCTTCTTAATAGCGGCGAAACACAGTAGATCTAGTAGCTCATCATCAGACAGGTTACAAAAGTACAAATCTATGTTGGGTGATGAAAATTTTTCAATTGTTGAAAGAGAATATTCAGAAACAGTTATAAACGTTGTTAATCGACCATCAGGAAGTATTGGCGGAATAAGTCTGAATTCTGTTAAAGATCGGGTTGAATGGCTCAGTCAATTCAAGTTTTCATAAGATTAATCAACACGACACTGGAATCAAAGTGAATAGGTATTTACTTGACCAACAAAGTAAGAATGAAGAACTCCATAATGCAGAGATGTCATTTCTAGGATATGTACTTTATAGATAAAATGAACATCCGATATACACTCCATACAAAGCCAGAATATAGGTTTTCAATTGAAACGAGTGTTACTATGAAATTTCAGTAATAAGCTGTTAACTACCTAATAAACATCAAGGAAGTATAGTGTCAAAACAAAAACGCCGGAATAGAATTCCTGTTTCAACTAAAGAGACATACTGTATCCCTTTCAATATCAAGCAAAAGGCTGGGAATGGCTACAAGGTTAGTGAGAATCCTGTCAAACCTACAATTGAGTTCACTGCAACATACGAAGAAGCACTCGAAAAGTTAAGGTCTTATGATATTGCTGGTTGGCGCGACTATGGAAAAGGAAACTCTCAAAGTGCTCGTAAAGCAATAGGCTGGGTTAAAATTGATGATGCAAAACGTCTTTTAGATGAGAGAGATGATACTAAAAGAGTTGTGTTGTACGAATCTTTGACTGACGTTGTTGATTGAAAGCTAAGTTATGTGGGAAGTCAAATGAATAGATTCAAAGAAATACACTGCTTGTACCAGAAAATTGGTGGTAAAAATGACTTACATGACAGTCTTTGTATATGTTTAGATACAGGAAATTTATTTTTAAGATTTGAAAAGTCGAGTAATTCCAGCTGGCGAGGCGAGGATGTCGAAACAATATTGTTATCGGATGCTAAGGAGCTTTACAAAGAATATTTCGCTAAATCAATCAATTTTATTAGTTCACTAAATGGTGGCTAAAAATCACAATAATTCGGTTGTAAGTTCCCCTGATCAAAACATGTGGGTACTGTCGATTCTCTTGGATTTTAGCCACTAGGTTCTGCACCTCTGTGAGTAGTATGTATTAGGCCATCTTATCTCTAGGAGCGCTTGTGGCAATATCCGAGAAATCAATTAAATTACTTTGGTCAAACGCAGCTGGTCGCTGCTCGTTTTCATCTTGCGGTGAAAACCTGACTGTTGCGGAAGCCGCCGGATATGCCCCATATACATTGGGGGAAATGGCACATATAAAAGGAAAAAAACCAGGTTCGAATCGTTATGATGAGAACCAAAGGGATACGGAGAGAGATGGTTATGGAAATCTAATACTACTATGCCCGACTCACCACACTTTAATAGATAAAGCCGAGAACGAAGCCCACTTTACTGTTGAATTACTCCACGAAATGAAAGTTGAGCACGAAACTGCAGTTGCCAATCGATTAGATGGAGTAAAAATCGTGGAAGTAGATCAGCTCAAAGATCAGCTTTCAATTCTCTTGGCCGAAAACCATCAAGCTTGGGAGCAATATGGCCCTTTGTCAGATAATGCTAAAAAGCATCCGAATAATGACTCAATATACGCGTTATGGACTTCTTTTAGGCTTTCGATAATTGTGCCAAATAATCGCGAGGCAATGAAGCTGCTAACTGAAAATAGAGGGGTGTTTTCTCGTGCTGAGCAGCGAATCGTAAGTAGGTACATATCCCACGTGGAAAGCTATGAAAAATGGGTGCAAGATGAAATACCCTATCAAGCCGTGGTTCGCTTCCCGACGGAATTTGAAGAGCTTATATTAGGAGGATAGAGTGCCTGCATACAACGATAAATTTCCTTGGATGAGTTACTACGGGAATTACAATTTTTTTGAATCAAGAATGAGAGAGCACAGCAGGGTTAATTTATTAAAAAAGAAAAATCCTAGTCTCTATGACATTGAGCGCTCCGATGGAACGACTATAAGGGTGTTTATTTGCGAGTGCTACTCCTTTGACGTTGCTGAATATATCGAGAGTTGCCAAGAGTTAGGCAAACTAAATGCGGTTATAATCAGTTCCAATTGGTGTGGGTACACGTTGGATGTAAAGCGTTACTGCATGAGTGAACAAGTGGGCATCTATGATATTGGCGGCTTTATGGCAGCGCTTAATATGCAAAATTATTGGGAATATCTCGACAAATATGAAAGGAAGAAATTTGAAGAGAATGGCTGGATTTAACTCTAAGCTATGCTTATATATGGATTTGGTTCTTATTTTAACTCAAGGAAGTCTTATGGGGATATTGACATCCTGATAGTCCATGATGCTGTTTCAAAAGAATCATGCTTAAAGGCTATTCATATTAAAAAAATAATACTCAAAGAAATTGTCGGTGCTAATGTTACTATACTCTCAAAATCAGCAGAAGAAGATTTCGACTTTATAAAGGTTTCGGGAGCAATTGGCTTAGGAGTTGTCGATGAAAAAATGGACAAACCTTGCATTAACGAAATTGTTCAGAAAACTATCCTGTTCAGACAAACATATCGCTTTAAGTGACTTAGTGTGATTACGTAAAATCTCTTAATTAAACAGTAAGATTCCATCGGTATTCTTAATTATTCACTTTTTATTTGTTGAGCTAAATACTAGCGGCTTGTCTCGGAGAGGCTGAGAATGTACATTCCCTTGATGTTACATTAAGATTCTAGTGTGTTTATCTCTGAGCAAGTCTAGTAAGTAGGTAAGGTTAAAATAAACTATTCGATATCGTATGGGGCCAAATAGGGGCCAAAACGTGAGTAATATTCAGTTATATTTAGTGATGAGAAGAATGACGACAACGCTACAAGCCGCGAAATATCGCAAATCAGCACAAATTATCAACGAATCCCCATTTGGCTTCAAAATGCCGTTTCAAGTGTTGCGGCCCATCACAAACTCTTCAAAGTAAGTTTCAGTCTACAATATTAAAGGCTCTTCTTTTCAATCCTCTTCTATTTCCCAATACTCAATACACAAGAAATTTGCAAAACAGGCTGATTTTTGAGCTTTTAAGTGCAATTACATTGTTGCTGACTATGCAGTCAATGAAATTGAAAATGCCATATTTTTCATTATATTTCAATAAAATAAATAACTCTTGAAGGGTATGGAATGTCTTTACTTAGCAAACAACTTTTCGACCACTGCTCTGTTGATGAAGAGGTAACAAGAACACCAGAAACAACTATGGAAATACATCAGTACAACCCTGGATCGGGTTTGCCCTTAATCAACAATGGTGGTGTTGATGTAGGTGGTTATGTATATGGTGATGGCCCGTCGAGTGATATTGATGACAACATTATCAATACTCACGACCTCTATGAGGATACTTTCGCTTCAACAGTATTTGAAGATACTTGTTCTTTATCAGAGTCTACAGACTGTTTGGTTGATGACAATCACCTATCTTCACCTGATTACGAATTATTTTATGATGATTTTTAGTGAAAAAAATTTTTAATTATATTTTCATTAAAAATCATAACGATGCACAAAAGCACGTAAAATGGGCATCGGAAAATTAAGTTTTTTTTGTAGCATGGCCTCAGTTTAATTACCGAGGCTACTGGCTATATGAGAAAAATTCGCGTCGCTAAATACATCAACGAATATATGTCTGACGATCCTGTATCATCGCAGACAGTCATCAACTGGATTAAAAGTGGTGAACTTAAGGGGGCTAAACGCGGAGGGATCTGGCTCGTGTATGTTGATGATCTTAATGAATCGATGACATATGAATCCCCAAAGGACGCTTGTCTAAGCCTGTTGATGGGGGCTAACTAATGGTTGCTAAAGAAGTGGGACGTAGACGAAAAACTAAAAATGCAGATCTGCCTTTAGGACTTTACTCTCGTAAAGTGCGCGGAAAGTTGCGTTACTTTTATAGGAATGCAGCAGGAAAAGATACTTATTTTCCAGAGCATTACCCTTTGAGTGCAATCAAGCAG
Organism: Aestuariibacter sp.; assembly: GCA_017794925.1. Lineage (GTDB taxonomy): Bacteria > Pseudomonadota > Gammaproteobacteria > Enterobacterales > Alteromonadaceae > Alteromonas. Next base: position 3,697,537 of record CP051238.1, on the reverse strand, counting down.
TCTGTTGTCGAGTTCAATGAAATAAATCGCAACAGTGATGAACGTATTAAGTCGCGTGCAGATAAGTACAATGTTCGTGTACATACTATATGGCCTGAGATTAAACGAAATCTTGATGAAGAGAACGAAGGCCTGAGACAAAATTCATTAGCTACGTTCGAAAATGACAGCAAACGGTTTATTGAATTTTTTGGAAATCACTTTACGAAAGAGATTACTTTAGAAGATGTTAATGAATATCTGAGTGAATATCATGCAGGAGCTTCGTTTAATGTTCGCAATAGAAAAATAAATTTCCTAAAAAAGGTTTTTGCCGAGTTCACGGATATGAGTTATATGTCACGGAACTATGCGAATGACAAGAAAATCAAGAAGAAGTCGAAAAACGCTGCTAGTAAGACTCCAGTTAGGATTTCTAAATATGCTCTAATGATGATGCTTGATCAAGCAGAGCCATTTATGAAAACAGCGATTATGTTGTCCTTACAAACGTGCCATGCGGTGAACGAGATAGTTGGTTTGAAATACTCTGATTGCCACTATTTCGACAAACCGAAAATTTACTGTGCTGACACTGATAAATATTCAGATGCAGATGATACGACATCTCCAGATTTGATTATTCATGGGATGATTTGGATATCTAGAGAGAAAAACAAGCACTGTGCAGCCTCTAATGTTGAGATTCCAATTACAAATGCGATGATGGAGACTATTCGAGCGTCTGTGGAGGATTTGGATGAGACATTTTCAAAAGATATCGAGCCAAGTTGTCCGTTCATTATCCATAGAAAAAAGCGCTATCATAATGTTAACTATTCAGATGAATTTGAACATCCATGGCAGCTAAAGTCGGATTACTTAAGTAAGCAGTTCTCGAAGCTCCGAGATTCTTTGGATATATACCTTGATATAGAAGACCGGAAGCAGCGGCCAGGATTTCACGAAATTCGATCATTAGCTATCTATCTCCACGATAAGCAAGCGAAAGATGAAAAAGCAACCATGACTAGGGCTGCACACTCCGATATGAAAATGACTCAACGCTACAAGGAAGGACATGAAAAGTACAAACGAGTCCCCCCATCCACCGTCACTCTTTGATAATGAAAACCGCCGATTTAAGGCGGTTTTTTTATGCCAGAATAATAGTTGTTTTCGTCCCAAAATACAGTAGTTAAGGTTATATAACTTATTGTTTTTGCGAGTTTTGGTGTTTTTTGGGATTTTACGTATTTTGAGGCGGGTTTCGGAGTTTTTATTTAATTAAATTAATGTTTTACAATGATTTGTTGTTTTGGTGATCTTGTCGGTACACTAAAATGGGGTGTCAGGGGTCGGAGGTTCAAATCCTCTCACACCGACCAATCTCTCCTTTCTTCATGACGCTCCAATTTCAATTTGTTAAAGCCAATACTTAGAATTCACGACCACCCTTATAATAGCTAGTCTAAGGATTCTGTGCTTTAAGCAAGGGATCAGCATTCATCTTGTTCCATAAAATATGCCTATCCATCTACAGTGGCTCAAGCCTCGCTATCAATAATTTTCATGTTTATTATTTTAATCATAAGGTTGTTAATGATTTAAATATAGTGCAGAAAACGAAGCGTATGCTTATTTCACTCGGTAAATTAGTTTCATCTATTCGCTCAATAAGCATGGTTCAGACCGAGCTTGCACTACGCACTGGTGTAGGTCGTAACACCATTTCTTCAATAGAAATTGGCCGCCCCGTTAATGCTGAAACATTGTTCAAAGTACTTGAGCAGTTGGACTGGATTGATGAATTGCAACAGTTAGTTGATCAGATGGCACAAGAACAAGGTAGTGCACCGGTGAGGAAATCCAGAAAGATTGTTCAAGAGTTAGATAATGACTTCTAAGTCTGTCGTCAGGCAATAACACAAGCATTACATCCATGTAATGCGAGTTATTATTGTGAAAGCCCTGGTCTATTTCTAAAAATAGACAGGGCCGCGGTTTGTATGGCTATTTATGTCTGCTTCTTATCAACTTATTGAACAATTTCACTAATAAGATTATTTACCATGGCAGCAGGCAGACCATTTTTAAAGATGAGGGCCGCGGTCTTTATTTGATGGAGTAATTCGGCGGCTTGATCATCGCTGGCAGAAAGACCTCTGCTGGTTAGCAGTGTTTTAACTGAATGCATGCCTGTACCTCTGCCTAAAATAACCTGTAGCGGCGCGTGTCCTACCGTCTCAGGCCTGAACGGCAATACGGTACTATCCAGAGGTGTGTTCTTCAGCGATTCAATGGCGTGAATGACGATACCTGATTCGACTTCAAACAAGCCACTGCCTACAACAGGCTTATTGCTGGCAACACGGACTTTTGATACCTCGGCAACTAAATCTGAAACCATTTTTAATTTATTTAACTGGATGCCTGCATCAATGTCGAGAAGATGCTGACAAATCATTGCGACTTCTTCTGTCGATAAATTTCCTGCACGCTCGCCTAAACCGTTCACTGATGAATGCACTGTATCGGCGCCTGCCGATATTGCCATCAGCGCGTTTGCAGATGCCAGTCCAAAATCGTTGTGAATGTGAAGACCAACAGGTTTATTCGTCCAGGATTTTAATTTGGAGATAAACGAATAGGTTGCCAGTGGATGTCCCATACCAAACGTATCCGCAACTGTGATTCGGTCAATGTCGTCGCAATCCGCGATATCGCTAAAAAACGATTCCAGAAAACCAGGATCATCACAACGAAATGCATCCCAGCCCATAAATTCTATGTACATTCCGTTTTTTTTACCTTCCCGGGCGTACATTTTAATTTGCTCAGCAAGCGCTTTAGGTTCTTTTTTGTAGACGTATTTCATTATGTGTGGATTGATGCCAAATTCCAGCAACATACCGTCTGCCTTGGCATCAATTGCTGCGCGCACATCTTTATCCATAATGCGCACTAAAGGAACAATTTTGGCATTGAGGGACATGGATGACAGCGTTTTGATAACTTCGATGTCTTCTGATGTTGCCGGTAAACCACTCTCTATTGAAGCAACGCCAAGTTTATCAAGTTCTTTGGCAATATAGAGTTTTTCTTCCGGCGTAAAGGCGATGCGAGCAGTCTGTTCTCCGTCCCGCAATGTGACATCATGGATACGAATTTTATCTGCGATGTGCATCTTGTCACGTACTTCAGGCCACCAGTTAAAAGGAGAAACCCATCGGTTTGAAGTATAGGCTGGTGCATTTAGATTTACGCCAAAGGCATCAAATTTATCAGACATAGAGAAATCCTTTTGTAATGTTAATATTTAAATCAGAAATTTAATTACTTCTGTTGCACAGTGTTGCGGATTCTCCAGCCAGGGCAGGTGGCCCGCATTTTCAATAAGACAAAGGCTTCCTTGTGGGAAACGTTGTACAAATGTTTGCCCGTCGCTGACAGACAGAAAGTTGTCATTTGTTCCTAATACCAGCAAAGTCTGAACAGGTATTGATTGACAGAATGTTGTATCGATCACATCCGGCATGTTTTGGATCAGGCTGATAGTAGAGATTTCTGCATTGGGTAAGTAGCGAAAGCGGAAATAGCATTCGCGAAACGGGGCTGACAAACTGTCGAGTGTTTGCTGGCTGTGACCCATTTGAGACAAGATACGCAGCCCCTTCTGTTCATTTTTTGGCCTGATGAGTTTGAATAATAATCTGCTTAGCCAGGTGTATTTAAGTAAAGCGAACGCTTTAGGTAACGTGGTGAAGGGAAGATTACCTGGATTTGCCAGTAAAACTAATCTGCGAACTTTTTCTGGTTTTGCGCGGGTAAAAAGCAAACTCCAGTGCGCGCCCATGGAGTGACTGATAATATCACTGTTTTTAAGCCCAAAGTGTTCGAAGGTTGTGTTGATAACCGTGACGGCGAACTGATGAATATCCACGGTATTGTGGTCCATACCATCGCTCATACCACCTCCGGGGCGGTTTATAGCAATGATTCGGCGGTTAGTCATGTTCGCTAGCAACGGAATGAGTGGAAACACATCACCTGTGTTTCCGGGCACAACCACTAAAGGTTCACCTTTTCCCCATACAAGTACGCGCATGCGCAAATCCTGCTCTGGCAGGGCTATCCAATGCTCTTCCGGAAATAGTTGATGAAGTTCAAACAGCGCATTCTCAGCACGTTTTGCCGCGACTACTGTCCGGGCAGTTCTGTCCAATTGCATTAATTCAGGCATAGGTTTTTCTCGTTATAGTGTACTTGCAGGGTGATTGACGTCTTTTTAAACCTTTTTTTCTGGTTCAATACGAAAGTCAAAAGTAAACTTAGACAGTTTTTCTTCTATTTGCTCTGAATTGTCGTTACACCTAACTACTAGCACGAAGGCGGAGTTGGGAGAGACGTCGAGAAATATGTCTGTTACACCAGAAATGTCCTGTAATAAGGTGTTTATCACACGAAGCGTTGCGGAATGCCGTAATTGGGGCTTAAAGATTTTTCCTACTGATGTAAGCGGCAGTTTGTCCATAATTTCAATGTGAACCGGAATGGCTGCTCGTTCTTTCAATGTGTCTTTAAGATACGCTAACAGTTCTTCCCTTGATGTGTTTGCGCCCTCGTTTAACATGACGTAAGCACAGGGGAGTTCTCCTGCGTAGCTATCAGGTTGGCCCACTGCAGCACTAAGCTGTACATCAGGATGCTTGTTGAGTTCGTCTTCGATGGCTTTGGGATCAATATTGTGCCCGCCTCGAATGATGAGGTCTTTTGCGCGCCCGGTTAGCCAGAAATAACCATCGTTATCCTGTTTGCCCAAATCGCCTGTATTTAGCCAGCCGTCTGTAAACGCTGAAATATTGTCATTGTGGTTTACATAGCCTGCAAACACATTCGGCCCGCGAACTAATATTGTGCCTTGTTCGTCTACATCACACACCTTTTCGATGCTATTAATTGCACTTACTTTTGCACAAATGATGTGTTGCCCGGGTAGTGCTTTACCAATAGAACCAATTTTCTGTTCTCCATACAGAGGGTTCAGTGTGCTGACACAGGTTCCCTCAGTGAGTCCGTATCCTTCGAGTATAGGTATACCTACTTTTGCTCGAAAAGCGTCAAGTGTCGTTTTTGAAACAGGGGCGGCACCACAGATAATAAATCTTAGGTTATGTGAGGATGGTGGGGGAATAACACGGTCCAACAGCGACGAAACGATAGTGGGTACGGCACTAAAGAACGTCACATTGTATCGTGTGATATAGGACCACAGATTACTGATAACGCCTTGTGTCCTAAAACCATTCTTAGTAACAAACAGGGTGCTGCCGCCTGCAAGTAATACGTTTACGGTAGTTACGAATACTGCATTGACATGAAATAACGGCAGGCCACACAGTGCAACTGTGTCCTGATTGAGTTCAAGCATATTACTGGTGGTTTGAGCAACATACATTTCATTCCCATGTGTTAATTGAGCAAGTTTCGGTGTGCCCGTTGTTCCACCGGTATGAAATATCGCTGCCAGAGTATTGTCTGAAGCTTGGCGCTTCACATTTAACGACGAGCCATTTTGCGTAGCAATAGCGGCTGAATATGCCACCGTATTGTCAATAACGCCTGTCACTTCACAAGCTGAGCCGCCAACTAACACGATAGCCTGCAATGAGGGTACAGAGCGTTTAATTTCATTAAGTTGCGCTGCGCGGGCCGTGTTGGTTGGCGACTCAATAACCAGGATACGAGCGTTGGCTGCATTGAGTAAGTCGATGATGGCCTGACTTTCCAAAAAGGGATTCATACTGAGTGATTTACCAATCAGTTGAGCGCCAAACAGACAATAAAGTGTTTCTGGCAGGTTCGGCAGGCAGATTGCTACCGTGTCTTCCTCCGTGACATTGTGAGCACTGAATAAATTGGCTGTGCGGTAAACCTGTTCAACGAGAAGGTTATAACTAACGGCTTCAGACTCACCGTTCGGATCTGCCTCATGATGAAATCGAAGGGCGGTCCTGTCGCCAAATTGGTTTTTTATGTTTGCCAGCAATTCGTGCAACGTTTTAATTTGCCCCGGAATGGCGTCTTGTGAAGTTTGGGTTTGTTGATTGCTCATAGCGTTAACCCATTATGGCGCTGCACATGGCAACGTTTGTTCTTTGATCGGGTTAACCAGTACACCTATGTCTGTGACTTCAACTTCTACCGAATCTCCCTCGTTCAATAAAATTTGAGGCTCGCGCAGAGCACCAATGCCTTCCGGTGAACCTGTTACAATAACATCGCCGGGCATTAGCCAAGTGAATTCTGAGATATAACTAATCAGTTCGGCAAAACTGAAAATTAAATCATCAAGGGTGAGTGACTGAACGATATTGCCATTAACGCGGCATTCCATCTTCATTGTGTCCAGCGATACCTCGTCCGGGGTAGCCAGACATGGACCAAAACCGCCACTTCTGAATGCATTTTTACCCGCCGTGATCTGGTTTGAGTTAATTTGATACTGGCGTGCACTTGCATCGTTAAAGCAGCTGTAACCCGCTACATAACTCAGGGCGTCCTCTACGGTCACATTCCGTGCCGCCTTACCGATTATCAGCGCAATTTCACCTTCATAGTCGAACATGGGCTCAAGTGCCGGTTTCTCTAAATAATCATTCGATGCAACAAGAGTTTGTGAAGAGCGCAGAAATAAAACCGGTTTTTTCGGTAACTCTTTGAGGTGCATTCGATCTGCGGCTTCTTTGTAATGCGTATGTGTATTCATTCCTGCACACCAAATCGTGCCAGGATTTGTAACAACTGGAAGCAGTGATATTTGATCAAGGGTATAGTCAACGACCTTCGGGCAATGGGAGAGTTTTTCCATTTCACCGTCGGTCGATAACAGTGTCTTCATATCAGTAATCCGGCCTTGGGAGTAAGCGCTGTAATCGAATACTCCCTCGCTCACTAACACGCCAACCCGTTGGGAATCATTAATGGTAAAGCTGACTAATTTCATGGTTACTCCTGGCATATATGGTAGCCGTGGTGTTGGTTTGGTCCTGTTTCCACGGATGGGTAAATATTAAATAACTTTTATTTGACAAATAATATATTATTTATGTAACAATATATCGAAATTTTTGTCAATAATAATTCTGAACACGAAGTTGGGGAGTATTGAAGCCATGTCTCTTACCTATCCGGGCAGTGACATCACACTGTCAAATGAAGCGACAAAGTTAGTCGGAACAACGACGTTACCTGAGTATTCTTCGCTTACTTGCGCAGATTCACTGGCGTATATCCTGTTTGCAAAAACGGATTTGCAACTCCAGCGTACATTTTTACAAGACTTTGGTATGGTCGAGGCACTTGCTGCCGACAATGCGCTTTACATGCGAGGTTTAGGCGCTTCGCCCTATATTTACGCGGCCTACAGTCTGAATAATCTGCCTTCAGATGTTGGACAGCCTGTCGATGAAAAGCATGGTTTTGTAGGCATTGGCCTGACAATGTCGAGTTATGAAGAATTAACGCTGCTCAGCGATACAACCGGTGTGGCAATCACGAATGTTGATGGACCGGGCGGCGGCCGGCGTGTGCGATTACGCGATCCTGATGGTTTTATTGTCGACGCAGTATGGGGGAGGGAGTCAGTACCCCGTTTAGCCACAGATCTGACGGATACTGAGCTGAATACGCCAGACAAGAAAAATAGAATCAATCGGGGGGTTCGACCACCGTTAGCGCCATCGCCTATCGAAAAACTGGGGCATTGTGTGTTGAGTGTTTCCAATTTCAATAAATCGTTTGAATGGTATGTCAGCCATTTCGGCTTTATTCCTACAGATGTTCAGTGTTTGGAAGATGGCACACCCGTTTTGAGTTTTAATCGCTTCAACAGGGGGCCAGAGCCGGCAGATCATCATGCATTGGTATTAATGCAGAATACCTATCCAAAATATATGCACAGTGCGTACGAAACGACCGGTCTGGATGCAATAGGCCAGGGACAGCAATATTTGTACACCAAAGGCTGGAAACATTTTTGGGGTATAGGGCGTCATATTTTAGGCAGCCAGTTATTTGATTATTGGTTGGATCCGGATGGTGCTGAGATGGAGCATTATGCTGATGGTGACGTGTTCGATAACACGGTAAAGCCTGAATATCATTTACTTGATATCGCGGGTCTGTGGGCCTGGGGCGACACCGTACCTAATGCAATGAGACCGCGATTGACGTTGAAAGAAGTCTACCGGGCGATCAAAGCAGTGCGTAAGGGAAACCTGACGACGCAAATGCTGGGTTTGATGAAAAAGGCGATGGGGAACCGTCGTCGTCCGTGGTTGAAATAACACTGTTACCGGCAAACATTATGATTCAGCCCTGTTTTCGTGTTGAACACGTTTTCCAGCCTTCCTATCAAGACATGGGGTGCTTATTGCTGTTCAGACAATTCCTGAATGAACAGACACAGATAACAACCATTCGACAGGGTATCGATCTCGCCTTGTCACAAGGTGTAATTAATCAGAGTGAGGCGGCGTTTATACGTCAGTCAGAAAACGTTTAGCGAACGATTTCACATCACTAAGGTGACCCACTTGGTTAGGGTAGTAGTGATATACTGCCTTAACCCTTTTTCTGCATACTGATAATCAACGCTGTAGTGCGCTCAATATGCTGGGTAAGCTTCTCTACCAACTTGTCTTCCTGGCGTTGAATAGCCAATTCAGCAATTTGCTTATGCTCATTTTTAATATCGCGTTGGCGGGACGTAGGCGCGGTGTGAAGCCGGTATCGTTCTGACTGTTCGTAGAGTTGCGAATGCAGTGCTAATAATCTTGGACTGTTACAGGCACTAACGAGGGCAAAATGGAAATGGGCGTGAGCATCTATCCACTCCTGTAGAACGTTCTCGCCGTCTTCTGCCAAAGCAGGTGTAGAATCCAAAATATGGGCAGCAGCCAACACGCTGGCTTCCCACTCACGAGTGCCGTTTTGCAGTGATTTTCTGATGGCTAACTCCTCAATAACACAGCGCAGTTCTGTCAGGTCTTGCAGATCATCAAGAGAAACAGGGCTGACAACGAAGCCCTTGTTAGATTCGGCCACCACAAACTGTTGGGACGTCAGTCTTGATAGCGCTTCTCTTACGGCACCTGGACTCACGCCATACTGGGTGGCTAGTTCCTGTATTTTTAATTTTTGTAGAGGAGCCAGTTGCCCACCAATGATGGCTTTGCGGATCCCATCGTATACATGCGTTGACTGACCCTTAACCGGAGACGATTTCTTTGTTGCGATAGCGCCCATTACAGATTCTCAATGAAGGTACGGTTTAATTGTCTTATATATTATCTTTCAAATAATAGATTTCAATGCGAAGGGCTTTATTTCTTTGCAGATAAAAAAACAGGGCCCCAACGCCCTGTTTTTCGACTCAAGTCTTTCGCGTTGTTAAAACATGTACTTTACACGAAGACCCAGTTCTCTTGGCCGACCTATGTCATAGCGCACGTTACCGACAATTTGACGCAAATCCACACCGCCACTTACGTACTCTTCATCCAGCAGGTTGGTTGCATACAGTGATGCGTACCAATCACCTGAGGCAGGGGTATAGGTTATATTCGCGTTCAACAAGCCGTACGCGTCTATCAACAAATGGTCACTTTCTGTAGGCGTTGTCCATTGATCAGTGCGGTAACTGTAATCGAGATTAACAGACATCTCGGCACCTTGGGCCAGTTCAATGAAATATTCGCCGCTGATAGAGCCTGACCATTCCGGCGTACGCGCAAACGGGGTGGTCAACAATATGCCAGTCCCTTCGACAATTTCATCATATTTCGCTTTCAGGTAAGAAACATTACCGCTCAGTGTCAGATTCGCCGAAACTCTGTACTGAAACTCTGTTTCCACACCGTAAATATGCGCTTTGCCACCATTGTCGAGGATCGCCGATGTGGTGCCGGGAGGAATTCGTTGAACCTGAATATCATCGTAGTCAGTGTAGAATACGGTTGGGTTAAATCGAAAAGTGCCATCCAGGAAATCCCCTCTCATACCCGCTTCGTAGGTCCAGACTTCTTCAGGATCAAACGGAATGACGCCATTGTTTTCCAGCTCCGGATTGAGAGCCGTATTAAAGCCACCGGCTCTGAATCCTTTGGCAATACTGGCATATGTCATGAGATCTTTTTCCCATTGATACTGTAATTTTGCCATAGGTAACACAATGTCCCAGGCAGCGTCAGCATCAACAATAATATCTGGATAACCTTCGGCAATAGGGCGGGCCCAGCCGTCTATTTCTTCGCGTCCTACCCTAAGGCCCAGTGAGCTGGACAGTTTGTCCGTCACATCATAAGTGATGTTGGTAAAGACAGAATAAGCTGTCCTGTTGCGTTCGCGTTGAGCGTATCGAGTGGCGATGCGTGGTGCCATTGGTGGCGGTACATTCAGCTCCTGGCCAAATAAGGCATCAGAGTCTTCCTTGTAATAATACAGGCCGGAAACAAAATGAAGATCGGGACTGATATCACCGGCTAATTGAATTTCATGGGACATGCCTTTGTCTTCCGTTTTGCCCAGCACACCGGCCACAGGCAGGGGAGTCGCATCAATATCATTAAAATGCTCATCTTTTACAATGGTCGCGCCGCTTAGCAATTTAAGCGTAAGATCATCGGTTAAATCATAGGCAATACTCAAATGGATATTACTGGCACTTGATTCATCAAAGTCATTTTTGGGCATTCCACCATAAGCGGTATCAAATGAAGGCGAAGCAAATGCTTGTGTGTAATCCGGATCCATCTGAATATTGTACACAAATCCCGCTGTGCGAGGCATGACTTCGATAGTGGGTATAAATACCGGGAAGCCGTAAATTTCTGACTCGGCATAGTCAAAACTAAAGTCGATATTGAGTTTATCTGACGGTTCGTACTTTAGCTGGTAGCGTACAAATTTGTCTTCAGAACGGCCGTTTTTCTCCTTGTCATTGGCTCTGTCCTGAAATCCATCTTCTTTTAAGTAGGCCGCGGTCCAACGCATCGTCAGATTATCTGATACAGGCGTATTCAACGCTACGCTGACTTCCTGTTTTCCAAATGTACCTACCGTCGCTTTCACATTGCCCGACAAGGCGTAATCAGGCTGCTTGGTCTGATAACGAATAGCACCACCTATGGTATTGCGACCAAACAGAGTGCCTTGTGGGCCACGAAGCACTTCAACCTGAGCAACGTCCAGTGTTCTCAGTACTTTGGTAGACAATGACGGGTAGTAGAAGTCATCAATATAGAGTGCAACCGCTGGATCACTGCCATTAGCTGAGCGCTGTTGACCCAGTCCTCGAATATAAAATGCAGAAGAAGATGCGCCAGGACCCGTTGTTAAGGAATTCACCTGAAGATTCGGTACCACATTTTGCAGACCTGATACGTCGGATATACCGCGTTTCTCCAGTTGATTAGCCGAGAGCGCAGTAACGGCTACACCGGTAGTTTGTAACGACGTGCTTCGGCGTTCCGCAGTAACGATAATTTGTTCGAAAATCTCATTTTCTGCTTGTGGCTCCTCAGAGACCTTGGATTCCTGCGCGGTGGTTTGAGCCAATGCCGGAACGGATAGGGCGCAGAGTGTGAGTAAAGCTGACTTCTTAATTCTCATTGTAGGGTGTCCGTTGTTATGTAATCAGATTGTTAAGTTAACAAAATATAAATTACAAAATAATATATTATTGATCAACAAATATTTTAAATTATTGTAAATATATGGAGTGACATGTAAAAAAAAGCGATACTCAGATTGAGTATCGCCAGGGTAAAAGCGCAGTATCAGGGGCGTGGCATCACACTTTTGCTGAAGCGACAGCGCCAAAATCAATTGCCATTCCCAGTTCATCCCTTACAACAAACTCTTCGGTTATTTTGCCGTTGATTACGGTAAAGACGGCAGAGGCATTCCAGGTACAGGCTTTGTTTTGAAGTTTGAAATTTCCCAGTCGACTATGCCATTCACCTGTAGCTAATACTTTGTGGGTCAGGAAAATAGCAACATCATCACCTTCAGCAATCATGTACGAGATCGTAGATTTCATTTCCGGAAATATGCTCAGGCCAGCAGTGAGAAGTCTTCTGAATGTCGCCAGACCAACCACAGGTTCCGCGACCTCGGGACGATGAATTATACAATCTTCGCTAAACAGGTTGTCGAGTTCCGCTATGTATTTTTTGTCGATGACTTCTTCAAAATATCGGGCAACAATGGCTTTGTTTTTTTCTAATTTAGACTGACTCACTGCAGTATCTCCTGTAATGATAGGGGTTGAAAAACTGTAACGGCTCATTAGCGCGGCAGAGCCTGCCAGTGCTAACAGTTGTCTGCGTGTAATAGACATTACTGCGTCTCCTGATTTGTTGGTGAGGGTAAATTCAGCAGCCGATATCCATTCTCTGACATAATGTCACGGTAATTGAATGCCGACGGAAATGTGGCTTTGTCCAGCAGTGCAGCGAGTTGAATTGCGGCCTGCTCGGGGGTGAAGGGCCAGTCACTGCCGTAAACCAGATGGGTTGATTTAGCGTAACGAACAAGTAAATCAAGCATGTCAGGGACAGGGGCCCCGGCTAAATCAAAATAAAATTTTGATAGCACATCGCTTAACCTGGGAAGCGATGGATTGCCCGTTACTATTGGCATAGCAAGGTCGATTCGGTTGGCTAGCAGTGGTAATGCCGCACCAGCGTGAGGGACCAGCATTTTTATATTTGGAAAACGTTCGGCATATTCTGCATGTACAAAATCTGAAATCGTTCTGGTTGTTTCGAAGATAAATTCCATTACCGGTGCGGGGTACTTCCCTCGTAATGCAGTCGGCTGAGCTGACTGACAGCAGCCACAATGGGCGCTGGTAGGGTGAATAAAAAGTATGCCATTCAGGTCGTTAAGTGCGGTATAGAAGGGGACTAATCGCTCATCTCCGGCATACATGCCTTCCGAGTTACTGTGCATTACAACGCCTTTTGCTCCCAACTCATTCATACTGAATTGCAGTTCGTGAATAGCCGCATTGATATCAGGAAGCGGAACAGAGGCTAAAAAACTGAATCGCTCCGGGTACTTAATTTGCAGTGAGGCTGCAGCTTCATTGACCTTTCGTGACAGGGAAACAGATGCGGCAAGATCGCCAAAGTACACGCCTGGCGATGATATTGATAAACATGCATGCTGAATGTGCAACTTGTCCATTAGCGCTAAGGCACTTTGCTCTGACCACTCAGGTAAAAACGGGAACCCATCAGGTTTGTCCTGTCCAATTTCAGTTAAATAATCGCGGTAGAAATTGGGTAAAAAATGGTGATGAAGGTCAACTCGGCATAAAGACATAGTGGTATCCAGTAGCGTACAGAAAATGCTGATTAACATTGTTTTAACTATTTTGTAATAGTGACAATATCGTCAAATTGATAAAAATGTCAATAAAAATAGTGCCGATTGTTTTAAAATGACATTTTGTCAGTTAATATCTGTTTGGCTTATCAAGGAGAATGTAGTGACTGACCACAGAACGAAAACAGGCGAGCGACGTCGAATCGCCATGCGCAAAAAATTGGTGGATGCTGCAATGGTTGTGTTGTCGGAAGAGCATAAAGGTATGGCAGCAGTCATTGACGATGTGATCAAAGAAGCGGGGGTGGCCCGTGGGACGTTTTATAATTATTTTCAGTCGATGGATGAAGTTAAATCAGCAATAGGCGAAACATTAAACGAACAAATGGTCAATGAGCTATTGCCCATTTATGAGCCCATTGCGTGTCCTACTGATCGTTTTGCTGTTGGTACCAGAATGTTTTTAATCCGGGCTTGTCTGGACCGTAGGTGGGCATCCTTTGTTAAATTACCTGATGTATGGTCTCAAAAAGTAATGGTCGCTATTCTCATGTCAAAAGATCTGAAAGATGCCAAGGAACAGAAGCTTATGGCATTTGAAAACCTCCGTGTAGCATCTGATTTTATGTTGGGCGGGGTAGCCAGTGCGATACAGGCATTGCTGGAAGACATTGACGATCCACTCTCCTATATTGAGCAAACATGTCGTTTTGCTTTGAAAGCGTTGCAGGTGAGCGACTCTCAGATTGAGGATTCAATGGCGTTTGGCGAAACGTATTTAGCAGAGTGGCTACGAAATTCAGAAGTAAATTCATTACCGGTCTGGATTCAACAAACCTCTGACTCACAGATAGAACAATACTTTTAAGACGGGTCCAATATTCCTAAAAGAGCGCCGAACAGGCGCTTTTTTTATGCCAGTTTGCCAGAAATCTTAATAGCCATGTTAGTGATGAATCCAATATGTATTGAGGTCCTTGAGAATACGAATTAACGATAAATTTACAAAAATAATTGACACAAACGTCAAAATGACGATATTGTCATTTTAAGCGAGGCGTTCAATTAACGCTGTAACACCGTTTTTCGTTTCAGCAGTCCTCGTCCCTACAACAGAAGAGGCAATATTTATGACTTCACTGATTCTTCAGGATAAACATCAAAAACTAGGTTTTAGCGCAAAAGACTCAGTACTAGCCGAGCTAGTACAAAAAGCGTTTGATTTGCAGCCGACGGTTGCAGAGTTTGTAAAAGAAGCTGAACAAAACCGACGTGTATCTGAGCCTGTCATCCAGGCTATGCGAGACGCAGGCTTGCTACGCCTGATGGTGCCAGAAAAATTTGGAGGCTATGAAGGAACAGTGGAAGCACATATGGCGGTTACGGCTGCATTGGCTGAAGCTTGTGGTGGAACAGCGTGGGTAGCCGCGTTATTGAATGTATGCTCTTTTTGCGTCAGGTGGTATCCGGATGATGTTCAGGAAGAGGTTTATGGTGAAAACCCTGATGCCCTTGTTGCCGGCGTATTAGCCACATCACCAGATGTTAAACGTGTTGAAGGCGGCTTGCGTGTTTCGGGCAAGTGGTACTCGGCGAGTGGCAGTCTGCATGCAGACTGGGTAATGGTTGGGGTGCTGGAAACCGATGAAACAGGCGCGCCGGTTGGTCAGTACGCTGCATTGATTCCAAAATCAGATTACCGAATTGATGATACCTGGTTTACTTCAGGTATGCGCGCATCAGGCAGTAATTGTATTGTCGTTGAAGATGTATTTGTTCCTGAGCGTCGCTTGCTCAATGTTCCCGCTGCCGTCAATGCAAGCGTATCGGGCTCTTCATGTGCACCGGGTGAGCTGGCGGCTATTGCACCTGTTTTTGCGTTGGTTTTATCCGGTGCGCAGCTGGGGCTGGCACGTGCAGCCTTGAAATTTTGCATAGACAAAGCGCCGCAACGAGGTATTGCCTATACATTACTCGGTAATCAGACAGAATCCGTCGTTGTTCAAACTGAAGTAGCAAAAGCCGCACTAAAAATTGATACAGCACATCTCCTTTCTGACTTTTCCGCCAAGATGCTGGATGACTTTGCGTCTCGTGGGGAGCACATGGAATTAGCCGATCGTGCAAAAGTTCGAGCGCAAACTGGCGCAATTCTCGACAATGTAAAAGAAGCAATTGACACACTGATGACTGCACATGGTGCAGGCAGTTTTGCAGAATTCAGCCCTATGCAAAAAATATGGCGTGATTCGAATGCCGCTGCACGCCATGCCGTAGCGATGTCTACCGTTGGTTATGAACTGTACGGTAAAACACTTTTAGGTGTCGAAAATACATTGAGTCCGTTGGTCTAACCGGGTTTGATAGCTTTATCTTGCGAGGAAATAAAATGGATCCTAAATTTTTACGTTCTATGATGGGCTTATTTGCGACCGGTGTGACGGTAGTATCTTATAAGGCCAATGAAACCCCTGCGGGTATGACGGCTAATGCATTTATGTCGGTTTCTCTCGACCCTGCTTTGATTTTGATCTCGGTACGTGTTGAGTCGAAATTCAACGAATATGTAAAGTTAGGCGATTGCTATGCTGTGAATTTGCTGGCTGAAGCACAACTCGATATCAGTAATCATTTTGGTGGCCGTCCGGACTCCAGCTTACAGGTGCCTTTCACCGATCAAAATGGTACGCCAATTGTTAAAGGCAGTCTGGCCCACATTGTCGCTAAAACAGTTGATATCCATAAAGCAGGTGATCACAACTTGTTTATTGCTGAAGTTCAGGACATTCAGGAAGGTCAGCAAGAAAATCCTTTGTTGTTCTATGCGGGTAAATACCGCAAGATTGACGAAATGGTTGCTTAACCTTCGTTAACAAAATTGGGAACATAAGCCAATTTATTGGCTTATGTTCCTGACATTCCTTAAAAATTACTTCAACGACGCCAACTGATAAACACTGATCCCTACGGCAGACGCCAGATTCAATGAATCAATTTTGCCACTTCCGGCAATGGTAAACGGCACGGCATTAAAGCTGTGAAGCGCTTCGGTTGGTACGCCGCGGGCTTCGTTGCCAAACAAATAACATTCGAAGTTGCCGAAGCTAGGTGAGTTGATAGCTTCGCCGTTTAAGTCTAAGTACGCGAACTGTTTAAATCGTTCCGACAGTGATTCCAGGGTTACGTCCAGTTCTACAGGCGTGTGGAAGATAGCGCCCATGCTCGCGCGCACTACTTTGGAATTGAACGGGTCTACGCTGTTAGGACTCAGCAATAACCGAAAGTTACCGAACCAGGCCAGCGTGCGCAAAATGGTGCCCAAATTGCCGGGGTCCTGTACTTCATGTAGGTAAACACAGCGCTCACCTGCGGCGAGCGGCTCAACGGTTTGTTTGGAGGGCAATGGCACGCAGGCAATCAGCCCTTGCGGGGTTTTGGTGTCACTAAGTTGGCTCATTTGCTTTTGCGTCACCACCGAGATGGTAAACGCGCTGGCCAGCTCGTGTGCCCACTGCTCAAATTGTTCGGTTACATAGAGTGTTATCGCCTGCTGTTCTTCGGCACTTGAATGGGCTTTCAACAGCTCAAGAATTAAATGTTCGCCTTCAACTAAATAGTGACCAAATTGCGTGCGGTATTTTTTTTGATGCAGTTTTTTAACATCGTCGAGTTTCATGGGCGAATTCTGAACTGTTGGCGTTAATAAAGCGCGAATTGTACCGGTTTGGCGGCGCAATTGGTATCTCGCCAGGTGGTTGAGGTTTTGCAAATCGGCCTTAAGCCATTACAATAGCGCCCTCATCGGAACTCTCAACGCAGCGCATTAGAATGGCAAAATCGAAAACCAGCAAAAAATGGATGGACGAACACGTTAACGATATCTACGTGAAAAAAGCACAGGTAGATGGATATCGTTCGCGGGCCAGCTACAAGCTGATTGAAATTAACGAGAAAGACAATCTGTTCCGCGCAGGGAGTGTGGTTATGGATTTGGGGTCTGCACCGGGTGGCTGGTCACAAATCGTAGCGCCGATTGTTGGCGACAGCGGACGAGTGATCGCGTCTGATATTCTGCCGATGAGCGGTATAGTCGGTGTGGATTTTATTCAGGGCGATTTTACCGATGAAGCCGTGTACGACCAGATCCTGCAAACCCTGGGTGAAGACCAGGTAGACACAGTGGTGTCAGACATGGCACCCAACATGAGCGGTGTAAACACAACCGATCAGTATGCATCTATGTATTTGGTGGAACTGGCCCTTGATATGGCGCGCAATGTATTAAAACCGGGCGGTAGCTTTTGCGCCAAGGTGTTTCAGGGCGTAGGTTACGATGAATACGTTAAAGATGTGCGCAGTTCGTTCAACAAGGTCATTGTACGTAAACCTGCAGCGTCGCGTCCTCGCTCTCGTGAAGTGTATTTGGTTGCCAAAGGCTTTAAAGGCTAATTGTTCTTTTTGCCGCTAATGGCTGGGGCTACTTTTCCAACAACGGCAGCTTGTCGGGCACACCGTTCCATTCATCGGCGTCTGCCGGCGCAGGCTTTAATTCGGTAATGTTTGGCCATTGCTGCGACAGTTCTGCATTGATTGCCAGATAGTCTTCCTGCCCGGGCGGTAAGGCCGTATCCTGAAAAATCGCTTCGGCCGGGCACTCGGGTACACACAACGCACAATCAATACAAATAGCCGGATCGATGGCCAGAAAATTTGGCCCTTCAAAAAAAGCGTCTACGGGGCACACCGCAACACAATCCGTGTATTTACATTTTATGCAATTGTCGGTTACTACAAAGGTCATTGGCGATTTATGTGATATCCGGGTTGAACAGGCGCTAAGTGTAAATTAGCAAGCTCAAAAGACAAGTGGAATTACGCGAATCACTGCTATTTTGCGCCTTCAGCTACCTATCTTTCTGGATCTGATTTAAAATGCGTTGCCCTGACGGAGAGGCCGTCCGGCATTAACCAGAGTACCTGCCCCCATGTTGCGATTAACGGACATCAAATTACCCCTTAACCACGATGAACAAGCGCTTGAAAAAGCCGTACTGGCAACGCTTGGCATAGATGCCGACCAGCTGAATGCCATTAACGTATTTAAGCGTGGTTACGATGCGCGTAACAACAAAGATATTCAGTTAATTTACACATTGGACGTTGACGTTAGTAACGAAGACAGCCTGCTCGAGAAGTTTAAAAAGCAAACCCATGTTCGCCCAACGCCGGATATGCAATATAAGTTTGTGGCAACGGCACCAGAAAACTTAACCGAACGCCCAGTCGTGGTGGGGCTTGGGCCGTGTGGTTTGTTTGCTGCGTTAATTTTGGCGCAAATGGGATTTAAACCCATTGTGCTGGAACGCGGTAAAGCAGTAAGAGAACGCACCAAAGACACCTTTGGTTTCTGGCGTAAGCAACCGTTAAACCCTGAGTCGAACGTGCAGTTTGGTGAAGGCGGTGCAGGTACCTTTTCTGACGGCAAACTGTATAGCCAGGTAAAAGACCGCAAACATTATGGCCGCAAGGTGCTGCACGAGTTTGTGGCGGCGGGCGCGCCTGCGGAAATCGAATATGTAAGTAAACCCCATATTGGTACCTTTAAACTGGTGAATATGGTGGAAAAAATGCGTGCGCAGATTATTGAGCTGGGCGGTGAGATTCGCTTTAGTACCAAGGTTGAAAAGCTGGATCTGGAAGCAACCGACAACGGCAATCAAATCAAAGGCCTGCATCTTTCTAACGGTGACTATCTGGCAAGCCGCTTTGTGGTGCTGGCAATCGGGCACAGCGCGCGGGATACCTTTACTGCGCTGCACGAACAGGGTGTATATATTGAACCCAAGCCGTTTTCGATTGGGTTTCGGATTGAGCACGAACAGAGCATGATTGATGCGTGTCGCTTTGGGGACAATGCAGGTAACCCCATTTTAGGCGCAGCCGATTATAAGTTGGTTCATCATTGTAAGAACGGCCGTTCGGTATACAGCTTCTGTATGTGTCCGGGGGGCACTGTGGTTGCCGCTGCATCTGAGCCTGGCCGCGTGGTGACCAATGGCATGAGTCAGTATTCACGTCATGAACGCAATGCCAACAGTGCGATTGTGGTGGGAATTACCCCGGAAAAAGACTACCCGGACCACCCACTTGCCGGTATTGAGTTACAGCGCCGACTGGAAGAGGCTGCTTATCGCGCTGGTGGTGAAAACTACAACGCACCGGCGCAGTTAATTGGTGATTTTCTGGCAGGTAAACCCAGTCAGGCACTGGGTGAAGTTACCCCGTCGTACACACCGGGCATTACGCTTACCGATTTGAGCAAGGTAGTGCCTGAATTTGTAACTGAAGCCATTCGCGAAGCGATCCCGGCGTTCGACCGCCAGATCAAAGGGTTTGCCAAGGCCGATGGTATGCTAACAGGGGTTGAAACCCGCACGTCGTCGCCTATTTGTATTAAGCGAACCGGTGATTATGAAAGCGTGAACGTGTCAGGATTGTATCCGGCAGGTGAGGGCGCGGGTTATGCTGGCGGTATTCTGTCTGCCGGTATCGACGGTATTCGCGTGGCGGAGGCGGTTGCGCTGGCATTGGTGGCTGCGAAGTAAATTATTCGCCAGCTCCGCTATCCCCGAATTTGCACAGCAAATATCGGGGATAGCGGAAATAACTAACGGCGTTTTTTCATGCGCTGGCTTTGTTCTTGGCGCTTTTGTTCGCGCTTTTCTTTGCGGTCTTTTTTGTCCGGGGTTAATGAACCCTGTTTAAAACGCTCTTTGCGTTTGGCTTTATCCGCCGCTTTTTTAGCGGCCACTTTTTCCATTTCGATTTTTTCTTCGGTGATCATTTCAGGCGTTTCAAGCGTGATGCGCCCCAATTTACCGGCTTGCAATTCAGTGAGCAGGATTTCACAAATTTTATGCAGATTTACCCGGCCACCGCTCATGATCGCGCCGCGTTTCTTTGCGGCGGCTTCGAGAAATTCCAGTTCTGTCGGTGGGAGCTCGTCAAGCTTAAAGCGTTCCTGCATCAACTCGGGGTACGCTTTAATTAAATAATCCGCAGCGTAAAAACCCACGTCGTCGAATTCCATGGCGGTATTTTTTACCGCGCCTGATGCGGCCAGACGATAAATAGAATTGGGGTTTTCCAGCTTTGGCCAGAGCACACCGGGCGTGTCGAACAAAACAATACCACTGCCTAAATTAATGCGCTGCTGGCTTTTTGTTACCGCCGGTTCGTTCCCGGTTTTGGCAATAATTCGCTCGGCGAGGATATTAATTAACGTTGATTTTCCAACGTTAGGGATACCCGTGATCATGGCGTTGATGGATTTTGCAGACGCTTCTTTACTGGCACAAATCTCGCGCACCATCGACATAATTTGACGACTGGCTGCTGGGTTATCGCTGGTGGTAGTAATGGTAGTTACTCCGCGCTCACTTTCCAGGTGAGCCTGCCAGTGTGCGGTTAACTCCGGGTCGGCCAGGTCAAATTTATTGAGAATTTTAAGGCACGGTGTTTCGCCCCGAATTTTTGCAATTTCCGGGTTTTCACTGGAATAGGGTATGCGTGCATCGAGTACTTCAATAAGAATATCAACCTTACTGACAGACTCTTTTATTTCTTTCAGGGCTTTGTGCATATGCCCCGGAAACCATTGTAATGCCACGTTTGCTGTCCTTTGACGCTAAATTGCCGCTAGTTTACTTTATTTGCGATGATAATGCCGGTTATCAAATGAAAGATAACCAGCTTTCCAGCAAATGTTTGAATTCCACCAATCCGCAGCCGGCAACCGGGCCGTCAAAGGTATCGTCTTCAAACTCGCTATGAGACAGTTCACTGTTATTTAAAAACAAATCTACTTCGTCTTCCGTTATTTGGATGTGGTATATCTTTCCGGTGTACTCATAGTCGATAATTTGCCGGTCCAACAGTTGTTGAAGCATGTTTAGCAAGGCTGAGATAGCGGCTTTATCCGTGCCAATGTCATGGCTCAGCCAATCTCCGAAAGCTTCGGTTTCTATATCGCACTTGGCCAAAGGCTGGCCGGTTACGTCGGTGATAAAATCAAAGTCCATGGTTAAACCTAAGCTGAAGGTGGGGTAAATACGTAACCACTGTGGTCGAGTTCGGTCAGGTATACCCGCACGTCGAATTCAATTTGGTGGTAGTCAGGCAGCATATGTTTGCATAACTGATAAAACGCTTTGTTGTGATCTTTTTCTTTTAAATGCGCCAGTTCGTGAACCACAATCATATTTAAAAATGGTTCGGGCGTGTTTTTGAATAAATCACTTACTCGCAGTTCATTCTTACTTTTTAGTTTACCGCCTTGCACTCTGGATACATAGGAATGCAATCCCAATGCATGGTTAACAACGTGAATTTTATTGTCGTACACAACTTTGCTCAGCGGCTGTGTTTTTTTCATGTACTGATTTTTTATGTAAAGGGCGTAGTCACGTAACTCTTTATCGTTATTCACGTTGTGCACGCCCCGGTAACGGGACCGCAGCCAGTCACCTAACTGATTTGCATCGAGCATTTGTTGAATTTGATCCTGCAGGTGCTGAGGGTAATGGGATAAGTAGCTAAGTGGCTTTGACATGGGATTATCAGTATCGCTGCTGTAATTGATTAGTATACATGTGATTCGGAGGGCGCGTGTTTTTGGTTAAGGGCGAATTACGGTTTCGGCGAAATCAAATACCCGGGATGGCTGCTGTTGAATCAACGCAAGTGTCTCTTCTGACGCGTGTTCTTTTATGGCTGTGATACCCGTCCAGGTGTCCCGACTGCGGTTTTTGGATTCATACAAGGCCGCATCCGCTATGGCCACCGTTGTGTGCCAGTCGAAAAAATCGTAATGCTGTTGCTGGAGCGGGTAGGGCGCAAAACCCACCGAACAGCTGACGCTGAGTTTTATATGATCGTTTACGTGAAACTCGGTACCGTTTATTTCTGCTACGACACGCTCTGCCACGATATGGGCTTCGCTACGAGAAGAGTTGTGTACAACCGCCAAAAACTCTTCACCGCCCCAGCGGATTAAATAGTCTGTATCGCGGAAAATACGGCTCAGCCGGTATCGTGTTTCCACCAATACGGCATCGCCTGCCTGGTGGCCGTAGGTGTCATTGATCCGCTTAAAGTGATCCAGGTCGATAACTAAAAACAACAGATCTACATCGTAAGTGGGGCGAACCCCGTTATTTTCACAATCCGTGTAGTATCGCTGCACGCGACGAAGGTCCCTTTTAATATTTTGTGTCAGAAAGCGGCGATTGTTCAGGCCGGTCAGTGAATCGGTTAGACTGGCTTTTTCCAATGCAGAAGCTTGTTCACTTAGTTTTTGATTCGCAGTAACCAACTCGGCAGTACGCTCTTCCACCTTTTGTTCCAGCATGCGCTGCCGGTATTGATAATGACGTAAGCCTAATTTATGCAGTAGGTATATAGCGCCAATGAGAAGTAAAATGCTCGCCAGTCTCGCTGCCGTGGTCTGATGCCAGGCAGGTAGAACGGTAAAACGCTGACTTAACGTGTTGTTACGCCAATTTTTACCATCGTAGGCATATTCAATATCAATCTTATAGTGGCCCGGCGGCAGACTTGTCAGTGTTACGCTACGGTGATCCGCATCGAGCTCTGTCCAACTGTCATCCAGTCCGGCTACGCGATAACGATACTGGACTTTTTCAGGGGAAAGAAAATCCAGTGCTACAAACTCAAACATGACGCGTTTTGGCAGCGGTTCGAATGTGAGTAGCGGTTGTTCGGCTCTTAGTTGCCGAAGTTCATCTTGTTGGGTAAGGACATTAGCGTTAGTAAAGACAAATGCCAGGGATTCATCAGATAAGCCCGAGCGTGAAGGGGTAATGAGAGTTAGGCCATTTTTCCCACCAAACACGATGTCCCCCTTACTGGTTGTGGTTGCGGCACCACGAGAGTAGGGGCTGTTAATGGCCTGTCTGCCAGTGACTACTTTTTGTACTTGTTTACTGTGTATGGATATCGACGCGATACCGCGGGACGAACCTACCCATATTTGCTCGCCACTCTCTCCAGCAATAGAAGCGATGGAGTTACCGGGCAAATCGTTGGCATCGGTGATTTGGTGCCATTCAGATTGTGTAGATTGGACAAATAAGCCTGCGCTGCTGCTTGCTACCCAGACCTGTCCCAGACTGTCGGTAAAAATGTCTGAAACAAACTGCTGTTGAAGCGCTGAATGTGATGCGGCAGTAATCGTCAATGCGTCATTACTTTTTGTAAGCGGTATGGAATACAACCCTCGCCAGGTGCCAATCCACAACGTGTCATGGGTTGCAAGCAGGGCAGAAACCCGTTTGTCCTGAATGGTATCATCGAGTATTTGTGTTGCTGATTCAGGATTGGACTTAGGTTGTTTCCATAGTCCATCTGGTCCACCGATCCACAGAGTATCACCTGTGTCGGAAAATGCGCCGGTAAAAGCGGTAGCAGGGCGGCCTGGCAATGCTATGGGGTGTACTTGCCTATTGGAAGAGGACAGTGAAACCGTGGCAAAATTTGAAGAAGCAAAGAGTGTACCGTCTGCGTTGGTATACAGGGTTTCTACCGTGTCGCCGATCGATTGCCACCAGTTTTCTGTTACGCCGGAATTTGACGTAAGCTTGACTAATCCATGATTGCCGTTAGCAATGACCAGCGAGTCTGAGTCTGGTAACGTCACCACGGCATGTACTTTAGGAGCTGGCAGACCGTTAGGTATGTCCAATCCTCCTAATAAGTGCTTTACAGTGGTATTTCTTGCATCGAAAACGTTCAGTGTATCACCAGCGCCAATCCAAACCAGTCCTCTGCTGTCCTTGTATAGGCACCAAATATCACTGTCGCTTAATCCGGAAGGGTGCAAGCGGTTAAATGGAAAGTGTCGCTGCCTGTTAGTCGTGAGATCGACTTCTACCAAGCCATGGCCGAATGTGCCCAGTAACAGTACATTGTCACGCTCTTCAACCATATTATAAATCCAGGCAGAATAGGCTTCGCCCTTTAAAGGAATCGCGTCAAAGTTGTTATCGGTCTGTTTTATGAATAGGCCATTTTGTGCTGTGCCAATAACAAGACTGCCATTGCTAATGGTGTCGATGGCACTAATGCGAATAGTATTGGGAAACGTGCTGGCTATTTGTAGATGATGAAACTTCCCTTGTTCTGGATTAGCGAAAAACAAGCCTTTATCGGAGCCAACCCAGAGCGTATTCGAGGCGTCGATATGGATAGCGTAAATACGGGGGGCCCCGGGTAATGGAATAGGTGTCAGCAATCCGGTATCTATATCAAACTGAAACAGTGCGCGATCGCCGGCCAGTACCAGTATGTCCTCATCGTTTACCAGCGATGATACGATGTTTTGTATCGATATATCCGAAAATTGTGCTGCGGCAACAGGAACAAGTTCATTGCGTAAATGATTCAGCTGGTAAAATCCCAGATTGGTTCCTACCCAAATGCGGTTTTGTTTATCTTTAAATGTCTGCTGGATTTGTGGGAGAACTGCACTTTCATTGGGAAAACTAAAATGCACTTTGGTAAGAAAGTGTGAGTCCCAACGCCATAACCCGTTTGCGGTAGACAACCACATTAATCCGCGTTGGTCTTCAATAATGGAATCGACCGGGCCTTCGATTGCCGGTGATGAACCTAAAGGTGAGTAAAAAATCGGCTGAGAAAGCGAGTCCCAATCGTTTGCGCGGGCATGGGAAAACACACTACATATCAACAGTAGCGTCACCGAAACAAATCGTGGCAGAGAAAGGCTTTTCGTAAACAAACTATTGCACCAAACATACTACAAAGGCGGCGTTAGCTGGCTCGATTGGCGCAGACAACAATGGCGGAAGATTATACGCCTTTCGTATAACTAGTGCCAATTGCAAATAGGAAAAATTATTATTCCGGTCTATGACCTTAAAGACCCGTTGATCTCACGACGGGTATCAATAGTCGCCTGGCTTCATCACTTCAACCTTAGCAACACGGTTGCTTTTGTTGAAGGCGACGAACACGTTGTACGTGATGTTGGGGTAGGTCATGTCGACATAGTGGGTAACCGGATACCGATATGCCATGACATAGCTAAAACTACCTTCTGGGGCAGGGAATGGATGCTCGCCAGAGGGAAGCCCCATTACTTCGATGACGCGGGATTTGGTGTCTCCCAGCTTAATTTTCTGTGCATTGTTGATATCAAAGTAGGTACTGTCGTCGATAAACGAGCTTAAATATTCCATGCCCGTGAGTTTGCCACTCTTATCAAAATAGAAGCTCTGCAGGCGACTGGCGACCTGATCCGGTGATAAGGCCTTGGCTTTCCGATCGAAAAACATATAGGTAATACTGGGTCGGCTTGTAGATTCGCCTGTAGTCATATTGGGTTTCCCCATCAGCTCGAGTATGTCTTGTTTGGTCGTGACACCATACTGAATCTGTAGTTCGGTGATTCTGTTGAAGTCTCTGCCTTGAGAGGTTGTCGGGATAGGAATAGCACAGCTGATCAATGCGATGGCAACAATGAATAGAAACGCACACTGTCTAACAGGTTTATTAATCAACACGGCCCTTACCTCGTTTCCCAATCTATCAAATCAATGATTTGTTTATCTTGTCTCAGCCTACCATGGCTTTATGCTTTTGTAGTCATTTTGCCTGAAGATGATTGCTTTTCTTCATATAAATAAAAAATAATTTAAATCTTATTTATATAAAATTCAGTGCGTTAATCAATAATATAAAGAAATGTATTTATTTTCATTAATTGTTTGCATCCACCAGAGCACCCTCGATCGTTATTCCAAGTGATAGCTGATTTATGTCGTTTTATATCTTGGCGTCGACTATTGCTAATTGTGATTGACGGAGAATAACTCTAATGACTCATTCAAAAAAAGTTTCTATGTTTGGAAAAACGGTGTTAGCGGCCTCACTTGCCTTTGCGCTGGCCGGCTGTGTTGATGATGGTGATACTGGTCCACAGGGCCCGGCAGGCATGGATGGTGCCGACGGTGCTAACGGCACTGATGGCACTGATGGCGTAAACGGCGCGCCGTCGTTTCCACAGGGCCTGTTTTTAGTAGCTAACAATGGCGCTGAAAATGCGGGCACTGTTGATACGGTTGATCAAAGCAGAGCTTACCTAAGCACATTTACTACGGGCAATAATGAAGGTATTGCGTTAGATGGTTTAGGCAACTTGTATCAGGCTGGTGATGCGACCAATGGCAGTTTACGCGCCGTGTGCCGTGCAACATCTCGAAGTGGTGGTATGTTCATGGCGTCTAAGGACAGAGAAATTACCGGTGAATCAACCGGACTGGTCAATCCGAAAGGGATTCACTTCGACCAGAGCAGCGGTTTAGTCTTTGTCGCCGATTTTAATGGCCAGCAAATTAGCGTATTTGGTTCCAATGCCGCAGGTAATGCCATGCCTGTTGCGGAGATTATGTTGTCAGCAAAACCCTGGGATGTCACTTATGATGCGGTGAATGATCGCATGTACGCGGCACTCACAGATGGCACCGTTGCCGTTTATGATCAGGTGATGGCAATGGGCTTTGCACCCACGGTAATGCGTTCAATCGTCCCATCTGACGCTGATGGTAATCAGATATCAGTGAATCTGCATGGCATTGTATATGATGTTAGTACCGATCGTTTAATCGTGTCAGATGTGGGGTCAGCCAGTGTGGCTGACGACGGCCAGATTTTCGTTTTGTCGGGAGCCAGTATGGCCGATGGTATGGTTGAGCCAATGCGACAAATTGGCGGTCCTATGTCAATGCTGGGCAATCCGGTAGACATCATTTTAACCGGCACAACATTGCGCGTTGCAGAGAAGTCCAACGATGCTGTTCTTGTGTTTAGCAATATCTATTCGGGCATGAGTGGAGACATGGCGCCGGATTTAGCGTCTGCTTCTGTTAAGCCTGAGTCGTTGGCAGAAGTGATGCCGATGCCAATGATGTACGATATTTCAGATAACGCATTGAATACAACGTCCTTGCTTGGTGTTGCGGTATCGTCTAACCCTTCAACGGCAGGGGCAACAACGGGTGAAGTGGCGCAATTCAGTGCTGTGCTTAATGCCCAAACCAAAGACTTCAACTTCGGCATGAGTATCGAAAGTGTGACTTATGATCTGCAAGGTGATGCTTATGCAACGTTTGATGATCCGACGACGTCGATGGGTGGGGTATTAATTGGTAGTCGAATCGCTAAACATCGCGACGGTGAAATGTACTCAATGATGCAAGACAGGATGATCATGGGGGCAAATACCGGTCTGGTGACACCAAAAGGTCTGGATGTAAACTCCGAACACGGGCTTATTTTTGTGGCTGAACTGGATGCCACGGCCCCTGGTATATTCATATTTTCTGGCTGTGCAGAAGGCGATGTTATGCCGTTGCTTAAACTCATTCCGGCTAATGGCGCGCGTCCATGGGATGTAGATTATGACGCGGCAACAGACAGAGCCTTTGTAGCGCTGACCAACGGTACTATTGCGGTATTTGACCAGGTCACAGCAAAACTGATGTCTGGCACAACGGAAATTGCGGGTGAAGATCGGCTGATCACTCCGGCCATGGCGGGGGTCGCTGTAACGGCACCTACCAACATTCACGGTATCGATTACGACGTACAAAGTGACAGCCTGGTTGTGTCTGATGTCGGTAGTGCGGCTGATGCAACCGACGGTAAATTATATGTCCTGCCAGGAGCGGGGATGGCTAATGGTCTGACTGATATGTCAGTGTCAATCTCGGGACCTGCAACTATGCTGGGTAATCCGGTAGATATCATGCTGAGTAATGGACATGTCTATGTGGCTGAGAAGTCTAACGATATGATCATGCGTTGGGACAATATTTTGAATCGCGAGAGCGGCGATATCCCAGCTGACTATGGTTTCAGCTACACCAAACCAGAGTCTGTCGCGGTTATTCCTGCGTACCTTTGGTAAATCACGATAGCAAGTAAAAGCCCCGCTTCGGCGGGGCTTTTTTTGTCTGTTGCATAACCTGGTGTTTGCAGGCCCTAGAAGACATTAGATGCGTTGGGGTTAAATAAGTGAATAACACTTAACACCTGAAAACTGGTCTCTTCCAGCGCAGCTGCCATGTCGTCATCGTTTAGACCTAATTTTGCGACTAACTCACTCGAGACATGGGATTGCTCTGCGTAAATATCGGCGTTTACATTGTCGAGTGACAGTGCATAACTTAACTTGATGATCTGGCACGATATGTCCTGACTGTCGGCATCATCATGAATATGCGAAATGGGGGTAGAAATGCTTTCTGGTAACCCCCAGTGCTCGATTAATGCAGCAGATAATGTCGCATAGGTAAAACCCAGGTGTTTACGCTGCAATGCTGCCGGTGTGTCACGTAGGGTTAACATAGCGCACTGTCTGGCTTTCTCCGGGTACAGTTTAACCATAACCAATTCACCAACGTTATGGAGCAGGCCGGCTACGAATAGTTTTTCTGAACCCCGAATACGCTTTAATTCTGCGAGGTGCTTGCTTAACAATGCACAACTTACACATTGCTCCCAGAAGCGATTCATGTCGATCACGGAAGCATCGATCTCTTTAAATGTATGAGATACACCATAAGACAGCACTATGTCATAAGTGGCTTTTGTGCCAATGACCTGTATGGCTTTGGTAATGGTATCGATTGGTTGCGGGAACTGGTAGATAGCGCTGTTGGCAATTTTAAGAAGCTGGGAGGTGAGTGATGGGTCGAACGCAATAATGTCTGCGACATCGCCCACACTGGATGTAGGGTCTTCGATACACGCTTTTAACTGAGTCACTGAGTCAGGTAGCACAAATACGGATTCTGCCTGCTGCACTATGTCTGCTACGTTCATAATTCACTTCATTTTGTTTTTAGGGTTTTGTTACTTTCCGCGTTTACCGTTGAGATTGTTGGGACAAAATCTGGTCACGTTTGAATAAAAGAAATGGCAAGGATGAACGGCAAGGTGATGAATGATGATCAAGCTATTACACGTTCAACAACCACAATACTTTCATTAACTATAGCGTATAAACCCAAAAATAATGGTTAATAAATAATAAAGCTCACCACGCGGTTTTCCGTAGGCCATAAGCTTGAGGTGCAATATTCCTCGTTGCTGCTACAGATTATCCCGTTTTACAACATAAAGCATGTCGAAACTATCGATTATTTTGTGAACATACCTTCACTACACTTATTTTCATAAGAATAAGGAGAGTGTTATGTGCAAAATTACAACGAAATTAGTAAGTGCGTTTTGGATAGTCGTTTTCGCATTTACCGGCAGCGTGAATGCCGCGCTGACAGATGAAGAGATAATAGCCTTGTCTGAAGGCGCTTACGGGCGTTTTCCCCTGCTAGGCTCAACAATGTCAATTCACGACAATCACGCATTGTATGATCAGGCCAGTAGTACTCTGGCAGTAGGTATAGAGTTTAAAGATGTTCATGATGATTTACTGGCCGAAAATCTGATTGTCTATGTTAATGGTTACGACGTTACCTTTTTGGATCCTGGCACGGCTTATACCGTGTTTATTCCCTCCGGTGACCCATCTGACCCTTACGGCGAAGCAGGAGCGTTTCTGGAATACCCACTCAATCTTACCAAGCAATATCCGCTGGCAAATATCACCGCAGAATTGATTCATATGGACACCGGCATTGTTATTGCGCGTGAAAAAGTGGTTGTGGTAGAAACTACGCAAGATAACCTGACGGGCTTTACCGGCGTGCCGTCAATTAATGATGGCCTCAATTATCAGCTCACTGGGTTTGGTATTGGTGGTGACGGTGAGGGTAATCCAACGGGACTTGAACACAATGTATCTGAAACATTTCCCGTACCTAGTCATGCCTACTTTACCAATGAGCTGGACGAGGCCGTTCAGGCAATTCCAACGACCACTCGTACAGAGTTAGAAGCGTGTATAGAGCTGGATAAGCTCGACGACAATCGGTTTTCAAATATTCTGGAGTTTCCGGCGTATGCCGAAGCCTTCGCCATTGCGTCAGCAACGTACGCTGCGTTTGAAGGGTGCAGGGCAAGTGGCGCCGCAGCTGCAGTGTGTAATCGTTCGTGTGTGAAAAAGCCCCCGCTTCCCAAACATTTTAAATTGTGTGTGAATACGATGGAGGGGGAACCCGTAAGCGGCGCGATTGGCAATACGCATGATATTGAATTATCCGCGCTTGCCAGTGCTTCTAAGAACGAAGGACTTATTCGGGCCGATGTTGAATTGCACGACTTTCGCGGCGATGTTGATATTCATTTGCAGGACATGAGTATTGAGTGGCGTAATGAAAATCGTTGTATAGGACGGCCCAGGGCGGATATCCCGCAGTCTCAGGTTGATGATCGGGACTGGTTAAGCGAATTTGCTGTTTGTCATACATCGATTACCGCCAATACAGTGGATTCCACTGCGCGCCGCGGTGTATCACCGGTTTATGGGATCTTCTCTCCCACAAATGATACCTCGCAAATTGAAGTGGACGATGCAACGCTGGGCGTATTAAAGTTGGTTCAGCCTACTGAAAACGCCAGTGTTGGCGCATGTGCTGAAACGTTCCTGAACCAGACCGCCAAAGATATCGTACGTCACTTTTCGCCCAAAATGGAAAAGGCGGTCAACGACACCTTTAACGCGAACTCACCCGATACCATGCTGGCAGAAACCCTTGAACGTGCTTTGCAACCTCTGGAACTGGTGGATATAAAAAGCACGGGCATAGAGATGCATCACACCTTTGAAAGAATCAAAACAGCGCCAGAATCCGGTCTGACAATACAATATGGTTCGACTTTTACGCCATTGGTAACGGAAAGCCGCGGGGTACCGGTGTCAAGATACGTGGTGCAGGGTACGCCAATGTACAGCGACTTATTCTATTCGTTGGACAATTACGGTAATACGGTGTCGTCGAATCACGGATATACCTCAACATGGCTAAATCACTTGATGTACGCGAAAGGTCAGTCGTTTATTTTAAATAAAACGTTCACGTTTACCGAAGCTCAGTTGGGGACCAAGGAATTTGGTGACAGCACGCAAACCTTCGATGGCAGTGTGTTAACCGAGATTCATCCCGGCCTCGATTATTTGAAAGGGCAAACGGTGGAAATTGGCATGTATCGCAATTTAAACCCGTTTTTCTATCAGGTTGAAGATCCCAATCCCGTTGATTTAGTACCATTGGTTGGCTCACCTAACAGTTTTATCATGGAAGGTGTCCGCGTGGTGGTGAAAGCACCCAATGAAGTACTACCAAACGGAGAGACGGTTATCGGCGAAACCTTTATTGAGCTATCGCTGGGCGTGTTTGAAGAAGAGTTTGATTTGTTCCACGATGAAGCCTTTCAAGTCCCGTATCTTGAACCTACGTTGATTGCCGATCTGGTTAACAAAATGTCAATGGATATTATCCGCTTTAACAGCCCGAGCTGTGCCAAATTTAAACATGAACGTGGTACCGCTGACTATGGCGCGTGTGAAAGGGTCATTGAACGGGGGCTAAAAGCCTTTATGTATGACCATCTGTATACCATGATGGATGAACTGTTAAGTGATATCCCTGCCGTTCAGTACTACGTGTCGGAATCCGACGATAAGCAGGTGCAGCAGCAAATTCAACAAACATCCCGGTTCCACAACATGGGGCGTGTGAATATTGCAGGCTATCTGCCCAATTAGAAATGTGCAGTATGAGTTAAAGCCGGGTGAATACCCGGCTTTGTTATTTTTGTATGGAAAATCGACTGATTAAGAAGTCGCCGAACGCCCGGGCAGCCGGCGATATTTGTGACTTGCCTGGGAACAGCAGCGCAATGTCAAACGTTAGAATGGCCTGATCGGGGAAGAGCCTGACTAACTGCCCACTGTTAACGGCATCTTCAACCATATAATCGGGCAAAAAGGCAACGCCCAGACCCGCAACGGCCACCTCACGCGACGCATCTCCACAGTCAGTCCACACCGGGCCTTGTACGTGTTGTTCGGGTTGCAGTGGCCAATAATTCTTAAAGCGGGGAACAGTACAAATAGCGCAGGGCATAGTTGCAATATCGCTTAACTGTGTTGGCATGCCGAACTTCTTGAGTAGTGACGGGGCCGCAACCAACCAGATCTCACAGTTAGCCAGGTGACGGGCAACCATAGATGAATCGTCAAGACGTGTTACGCGAATCGAAATATCCGCTCCTTGTGCCGATAAATCGATGCGATCATCGCTAAGCAGCCAATGGATGGTCAGTTTTGGGTATTGCTCAACAAAGTCGGGAAGTAATGGAATCAATCGCTTTTGAGCAAACGTGGTTGTACAGGCTACCCGAAGCTCACCCTCAACATTTTCAAGCGGCAGTTGTGCCATTTCATTGAGTGTACTTATTGACTCTATGATAGCTTCACATTGTGGGAACAAGCGTTTGCCCGCATCATTCAGGGCGACGTTTCGGGTGGTTCGGAGTAATAGCGGTTGGCCAATGTATTGTTCAAATTCCTTTACCAACCGACTTACCGATGTTGCTGAACAGCTCAGGCGTTCGGCGCCCGCGTTAAAACTACCGTATTTCACAACGGTTACAAATGCCTGTAACGCTTTGGTGTTTTTCATCCCTACAACATACAAAGTAAGTCAGTTTGTATTATTTTTAATCTAATCAGCTAAATCTTGCAAACAGGTTTTTGTTGGGCTCAAGTGTCGTTTTACAATGTACAGGTTTGACATGCGAATAAAAAAGAGCGCCTTGTGGCGCTCTTTGCAGATTGTATTTGTTAGTTGACAATTAACTGTGCATAGCACTTAAATGCGCCTCGAACTCTTCATACGTACCATCGAAATGGGTGAGCTTTTGGTCTTTTATTTCAATTACCTGTGTAGCCAGTGAACTGACAAATTCCCGGTCGTGACTCACAAAAATAACGGTGCCTTCGAATGCTAACAATGCAATATTCAGCGCCTCAATTGACTCCATATCAAGGTGGTTAGTCGGCTCATCCATCACCAGTACGTTAATATCCTGCAGCATGATTTTACCGAACAGCAAGCGGTTCTTCTCACCACCGGAACACACGCTGACCTTTTTGTTGAAGTCATCAGAACCAAACAACAAACGGCCTAACATGGCTTTTACCTGCAGATCGTCGTGTTTTGGCTGGCGCCATTGAGACATCCATTCAAACATGGTCATGTCGTTGGCAAAGTCTTTTGAACTGTCTTGCGGCACATAGCCAACCGCTGCATTTTCGGCCCATTTTACGGTACCCTCTTTGGCGGTTTCGTCATTTAACAGGCATTTTAACAGGGTCGTTTTTCCTGCGCCGTTTTCACCAATAATAGCCAGCTTTGAACCCGCTTCCAGCAACAGGTTTGCGCCGCTGAATAACGGTGTATCGGTGTAGCTATGGCCCAGGTCTTCCAAGGTGATAGCCAGGCGGTGCAATTTTTTATGCTGTTTAAACTGGATGTAAGGTTTACGTCGGCTGGATGCTTTTATGTCAGCCAGTTCAATCTTCTCCAGGCGTTTTGCGCGGGATGTTGCTTGCTTCGCTTTAGAAGCGTTAGCGGAAAAGCGTGCCACAAAGCTTTGAAGCTCTTCAATTTCTGCACTCTTTTTTGCGTTTTCATGATGAAGCTGTTCTTGAACCAAAGCGGCTGCTTCTACAAACGCGTCGTAATTGCCGGGATAAATACGCAGTTCGCCGTAATCGATGTCGGCCATGTGCGTACATACTGAGTTCAGGAAGTGACGATCGTGCGAAATAATGATCATGGTGGATTTGCGTTTATTCAGTTCTTCCGCCAACCAATGGATAGTATATATATCCAGGTTGTTGGTTGGTTCATCCAACAACAATACGTCCGGGTCTGCAAACAGCGCCTGTGCCAGTAACACTCGTACTTTTCGGCCTGGGGCGACTTCACGCATCAGGCCAAAGTGGTAACTTTCCTCAATGCCGGCCGCAATTAATATATCGCCAGCACGAGATTCTGCCGTGTAACCGTCCATCTCGGCAAACTGGACTTCCAAATCGGCTACTTCCATGCCTTCTTCTTCGGTCATATCCGCTTTCGCATAGATTTCGTCGCGGCGTTGTTTTACTTCCCACAACTCCCGGTCGCCCATGATCACTGCATCGACTACGCTCATCTCTTCAAAGGCAAACTGGTCCTGATTCAGGATCCCCAGTTTGGTGCCCGGTGCCAGCGATACATTACCTGCGGTGGGGGTAAGTTTACCGCTTAGAATTTTCATGAATGTGGATTTACCACAGCCATTTGCGCCAATCAGGCCATAGCGATTGCCGTTGCCAAACTTGGCAGATATATTTTCAAATAATGGCGCTGAGCCAAATTGCATAGTGATGTTGGCAGTGGTAATCAAAACTGTACTTCCGGACTTGATAAATAGATTGGTGTTTGTTGCTGTAATACGCAGGCGAGGGGACTCGTGCACGGCGCGCAATATAAAGGTTAAGGCGCGAAGAGTAAAGGGTGGCTGGCTAAACTTTCGCCGAATTTCTGTATTTGTCGTTAAAGCACCAGGAACACGGATAATTTGAATCTATCCAATTTTGCATGCTAGTGTTGAGCGCGTTAGGTTAACTTGCGTTAGCCGCAATAGGCCGTGTCGCAAAAATAAGGAATAGTAAAAATGGACTCAAAAAATAGGAATAACGCAACCGCTGGTATTGGAGCTGCCATTGCTATTGGCGTGGCACTGAGTGTTGCGTTAGATAATGTCGCTCTGGGCATCGGTGTTGGCGTGGCACTTGGCGCGGCTTTTTTCACTGCGGCTAAAAATAAAAAGTCCAGGTAAAAGGGTCACGAGTCCTGATAAAGTATATTAGCTAGTGGTCTGCACTTCGTCGATTGTGTCTTTACACCCGAATTAAAATAAACCACACTAGCAGAATTGTATTATTTTTGGCTTAGGGAAGATGCTGGACAGTATTAGTTTTGCGCAACGTCAGCGATTGGCGTACATCGATTTCTGCCTGTTGTTCAAAGGTGCTATTTACCGTCAGGATCTCATCAACCGCTTTGAAGTAGGGTTATCAGCCGGTTCGCGCGATTTCAACCTGTATAAGGACTTAGCGCCAGAGAACTTAAGCTATGATTCCAGTGGCAAGCGTTATTATCAGACTGCGCAGTTTAAGCCTTTATTCGAGCATGACGCGCAACGCACACTAACCAAACTGGCAAATAATATATCCGATGGCTTTGATGCTATTGGTGATATGCATTTCCCGGTTGAAGCCCCATCCAGCCTGAATATTCCTGATATTTTTATTGTAGCCAGACT
Organism: Aestuariibacter sp.; assembly: GCA_017794925.1. Taxonomy (GTDB): domain Bacteria; phylum Pseudomonadota; class Gammaproteobacteria; order Enterobacterales; family Alteromonadaceae; genus Alteromonas. Next base: position 3,661,783 of record CP051238.1, on the reverse strand, counting down.
GGTTCAGGCCATGCTGAATAACAAAGCGGTAAGTATTATCTATACGTCATTAAGCAGTGGTTCTAATGCACGAGAGTTAGTGCCGCACAGTATTGTTGATAACGGCTTGCGCTGGCATGTGCGTGCTTACGACCGCAAAAGCAACAGTTTTCGCGATTTCGTTTTAACACGTATTAGTAAAGTCACGATTAAATCCACCCCTGATAGTCACGAACGGGCAGAGCACGATACCGAATGGCAACGCGTGCTGCCATTGCAATTGGTGCCGCATCCCAAAAATGTGTCATTTCCCACGGCCATCGAAATGGACTACGGCATGGAAAACAGCCAGTTGCTAATTAATGTGCGTGCTGCTATGGCGGGTTACCTGTTACGACGGTGGAACGTTGATTGTACTGAGCGTGCAACGCTCAAAGGCGCGGAGTATCAATTGTGGTTACAGAATCGCTTTACCCTCAATAATGTTGAGAACCTGGCCATTGCACCGGGTTATAAAAACTAGAACCTGCATGAACAGACCAGGTATGAACCTGGTCTGCGACACATCCTGAATAAACAACTAATCGTTACCTGATAAACTGGCTCTGATTTCCTTTTTATTGATCTTACCCACTGAGGTTTTGGGAATATCGTCGACCATGGCGAATCTCTCCGGCACGGCCCATTTTGATATGCGACCTGATTTCACAAACTGGGAAAGATGATGCTGGATGGCTTCACCGGTCAGGTTTTGTGATTTCGGCACAATCATCGCGAATGGACGTTCGCCCCACTTCTTGTCAGCAATACCGACAACCGCAACGGCAGCGACCTCTGGGTGCTGACTTATTAGGTTTTCCAGTTCGATAGATGACAGCCATTCACCGCCGGTCTTGATAACGTCTTTGATGCGGTCTTTTATTTCGACAAATCCGTCGGGACGGATACTGGCCACATCACCGGTATGTAAGCGTCCTCCCTCCCACAATTCTTCCTGCTTTTCTTCTTCCTTAAAGTAACCTTGAGTAAGCCACGGGGTTTGAACGGTAATTTCTCCTACGGCGTCGCCATCGTGTGCTACCGCGCTGCCATCTGGTTCTGAAATTGACAGGTCTACCATATTTGAGGGTACGCCGGTCAGTATTCGATAGGCTAATTGCTCATTTGCAGGTAACGCACGTTGGGCCTTGTTTAAGTGCGTAACGGTAAGAAGGGGGCAGGTTTCAGACATGCCATACGCGGAATATATATCTGCGCCCTTGTCTGCGGCTGCTTGTGCGAGACCTATGGGCAGTGCACTGCCGCCGATCAGTATTTTCCAGTTGTCGAAACGCGCTTGCTGGCCTTTTTCACAGCCAAGCAGCATTTGCAGAATGGTCGGGACACAATGTGAAAAATCCACGTGGTAACGCTGAATTAAATCAACCAGCATATTTGGCTCATATCGTCCCGGATAAATTTGTGTTGCATTCAACATTACCGCGGCATAAGGCACACCCCAGGCATGAACATGAAACATAGGGGTAATTGGCATATAAACTGAATTTGAGCGAAGTAATGGCAGTCCTTCATAGCTGCCCAACATACCCACCAGGTTCATCGTGTGTAATACCAACTGTCGGTGGCTGAAATACACGCCTTTAGGGTTGCCGGTCGTTCCTGTGGTGTAAAAGGTCGTAGCAATGCTGTTTTCGTCAAAATCCGGGAATACACAGACATCACTGTTTGCTGCAATGAGTGCTTCATATTCGCCAATGGGTTCAATATTTTGTGTAGCCGGAGACGTGGTGTTGGTATCGTCTGTCAGGCGAATATACCCTTGTACTGTTACAAGATGAGGTGCTAATTGATCCGCCAGTGGCATAAAGTCGTCGTGAACCAGTACCAGTGCATCTTCTGCATGATTCATTGTATAAGCCACTTGTTCCGGCGAAAGGCGGATATTGACGTGGTGCAGTACCGCCCCAAGCATAGGCACGGCAAAGTAGCACTCCAGATAACGGTGGCTGTCCCAGTCCATCACGGCAACGGTATCTCCTTCTTTTACGCCCGCTGCTTTTAATGCGTTCGCCAGTTGCTGTACTCGTCGGGTGAAATCGGTATAGCTGAAGTGTTGCTCTCCCCGATAGATAATTTGATTGTCTGGTTCAAACCTGCCTGCCGAAGCAAAAATATGTTTAATAAGTAAAGGGAAAGACGTTGCGTTATCGGCACCGCTTAAAATTTTTGTTGGCATACACATCTCCGTTGTTATTGGCTGCATAGTAAAAAAGGTAATGAGATGTTTCATTGTTGTTAATAAAGTGTAGTATGGCAATTGTGTGGCGCACTAAGATTATTAATTGGCGTGTAAAGATAAATAAGGGCTCTGGATTCCAGTGTTGGCTGCACTGCTATTGAATAAATAAAATATAAAACAATTAGTTATGATGACAGAATCAGGTTTCAGTGTGATTGGCAGTTGGCCACTGGTCATTAGCCGGGCACTCGATGCCTATGGTATCGACGGTACAGCATTATTAAAGCGCGTAGGTATTGAGCCAGCACAGATTGCACTGCCGGAGGCTCGATGTGAACTGACTAAACTCAATCGATTATGGCGACTGGCAGGTAATCTGACCAAGGACCCTGCACTGGGTTTAACGGTAGCCAGTTTTGTCAGGCCGACGTCGTGGCACGCGCTTGGCTTTGCTATTTGGGCAAGTAATACCATGCGAGAAGGGTTTGTCAGATTATCTGACAATTTTCGGATGTTTGCGGATTACGGCGATCTCAGCATTCACAATGACGGCGATAACGTTGAAATTACAATGCAGCGTGATGCCGGTGTTCCCGATTGGTGTGCTGCTGAGACGGACGCTTTCATTGGTACCTGTGTGCTGACGGCCAGACATATATACCGTCCTGATTTCAGACCTGAACAAGTATGGCTGAGTCGCCCCATTCCAGATGACATCACACCCTGGCAACGTTTGTTTAAATGCACGGTGTACTTTAATGCGACAGCAGATCGTATTATTTTCCCCAGTGAGGCTATGTGCAAGCCGTTACTTACTGCCAGTCCTGAGTTAGCTATTCAAAACGATCTGCTGGTGGCCGATTATGTCGCCAGATTGGACAGGGCGGACTTGAGGGCCCGGTTAGAGTCACTGTTTTTGAGTCACTTGCCGTTAGGACAGCTTTCGGCACAGCGAGCAGCTGATGAACTGGGACTCAGCTTACGTACGCTGCAACGCAGGCTGTCAGAAAAACAAACGTCGTTTAAACTAGTGCTGGATGCATTACGAAAAAAGCAGGCGAAACAGTGGGTCAGGGCGGGTAATTTACCGTTTGGCGAAATCAGTTATCGGCTTGGGTTTCAGCATACGGGTAATTTTTCCCGGGCATTTAACCGGTGGTTTAATCAGACCCCACTGCAAATGCGGCAAACATCCATAGCAAACGAGCCGGAATAATACAGACTAACTTGTGCTGCATCAAAGACGGCCCATTCAATGTTTTCGGTGTTTGTTTTACAGTAGTACCACACCTATTGCACGGAAAGCCTCTTTAAATGCTCACTCTTTTTGCGGCATATGCGCCGCTGCTGTTACTGATTTTCCTAATGGTTAAACCCAATAGCATGGCATCGAGCAAGGCATTGCCACTGTGTGCCTGCATCGCTTACAGCTTGGTATTATTGCTCGGGCAGCAGTCCGCCACACTGATTAACGCCAATGTAATCAGTGGATTACTGCTCGCGTTAACGCCTCTGGTCATAATCGCTGGCGCTATTTTTTTGTTTAAAAGTATGGACGTCACCGGCGCGCTGGACATCCTCAAACGTGCTTTGAATAGCGTTAGTTCAAACCCCGTGGCACAGCTAATGATTGTTGGGTGGGCCTTTGCCTTTCTCATAGAGGGAGCCAGTGGATTTGGCACACCGGCAGCGATAGCCGCGCCCGTTTTATGCGGCCTGGGCTTTGCGCCTTTGCGTGTAGCCGTGTTTTGCCTGGTGCTTAACACTATTCCGGTGACATTCGGTGCGATGGGGACCCCGGTGTGGTTTGGTCTTTCCCTATTATCCTTGCCCGAAACGACGCTAATGGCGTCAGCCAAGTATGCGGCTATTATCAACACTATTGTTGCACCGGTCATTGTATTTATTGCGCTAAGGCTAGTGTTGCCTTCCTGGCAACAAATTATTCGCAACAGCGTTTTTGTTGTGCTGGCAACCTGTGCCTGCACTCTGCCTTACCTGGCGCTGAGTTTTTTCAGCGTAGAATTTCCATCCTTGTTGGGCGGCTTTATTGGCTTGTTGTTGTCATTACTACTTGCCTGGTTTGGCGTGGGATTAACGGGTCAAGATGCTGAAAAGGACGCTACAGCAGCGAGCAGTGAAGAAAGACCTGCGCCATCTGTTGGTGAGCTGTTGAAGGCGACATTTCCATTATGGGGCACCATTTTGTTATTGGTACTGACACGCTTGCCGGATTTAGGATTAAAAGGACTATTACAAGCCTCTGAGCCTAACATCTCGGTATCCTTAGGTGCGCTAGGTCAGCTTACCGTGAGTGCCAGTCTGGTTGTAACTTTAGATGGCATTCTGGACACCGCTACTCAGTGGCGACACAGTGTTTTGTATGTGCCGTCGATTTTGCCTTTCATTGTTATTGCGGTGGTGAGTGTATACAGCTACGGCGTCAGTACTTTCAGAGAACGTATGTCAGTGATTTGTGTGCAAACAGCTTCGCGGATGAAAAGTCCGTTTTTCGCATTGCTCGGCGCATTGGTGTTTGTGAATATGATGATGCTAGGTGGCGAAACGTCTTCTGTATCACTCATAGGACAGCATTTGGCTGCGCTGGCAGGTGATAATTGGAGTTTCTTTGCACCGGTCCTCGGGGCATTGGGCTCATTCTTTTCTGGTTCTGCGACTATTTCCAATCTCACGTTTTCGGGCATTCAATATACCATTGCCACTGAGTTGGGATTGCCGATTGCCGTTACCATGGCTCTGCAAAATGTTGGCGCAGCAATGGGTAATATGGTGTGTATAAACAACATAGTGGCAGTCACGGCTATTCTTGGCTTGCAGCACCAGGACGGGAATATTCTGAAACGGACCGCCGTGGTACTGCTGTTATATGCGGTGTTAGCCGGCACGATGGGAGCAGTGTTAGCAACGGCCCTGCGTTAAGTTTCAGCTTGGTAGGGCTGGTAACTACATGTTGTGCGTTGCCAACCAGGCCACAAACTGGTCTATCATGCCCATACTGGTGGTGCCGGGTCGTCCGGCGCCAAAACCATGCTCGCCTTTTTCATAAGCGTGCAGTTCAACCGGCAGGTTTTGTTTTTGCCATGCCCCCACGAGTTCCAGTCCCATACGCCCAAATAAGCCATCATCCAGCGCGATGGCGGCGAACAGCGGCGGGGCATTGGCCGGTACTTCAATGGCATTCATGGGACCGTAAACGTATCCCAGAAAAGCAGGGCGGTTGTCGGTGTCTGCGATTGACGCTGATATTGAGGTCATGGCACCTGCAGAGAAACCCAAGAAGCCTATTTTTGCCGGATCCACATTGTATTTACTGGCATGTGTTTTCACGTAGTGCAGTGCCGTTAAGGCATCTTTAGGAGCTTGTGGCACAAAGATATCAGGCTCTTCTCCACGCGCCTTAGCGCCAAATACATCGGCGACTATTTTCTGGTAGCCAGGTATATCGCGAGGTGTTTTGTTGAGGGTATAGGTTAAAACAAATGCGGTAATGCCGCGTTTATTGAGCGCCCGGGCGATGTCTGCGCCCTCTGTTTGCACTGCCAGCGACAGAAACGCACCACCCGGGGCCACAATAACGGCGGTACCCGTAGATGTGCCGGGCTCAGGCAAAAAAGCGTACAGTGAAGGGTTTGTTACATTGCGAATTAAATACTGGTTGCTGGTGAAGCCGCCTGGGAGTGACAGAGACAGATGCCCCCATTGTTCGCGGTCACTAGTTTGCATATCTGTATTGTCCGGATACAGACGAATGGGCGAGCCGAGAAACGCCTGTGCTTCGGTATTTTTCATTGAAATGCCCTGAGGCTGTTGGGCAAACGCTGTTGATAGTCCACTGGCACTGATGACGAGCAACAGAGCACACTTAAGCAAAGCCTTCATCGTATTTTTCCTTTTCGTTGTCTTACATTGGCCAACGAAATGGTGGAGTACGGTGCGGGTCTAATCAAATAGTTATTTTTTTGTTAACTATCGGGATTTCCTATGGATACAACGCGTCGTTCTGTTTGCTAGCCGTATTTGCTGTCGGCGACAAAGGGGTTGGTGGTACGCTCTTTACCGATGGTTGTGGTCGGGCCGTGACCCGGATAGACTTTCATTTCATCGGGGAGAGTAAACAGTTTTGTACGAATGGCTTCCAGCAATTGTGCATGGTTACCCTGAGGAAAGTCAGTGCGGCCAATTGACCCAGCGAATAAAATGTCACCCACTATTACCTGATTGCTGGTGCGTTCTACCAATGCGACGTGGCCAGGTGTATGCCCAGGGCAGTGCAGTACATCCAGCGTCAGGTTACCAACCGAAATAGTATCGCCTTCGTTTAACCACTGATCAGGATTAAACGGCGTCGATGGCGGAAAACCAAACATCTGACTTTGTTGCATGAGGGCATCCAGCCAGAACTTATCGCCGGTATGGGGGCCAACAATAGGGGCGTCGTAGTGCTTAGCAACAGCCAGTGTGCCCCCCACATGATCCAGGTGACCATGAGTAAGAATGATCTTTTTGATGTTCACGCCGTGGCTGGAGACTGCTTGCTGGATCTTTTCCACATCACCACCCGGATCAACCAGCGCGCCCTCCATAGAGGCGGAATCCCAGATAAGAGAACAGTTTTGCGCAAAGGGGGTAACGGGAATAACAACGACGTTCATGTTTTTAAATCCTAGTTTATGTACTGTCTACTATACCAAGTGAGCGTTATTGATGTCGATGCATCGTTGTCTGCTTGTCTGTATACTGCGCGCACTCAATTTAATTAGGATGGTTATGAAAATTCATCGCATTAATCCCACGCGTCGTTGGTCAGAAATTACGGTATTTAACGGTATTGCCAACTTTGTAGAAGTACCGGAATGTGAGGGCATTACGGATATCGAGGGTCAGGTCGAGCAGGTATTTAAGCAGGCAGAAGATATGCTGGCCATGATTGGCAGCGATAAAGGACGTATCTTAACGGTAACTATCTATATCACTGACTTTGAGAACGTAGAACGATTGAATCAGGTTTGGGATAACTGGTTTGATGAAGGCACAGCACCAAGCAGGGCATGTGTGAAAGTGGAGTTGGCCGATCCTGAGTGGTTGGTTGAAATGGCTTTTACCGCCGCCGCTGGCTCAGAGTATTTACCCCAAGCATAAATAGCAGGGCGAAAAAACATATTATCGCGATGATTAGGCTTTATACTTTTGCCCAATGTCGCGTATAATGGCACAAATGCTGTAATGCAGCATAAAACAAATTACACATCGGCAGGTCGTTCCCTCTACCTACAATTCTAATGAGCTTGCCGACTTTACCAGCAGGACTGCTGGTTTCCCTACAAGGTTAAGTAGCTACCCTGAATTTTCGCTTTTGAAAGTTTTCGGGGTGGCTGTCTGTTGTTTTTATCAGTTTTTATTAAGAGGTTTCATGTCTGTGACTGCACCACAAGGGTCTGCTAAGTCGTCCACGTTCTGGCCCATATTTATTATGGCCCTGGGGACATTTATTCTTGGTTTGACAGAATTTGCTTCCATGTCGATGCTGCCGTTGATTGCTGCATCGTTTGACGTAACGCCGTCTGCCGCGGGGTACGTGATCAGTGGCTATGCCATTGGTGTAGTGATCGGTGCGCCCTTGTTTATGTTGCTGACCAACAAAATGAATCGCCGCACAGCGCTAATGTTATTTACCGGTATGATGTGTGTCGCAAATGGTTTGAGCGCAATCGCGACGTCGTTACCAGAAATGGTGTTTTACCGTGTTCTGTCAGGTATGCCGCACGGTGCCTATTTTGCGACCTCACTACTGGTTGCCGCCAGTATGGCGCCGGTGGGTAAGCGCGCCAGCTATATGTCATTTGTGTTTTCCGGTTTAACGATAGCAACCATTGTTGGTGTCCCAATGGCAACACTGGTTGGGCAATATCTGAGCTGGCGTCTGTGTATGGCGGTGGTTGCCGTACTGGCGTTCATTGCAACGATACTGGTTTATAAACTTGTGCCAAGCCGCCCGGTGACTAACCCGACAAGTCTTAAAGACGAGTTTGGGGTGCTTAAAAACAAATTGGTATGGTCGATTTCAGGGATTATTTTCATTGGCTTTGGCGGTGTGTTTTGTATTTACACGTACCTGGCCGACACGATACTGGTGGTAACTGAAACGCCGGAATACACTATTTCCATTGCCATGATGATGTTTGGTATCGGGACTACAATCGGCAACTGGGCGTGTGGCAAACTGGCGGATAAATCACCGGTCAGCACAACCGGTATTGCGTTGTTATGTAGTGTCATTATTGCCATCTTATATGTGCAGGCTGCTCATAATATCTGGCTGCTTTATGCTGCGGTATTTTGCTTGGGCGCCAGTGTGGGCCTTGCGGCTGTTATTCAGTCAATGTTACTGGAAGTCTCTCCGACCGGACACGCAATGATTGGTGCGCTGGTTCAGTGTGCATTCAATACGGCGAATGCAATTGGTCCTTGGGTGGGGGGAGCATTGCTGGCAAGCGGGGCCACCTTTAACCAAACGGGCTACGCTTCGGCTATGCTGTTCTTCGGTGGTTTTCTGATGTGGGCGTTAAGTTATGTACTCATGCGCCAACAAAACATTCAGTTTGTAAAGGCGCCAGCCTGACGCTCGATTTCTCTAATTGCAGGGCGAAAAGCCCTGCAATTCTCCCAAAGTCTACTATTCCCTTCTTTTTTTGGCCGTTATTGTAGTCATTCCTGGATTGTTATTATTGTTGCGTTGCGGACAATCAAGCTGGTAATTACGACACCGGCTGAATTATGATAAGGAAAGACCGTTAGGATGCCGGCATAAAATTGTCACAGAGCGATTGTCTGGCCTTCTGGAAGTATTAACAGGCATATAAAAAAACGCAGGTAGCTGTTTGATTGATTTAATTTCAACCGACGCACTGCCGAATGAAACAGAGATTTACGCTGAAGTCGTGGTAGACAGTTTTGCCAATGTGCAAGGTGGTTTGGATGAATCCTCGGCGTTGTTGTATTACTCTGCCTTTGGCATTGAGTATTCTATTACTCCAAACATAAAGCTTCACTCCGAGATTTGGCTCACCGATAACAATTCCGCATCGGATTTGGTGGGCGATGAGCAGGGCGTGAGCAATATCGAAGCAAATACAGCCGGTCTACACTGGGGTAAGCTGGCGCTTGAATATCGCAATGAACACGTATCTGCATTGTTCGGCATTTACGATTTAAACTACGATTTTGATGTTATTGAAAGTTCAAACCTGTTTGTCCAGAGCGCGTTTGGCATGGGATCGGTGTTTGGTTTAAGTGGTCCTAATGGACCGGGTACGTATCCGGCGCCAGGTGTTACGGCAAAATTTGCTTATTTTACGGGTGATCATACTGTAAAGCTGGCCTTTACTGATGGTGCTCCGGGTTCGCCGCCACTCTATTTTCGACAGCCAAGCACTCAACCTAATAAAACGCCTATCCTTACCACCGCAGAATATGAGTACCAGAGTGATACCTCTCGGGTTCTGTTGGGCTGGTGGCAGTATTCTGACGATACAACGTATCTGGATACACTGGTGAGCACCGGGCAACGAAATGCCGGATGGTATTTGCGTGGGGAGCAGGTATTCGATGATGTGACCGTATTCGGGCGAATCGGGGCTGGGGCGTCAGCATTTAATTTCTTCGACGAATTTTACGCCGTTGGCCTGACAGCTGATGCAAACGTGATAAACCGGCCAGCCGATAGTTGGGGAATCGCGTGGGCATATGCCAGGGTGTCTGAGTTTACAGAAAGACCTGTTTCTGGCGGTGAATCGGTGGTGGAATTCACTTATTCTGCTGCGGTGAACGACTACCTGTCTGTTCAGCCAAACATTCAGTGGATAGGTTCACCTGGCGCGTCACGTAGCATTGAAGATACGGTATTACTGGGAATGCGTTTTGTTGTTTCGTTTGAGCAAGAGTAGCCCGACGCGCACTGGCGTCAGGCTTTAGCGGTTAGTCAAACCAACTTCGGGTACGGTTGGCAAACCAGACTAAAGACAGCATAACCGGTACCTCTACCAGTACACCGACTACCGTGGCAAGTGCCGCGCCTGAGTGTAAGCCAAACAAGGAAATGGCAACGGCAACCGCAAGTTCAAAGAAATTAGATGTGCCAATCATACAGGCCGGGGCGGCAATGTTATGAGGCAGCTTCATTTGTTTGGCAATAACGTACGCCAGCGCAAAGATCCCATAGGTTTGAATTAATAACGGAATCGCAATCAACACGATGGCCTGGGGCTTGGCCAGAATCGTATCGGATTGAAAACCAAATAACAGGACTACGGTGGCCAGCAACCCGATAATTGACCAAGGCTTCATAGTCGCGAGAAAACCATTTAATACCGTGTGGTCGTTGGACTTATCCAGTTTGCTACGTACTAATGCACCCGCCACCAGCGGTATCAGTACGTAAAGCACGACTGAAAGCAACAGTGTGTCCCATGGTACCGTGATATCAGTCACACCCAGCAATAAACCCGCAATAGGCGCAAAGGCGAAAATCATAATAATATCGTTTATGGATACCTGGACCAGGGTGTAATTTGCGTCGCCTTTGGTGAGCTGACTCCACACAAATACCATGGCGGTGCAGGGGGCAACACCGAGTAAAATCATGCCTGCGATATATTCGGTCGCTGTGGTTGGGTCAACCCAGTCAGCAAATATGCCTTTAAAAAACAGCCAGCCCAGCAACGCCATTGTGAAAGGCTTTATCAGCCAGTTGATCACCAGCGTCAATACGAGCCCTTTGGGCTTGTTGCCGACATCTTTAATGGATGTGAAGTCTATCTGTACCATCATGGGGAAAATCATCACCCAAATCAGTACCGCAATGACCAGGTTGACCTGTGCATATTCCAATGCGGCGACAGCCGAGAAAATACCTGGCACTACTGCACCTGCTGCAATGCCTGCCAGTATCGCCAAGCCTACCCAAACGGAAAGGTATCGCTCAAATAATCCCATTTTCTATTCCTTTCATTGTATTGACAGGCTAAATATTTCGTTGGTTTACGCGTTGGCTGACCTGTTCGGCTGATTCCACACGCTCTGAATAGCGGTCGACAAAATGGTCCTTGTTGTGACGTAACAGCAAGGTAAATTTCATCAGTTCCTCCATGACATCTACGATACGGTTGTAATAGGGGGAGGGCTTCATACGGTCGTTGTCATCAAACTCCAGAAATGCTTTTGCCACGGAGGATTGATTAGGAATGGTCACCATCCGCATCCACCGCCCCAAAACACGCAATTGATTCACCACGTTGAAGGATTGTGAGCCGCCACAGACTTGCATCACTGCCAGTGTCTTGCCCTGAGTGGGTCTTACCCCGCCCAGGTTTAGCGGTACCCAGTCAATCTGGCTCTTAAAAATACTGGTCATTGCGCCATGTCGCTCAGGAGAACACCAGACCTGTCCTTCTGACCACATCATTAGTTCTCTCAACTCACTCACTTTGGGATGGTTGTCTTCGCCTGAGTCAGTTTGCGGTAGGCCTTCTGGGTTAAAGATTTTTACTTCTGCTCCCATGGCCAATAGCAGTCTGGCAGATTCTTCGACAACCAGGCGACTGAAAGAACGGGCTCGTAATGAACCGTATAACAATAAAATGCGGGGAGAATGAGGTAAGGGCGCTCCATTGAGCTTTTCTACATCTGGCAACTGAAACTGCTGAGTATCTACATTCGGCAAAGTGGTATCAGTGATGGTCATTATTGTGCGCCTAGTTCTTGAAGTGCTGTGCGTAAGCTTTCAGGGGTATACGGTTTTTCCGCGATAGCTTTTAATGCATTTACCCGCATTGAAATCTGTGAAATGGTGTCTCTGAAAGCGTCAGCAATGTCGTCATCACTGCCAGTTAGCTTTGACGGGTCACTCAGCCCCCAGTGCACTTTCACAGATTTCCCGAACCACACCGGGCAGGTTTCGCCTGCCGCAGAATCACAGACAGTAACAACGACATCAGGCGCGAATGCTTCAAATTCATCCCATGATTGGCTTTGCAGCCTATCGGTCGCGATACCGGCTTCAGCCAGATATTTCAGTGATAATGGATGAACCTGACCTACTGGCTGACTGCCTGCGCTTTTAGCCGTGATAACGTCACTTGCCAGATGGTTTGTAATAGCTTCAGACAAAATACTGCGGCAGCGATTATGGGTGCAGATATATAAAATTTTCATACTGGTCTCGGTGATTAATTTGAACTGGATCAGCAACATCCATTTAGTTGCTGACAACACTGAATACGCTGGAGCGCAGCTTGAATATAGTCAGTGTTATTTTGTAACGTTTCCTGTAGTACGGTTAATGCCCATGCTGGCATATCAGGATGCAATCGGTAATACACCCATTTGCCTCTGCGTTGGTCCTGTAACAGACCGCACTTTCGCAATTCCGCCAGATGACGCGACGTCTTAGGTTGGTCAAGTTGCAGCGCTTCCATCAAATCGCACACACAGGCTTCATTTACCTGAGCAATCATTAATAAAGACTTCAGGCGCGTGTCTTCTGCAAGGCACTTAAAAAAGATTAATGGACTCATGTTTCATATATATGAAATAACACATATGTGAAATATCGTATATGTGTGGGCAGATGTCAACCCGATTCATTATCGGGTTGATCACCTGTTGTTGGTTCAGGGGGTTAAAAAGCGTTGGGGTTCAAGCCGCCGTCCAGGAGCATATTTTGGCCAGTGATATAACCTGCATGCTGGCTACAAAGAAATGCGCAGGTATTGCCAAACTCACTCGGGATACCAAATCTGTTGGAAGGTACTTTTGCAGCAAGTTCGGATGCAACAGTATCCCGATCTTGCCCCGTGCGCGCCATGCCGGCCTTAAATACGCCTTCCAGACGGTCTGTGGCGAAGTAGCCCGGCAGAATATTATTTATCGTGACATTTTTGTCTGCTACGGTGCGTGCGATACCAGCCAGAAACGCAGTCAGGCCAGCTCTTGCTCCACTGGACAAGTCCAATCCTGCAATAGGCATTTTAACCGTCATCGAGGTAATGTTGACTATGCGGCCAAATCCTTTTTTCGCCATCGGATCCAACACTTTCTGAATTAAACTGATAGGCGTTAACATGTTCATATTCAGGCCATCCACCATGGCCTGATTATCCAGTTCACGGAAATCTCGTAGCGGTGGGCCTGCGTTGTTATTGACTAGAATATCGGGCTCCGGGCAGGCCGCAAGCAAGGCCATCTGACCTTCTTCAGTACTGACATCCGCGGCCACGGGAATGACACTGACGCCGGTAGACTCTTCAATTTCTTTTGCCACCAGGGCGAGCCGTTGTTCATTTAAACCGTTGATTACCAGGTTCACGCCTGCTTCAGCTAGGGCTTGCGCGCACGCTCTGCCGAGTCCTCGGCTGGAGGCACATACAATTGCGTGCTTACCTTTAATTCCCAGATCCATACCTTGCTCCACTAATACATTTTCATTTCATAGTACTGATTATTCATATGAATATCAGTAGTCAGCGTCGCATAAATTGGTGAATGTATCGCCCCTGTACTCTTGTCTGGTTTTTTTACATTTCATGTATAAGGAAAATATTATGTTTTATAGGTTTTTGTAAATATTGAGTTTTTATTATTGGTCTGACATTTGCTTATCGTCGGTTTGTAGACAATTTCTGTTTTTTGTTTACATACTACAACTTCAAAATAGATATATCTCAAGGAAAGAAAGATGAACTTTAAGAAACTCGGATTCGCTTTAGCTGGAATGCTGATGTACGGTGCGGCCTCTCATGCCAATGCTGCACTGGTAGACCTGGAATTGTCACTGGTAATTGATGTTTCCGGCAGCGTAAGCTCCGCTGAATATGCTCTACAAATGGACGGCTACGCGAATGCATTTCGTGATACCAGTGTCCAACAAAACATTGCTGCATCAACTAACGGTATTGCCGTAAACGTTGTATTTTTTGCATCTAATTATTACACCACAGCGCTTGAAGCCTTCACCGTGCTAACCAGTGCAGCGCAAGCGAATACCTATGCTGACCTGCTGGACAATTTTGTTCGCCCGGGTGGTGGTGGTACGGCTATCAATACGGGTATTAATCGCGCCGTTGATCTGTTGTTGAACAATGGTTTTGACGCAACAATTGGTACCGTCATTGATGTGTCTGGCGACGGTACTTCAAACACCACCAGTACAGCGGCGGCACGCGATGCGGCGGTAGCGCAAGGCTTTACTATTAACGGTTTGCCAATTGGCTCAACTTCACTGGCGACCTTCTACAATGATTATGTCATTGGTGGTCCGGGTGCGTTTGTGCAACCTGCAAGCTCTTTTACTGATTTTGAAACTGCCGTTATTAACAAAATTTCTGCAGAAACATCGGTAGTGACGCCTCCGTCCACAGCCTCTGCACCAGGTGCGCTGAGCCTGCTGCTAGCATCAGGCGCATTTATGTTGTTACGTGTCCGTCGTAACAAATAATCCTGATATTTCGCATAAAAACGCCCGATTCAGGGCGTTTTTTATGCGAACTCACAGCGCTGGTGTTAACTTTACTCTACGCTTTCGTAGGGCATGCCGACATACTGGGTGGCGATAACCTGCTTACCTGCCTGGTGATTCAGGAAGAAATCCAGCTCTGATGTCATGAATTGATCGAACGTCGCTTTTTGCATGCCGCCGACTTGCTGTTCGTCAAAGTCGTGCAGCATATTGCTCATCCACCATGAGAAGCGTTCACCATGCCATACCCGGCGCAGCGCTATTTCTGAGTAGCGGGTGAGGACTGACATATTATCTTCACGATAGGCTTTACACAGCAATTTATACAAGGTCGCTACGTCAGAGGCCGCAAGGTTAAGGCCTTTTGCGCCTGTAGGCGGGACGATATGCGCGGCGTCGCCGACTAAAAACAGATTGCCCCACTGCATGGGTTCACACACAAAACTGCGTAACGGTGCAATACTCTTTTCAATGCTTGGACCGGTTACCAGTCGGGCAGCCATGTCTTCGGGCAGGCGTTTTTTCAGCTCTTCCCAAAAACGTTCATCGCTCCATTCTTCAACTTTGTGATCTAATGGTACCTGAAGGTAATAGCGTGAGCGTGTCTCAGAACGCATACTGGCCAAAGCAAAACCGCGTTTGGTTTTGCAGTAAATCAGTTCATCACTGACCGGCGGGGTATCGCTTAACAGACCTAACCAGCCAAACGGATACACGCGTTCGTGTTCAGTGCGCTTGTCCGCAGGGATGGTTTGACGGGATACACCATGGAAACCATCACAGCCCACAACGACATCGCAATCTAGCCTGTATGTTTCGCCGCCGTGCGCAAACGTGACAAACGGCGAGTCTGTTTTTACATCATGAATGGCCGTATCAGAAGATTCATAATAAGTAATCAGTCCTGCTGCCTGGCGCGCTTCCATCAGGTCCCGGGTAATTTCCGTTTGCCCGTAGCACATGACGGTTTTTCCTTCGGTCAATTCCTTGATATTAATGTTGAACACCTTGCCGTAATAGGAAATATCGAAGCCATCGTGCACCTGGCCTTCTTTGTCCATGCGCTCGCTCACACCAGCTTCCCGAACCAAATCAACAAATCCCTGCTCAAGAATACCTGCACGGATACGACCCAGCACATACTCACCCGATACCCGCTCAACGATAATATTCTCGATGCCTTGTTTAGCAAGCAGTTGTCCGAGCAATAAGCCTGACGGCCCCGCACCAATAATTGCTACCTGTGTGTTAAGTGTTTTCATTGTTCGTTCCCAACGTCATTGAATGATGACATCTTGCCGTTGAGAGGTGATTTTAGTAATTCACATTTTTGGCAAGTTATTGTACTTTTTAATCATGTTAATGTTTTGTAATGGTGTTTGGTGTGACTCAGGAACTTATTCCTTTTTACCATTTGTATGGGGAAACCTTTATGCAGTGGGAGCCGGGGAGCGTACATATTGAAAGTATAGTGTCGCGTAGCCGAATCCTCGGCTGGGAGATAAAACCGCATCGACATCATAAACTTGCACAAATCATTTGTGTATTTGACGGGGAATGGAACGTTGAACTGGACGATGCTCGCTTTAATCTGTCAGGAAACTGGCTGGTCATGATTCCTCCCGGGGTGGTACACGGTTTTCAGTTTGAACCTGATACCCAAGGGTTTGTGCTTTCGATAAACAGCGATTTTCTTGCCGAGTTATTAATAAACAGCGAGATGCCGTCTGCTCAGGAAGCGTTATGGCTACCTCAGCCTGTTGAGTTTTCAGATGCGCGATATATCGTTCAGTTTCAGCAGGTATTGTTGTCATTGGATGATGAAATAAAGCGTGGCGAAGCCGATTCGCGAACGGCTATTGTTCATTTATTGCAGTTGTTGTTTATCAATATTCGTCGTCAGCAAAGACTTGAGTCATTACAAAGTGATAGCAGCTCGAGAGAATCTAAAATACTGGTGAAATTTCGAGCCCTTATTGAAGCTCACTATCATCAGCATTTAAGTGTGAAGGACTATGCAGATAAATTGTTTATTTCGGTGTCTACCCTGGCGAGAATCTGTCAGGCCGTACTGAACACCAGTCCCAAACACGTCATTCGTCAGCGGCTGATGAATGAAAGTAAACGCCGATTAATTTACACCCGGCAGAGTATAGATGATATTGCCATAACGCTGGGGTACAAGGATGTGGGTTATTTTTGCAGGCAGTTTAAACAGCAGGAAGGCATCACAGCGGGTGAGTACCGTAAACAACATGCAGTGTAACAGCGCGGGTAAAGCGACTACTTTGCTATTTGAGTGAGTAATTCTATAAACCTGGCCTGCACCGGAGTGGGCTTCCAGTTTGTTCGCAACGTAAAGCCAATTTCACGTTTACTGTCTGGCAACGGTTCTGCACTTATCGCCAGCAAACCTGATTGTACTTCGACAGCCACTTGCCTGGCGGGCAATAAAGTGACACGGTCACTGTTCAGCAGTAATCCGCGTACTGCAACCAATGAACTGCATTCCACAACGTCTTTCGGTGGCGTGAGTCCTCTGGCTTCAAAAAACTGACTGAACACGGCGCGGGTAGGGGTGCCCTGACGAGGCGCAATCCATTGGTATTGAGTAAGATCGGTTTGGGTCACGGCTTGTGTAAAGAGTTCCGTGGCGGGGTGGCCCACCCGGGCTACCACACTCAGGCTGTCATCGAAGAGTCGGTGCTGTTCAATGTCATTGCTGGGCGAGGGATGTCGTAGGGCGCCGACAATGATGTCGAGCTGGCCATGTAACAAGGTATTCAATTGTTCTTCGTAAGGGCCATCAATGATACTGACTTTCGCATCCGGAAACTCTTGTAAAAGCGCGGTAACGGTATCAGGCACAATGGTGGTTCTGGCTAGCGGTAGGCTACCAACATTTACACTTCCTGAGCGCTGCCCTTTAAGTCGATTGACCTCGTCCTCACCCTGATGAATTTCAGCAAAGAACAGACTGGCAAACCGACTGAGTTGCCTTGCCCGCCAGGTCGGCTCTACACCGGTGGGTATTCGGTTAAACAAACGTTGCTCAGTGAGGTGTTCCAGGTCTTTAATTGTTTTGCCAAGTGTAGGCTGCGTCAGAGATAACCGCACTGCTGCTGCGGTGTAATTTTGTAATTCCACGATGGTGGTAAGTGCAGTTAGCTGGCGCATTGTGACATTGCGCAAAAAGGCAATTCGCTTTGTTTTATCAGTATCAAACAAGGTATGGGCAGCGGCTTCCAGGTAGCTGAATGCACGTTTTACGCGTTCAAGAAATAGCTCGCCGGAGGGCGTTGTAAACATCCCCGAATTGGTGCGCTCAAAAAGTTGAACGTCGAGCTGACTTTCAAGTTTATTAATAGCCTGAGTGAGGGCAGACTGCGACAAATGAATCTGCCTGGATGCTTGAGTAACGGTTCCGCATTCCCTTATTTCAAGGGCACTGAGAAGGTGTCTGATATTTAACTTCACGTCTGAACTTAATGTTGACCTTATTAACTCATTATAGAAAAAATTAATGGCGAATTGCACTATTCTAACATTATTTTTTCTGAGCTCTGTCGCATACTCAATGTATAACAACAGATGTGCAGGAAAAATCATCATGGCAATTTGTGTAACAGACTGTCCAAGGCCGTCGCTGTCAACAATTGAGAAATATCAGGGCGCAGAAGTCGCGACCGTGCATGAAGCACAAGGTCGTAAGGGGTTATTGGACAAGGCGATGCGGCCAATCTATCGACCTGCAGCTATCGCCGGACCGGCAGTCACCTGTCAGGTTGCCCCGGGTGACAACTGGATGATTCACGTTGCGGTAGAGCAATGTCAGCCCGGTGATGTACTCGTGGTGACACCAACCAGTCCTTGTGAAGATGGTTTCTTTGGGGATTTACTGGCCACCTCTTTAAAAGCGCGCGGTGTGAAAGGGCTAATCATCAACGGCGGTGTCCGTGATATTGCGACACTCACGGAAATGGAATTTCCTGTCTGGTCCCGCGCCGTCTTTGCTCAGGGCACGGTGAAAGAAACTATTGCCAGCGTAAATGTCCCCGTAGTGTGTGCCGGTGCGTTAATTAATCCGGGCGATATCGTTGTTGCTGACGATGATGGTGTGGTTGTGGTGGCTCGCACAGAAGCAGACGCCGTACACGAAAAAGTGCTAGCGCGCGTTGCCAACGAAGACAGCAAGCGAGCGCGATTAGCTGCTGGTGAGCTGGGGCTGGATATTTACAATATGCGTGAGCGTCTGGCAGAGAAAGGCTTGCGCTATGTTAAATACGGCGAGGAACAAAAATCGTGAGAGCCATACCTGCCTACGTTATGCGCGGTGGCACGTCCAAGGGGCTGTACTTTAATGCCAGCGATCTGCCCTCAGATGTTACATCCCGCGATGCCATTTTGCTGGCTGCGATGGGGTCGCCGGATGAACGTCAAATTGACGGTATGGGCGGAGCGCATCCGTTAACCAGCAAAGTCGCTATTGTTAGTCCGTCTGGGCGTGATGATGCTGATGTTGATTATCTGTTTTTGCAGGTTGTCGTTGATGAAGCTCGGGTAAGTGATACACAGAATTGCGGAAACATTCTGGCGGGAGTTGGGCCTTACGCAATAGAGCAGGGCTTCGTAAGTGCAAACGCTGATGTCACGGATGTACGAATTCACATGGTAAACACCGGCGCATTAGCTGTTACCAGAGTGCAAACACCCGATGGCGTAGTGCAATACGAAGGTGAGGCCAGTATTGATGGCGTGCCGGGCACTGCTGCCCCGGTCATGATTGACTTTCTTGATGTTGCAGGCTCCTCCTGCGGCGCATTATTCCCGACGGGCAATACCATTGATAACATCGATGGTGTCACTGTTACCTGTGTCGATAACGGCATGCCGGTTGTTATGCTACATGCAGAATCAGTGGGAGCAACTGGCCACGAAAGTCCGGCTGAGCTTGAAGCCAACACTGAGGTAAAGGCAAAAATAGACGCTATTCGGGTGCAGGCGGGCAAACTCATGAACCTGGGCGATGTGACCAACAAAACTGTGCCAAAGATGAGTCTGCTTTCAGCACCTAAACAGGGTGGGGCAGTGAATACCCATACGTTTATCCCCCATAGGGTACACGAAGCCATAGGTGTTCTGGGATCTGTGAGTGTGGCAACGGCTTGCGTGTTGCCCGGTACGGTTGCCAGTGAATACGTTGGCAACCTGGCCGGTAATCATTCACAGAATCAGGTTTTAACCATTGAACATCCTACCGGTGCATTTACCGTAGAAATGGATATCAGCGGCGCTCAGTCGCTGCAAACGTTCAGTGTAAATCGAGCTGCGCTACTGCGTACCGCCCGGTTATTAATGCGAGGCGAGGTTCTGGTACCAAACCATTGCCAGCCAGGTAAAGAATAATAACGATTGAGGACTCATCCATGATCATTGATTGTCACGGACACTACACAACGGCGCCAGAGCCACTGCAGCTTTTCCGAAAAGCGCAAATCGAAGCGTTTGAATCCAATAAGGCGTTGCCAGAGGTGCCTTTTATCAGTGACGAAGAAATTCGTGAAAGTATCGAGAAAAACCAGCTTAAACTGTTGTTAGAACGCGGTTCTGACATGACTATTTTCTCACCTCGTGCGTCAGCTATGGCGCATCATGTGGGCAATGAGGCGGTATCAAAGCAATGGACCAGTGCGTGTAATGATCTTATTAAACGCGTGGTCGATCTGTACCCTAAACACTTTATCGGTGTGTGTCAGTTACCCCAGTCGCCGGGCGTGCCGATTAAAAATTCCGTTGAAGAATTAGAGCGCTGTATTACTGAGCTCGGATTTGTGGGGTGTAATTTGAATCCCGATCCGTCGGGTGGTCACTGGACATCGAAACCGCTCACCGATAAGAGCTGGTACCCCTTCTATGAAAAAATGGTAGAGCTGGATGTGCCTGCTATGATCCACGTATCAGGCTCATGCAACGAAAACTTTCATGCCACAGGTGCCCATTATATGAATGCCGATACTACCGCGTTCATGCAATTCCTACAGGGCGATCTGTTTAAAGATTTTCCGGAATTGCGTTTTATCATTCCTCATGGTGGTGGTGCTGTACCTTACCACTGGGGCCGGTATCGCGGATTGGCTGATATGATGAAACAGCCACCCTTGTCTGAGCACGTAATGAAAAACGTGTACTTTGATACTTGCGTGTATCACCAGCCTGGCATTGACTTGTTGTTTGATGTTATTGATATCAAAAACATCCTGTTCGGTTCCGAAATGATTGGTGCAGTAAGGGGCATTGACCCTGAAACGGGTAACTACTTCGATGACACAAAACGTTACGTGGATGCGCTTAACCTGTCGGATGAAGACCGCACCGCGGTATACTCTGGCAATGCTCGTCGCGTCTATCCCAGACTGGACACCAAATTAAAGGAGATGGGCCTGTGAGTCAGTTTACCCCGGATGCCGATTGGTTACACTGGCATCAATCACCGTCCGTTCCCGGCTACAAAGCGCCAGAGGGCGCGGTCGATGCGCATTGTCATGTGTTTGGGCCCGGTGACCAGTTTCCTTTTGCACCTGAGCGGAAATATACGCCCTGTGATGCATCAAAAGACCAGCTATGGGCACTGCGCGATTACCTGGGGTTTTCCCGTAATGTGGTTGTCCAGGCTACCTGCCACGGTGCGGATAACCGCGCATTGGTTGATGCCTTAAACCATAGCAATGGCCTTGCACGTGGTGTTGCAACGGTGAAAGCCAGTGTGACTGACGAGGAACTGGATGCCTTGCATGCGGCAGGCGTACGCGGCGTTCGCTTTAATTTTGTGAAGCGACTGGTTGATGCCTTGCCGTTTGACGACTTGCAACAGATCGCAGAACGCATTAAGCGCCTGGGTTGGCACATTGTCATCTATTTTGAGGCCGCAGAGCTACCCGAACTCTATGACTTTTTCACAAGTCTACCGACTACGGTTGTAGTAGACCATATGGGGCGTCCGGATGTAACTCAGCCGGTAGAGGGGGAGCAATTTGGCTTATTTCTTAAACTGTTGGAAGAGAATCCGAATTTCTGGTCGAAGGTGAGTTGCCCTGAACGCTTGTCAGTCAGCGGTCCCGATGGTGGCTATCTCGACGTTGTGCCATTTGCCCGAACCGTGGTGGAACGTTTCCCTGACCGTGTACTGTGGGGTACCGACTGGCCACATCCGAATATGAAAAGCCACATGCCGGACGATGGCAAACTGGTAGACATGATCCCATTAATTGCCCCTACCGAAGCGCTTCAGCAGAAATTGCTGATTGATAATCCCATGCGCTTGTACTGGGCGGATTAAGCAGCGGCCTGGCCGCTCACGTAACCTGAATCACGTGGAGTAACGAATATGAAAATTATTGTAGTAGGCCCTGGAGCCTTTGGTATTAAACACCTGGACGGTTTGCAGAATATCGACGGGGCTGAGGTCGTTGGCCTGGTGGGACGCTCACTTGAGAAAACCCAGGCAGTGGCGAATGAATACGGCATCCCCAATGTGTATACCAGTCTGGAAGATGCGCTGGAAAGCGACGCCGATGCGGTTATCCTCTGTACGCCGACCCAACAGCATGCATCTCAGGCAATTCAGTGTATGAAAGCGGGCAAGCATGTGCAGGTAGAAATCCCTCTGGCAGACAGTTGGGAAGATTCTGAAGCCGTGGTAACGACCCAGCAGGAGACGGGCAAAGTGTGTATGGTGGGCCATACGCGTCGCTTTAATCCATCGCATCAATGGGTTCACAATAAGATCACGGCGGGTGACCTTAATATTCAACAAATGGATGTACAAACCTATTTCTTCCGCCGTAAAAATATCAATGCCAAAGGTGAGCCTCGCTCATGGACTGATCACCTGTTATGGCACCATGCTGCCCACACGGTAGACTTGTTCGCGTATCAGGCCGGTTCTCCGGTAGTGAAAGCCAATGCGATTCAGGGCCCAATTCATCCTGAACTGGGTATTGCTATGGATATGTCTATTCAATTGCAGGCAGAGAATGGCGCGATTTGTACCTTGTCTTTGTCGTTCAATAACGATGGCCCGTTAGGCACATTCTTCCGCTATATCTGCGATAACGGTACTTATATTGCCCGCTACGATGATCTGGTTGATGGTAAAGAGAATCCAATTGATGTGTCTAATGTGGATGTGTCGATGAACGGTATTGAACTCCAGGATCGTGAGTTTGTAGCAGCCGTTCAGGAAGGGCGGGAACCTAACTCGAGTGTCGGGCAAGTGCTGAATTGTTACCGCGTGCTACATGAACTTGAGCAGCAACTGACTGCCTGAGAATAACCTATTACAGTTAACGGCTTGCCAGGTGCAGGCCGTTTTGCGTTAAGGAGAGCGAGGATGAATAAACGAGAACTGGCCGGAAAGCGGGTAGGGAATATCGGCTTCGGCTGTATGAACGTCAGTCATGCCTACAGTGGAAAATTGACAGAAAGTGACGCCATAAGCCTGATGCAAAAAGCGTATGACGCAGGGATGGACCACTTTGATACGGCCGCATTGTATGGTTTTGGCGCTAATGAAGTGGTTGTAGGCAAAGCCGTTAAAGGCTTTCGGGATGACATTTTGCTCGCCAGTAAGTGCGGTATGACTGGCGTGAATGGTAAGCGGGTCATAGATGGCCACCCCAGGACTCTTCATGCTACGTTGGACACGGCATTAACCAGTCTGCAAACCGATTACATTGATTTATATTACCTGCACCGTATTGACCCGGATGTCCCGGTGGAAGAAAGTGTTGGCGCGTTAGGAGAGGCTGTAAAAGCCGGAAAAATTGGCGCGGTGGGTTTATCGGAAGTGTCAGCAGAAACGCTGACCCGCGCACATAAGGAGTATCCAATTGCTGCGCTGCAAACGGAGTATTCTTTGTGGACTCGCAACGCTGAAATTGCCGTGCTGGACGCGTGTAAATCGCTTAATATCGCGTTTGTGGGTTTTAGCCCGTTAGCCCGGGGCTTTTTGAGCAATACCTTCAACGACATAAGCGAGCTTGAACCGAAGGATATTCGTTGTGGTATGCCACGATTTCAGGGTGAAAACTGGCAATCGAATCGAAAGCTGTATGTTGAATTTGCTAAATTGGCAGAACAAGCAGGTTGTACGCCTGCGCAACTCGCTATCAAATGGGTATTGGCCCAGGGCGAGTTTATTCATGCACTACCCGGCACGCGTATAGAGTCCCACATGGTGGAAAATATCGCTGCAAGTACCATTAAGATATCTGGTGATATATTAGCTGCCGCAGATGACCTGATTAACTATCAAACCGTAAAAGGGCCAAGGTATCCTGCTGCAGCGCAAGGCGACATAGATACGGAAGAGTTCTAATGTGTCGCTAAGCCTCCCCCGTCACGGCGGGGGATAGCAAGTTTTTGCTCAGTCAGGCTTTGTCTGCGACCGAATACGTAATAGCCGCATTTCGGGATTGCTGGAATTCCTCAACGGTTTTGCCGCTCATTTGGGCATAAATGTCGATGTTGGTCATGCCTAGCACCGCGGCCATTTTCTCCAGACTGAAGAAAATGACACCATAGTGAATAAGGCCTATCCAGTCCCGCGCTTTCAGCAGAGCAATTTCCGGTTCAGTTAACCCGTATGCCTCATATAAGGTGTCAGGCGAGTCAACAAACTGCTGCCTGTGTGCAGGTTCAATGAGTTTATGCAGGAAATTATTTAATCGCCAGGCACGATGTGCTTGCGCCAGAGTGAAGGGGTGGGTGCCCGGAATTTGTTCGATACCCGCAAGCTGTTCTCCCATTTTCTGCTGATGTGCTAATACCTCTTCAGGCGCACTTTTGCCCTTATCCTTATAAATAACCGTCGCGATATTGGTCATGGATGGAAGGTAAGTGGCACGGTGTAAACAATCGACTTGCTCGGACAGCGCCCCGCGCATGATCAACCACATGATCACTTCGGCTCCCTCCAGACCGCCCAAGCGGGCATAGTCTGCGTGGGTCATGGAAGCCAGTTGCGAAGGATCGCTTTCGAGCAAGTCGAGAAACTGTTCATCCCAATCGGGATTATTAAAGCCGCAGCGTTCACCATGTACCTGATGAGAAAGGCCGCCGGTTGCTACGATGACGACGTTGATATCTTCCGGGTAGCTTTCGATGGCGCGACGCAACGCTTTGCCCAGTTTGAAACAACGGGCTGCGGTAGGTATCGGGAACTGTAGGACACCTACTTGCAGAGGAATGACCGGTTTGTCCCAGCGAGAGCCGCGGTCTGTCATCATCGAAAGTGGGGAAAATAAGCCATGGTCAATGGGCTTTTTCTGAAAAAAAGAAAGGTCAAATTCGTCAGCAAATAACGATTGCCCTATGTGCCTTGCCAGGGCAGGATGTCCTGAGATAGGAGGGTAGTCACGCGCTCCGCCGCCTTCATCGGCTGGACTGAATGTGTCATCTACACCAAGCGCAAAGGGCGAATAATGATCAAAGAAAAAGGACGTAATATGGTCGTTATAAATAAATACCAACGCGTCGGGTTGTTTGTTGCTGAGATAACGACCGACATGGTCAAACTGCTCAAAAACAGGTTTCCATGCAGGTTGTTCCCGAAGCGCTTTGTCCTGGGCAAAGCCAATAGTAGGGGTATGGGAGACACCGATGCCACCTATGATGTTAGCCATATGTTCCTCTTGCAATGTAATGCGTTCATATAGACGCGATTCATGTTGGGCAAAGGTAGGAATGACCCCAGCGAAAGACTTCACTGGTGCCCGGGCCATTCCTGTTACGGGTTAAAATTCGTAAGTAAAGTTGGCAAAGACGACTCGAGGACGCGCATAGGCCGCCTCGGCATAACCACTGCCTGAGCCCAGTGATGAGTTACCCGACACCTTATAGACTTCATCTGTTGCGTTATTTACACCGACAGTGAGTTTCCAGATTTCATCAAATGGCTGCACCGTGACGGACATATCGACTGTACTGTAGCTGTCCATTTGTGCAATTAATGCCGTGTTACTGGCATCAAAGTATACTTTGTCGCTAAACGATACATCGATGCGCGGCATGACCAGATAGTCGTCCAGCTCAGCATAGTAGCCAATACCTATATTGCCCTGGAATTCCGGTGCAAACGGCAGCTGGTTACCTTCGGCAACGCCGGTGTTAACCGGACGACCAGGCACTTCAATTTCAACCGCTTCGTCGACCGATGAATCCAGATAGCCGAAACCACCTTCTATGACCCAGTCATCATGGGGAACCCAGGTAAACTCTAACTCGGCACCGTCAATTGACGCTTTACCTGCGTTGAAAAACCAGGGGGCAATAAATACCCGGTAAGTAAATTGCAAGTCGGTATAGTCCGAACTGAAGATTGCCCCATTTAATCGGAAGCTATCGGTGATATCTGACTTAAAGCCAAACTCAATGGTTTCCACCTCTTCCTGGTCAAACTTATGGCCGGCTTCCAAATCTGACTCGGTCAGCGCAAAGTTAAAGGTAGAGTTCCAGCCACCTCCTTTAAAGCCTTCAGAAAAACTCCCGTAGAACATGGTGTCGCGAGACATCTGATAGCTTAAATTAAATGACATTGTGGTAGCGGAGAAGTCGGCTTCATACAACTTCACTTCAAGGTACTTGGCTTCAGGATTGGCATAATCAAACTGATCCGGAATAGAGCCTTTCGTTTCTTCTGTGCGACGAATACCCACTGCAGCGCTGAGCTGCTCTGTAATGTCGTAAGTGACCTGGGTGTAATAAGCAAAAGACTCGTTCTGAGTGATGTTATTGTCACTGTCCAGATGACAACCATCCGTGCCTTCGCCGCAACTGGTACCAGCCGCCTTATCACCCACCTGAACGGTCAGGATATCTGTCACTTCCTCTTCATAGTAATAGACGCCCGCGACGGCTGTCAGATTGTCCGTGACATAGTTAAACTGGAACTCCTGGCTGAATTGATCGCCGGAAGAATCGAAGTCAGTATGCAAAATGGTGAAAGGCGTGTTGTCGGCGTCACGTCGACCTACCCATTCCAGATTGCGATATGACGTAATGGATTTGGCAGTAAATTCATTGGTAAATGCATACTCTAAATTCAGTGATGCGCCCCAGTTGGTCATTGAACTGCCCATTTCGGCTGTGCCGTTATTCGCAAACGGGCCAGCATTCCACTGACTGTTTACACAGCGTGAATCTGTATTTTCACCGGTGTACCCGCGCGGGCCACCGCCGCTGGTGAGTAATCCCGATACATCCAGTGCAGAACCTTCTGCGGTGGTAACCGGACGTCCTGGAGGACCTGGGTAGGCAATCCACGCATCGGGACAACCTGCAATCACACTTTGGCTTGCACCAAACCAACCCGCATCATGTGACGTATTGGTCACGTCGTCGTTATTATTGTACCCCGCGAAGACTAATGCTGAGCCGTTTTCGTCAGCATCGGTATAGTCGTACAGGAATTTCGCGGTAAATTTATCACTTGGGTCATAATACACCTTGGCCGAGAAAGTCGTGTTGTTGGTGTCACCCAAATCGAGGCCGTCATAAAGACGTTTTACGTAACCGTCTTGTTTTTTCGTTCCCGCGGTGAAGCGTGTCAGTAAGCTGTCTGAGATAGGAATATCAATGGCACCGAAGGCTTCTATGAGTGAGTCTTCACCGATGCCAAATCTGACTTTTCCGCCCAATTCATCGCCGGGCGCCTGGGTATTAATCAGTACGGCGCCACCAATAGTATTACGGCCAAACAATGTGCCTTGTGGACCACGCAGAACCTGAACGCTTTCAATATCGCGAAGTTCCATATTGCCACCCACTGATTGCCCGATATAGACGTCATCAATGTAGAGACCAACGCCGGGATCCGTGTTCGCACGGGGACTAATTTGCCCTACGCCCCTTACGAAGATGACTGACGAGTTATTGTTGCCGGCCAACGGTGCATTATTAGTAAATTGCAAGTTAGGCGTAATCTTACCAATGTCATCAGACCCGGTAATTTGACGACGCTCCAGTGCATCGCCATTGAAAGACGTGACTGAAACCGGTACTTCTTGCAGATTTTCGGTTACTTTTCGTGCTGTTACGGTAATTTTGTCAAGTGCCTGACTTGCCCCGGTTTTTGCACTTTCCTCAGTTTGTTCCTGAGCAAATACAACACCCGACTGCAAAGCCAAACCGGTTGCAATAGCAACCGCAATACGTGACATGTTAATTGTTTTCATCTCTGTGCCCTCATCGATTAAAACTATTGTAATTATGTTGTTAACATATTGTGTCACGACGACTATCTAATACTGCCAGTGATATCACCAATTGAAAATTGACTTTTGATATAAGAAATTGCTAATTTTACCTTTATGGATAGATGGTATTGGTATTTCAGATATGCTGGAAAAGAAAGCGACAAGTAATTTAAACCTGTTTCATTTGCGGGTGTTTTTAACCGTTTATGACATACGCTCTATTTCTAAAACAGCAGAGCTGTTAGGCCGTTCTCAACCAGCGATAAGCCAGGCAATTAAATGTTTAGAGCGAAATTTCGAGGTGAAATTTTTTCACCGCTCCACTAAAGGCATTACGGCGACAGATGAGGCAGCGACCTTGTGGCGAAGAGTAAGCCGTGCACTCAATTCACTGGATAGTTTTTTTGATTTGATGCTTAAAAACTTCGGGCAAGTGCCTAAAAATGTGTCAAGGCATATCACCATGACACAATTGAATGCACTCAAGGCTGTGGCAGAAGCGGGTAGCTTTAGTGCTGGTGCAGCCATCTCAAACAAAGCAAATCCAACAATCCACCGTGCAGCAAGGGATTTGGAACAAACAGTTAACGTGGATTTATTCGAACGAACCAGTTTTGGTATTAAGCCTACTAAGGTGGCAATTCAGTTAGCACAGGTGGCTGGCGTTATGGAGCGGGAGATTGAACTGGCCTTTGCAGAACTGGCTAAAATGTCGCATAAGGAAAAGGGTAACACGGCTATTGGTGCCATGCCGATGGCTCGAAGCTATATTATTCCCAAGGCTTCAACAGAATTTAAACACCAGTATCCCAGTCACAAAATCTCTATTGTTGAAGGATCTTATGAATACCTTTTACACGATCTAATGCGGGGTAAACTGGATATTCTGGTCGGTGCGTCGCGCCGTTTACCTGATGGAGTCGATATTAAGGAAGAGCCAATTTTAACTGAGTCAATTGTATTGCTTATGTCGCGCAATCATCCACTTGCAACAAAAAATGAGTTGGCAGTAGAAGCGTTATTGGCTTACCCGTGGATTCTGCCCAGAACCTCATCCCCCCTTCGCAAA
Organism: Aestuariibacter sp.; assembly: GCA_017794925.1. GTDB lineage: Bacteria > Pseudomonadota > Gammaproteobacteria > Enterobacterales > Alteromonadaceae > Alteromonas. Next base: position 3,632,711 of record CP051238.1, on the reverse strand, counting down.
ACCTATGAAGCCTTGTTTCACGAACACAATGTGGCAGCGCCTGAAAACGTGATCGAATGCAATTCTCTGTCTGCTTCGCGTGTGATACTGGAAAATAGTCCGGCACTGATGCTGTTGTCAGAGGCTCAGGCCCGACATGAATTGATGAGTGGCACCATGGTGAGTAAGCAAATAAAGGGGTTTAATGCGCAGCGTACTATCGTGTTGCAATACCGTGAAGACAGTGTTCTGACTCAAACGCAAATAGCGCTGATTGACCACATAAAACTCATAGCGCAAAGCGAGTCGCAATTAGTTTGATAAACTTTTCTCGGTAGTCAAATAAAATTTTATAAAAGAAATTGCTTACTTTGTCTCCCGTATTTATGGGGTAAATTAGCTTTTTCTTATGGCTGAATCGTATTTTTTAATTGGTATCCATGACCGGAGTGTTACATAGTCGTAACAATATTGGAAAGTGCTTTATTTTCTGTTTGCGAATTAATTAACAATGCCCCTGGCACGAGGAAGTCGTTATGAGTACCAGCATTGTCGAATCTGTCCGTCATCATATAGACAGAGCCCCCGTCTCTTTTACCCAGTACATTGTGTTTGCAATTGCATTTCTGTTGAATGTGGTTGATGGTTTTGACGTGGTGGCGATGTCCGTCGCCATGCCATCTTTGACCGCCGACTGGGGGATATCTGCGACGGAAAAGGGGTATATTTTGAGTGCCGCTTTGATCGGCATGACGTTAGGCGCTATGTTTCTTGCGCCTTTTGCCGACAAGATAGGACGACGAAACATCCTGATCATTGCCACGATTATGATTGGCGTTTCAATGGTGGTGACAGGGTTCATACCTCAGTCTGTTGAATGGATGATCGCCATCCGGGCCATCTCGGGGTTGGGGATTGGCATTATCTTCGCTAATTCAGCAACCATTGGTGCTGAGTTTGCGCCGGAAAAAATGCGCAATCTGGTGGTGACCATTATCGTAATGGGATATGCCGCCGGCGCGACGATTGTGGGCCCCATTGCAAATGCCATTATAGAGTCATCTGGTTGGGAAATGGTATTTGTATATGGTGGCCTGTTTACGTTACTGATGACAGTGGTGCTGTATTTTTATTTGCCGGAGTCTATCGAGTTTGTTGCCACACAAGCAGGTAATGAAAACGACAAGTTGTATCGAATCAACCGTATTCTGAGCAGCATGGGTTGTACTGCAATGAGTGAGCTACCTGAACACACAGTTGAAAAGCAACGTATTTCAGTTGCGAATTTGTTTAAGCAAGACCTGGGTATGCAGACGATGGGCGTCTGGTTGATTTATTTTATGGGGTTTATGTCGCTGTATTTTTTGATGTCGTGGATCCCGACATTATTTGTGAACAGTGGTTATGAGCGTTCTCAAGGCATAGCTGCTCTCACGTTATATAATCTGGGCGCTGTCGCGGGGATTGTACTTATCGGATTAATCGCGACTAAAATTAAACTGGCCAAACCCATTGCAATATATTTCATTGGCTCGGCGGTATTTTTGGCGCTAGTCGCCTACTGGCAACCCACCTCGGTATTTTGGTTGAACACGTTAATTTTCATCATTGGGTTCTTATTACAAGGCGCGTTTACCGCCATGTATGCGATGGCAGCCCGTGTTTACCCAACCAGTGTTCGGGCAACAGGAATAGGCTGGGCTGCGGGACTGGGGCGAATCGGCGCGATTTTGTCTCCGATTGTCGCGGGCTATCTGGTGGCAGCACACTGGGGCATGTATGACTTGTTTATGTTGTTTGCATTGCCATTACTCATCGCAGGCATTGCCGTGTATTGGTTCAGGCACTAGCAGACCGTGATGAGTTTTTATCACTGATTTATAAGCAAAACGAAAGAGCCGCACTGATGTCAGTGCGGTTTTTTTTGTGGCTGTTATTTGAGAGTGACGGAAGTAAATTCGCTGCTAACATGCTGGCAACTCAGTCGTTTTCCTTGTTGTAACTCATCTTCAGTCAGGTGATATCGGTCAACGTCGCTGACTGCAACCGTATTGTCGGTTTGTACAACACACTGACCACATGTACCACCACCACCGCACTCTGTCGAGACGCTTAAGCCTGCCTGGGTTAACGCAAAAAGCAGCGGTTGGTTTGCTGGTAGGGAAAGTGTTTCACACCCACCAGTATGAATAACCCGCACATCTGTTTCGCGCTTTCTACGCACAGCCCGGTTGGGATTTCGACGGTAAGCCAGCAAAACACCGCTTCCAGCCAGTGTCAGCGTCGCGATCGCAAAGATGACAATTAATGCATGATTGAAGCCGCCTGTGTTCGCATAATCCATAAAATGCAGCGTTAACATCAGGTGCTTTAAACGCGAGTCATCATTACTGTGCGCAATGACTGCGCCCGTTTCTGCATGCAGATATACGTCAGTGTGCACCTCATCGTCAAAGGATACCTTCCACAATAGATTCTCCTGACGGCCATCGAAATCAAACGGCGGAAGAGTCAGAACAGCTTCTGACGCCTGACCGGGCCCTGTATATGAACGTTGAGCAATACGTTGTACATCGTCAGGCTGAATATACCAGGGTAACCCCGATACGGCGTGAAACAGTGTGTGTTGTTGTGCGGAGTAATTATGCAGCGGGTTTTCAGTTTTCACCAGATACAGCGGCGTACCGGACACCCAGATGAGTGCTGCAGACACTACCGGCTCGTTGAGGGCCAGTTTTTCCAGCGGCATAAAGTCGGATGTTGGCGTGTTACCCCGGTGTGAGACGGTCTTCCTGTACATGTTTCCCGACGCAGCCTGCGCATCCATTTGATTAAAATAAATGCCGGTTCCCACCCAAATTAACAGCTGAATACCAACGAATAGCGATAACCACTTATGCCAGCCTGAAAGTACCACACGATTAATCATGCACACCTCCTTTATTGACAGCAATTTTTCGAGCGGGTATGAGTCTGCTAATCAATAAGATAATGCCGCTGATAATGGCCAGCGTCGCAAGGATAGTCAACAGGGTGAGCAACGGGCTCGCGACGTTTTCACCGTCATCGTAATCCATGATATGTAATCGCCACATCCAGTCAAAAGCCCGCCAGTAGGTGTGTCGCCGGGTTACAATTTGCCCCGTTGCCTGCTGAATGTAAAACGTGGTACCGGCCAGGTCATCAAATTTTATTTGCCAGACTGGCAGCCAGCGTGGGCTTAGTTCTGCTGGTGTCGCCTGAGGTAAATCGATGAGTTTTGTGGACGCAATCGTGCCGGACGTGGTTGCGGCATGAAGAGCTATCTCAGCTGCTTCGGATTGGGTTAATAATCCCAAAACGCCACCTTTTGTTGCCTCTATCACCGTCCACTGTTTGCTATTAGCTAGTTTAAATCGGTAGGCCAGGGTATTCAGGCGTTTGTACAGGACAATATCGGTTGCAGTGGGGTAGCGTTCAAGCAATGACGCGATAGGGTAGGTTGCGTCATTAAGGGGAAATGCGGTGTGTTTTTCATCTGACAGCGTTTCACCATGGATGAAATGAATATCCAGACTCACCATATACAGACCGGTAACTGCCCATATCAACATTTGGATGCCGATGAATCGCATCAGCCATTTATGCAGAGTTCTGGATTTTATCGCTAATGTTTTCATTGTGCTTTTACTGTTTTAATGGCGAATGCTTTTGTAATTTTCGCTGCAAACTGCGCCGGTGCATGCCCAGCGCTTCGGCCGTTCTGGAAATATTGCCCTGATTGTCGGCGAGCACGCGTTGAATGTGCTCCCATTCAATCTGCGCAGCTGTGAGTGGTGATGTCGGTGCAACTTCACCCGCATTTTCAGCTTTTAATGCTAACTTCTGCAACAGTTCTTTAAATGTTATGGGTTTGGCAACATAGTCTGTCGCTCCGCGTTTCATTGCAGTTACCGTTGTGGCGATGCTTGCATAACCGGTCATGATAATCAGGTGTTCCGGACTGAATGCTGCTCGAAGAGCAGAAACATAATCCAACCCTGTTTCATCCTCCATCATCATATCCAGCAATATGCCAAAAACGGGGGAGGAGGCGGTAAACGTTAAAGCCTCCGATGCTCTCTGAAAGCACATTATCTGAAGGTCGGTGCATTGCTCAAATCGACGTTTCAGAACACGTGTATAGTGTTCATCGTCGTCGACAATCAGCAAAAGTGAGGGAGGAGTCATTTGCATACTGGAAGCTTTACCGTGGTTAATATGTGACTTTCTTTGTGTTGCCAGTGTACGTTGCCATTAAATTTTTCTATGGTTGCATTTGATAGCACCGCACCCATTCCTAATCCAGTCTCGCTGGTCATCATTTTTGAGCCCAGGTTGTTGTGGAATGGCATTGCATCATCGTGAGGGTTGTCGACGGTTAATACCCAGCGTCCATCAGCTATGCTGGTATTAATATTTACACTGGCTTCATGTTGTTTTGCCCCGTCACATGCGTTAATGACAATGCTGGCAAGTGCCGGAACCAGGGTGCGATCAGCTTCAATTGTTGCTTGTTTAATGGTGGCATCTATGGCGGGCCAATGTACATTTGCTTCCGGACGACTAAGTCGAACAATGTGCCTGGTGTTATCGAGTATGACCGGAATGGGGATAATACTTACTTTTGCGTCCCGCACTTCGTCTGCGACTTCACGCCAATTACCGAGCAACGTTTGGAGTATCTTGAATTGGGTGACCAGTTCGGCTAAGTCCGGAGAATCCGGGGCGTCTTCAAGTTCTTCGATTAACAATTGCATAGTTTGTACGGGCGTTGCGGCGTCATGTGTTAACTGGGCTGCAGCGGTACCGATTGCCAGTAACTGTTCGTCGCGCAGCTGACGTTCCCGCATTTGCTGAATAGCCGCTTGTTTTAATCTCAATTGGTATTTAAAAAAGTGTATAACGGCAGTAATTAGACAACTTGTTGCTATAAAGCTTACGATCATACTCTGAGCATGACTTTGCATCATGGCACCGTGATGATCGCTAACAGGGGCAAGTAGCTGCATGCCTTGAGCTATTACGCTGACAACTAATACAATCAGGCCGGGAAAAGCCGGTAGCCAGATTAACCCTAGAATGAGCGGTACCAGCAGTACACTGGAAAAAGGGTTACTGGCTGCGCCATTTAACGCTATCGAGGTATTGAGTACAATAATCTCAAACAATACCAGCGCAAGCACGAGCATCACGGGCGCCCGGTGTTTTCCAAATAGTGCTAAGTAAAGCAGCAAGAGCATGGTGAGTGGTATTGCCTCGATGTCGACTGTAAAACACTTAGCTTATCATCAACGCATAAGGATGGCAGCCGTTACTCGTGCGCCCGCAATGTCAAAAATAAACCGTTGAACTGACAAAGGCATTTCTACCCATACCGGGTACTGCAATGCCAAAGGGAATACCATTTAATGCCATCGTCATTCCCTGACCGGTATAGGTACCGGCCGTTGGGTCAAAGTAAAACTTATCGAGTAGATTTTTAACACCAATATCAATTCGAAACTGTGTTGAAACATAGCCTGTTTGCAAACCCAATATGCCATAGCCAGCCGTCTTAACTTCGTTTCGGATCTCAGAAATATCTGTTTTAGCGGCAGCAAACTCCCAGTTAAGTTCAGTTTCCCATGGCCCTGAGGTGTGTCTGACTGTGAGGTTGCCATAAAAAGGCAGTGTTTGATACAGGCTACTTCCTGTCTCTGTGTTTTCGGTGTGCGAGAAGCTTACTGAACTTGTGATATCTATGTTACCCAGTGAATGAGTTTCATAACGGTAGCCAGCGCTGATATCAATCCCATAGAGTCTGGCAGTCTGATTCTCGTAGCTAAGCACATTGAATTGCCCGGGTTGCCACTGGGTGTTTGCCGCGACCGTATCAATGTAGTCTTCGACATACGTGAAGTAGGGTGAAAGGGTTATTTGAGCCACATTGCCTTGTGGTTTCCAGATCAGACTGGCTGATAATGAGTAGGCTGTTTCGGCACTTAAGTTGGCATTGCCCACGTAGCCATTGCCGTCTCCGACCGTGTTATTCATCGAAGCAGCCATCATCCAGCTGGACCAGGTGTATTTTTCATAAAGGTTTGGTGAACGCACTTTTCTGGAAATACCGAGCTCGGTGTTCAGTTCGTTGTTGACTATCAAGTTGAGTGCTGCGGTAATATCCAGGTTAAACTGATTGTCTTCAAGCGGACCTGCATTGAATTGCTGGGCTTGCATATACTGCATACCCGGTGCATTTGGCATGGTGGAGTAACCCTGCACGCCGCCGGTGCTGAAACTGATGTTCTCAGCCCTGACACCGTAATTAGCCGCTATCGAGGATGTGAAATTCTGTTCACGTTCCACGTACACAAATACGCGGTCTCGATGTCCGTCATCGATGTTCTCAAACGTATCAGGCCCCATGGCTCCGCCTGACGCGGTCCAGTAATCGTCCAATGTGTAACGTTGAAGACCCGCTCCAAATCGAAGGGTGTCCCTGTCGTTGCGCATCCATTCGATATCTGAGGTAGCCGCCTTCAATACAGATTCACTGTACATAGGCATACCATCTGCGCATGTGCCTTCCGAGTCGCCCATAAAGCGAATAGGGCTGCATGGTGTGCCCATTGGGGCTAGCGTGCCGTACCAGCGCTGCTTGTCTTCGCCAAAGTTCATGAAGTGATCGATGTTCTCTTGGTAGATACGCGTAATGACATTTCCCCAGTCAGTTTGATGTCGCCACGCAAGATTGATACTTCGCTGATCGTTGTTCAGTAAATCCATTCGCTGGTTTGGATACAGCTGATAAGGCATGCTCTGGTGGTTTATCTGAATATCAAAATCATGAGTAGCAAGCTGGAACCGCAACGCAAGATTGTGGTTTTGCGTTTTATAAGCCGTCGAGCCCACCTCGTCGAGGTTTAGCGTGTGGTTTGGCCTGCCTGTAGATCGCGTTGCTTTAAAAGGGCGACTCGCATGATAGTTCTCAGCTTTACTTGTATTACCGCTGTAAAGTAAACCCCATTGTGCGCTCGCAATGCTAAGATTTGCCTGAATGCCCTGTGCCTGATTATTGTTGCGCCAGTATCCACCGACATCTCCGCTTACCGACGTGCTTTCACCAGGCACGGCGAGTTCGGGCCGCTTTCTGATAGCGCTGATTGTGCCTCCGATACTATCTCCACCCTGACTGACAGGTGTAATCGTGGCAAAAACCGTTACGTCAGCCAGAGCTGATGGCGACAGGTAGGATAGGGGCGGGTTCATGTGATTTGGGCAGGATGAGATTAAATCCATACCATCGGTTTGAATTCGCAAACGGTCATCCGCCAATCCGCGTATGGCTGGCAGACCAGACAGCCCTCCAGCCGAATTAACGTGAACGCCGGGCAAACTTCGCAGCAAGTCAGCACTGTCACTGGTTGAGCCCAGTGCACTTTGGATCTCTTCCTGGCTTAAACCGTGGGCATGTTGATGTAAAGCGGGTGAATGTCCATCAACTTTCACATGCTCTATGTCGTTATCATTGGATGCGTCAGCAATTGCACATTGAACTGACAAAGCAGTGATACCTGAAATAAACAGAGGGGATAAGGGGCGGTTACGCAACGTGTTCTCCTGATCAAATGTACAATTAGCAGGTAACCTGATTGCTTATATTTATCCTAAATGAGAAGTCACTTAGGTGATTACCTGATGTTTCTGTGAGCATTGTAATGTGGAGAATGTGGCTGCGCGTGCGGCAAATTGTCGCACTTGGTCCTTCAATCGTCAGAGGGGGCTGATTTTTGTCATTAACAGCACCCACACTGACGTTTATGTTTGTCGAGCTTTCCTACACCGGGATTAAACGTATTGGTGGGATCCAGTTCCCTGTAAAACGCAGCCAGTCCATCTTCTGCTTTATATAAATGCCCGACATTATGTTCAGCGGGGTATTTAGCTTCTCTGCTATCCAGCAATGCCAGCATAGCCGCTTTGACCTCTTTCGCATCTGCACCTTTTTTCAATACGTAGTCCTGATGAAACACATGGCAGAAGAAATGACCGTAATAGAGGGATTGGTCGATATGTTGACTAATACTGTCTGGCAGTGATTCTACCCAGTTTGTCTCGTTTCGCTTTAGCGCAATATCCAAAGCGATCATGTCGCCGACGTGTTGCTGGTTTAACAACTGGTAGCGAATAGCGGCGCCTGCTGCAGCAAAGCGATTCAGATACGCGCTGGCTGCCTCTTCCTCTGAGCAGGAAAAGTAGTCGCCCTGCTGGTGATTCTGCGAAAAAAACTCGGCGAGATAAGTATCTGCTTCTGTGATGCCGTCATCACTCATTTTTAATATGAGGTGATGTTCGTATAAGTCTCGGTAGGCTGTGAGACGAGCAGGAAGATGAGACGGGAAGCAGTTGGCAATACCTTGCATTATGCGGTCGGAGAGAAAGTCGGGTAGCCAGGATTGTTTGTTGAGTACGGCATCAATTCTCCCCTTTAAGGCAAAAAGTTTAGGCAAACGCTGGGTGCCCAGGTGTTTAACACTCAGAAACGTGTCCTTCCCATAGTCCCTGGCTATGTCAAAGATATCTCTGTGCATGTATTCACCCACCTCAGGGAGGTGTTTAAACGTGCCCAGAATGTCGCGTCGCAAGTTGGTAAGAACATCCGGATTATTGGTACCTATGTAATAGGTTTTCTCTTTTCGCGCCGTTTTAAACGTGTCCAGTCTTACAGCAAATACAGCCAGCTTGCCTGCGCATCCGCTCGCTTCATAAAGGCGGCTGGTATCGGCATTAAAGCGACTTGGCGTGTTTGCGTTAATATCGCGTAATCGCGCTTCGTAATCTGAAGCACTGGCTTTTCGTGTGGTCGGTAACCATTGCTTATCAAACTGACCGGTTTGCAGGTTTTGTAACATTTCTCTGGGCGAATCACCTAATGGGATATCCAAATGATTGACCAGTTCCAATTCACCTTTTTCGGTTACCCGGGCAAAGAGAGCCAGCTCAGTATACGCTGGGCCCCGTTTTACCAGTGCGCCGCCTGAATTGTTGGCAATACCGCCAATAACAGAAGCCCCAAGGCAAGACGAGCCAATCACGGAGTGGGGGGCTCGCCCCAGTGGTTTCAGTGCGGTTTCCAGTTGATGTAACGTGGTACCAGGGAAGCTCAATACTTGCTCGCCGTTGCCCAGTAGCACCAGGTCGTTCATGGCTAACGTATTGATAACGATTATATCGCGGTCGTAATCATGGCCACTTGGTGTTGAGCCTTCAGTTAAGCCTGTCTTGGCCGCTTGCATAATAATAATGCAATTTTGTTTTACACAGACTTCCAGTGTTTCCCAAAGTTGTAATAGCGTTTGCGGAAATGCAACTGCAAGGGCCTCCCCCTGACCCGAACGCCATCCGGAACGGTAGTGTTCAGTTTGTTCTGAGCGGGTCAGAACGAATGCTTCGCTTAACAGCGCCGTTAGTGATGTGACGACAGGGTGTCCTGACATTGTTGTAATCCTTTTATATCTGTTGAACTTTCACTGAGCACAGCAATCAACATAAACATACTGGCGAAATTCTGGGTAATAAGGTGCGCTGTTAATGTGCCAGAAAATACAGAATTAAATGTTGATTATGGCGCTATGTCGCCGTAATTATAATCAAAAGAGACAGTATTAACGTATAACATTCGTCACCGTTTACACTGCGTTTGACGTATTGTTGGTCAATTGACTTATGCAGCTGTTTTTTCGGCGAAAAGTTCACATTAAACCTTTTTGATAATACTACAATTGGGTATCATGTGATTAGATCACTATCAATAGTAGATTTTAATTTTGAATGACGTGAAAACAAATTCGTTGGTAAGCCTATTCCAACTTGAACCTCAGGAAATCAAACATGCGCAGGTACTGTCTGGCGTTTCGCCGTACGTATTGCGTCGGGTGTTTGGTTTCTGGATGTTATTTGTTATCGCTATTGCTGGTGTGGTCACCGTTGCGCCTGGTCTGTCGATGTTCTTTGTCAGCATGACGTTTATTGTGCTGCTGTTGTTCACGTTTCTAATTTTTTATCAAAGCCGTATTGCCGAGGGCTGGCCTGCTATTTTGTATTACCATGGCAGACTAGGCGTGGTAAAAGATCCTATTTCCCGCCAGTTTTTATTTGTGTCTCCGTCTATTGTAAAAGGTGCTTCCCCTACGGTGTTGAAGCCCAATAAAAAGGCGGTTGCGATTGAGCTGGACACCAGAGAGCTGTCTGAGAATGATAAGTTCTTACTTCAGCAGGCTATCTGGCCGAGTGACGACACGCTAATTGCGCTGAGCTATTTCAAGAAGCGCGAAAATATTTGTGCCTCTATTCAGACGGTTCTGAATAAAAAACGTGCAGGCTCTAAAACTGCCAGCGTTTCTCCACAAGCGGCTTCCTGATTTTATTCAATAGCAGCGGCTAATACCCAAAAAGGTCATTCTCTCACCGGTAACTTCTACAAAGTGTCGAGAAATAGCTACAGATATCTTGACCTTTAGTCTAATAAAATTATTTGTTTTTTAATTAAAACAATGGCTTGCAATGTTGGCCTGAATCTCGCTGTAGAGTCTGTGAACTCTAAACAGGAGATATTCCATGAAACGTTCACTTCTATCATGTATCGCAGCTGGCTTAATTGCTACAACTGCAACCTCTGTACACGCTTCAACTGAATGGGAAGACAAGGCAAAAGATGCCTGGATTGATGGTAAGGCAGAAGCGTCTTTACTGTTTAATACACATCTGAATTCGTTCGACATCAACACCGATGTTAAAGATGGCGTTGTCATTCTTACCGGTAAGGTAGACAGCCGTATCGATAAAAAGCTGGCTGAAGAACTGGTAGCAGGTATTGATGGGGTATCTGAAGTCGATAATCAGCTTTCTATTATTAATATGGACGACAGCGACGAAAAAGCCGTTGAAAAGCCGGTTTCACAAGAACTGAAAGACGCGAAGATTGCGACTGTTGTTAAATCCAAATTGCTAATGGATAGCGACATTTCAGGTCTGGATATTGATGTGGATGTGACCAAGGGTCATGTGAAGCTGAAAGGGACCGTTGAGAGTGAAAGTGCTCGTGCCCTGGCGGTTGAAATCGCTAAAAATACTTCTGACGTCGAAGCAGTAGACGACGAGCTGGTGGTTGAAGAATCTGAATAATACATAACGAGAAGCTGCCGACGGGCGCTTCTCTTTTTTGTTTTACATAATAAATTTACACACTCAAATTACGGGAACTCAGCAACATGGACAATGCCGATAACGAACAACGATTTCAGCCAGGTGAGCGGGCATTCTTTAATTGGTTTGCGCGATATGAAGAGGCGGCTAATCCGACTGAATATCAAATCAGGCTGAATGAGGCAAATCAAACCTCTCAGGGTGAAGAGGTATTGCCTTAATACTAAATCGGACCACGCGGTCCGGGAATAAACGTCAGCCCTTTTTTCAAGGGCTAATACGGAGCCGGAGCGAAGTGACAGCCGGTATGTAAGCAAGCTAAACCAACTATGTGGTGACGACAATGCAAAATTTAACGAAATGGGCATTTGGTTCTCTACTGGTTTGCAGCGGAGTATGGGCAACCAGTCAATCAACACCTCTTACAGAATGGGTACAGGAACAGGACAGTGCGCAAACGACAGAGTTAGTCGCAGTGGTTCCTGCACAACAAAGTAGCGCTATTCAGTCCCTCGAGGATGCGATTGAAGAGACGCGCTTTAATGCTCAGAACCGGGTTCACTCGTTGCGTTTAAAACGCATTATTTATTATTTGAGTGAGGCCAGAGAATTTGAGCAACGCAACTGGCAATTTAACCGCGATGATTCGTTGGAGCGCGCCAACGCAATACTGCTTCACCATCGCATGAAAACCGGACAAGGACATGCATTATAAGGCCTCAACCTTTGCCCTGACGGGCTTGATTTTATCGGTAGTAAGCGGCTGTGCGCAGGTCCCGGAGAAATCGGGATCAAAGCCTGCGCTCATTATTGAAAAGCCCGCTGAGTCAATGTCTGCGACAGAGGCTATGTCAAATGGTCAAACTGTAACGGTATCGACCTCTCAGGGAGAAATTAGCGTTGAACCCACCGTTGTGTCGATGGCACAAACGTCGCTAAATGACGAAGCTGCTGCGACAGTTACCTATTATGATCCGTGGGAAGGTTTCAATCGTGCCATGTTTTCTTTTAACCATGGTGCTTACGAGTATGTACTTACCCCGGTCTCAAATGGGTATCGGGCTGTCGTCCCTGCACCGGCACGGGATTCGGTTGGGAAATTCTTTGACAACCTTCGCGAGCCATTGAACCTTCTGAATCATTTGTTTGCAGGAGAAGTCAAACAGGCTGGCAGCAATCTTGGCCGCTTTTTAATTAATTCCACAGTGGGTATTCTGGGTCTGTTTGATCCAGCGACGTCTGTGTTTGAGCTTGAGAAGCAACCCCAAACTATCGGTGACACACTGGCCAGTTGGGGCGTAGAGCCTGGGCCTTATCTGGTACTACCCATATTCGGACAAAGTGATGTCCGCAGCGGGGTATCCGTGCTGACTGAAGGATTTGTTCATCCGGTAAATCATGTCACCCATTCACCGCACAATTATCAGTTGCGCGCTGTCGACGGGCTAGATGATTTCAGTAGTCAATCTGACACCTATCGTACGCTTTATGACGAAGCCGATGACCCCTATATATTCTTCCGCAATCAATATTTGCAGGCCAAAAAACGGGATATGTGGTTTGGAAAACAAACCCAGAGCGAGCAGGAAAATAATGAAAACTAATATAGTGTCTCGTATTGCATACTCCATTATTCACTTTAGGTTGATAGTGTTAATGGCATTGATAGCCCTGTTTGCCGTCGCGGCTACCGGCATTCCAAAATTCAAAATAGCAGCTTCAGCTGACACCTTACTAGCGAAAGACAATCAGCTTTATATCCAGTCGCAATTGGCGCAACAAACCTTTAGTCCCGACGAATTTATCCTGGTGGCTTACGAGCCAACCATTTATGACGTATTTAGTGAACAGACCTTCAATGATTTACAGAGCTTAAGTAAGGCTTTCAAAAATATAAAGCGTGTTGAATCGGTTACTTCAATCATTAACGTTCCGCTGGTGAAAAACGCGTCAGACCTGACCGGGAACACTCAGGTTGATCAGCTTACCTGGCAGGCTCAGCGATACACGCCGGGGACAATGCGCTCACTGGTCTCTGGCCATCCTATCTTCACGGATTTGCTAATTAACAGCGCGAACAGTGCCACAGCCATTCAAATCGTATTTAAGGCAAATCAAGAACTGACAGAGATCGAAAGTGACATTACTGAACTGAAAGCCCGATATATGGGCAAGGATTTACCTGAAGAGGCGCAAGCCGAACTTGAGGCGCTTGAAAAGCAAGCTGATCCGATTCGTCAGTCTCTGACAGAACGAAGAAAACAGGAAATCGCACAGATCAATCAAATTACCAGTACGGTGACGGAGCGTGCGAATGTGTACCTTGGTGGCCCTTATGTTGTCGGTCAACATCTGATTGACATTATCACCAGTGATTTAGTGGTGTTTGGTATCGCTATTGTGGTGGTCATTGCTTTATTACTGGCATTGCTTTATCGACGCCTGCGCTGGGTCATCTTCCCGCTTACAGCGTGTGCGGTAAGTGTGGGTATTACACTTGGTGTACTTGGGTGGCTGGACTTAAGGGCAACGGTGATATCTGCCAACTTTGTCGCATTACAGATCATCCTGACCCTGGCTGTCATGATCCATATGATCAGCAGTTATCGTTTTATAGCACGTGAAAATCCTGAAAGTAATCAACACGACCGGGTAAAAAGCATGCTACACGCTAAGCTGGCTCCCTGTTTTTTTGCCGCTCTGACTACCTCTGTGGGTTTCGCGGCTCTGTTGTTCAGTGGCCTTGCTCCCGTTATGTCATTCGGCACCATGATGCTGCTGGCTACCAGTATCTCGTTGCTTGTCAGTGTTATTGGTTTTCCCGCTGGTCTGGCGTGTCTTAAGGCCAAAAAGGAAGGTAAAGAGTGGGGCATTTTTGCCGGCATGCTTAACCGGGCTGCTAACGTGTCGGTTAACAAACCGGTTTGGGTGTTCGCAGTATTTACCAGTTTACTTGTTGCTTTTTCAATGGGAATAACAAGACTTAACGTTGAAAACTCATTCATTAATTACTTTGCTGATGATACCCGGGTTCATCAGGAGCTGGCTTATATTGATAAGGAGTTCGGTGGTACCACCGCGCTGGATATTATCATTGATATCCAGCATCCCCCGTCAAATGAATCTTTGCTACTAAGTGCAAATGCGGTTAACCAACTTCAATTGGCACAGGCTGCAGTAAACGCATTTGAGGCAACAGGGAGCGTTACGTCAGTAGTGAATTTTACTGAGCTGGCCAAGCAATTGAATGAGGGGAAACCGTTAACTGAGTACGAGCTATCCAGTATCTATTACCTGCTTGATCAAAAAGTCGTTAATCAACTGGTTGGCGCCTATTTTTCCGAAGAAAGCCAACAATTACGAATGGCCGTGCGTATTCAGGATACAACAGAAGGTCTGGATCGTGAGCAATTAATGTCGCAATTACATCAGGATATGGAAGCGATATCACTGTCAGCTGAACAATATCAGTTCACGGGTTTGTTTGTCTTGTATCAGGACATTTTGGGCAGGCTATTTGAATCGCAAATTACCACGCTCGGTATTGTCTATGTGGCGTTGGGTATCGTTTTTTTACTGATATTTCGCTCAATTAAATTAGCACTTATTGCATTGGTACCGAATGTACTTACGACGCTGGCAATTCTGGGAATTATCGGTTGGGCGGGCATTCCGCTGGATATTATGACGATCACGATAGCCGCTATTGCAATGGGGATAGCGGTAGACGATACGCTGCATTTTGTTCACAGCTATAAGGAATCAGCAGAGCAGGGGGCTGAATCTGCAACACAACATGCCTTCAGGGAAAGCGGGATGGCGATTTTAATAACAACGTCTTTGATTGCTATTGGTTTTTCGTTGTTCGCCGGATCGGACTTTCTGCCAAGTGTGTATTTTGGATTACTGACTGCGTTGGCGATGTTATTGGCATTACTGGCAGATTTAACCTTATTACCTGCTCTGCTAAATATGCTGGTCGGTAAAAACACAACAGCCATTCAGGAGGACGCACAGCATGCAAAATAAATGGGTTAAAGACTTATCAGCAACGTTTTTTGCCGGACTGTTTATGGTGATATCAGCAACCATGATTGTACTTGCGGGGGTACACTTTGTTGAAGGCTTTAATGCAGATACGGACTTCGTGTCAGCGGTAATCAAGTCCATTAATGACTTATTTATCGCTCTGGCAACTTATGAGTTGGCAGTGGGAATTTATAAAGAGTACCGCTTTAGTGAAGAAGATAACCTGTTCGATGCCATTCGACGCACTATTACCCGCTTTGTCAGTGTCGTGATCATTGCGTTGGTGCTTGAGGGGCTAATCATGATCATTAAATACAGTCAGTTGGATCTGGCCGGTAACTTGTTTTATCCAGTTGCGGTTGTTGTGGCAGCCAGTTTGTTGTTAATGGCGCTTGGACTGTTTTTGCGCTGGAGTCGCATTAGCGAAGCGTAGCTATTGCTGATACGGTTAGGGTACACTGAATACTTTATTTAAGGCCCTGACGACAGTTAAACAGTCTCCCCGGAACCAGGGCCTAACCAACAGTTCAGGCCCTTTTTAATGACAAATACACTTCGTCTCACTTTTGCATTTGCCTGTGTTTTACTGGTTTGTTTTATCGCTGGATGCGCTATCCCCGATACATCGCAGACAGTTGACGCTGAACATCACATTATTCGTATTGCGACATTCAATGTGAGTATGGAAGCCAATAATTACCGTTCTCAGGGTATAAAACCCACGGATAAAACCTTGCTAAACCTGCTGGATGATCCCCTGCAGCCACAAATTCGAAACATCGCAGAGATTATTCAACGGGTTGCGCCGGATATATTGTTGTTAAATGAATTTGATTACTCCGAAGGCGTGAGT
The DNA here is from genome assembly GCA_017794925.1 of Aestuariibacter sp. Taxonomy (GTDB): domain Bacteria; phylum Pseudomonadota; class Gammaproteobacteria; order Enterobacterales; family Alteromonadaceae; genus Alteromonas. The sequence goes on along the minus strand of CP051238.1, from coordinate 3,616,645 downwards.
CCGTCTGCGGCACAGAAGTTCATTAACCATTTTCTGGCAGTGAGTCAGCAAGGACAAAACCCGATTCAATATGAGTATATTTACACGGCTTCTGTTAATACCGGTGAGCCCAGTCCTTTTGATTTGGATGGCGATGGAAAGGCATCGGGAACGGGCGGAGATGCCTATGGATACGGCATTTATCCGGGGCAGTATGGAATGGTCCTGTTGTCTAAATACCCTATTAATAAAGAAGCCGTCAGAACACTTCAGTTATTTCGATGGCAGGATATGCCAGATGCACAACAACCCGTGCATCCGGGCACATCTGAAAGCTGGTACAGTAAGGCAGCCTGGCAGGGAATGAGACTTAGTTCAAAATCCCACTGGGACATTCCGGTAATGGTCAATGATAAATGGCTTCATGTACTGGCGATGCATCCTACACCCCCCACCTTTGATGGCCCTGAAGACAGAAATGGGAAGCGAAATCACGATGAAATTCGCTTGATGGCAGATTACTTATCTCCTGAAAAAGCAGGTTATATATACGATGATCTTGGTAAAAAAGGGGGATTAGCACCCGATAAGCGATTTGTGTTGTTAGGGGACTTTAATGCTACGGATGTCGGCGATAAGCATCGACCCGGTGTGATTGAACAATTGCTGGCACACCCCAGGGTAAATGGTGACGTTGTACCCGAAAGCAAAGGCGGAAAATTACACTGTGCGGAGACGTACTGCGCAAGGTATACCGCGGAGTGGGGCGCCAGAGCGGATTATGTATTGCCGTCCAGGTATGGTATGACGGTTACCAATAGCGGCGTGTTCTGGCCTTCTGAAACTGATCCGTTGTTTCGTTTAGTGAAAAATCGAGAGGCAAGTTCGGATCATCGATTGGTTTGGGTTGATGTATCACTGAGCGACTAACGCCATTACAACATCAACTTATTTACAAATACAAAAAAGCCCATATCCACCAAGATATGGGCTCTTGTCACGATGCATTATTAACAATCATCGTCTTTAGCGTTCACGCCTTCTTTCACATCTTCACAGGCGTCTTCGATAGCGTTACCAGTATCAGTGACGACCTCATCAATTGTCTCACCAGCGTCTTCAGCAGCGCCGTCACCACAAGCAATTACACTACATGCAAATGCTGCAATCACTGTCATTTTAAGTACATCCAATAATTTTAACGTTTTCATAATCGTCTCCGTATGATTTTAATGGGGGTTATACTCGCGGCGTTTTACCGCGTAAAGCACCTGCAATTAACGAAATAACCAGCAGCACAACAAACAGGAAAAACAGGAACTGCGCGATGCCCGTAGCGGCACCTGCGATACCACCAAATCCAAATACTGCAGCAACAATAGCAATAACAAAAAATACAATAGCCCAACCTAACATGTTGTCTCCTTCTCTTATCAGTCAAGGACAATATAACTAATGCTAGTTACATGCCAATTTATATGTTGTTGATATTTATTGTTATTTTTTAATTTTATGCTGAATCTATATTTGCAGGCTGGCTATCATTACAGGCACCTGTGCATTTTTTACATAGCCTGGGACAGGATTGCGGCAGACATTTTCAGGAATAGTAGTTAAGATCGCGGTATCAGCCAGAATCAGGAGAATAAAATGGCAAACAGTCACTCGGCATTTATCGGTCTTATGCAACGCGCACGTAACGTAAAGCGCTGGCCACTAATGGCGCAGTTCCAGTCTGAAATGCTTTCGACCCATATTTATGAAGCTTCTGTGATCGCGCATATGCTGGGCGTTATTGCTAAGGAAATTTTCAATGAAGCCATTGAACCTGACCGCGTTGCAGCAATGGCAATTTTCCATGAAGGCAGCGAAATTGCAGGAATGAGTGATATCCCCAGCCCGGTGAAATATCACGACCCGGAAACGACGCAAGCGATTAAAAAGCTTGAACGTCGGTTCGAACAAATGCTGATTAAGACGTTACCTGAGCCATTACAGGCGACATACGAGCCATTAATTTTACAGGACAAGAATGACATCCACGTTCGCCTTGCTAAGGCTGCAGATGTGTTATGTGCGTATTTAAAATGTGATTATGAACTGGCGAAATCCAATCACGAGTTTTCTAATGCGATGGAAGAAATGGAAGTACAGCTGAAGAAATACCGTGATCTTTTTCCGTGTGTTGATTATTTCTGTAAGGTTTTCCTGGAAGACGCAAAGGGGACGTTAGATGAACAAACAAAAGACCTGGATTGGGTAGAGCATGCTAACCAGGCTAATTTAAAAGGGTAGCATGCTCAGGTTTTGCAATGGCCGTTACTCTGCCAGCCAGACAGCGGAGTCCGGGGCGACCTGACCGACACCGCCCTGTATTACCAGGGTATAAAACCGTGTAGGTAAATTGTCATTGTCAGTACCAGGCATTTCACTCGCCGCTATCTTCTTTGAAGCCTTGCATGGCTGATCTGCACAAGGTTGCTCGGGCAACTTTTCTGTCACGTCCTGTTCTACCATTGAAATGTCCTTTGGTGGAACAGGTACGGTTGCCTGACGTGCCGGCAAACTATCGGCCGTACTGGAAACCACTCTGTACCAGGCAAAGCCTTGTTCTTTTGCGATTATTTCGGCACGTTTGTGAGCAAAAGAGGCTATTTGCGTAAAATCGGTATGCTCATTCGCTGCAAATAAAATTCTGAACGTCGATTCATTCATTTGCTGCGAACTGTATCCAAAAGGCTGTGATGGCCCTGTTGGCCGGAAGGGGGTAGGTGCAGTACTCGCGCATCCCGACAGTAGACAAAGCGTAATCATAGCAACAAAGACAACACGGTTAATTCCGTTGGATGTAAACATGCGGTGTAACACAGTCATATCCATAATGGCTTCCTTTTCTTGTAACCCGGTGTGGGAATTGGTATTACAGAGCAGAAAGCAAACACTGTGCCTTTTGAATAATCTTTTAAATACAGTGCATTAGGTTTTAATTATGGCGTGGCGCAGGTGCTTATTTCATGGTTGCTGAAATTTTTACACCCGGACTTCCCGCTATGCTGTAATCGTGCGCGCGGGTATCGATAACTGGGCCAAATCCTCCCGGCTAACCGGTTTGAGTAGTGATTGTAGTACAGGTAAGTCCGCGATCGCATCAGCATCAGTTTCTGCGCCACTGATAATGGTAAAGGTTAACCCTTCTGCAAGGTTCATGAGTGAGGTGATTAACTCATAGCCATTGGCATCCGGTAAATGCAGGTCAATCAGCACGTGATCGATAAGCCCGGGATCTTGCGCTACTTGTTGTCGGGCCTGCTCTGCACTATGCGCGGCAGTTGCATTGTACCCAAGAGCCGTAAGCAGCATCACCATAAGGTCTGCAACATCTTCATCATCTTCTACCACCATGACGGATTGCGTCGTTTTCGCCTGTTGAATTGATGCAGACTCAACGGGTGAATCGTGAAGGTAGCAACTCAGGACTTCACTCAACGCCTGCCTGTCGATGGGCTTTGCGATCACGTTATCAAAGCCTTGTTCCAATAGTGATTCGCGCAAGCCTTTGCGGCTTGCTGCCGTTACCGCGACAACCGGAATGAAAATATTTGCCCGGCGCAGGGCTTTTAAGCAGTCTATGCCATTCATTACTGGCATATGTATATCCATCAAAACGAGATCAAACGGCGTATTTGTTGCCTGGCTCTCTTGTATTTTGTCCAGTGCTTCTAATCCATTCTTGGCATAGTGGACATTGGCTTGTGTTGTACTGACTAAGCTGCCTGTGAGCCGTCTTATATCGCGCAAGTCATCCACGATAAGCACGTTGCCGTGTAGGTCTTTCCGTATGCTCACTGGCGTGGCGCGTTGTGGAGCTTCTAAATCCAATTCAACCCAATGAGAAATATCATCGCATTGGAGAGGAACTGTAAAGTAGAACTGACTGCCTTTGCCAAGTGTTGAGTCTACACAAATTTCTCCCCCCATGCGGCTGACGAGCTCTCGGGTAATGGCGAGCCCTAGGCCGGCCCCGCCGTGGTTGGCATGAATCAAATCTTCGATCTGTTCAAATGGCTGGAAGATTTTGTCCAGCTTATCTTCAGGCATGCCAATCCCTGTGTCTTCTACACAAAAAAGCAATAGTTTAGTGTCGGGGTTGGCTTTAACCCGAATCGTCACTTGACCGGTTGGAGTGAATTTAATCGCATTGTTTACCAGGTTAATGAGAACCTGGCGCAGTCTCGTGGCATCAATATCAATTTCTTCCGGGATTTTACTGTCTGCCACAACCGTTAACACTAAGCCTTTTTCGCTGGCCTGCATAACCATCAGGCTGTAAACATCAATGAGAAAACTTGCCAGGTGCAGGGTAGAGGGACTCAACTCCAGCTTGTTTGCCATAATTCGCGACATATCGAGCAAATCATTCAGCAGACTAAGTAGATGTTTGCTGTTATTTAATATAGTTGAGAGTTCTTGCTGAATGCGCTCGTTTTGGTGATCGTCCAGGAGCAGTTCGGTATAGCCAAGAATCGATGCGAGTGGCGTGCGCAGCTCGTGACCGAGATGGGCAAGGAATTTATCCTTGGCCTTGTTTTGCTGCTCTATTCTGTTTCTTTCCAGACGCTCAGTTTCAATTTCACGACGAACTAACGCGTAGCGAATCGTACGCATAAATCTGGGTGTCTCTATTTCAGACTTGGTCAGAAAGTCTTCGGCACCGGCGCGCATGACCAGGTCGTCTACTACGCTATCTGCCTGACCCGTCAGTACCACAACGGGTATTGAGACGGACAACGTTTTTAGCTTCGCCAGTACGTCTATCGCATTTTCTCTGCCAAGACGGTAATCGAGAAGGCATAAGTCGAATGTCTTCTCTTTTAGCAGCGCTATAGCGCGGTCACCGTTTTGTGCCCAGCTAATTGAAAATTTGGGTGATTCACACTGTGCCAGTGAGTCGGCCGTCAGTAAGTAATCATCTTCGTCATCTTCAATGAGTAATAACTGGACTTGATCGGACATGGTGGCTAACTCAGCTGTTTTGTGGGAGTTCGACAATTTCGATCCAGTAACGTCCGAGGGATTTCATGAGTTCGACTAATCCTTCGAAATTCACTGGTTTGGTAATGTAGGACGCTGCACCTAAATCGTAACCCCGCAACATATCTTCTTCTTCTTTCGATGTGGTCAGAATAACCACAGGAATACCGCGTAAATCCGGGTCAGCTTTGATTACCTGTAGCGCTTCACGGCCATCCATACGAGGCATGTTTAGATCCAGCAAAATGAGACTGGGACGAGGCGAGCTTGCCGGGTCGCTGAATTTACCTTCCCGTCGCAGATAGGCGAGTAACTCAACGCCGTCTTCTACACAATGCAAATTATTTAGCACTCGGCCTTCATTTAACGCATCGAGAGTAAGGAGGCGGTCATCCTCGTCATCATCGGCCATTAATATGGTTATCGGTAACCGGCTATTCGGCATCCTGAATTACTCCCTGCTGTCTTGCGTTGTCAAATGGTTGCCCGTCAAGGGGCAAGTAGATTTCGAACCGGGCACCTTTGCCGGGTTCACTGTAGGCATTGATCACGCCATTATGGCGTTCAACGATGCGGCGGCACACAGCAAGGCCTATGCCGGTACCTTTGTATTCTGAACGCCCGTGAAGGCGTTGGAATGGTGCAAATATCTTTTCAGCAAAGGTTTGCTCAAACCCGATGCCGTTGTCCTGAAGGGTCAGTTTTACCCAATCAAGGCCCGATAATAAGTGGAGATGTTGTGATTCATCCTCATCTACCTTAACACACTGAAGGGTTATTTGTGGCGAAATGTCAGGTAGCCGGAATTTTAATGCATTTGAAAACAGGTTAAGAAACAGCTGATTCATTTGCGATGGATCTGCTTTCATGGTGGGCAGGGCGTCTATGGAGATGCCTGCTTTGGTTTCTTCGATCGGGATTTCCAAATCGTCCAGCACAGCGCTTACAATTTCAGCTAAGTTGGTATCAGTAAAATCTTTACCACGGGTAGTAACCCTTGAAAAGGCCAGCAGGTCGCTTATCAGCATGGACATACGCTCTGCCGCATTTAGCATTCTGGCAAGAAAATCCTGACCGCGTTCATCAAGAACGTCCTGATAGCCTGTACTTAATCTGTTACCAAAGGCACGGATTTTTCGCAGCGGCTCCTGGAGGTCATGAGAGGCGACGAACGCAAAGTCTTCTAATTCCCGGTTACTACGAGCTAACTCTTCTGAGTAGACTTTTAATTCGACAGTGCGGTCTTCCACCCTGGATTCCAATACCATGTTGTGGTGTTCGAGTTCCCGGCGGTGATTAATGGTTTCCCTGATGTTAAGACGCAACAAGAAAAACACGCCAATAATTAATAATCCTGTTGTGGCGGCAGAGATAATCAGGTTGTTAGCCGAATCGACGCGGAGTTTAACTAATGCTCTGACGTGTTGAGCCTGCAAGTTTCGCTCTTCCTGGGCAATTTCGATGAAAAGAGATTCGAACTGATCATAGAGGTCGAGACCGACACGGGAGTTAAAAATATCGAGCGCTTTGCGATGTTTATCTTCACGGGCTAACTCTACCGTTTCAATTAATTCATTTAGCTTTTGCTTTGCGATACGGACAAGTTTTTCAATGCGCTGTCCCTGCTCATCGTAATCAGACTTGATGGCATTTTCCTCAACGCGCGCCATCAACTGGTTTACTTCATTCAGGGTTTTTTCATAGTCTTCAAGGTAAGCGGGATCGTCAGACAACAGAAAGCCGCGCTGGCCTGACTCTGTGCGTAGCACCGCTACATGCAGCGAGTTAATAGAGTCTATGACTTTATTGGTCGTGAATATGCGGCTCTCTACAGCGGCCAATTCATCCAGAGTGTGAATGGTGTACACCGAATTGGCTGCAATCACTACTACAACCAACGCGATCATCAAAATCCACGCAGAGGCGGTACGAATAAACTGAGTCATTCAGTGGTTTCCTCAGTACCTGGCCTGAATTTATCCACCAGTGAAGATAAGCTTTCACTACAGGATTTGCACTCAGCAATCACTTTATCCAGCGCTTGCAGAGCTTTTTCGGCAGGAATCTCACCTTGCAATGCCATCTTAATCAATTCTGCTTGCATCGTGATGCGATTAAGAGGACGTCGAGCGTCATGCACGTCGATCTGCAATTGTTCAAACTGTTGCTCATTCATTCCTTGTACGTTCCTTCCTGCAGTTAATCGTTATCGCTCAGGTCGCCATAGGCATGTAATCGGTTATAAAGGGTTTTAGTACTAATACCAAGCATTTCTGCCGCGGTCGTTTTATTCCCGTCAACCTTTTCCAGCGTGGCGTAAATCAGCTCCTTCTCGACTTCCTCAATCGTTCTGCCTGCTTTTAGACCGGATGACAAATTTTGCTTCTTGGCGAACGGAGATTCTATGGTCTTGGGCAACTCGAGTTCGCGACTTTCCGGGTCACTCATGATTGCCGCGCGGTGAACAAAATGACGAAGCTCGCGCACGTTACCAGGCCAGTCATATGAACATAACTGTTCTAATTGCCCTGATTGCCATTGGTATTGAGTGCCGTTTTCGTCGTTTAGCTGCTGTATGAAGAATTCTGCTAGCATGGGAATATCTTCTTTGCGTTCGCGAAGCGGTGGAATAGTGATAGGAAAAACGGCCAGGCGAAAATAGATATCCTCGCGAAGTACCTTGCTTTCAGCTATTTCTTCCATTGCCCGGTTCGTTGCTGATACGACACGGCAATTCACCGGAATGGTCTTTGTTCCGCCAACGCGAATAACCACTTTATTCTCAAGTACCCGTAGCAGGTTGGGCTGCATGTCGATGGGCATTTCTGTGATTTCATCCAGAAACAGGGTGCCGTTTTCAGCTTGCTCAAAGACACCTTCTTTCTTACCAACGGCGCCAGTAAATGCGCCTTTTTCATGGCCAAACAATTCGCTGCCGATCAGCTCTTTAGAAAACGCTCCACAGTTCGTTGCGACGTAAGGTCCGTCACATTCGGACGCTGCATGGATAGCCGCGGCGACGACTTCTTTACCAACACCGCTTTCGCCTAACAGCATGACATTTGCCTGAGTCTTACTGACTCTGCCAACCAGTTTATATAGTTCCTGCATACAAGCAGATTCACCTATCAAGTGGCCAAAATGCTTTGTAAACGCTGGCTTTTTCGATGCTGAGGCAGTCCTGGGTTTGTTTTTTTGACTCAGCGCTTGTTCAATATCCTCACGTTGGATAGGCTTTACCAGATAATCAACTTTGGGTCCGCATAAGTCCTTGATGATCCCCTTTACAGAGGGATGACCAGTGATGAGGGTGACATGAGTAGGTGATCCATCCGGCAGTGATTCTAAAAGGTGCAATCCGGAACCATCCGGTAACATAAAGTCCAGCAGGATGTGATCGAACGTTTCTTTTTGTAACCAGTCCTTTGCTTCTTCCAGATTGGTTGCGGTCAGTACTTCATGACCAAGAAATTCAATAATTGTGCAGGCTACATCTAAAAATTCTGTATCGTCATCAACAAGCAATACGGTAAGCACGGTAGCATCCTTTCCAAAAATAAATTACGGGCAATTTAATTTATACGCAAAAGTAAGAATTTAGGATCAACAAAAAATAAAATTAATTTTTATAAATCGAGAACATAGCAGCAAAATAAAACAAAGGGTTATTCTGACATGGAATCCAACGAAGGAAGGGACATTGTCTGGTAGCGTAATTCTCCCAAGAATGCGCGGGCAGCCGGGCCTAAACGGTCACCATCTGCAAAGCAAAGAAAAAGCAGTGCCTTACGGACGCCGCCTTGATCCAAGGGAAGTGGCTTTAGTACGCCCGATTCAAGTTCGTTGCGAATGATTGCAAGGGGTAACCACGCAAAACCCAAGCCTTGCCGAATAATATCGATAGAGGTTCTGACATGGCTGACGGTCCATCGTTGTTCTGCACCCAGCCAGCCTGATTCCGCTTTTCTGTCTGTGGATGAATCCCTGACAACAATCTGGCGGTGTCCTTTGAGATCTTCCAGCGTGATCACTCTGTTCATTGTGTGAAGAGGATGAGAAGGATGAGCAACCGCAATAAAATCAATTTCACATAAGTCTTCGCTAAAGCCACTATTTAAGGGAAAGGGTGAAATACCTAAATCGACTTCGCCTTCTTTGAGCAGTGTATTCGCGCCATTTAACACGGTTTCCATTAGTTCGATACGAAGCAGGGGGTAGCTTTGTGAGACTTTGTTGAGGGCTTTGTACAACATTTCTGGCGGAAAAATGATATCCACTGCGATGCGGAGATAAGTTTCGACACCTGACTTTAAGCTATTGGCAACGGATTCGATTTTATGCGCTTCATCAAGCAGGTAACAAGCCCGGCGATACATAAGGTCACCTGCTTCAGTTAATGTGACGCGTCGACCTTCGTTCAAAAAGAGTGTGAGGCCAAGCGCTGACTCGAGTTTTTGTACAGCGTGGTGAATACTGGACTGGCTTTTGTGAACTTGTTCAGCTGCCTGGTTGAAGCCGCCGGCCTCGACCACGGCTTTAAACATTCTCCACTGTTCGAGTGTCGCTTTTAAATTCAAATGTTGCTCCGTATCGGTAATTATTCGAATGCTTTTTGTATGGTGGGTACGTCGCAGGTTACTACTGAAACATGTTGATAGCCCATTTTAGACAGTTGTTCTGCCGACAGCATCGCTCTGGCTCCTGATGCGCAGTGCAAGTAAATGGGGGTGCCCGGGTCTTTAACCAGCTCTAGCATTTTCATTTCAAGTACGCCACGAGGAATATTAATCGCCCCTTTCGCAGGCGTAGTAGCATGCTCCGCAGGTTCTCTTACGTCAATAACGAAACCGTCGTGTTGTGCCTTTTCTGCGGCAGCCTGAGCTGCCGTGATTCTTCGAGGTTGAGGTTGAATAGCGGAAATACGTTCGGGAATTGTCAGTAACATAGAGTTCTCCAGGTTATATGCGGCATATTTTTTTTACTGTACGGAATTTATCATCCGATATCAGGTCTGAACTTGATGCAGCGCATTTTGTTACAAGTAATGTGCTTCGAAATGTTGCGTTTGTTATACTATAGCGTAACGATAATAAGCGTGCATTAGTTGCAACATTGCTTTGTAAAAAATGTACCTGACAATAACGGAAGAGTGAAACCTGATTACCTGGTCAGGTTAAAATTTAGCAATAACTCTTGCGAATTCAACCGCTTTCGCGTTCAATACGGCAATAGCAAGTTGTTAACCATATGTAAGGTGTTAGCTATGGATCCATCACAAATGCTCAGCAGAGCCGAAGATGCAGAGCAATTTTTAAAACAGCTGTCTAATAAAACAAGACTGATGGTGTTGTGCTCGTTAATTGAAGGGGAACGTTCAGTAACCGAACTACTGAATAATGTACCTGTTACACAACCTGTTTTGTCACAGCATCTGGCGCTACTAAGAGAAGCGGAATTAGTTGCAACACGGCGTGCAGGCCAAACTATTTACTATCGGTTAGCGGACGAGCGCATTAAACAGCAAATGGCGTTGCTGTATCAATTTTTCTGCGCATGATTTCAACCGCGTAACTCTGCGCGGTTGAACCCACCAACAGACAATACAAAAAGAGACGGAAATCCGTCTCTTAAGCTACATCAAATTCGTCATCACTGTAATCGTCATCATAATCAGACTGATTACTCGCTGTGCTGTGCAGCGTGTAAAACTGCTTGCGACCTCGGGCGAGCCTGATGTACTTCATCCAGGCCTTCTCCAACGAATTTTCCGGCGATTGTTCACCCTTCAACATGGCGATGAAATGCGTTTCGTCGGCTGTTTCAGGCGTTAACTCACCGGATTCCAGTCCGGCTAATGTTTTGCCGTACTGGCTAAGCAGGTTGGCTTCAGTAATACTGAAGTCCCCGGACTTTTTAAAACCGTAAGGGAAATGCTGACGGTCGATAAAAGGCTTCTGCGGTACACGTATATCTGGCGTCTTCATGGTGCGTTATCTCATTGCTTAGGTCATTTGCTCGCACTTTTAAGTGAAAATCAGTCAAATGAAAAACAAAAAATTTTTTTCTTCACCAGAAAAAAAATTGTTTTACAGAGTGCTCCACACGCATCGTGTGTAATCACGTCTGGAATGAACAAGTAGAACCTGACCTGACCCCTTTAAAATCAGTAGTCTGTGCAATTTTTTGCTTAAAAAAAGTGCAGTTTGGTGTGGTGTTTGCTTAAAAAATGGTCAGAAATAACATTTGTCGTGACGATAAAAACTATTCATTTCCGTTTTTGTATGGCAGAGGAATAATAAACGTGTTACACCCCAGTTATCACTAGAGAAGAAAATGAGTAAAGACTATCGTTACCAACGGGAAGAATGGGATTCGGTAGAAGATGAAGAATCTGCCGAATATCGAAAAAATCACAAGCGTGCACAGGCTATGAAAAACAAAAAGCGTGAGACGCAGCGTCGTGAGAAAGATCGCAGGTCCCAATACGAGTCCAATTGATGGAATGATAAGCACCTGTCCCGGTTTCGGGGCAGGTGGAGTCTGTTTTTAATTTACTTTGTCATAAAGTTATGACAGCGTATGCGTATCGGCGAGAATTACCTATACGTATAAACAATGGATATCCGCTTTTTAACTACTTTTATTGAAGTCGTAAAAACCCGTCACTTTGGTAAAGCTGCAGAAAATCTTTACCTAACCCAATCTGCTGTCAGTGCCAGAATCAAGCAACTCGAAGAGTACTTTCATACCACATTATTCATTCGGCATCGAAATAGCATTCAGTTAACCCCAGCCGGCGAAAAACTATTGCCTTTTGCTGAACAGCTTAATGACACATTGCAACAAGCCAAACAGGAATTGCAGCGGGAAGCGGGGGAATACCTGGTATGTGGTGCTGGTCAGCTAAATAATGAAATCTGGATGCCGGATCTATTACATCAGATTCACCAACATTTTCCTGAATGGGCAATTAAAGCTGAAGTTCTCACTTCAGAACAAATATCCCGTCAGTTACATGAGCGTAGTATTGATATCGCATTTTCCAGCGAGCCACTCAAGTCGGAAGAACTTAGCGGTCAACTATTAAAAGCATTACCACTGGGATTGTTCAGCATTAATCAGCCTGAGGTCGACACTGCAGCAGAACAGTTTGTTGCGATTGACTGGGGGAGTAAAGCTCGGGACGAGTTACTTACCCGTTTCCCCGATTTTCGGGATGCAAAATTCACAACCAATTCCCTGCGCCTGGCACTCGCTACCTTGAAAGCTGAAGGGGGCGTAGCGGTGTTGCCGATTGGACCTGACTGGACACAGTGGGGCTTAAATAAAGTCGATTGTATCGAGCAGTTCCAAAACAGTCAGTGTAAACTATATATGTATCACATGAAGTCAGTACGGCGCTCAATGGTACCTGATGTAGTGAAAGTGGTCGCCAGCAATTTTTCAGCGGTCTAACCAATAATGAATAACAAGAGAAACGACAATGTGGTCAGATGATGCATTTTTGATGTTGCCTCAGGAGCAACGTCCGGCTAAGTTTTTTGAACAAATTAAAGCTCAGGGGGAAGTCTTTATCCTGAATGATGCGGATGGCTGCGTTATGCTTACATCTGATGATGAAGACGGAGTGCCGGTTTGGCCAACGGCGAGCCTTGCAAAAATGTGGGCTAATGAAGAGTGGTCCGACTGTGAACCTAAAGCTATCGATTTGGATACCTGGCTGTCGCGATGGACAGTAGGGCTCGCAAAAGATTTACTTTGCGTCATTGTTGCGCCTGCTCCAGGCGAAGAGAGCGAGGTAATGCTACCTGAGGACTTTGCTGAAAAACTACTGTAACTGTTTATCGGGTGTATCTTTGTGCACCCGATTCCCATCATTTTTAAACGGGCTGTTGTTTGTACCGCTGGTCCAAACAGCCTGACAAGTCGTAGGTACTAAAGTCGGTATTCACAAAGTATTTTGTGTTAGCGATACTGGTAAACACAGGATCCACTTAATTATTGTCAGGCCCGACCTGGGTCTGCATATTTTAGAAGTACACAGCAACTAACACATAACCCAATACAAGATATCAGGAGTCGGTTATTTCAGATTTCATTCCACAACAACAGGATTTGTGGTTTGTCCCGCTTGGGGGAACAGGCGAAATTGGGATGAATTTCAATGTATACGGTCATGACCAGCAATGGTTGATTGTAGATTGTGGCGTGTCATTTGATGAACCTTTGATGGCGCCATATCTGACTAAACCTGAACCCGGTACATCGAAACACCATGTTGTTGCACCCGATCCAACATTTATGACAGAACGTCGGGATCAAATTGCGGCTATGGTGATCACCCATGCACATGAAGATCATATTGGCGCTGTTGCCGCGCTTTGGCCCAGATTGCGTTGTCAGGTTATTACTACGCCTTTTACTGCCGCTGTATTGAACAGAAAACTGGCCCAGGCCGGACTCGTTGGAAAGGTACCTATTGATATTGTTCAGCCTGGTTCGCAGAAAACAGTTGGACCCTTTACATTACAGTGGTTAACGATCACGCATTCGATTCCAGAGCCTCAGGCCTTGTTAATTCACACTGCTATCGGCTCCGTATTGCATACCGCTGACTGGAAGATAGACGGTCAGCCCGTTAGTGGTAAACCATTCGATGCAGCCCCATTCAGAGCGTTGAGCAATTTGCCATTACTGGCTGCAGTCGGCGATTCGACAAATGCAACAAAAGCTGGTTTTTCGATATCAGAGCGAATCTGTGCTGAAGGCCTGTTCGCCACCATTAAGTCGTGTGAGGGAAGAGTAGTGGTAGGTTGCTTCGGCAGTAATATTGCCAGACTTATTTCATTGGGCAGAATTGCTAATAAAACAGGACGCTACCTGGCCTGTGTTGGGCGTTCACTTGAGAATATGGTGGGTATCGCAAAAGAAACAGGATACTGGCCTGACGACATCGATGTGATTGAACCAGCTCATGTAGGGTATCTGCCACCTGAAGAAGTGCTGGTGGTAGCTACAGGGAGTCAGGGCGAGCGACGCGCAGCGCTTAACCGCCTAGCTACTGATTCACTACCATTTTTTGAGTTGGAAGCCGGCGACACCGTCATTTTTTCCAGTATTGTGATACCTGGAAACGAGAAGCCGGTAGAGCGTCTGGTAGAAAAGCTATACAACAAGCAGGTTCGGGTAATTCAGTCTGAGCATACAGATTTACCAATCCACGCCAGTGGGCATCCATGTGTGGAAGAATTGAAATTAATGTATCAGTGGACCAAGCCTGAAATAGTGATTCCCGTTCACGGTGAACCCGAGCATTTACATGCACACGCAGAGGTTGCAAAGTCCGTTGGAGTAAGAAAAACCTTCGTAGGAAGAAATGGCGATGTCTACTTACTTGCACCGCAGCCCGGAATTCGCAGGAATCGCATCAAAGTTGGTCGAATTCCATTAGTACAGTAATCAACATAAGTAAAATCTAATCAAACTCTGCAAGTAATCAAAAATAAAGCTTTTTTCTTATTCAAAACGTACAAATTTTAGCGTGAATATGCTATCTATAGTGAGTAGAGGCAGTGAAAATTCACTTGAAAATAATAATACCCTGTGGACAGGGAAATATGAGTACGATAGATGTATTGGTACAAACTGCGGGTTTCACTCCAGCGGATCTTAATTCTTAGCCTAATCAACCTGCTCACGATATCGTTTAGCATATCGGCTGTAGAGTTGTCAGAGCAACCCATTTTAAGTTCGCCGGTCACGAGTCCGCTGTCTACGAAGCAAGGATTAGCACAAGACAGCATTAATCAACTTTTTATCGACCACGATGGATTTCTTTGGGTCGCGTCAGATGGCGGATTAGATCGCTATGACGGTTATCGTGTTGAACATATTCAGGGGCCCGACGGGGTACTTGCTTCTACTCCGGTAAACGCGGTTTATCAGGATAGCACGCGCCAGTTGTGGATTAGTACTGCCAACCGCGGTGTGTATAAGTTAGATCTCACAAGTAATACGTACACCGCAGTACTGGAACTAAAATACATCAATTCTCCTGAATATCAGCAGTTGGTGAATAAATTTATAGAATTACCTGATGGCAATATGCTCATGTTATTCGAGCAAATGCTACTTCACTATAATATCTCTACAAAGCAACAAACTATTCTTTATTCGGTGAATGCGGATAACGGAAACAACGCGCCGTATCTTCGCGACTTGCTATATTTTGACAATACGCTGGTAATGGCAACGTCCTCCGGTATGTTTGTCGCCAATACTGATCTGCTTAATCTGGATAAGAAGCCGAAGTTTTTGTTGGTGGAGCACAGGGCAGGAGCGGAAAACACCCCTGATAATTTAAACGCCAAGTCGTTAATGACTGATAGTTTTGGCCGATTGTGGATAGGTACTGTGGCAGGCTTGTTTTCAATGCCGGTGCAAAGTTTACAGCAGGCTATTCGTTCTGAAAGCAACACCGTTGTCGATACCCGCCTTGAAATTGCTGATCGAAATATTTGGCAAATCAGACAAGCAAACGACACCTTGCTTTGGCTTGGCACCGATATCGGGTTGGTGCGGGTGCAGTTTATTAATGGGCAATGGCAGGCGGAATATGCACTGGATCCCGCGACAGGGTTAGAAGCGCTGTCGCGTCAGGATATCAGAGCGCTGGCGCTTGCGCCCAATGATGGATTGTGGATTGGTACCTATATTGGCGGCGCGTTTTTTTGGAGCCCGCAAAGCCTGAACTTTACCATGCTGCAAAATCAGCGGTTCAGCAGCTATAAAACCGTCCTGTCTGATAATAATGTCTGGTCAGTCTACGAAGATGCAGACAGAATACTTTGGATTGGTACAGACAACGGGTTGACTCGTTATGATCCCAACACCAATACAAGTGCTTTTTATATACAAAGCGAAGGAACACCGCCGCCATACAGTAAGCATATAATCCAGCGTATTTCGCCGCTAAGCAAAGACGCCTTGTTACTGCAAACATACGCGGGTATGTACGAATTTAATAAGACGACAGGAACTCATAAGCAACTCACTTTCGGTAAAAGTGAAGATGAAGCGATGTTTATGACCGGACTCGCCCGAGATGGTAACGGTAATGCGTATTTTATCGGTGATAATTTTTATCGATATAATTTTGAGACTGATACGCTTGAAGAATTAACCGACTTAAACAATAAAATTTCATTAAATCTTTCCACTAATTTTATTGGCGTTAATC
Organism: Aestuariibacter sp.; assembly: GCA_017794925.1. Classification (GTDB taxonomy): domain Bacteria; phylum Pseudomonadota; class Gammaproteobacteria; order Enterobacterales; family Alteromonadaceae; genus Alteromonas. The sequence goes on along the minus strand of CP051238.1, from coordinate 3,600,396 downwards.
CCGTTAATCCCGATCAGATGCTGTTGGCAACATATGATGGTCTGTGGGCTTATAATATGCAAACAGGTGCTGCCGAACGTCTGCATCAACTGCCTGATATGATTCGCGCCGGGGACTTTGCGCCAGACTCAGTGTTGTTAAACAATCATATTTTGTGGGTGGTTTATCCAGGTTATGGATTGGTCGGACTTGATACTCAAAACTATCAACAACGCTATTACTTTGGTTCGGATATTGTCGGTCAGGGTGCTTATATTTACGGCTTGCTTGAAGACGTCGACGGTAATATCTGGTTCAGTTCACACAGTGGCCTGCGTCGTTTTTCACCCGATAAACTCACATTCAAACGTTTTCAATATGGTCGTGAACTGAACGTTGCCGAGTTTAATCAAGGCGCGAGTGTTAAGTTACGTAACGGACACATGGCTTATGGTTCCCCGCGTGGGGTTGTTATTTTCGACCCGGAAAAAATTAACAGGGAGTACCAGAAAGCGACATTACAGCGAAATGCAAAACAACTGGTGATCAGTGGTATTAGTTTGTCATCCCGGGAGTTGGGCTTGCCTAAAGAGAACCTGGCTGGTGCGCATATTCCGCTTAAATATGATGATTACGGACTCACTATCGAGTTTTCCCCACTGGAATTCAGCGCGCAGAAAGATACGCGCTTCCGTTACGTATTAACAAGTGGCAGGCAGGTGTTAAGTGAAGATACAACGTTTGACACCAAAGTGGTATTGCCGTCGTTACCTGCCGGAGAGTACCGCTTCGAAGTCATGCCTGCGGGTCAGTACAGTGACCAAACTATTTTGCCGGTGAGTCTTACCATAAAAGTGGATTATCCTCCGTTTTTATCGCCGTTAGCGTATACATTGTATGCGATTTGTTTTGTGACACTATTGGGCGCTTATCTGGTGAGTCGCCATCTGCAATTAGTTCGATTGCAGCAGGCGCAACAGCAAGTCAAATTATTTGGTAATGCCTTCAGGCACACCAGCGACTGGGTTGTGATATTTGACCAATACCACCGGGCTGTTGCAGCCAACCCTGCGTTTGAAAGTGCGTTTGGTATTACAGACAAAGACCGTCTGGACAGACAGCTGCAGCGGCTCTATCAACAGGATCCTAAATTAGAGCGTCAACTGGCCGGCCAATTACGTTTATTAAAAGGTGACGATGTCTGGAAAGGAGAAGATAGCATCGTGATGCCTGATGGCAGAAAATACGATGTCCTTATTGATATCAATGTGATGCAGGCGTCAGCCAAAGACAACGAAACAACCCACTATCTTGTGGTTATCTCCGATATTTCTGAACAAAAAAACGCAGAGCGCAAGCTGGTTAAAATTGCTAATTACGACAGCCTTACCGGGCTGGTTAACCGCAGCCTGCTGTTGGATCGTCTTGAACATGCGATTGCCAATGCAGTGACGCATCAACATACCGTTGCCGTGTTGTTTGTAGATCTGGACCGATTCAAAGGTATTAATGATTCACTTGGACACGACTATGGAGATAAGTTGTTAAGGGTGATTGCCAACCGTATGCTCAATTTGTCTTCTAAAAGCGATACAGTCGCCCGTCTTGGCGGCGATGAGTTTGTTATTGTGATGGAAGAAATTGAGAATGAAGCATCTGTCTCGTCTTTCGTCTCTCAATTAATTGAATCCATTGAAACGCCTATATCATTAGGCAAAGAGGTACTGCGCGTATCCTGTTCAGTCGGAATTTCATTTTTTCCGAATGATGCAACTGATCCTGCCGAGCTATTGAAGCAGGCCGATGTGGCGATGTACAGCGCCAAAAAAGATACCTTAAGTGCATTTATCTACTACACCAAAGAAATGAATGAGCGTGCGAAAGAAAGATTGGCGCTGGAAAACAGAGTGAAGTCCGCCTATCAGGAGCAGGCGTTTATTAATTACTATCAGCCTATCGTGAATATTTCGACCGGAGAAACAGATGGTGTCGAATTGTTGTTGAGATGTCACTATAAGGATGAGTGGATTTCACCCGCAGAGTTTATTCCTGTATTAGAGGAAATGCGTCATATCATTGAAATTACCCGTGTGGCGACGACTCAGGCCGTAAGTGATATGAAGCAATGGTACGAGCAGGGCTTCAGAGGGTATGTGTCGATAAACTTATCTGCACTGCATTTTAAAACTCACTTTGATCTGGATTTCATCGAAATACTACTCAAAGAGTCCGGATTACCGAATTCTGCTATTCGCTTCGAAATTACTGAAGGTGTGTTGATCGATCAGTCAGATGAAGTATTGAATGAGCTTACCCGTATTCGCGACGCGGGCTTTAAATTGGCGCTTGACGATTTTGGTACGGGGTATTCTTCCCTGAGTTACCTTAAGCGCTTCCCATTGGAAATCCTGAAAATCGATAAAAGTTTTATTGATGATATCCAGGAGAGTATGGAAGAAAATGCCTTGGTTCAGACCACGATTAATCTGGCGTTAAGTCTAAAAATGGATTGTATTGCAGAAGGGATCGAACATTCAGAACAGGTCCACTACCTGCAAAATCACGGTTGCGTGCGCTTGCAAGGGTATTATTTTTCAAAACCTGTGGACGCCAAAACCGTTGCGCCACTGCTGTTAAAGCAGTGGCAAAAACCAGTGGAAGGGTTTACACCTACGATTTAATCCGTTTTACCGTAAGCGGTATAGGAAGTTCCCGTAGTCGGTTGCCTGTGGCAGCAAATAAGGCATTAGCGAGGGCTGGCGCGGCTGGCGGCGTTGGGGGTTCTCCAACACCACCGGGAGGCGCACTGGACTCAATAATAGACACTTCCACGCTTACCGGGGTTTGCGGCATTCTTGCCACCTGATAGTTGTGGAAGTTACTTTCATTTATTTGACCGTTTGAAGCGGTGATTTGTCCAATAGCACAGCTGATACCGTAGATTAAGCCACCTTCACACTGGGCGCGCACATGTTCAGGGTTGACTACTGTACCCGCATCCAGTGCGACATAGGCTTTTGGTATGGACCAACTGCCACTGTTGTCTACTTCAACCTCTACAATCACCGCGGCATAGGACAAGAATGACCGGTGGGCAGCAAGGCCTAAATAACGCCCTTGTTTATGACGTTGTGACCAGTCTGCCTTTTTGCAAACGGTGTTAATAACATTTTTAAGACGGGCAGTATCGACGGGGTAGTCTTCCTGCGGGTCACCGTAGTTGCCGTATTTGGCATTGCTCTTCGCAAAGTCAATATGACGATCGGGACCGATCATGTCCAATAACAGGGTTTGTTGATCTTTACCGGTTTGATGCGCTATTTCATCGACAAAGGATTGAATGGCAAATGCGTGATAAACGTTTGCTACGCTGCGAAGCCACCCGATGCGAACATGTGCGTTGGCTTCGCCTCGCTCAAGCTGCAGGTTCTGTATGTCAAACGGGTTGTCTATCATCCCTAAATCCAGTTCGCCATCGCTAGGCTTGTTTGCTGCCGGATTAAACGTCGATGAAATACTCGGGAAGACGGAATTGTGCAACCAACCTGTCACCTTGTTTTGTTTGTTAAGCGTTGCGGTAAGAGACTGGGCACTGACGGTATGGAAATATCCATGTTGTATGTCATCTTCACGACGCCAAACGACTTTTACCGGTCGTTTCATGGCTTTCGCTAATAAGGCTGCTTCAACAACGAAATCCGGCTTGGATTTACGCCCAAATCCACCGCCTAAAAGGGTAACGTTGATGGTGACATTTTCCGGATCCAGGTTGAGAGCTGCTGCTACCACCTGCCGGGCTGCCTGAGGCGTTTGCACGCAGGCCCAGATTTCAGCTTTATCTTCAGTGACAATAGCGGTCGCAGCTGGCGGTTCCATAGGAGCCTGGGCCAGGTGAGGCGCGTAATACTGAGCCTCTATGACAGATTCTGCCTGTTGTTTCGCAGTGGCAAAATCCCCTTGCTGACGCACCACTTCTCCTGGTGCCATTGCGGTTGCCAACAACTGTTCCCGGTAGGTTTTTGAGTCATAGCTGATATTTGGGCTGTCAGACCATTTGACATTAAGCGCACGACTGGCTTGCCAGGCCTGCCATGTATTATTCGCGACAACGGCAACACCGCCTAACGGTTTGAACATTGCTGGTGCTTCAGGCGCGGCTAAAGTAATGACATCCAATACGCCTGTCATTTTTTTTACGTCAGCATCGTTGACTGATTCGACACCGCTGAATACAACAGGCGGGCGTTGAATGACGGCAAAGCACATATTGTCCAGTATCACATCCTGACCGTAGACGGCTGTACCGGATGTCATAGCTTGTATATCGAGGCTGCGCATGGGCTTACCAATCGACTGCCAGTCTTTGCGTGCTTTCAGTTTAAGTTGTTTCACGTCGGGCAACGGCAGGGTAGACGCCACAGCAACCAGTTGTCCAAACCCAACCTTTTTACCGCTGGGTTTGTGCACTACGTGATGGTTATTGACCTCACAATCGCTGATGTCGACCTGCCAACCTGTTGCGGCTGCAGCTCGGAGCAAATATGCCGCAGTCGCGCCTGCTTCTCGAAGGCGGTCAAAGTTCCGGCGTATACTACGTGAACCATCCGTGTTCTGGTCACCGTATTTCGGATGGCCCGTAGCCTGAACAACATTGACGTGTTGCCAGTCAGCACCGAGCTCCTCGACAATGACCTGAGGGATACTGGTGCGAATTTGCTGGCCCATTTCAGAGCGATGGCAGGTAATATCTACCTGACCATTGTCATGTACAGACACAAACACACTGGGAGTGAGTGACTCACTGCTTGGTGCATCCGCAAACATGGCACTGGGTCTTGAAACGGGTACTAACGTTAATCCCAGGGTAAACCCCGATGCGGTTGCCGTGCGCTTTAAAAAAGCACGGCGTGATGTTGAAATGCTGTCAGTCATGGTTACACCTTCCCTGCAGCAGTTTTTATCGCCGCTCTGATACGCGGGTAAGTCCCACAGCGGCAAATGTTGCCAGACATGTAACTTTCGATGTCCTGATCGCTAGGGTCGGCATTTTTACTCAGCAGTGCGGCGGCTTGCATCATTTGTCCACTCTGACAGTAACCACACTGAGGGACGTTATGTTCACGCCATGCTTCCTGTACCGGGTGTGACGCGTCTTTTGACAAGCCTTCTATTGTTGTGACTTCTTTTCCCTGAACAGCTGACATTGGCAACTGGCATGAGCGTGTTGGCTCACCATCTATGTGTACCGTACAAGCGCCACACAGCGCCATCCCGCAGGAAAATTTTGTGCCTGTCATTTTTAAGTCATCGCGAATAAACCACAGCAATGGCATGGCCGGATCGCCGTCGTAGTCGAAGGTCTTTTGATTAATTGTCACTTTCATGGTGAGTATCCTTCACTCAGTGTAGTTTTCAGAGTATAAAAAAACATGATTGCTGCGCGAACACAATGCCTATTCCTATTAAATGCGCAGGGAATCGATAAACGACCAAAATATTCGCACAATCTATTAACTTAGCTGCACGTTACATTTGTTTTCATTGGCTTTATTTAAAATGTTTTTGTAAAGTTGATGTTAATTATAATAATGAAACTACCTACCGAGGGACCAGACATGCCAAATGAAGTAACGGCAACGCCTCTTGAGTGCTTGTACCGATGGGAAACGACAACACCAGACAACCGCTGTTTTGTGCAACCTGTAAACGGCGACTATCAGGAATACAATTGGGCAATGGTAGCCAATACGGTAAGGCGTATAGCATATCGTTTGGAGGCTATGCAGTTAGACAAAGGTAGTCGTATCGCAATTCTCGCGAAAAACTGTGCAGAATGGATCATGACCGATCTGGCCATTATGATGGCTGGGCATGTTTCAGTGCCCATCTTTGCCACTGCCGGTACGGAAACCATTCAATACGTGCTCAATCACGCCGATGTTAAAGTCGTATTCATTGGAAAGCTGGACGACACCGAGAACCAAGTTGACGCTATCCCCGAAAACATTAAAACCGTTGCATTCCCGTATCCGGGCATTAAAGCCGATGAGTACTGGGCGGAGTTTTTAGATTGCCCGGCAATGGCCGAAAGCCCGGTACCTGGCCCGGATGAGTTAATGACGATTATTTATACCTCAGGTAGTACGGGCCATCCCAAAGGAGTAATGCATACATTTGATACGTTGAGCTGGGCCGGTTCACAAGGGCGAGGTGATTTGAATCTATCCCAGCAGGATCGTCTGCTGAGCTATTTACCTCTTGCCCATATTACAGAACGAGTGTTAGTCGAAATGGCAGCCTTACATGCGGGTATGCAGCTGTTTTTCGTTGAGTCACTGGATACCTTTCAACGGGATGTTCAGTACTGCAAACCGACACTGTTTGTATCGGTGCCACGCTTATGGACTAAGTTCCAGCTGGGTATTCTACATAAACTACCTCAGAAAAAGCTCGACCTGTTATTGCGTATTCCTCTGGTCAGTAGTCTGATTAAACGCAAGATCAAAGCTGGTCTGGGCCTGTCAGAAGTCAAAGTGTGTGCCAGTGGATCTGCACCAATACCGCCGTCAGTGATAACCTGGTTTGCCCGTTTAGACGTGGAAATTTGTGAAGGGTGGGGCATGACGGAAAATGCGGCATTAGGTACCGCGTCCTTGCCATTCCGCCACGATAAAATAGGCTGTATTGGGCACCCGTGGAGCGGTGTAGAGATTAAACTGTCGGACGAAGGCGAGCTGTTGGTCAAATCAAGAGCCAACATGGTGGGCTACTATCTCGACGAAGAGAAAACACGCGAGGCCTTCACTGAGGACGGGTATTTGCGCACGGGCGACAAGGCGAGTGTGGATGCAGATAATTACTTCAAAATTACAGGACGAATTAAAGACATCTTTAAAACGGCCAAAGGCAAATACGTTACACCTGCGCCTATTGAAGCAAAGTTGATGGAAAACGTGTTGATTGAACAGGTCTGTGTGACGGGTGCAAGCCTGGCCCAGCCGATTGCATTACTCGTGCTTTCCGAAGAGGGGCAGGCTATGCCTGATCAACAGGTTACCGCTTCACTTACAGAGACGTTCGAGAAGGTAAATACAAAATTAGAGAGCCATCAGCGACTCGACAGACTGATTGTTATGATGGAAGCCTGGACTATTGAGAATGGCTTACTTACTCCAACGCTAAAAGTAAAACGCCACGTACTGGAAGAACGCTTCCCAGAGGTCATCAATCAACGGTATGATACAGCGATAGTGTGGGAAAATTAACCAATCAAGGAGATAGTTATGTTTCGCAAAGTCATGCTGGTCAGCGTTCTTTTATGGGCCGCAGGTGATGTGTTTGCGGGGGCGAAGGAGTTAAACGATGCCGCAAACAACATGTGTAATAAAGCCAAAATCTGTATCCAGAAAGAAATTGCGGGTAATGATGATATACCCGCATCGATGATGGGGATGGTGGAAAACATGGTTGGCCAAATGTGCCAGCAGTTTACTGCTATTGCAGAAGTCGACGAATTCCACGAATTGGTAGAGCCCGCAACAGAATGTTTGAATTCCATGGCAGCCCGTGATTGCACAACGTTAATGGAATCAGATGACGAAACACCCGCCTGCAAGCGATATCAGAAGCTCGCAGACAAGTACAATAATTAACTCTCATCAGGTGGTAGTCTTTGTATGGCTATCGCCTGTTTCGGCAACATTTCCTCTGATGTTTTAGTTCTGATTTCACTTTGGTTTCACCGTTAACTCCGTATTTTTGACTCGATATGAGTATCGAAAAATAGCGGGAGAAAAAGGTGATACGCGGGCAGTCTGTCATAGTTAGAACAATTCGTGAAATTGATATACCTTCTTTGTTTGCAATGGCTGAAGATTTAACCGAACCCGGTGAATTTATGCCTTTTGCACTGTTGTCTGAACGTGTGTTGATCACAGAGTTTGAAAGAAATGGTTGCTGGGACAATACAACGGGAAAACTGTTAATTACTGATTTAGAGGGACACATTGTCGGTGATGCAGGCTTTTCACAAAGCCGGCATTATCTGGATGGTAGGGAAGTGTACTACCGTATATTTGCCGGTCACCGTGGCAGAGGGTATGCGAGTGAGGCTTTACAGTTATTATCGGCTTATTTTTTTAAAGCAACTTCAATGAGTCGTCTTGAAGCCGTCACCGTTGCCGGAAATATTGCGTCTGAAAAAGTACTGCAGAAAAACGGCTTTGTGTTGGAAGGCACGCTACGCAAGGCAAGATATCTGCATGGAAAACTGGTTGACTTAACGCTATTTTCCTTACTGCGTAGCGACCTTTGAGTGTAATACGTTAGGCAGGATATCGTTCGGTAAGTCCTTTATAAACCAGCTCTGCGTAGTCAGGCGCATTCATATCCAGGCTATCCAGCACCTCTACAAGGTGTGCGTTGTCTTCACGTCCATCCCATGTTTTTACGTAAGTACCCGCTTTGTATCCGTTATCCTGACGGAAGAAATTCAGCACATTTTTCCCAACATACTGGCGGTATAGCTCTTCACCTGTCATTTCACTCTGTGTCACAATTTGCATAAACAGAGGGACGCTGAAACGCTTGGCTGCACACATGCCGGTCATCAGTTCCAGATTGTCCAGTAACGACATACTGGCAGGAGAATAAGGCTGGCCATCAAACTGCACGTGTGGGCTATTTTCTGCAAGTTGGGCAGCAAGGGCTGTAGCCGTTGCTTCGATATCGCCTTTGTAATCGATGATGCTGGCAGACAACGCAAAGTGCCAGATGTCGACCAGTTCCATTTGCAATTGAGGCAGATCTTTATCCTGCGCTTTCCACCATTTCCAACCGTGATGATCAATCGCTTCAACAGATTCCACCATGGCTGCACGTAAGTACCCATAACCCGCAGTAAGCCACTCGGGGTTTACTTTGATGTTCATGTTGTTTTGTAGCGATAACATGGTATTAAGTTGTTGTTGTGTCAGCATTAAGGTGTCCATTTTTATAATAGTATGCGCGCCGTCAGGTGTTAGTCAGTGCGCGGGCAGTGAATGGCGCAGACGGCATAAACGGCGAAGTCGTGAAATTACCGTAAATGTTACCATGGCAGGCATAAACGCAAAACTGAAAAGACAGAGAAAATAATGAGCCGCAAATACCTGTTAAGTGTATTTGTACTATGTGGGTGCAATGCAGTAAGTTGATGAATTATCTATGCTCTTTTGCGGTGCGAGTGCACCACATTGATGAATAAATTATACAATTACACTGTTAAAAGCATGTTAAGTTATTGATTTTTGATGGTTATTTATTTTGGCATCTATTCTGCAGTAGATAAAATGTTAACTGCGCTGCGTGCTAGCGCTAACTTTGGCCGGTGCCAGGCAACGCCGGCTCAAAGTTGCTAGGATGTGGCCCGTAACCTTCCCCATACAGATTTTTCGTGTCCTGAGGTCTGTATGGGTTTTTTTATCTCTGCTTGCCACGCGCTGCACTATACGCGTTTGTTTAATAAATCACCAGTCCTTTTCCTGCATATTTCTATCAAATTCGATTCAAGGCATACTAAGCCATTGTTCAGTGTCCATAATTGCCCTTAAGACGATTATTGGCAAGTAAATACCGGTTATGTCAGGGAAGTGCAGATGAAGGTTTTTAATACGTCCGTTATTTTTTTACTCTTCTTACTCACAGGTTGCAGCTCTGCGCCGCCATCTTCACGCGAGTCCATTCTACCAGAGCAAAATCTCGATGAGTTAATCACTGACATCGAAAACAAACACCCAGTTACCTATTTTTTATTGGCAGGCAACGTATTTAACGAGGGTGATAAAGACCGGGCCGTAGAATGGTATTACATTGGACAAATTCGGTTTCGCGCCTACCTGATGGCCAACCCTGATTTGGATCCTTCCGCTGATGGAGCATTATATGCTTCACTGAAGTCCGTTCTTGGGCCGCAGATTAATGAATATGCAGGCGCCGATCCTGATAAGTGGGTTACCCTTATTGATAATGCAATAATCTGGCATCGAAGCCACCCTAACGGACATACCCCAAAAAATACCTACCCCGACATCTATGCGGAAGTCGAAGCGGGTTTTATGTCGTTTAAACAACAGGTTGCGAAAAACAAAGTTGAGATCAGAAAGCAGCGTGAGCAAAACGGGTTACCAAATCACGACGAGTGATGGGAAATCGGTAAATAAACAAAAATAAACGGGAATAAACAGGCTTGCTAACACTTTATCCTTCGAACAAACTCGAGCATCTGAGTGTGCTTTTGTCGACGTTGCTTACCCAGCAGCCCGCACAAGGATTTACGCCGGACATCATTCTTGTCGAAAGTCCCGGCATGCAGCACTGGCTGAATATGCAGCTTGCCCAGGAACAGGGCATCGCCATGAACATTCACTATCCGCTGCCCGTGCGGTTTATGTGGGATATTGCCCGAACTGTATTAGGCGAAGCACGCATTCCCCGGGAGTCACCTTATCGGCGGGAGGTATTGCGTTGGCGCATTTATAAGCTACTGAATGATAAGGAGCATATCAGCCAACCCGACATGGCCAGAGTGGCGCATTACCTGTCGTCTGATCACGCCCTGGGCAAATTGCAATTGGCGGTAAATTTTGCAGATTTAATAGAGCAGTATTTGCTTTATCGGCCTGATTGGCTGCAGGGATGGGAAAAGCATGAGTCTGTGACAGATGATCCTGATGAACCCTGGCAAGCTTACCTGTGGCGAGCGTTGGTAACGGAAACGCCGTTGTATCCTGCACGCTTGTACGAGCAGTTACTAGAAGGCCTGAAAGCCTCACCCGATAAACTAAAAGCCAGGTTGCCCTCACGCATTGTCCTCTTTGCCATTAATACCATGGCACCGCAATTTGTTGGTTTTTTGGATGCGTTGTCAGCGCTGATTGACGTTCACGTTTTTCACTTAAACCCTTGTGTAAATTACTGGGGTAACGTTGCAGGGCGTGGTGAGCAGGCCCGCATTCTGCGAGAGCAAGGTATTGAAGCCTGGATGGCACAAAATCAGGACAATCCGCTGCTAGCTAACCTGGGTAAACAGGGGCGGGATCTGTTCAATCAGTTAACTCAGTTAGATAGCTACGAAATCAGTGCGTTTGATGTACCTGCGCCAGATGAAAACGACCAGGTGCCGCAGCTGCTGAACCTGATGCAACAGGATATTCTGGAGGCTCGCACAGCAAATGGCCTATCGTGTTGGCAGGCAGATGATCGCAGTATTGTTGTGAGTTCAGCACACAGTGCATTACGAGAAGTACAGTATCTTCACGAACACTTACTTGGATTGTTAAATCAAGATCCCACGCTGCAACCCAAAGATGTACTGGTGATGTGTCCCGCCATCGAGCAGTATGCGCCATTCATTGATGCCGTGTTTGCACGGGTTGGTCAGCAGCGATTTGAAGACGACGCCAGTCCGCGCATACCTTGTAGCGTAGCAGACCGCTCACCGCTTGATGCGGAGCCCCTGATTGCTGCATTTCTGTCATTGCTTCAACTGCCCGATAGCCGGTTCAGCGTTAATCAAATTATTGAATATTTGAGTTTGACGCCGCTGCAGAAGAAATTTGGCCTGACCGAACAGAGCCTGCTTGTGATTGAACACTGGCTACGAGCGGCGAATATCCACTGGGGGCTGGATGGTGAGCACAAAGCACAGAGCTCCCAACAGGTCACAGGCAGCCCCATGTTTAGCTGGGCCTGGGGCTTTAAACGGTTGATGTTAGGGATGGTCGCCGAGGACCACGAACAGTTACTGGCAGACTGCGTTACCGTGCCTGATGTAGAAGGGCAGCAAAGCGTAGAACTGGGCCGTCTTATGCTGGTACTGGAGCAACTCGCTCAGCATACACAGCAACTGAAAAAGCCGCGCACGCCCAGCGAGTGGACAGATTATTTACATCAGCTAAGAGACGATTGTTTCGCACCTTCTCAGGACGACAACGACAGCTGGGAAAGCATTGGCAAGGCCATTGCGGATATTGCATTGCAGGCAGAACAAGCGTCTTTCGACGAAGCCCTTAGCCTGGTTGAGGTCAGAGATACACTCAACAAACGCTTTGGCACGCCGGATGCGGGCAACCACTTTATGACCGGTCAGGTGACCTTTTGTTCTATGTTGCCCATGCGCAGTATTCCTTTCAAGGTGATTGCTATTCTGGGCCTGAATGATGGTGAGTTCCCGCGCAGTAATCCGCCGGGCAGTTTTAATATTATGGCGCGCTGTCCCGCGCGGCTGGGCGATCGTTCGCGTCGTCAGGAAGATCGCTATCTGTTCCTGGAAGCGCTGATTTCAGCCCGCCAGCATTTATTTCTGAGTTACCAGGGGCGAAGCGCGGTAGATAATTCTGAACGTCAGCCCAGTCTGGTGCTCCAGGAGTTGATGGACTATTTGCAGCAAGGCTATGGATGGAACGACAGTCAGGCCATCACGCAGGTTGCCTTACATCCGTTCAGCCCCGGCGCTTTTACGCCTTCGCAGCCTGGATTCTCTGCAGGCTGGTTCAGGCTGGCCCAGGCATTGGTCAATCCGGAACAAAACGACGAACATGCATCGTCGCTAACCCTACCATCGGCAGTGCAAAAACGCAGCCTGACCACACAAGAGCTGACACAGTGCTTCCGCGACCCGTTAGCCTGGCTGGCTAAGCAGTTAGGGGTCTCACTGGTATTGCAAATGGATGTGCTAAACGATGCCGAGCCGTTTGAAACTGACAAGCTCACCCGTTATCAGTTTGTTGAGGGGATGGTGGAATATTATCGTACTGAAAGCCATGATGCCTCACTGACACAGCGTTATCAGTTGAGTGGACGGGTACCACAAACGCCTACTACTGAACTTGAGTTGTTGCAATGGGAGCAAGCCGCCCAGGTGCTGGCTGACACCGTGTCGCAGCATGCCACCACACGGGATTATTATCAGTTCGACAATGGACAGATTCAGCTTTCTGCGTATTGTGATCTGAGCAAGGAATCACTAGTGATGTACCATGTTGGGCAGCACGCCATACATCGCAGCTTTCAGGCCTGGTTAACGGCCCTGGTGGCCAACAGTGAGGGCGCGAATATGCCGCTCACCCTCTATTATGTGGATTGGAAAAAAGACAATTACCCAACACGTTCGGTTACCGTGCCGGCCATGACAGCAGACAAGGCGAATACCACGCTTGAATGCATTTCGCTGGCATTTAGTCAGGTAGAACAATCGCCTACCATTTTGCATCTGGCATTGGCAGAGGTGCTGGCAAAACATGCCAATATGCGCACTGACAGCGATGACTGGCAGCAAGATCCAGAAGTGCAAAAACGCTGGTCGTCGCTCACCGATGCGAACAGCGACTTTAGTGTGCTGGGCAATAATCCGTATTTAGCCTGGTTTTACCCGACACTCCCTGAAGCAGAAGCGTTGCCTTTGTCATTGCTTGCTCAGGTGTATGAACCCTTTTTCCAGGCAATATCAGGAGCGAAATCATGAGCCTATCTCATCTGAACGTTGCTGAATTACCGTTAACTGGCCGCCATTTAATTGAAGCCAGCGCTGGCACAGGTAAAACCTTCAACATCACGCGTATTTACCTGCGTTTCCTGCTGGAAATGCGCCTGCCAGTGCAGCAGATTCTGGTGATGACCTTTACCAAAGCGGCTACCGAAGAGATTCGCGGCAGGATTGCAGCGACACTTCGTGAGGCATTAGCGTTCTGGCAAATTGCTAATCAACAGGGCTTGCCTGAAAAAGCCGATCCAGTGATGGCGTCAGTGTATCGTGCTGTGCCTGGCGAAGAGGGCATTGCCTTGTTACAAGCAGCATTACTCGAGCTTGACGATGCCGCGGTGTTTACTATCCACAGTTTTTGTAATCGGGTGCTGGGCGATATGGCCTTCACATCAGCGACCCCGTTAGAGCTGGCGCTGGCAACGGATACCCGTGAATTGTATCGACTAGCCTGCGAAGACTTCTTCCGTAAAATCAGTCATGATGAGCCAGCCTTTATTCTGCTCCAACAGCAGAACTGGCACTCGCCGGAGCGCTTTATTCGCCGCTTTGGCAATTTGTTTGACAGTAGTGGTGACCTTGGTTGCACCGATACACAAACTATTAATCAGGAATTTGCGGAACAATTAAAAAGCGTGTCTGCGAGCTACAGTGAAGAGGGCGCTCAGTTGTGCCAGTCACTGCTCACTCAGGCGGGGCTTTTTCACGAAACCGTGATCCTAAATAAGCCTGAGCGAGCTCAGGAATGGGACATTATTTTAAATTGGCTGGAGGGCGGTGACTTTTCTACCGTGCCCCGAGAAGTCGGGCAATTTGTAAATGGCAACCGCTTCAGAGCCAAACGGGAATGTATGGAAGAAGCGAAAGCGGCGATTGAACCACTCAAAGACTTTCGCGTGCGCTTGGAAAAAAGCCTGAAGCAGGTGAACGAAGCGCATAACAAACAGTTGAACAAAGCGCCAGCACTTCAGGTGGTACTACAAGGCATTACGTTTATTCGCGAGCACGTAGCAAAGCAGAAAGCCCAGCTGCAACACGTGGATTTCAATGACTTGATCCGCATGTTGGCTCAGCGGATCACCTCACCCGACAGTCCCTTGAGTGTGCAATTGCGCAGTCAGTATCCGGTGGCATTGGTGGATGAGTTTCAGGATACCGACGCCGATCAGTACCACATTCTGGCAAACGTGTATTCCTCCGAAGCAACAGAGCAGGGTAAGCATGCCTTGCTGATGATTGGCGATCCCAAGCAGGCCATCTACGGCTTTCGCGGCGGTGATATTTTTACTTACCTCGCCGCTGCCAGACAGGCCAAATACCGTTGGGTCATGGATACCAACTGGCGTTCAGTTGCGCCTATGGTGAACGCCTATAATCGCTTATTTTGGGGCAATCCTCTCAACCAAGCGCGCCGCGATTTGTTTGATTTTGAGATTGGCTATGAGCCCGTGAATGCCAGTCCAGGTGCAAAAGCGGCGAGTGTGCCGCTCAGTGATCCCAAAGCCGACAGAGCGGCACTGACTTTTTTGTTGTTGCCACAAGACAATGAACAAACCGATAGCCCGCCGGGCGGCTCCAAATCAGCGCCGCCAAGAGGCGAAGTCCGCATTGAACAGGCTGAATTGCTCACCCGGGAAATTTTACGATTACTCAGTGAAGTTACGTTAGGTACAAGACTCACCCAGCCCGGTGACATCGCGATTCTGGTGAAAAACGGCAACGAGGCGCGCATTGTTCAGCAATCGTTGTCACAGCATGGATTACCCAGCGTGTACCTGTCGAATCGCAACAGTCTGTTTGAAAGCGCTGAAGCGGTTGATGTGCTGCGTGTATTGGATGCCATCTGGCACGCCCATGATATGCGCCTGGTCCAGTCAGCCTTGTCCAGTCCGCTTATTGGTTTACCTACCACCAAAGTGCATGAGTTATTGCAAAATGACGATGCGGCCGATTGGGATGCGTTGTTAACCCAGTTGAGTGAATGGCGCGCAATATGGCAACGACAGGGGGTGCTCAGCATGTTGCTTGGCTTACTTCAGCACCAGTACATGCCGCCAGAAACGGGAGCGGAGCGCAGCCTGACAAACTATCAGCATTTGGCGGAAGTCCTGCAGGACGCCGCCAAAGGGTACCCTCAGCCTGGCCACCATTTGAACTGGCTGCGCAGGCAGGTCCTCGACCCGGGTCAGGCACAGGAGCAGGTGCAACGTCTGGAAAGTGATGCCCGACTTATTCAGATAGTGACACAACACGGCTCCAAAGGGTTGGAATACCCCATTGTATTTGTGCCTTTTGCGTCGGAATACCGCGACCCGACCCGGTTTGGCAATACGCTGGTAGATGTCGTGCGCTATTACGACGAGAGTGAGGGAAAACAACAGCAGATACTGGGGCCCGGTCCGCAGTTACTGGAAAGAGTCAAGCGCGAAGCCGATGCAGAAAGCATGCGCTTACTGTATGTGGCTATTACGCGTTCATCGCATCGCTGTTATTTGGGCGTAGCAGAGACCTTGCAAAGCGAATTGTCGTCACTGGGTAAGGTGTTAGCACGTGACCAGTTTTCCAGTTGGGAGGCAGCTATTCAGGCACTGGTGAACGAAGGGGAAGGACACACAGCCTGTATATCGTCAATAGATAACCGGGATTTGACGTTACCGTCTGAGCCAGCAGTGTCGCTGGCATGTCAGCAATTTGAACGTGCGCTGGACGACCCATGGCGTTTGTATTCCTTCTCGGCGTTAACCCGACAGGTTGCCCATACGCGTATTCGTCAGCGCGAGTCTGAAATCAATGAGGTCACAGCGCCAGAGCCGGTGGTGTCACCTGAACAAAGTGAACTGCTCAGATACACCTTACGTCCGGGCGCGCAAAGCGGGAATTTACTCCACGACATGTTAGAAGAACTGGATTTCAGCGAACCGGACTGGCTGGAAACCGCCCCGGTCATTGCGCAGCGCTATGGCATTGATGCTCACGAGCAGCCGGCACTGTTTGAGTGGCTGGAGGACGTACTGGATACCCCGCTACAAGATGCGTTTCAGGGGGATAGTTTCAGTATGAGTAGCTTGCCGCTGCATGACACACTGCGGGAGGCAGAGTTTTACTTCCCGCTTAACGCTGTTAAACGCCACGCGCTCAGCAAGGCGCTCGCGGCGCACAGGGCGTCAGTGCTTGAGCAACCACTGCCAGTAAACCTGGACGGGAGCGTCCTGGCGGGTATGATGCACGGCTTTATTGATTTGATATTTAAACGCGGCGATCGCTATTACGTTGCCGACTATAAATCGACCTATCTGGGCGTCGGGGAGCACCATTATCAGCCTGATAATCTGGCCCTGAATAATATGCAGCACAATTACGACCTGCAGTACCTGATATACAGCGTGGCGTTACACCGTTTTCTGGCAAAGCGTATTCCTGACTACGATCCGGAGCAGCACTTTGGCGGCGTGTATTATTTCTATCTGCGCGGTATGTCTACGCAACACAGCGAACACAGCGGCGTGTTTTATCATCAATTGCCAGTGAGTATTGTGCTGGCAGTGGAGAAGGCCCTTACCGGCAGCCAAACACTGATTCAGGCTGGTTCAGAAACAGGGAGCGCAGTGTGATGTATTCAGGATTCTCCCAGTGCAATGCGGTGCTCACTGATATCGAGGCCATTGATTTTTATTTCGCGCAAACCTTGTGTGATTTGCTGAAACAGGACGCGGTCTTCTCTGAAACCGATCTGACACAAGCGTTTCATGTATTACTGGCATTGAGTGTAAGCCAACGTCAGGGGAATGCGTGTTTGATACTCGACGATATTGCTGACCAAACGCTGTTTACTGCGCCGGAAAAAGCCGATTCCGGTTGGGAGTTTTCGTCTTTGCCGAGTTTGCTTGCATTAGCTGGCGAGTTAGCAGCATCACCGTCGTTATTCGGTAAATTGCATCTGATTGATAACCGCTTGTACAGCGCTCGTTATTGGCAATTCGAACAGGATATCAAAGCCGGGATCGCGGCAAGGTTATCGCCTGTTCCTCTTGATGACGAGCAATATCAGCGCGTTTCGGATCTCTGGTCTGCGTTGTTTAATTCGAAACCCGCAGCAGAACAGGACTGGCAGCAGGTCGCGACTGCACTCAGTGTGAATCAGCGTTTTGCGATTATCTCCGGTGGGCCTGGTACTGGTAAAACCTACACCATCGC
The DNA here is from genome assembly GCA_017794925.1 of Aestuariibacter sp. Lineage (GTDB taxonomy): Bacteria > Pseudomonadota > Gammaproteobacteria > Enterobacterales > Alteromonadaceae > Alteromonas. The sequence continues at coordinate 3,582,704 of CP051238.1, read as the reverse complement.
CAGGTTGCTGATGGCCATGCAATCGGCCTGGAACGGTGAGTTATCTATTATGCTCACAGCCCCCACGGGTAAAGCGGCCCAACGTTTGTCGGAGTCAATCGATGCGGCGTTAAGCACTTTTATGGGCAACGAGCCGTTGGCCCGTCTGGGCGATAAGGTGCGTCAGCAAGCGATGACGCTGCACCGGTTATTAGGCATGCCGCGCTGGGGCATCAATTGTCGGGTGAACGCCGACCGGCCGCTTAATGCAGACGTGGTCGTGGTTGATGAAAGCTCTATGATTGATCTCGCGCTGATGGCCCGTTTGTTCCGTGCCTTGTCGCCCGATACTCGTATTATTCTGGTCGGTGACCCCAATCAGCTTCCGTCAGTAGAAGCCGGAAATGTGTTGGGTGACATACTGGCCGCCATCGATAAAAGCGCATGTGACACGGTATCGGCAAGTGCCGCAGCGCAATTTGCTAAACTCTGTCCTCACTTACCGGCGCTTGTCACGAACAGTAGCGATAGTCCGGATTGCCATTTCACGCTAATCAATGCGCAACGCTTTGGAGGCGATTTGGCAGAGGCCGCCGGTGCGATTTCTGCAGGTGACGCGCAAACCTTGGTCGATAGCCTGGATGTGGTGAAACCGCATTCCTTGGTCAATCTTGAGGGCGTGTCACGGTGTGAGCCTCAGAGCCTGGAAAAACAGTTTGGCCATACAGCGAAAGCCTGTTTTGAACCGATTGATCAGGCCGGAAGTTTAAGCGAGGCGATGCAGGCGCTACAAAACGTGCGCTGGTTAACGCCGTTTCGACAAGGCGAGTTTGGTGCCATAGCGCTGAATGAACGTATTGAAACCCTGATGTCACCAACGGGGAGTGCCGGTCAGTTTTACCGGGGTAAACCCATTATGGTGGTGGAGAACCATTACAGTTTACGCTTATTTAACGGTGATGTGGGGATCGTGTGGCCTGCGGCAAATGGACAACTCAAAGCCTGGTTTGTGGGGAATAACGGCACCTTTCGGGCGGTACCGTTGACCCGGCTACCGCGATTTGAAACTGTGTACGCCATGACAATTCATAAATCCCAGGGCTCAGAGTTCGCGCAGCTATTGCTTTGTTTGCCTGAACCACCTTCTAAACAAGCGGCAGCGATTTGTACCCGCGAACTGGTTTATACCGGCCTGACCCGGGCTAAACGCGGTTGTGTGATCATGGCTGAACCGAGCACATTGCGCAATGCGGTAGTGTTACAACAGCGCAGAAAAACCGGCGTGAAGCAGGCTTTGGCGCCGCTGTTTAACTGCCAAACCGATGCCGTTTAATCGCTTTCGATGAAGTACAACAGGCAGTCGCTTTTGGCAATATCACTGCGCGTGGTAACCATGAAAAACTTCAGTGGTTTAGTGACAGTAAGCTGGTTGTTGTCGGCACAGAAATAGTGTTCAACCAGCTCACCCGGTTGGTGTCCGCCAAGACGAAAATGTTCAAGTTTTTCGTGGTCTACCCAGCCTAATATGTCGCCGGGTTGGGTGGTACCAAAGTTGCGCTGTTCAATATCCTGACGAATGGTAATACTGGCCCCAAACACAGGCCGTTCGGCAAATGCCAGGGTCGCCTGTTTGTGTATTTCAAGCCTGCGGGGATGTTGCAGGATTTCGATATGCTGGCGTTGCTGAAACACATCCTCTTCACTTAGAAATGACTTCAATCCCTCATAGGCATTGATATGAGCGATGTCATCCTGTGCACCGCCAGCTTCTATGGTCACAACAGGGCAACAGAAGGGGACCTCCATGACTGAGCCTAATTCGATATCTGTATGAATAAACCAGCGTGTGAAGTGTGAGGCTAGTGCCTGGTGCACCGGCGTACACCGACTGCTTACACTGAATGCCGGGCCACTACCTGACGTGTTGTGTAAATCAATAATGGCTTTTGGTGCTAAGTCGACCAGGTAGTCAATGACTTGCTTGGCAAGCTGTCCCTCTTCACCGGAATAAGGCGGCTTAAAGCAGCGGTTAATGTCTTTGTGTTGCGGCAGCGAGCGGTGCCGGAATCCCGGTGACTCCAGTGCTGCAGGAACAGAGACAACGAAAAACGTGGTATCGGCATAGGGCTCAAACTTTTCCTGTAATAACTTGTACAAGGCCAGGAAGCCGGAGGGTTCATTTCCATGCAGTAGCGTGATCACTGCTCGACGCTGACGGGTCTGGCCTTTTAACCGGATAATAGTGGGCCCGTGCAGCGCCTGCAGAAACTGGAAGCTGGTGGCGGGCAGAACCAACTCTTCGGCGTTGAGAAGCTGAAAACCCGGTAGTGTTGGTGTGACGATGTGTGCAAATCCCATGATTACTCCCAATTAGCAACGGGCTGACCGTCAACACTGTGCTGGTAATAGCGCCGACACAATTCCGGTAAAACATGATGCGGAGCGACATTCGCTTTGAGGCGATTAAAAGTATCTAATTGCCAGGATGCGCCGGTTTGTCTGGCCGCTAATCGGTGTTCGATGATATTCAGGTAATGGTCGCGCTCAGAACGCTCGACGCCGACAGCGGCAAGTCCCTCATCGGCAAGTGGTAGTAAATCAGCGATAACATCGGTGACGCGCTGTTCAGAGAGTTTACTTTGATGTTGATGAGGCCAGATTACGCGAGCATTTAGCCCATACTGTGCACAGCGATAAAAGTTATGCTCTGCATATCTGAAAGGTAAGCGGCGAAGATAAGTTTCGCAATTGGTTGATAATGATTCTACTAAGCCTACCTGAAGGGCGGCATTGGCCAGCATGTCATCAATTGTCGGGCCGGCTGGTAAGCTGCGATATTCAATTCTTACGTGGCCGTTATCGCCCGGTTGTAATATTGCCCGGTTCCAGCTCCACACCGTACCATGATGAAGAAGCAACTCACTGAAGGGAGTGTCAGTATTGTCCATTCGCTCTGACGTTACCGGTAAAATAGGCGGGTAGAGCGCGACACTTTCTGTCAGGCTCTCCACTATCCCTTGGCGTAACCAGCCGTTGCCATAATTTACCCGGGACGGATGGCGCCACTGGCCTGTAGCGTGTGCCCGATAATCAATGGATTGTTTAAACAATGCGATGCGGGTTTCCTGCCATAGTCGTTTCCCGAGAAAAAAGGGCGAGTTTCCGGCCAGTGCCAGCACTAATGGGGTGGTAAGTTGTGCGGTATTAAAACAGTCTGTAAATCGGCTTACGGGTATACGGTGATGGAATTGAAATGAGGTGTTAGCGCCCTCCAGTGTCACCTCTTCACAACGTGTTTTTACTGCATCCTGTCCGTGAATATCTATGCTGAAAGGGCCGTTGTTTAAGGCCTTGAGTGCTTTGGTTAGTGCCTTGTACCGTGGTCGGTTAGTCAGAAAGTCGTGGGTCAGGTGCTGAGACGACAAGGTAGGCAGAATACCGATTGCGACGGCGTGTCCGTCATACAGGCTTGCAGTTTGGTCAATTGCCCGGGTCGCTTGTTTGAGCTGATTAGCCAGCGCGGTAAATGGCATCCCCTTGGCATTCACAGGTTCAAGGTTATATTCGATATTGTATTGATTCAGTTCTTCCTGTAACCCGCTAACGCGAGCTTTGCTTAAGACGGATTCATTGAGTGCTGTCGGCATGAATTGCCGGTCAATCAAATACATTTCAAGTTCGGCACCAAAGCTGATGACTGAATCGTCATAACAAGGTCGCAAAAGTTCCTTTTCTACAGACAACAGCTGACTGTGCAATCGCTCGTTAAAAAGCGCATTCTGTGCTTCGGTGACATCGTGTTGTTGAAACTGTAAGCCCATGTTTGCATCGAATGTAACGATTTTGTAATGTTTGCCAGAGTAACGAGAGAGCGGCTAACGTGTCTTGATGCAGATCAAGCGTGTTTTTAGTTAGTGGTGAATCGCCGTCATGGAGGTAAAACCAGCGATCTGGATCAAGGATTCAGGTTTGTGGGTATTTTCATCGGCTTAGTTGGGGTGTTTATCACTTGAACATGGTGTTAGCAGGAATTTTTGGGTAATTTGAAGTAAAACAAGTTTGCAAGTGTATTGCAGCATAACAACGATAATTCATGGGAAACACGCGGGGAGGATATTGTGCGCACGCTCATTTTTGTGTTTAGTGCTTTTCTGTTGAGTAACGCGGCATTCGCTGCAGATAGCATCAAATCATTTACCAAATCCATGCAAAAGCAGGACGGGTTTATTCCCGTTTATTACAATCCTGCTGATGACAAGGTGTACCTGCAAATCAACAGGTTGGATGCGCCTTTGCTATTTCAGTCGAGTTTGCCCCAGGGGGTAGGGTCGAACGATATTGGATTGGATCGCGGCCAGCTTGGTGCGACTCGTCTGGTGCAGTTTGAGCGCTACGGCAACAAACTTTTACTCAAACAATTGAATACGGAGTATCGCGCGAGCGCGAGCAATCCCGCAGAGAAAGCCAGTATTGACGAAGCCTTTGCCGATTCGGTAATAGCCGGTTTTGTTATTCAGGCGGAGTCTGGCGGTAGTGTATTAATTGATTACACGTCACAACTGTTTAGTGATATTCATGGCATTGCTGAACGTCTGAAAAGCAGAAAGCAGGGGACATTTAAAGCAGACGCAAAGCGCAGCGGGGTGTATTTACCTCGTACAAAAGCGTTTGAACTGAATACCGAGCTTGAGGCTTTGGTGACATTTGGCGGTCAGGGGACCGGCGCATACCTGCAACAGGTTACACCAGATGCAGACGCAGTTTCCGTTCACTTGCATCATTCGTTTGTCGCGTTGCCGGATGATGGTTACAAGTCTCGCGTTTTTCATCCCTTTTCAGGCTACTGGAAACATGCCTATCAGGATTACTCTGCGCCCATTACGGATACTATGGAGCAAGCCTTTATCCGCCGACATCGCTTAGCCAAAAAAGATCCTGGTGCCGAAATCAGCGAGCCAGTTGAGCCTATTATCTATTATCTTGATCCGGGTATTCCTGAGCCGGTTATGAGTGCATTGCGTGATGGTGCCAGTTGGTGGAATCAGGCCTTCGAAGCAATCGGCTATAAGGATGCATTCCAGGTGAAAGTGTTACCGGAAGGTGCTGATCCTATGGATGTGCGTTACAACGTGATCAACTGGGTACACCGCGCCACGCGAGGTTGGTCGTACGGCTCTTCGGTTGTTGACCCGCGTACCGGTGAAATTATAAAAGGACATGTGACGTTAGGTTCGTTGCGTGTTCGACAGGATTACTTAATTGCTTTGGGGCTGACCAGTCCATTCACGGAAACGGGCGGCGATATTTCCGCACAGCGAGAAATGGCGCTAGCGCGTATTCGTCAGCTTTCAGCTCACGAGGTAGGACATACATTAGGCATTGCGCACAATTTTGCTGCCAGCGAAAATGGTCGCGAGTCTGTGATGGATTATCCTCACCCCACTATCAGGTTGGACGGTAATACTATTTCTTTGGACGATGCCTATGACGTTGGTATGGGAGCATGGGATGATTATGTTATTGCCTACGGTTATCAGGATTTTGCCGATAGTACTGACGAACAGGCTGCATTGCAGACCATGGTAACTCAGGCCCGCATGGCGGGATTGAAATACAAATCTGATGCCGATGTCCGCGCTTCTCACCATGGTTCAACTGACGGGCATTTGTGGGACAATGGTGCTGATCCTATTAAAGAATTTGACCATTTATTAAATGTACGCCGAATCGCATTAAACAATATGGGGTTAAATACGTTGCCACCTGGCGCGAGTTTATCATCACTGGAAAATGCGTTAGTGCCGGTATATTTACTCCACCGTTATCAGTTAGAGGCCGTAGCTAAGCAAGTGGGTGGCATTGAATATGAGTATGAGAATAAAGGCGATAACAACAGCCCTAAAGGCGTAAAATTTGTGTCAGCGAATACGCAGAACGACGCGATGATACGGTTGATTGATGCCTCGTCGCCTGAGCTTTTGTCGATGCCTAAATCTATCATAAAATTACTGCCGCCACCGACGTTTGCAGAGGTGCAAACCCGTGAGCAATTTACCGGAAGAATGGGGCGGGTATTTGATCCTGTTAGTGCGGCTGAAAGCGCGGCGTCATTCAGCTTATCCCTGTTGCTTCACCCGGAAAGGCTAAATCGACTCGCCTATCAGCACGGTTTGCAAGCAAGTATTCCTGCGGTAGAAGACATTGTTCGCAAAATTTTGTCAGTGCACTTTTACCGCAAGAAAGACGTCTCTGGGAATTTATCCATGCGGCTACAAATGGTTGCCGTGCAGTCAATCATGCAAACATTACTGCATGAAGATACAGCGCCAGAAGTCAAACTGGCGGTGACTGCAGAACTTATGACGCTTACCGAGTGGCTGGAGGATGAAGATGATGTGGCCCATTATCGAGCTCTGGAGCATTACCTGAATCAATTTTGGGATACCGGTAAATGGGAAATGGACTTTAAGCCTATGCCATTACCCCCCGGTTCACCGATATAGCAAGACATATAACGCCGCATTAGCGGCGTTTTTTATTGGTGTACATTGCTTATTCTTTTTCGGTTAAGGTTGAATAGTTGGTAAAACACTTATAAAGCTGCGTACCACTTAACACCGAGGCAGAAGGGAAATGCAGCATCGGTATCAGATCACACGGTGCGGTAATGTCGAAACTGCCTTTGTCGTTGTCCAGTTCGTCAATATTCAGCACGCGTGCCAGTACGTCACCTTCTTTTACATGCTGGCCAGGCTTTGCACAGTATTGCACCATACCGCCCCATTGGGTAAAGAGTGTTTTGTAGTCACTGAGATAAACCCCAAAGCGGGTCATATTGGCTGGCTTCAACTGACTTTCGGGCAGTAAGCCTTTCGCGGTCAGATAGCTTAGAATACTGGTTGCATCGATTTCGCCCTCGTTAAAATCAATGACTTCCTGACTACCCATTTCCAGCGTAAAGGCCTCTACACCAAAGTCAATGTGTCGCTTGTCACGCTCATTGAGTAACTGGGTGAGTGTCCACCACGGACAGAACGTGGCTTCATCCAGTGCACCGGCAAATACATTCGGTATGAAAATACAGTGCGGGAAGTTAAACAACGTTGCGCTGGCTTTGGCGTATTCGGGAATGTAAATATGCCGGGTTGATACCGGTCCATTATGCAGATCTAATACGTAATCGGCGTCTACCGCCATTTGTTGCAGGCGCAGGTTAAGCTGTTGCGCCAGACCCAGTCCCCAGGGGCTGGCCAGTTTCTTCTCGATAGCGGTACGCCAGTGGTTTCGAAATCGTTGTTTTACCGACGCTACGGATTCTTCTGAGGTGACAGTTTTTGCAAATTCAGTCACTTCACTGGCATCGTAGTAATAGCCGCGATTCCAGTTGGTACCGTTAACGGGGTCAAAGCGACCCAGTGTGTATTCGCCGGCTTTGATATTGGTACCGACGGGATTACAGTTCGGTACCAGCACGATTTCACCACTAATCGGCATACTTTGCAGCCATTGAATCAAATGGTAAATCACCACATTGCCCTGGACTTCTGCGCCGTGGATGGAACTTTGAATGTAGACTTTGGGGCCTGGGCGTTTACCTTTGATATGGTATACCGGCACATTCATGGCGCGCCCTGAAGCATTTTGGGCGACCCGGATATGCGATTTATTTACTGCGTTAATCATAAATTAGGCGCTCTCATTATTGTTCCCCTGACACACAGGGCAATGCTGATAAGAAGGAATGGTAAAGTGTGTCCACTGCATTGTCTGGCCATCGTAGGTATGTAATAAGCCCGCTTGCGTTGGAGAACGGTCAATTAAGCGCATCAGTGCAATGTGTGCCTGTTGAAGACCTATGAGATTCACCACGGGGGCAAATATACCGGCTTCAGTACAGGACAAATCGGTTTGTTTGATTAGCTGACTTAAACAGGTATAACACGCACTACACTGGGCTGGATCAATTAACATTAGCTGACCTTCAAAACGAATGGCAGCACCACTGACTAAGGGGATCTTGTGTTTGTAGCAAAGTTCGTTAATGAGGTTGCGACTTTGCAGGTTATCGGTGCAGTCCAACACAATATCATGTGTCGGTACCTGCGAATCAAGTAGTGGGGTATCAGCCTTACTGGCAACGACCTGAATAGTGCATTCAGGATTGATTGCATGCAGTCTGTCTCGCGCCGCGTGAACTTTATGCATACCCACCTGATGCGAAGCGAACAAGTTTTGTCTGGGTAGATTGGTAGTCTCTACCACGTCATTGTCGATCAGGGTGAGGTGCCCGATACCGGTACTACAAAGTTGTTGTGCTGCGCTACAGCCCAATCCACCAACCCCAATAACAAGCACCCGGGCCTGCTGCCAGCGCTCCTGACCCTCCAGGTCAATCTGCGGTAGCACTATTTGCCGGTTATAGCGTAAGGCCTGGGCATAACGAAGGGGTTTTGGCATAGTTAGCACTTTGATAGCGTTACAATAAAGCGCATAATGTACCAAATTTGACAGTCCAGTCGCAGCAGAAATTTAAGGACGTTTATGACTACTGAAGCGTTACCGGTCAACATAGCCATTCTTACCGTCTCCGATACCCGAACTCTTGATACCGATACGTCAGGGCAGTATTTACAGGAAGCCGTTGAAGCTGACGGCCATAAAGTTGTCGCCAGAGAGCTGGTGGCTGATGACATTTATCGTCAGCGTGCCGTTGTCTCAGGCTGGATAGCCGATCCTGCTGTAGAGGCTGTGGTTGTTACAGGCGGTACCGGTTTTACCGGCCGGGATTCGACACCGGAAGCATTACGTGTTTTGTTCGATAAGGACGTAGACGGTTTTGGTGAACTGTTCCGCTATTTGAGTTATCAGGAGATTGGCACGTCTACGGTCCAATCCAGAGCAATTGCGGGTTTTGCCAATCGGACGGTTATTTTTTGTTTGCCCGGTTCTACTGGTGCCTGTCGCACCGCGTGGGAAGGTATTATTCAGTCTCAGCTCAACAGTACGCACAGGCCGTGCAATTTTGTTGGCCACCTGAAAGGAACGATGTAAATGGGCTTGTCTCACGTGAATCGCCAAGGCGAAGCGAACATGGTGGATGTTAGCGATAAAGCGGTAACGGCCAGGGAGGCAATTGCTCAGGGAACACTATTGCTGTCGCGCGAGGCATTCGCAGAGGTCAGTGAAAACCGCGCTGCAAAGGGCGATGTGCTCGCAGCAGCTCGTATTGCAGGTATTCAGGGGGCGAAACAATGTGCAAACCTTATTCCTTTGTGTCATCCACTCGCCCTAAGCAAAGTGGATATCACCTTTGAATTTGACGATGTCATCCCCAGTATTGTGGTGCAGTGTCGTTGCAAATTAAAAGGCCAGACGGGCGTAGAGATGGAGGCACTAACAGGGGTTAACGTAGCATTGCTTACCTTGTTTGATATGTGTAAAGCGGTGGATCCCAATATGACCATGACGGGTATACACGTGCTTGAAAAACGGGGTGGTAAAACCGGAGACTGGCAACATGGTAACCGTTAAATTCTTTGCGCAGGTTCGTGAGTTGGCTGGCGCGGAAGGCGTGGATGCACCGCTACCACACCCGGCAACCGTAGGCGCACTGCGCGAACAACTTATGTCCCAGTCCACTTCGTTTGAGGATGCCCTTAGTGGCAATGTATTAATGGCGCACAATCAAACGCTTTGCAATGGTGATACTGAGATAGCTGTGGGTGACGAAGTGGCATTTTTCCCGCCAGTGACCGGAGGTTAGCGGTGTTTGCCCGGGTTCAGCACGACGATTTTTCTCAGCAGACGTTGTACGACGAACTGTGTGTAAACGCAGTGCCGCAAGGAGCGGGGGCTATCGTGACCTTCACCGGACTGGTCAGGGACTTTAATGCGAAAGGCGGGATTCAGGGAATTGAGCTGGAGTATTATCCGGGGATGACCGAATCAGCTCTGGATACCTTGTTGCAACAAGCTACCTCGCGTTTCGATATTGTTGAGGCGGGTATCATCCATCGAGTAGGAAAGCTTGCTAATCACGCTCAAATTGTATGGGTGGGAACCGCTTCCCAACATCGCGAGCAGGCTTTTTTAGCGGCAACTTTTATTATGGATACCCTTAAACAGTCAGTCCCTATCTGGAAAAAAGAATGGCAGGGCAATCAGGCTTCGTGGGTGGCTGCAAAAGCCGACGACAGCACAGCGGCAATGCGTTGGTTGCAGTCAGACAAGGACAATACATGCGACAACGCGTAAAGGTATTGCTGTTTATTGGCCTGATGAGCGTTGCATTGTCCACCTTTTCCCGGGCAAATAGCCCGAATGAACCGGCGAAGTTGAACGTGGCTGTCGCTGCAAACTTTGCTCAGCCGCTCAGAGAGTTAGCACAAAGCTACTCAGCGGAAACCGGTGATCTGATTCAGATAACAGTAGGCTCCAGCGGCTCACTGTTTGCGCAAATCGTTCATGGCGCGCCATTTGACGTGTTTTTGTCGGCTGATGCTAAACGGCCTGATGCGCTTGTTAAACAAGGCGTTGTCACGCCCGCAAATATTTTCGGGTATGCTCGCGGCCGTCTGGCTATTGTAGGGGCTGGTGATAAAGGCTTTGATGCGCTTCGTAAAAGTAACCATTCAACGCGTATTGCTATCGCCGATCCCAGACTGGCTCCCTATGGTACTGCCGCGCAACAGCTATTGGAATCGGAGGGTCTGTGGGACCGCTTGTCACCGGCGCTTATTCGTGGCAACAATATTCAACAAACCTTGCAGTTCTGGCAAACTGGCAATGTTCAGCTAGCCTTGATCGCAGCATCTCAGTGTATAAGTTACCAACTCAATTGTGACTATGCGGATGCGCAAACGTACCAGCCGATTATTCAGAAACTAGCGGTAATTCAAAGAGCCGGGCAGGGTGATACCGCACATGAATTTGTCGCCTGGCTGCTGTCAGAAGAGATCCAGCAACGTCTTACCGCGTTAGGCTATTTACCCATTTCTGCTCCTGAGGATAAGCCATAATGGATATGCAAGCGTTATGGCTGACGGCCCGGTTAGCGTTTATTACCACTGCAATACTTATGGTCATCGCGGTACCGGTGGCGCTTGGATTAAGCCGCTGGCAAAGCCCGGGCAAAGCACTGGTTCAAGCCTTTATTGCGCTGCCATTGGTATTGCCGCCAACCGTGCTTGGTTTTTATTTACTGATTGCCTTCTCGCCTAATAATGCCGTAGGTCAAGGCTGGCAGGCGTTGTTTGGTTCTCCGCTGGCGTTTACCTTTGAAGCACTGGTAATAGGATCGGTGTTGTATTCGCTGCCATTTGCGGTTCAGCCGTTGTATGCCGGATTTACTCAACTTCAGCCAACACTGTTGGAAACCGCCGGCATGTTGAATCTATCGCGCTATGCTCAGTGGCGGTACATCATTATTCCGGCAATGGCGCCTAACGCACTTATTGCTGCAGGTTTGAGCTTTGCTCACACCATTGGAGAGTTTGGCGTTGTGTTAATGATTGGTGGGAATATACCCGGAGAAACACGCGTTGCTTCCATTGCCCTGTTTGACCATGTCGAGGCATTAGATTACACCCAGGCTCATCAGCTTGCGGCAGTGCTTCTGGTTATCTCTCTCGTATTGCTCATTGCCTTATACTGGCGTCAGGCCAAGGGAGGTACTCAATGGCGACCCATGTAAGCTGTAAACGCGGGGATTTTTCGTTAAACATCAATCTTAATTTGTCCGCAGACCTGAACTGGTTGGGCATCGTGGGTCCTTCCGGCGCCGGAAAGTCTACATTCATGCGCTGCGTGGCGGGGCTTGAGAAGACGGCGTCTGTGAACGGCTTTGCCGAATGGAGTGACACAACGTCTAAAAGGCCTGTTTTGGTGTCGGCACAAACCCCTTTATTTCCCGCTCTAACAGTGATGGAAAACTTAAAACTCGTGGCTCGTCACAATGGTTTGGTGCAACAGGACTTTCTTCATATTATTGAAGATTTTGAATGTCAGTCGCTGCTGAATAAATCGATTGGTACCTTGTCAGGTGGTGAGATACAACGGGTTATTATTGCACGGGCGATAATGACAACGCCTTCGTTGCTGTTGTTGGATGAAAGCACCAGTGCAATGGATACAAAATTGCGTGCCCGTATATTAGCCGCCTTGCAACGATACACTGAAGCGTCATGTAAGGTGTTATGGGTAAGCCATGATTGGCGCGATATTGCACAGTACTGCGATGAGGTTGCTGTTGTAAAACAAGGACGATGTATTATCCAGGATCGACCCGCCGCTGCATTTGCTTTTGCTGAATCAGCCCAATCTGTGGACACGTCCACGGGGTGTATTTTACAAGGGCCTGTGTTAGAGAGCGAGGCTGAGTTTTTAGTGTTTGCGGTGGGTGAGCACAAAGTTGTCACCAGAGCGATGGAAACCCCTGCGGAACACGCGACGCTGTTAGTGGATCCCAGGCAGGTTCTTGTTGCCAGAGAATCCCTTGCACCGCTGCAGGTAGGCTACGTTAATCGTTTGCCCGTTGTAGTGGAAGATATCACCAGCGACGCGGCGGCGGGGGTTCAGCGATTGACGCTAAATTGTGAAGGCCAGCAGCTACATGCACTGCTGGAAGCACCTGCGGCCAGGCAGTTTGGTATTAAAGCCGGCGAGAGCGTTTTTGCCTACTTTGGTGCAGGAACACTCTCTTAAGCGTAACTAGATGACCCTTGAATAGCGTTGTTGGTGCAATTGACTCGCCAAATAAGCGTCAAAACTCATGCTGATGATTCTGATCAGCAGCCTTGCTTTAGGTTCAACAACGATCTCAGTGTCAGACACGCGAACCAATCCATCCTGCATGAACGGCGAAAGTTTATCGAGTGACTCTGCGAAATAGTGTTTAAACTGAAGAGCCCACTTGTCTTCGATATCAAGGATATTTAAGTGCAGATTACACATTAATTCCATGATCACGTCACGACGAATCATATCATCCCGGCTTAATTGACTACCTTTAACCACAACGGATTTATTGGCATCCAGGGCGGCGTAGTATTCGTTCAGGGCCTTTGGGTTCTGTCCGTACATATTATAAACCGCAGAAATAGACGATACACCCAGGCCAAGCATATCCAAATCGCCTTGAGTCGTGTAACCCTGAAAGTTGCGATGGAGCGTACTGTTATTCTGTGCAATGGCCAGCTCGTCAGTTTGTTTGGCAAAGTGGTCCATGCCGATGAGTGCGTATCCTGCCTGTGTCAGACTGGTCATTGCCAGTTTCATTAGCGACAGCTTTGTCTCTGCGCTGGGCAACCACTCGTTCTTAATTTTGCGTTGTGCAGCAAAGCGGTCAGGCAAATGCGCATAGCTGAATAGAGATATTCTTTCAGGATCCATGGCTTTTACTGCTGCCAGGGTGGTCTTAAAGGTTTGCTCGGTTTGGTGTGGTAAACCGTAAATCAGGTCCAGATTTACCGATTCAAAGCCGACAACTCGCGCATGCGCGACAAGTTCTGCAATATGGGCAGTACTTTGTACTCGGTTTATCGCTTGTTGCACATCGTAATTAATATCCTGGACACCAATACTTAAGCGTTTGTACCCTAAATTGGACAATCCCGTCAGATAGTCGTTGTCGACATGTCTGGGGTCAATTTCAATACTGCATTCAGCATCGGTCTTAAATTTAAAGGCCTGCTGCAGCATAGTGATTAGCCGGGTATGTTGCTCTATGGAAAAGAAACTTGGTGAGCCGCCACCCAAGTGCAGTTGGCCTACCTTATAATGCCCGAATGCCTGTTGCCTTAACGCAATTTCCTTTGCCAGATAATCCAAATACCGATCTGCTTTGTCTGCGTGTCGGGTGACGATTTTATTGCAGCCACAGTAGTAACATAACTGATGACAGAAGGGGATATGCACATACAGTGACAGGTCGCCTGTTGGACTGTCAGTTGCGGCGTCCAACAGGCTTCTGTCATTCACTTCATTGTTAAATTCCAGTGCTGTCGGGTATGAGGTGTAGCGAGGACCATTCAGGTTGTATTTACGTAGCAGGGCTGGATCGAAAAAATCGGGTGTGTGGCTCATGGCTGACTCAGGTCTCATTACAAGGGGATTGTGGCAATGAGACAAGCCTATCGAATTGAAGAAGATCTTCCTTGATCTCGTTCAATAAAATACCGGAAAGCTTAAAACTGCGTGCGCAGTGTTACCCCATAGGTGCGGGGCATACCCGGATAAGCCATGATTTTTCCTGTTTGCACAGGCACGTCAAAGCCATTTTTGGCTACGTATTCAGTATTAAACAGGTTCTTACTCCACAGAATAATCTGGCTTTGCCATTCGGGCAGTTCCCACATCCAGCTGGCATTTACGATGTCAAACGCCTCAACATGTTTATACGGATCACTGGTGTCATCGAGGAATAAGTCTCCGGTGTACTGGTAATCCACACGTATTGTCGTAGGCAGGTTAAAGAGATCGGCGTAGTGCTCCAGGCCAAGGCTATAACGCGTTTGCGGTTCAAACCCAATTCTGTCTCCCGCGCGAGAACAATAGGGATCGGAGGGCGATTGACGGCCCGGATCGTCGATGCCGGTATGCCAACTGTACGCAACCCAACAGGTGCCGTTTTCAAACTCATCAAAATTCGCCAGCGTACGGGCAAAATTAAAGGTAAGTTGGGTGTTGTCCAATGGTAGCCAGGTTATATCCAGTTCCAGACCCTTGGTTTCAATAGTCCCTGCGTTTTGCAGGTTAAAACCGGTTCCGGTAAAGGTTGATGCCTGAAAATCGTCTATATCGGTGCGATGCACAGCCAGGTTTATGCGCAAATCCTGCTCAGGAAAGTCTTGTTTTAATCCGACTTCTATTGCATTGGATTCTTCCGGGTCAAAAACCGGATCAAAACCTGCGGCAATTCGGTCGGTATTAATTCCTCCGGATTTAAAACCATTCGCCCACGAGGCATAGAACAACTGGTTACTGTTGGGTTGATAACTAAACTTAATGGTGCCGCTGACGTTGTTATAAGACAGTGACTCCTGCATGGCCGGACGCGGCAATACTGAGGCAGTATTTAAAAAGTAGAATCCCCAGCCCGCACTTTGAAATGGCGCAATAGCGGCCAGAGAAGCTGCATCGGGCAGGCTGCCTGTTGTTAATGCTGCGCCGATAGCAGCAAGCGCTGGTCCGGCAGCAAATGGATTGGGGATATCGGTCGGATTCATCGATAATCCATCGATGTCAGGGCCGGTCTCAAAATAGGCCCCTTTTAACGCTTTGTCTTCGCGAGTAAATCGAATGCCGGTTGTCAGAGTCCATTCAGGTAAGAATTGCCAGTCTGTTTGTGCAAACAAAGCCACGCTATCCTGATCCTGATTCGCTGTGTGATAAAACGCTGTACCGCCTGGCGTAGCGGCAGCAGCAGGAGCAATAAACCCGCCAGACAACGCGCTTAACGTATTCAGGCCCTCGATAAGCGGCTGTAATTCACTGGCACTAAAATTAAAGAAGGCTGGGAAATCGCTACCAATCTGATTGGTAAACGCCAAATCTAAAGACTGGTGGAAGAAAAACGCGCCAACTATCGCGTTAAACCCTTGTTGCTGGTAATGCAATCGCAACTCTTGTGATACCGCTTGTTGCTTGGCATCGTTTGTTGTCGACAGCAAACTCACATTACTAAAATCGGTGTCAGTAAAATCAAAGCTGTCAAACTGTCGGTATGCTGTTACTGAAACTAATGAAAGGGCATCGGTGAGCTGCCAGTCAAGCTGTGCAGATAACCCTTTATCCTGCATGGCGGAGCGTGGAGACAAGGAAAGGGCGGTTTGGTAATTGAAATACTGGTCACGGGTAAAGATAGTACCGCCTAGCAGTGGTGACGATAAAATAGCATCGGTACCGAATTTTCCTTCTATTTCGTTAGCTTGTACGTTGCCTTGCCACGTTAACGCCGCACAGCAGCGTTCATCAAGTTCCGCATAATCGGCAATCACTCTGACAGAAATAGCCTGAGAGGGCGTGTATAGTGCCTGTATTCGAACGCCAGATCGGTCTCTGTTGTTGAGCTCTGCGTCGGGATGATTAATATCTTCCACCCACCCATCACGTTGTGAACTAAATCCACTTACACGAAATGCAAGTTCGTCTTCGATAGCGGTAAACGACGCGGCTCCACTGAGGTTTAGCATATTGTAATTGCCCGCACTCAGTTGGAAGAAGCCACTGTTGTCAAAGTCAGGGGCCTGCGTATTTATTACCACCGCACCGGAGGGGGTGTTCTTTCCGAACAAACTGCCTTGTGGACCACGAAGAATTTCTACGCTGCTTAAGTCAACCAAATCATTGATAACTGAGTTTTGTCGAGCGCGGTATACGCCATCCACATATAAACCAACTGAAGATTCAAAACCAAAGTTTTGAGAAGACGTGCCTATGCCTCTAATTGCAAACGCACTATTTGTGGTACTTTGACTTTGAAATGCTGATAGTGTGGGTACACTGCGTTCGATATCGTAAATATCGAATACAGCTTTTTCGGCCAATACTGTGCCATTCAGTGCTGTTACGGCGACAGGCACTTCCTGAAGATTTTGCGTACGTTTTTGTGCGCTTACCTCGATAACTTCCAGTTTCTGTGCACTTTCTGGTTGTGCAAGAGCGGGTGAAGCGACGGATGCAATTGCAATAATACTATGCAACAGCGTGGGAGTGAGTTGCCGGGCTCTGGTCATCTTGAATTCCTGTCATTACCTCGGTACAGCAAAGTAGGCGCAGTGTAACTCAAAATAATAGCAAATGAAGTCTTTGAAAGTGATAAATGAGACGGAATTCGTCTAAACGCTGAGGAGTGGTTACGGCAAACGGGCAAACTGCGCCCGTTTGGGAGTAATTATCTTAGTTGTGTCAATGCTGGCAGATGCAGAGTACGTGCTTCAACAAGCGTATCAAAATGGTTTGATACCGATGTTTGGCTTGACTGGGCCTGATTCAGCAGTTGCTGTACAGGTAAAACGTCACTGTCATGGCGCACTTTTTTAGCGACTTGAATCTGGTTATTCAGATCCGCGGAAGGCGTGTTAGTTGATTGTTCATTAGCACCAGCGAAAGGTGTTAGAAGCAACAAACTTAAAGCAGTAATATTTTTCATCATGGTTTTCATATCAGACATCCCCGCATGTTCTGTACAGCAATTAAAGCTGATCTGACGGTGCGAATGTAGCTTGCGTATTATACATGCGTATTTTTTTTAATACGTAAGGTCGATATTGATACAAACTCATACCTGACGTATCACTGTATTGTTGTTATTAAAAAGAAAAGGCGCACTAGGCGCCTAATCTGCAAGGCGTTTCCGCCTTGCTACCATGTTGACTGGTGTCATGAACACATGGTTTCACGAAATTCTTACAGGCGTTCAGTTAATACCTGCGCAACAGCGTGGTCTTGCAAACCGTTGTCATTGATCCAGGCTTGCAGAGTCTTACCATCTTTTTCTGGCTCTTGCAGGTCGCGGCTAGGCATTTTCTTAACCAGTAGCGTACCTACCTCAACTGCATCGTTAGAGATAGCAGTGCGAATTAAGCTTTGGCCGTTACATGAAATACCGGTGTAGTAGTCATGCAGTTTCAGACGGTAGTCTGACTGAACTGAACGCATTTTCTTACGCAGTTCACCTTTATCGTCGGCACTTACAATAGTACAGATGTTAGCCAGGGCTTCGTTTACGTCAGCGTGTGCGGTAGCAGATACACCAAGGCTAGCAGTAACAATCAGGGCAGCAGTTTTAGCAAATTTCAA
The DNA here is from genome assembly GCA_017794925.1 of Aestuariibacter sp. Lineage (GTDB taxonomy): Bacteria > Pseudomonadota > Gammaproteobacteria > Enterobacterales > Alteromonadaceae > Alteromonas. Next base: position 3,564,926 of record CP051238.1, on the reverse strand, counting down.
CATGGTTATTTCCTCGTTAGATTTTATATTTTTACGTAGCAGTTCGTTTGTTTGATGGGTCTATTAAACCGTCTGGAATCGAATGAAAAAACAGCAGACCCCATACATAGGTATATTGAATTATACGCTTGAAGGCGTCATTTTAGTCATCATTGTGCCTGAATGATTTGTGTTGTTTTGATTTTTAATGTTTATAAACAGTGGGTTATATTTTTATTGTGAATTTTTTGTTAAACCTGCCAGTGCTACTTTGATACATATTTTAATACTTGCAAAAAAATCATTGATTTGTGTTTTTTACGTATTTTTTTCGAAAATTTACGCTTTTTTGATTTGGAAAGGATTTTTTGGTGAAAAATTAACGCCAACATTTGACGATTTTCGAATGCTAAACGATGCTTATCATAACCCTTCTTTAATCCCTTGACGTACAGATACAGACATCACACATGAGTTTTGAGCAATTACAGACTGCTTTTGCATTATCATCGCGCCTGATTGAGTCCAAAACCTTTCACGACTTAAACGTTGCGCTAATAACCATTTTGATGGAAATGGAGAATATCGCCGATGTCTCGTCCTATGAGATCCTGGGCAAACGTGCTGTTGATGGAGGCAACATAGAGCCGCTGATCAGAAAGTTCCCTCTTTCACTGGATGAAAATTTTAAAGATGAGTATCAATCTGTTGTCCGCTATATATACAGACAAGGGGCTGCGGGGGTCGAAAAACACGACATAGAAGGCAGCGCTTTCATTTGTATCTATGTGAATAAAGATGAACCGCCGGAAAAGCTGGTGTTGATACAGGGTGAGGTCAGTGAATTTGATTATGAAATCATTAAAGGGCTTGCCAGTATTTATGAACACCAGATAAATCTGTTCGATGTGAAAGAGCGGGATTTGTTGACCAAGTTGCATAATCGCCAGACATTTGTCACTACGATGGAACAAGTGCTCGATTTTTATCGAAGCGACAGACACTCCGAACTCAGTTCATTCATGGCGATTTTGGACATTGACCACTTTAAACAGGTGAACGACAAATTCGGCCACATGCAGGGTGATGAGGTGTTGATTCATTTTGCAAACCTGATGCGCAAGTCTTTTCGTCACGCCGATTTCCTGTTTCGATACGGGGGAGAGGAATTTGTGGTGATTATTAATCAAACAGATGAACAGTCCGCACTCTTGTTGCTGGATAGCTTCAGGTTGAATGTACAGCAGTTTAATTTTCCTTCCGGCAACATTACGGTCAGTATTGGATTAACCTCTATTAATCCACTGACGCCTATTCCTACCATGATAGAGGTTGCTGATGAAGCACTCTACCTGGCGAAAAATAATGGGCGTAATCGCATTGAGGTTATGAACAAGAGTACCAAACAAATTATCGATAACGACATTGAATTTTTTTAGAGGGATTGCGGCTGAAACTGATATTGGTTTCAATGAGACCGGTATGAAGAGAGTAAAAATAAAGGCGCCAAAAGGCGCCTTTTAATGCAGGGGACTGCTAAACCTCCCTGCAACCATGTTGAAATGGTGACATGGCTATCATGTAATTGTGTCTGCCGCTCTTACAAGCGACCTTGCAGTACTGCAGCAATGGCATGGCTGTCGTGTCCATTCTCAGAAATCCAGGCTTGCAGCGTTTTTCCATCTTTCTCTGGCTCCTGAAGTTCTTTACTTGGCATTTTCTTAACCAACAAAGTGCCTACTTCAACAGCGTTGTTTTCAATTGCGGTGCGAATCAAGCTCTGACCGTTACACGAAATTCCAGAATAGTAGTCGTGCAGTTTTAAACGGTAGTCAGATTCAACTGAGCGCATTTTTTTGCGCAGTTCACCTTTGTCATCAGCAGTTACGATATTACAAATGTTAGCTAATGCTTCCTCAACATTCGCGTGTGCCGTCCCGGTAAACGCTAAAGTGGCCGTAGCAATAACTAAAGAAGTCTTAACGATTTTCAACATGGTCAGCTCCTAATTACTAGCAGTATTAATGGTTAAAGTCAGTTTTGTTGTTTTGTTTTGTTGAGTGAATTAAACATCGGAATGACGAATCGATAAATGCCAGGCACCATACTTAGGTATTTAAATGCATACATAATTGAATAGGGTTTATTGCTTGTTTATAAAAATAATTATTTATAAACAATAGGTTATCTTTATGCCAAGAAAGTATGAGGCGAGGTGTAATCTTGGGTAAAGAGTGAAAGTAAATTCAAAAGTTTTTTATTGATGAAGTTAACTTATTGTATTTATTTGATTATTTCTTTATTTAAATAGAATGGATATAAACTGGGTGTAGCCTGCTTGTCGATTTTACGATTATTGCAGGCTATACATGAGTCGGTTTTAAGCGGCTTCAGAGTTTGGTGGCGCAGCCTGAAAAGATTCGGCTGCTTTAAATAACTGTTCACGCACCCATTTGTGGGCAGGGTCATCTTCTGCACTCATGTGCCAGTAAATGTAGTAGCTGGTTGGCTGCATGGTAAAAGGCAATTCAGCGACGGCTAAATCATAGTGCTTTGCCAGATGGTAAGGCAGGCAGGCTACCAAATTGGTTTTAACCAATACACTGGGCACCGTTAAGAAGTGGTGGCTTTGCATAGCGACCCGGCGTTGATAACCGAGTTTCGCAAGCTCTATGTCTATGACACAGTCTAAATCTTTTCTCGGTGCAATCTTGATATGCCCGTGTTCAAGAAACGTGTCCAGGGTTAGCGAGCCCGAAAATGCAGGATGTCCTGGTCTTGCCACTGCGACTAAGCGGTCTTCCGCTATTTTTCGCTTCTGTAGATAGGGATCGGTAATCGTTGCGCTGTCAGCGTAAAAATCTAACTGACCGCTAGCCATTGCATTGGTTACATCTACTCTCGCTATGTCGTAGTTTGAGATAGAAATATGAGGTGCTTGTGCTTCAAGTCTGGCAATCAGTCTTGGCAGTATACTTGCCTCAATGAGATCCCTGCAGGCAAATTGAAAGGTTTTTTCTGCTATAGAAGGGTCAAAGTCATGACTGTGCAATACACTCTTACGCAATAGCTCCAGAGCCTGCCTGGCTGGACCAATAATGTTTTGTGCAACGGGAGTGGGCGTCATGGTGTGGCCCGTCCGAACGAAAAGGGGATCGTTTAACAACTCACGTAACCTTGATAGCGAATTACTTACCGCTGGCTGTGTGATACAAAGAATATCAGCTGCTTTTGTTAAATTACCCGCCGTGTAAATTGCATCAAACACGGCGAAAAGGTTTAGATCGATTCTATTTAGATTCATAACAGGGCGCCTTAAATCGCGAACGCCCTAATGTATCAGCAGTATTAATGTGAAATCAATTTTTTCATTAGTTTCATCTATCATCCGACCAGTTAGTCTTGTTCATCACCTGATTCCTTATTTTTCATTTCAAAAGGAGTACTTTCTTTGATCACCTGGGTCAGGGTTTCGCCTCCTTTTGCGCCAAAGTCCAGCGTACGAATAGGGAACGGAATGAGTATATCCGCGTCGTTCAGCGCTTGCTGAATGGTCACGATGGCTTTGTGTCGGGCTATCATAAATCCTGGTTCACCCGGATAGTCAATCCAGAACCAAACCAACAGGTTTACACTGCTGTCCCCAAAGGATTCTGCGAATACACCGGTATCGTGTTTGTCGATGACAAAATCTAACCCATTAATCGCCTCGGTAAGAATACTCGAGGCTTGTTCCGGGTCGTCTGCATAGGAAATGCCTACCGGTACTTCAATGCGACGTTTACCGTTCACACTGTAATTGGTCAGGATATTTCTAAACAGGATTTTGTTTGGGATAATTTCCCGTTGACCAAAAAATGTCATGACATGGGTGTTGCGAAGATTGATGGCTTCAACAGTACCAAATACACCATCCGCTTTAACCACGTCGCCAATCTGAAAGGGCTTACGTACGCCCATGGCAATGCCTGCTATGAAGTTCTCGGTAATGTCCTGAAAAGCAAAGCCTATGGCCAGCCCTACAATACCCGCGCCAGCAAGCAATGACGTTACCGTGCCTCGCAGCCCAATAAAGTCCAGCGCAATAAAAATACCCGCAGTAGCGATTGCGACACGAATGATAGACGTTAGTAAACTGACAATTTGTTGAGAATCGAAGGTTTTGCTAAACACACGATGACTTAGCTTACCGATTATTTTCGCAATAACGCCAAAAGCAATGGCTATGATGACGGCAACAGCAAGGTTGGGCAGGTGCTTAATGCCTGATTCTAACCACACCTCCAGCTTTTCGTTGATGAGTTGCCAAAATGTTTCAATGCCGGGAAAGTCCATTCGTGTTTAGCCTCTTACTTCGTTAAATGTTCTAACGGTGACTTCAGCAATCATTGTTCCATTTAATTAACTTGTTGTTATTAAGTTGTTTTTGCTTTTATCAGGACGTTTCTGATTTAAATTTAAGGAGATAATTTACTTTTGCTTGTAATTCTTACACAGGGAAAGTAATACGCTCGGAATGCAACGGCACCTTTACATGTTGGCTTCTCCTTGTCGGTGACTTACGCTTTTTAAAACAGGCAATATTCAGTAACGTAGCGTTGTGTCCGTAACAGAAGAGGCGATAATAATGACAATGAAATTAACCAAAGAAGCAATAGAGGCTAACCTGAGTACATTAAATGAAGGTATGGCCGAGGATGAACAATGGTCGCTTGATGGTGACAAAATCACAAAAACCTTTAAGTTCAAGGGATTCATTGGTGCATTCGGTTGGATGACCCAAGTGGCTATTTGGGCAGAGAAGCTAAAGCATCATCCCGAGTGGTTTAATGTATACAATAAAGTAGAGGTTGCACTGACAACACATGATGTAGACGGGTTAAGTGAATTGGATTTTAAACTTGCCCAGAAAATGAATCTGTACGCGAAGGCATAAACACCAGGGTGTTAAATCGTGTGCTTTCTAGCCGTAGTGGTGGGTATTTAACCGGTTGGTCAAAAAATTGAAACAATTAACCAAACACCCCTTGCTAACCGTTAATCCCTATGTATAATACGCACCACTTGAACGGCACAGCTAGAAAAGCTCGCTGATTCAAACCAGTTCAGACGCGGGATGGAGCAGTCTGGTAGCTCGTCGGGCTCATAACCCGAAGGTCGTAGGTTCAAATCCTGCTCCCGCAACCAAATCTCAGAACTTGCATAGTACATCAAGTTACTGACACTAGAAATAACGCAAGTTTGCGTCACAGAACAACACGAACAGTCGTGAACAGTTTCAGACGCGGGATGGAGCAGTCTGGTAGCTCGTCGGGCTCATAACCCGAAGGTCGTAGGTTCAAATCCTGCTCCCGCAACCACATTTAAAAGCCCTGACATATGTCGGGGCTTTTTTGTTTCGGCTCTGTTTTTAAAAGCTAAATGATAGGCGAGAGTAAGCAGTTAAGATCTGCACAACCTGTTGAAACTTTCCTTCGCTGCTTTTGACAATACACTGGCCATTGAAGACGACATGGTGAGACTAACATGTTGGTCTACGTTTACCTTTTTGCCTGGCGCATTTTCAGTCGACTCGTGATCTGCCTGTTGCTTTTCCGGTTGATCACTTAATATTACTGCTGGATCTTCAATGAATAGCAGTTGTGAAGTGTTTACCTCTTGATTGGCGGCAGGCGGCTTCAACCTTTCCTCTTTAATGCTACGAAATGCGTTATCTGTCTGTAACGAGTTTCCCCAGCCAGCCTTTATATACAGGCTTTCGTGTTTAAAGTGAATTTCGATACCTGTATTGTCTTTGTTGAACAGAACGCTGCTCAACAGTAACAATAGCAATAACGGTAGGACTTTCATTGTGTTCGTTCCTTTTTTAAGATGCCTGCATTATGCTGTTTTTACAAAGAGAGTGATTTACCATACCGCCAGAGTTTTATGCAGATCGTTCAGAACTGGGCTGAAATTCTTAGATAGTAGCTTGGCTGATGACATTATGCCGAGCTGATTACCAAGGCAGTACCACGGTCCTTAGCCTACTTTTAATGTCTGAATTTTCTATAAACTTCCAGACACATACAGTAAAGCGCAATTTATCGTACATTTGTCAGATTATATTTGACTTTGACTATGTACCTAGGCAGTCTGCTAAATACATATATTCAAGTGATTTATAATCGTTTATACGGTTAGGCCGCATAGTCGTTTCCTCAGGATGGGGTCGAAAGGTCAGTCAGCAGTAGTAGAAGGCATGCGGTAATGAACAACATCCTGTCCCTGTTTAATATTCCTGAAAACTCTCTTTTACTCACCGGTGAATACGAGATTGTTTTAGTACTGGTTTCCATTGGTATTGCTATTTTTGCATCGTTCATGGGATTCCAGGTAGCCACCCAAGCCAGTACGGCAGAATCTACGCTTGCTAAACGCGCTTTGCTGATGGTTGGTGCGATAGCACAGGGGGTGGGAATTTGGTCGATGCACTTTGTCGGGATGCTGGCTTTCGAGCTTTGTACCTCGGTCAGTTATAACTGGCATATCACGATAGTGTCCATGTTACCCGGTATTGGTGCAGCCTGGGTTGCCTTGCGCTTTTTGACTACCAATACCGTAGCGCCGTTGCAAATTGCTTTAGGCGGCGTGCTGGTTGGTGCCGGTATCGGCGCGATGCATTATATTGGTATGGCGGCTATGGAAATGGCGCCGTTGTTAAAATATGACTTGCACATTTTCTTGTTATCAATTGTTGTTGCCGTATTGCTCGCCATTTTATCGCTGTGGGTACGCAGTGGTATTCACAGATTCATCGATAAAAAATTGTCAAACTCAAAAATAAACGTATTGGCTGGCATTGTGATGGGTCTCGCCATTTCCGGCATGCACTACACCGGAATGGCCGCAGCGCGTTTTGTGAGTCCGCCTGGCCTGGAAATGGTATCCCAGGATTCAGAAGTATCCGTGTTTATGGCAGCGGTTGTGACTTTTATAGCTACCATGGTCATTGCGCTGGTACTCGGTATCAGTCTGCTGGTGAAGTACAAGGAAATCAGTAAAGTAGCTAACACCAATGAGAAGCGCCTGACAGGGTTAATGGACAGTGCCGTAGAGGGTGTTATAACAATTAATTCAAATGGTATTGTGCTGTCTGCTAACCCTTCCGTATCGCGAATTTTAGGTTGGAAACGCGAGCAACTGGTTGGCAAGCCTGTTACGCAGATCGTGCCTGAAAACAGACGGCATTTGTATAACCAGGACTTCTTTGCTCATGCACAGGAACCAAATAATGAGAAGTTGATAGGCAATAGTCGTGATGTGATGGCATTGGATGTGAATCTTCATTCCATTCCGGTTCGTGTGAGTGTGTCCCATACTGAAATTGATAATGAACCGTTTTTTATCTTGTTTGTGTCCGATATTCGTGAACGGCTGGCGATGGAGAAAGCGGTAAAGGAAAACGAAGAAAAATTTCGTTCCCTGATTGCTAATATTCCTGGCATTGCCTACCGCTGCTTAAATGATTCCACATGGCCAATGGTCTTTATTAGTAACGCGGTAGAACGAATTACCGGTTACAGTGCAAAAGACTTTTTAATGCCTGACCCTAAAATCAGTTTTACCGACTTGTTCCATCCTGATGATATTCCGTTGATCGAAGCTGCGATTGCCGATCAGCAAGAATATTCAATGGAGTATCGCATTATTGCGAAGGATGGTTATACCCGATGGCTTCGTGAGCACGGCCGCTTTATTCGTAATGAAGACGGGGAAATCCTGTGGCTGGACGGTTTTATTATGGATATTACCGATCGCCGTAAAATGGAAAATGAACTCGTTGTGGCTAAGAACGTGGCTGAACAGGCTGCGGCTTCCCGGGCCGCTTTCCTGGCAAATATGAGTCATGAAATCCGTACGCCAATGAATGCCGTTATTGGCTTCAGTGATATTTTACTCGATACGCCGCTGAACACGGAACAGCACAAACACGTATCTACGATTAACCGTTCTGCACGCTCATTGCTCCACTTGTTAAATGACATTCTGGATAGCGCCAAACTGGATAAAGGCAAGCTGGAACTTGAATATATTGATTTTATGCTGAGTGATGAAATCGATACGGTAATTTCAACGTTTTGGCTGGAAGCCAAACGCAAAGGACTGGATTTGCACGTTGAGTTGTCTGCTGCGCTTGCGAAAGCCTATAACGGCGCGCCGGAGCGGGTTCGTCAGGTATTGAGTAACCTGATAGGCAATGCGGTTAAGTTTACTGAAAATGGTTGTGTTTCTTTGACGGTTCAGCCCGCCGAACAGGGCGGTGTTATGTTTATTATTGCTGATACCGGCATAGGCATGTCACAAGAGCAGGTCAACAAGGTGTTTGATGCTTTCGCACAAGCCGATGCGTCTATGTCCCGTAAGTTTGGGGGCACCGGATTAGGCACGACGATTAGTAAGCAGCTTGTGGAACTCATGGGCGGAAGCATCGACGTTAGCAGTGAGCAAGGTGTGGGCACACGGTTTGTTTTCACTCTGCCGCTAAATCCGGTTGAATCTGCACAGCAAGTAAAACGCCTGCAAGCGATGGTACTCCCACAACTGGATGTACTGATTGTTGATGATATTGAACAAAATATTGATTTACTGAAGCTGTTACTCGAGCGGGCCGGTCATACTGTCACGGTTGCTCAGGACGGTGAGCAGGCGTTGGCAAGAATGGCTGAGCATCAATTCGATGTTGTGTTGATGGATTTACAAATGCCGGTGCTTGATGGCCTGACAGCGGCTACCCGACGTCGGGAATATGAGCGCGAACAAGGGTTGAAAGCTACCCCTATTATTGCCCTCACGGCCAGCGTATTAGCGCAGGATAAAAAATCTGCATCAGATGCGGGAATGGAAGGCTTTGCGAATAAACCTATCGACTTCCCCGTGTTGTGTAATGAAATCGCCAGGGTATTGGGCATTCAGGGGACAGCCTTGGCAACCAAGCCTGAGCCAACCGAAGCGGTACTGATTGACTGGTCAAGAGGCGAAAGCCTGTGGGGAAGTCAGTTAAAACTTATTCAGGAGATAAAACGCTTCCTTATCGACTTTGATGCAGAGAGAACGCAATTTGCTGAGTTAGTGCAGAAAAAGGATTATTTGTCTTTAAAAGCATTAGCTCACAGATTTAAAGGGGTATCGGGTAATCTTGGGTTAATACAGTTTATGTTAACCTGTAAAATATTGGAAAATGCCAGTCACGAAGAGACTGATCTGGAACAGGTTCTTGAACGTTTATACGCCATCGCTGTCGAAGTTTCATCAGCTGTGGCTCAGGAGCAGGAAAGTGCAGCAGAACAAGCTGCTCAGGTCGATTTGAGTAAATTGCAAACCGTACTGAAAGGCTTGTTGGATGGGGTTAAATATAATCGCATCGATGAAACTGAGTTAAGTTCACTTGCGGTGTATACCCAAAGCCAGTTTGCCAGTGAAATTCAGGCTATACTGGACGCAATAGATGATTTTGAGTTCGAGCAAGCCATCGAACTATTGAGTGAGCTCATCGAACGACTAAACGGATAGGCATAATGCAGAAAACCGCATCTAAACCCACATTATTATTAGTGGATGATGAGCCCGCCAATTTGCGGGTTCTAAAGCATGTGCTGGGTGATAAATATAGTCTGGTATATGCCAAAAATGGAACAGAGGCACTCAGAGTTGCCCAAAGTCAGCTACCTGATTTAATCCTTCTCGACATTATGATGCCCGGTATGACTGGCTTCCAAGTATGTAAAGCGCTCAAACAGGAACTTATTACCCGTGCCATACCGGTAATATTTGTTACTGCACTGAGTGATGAGCAGGATGAGGCAGAAGGCTTTGCGGTCGGTGGCGTTGATTACATCACAAAACCCATATCTCCTGCAGTCGTGCTGGCAAGAGTGAATACGCATTTGTCATTAGTTCAGGCGGATGAACTAAAGCGTACCCGCCTTCAGGTAGTGCAACGCCTGGGGCGGGCATCTGAATATAAAGATAATGAAACGGGCATGCACGTACTCAGAATGAGTCATTATTCCAAGGTACTTGCACTGGCATATGGGTTTTCTGAACAGCAAGCAGAGACGTTGCTACATGCCGCTCCGATGCATGATATTGGAAAGATTGGTATTCCGGACCATATCATGCTTAAGCCGGGAAAACTGACCGACGAAGAGTTTGAGGTCATGAAAACACACCCGCAAATCGGTGCGGAGATCCTCGGCGAAGCGGATTCCGATTTATTGCGCATTGCAAAATCTGTTGCTTTAACGCATCACGAAAAATGGAACGGAAAGGGTTATCCAAATGGCTTGAAAGGGGAAGACATTCCCATTGAAGGCAGAATTGTTGCCATTGCCGATGTGTTTGATGCGTTAACCAGCAAGCGCCCTTATAAGGATGCCTGGAGCGTTGAAAAAACCATGGAGCTGATGAAGCGTGAAGCGGGGGAGCATTTTGAACCGAAACTGGTTGAACTACTGGAAGCTAACCTGCCAGCAATCCTGGAAATCAAGGAACGCTGGAAAGAAGATTAATTTTTGATGACAATTTGCCCGTCTTTTAGGCTAAGTCGTCTCAAGCGTTTGCTTTCTCAGGTTAATATATATTCAGCATTGGGCTGGATGCCGGTTGATATGTTGGCCGACAGGCAGTATAATGCGCTGCAGAAATCGGCATAGGCGGTGTTAATTCGTAAAACGCTATGCTTTTCCGGTTACCTTATATAGATGTAGTTATATTAAGTAACCTTGCCTGATGATGGCAAAATGGGACCGAATTATTCAAGCAAGAAGCCCCGATTATCGGGGCTTTTTGTTACTGCGGTTCCAAGCACAACGCGATACCTTATTAAGGTATCAGTACATTGGGCGTAACGCCCTTTTTTCGTTTTTGGAGGTTAGGATTGTCAAAGCTAGAACAGCAATTAACGGAGATGTTAACTCCGGCTGTAGAAGCACTGGGATTTGAGTTACTGGGCGTAGAGTTTGTACGTGCAGGAAAACACTCAATCCTGCGGGTATACATTGATCACGAAAATGGCATAAACGTTGACGACTGCGCGGATGTGAGTTTTCAGGTCAGTGCAATACTTGACGTTGAGGATCCAATTAACACTGAGTACAACTTAGAAGTTTCATCACCCGGCATGGACCGACCGCTGTTTACTGAACAGCACTATGCAAAAGTGGTGGGCGAAATCGTCGCTGTCAAAATGGCCTTGCCTTTGGATAACCGACGCAATTTTAAAGGGAAATTACTGGCGTGTGAAAATGGCACGCTAACAATCGAGATCGACGGAGAACAATTTGCGTTACCCGTTGCCGGGATTGAAAAAGGTAATTTGGTTCCAACATTCGAATAATAACGAAATGAGACCTGCTTCCCAGTCGGGAATGCAACCAGTGAGGCAAAGATGAATAAAGAAATTTTGTTAGTGGCGGAAGCCGTTTCAAATGAAAAACAAGTGCCTAGAGAGAAGATTTTCGAGGCCTTAGAATATGCCATTGCAAGCGCCACGAAAAAGAAAAATGAAGGCGAAATCGAAGTGCGTGTCAGCATCCATCGCGACACCGGTGACTTCGATACGTTCCGCCGCTGGCAGGTCATCCCTGACGACCAGCCGCAGGAAAATCCTTTCGCTGAAATGACATTGTCAGCTGCTCAAATCGACGAGCCTGATATTCAGGTGGGTGATTTTGTGGAAGAGCAAATTGAATCCATTGCCTTCGACCGTATTACCACGCAAACCGCAAAGCAAGTCATTGTACAAAAAGTACGTGAAGCTGAGCGTGCGCAAATGGTAGCGGAATACGAGGACAAAGTAGGTGAGCTGGTAACCGGTACGGTTAAAAAGGTAAACCGAGACAACATTATCATTGACCTTGGTAACAACGCGGAAGGCGTAATTTACCGTGATGACATGTTACCTCGCGAAACATTCCGTCCAGGCGACCGTGTGCGTGGTTTACTCTATGTAATCCGCCCTGAAGCGCGTGGTGCACAGCTGTTTGTTAGCCGTACACACCCGGAAATGTTGGTTGAACTGTTCCGTCTGGAAGTACCGGAAATCGCGGAAGAGACGCTGGAAATTAAATCAGCAGCTCGTGACCCGGGCTCTCGCGCCAAGATCGCTGTGAAAACAAACGATAAACGCCTTGACCCGGTCGGGGCGTGCGTAGGTATGCGTGGTTCGCGTGTACAGGCTGTATCAGGTGAACTTGGCGGTGAGCGTGTCGATATCGTACTGTGGGATGAAAACCCTGCACAATTCGTTATCAATGCAATGGCACCTGCTGAAGTGGCGTCAATCGTAGTAGACGAAGACAGCAACACGATGGACGTTGCAGTAGAAGCCGATAACCTGGCGCAAGCCATTGGCCGTAGTGGCCAAAACGTCCGATTAGCGAGTCAGCTAACTGGATGGGAACTTAACGTTATGACGGTTGAGGACCTCAATAAGAAACACGAAGAAGAAAATGCCAAGGTGCTTGGCACATTTGTGGAAGGTTTGGACATCGACGAAGAATTCGCGTCAGTGCTGGTTGATGAAGGTTTCACCACACTGGAAGAAGTTGCTTACGTGCCGGTTAGCGAGCTGTTAGCAATCGAAGGACTGGACGAAGACACTGTAGAAGAGTTGCGTAACCGCGCTCGTGCCGCACTGACCACAAAAGCACTTGCCAACGAAGAATCACTGGAAGGGTCTGAGCCAACTGAAGAGTTGCTGAACCTGGAAGGTATGGAAAGACACGTTGCATTTGTGCTGGCAAGTAAAGGTATTACAGACCTGGAAGCTCTGGCAGAGCAGGGTACTGATGATATCTGTGAATTAGAAGGACTGGACGAAGAGAAAGCGGGTGAGTTGATCATGGCCGCACGAAACAAAGTCTGGTTCAACGAAGAGTAAGGTCGACAAGGGGAAAAACGCGTAATGGCAGATGTATCCATTGAAAAACTCGCCAGTGATATCGGGACAAGCGTTGACCGGTTAGTCAGTCAGTTTAGCGATGCTGGCATTAAGAAAGCAGCCGGCGACAGCGTAAATGAAGATGAAAAGCGCAAACTGTTAGATCACCTCAGTAAGCAACATGGTGGTGCTGGTTCTGGTGAGCCAACTCGCATGACACTGAAACGCAAGACAACCAGCACGTTAAGTGTGGGTAAGTCGAAAGAGGTGAAAGTAGAAGTACGTAAAAAGCGTACTTACGTGAAGCGTACTGACGTTGAAGAGCAGCGTTTGGCGGAAGAAGAAGCGAAGCGCAAGGAAGAGGAAGCACGTCTGAAGCGAGAAGCAGAAGAACGCGCAGCTGAAGAAGCTCGCAAAGCCGCTGAAGAAAAAGCGCGTAAAGCAGAAGAAGCACGCAAAGCCGCCGAAGAAGAAAAAGCGCGCCGTGCTGAAAAAGCGAAGCAAGAAGCTGCAGCGCGTGCTGAAGCTGATTCTGAACTGACTGAAGAAGAAAAGCAGGAACAGGAAGCTGCTCGTCAGGAAGAAGAACGTTTGCGTAAGCAACAGGAAGAAGAAGCACAGCGCAAGCTTGAAGAAGACGCTAAAAAAGCGGCTGAAGAAGCGCGTAAACTGGCTGAAGAGAACGAGCGTCGCTGGAARGAAGAAGAAGAGCGTCGTAAGAAAGAAGAAGCGGAAGAAGTGCACATGCACTCTAACCGTTACGCTCAGGAAGCCGAAGACGAAGAAGATATGCAGGTAGAGCGTTCTTCACGTCGTCGCAAGAAGCCGAAGAAGAATGCAAGTGAAAGCCTGAAGCAAGGCTTTAATAAGCCTGCTGCACCGGTTGAACGGGTTGTAAAACTGGGCGAAACCATCACGGTAGGTGAGCTAGCAAGCCGTCTTGCAATCAAGGTGCAGGAAGTCATTAAAGCCATGATGAAAATGGGTGAAATGGCAACCATTAACCAGGTATTGGACCAAGACACAGCCGTTCTGGTTGTTGAAGAAATGGGCCACAAATACGAACTGGTTAACGATAACGCCCTTGAAGATGAATTGCTGGCAGGCTCAGGTGCAGGTGAGAAATCTACCCGTGCACCGGTTGTTACCATTATGGGTCACGTTGACCACGGTAAAACCTCACTGCTTGATTATATTCGTCGTGCCAAAGTGGCAGCAGGCGAAGCGGGTGGCATTACCCAGCACATTGGTGCTTACAGTGTAGAAACAGATTTAGGTAAAATTACCTTCCTGGATACACCTGGACACGCCGCATTTACCGCAATGCGTGCTCGTGGTGCTACCGCGACTGATATCGTAGTCCTGGTTGTTGCCGCTGACGATGGTGTTATGCCGCAAACTAAAGAAGCGGTACAACACAGCCGCGCAGCCGGTGTGCCGCTGATTATCGCTGTGAACAAGATGGATAAAGAAACGGCTGATCCGGATCGCGTTAAAACTGAGTTGTCTCAGTTAGAGGTTATCTCGGAAGAGTGGGGTGGTGAGCACCAGTTCGTTAACGTATCGGCGAAAACCGGTATGGGTGTTGACGAGTTACTTGAAGCCATTTCGTTGCAAGCTGAAGTGCTTGACCTAAAGGCAACGCCAACTGGTCCGGGTCGTGGTATTGTGATCGAATCACGTCTTGATAAAGGCCGTGGTCCAATCGCTTCTGTCCTGGTTCAGGAAGGTGAAGTGAAAGCGGGTGACATCCTACTGTGTGGCGAAGAGTACGGCCGTGTGCGTGCGATGCGCGACGAAAACGGTAACGACGTCAAGCTGGCTGGTCCGTCTACTCCGGTAGAAATTTTAGGTCTGTCAGGTGTACCTGTAGCCGGTGAAGATGCACTGGTTGTACAAGATGAACGTAAAGCACGTGAAGTTGCTGGTAAGCGTCATCAGAAGAAGCGTGAGCTGAAACTGGCGCGTCAGCAGAAAGCGAAACTGGAAAACATGTTTGCGAACATGGAAGCCGGTGACGTAAGTGAACTGAACGTGGTATTGAAAGCGGATGTACAGGGCTCTGTTGAAGCCATTTCTGAATCACTGATTAAACTGTCTACCAGCGAAGTGAAAGTGAACATCGTAGGTAGTGGTGTAGGTGGTATCACTGAAACAGATGCAAGCTTAGCGGCTGCATCAAGCGCTATCGTTGTGGGCTTTAACGTCCGTGCCGATGCAACTGCGCGTAAAGTGATTGAAGCCGAAGAAATTGATCTGCGTTACTACAGCGTTATCTATGATCTGATTGACGAAGTAAAAGCGGCCATGAGCGGTATGCTTGCACCAGAGTTCAAACAGGAAATCATTGGTCTTGCTGAAGTACGTGACGTGTTTAAGTCACCTAAATTGGGTGCCATTGCAGGTTGTATGGTTACCGAGGGTATTGTTAAACGCAGTAACCCAATTCGTGTACTACGTGAAAACGTGGTTATTTACGAAGGTGAACTTGAATCACTGCGCCGCTTCAAAGACGACGTACAGGAAGTACGTAACGGTATGGAATGTGGTATCGGCGTTAAGAACTACAACGATGTTAAAGTCGGTGACCAGATTGAGGTCTTCGAGATCATCGAGGTTCAACGTCAGATTTAACCAACAGGTTAAACGAAAAGTTAACGGCGGGGGCTATGATGCCCCCGCTTTTGTCTGTGAATTTCGGGCGATGCGACGCGTGGCCTGATTGCAATTAGGAGAGTAACCATGGCTCGGGAATTTTCTCGGACTGACAGGGTTGCCCAGCAAATCCACAAAGAAGTGGCCAGTTTGCTGCAAAACGAATACAAGCACCGTATTGGCAACATGCCGTTTATCACGGTTTCCGGTGTTGAAGTGTCTCGGGACTTGGCGCACGCCAAAGTCTTTATTACGTTTTACGAGAACGATGAGGACGTGGTGAAAAGCCACATGAAGCTGCTTATAGAGAATATTGCGTTCTTGCGTGGCCTACTGGCCAAGCGTATTCGCATGCGTTCAGTCCCTCATCTGCACTTCTTTGAAGATAAGTCGATCACCGAAGGGATGCGCATCTCTAACCTGGTTAGTGAAACTGTTGCGCGCGATAAAGCGCGTCAAACCAACACTGACGACGACCAGGACGATCAGCAGGACTAAGCAATATGGCCAGAAAACGCAAAGGCCGTGCAGTTAACGGCATTGTGTTGCTCGACAAACCGTTAGGCGGCTCATCGAATCAGTTGCTGCAAAAGGTCCGCTGGTTGTTTCAGGCACAGAAAGCCGGGCATACCGGTGCGCTTGATCCACTGGCAACGGGTATGTTGCCAATCTGTTTAGGAGAGGCGACTAAGTTTTCTCAGTTTTTGCTGGATGCCGACAAAGAATATGAAGTCACCGCTAAACTGGGGATCCGCACCACAACGTCTGATGCCGATGGTGACGTTGTGGAAGAGCGTCCGGTAACCGTAAGCGAAGACGAGGTTCGTCAGGCTTGTGAGTCCTTTATTGGACAGAGCAAGCAGATTCCCTCGATGTTTTCTGCGTTGAAATACCAGGGTAAGCCGCTTTATACCTACGCCAGACAAGGTATTGAGGTACCGCGGGAAGCCCGGGACATCACGATTTTTGCACTGACGATTAATCGTATTGAGTTGCCTGAAGTGGACATGACCGTACATTGCAGTAAAGGGACTTACATTCGTTCACTGGTTGATGACATTGGTCAACAGCTGGGCTGCGGCGCCTATGTAACCCGGTTACACAGAACCAAAGTAGCCGATTACCCCACTGACAGAATGGTGCCTGTTGAAGCAATGGAAGCCATGGTGTCAGAAGATGTCGCGACACGGGAGTTCGATCAAATCGACGCACTGCTGTTACCCATGGATACTGCAGTAAAATCGCTTCCGGCGATTCATATTGATGAAACCCAGACGCATCGCCTGCAACATGGTCAAAGCGTCAGTGGTGAGACAGAGTCTGCACTCGAAGCCGGACAGTTTTATCGTATCTACGGTATTATCGACGCAGAAGCCGCATTTCTTGGGGTGGGTGAAGCAATGTTAAATCCGAAAGATCAGAAAGCCGGTGAAGGCAAATTATATGTCTCACCGCGTCGTACGGTAGTCTATGCACCGTAGTAAGCGGTTTATTTAGTGCAAACACTTGCGCCATACTCTGCGCCGAGTATAATACGCGCTCATTTCGCCGGACTGAATTAGTGATTGGTCTGGCATTTACTAGGAGAAATGTATGTCACTAACTAAAGAAGAAACAGCAAGCATTGTTGCTGAATACGGTGTTAAAGAAGGTGATACTGGTTCACCTGAAGTACAAGTAGCTTTGTTGACTCACAACATCAACAAACTGCAAGGTCACTTCTCTTCTAACAAGAAAGATCACCACTCACGCCGCGGTCTGCTGCGCATGGTTAGTCAGCGTCGTAAGCTGCTTGACTACCTGAAAGGCAAGAACGCTCAGCGTTACCTGGACCTGATCAAGCGTCTTGGCCTGCGTCGTTAATTCGCAGCTAAGTCGAAGAAAAGCGCCTTTATGGCGCTTTTTTTGTGTTTGAAATAAATATGCTATCTCACCGGTCTGTGTTGTATTGATTGAATTTTCATTGCGCAAGAGCGCGGCAATAGTGAGCAGGCATGCGAGTTTCAATAAGTGTAAAGGTAATGCTGGGTTATCTGGTAATTCTGAGTGGTTTATTTATTTCCGGTATTTTTATTCAGCAGTCACTGTCATCAATATCACATCAGAAATCAATACTCACTGAAAATGCACTGCCGGCCATGCGAACAATTCAAGCTTTACAGCAGGATATTGCGGCAATGCAAACACTGGGCTTTGCTTTGTACGGTTACACTATTGAACGCCCTGAATATGATGAGAAGCAGTCTGCATTGCGGGAATCCGTTAGCATGCTTATCCAGCGTCTTGCCAGACAATACCAACTAAATACACGATTATTAAAAGAGCAGAGTGACGCGTTTGTAGCCAGACAAGAAGCCCTGCAAGCATCCTTGGCCGTGTCGAATATAGATTGGGACACGGCGCGTCGTCAGTTAGCTGAAATAGATGATGCTCAGTTACAGTTGTCTTTCACGCTCAATAAACTGCTGGAACAGGCAACCACTCAGGTTAATGAGGCATCGAAGGATGTCGACGATGCCATTTTTACGCTGATCATAATCAGTCTGTCTGCCGGAGGACTCGTATTTTGTGTGTCGGTCATTGCTGTTATTTACGCCCATAAAACATTAGTAAACCCGCTTACCTCGCTTTCTCGTACGTTGCACCAAGTCGTAGCGAATAAAGACTTAACCGCACCATTACCCGCGCCGACGAATGATGAAATTGGTGACGTGATCCAGCACGTAGATGAGATGATGACTGTGCTAAAGTCAGATAATCTGCAGCTTAACGATGTTGTGACTGAAATTGTTCAGTCTACAGCGTTGCTGCAGAAGTCTGCAGAAGCTGCTGATAGTCAGGCAATCGGGTTTAAGCGTCTTGCTGAGGCTATGGCACAGAACATTGATGCGTTGGTCGCTCGGGCAATGAAAGCCAGCGAGGATGCGGGCAGCGTTTCTGCGTCAGCGTTGGATAGCGCTGAATTGGTGGAGCAGGGCGAGAAAGATGTTGCACTAACAGCAGAGCATATAGTTAAACTCAAATCTGACATTCAGACTTCTTCCAAATTACTGGCATCACTACAAAATGCCGGGGAGCAGGTTGGGGCTGTCCTCAGTGTTATCAGTGAAATTGCCGATCAGACTAACCTGCTTGCACTCAACGCCGCTATTGAGGCTGCCAGGGCAGGCCAGCACGGCAGAGGCTTTGCCGTTGTGGCTGACGAAGTCAGAACACTGGCGTCCCGCACGCAGGAATCAACATTACAAATTAATCAGATCCTTGAAAAAATTGTGGGAGCTATTCAGCAGACCGTTAATAGCATGAATACGAACCAACATTATGCAGAAATTGCTTTTCAACAGGCAAACCAGACAGTGGATTCATTGGATAAATGCCAGCACAGTGTGCTGGGACTAAGTACTGATAATCAACAACTCGCAGTAGCTGCCCAACAGGCAGGCAAGGCTACCGGAGACATGCAAGCCGAAGTGTCTGCTATATTGCAATCGGCCAATGCGCTGCTGTCGTTAAACGAAACGACCCGCAGGCAAGCTCAAACGTTTGTTGAATTAAACGATACGTTAGCTAAACGAGCCAGTGCATTTGCCGTTTAAGCTGTTACCCGATTAAAACGTCGTCGAAATATCACACGTTTCGCGTTTTCCTAATGCATCGGCATGGGTTTCTAACCAGGTATCGGCCGTTTGTTCTCCGGCTTCCCGTAAGCAATCCAAAAAACGCTTTCTATTGTCGTATTTTGTTGCAGCGTCCAACTCGCCCAGTAACTCGGTATTCGTGAGTAAATGCAACCGCAGGGCACTGATTTGCTTCTCCAGTTTACCCAGTAGCCATTTTTTGCCTTTTAACAAATTACGGATGCGGGCAAGGGTATTCATTTCCCGCATAAAATTACTGTGAAAGCCGATTTCCGTTACCCTGTCGCTTATATCCTGGGCGCTTGTTGGCAACTCTTCTCTGACTAACGGTTGTAGCAGTACGATTAAAATATCATTGGTCTTACATTCGTGAATTAACGGGTAAATGGCCGGATTGCCGGCAAAACCGCCATCCCAGTAATGTTTGCCTGCCACTTCAACAGCTTTGTGAATACTGGGCAGACATGCGGATGCCAAAAGATGCGCACTGGTTAATTCCTGCTCATTAAACAAAGCAAGTTTACCGGTACTGACTTCGGTTGCTGATATAAACAGAGAAAAGGGACTGCCGTGCTGGAGTGCTTTAAAGTCGACCTGCTCTTCAACAATGTCTCGCAACGGATTCACATCCATTAGGTTTATATTGTAAGGGGAGAGCATTTGAAAGGCATTTAGCCACCACTGGGTGACTGATTGTTTGATTTCTTCCGGAAGCCCAAAATCAACATTTTGTTCAGCCACGGCGTACCAAAACGCAGCGAGTTGCTCCTTCGCTCCCTCTTGTGCGCCTTTTCGCCAGCCTTCAGCCAGCATGACAGCATTCATCGCCCCCGCACTTGCGCCACTCAGGCCTTCAAATATGAGCCATTTCTCTTCTAATAGCCGGTTTAATACTCCCCACGTAAACGCGCCATGAGCCCCGCCACCTTGCAACGCAAGTGATAACTTAACCTTTCGCATATCCTGTCCCTTCTCGTGGCAACGTACGCTGCTAAAGCGTGACGTTGCAGTTTGAATACACATCGGCATTTGTCGATACCAGAATTTTCTGATTAAAAATGCTGCGTTGCAGCATTTTGTTTTATATTACGCCAATTCAGTAGAAAAAGATTGCGGAGTTTAAAAAATAATCAAAAAAGGCCTGCGGGTTGGCAGGCCTTTAAATCTAAACTTTTGATATTAATAGGGTTAGGGCGTGGGCGTGGATGGTGAACTCGAACTACTGCCACCAGAAACAACTTTAGTAGCCAGATTGCGCAATTCATTTTCCAGCGTTGAGATACGGCTGGATAACGCATTGTTACGCTGCTCTAACAGCGCCAGTTTATCACCGAGATTTTTCACGTTTTGCTGTTGTGACGTACTACCTGCGGCCACTTGCTCCATTTGTACATTGATTGCCAGCATTTCATCGGTTACGCCTTCAATGCGGGTTGATAATGCTGCCAATTGTGTTTTCTGGCTATCCAGGTTTCGCGAAACCTGACCTATGGACTCCTGAAGCTGTTTTTTATCTGCGTTGGTTTTATCAGAAAGATCCGCTATTTCTTTTTGATTGCGGCGCCAGGCTGATGCCCAGAGTTTATCCATTTGCTCCCAAAGTTCACTACTTTTGTTAGACAGTTCAGTCACTTTTACCTGTAGCGCTACGGTGGACTCGCCAATTTCTTCACCTGTAGCGGATAGCTTGTTTTCGAGCTGTTGGATACGCTGTTCTGCGCCAGACAGGAGCGCCTGTTGTTGCGTTGTCAGATGGTAGAGATAGCCGGCTGCCCCGCAGCTGGCCAGGCCGAAAAGCAACGCAAAAACGGCTAACCCTTTGCCGCCACCAGACGGGGCAGGGGTATCAGTACTGCTACTTGTGCTTACCGAGCGGTGAACAGGGCTGCTTTTAGTTTGAAAGTTACGGCGATCTTCTTCATCTAATCGAATGGTGGGAAATTCATCGTTCCGCGAGTTATTGGCCATATTCCCTCTAATGACAAATGTAGCGCATGGTGCAATTAATAATACTATAACCCGATGTTATCGCTATTTAGCGAGCAATACCAACATTCCACGGTATTTTTACGTGCAATCACCGTTGAATAGGGCAACTTTCAGCTTAGTTCCAGGATATAACCGGGTAAGTAGGTAACGGTTCTGATATATCGCTACCGTTATGCAGACGTATCAAATCTTTTTGCAACTGAACCCGGAACGCTTTTACTTCCCGCCACATTTCATTCAGTTCCGGCACGTCCTGGCCTTCGTCCTCGAGTTTTAATAACGCTCCTAACTTGTTGTAATGCGTATACAAGACGTTGGCTTGTTGTTGTTCAAATTGTGCTAAGGGTATCGGGGGCACGGTTTTGGCAGTATCAATCTTTGAATCAGCGATTATCGATGATAAATAATCAGCCAAAACTAATGCGGATTCATTGTGTGCAGATTGCCATTTAACTAACGATTCACGGTTTAGTACGGTTTTACTCACCGGATCGATAGCCAGCACCGTAGGGGTGGCGAAGTAGGCTGGATAGGCAAATTGTTGTAACCAGTCTGATTTGTTTTCCAGGTAACCCACATCGACGGGCAATACTTCAAAGCGTTCCGCGGCTTTTTTAACTTCCGGGGCGTCAAAATAGCCCGCCAATGCTCGTGAGTCGTGACACCAGTCAGCGCCAAGAATCAGCAACAGGGGTTGCTTTTTATCAACGGCACGATTTAATGCTTCGTCTACTTTGTGTGACTCTTGAAGAGCGCCAAACGTTTGATAAAAGCCGCCGCTATCGTCGGCAGCATTTGCCGTCGATAGCGTAACACAAAGAAAGGTGGCAATAATAAGGCTATATGCCAGCTTAATGTTATGACTCAGGCTCATTCGTCTTCACCACCAATCCATTCAACACGGTACAAATCACGTCGACGGTCCAGGTAATTGCGCACTGAGCCTTCATTTTGCAAACGGGTCAGTTTGTCGAGGTCAAGGTCCACGATCAACGTCATTTCCGTATTTGGCGTGGTTTCCGAAACAATCGCATCGTGTGGGAATGCAAAGTCAGAGGGAGAGAACACAGCTGTCTGGCCATACTGAATGTCGACGTTATCTACCTTGGGCAGGTTGCCCACACTACCCGCGATCGCCACATAACATTCGTTTTCAATCGCGCGTGCCTGCGCACAACGGCGAACGCGCAGGTAGCCATTCTTGGTATCTGTCCAGAACGGGACAAACAGGATTTGCATTTCCTGCTCAGATAGCAAACGGGCTAATTCCGGGAACTCGACATCGTAACAAATCAGAATGCCGATTTTACCGAAGTCCGTGTCGAAGCAGCGCAGGTGATTACCCCCTTTCATGATCCAGTCTTTTTTCTCATGCGGGGTAGGGTGAAGCTTATACTGGCTCTCGATGGTTCCGTCGCGTTTACACAGATAACTGACGTTGTATAACTCACTGTCTTCAGTAACCGGCATTGAGCCTGCGATAATATTGATGTTATAGGATACTGCCAGTCTGGATGTGGCAGTGAGAATTTCCTCAGTGTACTCGGCCAGGTGCCAGATAGCATCTATCGAAGAATCAGACGGGCTCAGACCCATTAACGGTGCGTTAAAAAATTCGGGGAATAGCGCAATATCACAGCCGTAATCTGACAGAGCATCAACAAAGTATTCCACTTGTTGAATCAGTTCTTCCACGTTTTCAAAGTATCGCATTTGCCATTGGACACAACCTATCCGCGCACTCGATTTTTTACCGCCAATTAAATTAGGATTACCAGGCTCATAATAAATATTGTGCCACTGTAACAGTGTCGCATAGCCTTTTGACGCTTTATCTTCAGGCAGGTATGCCTGCATGACCTGTTTAACCTCAAAGCCATTCGATAGCTGGAACGTGAGAATAGGATCGAATATATCTTTGGATTTTACCTGTTCGATATATTCGTATGGAGACATCTCGGTGGCATGTTTCGCATAGTTTGGAATGCGGCCACCTGCCATAATGGATTTCAGGTTCAGGTTGCGACACAGTTCTTTACGTGCTTCATAAAGTCGGCGCCCCAGACGCAATCCACGGTATTCGGGGGAAACGATCACTTCAACGCCGTACAGGACGTCCCCATTTGGATCATGCGTAGTCAGGTATGCGTCACCCGTAATTTCATCGTAAGAGTGTTTGTCACCAAATTGGTCGTAATCCACAATGACTGATATCGCAAAGGCAACAACAGTGCCTTTGTCTTCAATACAAATCTGTCCTTCCGGGAACGTGTTAACCTGTGCCTTGAAGTTTTTGTATGGCCAGGCGCCGCCTACGTGGCGATATACGTCGTCCATCAGTGCTTTCACATCCTGATAGTCTTCCAGTGTCAGGTTGCGTAATTCAAAATGATGTTCGGTATCTTCAATACTATTTTCTGCACTCATTGAGTCGACGATCCTTATTACTTCTGATTTGTTCACCAACATAGCATGAAGGTCTTATTAGCTCTACCGTTAAGGTAATCGTCTCAGCTATAAATTATTTATTTACAAGAGGTAAAAAATGCTTGAGTTGTGGAGTTTTTGAACATATAAAGCGCGCAGATATTTATTGGAAACTCGACAGTGGCCCTACAAGCTGATTTATACCATTTAGATACTGTGGCGGCGGAAACGACGCCGGTATTTTCTGCCATTGCAGATGACCTGCATAGCAAAGGATTTAGTATCCAGCATGGCGTGTTACCACCGCATTTATTGGATGCGCTGGCCTCACAGGCACAGCAGCTACATCACTATGATCCAGCTGGTATCGGGCGTGAACAGCAATTTCAGCAAAATCAGTTCGTGCGAACAGACGAAATAAGCTGGATAGATGGTACGTTGCCGGAGACGGCCGAATGGCTGAGCTGGGCTAATAGTTTG
Source organism: Aestuariibacter sp. (assembly GCA_017794925.1). Lineage (GTDB taxonomy): Bacteria > Pseudomonadota > Gammaproteobacteria > Enterobacterales > Alteromonadaceae > Alteromonas. The sequence continues at coordinate 3,540,836 of CP051238.1, read as the reverse complement.
AAATCATTTTTGAACCGTGAGCTTTTCCTTGGACTTTTTTCGTTTGAAAGTCACTTTGCTCATTATCCTCCGGGCAGTTTTTATAAAAAGCACTACGATGCCTTTCGCGGTGAAGCGAATCGCGTTTTATCCGTGGTGCTTTATCTCAATTCGTCCTGGGGACCGGATGATGGGGGGGAACTTGTGATTTATCCACAGAACAATGACGATGAAACGGTGGTTGTTACTCCGCTTATGGGGACGATTGCCATATTTTTGAGTGAAGAGTTCCCCCATGAAGTGTTGCCTGCCACACGGGATCGATTTTCGATTGCCGGTTGGTTCAGGGTGAATAACAGTACGGCACAGCGCGTTGACCCACCGAGATAATCGACGCTACCTGTAGACTTCATTTGTGCTTCTGAGGTGTTTGCTATTAATTTCTGACGTTAAGAGTATGGCAGTTTTGTGAAAATCGGGATAACATCAGATTTAGTAAGGTAAATCGAGTGATTTGCCGAGTGATATATTCAGCTAAGTTACGGATTTAGCTGATATTAACAACTCGACAGGGAACGCATCAGGAGTTAAGTGGCAGCCTTCATGGAAAAAATCCCATTACCCAAGAGCATAGACGAATTAAAAGTACTGGTGGTTGACAACCAGGGCTTGATACACGATTTAATTAAGTCTGCGCTAACAGACCTTGGTGTAAAAAAAGTCAGTAGTGCTCAAAATGCCTATCACGCAGTGAGACTTTGTCAGGATGACGAATTCGACGTTGTGTTACTTGCGTTCAATGTCAGTAATGACAAAGACGGTTTTCATTTATTCGAAGAACTTAAACATCACCAGTATATCTCAGACAAAACCACCGTTATTTTTCTGAGTGCAGAAACGAACATGGAGCTGGTGAATTGCATTATTGAGTTACAACCCGATGATTTCTGGGTTAAACCGCTTGCCAGGCAACGCATCCAACACCGTATAAAATACCTGATAGATATTCGTCGCAAGCTCAACAAGCTAATGCATAGCATGGATAATGGCGATTATGCAGCGGCCATCTATCACGCTGAGCGAGGGTTAAAAGACAACAGCGTGGTGGAATACCACCCGCGGTTAAAGCGCATTATTGGTGAATGTTTAATGCTGTTACGGGATTACGCCAGCGCCGAAAGGTATTACACCAATCTTAAGTCTGAGTACGATCACGCCTGGGTACATATTGGTCTTGCAAAGTCCTTATTTCGACAAGACAAAATCGATGAAGCCGAATTGCTGATTGAAGAGTTGCTTCAGCGCAATGATACAAAATTCCTGACTTACGACTTATTGGCACAATACTACATCAGTAAAGAGCAATTTGACGTTGCCTATGAACAGGTCAAGGCGGCCAGTAAACTGGCACCTCGCAATATTGAACGAAACAAAAAGTTGTGGGATTTGGCGCGTTTGAACCGCGACAAATACGGCCAGCTGGAAGCCGTTCAGAACATGGCGAAATATGCGAAGAACTCTATTCACGACTCTCCCAATTTGACCTTAAACGTTATCAGGACGATGGTGGATCTTGCTGCAAGTGTTTCCGGCCAGGAGTCGGAAAAATTGCAGCGAAGCCTCCAAAAAGAGTTAGACGATTTAAGCCGACAGTCGAACGCAAATCAGGCATTGGCTAATCAACTTTTGGTTGTCAGAACGCGTTTACACTGCATTCAACAGCAAAAGCGAGAAGCAGAAAAGTTGCTTAAAGAGCAGCTTGATACCAGCATTAACATGAATCTTGAAGACAACCTGGATTTAATGAAAGCATATCACGAGCTAGGAATGAAAGAAGATTGTCTGAGTATACTGGACAAACTTCGCTCACAATTAGCGGGAGACACACTTGCCAGTCAGGTTGTCGATGAGTACCTGAAGCGCGAAGAAATAGAACGCCGTGAAATCAAGTTCACAACCAAAGAACTGAAAGATATGGCAGCAGTGAACTACCGTGAAAACCGAATGGTGCCGGCCTACAACAATTTGTGCCAGGCTATGACACTGTCTCCACATGACAAAGCGATTGCGTTGAGTCTGCTAAAAGTGCTCGTACAGCTAAACAAGAAAGATCCCCTGACAGACGAACAATACGAAGTGGCGTCAAATGCCTCACGTTTGTTACACAGTACTAAAATGGCGGGAGCCCAACAGCAGAAACGTGATGAATACCTGACGGCATTGGGTATCAACGAAGTTCAGCTTTCAGCTATTCAATAGCGCAATCCAACACGGGGGCTTGCAAATACCTGCCGGCAGGCCTTTTATTCGTTCTTATTGATTAAATTCTGCACTTATCTTCTTTTTAATAGTTTTTTCTGAATCAACCTTTCAACAAATCCAATTATAAATTCTCCTTTGCAAGGGCTATTCTTGTCCCAAGTCAAACGTTACTGACTTCAAGGCATCCGATAACCTTGAATTTTCGTATCGAACCTACAAGTCAATAGCAGTGACTTTGCACTGTGACAAAGCAGTGCTATTGATTCAGTAAATTGAAATGTAACAACCCTAACTTTTGGAGAAAGTAAATGGCTTTAATCAACACACAAATCAAACCGTTCAAAGCGCAAGCATTCAAAGACGGCGAGTTCGTAGAAGTAAGCAGTGAAGACATCAAGGGAAAGTGGGCGGTATTTGTATTTTATCCGGCAGACTTTACTTTCGTATGTCCTACTGAGCTGGGCGACGTTGCAGACAAGTATGAAGAACTTCAGGCGCGCGGTGTAGAAGTATTCTCAGTATCTACTGACACTCACTTCACTCACGCTGCATGGCACGAAGCGTCAGAAACTATCGGCAAAATCAAGTTTGCAATGATCGGCGACCCAACAGGCGTTATCACTCGCAACTTCGATTGTATGCGTGAAGATATGGGGCTGGCTGACCGTGGTACCTTCGTTGTTGACCCGGATGGTGTTATTCAGGCAATGGAAATCACTGCTGAAGGTATCGGCCGTGACGCAGACGACCTGGTTCGCAAAGTTAAAGCAGCTCAGTACGTTGCTTCTCACCCAGGTGAAGTATGTCCTGCTAAGTGGAAAGAAGGCGAAGCAACACTTGCTCCTTCATTAGACTTAGTTGGCAAAATCTAAGACAGACCAACTACCAACTAGTTAGTCCGTGCGGGCTCAATGCCCGCACATTCCAAGTTTCCAGTTAAGGCAGAAGTTAATATGTTAACGCAAGATATTTTAAATGCATTGAAAGGTTATGCTGCGAACATGCAGAAAACCGTCACCTTTGTGCTACAGACAGGTGAGCACAGCAAGCGTGAAGAACTGAAGAAGTTTCTGTCTGACGTGGCAGGAATCAGCGACAAGATCCAGTTGGAAGAACGAGATACAAATGGCGTTTTACGCAGCTCTGTTAGTTTCTTACTGGAAGCCGATGGTGAAGATACCGGTATTCGTTTTTCCGGGATCCCAGGCGGACATGAGTTCAACTCATTCGTTTTGGCTATGCTGCACGCGTCAGGCACACCGCTGAAAGTAGACGATAGCGTACAAGGCATCGTGAAAGGTGTGAAAGAAGAACTGAATTTTGAAGTATTTATCAGCCTGAGTTGTCACAACTGTCCGGACGTTGTCCAGGCGTTGAACCAATTCGCGTTGTTAAATCCGAATATCACCAGCGAAATGATCGATGGCGGCTTATACCAGTCATTGGTTAGCGAACGTGATATTCAGGGCGTACCCAGCGTATACCTGAATGGCGAATTGTTTGCCAATGGTAAAGTGGACGCTTCAACCCTTATCGACAAGTTGTTAGAGCGCGACCCGTCGTTGAAACAGGCCAATGCTGGCCAGTCATTACCGCTGCAGGACGTTACCGTGATAGGTGGTGGCCCGGCAGGCGTAAGTTCAGCGATTTACAGCGCGCGTAAAGGGTTAAAAGTCACTGTGATTGCCGATCGATTCGGCGGACAGGTAAAAGACACGATGGGTATTGAAAACCTGATTTCAGTACCGAAAACCACGGGCCCAGAGCTGGTGGGTAACCTTGCCGAACACATGAAAGATTACGACATCACGTTAAAAGAGCACGTGCGTGTTGAATCTATTGAGAAAGGCAACATTAAAACGCTGACCCTGTCATCAGGGGAGCAGATTAAAACCAAGACCATTATTGTGGCTACGGGTGCACGCTGGAGAGAGTTGGGTGTGCCGGGTGAGAAAGAAAACGTCGGTAATGGTGTTGCGTATTGTCCGCACTGTGACGGCCCGTTCTTTAAAGGTAAGGATGTAGCGGTAATTGGTGGCGGAAACTCAGGTATTGAGGCTGCACTGGACCTAGCGGGTATTGTTAAGTCGGTAACCGTGTTCGAATTTATGCCAACGCTGAAAGCGGATCAGGTGTTAATCAACCAGGCCGAGAAGCGTGAAAATGTCACCATCATTAAGAACGCGGCAACCAAGCAAATCGTTGCAGAGAATGGCAAAGTGACAGCAATTGAGTATCAGGACAGAGCGACTGACGAAGTTCACTCATTACCATTGGCAGGTGTGTTTGTACAAATTGGATTGGTTCCAAACAGCCAGTTCATGAAAGGTGTCGTTGAGTTGACTCAGCACGGTGAGATTGTGGTAGACAACAAATGTAAGACGTCTGAGCCAGGTATTTACGCCGCAGGTGATGTAACGACTGTGCCTTACAAGCAGATCGTTATTTCCATGGGCGAGGGTGCCAAAGCGTCGCTGTCAGCCTTCGAATACTTGCTGGCCCACGAAGTGGAAGACGAAGCTGAAAGTCAGGCTGCATAAGTTACGCTAAAACCAGCAAAACTGCATATACGATCAAAACCCGGCAAAGGCCGGGTTTTTTGTATCCAGAGTATTGCTTTTCTCTGCAAAAGCGCCATATTGCACAATGAATAACGCCGGAACTTACCCAAAACCACCATGCACATGAATTCTGCACAATCATCTACCACCGCACGTCGAGCATACTCGATGTGGGTATGGCTGTGGTGTTTGGTGGTGTTTGCCGGGTTGAGTGGCGTATCTCATTCAGTAGCATATACTACGGATACTGCGTTAGTCTCGGGAGAGCAACCCGCGGCAGTTGCTGGTCAGAGAGAAAGCGGACTATTTCCTCGGGAAATTACCCAACTCATCAGGAGTCAACAAACAGCAAATGAACCGGAACAGGGCTTTACACCCAACTATCCGGGTCAAAGAACGATTCACTGGCGCATTGCTGGCCTAGTCGCAGAATCGTCTATCGTTGTTAATACTCCAGCCAATTTGTCATACAGGCAACCCCCGCCTCGCGCACCACCCACCTGTTAATCAACTTATCATTTTTTTCTGTTGGCATTGCCAACCACAATTTGTTTGATTAACAAGGATTTTCCATGAAAGTTTTTCACCCACGGGGCGTGATATACGTGCTCGTTATTCTCATTGGTTTGCTCAGCGCAATGCCAAATATGTTACCTGCCAATGCACTGCAGCGCTTGCCGGATTGGCTGGCTTCTAATCAATTGTCACTGGGTCTTGATTTACAAGGTGGCTCACATTTATTGCTTGGAGCGGATACCCGTCCGCTTATTGAAAAAACACTGCAAGATACCAAAGAGGCTTTTTTACTCGAGCTTCGTGAAAAGGGAGTTCGATATCAATCTCATCCGGTTGTCGGTAATGCCATAACCATTACATTAACCGGCTCTGACGGTGATATCAGTAGCGCGAAATCGGTAGCTTCTGGCTTTGTTCGAAGCCATACCGGTGTAAAACAATATACTGTTGATACTAACCAACGCCAACTTACACTTACCATTACTGAAGAATACAAAGCCGCATTAGCCAGTGATGCCATTGAACAAAGCCTGGAAGTGGTGCGTCGTCGTTTGAATGAGTCGGGGTTAGTAGAACCGAGCATTACCCGACAAGGCGATGACGGTGTATTGGTGCAAATGCCTGGTGTATCAGATCCATCAAGAATCAGGGAACTATTGGGGACGACCGCGCAGATGCGCTTTCACTGGGTCACTGATAGTACGGGATCTGCAAATACGATTGTGTTACCAGACGCTCAAGGTGAGCAACAATACCACCTGCAAAAACAAGCGGCGATGGACGGCGAGCATATTAAAGATGCGCAGCTTGGCTTTGACGCCAACACCAGCGAACCCGTCGTTAACTTTAAACTCGATAATACCGGTAGCCGGATTTTTGCCGAGATGACGAAAAGTCACATTGGCGTGCCATTGGCTATTGTTCTGGACAACAAGGTGTTAACGGCGCCGGTAATACGTTCTGTCATAGCCGGAGGGGCAGGTGAAATCAGTGGCAACTTTACTCCAACCGAAGCTAAAGACTTAGCCTTGTTGTTGCGAGCTGGTGCATTACCTGTACCGCTGGACGTGTTAGAAGAGCGAACGGTAGGGCCGGATCTGGGTTCGGACGCAATTGAAATGGGGGTGACAACGGGTCTGATAGGGGCGGCAATGGTGTTTGCGTTTATGATAGCGCTTTATCGACGGTGGGGTCTCATTGCTTGTAGCAGTCTGGTCATTAACATCGCGCTCATTATTGGGTTGCTGAGTACCTTTGGCGCGACACTTACTTTGCCGGGAATTGCGGGTATTATCCTGACTATTGGCATGGCGGTAGACGCGAATATCCTTATCAACGAACGTATTAAAGAAGAGTCTGGCAAAGGCAAAACTGCAGGGATTGCGGTACCTGCCGGCTTCGACAAAGCCTATGCAACCATTCTGGACTCCAGCTTTACCACACTCATTGCAGTTAGCTTGCTATTTATGTTCGGCAGTGGGCCGGTAAAAGGGTTTGCGGTGACAATTGGTGTGGGTATTTTTACTTCAATGTTTACCGCTGTTGCTGTCACCAGGCAAATGATGCTTGTGGCAGTGAGAAAGCGTAATCGGGAGGTGATTAACTTCAGCTCTGGACATTGGATACGTCGACTGAATCTCAATAACCTGAATTTTTTACGGGGCAGGGTGATAGGCTTGGTGGTGTCTGCGGTGTTATCGATTGGTTCTATTGCATTATTCGTGTTTCCAGGGCTGCAATATGGTGTGGATTTTACCGGTGGCACCCTGATTGAAACGCAGTCATCGACGATGTCTGTGGAACAGGTGCGTAGCAGTTTGTCTGAGCATAATATCGAGGGCGCCAGTATTCAGGAGTTTGGCGATCCGGGCAATTACCTTATTCGGGTCAGTCAAAGTACCAGTGATTCTTCAAATATTGTCGATCAGGTAAAACAGGCGGTGTCTGACAAGGATGAAGCGGCGACATTTCCGCGCGTTGATATGGTGGGTGCAAAAGTCAGTGGTGGGTTTGCAGATGCATCAATATTAGCGGTTCTGATTGCTGGTGGTGGGATCCTGTTGTATTTGTGGCTTCGATTTGAACAGCATTTTGCGCTGGCTGCCACTGCCACGATTATGTTGGATTTAACAAAGACGATAGGCTTTTTTGCACTAACCGGCCTTGAGTTCAACTTAACCGCGGTGGCTGCCATTCTTGCGCTTATTGGCTACTCAATAAATGATAAGGTTGTGGTGTTTGACCGAATCAGGGAAGGGCTGCGGGCAAGTCCGGATAAACCCCTACTTGATGTGCTAAATCAGAGTATTGGTGCCACGTTAACCCGAACTGTCTTTACATCGGCAACGACATTTCTTGCATTATTACCTATGGGAATTGCTGGCGGAGCGACGGTAAGCAGCTTTGCGTTACCTATGTTGTTTGGCATTGTGATTGGCACAAGCTCGTCGGTATTTATTGCTTCGCCCATTTTGTATTACCTTGGGCGTCGTCGGGAGCAAAAAGGGTTGTCGCAGCTCAAACCCTCGGCTGAAGAAATTCAGGCCTCTCTGGCACATATTCCATAATGAGTGACTAGATTCAGGCTGGCACATGTTTTCCAGCCTGCTGTAAAGCTCGCCTATTCACTGTATTTACGGCAGTGAATAGGCATTACTTACAATTGAGGGCATCAACAAACTCAATGGATTATTGCGCGGTTTCAGCTTCTCGAATAAAACAGTATAAGTCGTCTTTTAATTGTACGCGCTCACTTTTTAACTCATTCAGTACATCATCGGTCGTCGGTTGGCCGCCTTCTTCAATTTTTCGGATATCTGTATCGAGATCATTATAGCGCTCGAATAACTTCGCGAAGTGCCGGTCATTCATTTTTAAGTGGCGAATAGTGTGTTGGTGATCGGGGAATTCGTGGACCAGGTCGTGTTTTTCAATATTCATAACTGCTCTTTCTTAATAGTCACAGTGATTATTCACTATGATTATTGTAAAAAGATTCAGTTAGAAAAGTGTTGATTCAAATCATGAAGCGAAATGGATGACGTATATTATTTTAAATCAGGCTACTACACGGGGTTGTTCCACCAGATAGCCACACTCTTGTAACCAGGCGAAGCCTTGCTCTTCCGTGTAGAAATGGCGAATGACGTGACTGTCATCCCGCTCGTCCATCATTTTGTTCAGTTGGTAACTCTTCAACGCGTCTTCACGATAAATGCGTACTGAATGCGTCATGTTATGACGTACTGCCCATTCCAGCATGTCAGTGATCACCGGTTCGCATTCTGGGGTAGACAGTACCCAGTCGTCAAAAAACACAATGTGCGACCATGCGGAATGATACAAAAACTGGGCTGCACGTTTAAATTCTTCTACAAATTGTAGCGCAGTCGTGCCACTCCAACTCCCATAACAATGGATAATCATTACCTGATTATCCATTCGAATTGAATACTTCGCAGAGACCATGATCACACCAATATATTAAATCCCAATAAAAGCATAGACGTGCTTATGGCCTTTGCCATTAACCAAAAGGTTAAATTATTAGCGGGTCTCGTTGCGCTTCGCTTTTTTGGGCTTTGAGGCTGGTTTGGCATTACCCGGCCTGGTGCTTTGGCGCCCTTTGGATTTATCAAATCCGGTATGTTTGGTCATCGCACGTTCGCCCTTGCGAGCCTTCGGCGCACGTTGGCGCTTTTCTTCGGCGGTTTCCGGTGGCACAAGGTGCTGAGGGCCGCGACCGATTAGGTCTTCTCTGCCCATGTTAATCAGGGCTTTACGAATTTGGGCAAAGTTCTTCGGGTCGTGATAGCGCAACATGGCCTTGTGCAAGCGGCGATGGATTTCACCTTTTGCAGACGAGACTGACTCACTGTCTTTAGTCACCTTACGCAGGCTGTTTACCTCGGTGTGGTACAAGGTTGTCGCCGTCGCCATCGGCGAAGGGTAGAAGTTTTGCACCTGATCCAGCTTAAAGCGGTTTTCTTTTAGCCAAATTGCCAGCGCCAGCATGTCTTCATCACTGGTGCCCGGGTGTGAGGCAATAAAATACGGGATCAGGTATTGCTGTTTCCCTGCTTCCTGTGAGTATTTATCGAACAGCTCTTTAAACCGGTAATAGGTGCCCATACCCGGCTTCATCATTTTGCTTAGCGGGCCATCTTCAGTGTGCTCAGGCGCAATCTTCAGGTAACCGCCAACATGGTGAAGGGCCAATTCTTTTACATAGTCCGGATCTTCGATTGCCAGGTCGTAGCGAACGCCTGAGGCAATCAGGATTTTCTTAATCCCCGGTAATTCTCTCGCCCGGCGATAAAGATTGATCGTAGGCGTATGATCGGTGTCCATGTGCGCACAAATACTGGGGTACACACAGGATGGACGACGGCAGGTTGCTTCAGCTTTAGGGCTCTTACAACGCAAGCGGTACATGTTGGCTGTCGGGCCGCCTAAGTCAGAAATTACGCCGGTAAATCCGGGCACCGTATCGCGAATTTGTTCTATTTCACGAATGATCGAGTCTTCTGAGCGGCTTTGAATAATACGTCCTTCGTGCTCGGTAATAGAACAGAATGTACAGCCACCGAAACAGCCCCGCATGATATTGATTGAGAATCGAATCATGTCGTACGCGGGAATTTTTGCTTTGCCGTAAACCGGATGAGGAATACGTTGGTAAGGCAAATCAAAAACGGCATCCATTTCTTCTGTCTCCAGCGGCATTGCCGGTGGATTGATCCAGATATGGCGGTCGCCATGACGCTGCATTAGTGCGCGGGCACAACCGGGATTGGTTTCCTGATGCAAAATGCGGTTGGCATGGGCATAAAGCACTTTGTTGTCCCGCACTACCTCAAAGGCTGGCAGTTTTACATACACGTGTTCCCAAGGCTTGCGACGCTCAGCCGGTTGCACCACGATGGGTTTGGCTTCGTTTGCAGGCGATGCAGTTTCTTTGTTTTCATTGTTGCCGTCGCAATCCGGTTCCATTATGTACGGGCTTGGAATCGGATCGATTTTGCCCGGACGATCCAACGACGTGGAATCGACACCTTGCCATTCCGGCAGCGCCTGTTTCACAATGATTGCGGTACCACGGACATCAGTAATGTCAGCAATATTTTCTCCCGCAGCGAGGCGGTGAGTCACTTCTACAAGCGGGCGCTCGGCATTACCGAACATGAGCAGGTCCGCTTTTGCATCGAACAACACGGAGCGACGGACTTTTTCTGACCAGTAGTCATAGTGCGCAATACGGCGCAAGCTGGCTTCGATACCACCAATAATAATAGGGACGTCTTTGTAGGCTTCGCGGCAACGCTGGGAATACACCGTAACTGCGCGATCCGGTCGCTTCCCGCCTTCGTTGTTTGGCGTGTAAGCGTCATCGTGACGAAGCTTTTTGTCGGCCGTGTAGCGGTTGATCATGGAGTCCATGTTGCCCGCTGTTACACCATAATACAGGTTCGGCTTGCCCAACTTCATGAAGTCGTCTTTGTTCTTCCAGTCGGGCTGCGCAATGATACCCACGCGGAATCCATGAGCTTCCAGCAGACGACCAATGATCGCCATGCCAAAACTGGGGTGGTCGACATAGGCGTCGCCAGTGACCAGAATGATGTCACAGCTGTCCCATCCCAATTCGTCCATTTCTGCACGAGACATAGGTAAAAACGGCGCACTGCCGTAACAATGTGCCCAGTATTTAGGGTAAGAGAACAGGCCGCGCTCAGCCTTAATGGTTGCTTGCATGGTATCTTCAGGAAAATTAAAACCCGCTTAGTATAGCAAACGCGGCGCTGGGGATATAGCGTTGTGATGTTCTGTACGGCAAGTTTGGCAAGGATTGCCCGTTAAGCCGGAATGACAGGGTAGAACCGGCAGTGGATTGCCGGTTCTTAGCGGTAACTGACACCCAATTCAGGCAACGGTATTCACACCAATACTGCCGGTTAATTTGTCCAGTAACGTTTGTTGTGGCGACTGAGCAGCTTCTACTGCCTGGTAGGTTTGTGTTGCGACAGATTCACTGCTTTCTGAATTGTCAGTTGCACCTTGTCGCTGTTGAAATGCATCGTGTTTAGCCTGAAAAAATTCAGCTAAATCAATATCGTTTTCCTGAGCATATTGTTGCAGTGAAGCCGGCGCCATCGCCGCAACTTGTTCTGCGTCGAAGGTGCCGTTTTGTTCCATTGCCATAATGTCATGCATAAAGCTTTGCACAGCCTCATCATCACGGCTTTGGCTCATGAAGTCAGACAATTCGTCCTGTGCCGGGGGCTTGGGCGGCGGGGGCGGTTTAATTTGATTTGTTGCCATGGTTTGTTCGGTTTGAAACACCGAGGACGTTGCCGATTGAATATTCATAATAATCTCCTAACGTGTTGCCGTACCAACGGGTACGGCGCACAGAGTCAGGTGCAACCCATATTCCGAACTATGTCAGCATAGTGTAAAGTCTTTTATGATGGCCTCAACGACAGTTTAGATGACCTGATGCACCCACTGTGTCAGAGCCTGTTGAGGCATTGCGCCTGCCTGACGCGCGGATTCCTTTCCGCCTTTAAAGCACAATAAACTGGGAATGCTGCGGATCTGAAACTGTTGGCTTGTACCTGGGTTGGCCTGTGTATCCACTTTGGCGAAAATTGCGCGACCTTGCATGTTGGCGGCTACCGCATTGAACGTGGGGGCCATCATTTTACAGGGACCACACCAGTCGGCCCAAAAATCAACGATAACCGGAAGGTCACTTTTTTGTACAAAACGCTGGAAGTTTGCGTCGGTTAGCGTGATTGGGGAAGCCGGTAACAAACTTGATTTACACTTACCACACGTTGGGGCGTCCTGAAGTTTGGCGACCGGGCTGCGGTTGATTGCCTGACACGTCGGGCATACCAGATGAACGGAAGACATACTTATACCTGTTAATCATACATTTTTAAGATATATGGGGTAATATTGCCCGCAATCAAGTTAGGGAACATGACATGAACTACTGGTTATTTAAATCGGAACCCGATGTGTTTGGCATTGATCATCTGGCAAACCGACCAAATCAAACGGAACCCTGGGACGGCGTGCGTAATTATCAGGCGCGTAACTTTTTACGTGACGACATTAAAACGGGCGATTTGGTATTGTTCTACCATTCCAGCTGCAAGCAGGTGGGGATCGCCGGGGTTGCCGAAGTGGTAAGGGAAGGGTATCCGGATGCGTTACAATTTAATCCGGAATCAAAGTACTTCGACCCGAAATCGAATCCAGATGTACCTCGCTGGTTCAGTGTTGACGTGAAATTTCGTAAGAAATTCAAGCAGGTTCTGAGTTTACAGGCAATTAAAGCAAACCCGGACATTACCGAGTTAGGCATAGTGAAAAAAGGCCACCGACTGTCGATAATGCCAGTGACGCCACATGAATGGTCTTTGTTAATAGCAATGACCGGAGAAGCCTTATAAGGCTTCTTCCGTCATGTGATGTTGCCAGGTTTTTGCAAGAAACTGCTGGCCATACTGGCCTGGTAATCCCCATAAAAATGGGGAGGGTTGCGACATGCGGCCATTTTCAAACGTAAAGCCATCATCGCGGTCCTGAGCAACCAGTAACGGGCCGTCCAAATCCACAAACTGTACCGATTCACACAAGCAATACGCTGGAGCCATGGCCAGTGACGAGCCTACCATACAGCCAACCATCACCTGCATATTGGCATCCTTGGCTTTCTTGAGTGCGCGAATACCTTCAGTTAACCCACCGGTTTTATCCAGCTTAATGTTCACTGCCTGATAGTAGTTGGCAAGTGTGTCGATGTTTTCACTGGTGTGGCAGGATTCATCGGCACACAGCAATATATCCGGATTCAAGCCAGCCAGTGAGGCGTCGTCGGTGTCGGGAACCGGTTGTTCAATAAGGGCGACATTTAAAGCTTTGAGCTCGGGGAGCCAGTCACTTAGCTGTGCGGGACTCCAGCCTTCGTTGGCATCCACAATTAACCGGCTTTTTGGTGATGCCTGACTGATGGCAGCCAGGCGTTCCAGAACCAATTCACCGTCGAGTTTAATCTTAATTAATGGTGCTTGTTTCAGTTCAAGGGCTTGTTTTGCCATATTGTCTGGCGTATCAATACTGAGTGTTTGCGCTGTGTAGCAGCGCTTTACTTCAGACAACCCGGTAAGGGCGTAAACGGATTTACCTGTTTGCTTCGCGCGCAGGTCCCACAGTGCTGCATCGAGCGCATTACGGGCAGAGCCCGCCGGTAGAATCGATAGCAACTCAGTGGTGTCTTTTAACGTTGCCACGCGGTCTCTAACACTATCGAGTTGTGCCAGCACACTGTTAATACTCTCGTTGTACCGGGCATAAGGGACAGACTCGCCCCAGCCATAGTAATGCCCGTCAGTGACAATGACGGTGACCACATCAGCCTGGGTTTTGGCGCCACGGGAAATACGAAATTCCCGGGCAAGCGGAAAAGCTTCGGCATACGCCAAAAACTGTAAACTCATACAAGCAACTCCAATAGTGGCTGAACGCCGTGTCGAATTGGATCCACACAAGGGAGGCCCAGTTCTGCGGTGACTGACTGACAATAATCCAATGCTTCCTGTTCCGATACCGCAGAGGTATTGACTGAAACACCAATCACCCTGGCGTCTGGGTTGGTAACGCGGGCACATTGCAGATTTAAGTCGATAACCTGTTGAAGGGAGGGTAGTGGTCGTCCTGGCAGTCCACGCATGTGCTCACGTTCTAACGCATGGCAAATTACCAGCGCATCGGGCTGTGCACCGTGTAGTAAACCCAGGCTCACACCAGCGAAAGCCGGATGATAAAGCGAGCCCTGACCCTCTACCAGATCCCAGTGTTCTGCGTCATTGGCCGGGCACAACGCCTCAACTGCACCGGAAATAAAGTCTGATACCACACAGTCCACTGCGATACCGGCACCTGCCACTAATATGCCGCTTTGGCCTGTTGCCCGGAAAGTGGCATTCATTCCCGCGGATTGCATAGCTTTGGCCAAACTCAGCGTTGTATACATTTTGCCAACCGAACAATCAGTGCCTACGGTTAACAACCGCTTGCCTGAGCGAGGTGTGCCTTTGCCGGTTTTAAATTTGGTTGTAGGGTGGCGAATATCAATAAGCTGTCGCCCCAGCTTTGCCGCTTTCTCTGCTATTTCCGGAATGTCCGACACCTTGTCGTGCAGGCCATTGATGATATCAAGGCCTGCATCAAGTGCTTCAAGTATCGGCGCAATCAGGTGATCAGATAAAAAGCCGCCGCTGTTGGCAAAGCCTAACACAAACGCCTTTGCACCTTTTTCTACCCCTTCTTGTATCGACATACGAGGATGGCCGGTGGAAACTTCACAGCCCGGTAACGCGAATTCGCCAACACATTTTCCCGGACTCCAGTCGGCCGCACTTTTCGCCATTTTAATGCTAAGCGGATCGGTGGCATCGCCAATAAATAACAAATACGGAGACGGTAAATTCATGAAAACTCCAACACAATATCAATACGGGTAAATGCAATGCGGCTTACACTAATATCAGCAATCACTGATTACCAGTGTTATTCCACATCAATAAATTATTGTTCTTTGTTACTGATATGCGTCCAGTTTTGCCAGGTATACCGCTTTATCTTCGTCGGGTAACCAAGTCACATTAAAGGCATTGGCCATGAGTGTTTTGAGTTCGCTCTGGCTAAAATCACCTTCTTGTTGCAGTTCAATCAGATTCTCGTTCATATAGGCTCTGAAATAAGCCGGATCGTCAGAATTGATGGTTGCTAGCATGCCTTTTTCCAGCATGGTGCGAATTTCATTCGCGGTTAACGACTGCACCACAAACCGGTTGGACACCGGACATACAGTCAGACCGAGTTGTTTTTCAACAATAAGCTCACACAGTTCATCTGACTCAAGGGAGTTAACGCCGTGATCGATCCGGTCAACGCCAATCACTTCGATAACCTGGCGGATGTGGTCCAGCGTGTTTTTCTGATTAACATCGCAATGCATAGTGAGCTTCAGACCCCATTGCTTTGCGAGTGCAAACACGTCTTTAAATTTCACCGGTGGATTGTTGTATTCATCTGAATCGAGCCCCACACCTACTAGCCAACTCAGATAAGGCTTTGCCATATGAAGGTGCTCCATGGCTGACTCCGCTGACATGTCACGAAGGAAACACATGATTAGCTGGCTGCGGATGCCCAGTTTTTGTTCTGCATCGACCTGAGCTTTTCTAATACCCGTTATGACTGTTTCAAACGCAACACCGCGTGAAGTATGGCCTTGGGGATCGAAAAATATCTCGGTGTAAACGACATTTTGTGACGCGGCTTTTTCCAGGTAATCCCAGGTGAGTCTGAAGAAATCAGACTCGTCGATGAGCACGCTCATACCCGCGTAATAAATGGTTAAGAAAGAGGGTAAATCATGAAAATTATAGGCCGCTATTAGATCCTCTGGACAGGGGAAGGGTAACTCTATACCGTTTTTTTCTGCCAGCGCAAAGCTTAATTCTGGCTCCAGTGTACCTTCAATATGAACGTGAAGTTCTGCTTTGGGCATGCCTTCAATAAATGCCTGCATAAACGACTTCCTTTTATTATTAGACAGGCGGTTGTTGCAAGCTTCGTTCCTGCTGATAGAAAGGGCTATACTTTTGAATTTTATACGATATATTAATTTACCTTTTGGCGATTTGATTCATTTCGGTGCAATAATGCCCGCATTGCTGGCAGGCATCTCACGGTACTACCGGCGAAGCTTGGGTTTGCCCCGCTGCCAAAACTGGGCGCCGTCGTAGGGTAAATCGTCCTCAACGGTAAATGTTTTGTCGGCAATGACTTTACCTTCCAGTTCCAGGGTCATGCGCCAGTCTCCCACCTTGTTTTCCAGCGGCTCCCACAGCGTATCGCCTAAATAAAAATCCCAGTTATTAGATCGTACATATTCTTCGCCGTCAAACGGCGGCATAGGGACACCGTTTTCATCCGGGATATCGGGATGGTAAATGCAGTAGCGCACTTTGCTGTTTTTAGCGCGCTTAATATTCACGATGAAACCGAACTCAATATCCAGTTCCAACGGAATATGATTGGTGAAGGTTTTAATTTTAGGCAGGGCCTTATCGTCGGCATCCCACTTTGAGTGAATGCCATAGGTCACGATTTCGACAATAGGTTTGGGTTTAGCCATGAACGGTGTAACTTCATTTCTGATAATTTGTATGACAATAAATGTACTATAACAGAGATGCGTTCTCTTCGCTGCCAGAGTGTGGCAAAGTGTGCATATTATCTTTTCGTTTTAAACGCTTATGTCTCAAAATAATATGCAAAGCAGGTTGTTACGCCGATTCAGAAGTACGGCTACAGGTACCTTGCTAACCTTAGTCTCGGCGTTCTCAAACGCGTCAATTACGTCAACCGTGCTAAATGAACAGGCTGGCTTTCAGGCCGTTACCTGGGTAAACAATACTGTGCTGGTATCAGGTACTCACGGTAGTGCCTATCTTTCGTCGAACAATGGTAAGCAATTTCGAAAGGTAGATTTGCCAGCCGGCACAGAAGCATTGCAATTCAGGGATAATCAATGGTTTTCCGATGGCAGCATAGTATTGATGAGTGCAGGTGAAGGTGAGCAGTCGCGCCTCTATCATTCAGTGTCACAAGGCAAAGACTGGCAGTTGGTGAAGCAGGGTGAACATGAGCACGTGTTTTTCGATTGCATGACCTTTGACCGGGATGGCAATGGCTGGCTATATGGCGACTCTGACTCCCAGGGGTTATATATCCAACATTCGGAAAACGGCGGAAAAGACTGGTCGCGTCAGGTTATGCCCATCGCTGCGCAAGAGTCAGAAGGTGGTTTTGCTTCAAGTGGTACCTGTATTGCCGCCGCAGCAGGTGTGCTCGCCGCGGGAACAGGTAACAGTGCGCAACCTGGTTTATTAATTAAAAACAATGGCGAAGGCTGGCAACGGATCGCTACCTTGTTTGAAGGCGGTGAAGCAGCGGGAATCTTTAGTATTCAGATAAACAACAACCTGCTCTATGCCTTTGGTGGCAGTTTGAAACATCAGCTGCCCGCTACCGCATTTACCTACGATATGGGTAAAGCGGAATGGCAAGCACTGCCTACGTTACCGCTGACTGGCGCAGTTTATGGTTCAGCCTTGTATTATCCTGGCCAAAACAATGGCGTACCTGATGTGCTGATTAGTAACCCACAAGGGGTGTTTCTTTTGCACCATGGCAGTAAACAATGGTCTAAATTAAGCGAAAGCAATATATGGAGCCTTGCTTGTAAATCTGGAGTCGGTTGCATTGGGGTCGGTAAGGGGGGTGTGGTAGAACAGTATTCTCACACCAGCATGTCAGGCAATTTTTAGTACCGTCTTACAGAACAGAAAATGTAATGGTAGATGTCTCTAAAGCGAAACAACTCAAGCGTGCCAAACGACAAGCTACATCCTGGCTGGTCGCAGCAGCGTGTGTGTTTATTGGGATTACGATATTACAATCAATGACACCCGTATTGGCGTCATTGTGGTGGGTCCAATTCATTAAGATGATAAGTGAAGCGGCGCTGGTGGGCGGGCTCGCCGATTGGTTTGCGGTAAGCGCATTATTCAGGCCCATACCCGCCTCACACCCCATTCCTCATACCAACATTGTAGCGAGTAATCAGTCTGTAATTGCTCAAAACCTTGCTGTGTTTGTGAAAGACAAGTTCTTTCATAACGACGCGATTGAAAATTTGGTGTCTGGAAGTCACCCCGCAAAAGCCATGGGTACCTGGTTACAACAACCGAAAAACGCAACGCGTTTGGCAAAGTATTTTGGTGATAGTCTGGCCGGATTGCTAAATGTTATTGACGATGCACCTGTTAAAGCGGCGTTGCACAAGGGTATTCACAGTGCGCTAAGTCACATTGAGCTGGGCGCGATTGTGGCGGGTGGGGTGAAGGTAATGACCCGTGATGGTCGTCATCAGAAGCTGCTAAATAAATTGTTAGATAAACTATCGGAATCGTTACAGCAGGAAGCGACCCAAGAATTTATTGCCGAAAAGCTAACTGACTGGCTGAAAACAGAACATCGCAGGTTGGAGAAAATTCTGCCTTCAGGCTGGCTAAGTGAGCAGGGGGCCAACATTGCAGTGAGTGCGCTGGCGCATATTCTTTCTGACGTTAGTCAGGACCCTCAGCATCCTATTCGAATCGAACTAAATACACAGCTTGCACGGTTCATCGATGATCTTGAGCATAACGCAGAAGCGCAACAAAAACTGAATGACTTCCGGGATCGACTGATTAATAGCGACACAGTTGGGCGATACCTGAATAGTATTTTTGCCGAAATGAGGCAGTGGCTAGCCAGCGATATTGCTGCAGAAAACGGCCAGATCAGAACGCGTTTAGCCATGTGGTTACAAGCCAGTGGTGATAAGTTGGCCCAGGACAATACACTGCAGCAGGCTGTTGATTATCACATTGGTGTGGCCGCTCGCTATGCTGCGCCTGAAATGGCGTCTTTTCTGGCTGGGCATATTCGTAAGACCATCGAAAGCTGGGACGCGACACAATTGTCGCAGCAGATCGAGCTGAACATTGGCAAAGATCTGCAAAAAGTCCGCATAAACGGCACCCTGGTTGGTGGGCTTATCGGCGGCCTGCTGTTCGCGATTGAAAAGCTCATTCATACCTTCGCCTAAGAATATCCCGCCTCCAATTGGCTGCGAAATATCTTAAATCTCACCATTTTGTTCCACCATTGAAGCAGTAAAGTCAACGCAGTGTAAAGATACGTTAAGTCACTTGAATTGTATGATTTATCACGTATCAATGTCGCTCAATTGGTAGCGTTTTCATAACGATAACAGAGTGATGTAAGTGATTAAATCAAGAGAAATAACCCCATGTTGAGACGGTACGGACTGACTGTGAAAGTCGCGGTGCTTCTGATTATTATTGGCGCGTTTGCCTATGCGCTTTATAGCATTTATGCCCCTGCAGCCGACAACGAAGCACAATTGCTGGCGCCCGCGCATCATGGCGATATAGAGAAAACCATTGTGGCCACTGGTCAACTTGAGCCCAAGCGGTACGTTGAAGTTGGGGCGCAGGTCTCCGGACAGGTTGATGCGATTTATGTTGAAGAAGGTGACGTAGTTACCGAAGGTCAGTTATTGGTAGACATTGATGCCACGGTGTTTCGTACCCAGGTACAAAAAACCGAAGCCAACCTTGAGAACAAACGTGCACAGCTTGAACAGTTGAAAGCTGAACGAGAGCTGGCCATATTGCGCGCTAAACGCAACGAACGCTTGCACGCGCAAGATGCCGTGAGTGAAGACGAAGTGTACGCCAGTCAAACCAATGTGCGTGTACTGGATTCAAAGATCAGCGCGTCGATTGCACAAATCAAAGCCGATGAAGCCTCGCTAGAGGGTGACAGAGCAACACTGGGCTTTGCGAAAATTTACGCACCCATTGCGGGGACGGTTGCAACGATTAAAGTGCGTCAGGGCCAAACCCTGAACGCCAATCAAAATGCGCCCACACTACTGCAAATCTCAGATTTAAACACCATGACCGTTCGGGCCGAAGTGTCTGAAGCAGATGTAGGTAAACTGTATCCCGGTATGCCCGTTTACTTCACTACACTGGGCGATACCAGAACGCGTTACCATTCAACGGTGCGCCAGGTTCTACCGACGCCAAACGTGGTGAACGATGTTGTGCTGTATCAGGTGCTCATTGATATTCAAAACGACAGTGGGGCGCTCATGGACGCCATGACCACCCAGGTGTTTTTTGTACAGGAACAAAAAACAAATACGTTATTGGTGCCTCTGGCCGCCATAAAAGGACCGCCGAGAAATCCGTTTGTCCTGGTTGCTACCGAGCAAGGCAATGAACAGCGTCAGGTCAAAGTGGGTATTAGAAATCGCACCGTTGCTGAGATCCTTGACGGTCTGAGCGAAGGCGAGCAGGTCGTGGTGGGTGTGCGTGGTGCTGCTGCACGAAGTCAGCGCGGTCAGCAAAATGGTCCACCGGGAATGCCGCCGGGCATGCCTGGCGGAGGGCGTCGTGGTGGCTTCTAACCCATTAATTTCACTGGATAACGTCAGTCGTAGTTATCAGTCTGAAGGTGCAGAAGTCACGGCACTCAAGCAGGTGTCGCTTACCATTCAGAAAGGCGAGTTTGTGGCCATCATGGGGCAATCGGGTTCGGGTAAATCCACCATGATGAATATTCTGGGCTGCCTGGACAAACCCAGTTCTGGTACTTATCGGATTCACGGCCAGTCTGTGGCGGATCTCGATGACAACCAACTGGCTGCATTACGGCTCAAAACCTTTGGTTTTGTGTTCCAGCGCTATCAGCTGCTCTCAACGTTAACGGCACAACAAAACGTTGCGCTGCCAGCCATTTACAGTAACACCAGCGAGGTTGAGCGTAATGCTCACGCAGCGCAATTGCTGGGCAAATTAGGGCTTGAGGATCGCATTACCCATCGTCCTGGCGAATTGTCGGGCGGGCAGCAACAGCGAGTGTCAGTAGCCCGGGCGCTGATTAATGGCGCTGAAGTGATACTGGCCGACGAACCTACCGGTGCACTGGATTCAGCCAGCGGCGAACAGTTGCTAGCCCTGCTCAAATCACTACACCAGGAGGGGGTAACAATTATTCTAATTACCCACGATCTAGCTGTTGCAGAGCACGCCCAACGTCAGGTGAAACTGCTGGACGGCGAAATTGTTGAAGATACTGGCGCAGCAGAAATGCAGTCAGTTGAGTCTGAGCAGCAACAACCGCCTAAGGTTAATGTCTTTCCCAGTATTTCAACGGGCGCTGCTTTGAGCATGGCGTTTTCATCGCTGCGGTTAAACTGGTTTCGAACGTTACTTACCTTACTGGGCATCATCATTGGGGTCGCTGCGGTGGTTAACATGATGGCAATAGGTGAGGGCGGAAAGCAGGACGTGCTCAAACGTATTGAAACTATAGGCACAAATCTGATTTCGATTCGTCCTGGCGGCCGAAATAATCGTAGTTCAGGTGATATCGCATCTCTGACTATAGAAGACGCAAAAGCACTCGAAGCAATAGAGGGGGCTCTATATGTCGCGCCAGAGCGAAGTACGCGTGCCACCATGCGCTTTGGTGAAAATGACTTCTCAGGCCGGATAACCGGTACCACGCCTGCGTATTTTTATGCCAAAGACTGGGAAATGTCTCAGGGCGTCTTTTTTACTAACGAAGATGTCGACAGCTATGCGCCAGTGGTCGTGATAGGCGATACCGTCGCCGAAACCTTGTTTGAAAATAAATACCGCGCCATCGGCGAATACATTTTAATGAAAAATGCGTTTTATCAGGTGATTGGGGTGCTGAAATCCAAAGGTGCCAGTGCAGGCGGAAACGACATGGACGACGAAGTCTTAATTCCCATTTCTACCGGGCGCTTGAAGGCCTTCGGACGCCCGTATTTAAGTGGCATCACCATTAAAGCTGCATCTACAGAAGCCGCATCCGGTGTTCAGGAAGAAGCACTGGCTATATTAACGGCACGCCATGGCAAGGAAGATGTAATGGTGCGGACCACGGATTCACTGGTCGAAGCGGTCACGGAAACCCAGAATACCCTGACCTGGTTACTGGCGTCTGTGGCGGGCATATCGCTGTTTGTTGGTGGTATCGGCGTGATGAACATTATGTTGGTGAATGTGTCGGAGCGAAAACGCGAAATCGGGCTGCGCATGGCGACCGGCGCTAAACCCGGCGACATTTTAAAGCAGTTCAATATAGAAGC
Organism: Aestuariibacter sp.; assembly: GCA_017794925.1. Classification (GTDB taxonomy): domain Bacteria; phylum Pseudomonadota; class Gammaproteobacteria; order Enterobacterales; family Alteromonadaceae; genus Alteromonas. The sequence continues at coordinate 3,518,675 of CP051238.1, read as the reverse complement.
CTGGGTGGTATGTGTTATGGGCGGTTGCGTGGGAATTTTACTGGGGTATGCCGTGATTTTCGTACTGTCACAGTTTTCAGTCTCGGTGGCCTATACCTTATTACCGCCAGTGCTGGCTTTTGTTACGTCGTTGGCGGTGGGTGTGTTGTTTGGCTTTGCACCGGCACACAAGGCTGCCCGGTTAAACCCTATTGATGCGTTGGCTGAGGATTAGTTTATGGCACGTCGTTTAGTTCATTTTAGCCAGCGTGCTGCTGCCGTTTCGTTAGCCATGTCCGCTGTCTTTGTATTAAGTGCATGCAGTATGCAACCTCAGCGGAGTTTTCCAAAGGTGCAATTGCCAGAAAGCTTTACTGGCCCAAAGAACGCAGCAATGGTATCGGTAGATACGAACTGGTGGCAAGGGTTCGACTCACCAGAGTTATCGGCGCTAATGGCGCAACTCGCCGCACAGAATCTGGATTTAGCCACGGCGTCGCTTCGTGTACAACGTGCGCAATTTCAACTGGGGCAGACTCGAGCAGATAATTTACCTACCGTGTCTGGGCGGTTGAGTGGTCGCAGTGGCGAAAATCTGGATACAGGTCTCACGTCACTTAGCTCATCCGCTTCAATAGGCGCGAGTTATGACGTGGATATTTGGGGCTCGCGTGAAGCCAGTATTCTGGCGTCTACATTGAATATTGATGTGAGCCAGGCGCAACTTCGAAACCAGTCTGTGCTATTGCAGCGTCAGCTCGCTAATGCGTATTTTACTCAGTTGTCGTTGCAACAACGCTTAGCTATAGCAAAGCAAAATGTGACGGCATCAGAACAGCTTTTGTCGTTAATTCAGTTGCGGTACGACGCTGGTAGCGCATCGGGCATAGAGCTTGCGCAGCAGCGCAACACGCTGTTAAGTGCCCGAAATGAGGTATTGCGTCTGTCGAATCAATTAGCCATTAATAATCGTGCCTTGGCTGCGTTATTGGCCGACAGCCAGTTTCAGCAGCGAGAATTCACGGCACCGGTGAATAGTCTGGCATTGCCGGAAATTGACGTTCAACAGCCTGCCAGTGTATTGCGTCAGCGCCCGGATGTCGCCGCGGCCTTTTTGCAGCTTCAGTTGGCGGACATTAGTGTTTATCAGGCCAGTATTGCCGGTTTGCCAGGGTTGAGTTTAAGCGCGGATCTGGGCATGTCAGACCTTACCGATCTTGCCACCGGCTGGTCTCTCTCGGCAGCGCTAAGCTCGGCCATGGTGCTGTTTGACAACGGCAAACGTGAACAAGCCGAACGGGTTGCCAACGTGGATACTCAAATTGCATTCAATAACTTAATGACAACCATCATTAGCGCTGCGCAGGAAATGCAGGATGCAGCCGATAATTATCGTTTTCAGCGTGAAGCGTATGCATTGGATTTGATTGAACTGGAAAACAATCAACGGTTGTACGATTTAGCCCAGGCCAGATATAAGTCGGGCGACAGCGATTTCCTGAATTTGCTTAACGCCCAGCGTAGCTGGTTTAGTGCCCAGTTGAACGTGATCAATCGCTACCAGAGCGCGCTGAGTGCCGCTGTAGACGTGTATACTGCAGCACGCGGGCTGCCAGTAACGAATTCGGACAGTTAGCGGCATAGCAGGAAAATTATTTAAGCCGCCATGTCGCGCAGTTGAGCCAGATAAGACTGCGCGGCGTGACGTCCCATCTGATAGCCGTGAATAAGTTTATCGCGGCGCATAGTCAACCTGCCGACACCGAACTCTGCTGGCGGAACGATAACATTAATCCGGCAGTCAGCGGGCGGTGAAGCAATAAATGCCAATGTATCGTTGTAGCGCGTAGCACGTTGCTGTATGGCTTGTATCAGTTTTGGGTAGCGGGCAAACACCTTGTTGGCGACCCAGGTGCCTTTTTCCTCGGCTTTTTGATAACCCCAGGGCTGGCTGAGTATGACCGTGATGTCCTTAAAACCCTGCTCATAGGCGTACTGCACCGGAATCGCGTCTGTCACACCGCCATCAACATAGCGGACCCCCTGATAACGGGGAGGCGTGCGATACGCCATCGGTAAGGCGCAGGTCGCTTCCATTAACACATCTATGTTGTCAGCGGTAACACGGTGATATTCCGGCTCACCTGTGCGCATATTGGTTATAACAGCAATTAACGGCGTAGATGTCGCCAGGGCTTCCGCGTTTATCGGATACCTGGCCTGCGCCTCCAGCCATAGCCATTTCACATCGGTCATATGGCCTTTCAACATAAAACGAACGGGATTAAAAAACTCACGTTGTGTGGCAAGGCGGGTAATTATTTTACGATTCCGAGGCGCATTGCCTGTTACATAACCTGCAGCACTTGTGGCACCCGCAGACACTCCGAGCACCATATCAAATGGGTTATAGTGCTGAAGCTGGAACGTATCTAGCACACCTGCCGCAAAAATGCCGCGCATCGCACCGCCTTCTACAACCAATGCACTTTTCATGATCCAGACTCCTGTTCAGATGTTTATATGAATACCAACGAATTCGTAGCAAATAGAATACCGAATTGTGTGGGCTAACAGTGATGAATAAAACTACACGACCTAATCGAAAAAATAGAACATCAAAATGGGTATAGAGATAGTATTTTGGTAAGAGGAAGCCGGGGCCGAGGCGGTAACGGAATATTGTGCAGGAAGTGCGAAAGGGGAAGAAACCGACAGGAAAGAATATAAAAAAGCCGACGAACGTGGTCGTCGGCAAAGGGTTGGTTCAGGGAGTTGCTATCGTCTTAATTAGGTTTTAGTGACGCTTAAAAGGAGGGCGACCGTTAAATTGCGTTGTCTTTTCTTCGTTGGTGACTTCGAATTGCGCCAGGTCGACCGATTCCACGCATTCGCTACTGCGCTTAAACGGTGGTTTACCGCGCATAGTGGCTTTATTGGCCTGGCATGTTTGTGCCGATGTTACCACTTCAAACTGAGCCATATCCATTGTCTCGCCGACAACGCGTTGTCTTTTAAACGGTGGCTTTCCCGAGAATTCAGTGACAACCTGTGAGGAGTTTTGCGAAGCAGTGGTACCTGCTTCTGAGGCATTGACGTGCTCCATTGATGTGCATGCAAGGATGCCGGTAGTAAAGAATAACGATAATGCGCTTTTCTTCATAATAAGTGACCTTTTATTTGAAGTTGCTATCTATGTCTATGTTCTGTTGCGATAATATAAGCACTTAATCTAAAGTTTAAAGCCTGTCTCGTGATAGTTAAAAGCTATCAATTTATGAATTAATTCACAAAATAAATATCAATTATTTAAGGTTTGCACAAAAACAGTGCTCGCATGCTTGATTATGGTGAGTTGGTGCGATGCGTTTGGATAAAAGTCATTAAATATGAGTTGGTTAATAAGTGGCGTTTAACTTGCGTTCTTTTCAATAAGGTCGGCCAAGGCGTGTCTTTGCTATGAAAAGCAAACTGAGTGTTTTCTCCACATTATTGCTCATATACTGTGTCTTCAATACGGCGTACGCTGAGCAGTTTGCTTTGCAGCAAAGTGAGGGTGGTACGTTGTATTTGCGCATCCATACCCAGGCAGTTGACGACGCACAGTTTTTGTTAGACACGGGCTCGTCGCTTACATTACTGACCCCTGACACGTTTAAAAAATTGAGCGCAAACGAGCCTGCAACTGAGGCGGGCTACGTTAATGCCCGACTTGCAAACGGGCAAATTAAAAAGATCAAAACCTATCGCCTGACGGCGTTTGCGCTAAGTGATGCCTGTGCATTTGAAGATGTGCAGGTTGCCGTCATGCCAAGAGCCAACAACATTTTAGGTATGGGGTTACTGTCAAAAGCGGGTTCGCTAAATATCAGTCTGCTGCCGCCAACCCTGACGCTGGAAAAGTGTGATCAGATGCATACTGCTTCTACCGCCCCGTTGAGCACACACTGAAGCAACAAGCTATCCCGGATTGCTGTGACGATACAACACACGGCGGGCTTCTTTTCTGACATCGTCTCGCTCACGCCATTTCCACAACAAGTCTCTGTGTGGCGGAATAATATCTTCTGGAATGGCTACCGGGTTCACATAGCGCGGTGGCAAGGGTGAGTCGAGCGTTAATTGCGTAAGCGGTGGGATTTGCCAGGGAGCAAACAAATCCTCAATATCCAGATGTGCGATTTCAGGTACCCATTTTCGAATAAACTCCCCGTTTGGGTCGTTGTCTTGAGCTTGTTTCACCGGGTTGTAAACCCGCAGCGTATTTGTACCGGTTACTCCGGCTTGCATTTGAAACTGCGGGTAATGAATACCCGGTTCAAAATCCAGAAACTGTTGTGCCAGGTGAAGCGCACCTTTTCGCCAGTCAATCAGCAAATAATGAGTAAGGAAGCTTACCAGCATAGCCCGCATCCTGAAGTTCAGGTAGCCGGTTTTTATAACACTGCGCATGCAGGCATCAACCATGGGAATGCCGGTATTGCCTTCACACCATGCGTTAAATTGCTGCATTGCCTTTTCGTCATTTCTGTACGGAAAATGTTGATAAGCAGCGTTAACAGGCCTGAATTCTTGCTCGCATTCACTTTCGAATTTTTGAATAAAATGGCAGTGCCAATGCAGCCGCGATACAAAGGCTTGCAGCGAGCGGGGTAGTGGTGTTTGGCTGGCAGATATAGCCTGATAGACTTGTTTTACACTCAAATTTCCCCAGGCCAGGTACGGTGATAAACGTGAACAGCTGTTAAAGCTTTTGAGCGGGCTGGAAATGTGTTTGTGGTAATGATAATGACGATTATCGAGAAAGGATATGAGGGTTTGGTGAGCCTGTGACTCTCCGCCAATTTGCATGTGTTCATCAGGTTGATGCAACTTAGCCGATATGTCACTGGGTACACGGGTAACGAGTGATTTGTTCGTCACCCAACTCATTTTATGAATCGGTGTATTCAATGGCGCAGAACGCATTTGTTTGCGCCAGTTTGATAACCACTGTTTTCGGTGAGTCAGCCCCCTAATAACACCCGCATAGGGGAATTCTTTCCATTCCACACCCACCGAGTTACACCAGGCTTTAAGTTGTTTGTCTCTCTCAAAAGTACAAGATAGTCCCACCTCTTCATAGCTGTATAGTGTTATGAAGTGGTAATGCTGATGGAGCCGTTTAAAGAAAGGTAAAGCGTCGTCATAGCTGACATGCAAACTGGCATTGAGCGGTTTAAGTTGCTGCTCCATGTCTAACAGACTTTGCCATACGAAACGCCAGTGTCGCTCATTGTAATGCGGATCAATCATCATTGACGGCTCAAAAAGGTATACAGGCAATACGGGAGCACCGCTTTCCCAAGCGGCGTTAATAGCGTGATGATCCTGCAGCCGCATGTCACGTTTAAACCACACTACGCTGATTGACTTATCGTTTCGCGAAGTCATGTTTACTGTTTAAACGATAGAGTGAATAAGTGCCCGCCACTGGCTAAGCGGTTTGCCACCATGTTAGCGCTGCTTATACTGAGTAGGGCAATAGCCGCGGTCGATCTCAGGTGAACGCAATTTTATATGCTTGGTATTTCTGCCCTGAGTGCGTTTGCGCCACATCCGGAAGCTTGATGGCTTTAGTTCACTGCGCATGATTTTGATGACAGCGTCCTGGTTAACACCAAACAGGTTTTCTATGGCTTCAAATGGCGTGCGGTCCTCCCAAGCCATTTCGATGATCCGTGACAGTTCGTCGGCACTGTACTGACGGGTAATTTTGCTCAACATTCATTCCCATTAATTCACAATCACCCGTAATACGTTTTCGCATTAAGTTTAGATTAATGCAGAACAGATTAAGCCTTAACAACAAATTGCGTTAGGCCTTGTTGAGTCGAATTGGCCAGGTTTTTGGCTCTTGAGGCTTCATTCACCGTTTGTTCCAATTGATGCTGAATATCGTCGCTCACCTTTGCAATATTTGTTGCAATGCCTGTTGCGGTTTGGTGTTGAGCATTCAGTGCATTAACGGCTTCCAGGATTTGCGAGAATGCCGCGATGTTTTCATTAAAATCGCGCATCATTCTGGCGAAGGTGTCACGCGTAAAATTAACGCTTTCGTTCATGGCAGTAGAAACATCAATGAGTCGTCCAGACTCGTTCTGTGTTTCCTTAACGAGGGTATCCATTTCATTCAGGAATTTACTGATTTGCTGTGTCGCGTCGGCCACTTTTGCCGACAAACTGCGCACTTCATCTGCCACAACAGCAAAGCCTCTTCCGGCCTCTCCAGCTCTGGCTGCTTCGATGGCGGCGTTTAATGCCAGTAAATTGGTTTGATCGGCAAAGCCTTCAACCATTTTTAATATATTGCGCACATTTTCAGCATTGTTTTGCAGGCCGGTTACGGTGCTGGCAAATTGGTTAAGCAGTTCAGTAATACTGTTAATTTGTTCCTGAGACGTTTGCAAGGTGTCGTTAGCGGTAACCGAATTATTCAAATTGACTTCATTCGAGGTAGAAACCTGCTCGGCGGCCGACACAATATGATCGATTCGATGGCTGACATCCAGTGCGGACTGGCTAATACTCTGACTGTTGTGTTTTTGTTGTGCAGCCTGTGAATTTACGGTGTTAACGATTTGGCTAACCGTGTTATTGGCTGTGGCTGCCTTTTCTGCATCTTGATAAATTTGTGCAATCAGCCTTGCCAGGTTATTTGCAAAAGTGTTGTAGGCCTCCGACAGCTCGCTGAATTCATCACAGGTAAAAGCGGGTAGGCGGGTTGAGAGGTCGCCCTGGGTATGATTAATGTGATTTAACGTAGAGAGCAATGCTTTTACGGGACGAACAATCAGGTGATGCAGATAAAAAATGGTAAATCCAAAACACAAGGTACTGACCGCAAACACCGTAATGACCGTGCCCTGCATGGCGAGCTGCTCCTCTGGCGGAGCAGAAAGCATCGAATAAAACATGGAAAAGTTGATAATCTGGAATATAAACAAAAAGCTAATATTGCCGATGATTTTTCGTGATAGCGTGAAAAATAACTTCTGTTCGATAACGTTATACAACTGCCAAAATGTTTTCATTGGGGCAAATCCCGTTTTTATTGTTGATGTTGCGCGCGTAGTACCTGCACTTTAATCCAAAGTATAAAGACTTCAAATGGTGAATGTGTTGAGGAAGATCATGGTTTTCAGGCTTTTGATTTGATTTGGATGTCTTCCTGATAAAGCTTGCTCACGATACTTCAGGCTGTCAGGCATATTGTCCAATTTTCTCTTGCAACAGAGCAAAGTCGACCGGCTTTTGAAAGAAGTCATTAAAACCAAACTTTTCAAATTCCTGCGCTTCAGACTCAGATGCTGCAGTAACAGCAATGATAGGAATTTGCGTATTAAACTCCCTGATCTGTTTTGTGGCTTGAATGCCATCACAGACTGGCATTTGAATATCCATTAAAACAATGTCGAATTGGTTGGCTCTTACGAAATTAAGCGCAACTTCACCGTTTTCTGCCACTGTGACGAGTGCGCCTTCCTGTTCAAACAAAAACTGTAAGATCTCTATAGTGGTTACTGCATCATCAGCAATCAGTATTCTTAGCCCATTTACCATTGGTGATTATCAAGATGGATGTACCCTAATATCAGCGTAGTAAATAATTAGAAATTTTCATCATTAGCCCGCATTTTCTTGTAATTCATTCAGTGGAAATTTGATTTTGTTGGTCTATTTTAAATTTAAGAATTCTGGTTGTTGGGAGGACAACATGGCCAGCCTGTCAAATAACCCGTCATCTACGAAAAGCGGTGACGTGGCGAAGAAAGCACAAATACTCGAGCAGGAAATTGCATCACAGCGTACTGAGATTAACGATATGCAGGAACAAATTGAATCTGCCAAATTTGACCTGCCTTTACTCAAAATTGCTGAACAAATACTAATGGTGCCATTGGTAGGTGCAATGGACTCTGTTAAGTCTCAGAAAGTGATGGAAGACATTTTTTGGAACATTAAGCAGCAAGAGACCAAAGTGGCGGTGATAGATATTGCGGGCGTGAATATTGTAGACAGCTCAGTTGCAACGCACCTAATTAAAATTGCAAAAGCTACCCGTCTGATGGGGTGTAAAGTCATCATATCTGGCATATCACCAGTCATTGCACAGAATATAGTAAACCTGGGTATGGACGTAACCACACTGGAAACGACTAATACACTGAAAGATGCAATTGCCAAAGCCTACAATGCAGTTGGCTATACTCTCGTTAAATCTGAATGAAAACGCTTAAAAGTAAGCTGTCATCCTTTGAACACAAGGCGGTAGTGGACGTAGTTCACGGTGATCTTATGCGAGATGATATCTGCCATAAATTATGTGACTTGGTAACGAGTATTGAGCCAGATGGTGCGGTACTGAATTTGCAACAAATAGAGGTGCTCACCAGCGACGATTTCCTAAAGGTGACTAAGATAGTCAGTGCGCTGGAAGTGATAGGGCTGCCGGTCATGGTGTGTGGCATTAATCCGCAATGTGCATTGGTAATCAGCGCATTCATCGATGATATACCAGTGCGTACTGAGTTAGATGTTAAACATGCAGTGCAAAGTTTTTGATATTGACCAAAAAACCGATGTGCATCAACTGCTCAATAGCGTGCAGTACTGGATTGAGCAATTAACCACTGACCCCATTAAAATTACCGAATCGGTGATTGTCTGCTCTGAACTCGCCTATAACATTATTAAATACGGAAGTTGTGGAACCCTCCGTTTATTCGCAGAGAAGGACAGTCTTTACATAGACGCTAATGACAGTGGAGCTGGCTTCGGTATTCCCTTGGAGAGCGCGTTTTCTGAGGGCATAAGTAGTTCGGGAAGTTTAGGGCTTGGTATGGCTTCAATTGTCAGGTTATGCGACGATTTTACGCTTCAGACATCGACTTCCGGTACCAATATTAACTGTAGGAAGCTGATTTTATGATAGCTGTTAAATCCTTCATCAAGCCCTGTAAGTCAAAGCAAAGTTGTGGCGATTTTTTCCTCTATAAAGAGCGTTCAACTGACAGTCTAATCGTTGCTGGCGATGTTGGTGGACATGGCAACATAGAGGTCGGTCGGGTACGACGAACTATTGAAGAGTTGGTTGAACAGAATCAACATCAGGATAGCTACGAGTTGTTTAATGTGATCAGTCAGTCTGACAGCGTCAGCGGGCTGGGTGTGATGTTGTTCGTGGGTAGAATTGATAATTCCCTGCCGATAATAAATTACTGCTGCGTAGGCGATTTGCAGTTACATATGTGGCGAAATGGAGAGTGGGTTAGGCTTGGTAAGCAAGCAGGAATGATGGGCACCGCACCACCCAAACATATTGAAAGGTATGCGATAAAACTTCACGCTAAAGATATTATTGCCGTGTGTAGCGATGGCATTACCGATAAATATACTGAGGTGTTCACAGATGTAAATAAGCCTGTTCTTGAGAACATAGTTGAACGTGTAAAAAATAACTTTACCAGCAAAAATGATGATGCCTTTTTAGGGCTAGTCAGTGTTGAAAACTTGTCTTCTATGCCTGTACCCGCATCAAACTTTGATTTCGAAGCCAGAACGTTGTCGGAACATCTGGCAAACTCAAAGACTATTGATCAATCTGAACAACTTGATACAGAAAATACAGAGCGAACAGCGCAAAAAAATGATCGGTATAAATCCAGGGCGTTGAACAAGTCGCTTTCTATATCGACAAAAAAAGTTATATCCAAAAATCTGCCTGATGATGCAATAAAGTTGGTGGCTGTCGAAGCTAGTGAAGATGCCAGAGACTGCCTGGAAGCAGTGTTTGACTTTTTTGAAGCACCAGAGCGGTTCAGGCTCACTTATCAGGCGGTGATTCTGGAGTTATTGCCAAGAGCGACTAGTGGAGCAGAGCTTTATTATCACTACAATCAGTTAATCACGGTACTAAGTAGAGAGCACCTGCAAGGTATTGATATATTGAGTTTAATGGACTCTCGATACGTCTATTATGTAGGTGAGACGGAGCTAGTTGCTTTTACTTGTGATGTGCGTGCAAGAACGGAGCTAAGCAGTAAAGTGTTGGAAGATTTCGTTGAACGCCTGGCGTTGCGGCTCGACGAAACGGCATACCGGGCATTTCAGGCAGAGCAAAAACGCGATCATTGGTTTGCTCAGCAGGCCAAGTTAGCATCAATGGGCGAAATGATTGGCGCCATAGCGCACCAATGGCGCCAGCCCCTGAATGAACTGGCGATCCGAATACAGTCACTTAAATACTTTGTAAAGAAAACAGAGGATTTAGATGCGTATCTGGATAATTTTGCGAATGAAAATATGCAAACTATAAAGTTCATGAGCAAAACGATCGACGACTTCAGAAATTTCTTCAGGATAGACAAGGAGAAATCTGTTTTTGATTTGCGTGAAGCGGTAGAAGAGATCATAAGAATGCAGTCTGTGCAGCTGAGCAATAAGGATATTGAGTTAGAGCTCAGGGGGGAGCCGGTAAGTGTTTACGCCTATAAGTCTGAACTTCAACAAGTCTTTTTAAATTTACTGAATAATGCCAGGGATGCATTGATCTCAACAGACTCTGAAAATAAGCATATCGTTATACAACTCAATGAAAACACGATGAGTGTTTATGACTCTGGAGGTGGTATTTCAGATGCAGTTCTTTTAAGAATATTCGAACCATACTTTACGACAAAAGCGCAGGGCGAAGGTACGGGGATGGGCCTGTATATGTGCAAAATGATCATCGAAGATAATCTGAAAGAAACGATTGTTGCGGATAATGTAGAAGGCGAGTACGGGCTTGGGGCGCAATTTACCATAAGCCTGCCAAAGCCTGAGATGGTTGGATAGGGAAATTGTTTTACTGACTTCAGGTAAAAGAAAACCCCATGCCTTTCGGCACAGGGTTTATATTTGGTGGAGCTGGCGGGATTTGAACCCGCGTCCAGAAAATGTCTACCTTTGGTACTACATGCTTAGTCTGTCTTTTATTTAACTACTTTGGACCCCGACAAACAGGGTTCCTGGTAGCTGTCCTGATACTATTTCGCGGTTCAACCTCAGGAGAGTTTCCCTCGCTAGTTTGCTTTAATGACCTTCCGAAATCCTGGCTAGCAGACAGAGCTTAGGTGGAAGGGCCTATGCCGGTTATTAAGCGGCTAGTGCGTAGTTTTCGTCGTTTGCGACTATTTAAATGCGGCTTTTTAAGAGGCAAACCGCTCCTCTGCATGCACCTCCAGCTTCCTAGATCCTGTCGAATCCTAATCAGCCCCGGAGTGTTAGCGCGAATGGTATCGCGAAAGTGAGTTGTGTACAACTGGCATTTCACCGTTTTGTGTCAGGATTTCATCCAAATGTGGCATTGTATCCTGTTGGTGAGCCGCGTTTTTTTGTTACATTACCCACATAACAGATATAGGGGTAATTTGGAATAATGCAACCCTTGGATGTAAAAGTCGTAGAGCAGGTATTGGCGTGGCTAAATAACAGTCAGCCAGTTTGGTTTTGTACAGTGCTATCGACCTGGGGATCTTCTCCCAGAGAGCCGGGCAGTTTATTTGCTGCTTGCAGTGCCAGTGAATGGGTCGGTTCTTTGTCGGGTGGCTGCGTGGAAGATGAATTTTTGGCGCAACTCGGCTCGCCTGAATCATTACAGCCTGTTGCTATTCAGCGATATGGTGACGGACAGAGCAACGGCGAAATAAAGCTACCTTGTGGTGGTATTTTAACCGTATGCGTTGAGTATATTAAGCCGTCAAATGCCTGGATAAATCATTTTGTAGACTACCTCGATGCCATTCGTGGCCGGCGTCTACTCACTCGTACCATAGATTTGAAAAGTGCTGACGTATCGCTCAGTCCTGCGTCGGTTTCGCAGTCGCCGGTAGACTGGCAGGGGGGCGAGTCGCCTGTCTTTGTTCGAATAGGGCCGGCAAAGCGATTGATCATTGCGGGTATTTCTCCAGTTGCCGAGTATTGCGTACAGTTTGCATTGGCGCTCGGTTTTGAAGTCATTGTATGTGAGCATCGTCAGGAAGAACTTGCCAGAGTGACACTGTCAGGGTGTCAAATTGTACCTGTATTTCCGGCTGATTACATTTTGCAGCCCGACACAGTGCATGAGCAAACGGCGATTGTATCATTGACTCACGATGCCAGAGTCGACGATACCACCATGCTGGATGCCGTAAACACGGAGGCATTTTACATTGGGGTGATGGGGTCAAAACGCACTTCAAAAAACAGGGCAGAGCGGTTACAGCGGATAGGGCAGTTGGACGATCAAACACTGGCCAAAATTCACATGCCAATTGGGTTGGATATCGGCAGCAAAACACCCTCTGAAATCGCTCTGGCCGTCATGGCTGATATTGTTGCTAAATATCGCGCTGTGTATTAACTGGTAATAGGTTGAGGTTTTTTCATGAAGAAACTTGTTTTGAGTCTGCTTGGTCTGAGTTTATTGGCATTTGCTGTAAGTGCAGAGATTAAGTCTGAATCGCTACTTTTAGATAACGGCGACTATGATGTTCCGGCCATCATAGTGGTACCGGATACAGCCATACCCGTGCCTGCCGTTATACTGCTTCACGGCAGTGCGTCACATAAAAATGAGGTTGGGAATCTGTACCAAAGGCTTGCTGAACAGTTAGCCGGACAGGGCATTGCTTCCATACGCATTGATTTTGCGGGTACCGGTGACAGCCCGGTAGACTATACGCACTACACCTTACACAGTGCGGTAAGAGATGCCACGCTGGCAATGCAATATATGATGAATCAGCCTGATGTCGATGCGAATCGATTCGGTGTTGTTGGATTTAGCCAAGGCGGATTAATTGCACAGTTATTGTTAGCGCAACAACCGGATATAAAGAGCTTTGTGGCCTGGTCGTCGGTGGCTTCTGATGGAGTAGGCCCGTTTGCTGATATGTTTGAATCGCTCTATATGAAAGCGAAAGCCGAAGGGCAAGTTGAGCAACAGTACGCATGGCGAACGCCACTGATGATTAGTATAGACTGGTTTGAACAGGTAAAAGTGAATAAGTCACTATCTGACATGCAGTATTTCAAAGGTTCTGTGCTTGCTATTGCGGGGAGCAGAGATTCGGTAGTACCACCGAGCGCAGCAACAAGACTAATTAATGCGACTGGAAGTAATGAAGCCCGAGCAGTGATCATAAAAGGTGCTGATCACATTTTTAATGTTCTTGATGATAGCGCTGATCAGGATGAGCAGTTGCTGAAGATGACAACAGAGTGGTTTGCAGAGGCGCTGTAAACACGCCTCTGATATTAAGCAAACTAAGCTTTGTGCTTCATCACACGGGCTTTTTGACGGTCCCAGTCGCGATCTTTAATGGTGTCGCGCTTGTCGTGACTCTGCTTACCTTTAGCAAGGTGAATTTCCAGTTTAACCCAGCACTTTTTCCAGTACATGGCGGTGGAAACAATCGAGTAGCCTTGTCGGTCTCGTGCACCCATTAAGCGATCAAGCTCACGCCTGCTGAGCAGCAATTTACGCGCACGTTCTGGCTCGCAAATTACGTGTGTTGACGCCTGATTCAATGGCGTAATACGACAACCAACCAGGTATGCCTCGCCATTTTGGATAATCACATAGGTGTCTTTAATATTCACTTTACCGTCGCGAATACTTTTCAGCTCCCATCCCTGTAAGGATATGCCGGCTTCAAATTTATCTTCGAGGTAATAGTCGTGACGCGCCTTTTTGTTTAGCGCGATAGTACCTGTGGATTGTTTGGATTTATTCTTTTTCATGGGCGCTATTATACTGATTGCGCAACGCTTGTCTCGTATTTCCTGAACTGGCTATTAAATATTCTTGCTTGTTAATACAACGCTTTTCGATTGTGCGCCAGCGAACAGTTTTATGGTAAACTGCTGTTACCGAGTTATTGAAATATTAATGATATGCCTACAATTCAGCGAAGTGCGCTGGTCGCTTTTAGCGCGCAGTCAATGTTTGATCTGGTAAACGATGTGAATGCGTATTCCGAGTTTTTACCGGGTTGTTCAGACAGCAAGATCATCAGTCAGCAAGACAACGCGATGCAGGCGTCTTTGCTGATTGCAAAAGCCGGTATCAAGCAGTGGTTTACGACAGAAAACTACCTTGAACCAGCGAAAAGCATACAAATGACACTCGTTGACGGCCCTTTCAAAAAGCTCCAGGGAGGCTGGACGTTTTCCGCACTGTCAGAGTCGGCTTGTAAGATAGAATTGAATCTGCATTTTGAGTTCAAAAATCGCATGGTCGAAATGGCGTTTGGTAAAATTTTTAATAGTCTGGCCGAGAGCATGGTGAAAGCCTTTACACAACGCGCCAAGGTGGTATACGCGTAATGGACGAACTGATTAACGTAGAAGTGGCTTACGCAACACCGGAAAAACAGTCATTAATTGAACTAACCGTACCCGTAGGGTCTACCGTTGAGCAAGCCATACTGGCATCTGGTGTACTCGATATTCACCCTGAAATTGAACTTAAAAAAGCGAAAGTCGGTGTATGGAACAGGGTGGTTAAGCCAACAGTTGAAGTTAAAAACGGTGACAGGATTGAAGTTTACCGACCACTCATTGCGGATCCAAAAGAGGTGCGCAAACGCCGGGCTGAAAAAGCCATTCAGGAAGGCCGGGCAGACAAAGTGACCGGGGGCCGCCCAAATCCGCTAAAAGCCGGCGCCAAAAATTAATCGTGGCGCTCGGTTAAGGTACCTACCGCCAGTACTGGTGAGGCATCAATTTGCTCTGCATCCATCATTGCAGCAATACGCTGCATGGTTGCTATCATCTGACTTTGTTCCCATTCCGCCAACTGACTGAATCGTTCCACAAAGTGCTCTTGTAATGGGCGAGGAGCAGTCTCTACAGCTTGTTGGCCTTTTTCCGTTAAATACACACCGACTTTGCGTTTGTCTTCAGTACTGCGAATACGGTTAGCGAGCTCGCGGGCTTCTAACCTATCCAGGATATTGGTGATGGTCGCAGGACTCAGGTTAATGTTGTCGGCAATTTCTTTCACCATGATCCCCGGTTTTTCAGCGATGTTTTGCAACACCATGAGCTGAGGTCCAGTTATACCAACGTCTTTACTGAGTTGTTTACTGCGTAAATCAACAGCCCTAATCACGCGTCTTAGGGCTACCAGTAATTCTTCATCTTTGCGCATTTACGTTCCTGCTCGCTATTTCAATAGATGTAAAAAGTGCTGATGTTTCTGGAAGTGGTCCAGAACATCGTTGATTACGCCATCTTTTGACCATCCCATGATGTCATAATCCTGGCCACCTTCAGCCAGATGCACTTCGGCGCGATAGTACGTCTGTCCTTCATCTGAGTCCAGTATTTCTTCGGTAGACACAGGAATATCGGGCTGTCGCGTCTTGGTTAGGTAGACGGCATAAATAAAGTTATTTTGCCCGCTGAATTCCACTTCCAGAGCAACGTGTGTATCACTGTTGTCCAAGCTAGCATTGAATTGCTGTTCAGTAAATTCTTCGCGAATTTCGTGAAGCGCGGGATAGACATTGCGAATCATGTACCCTGAAACCGCCTTTTTATTCGGGAAGGTCACCAGTTCAGAAAGGCGCTCTTTCCAGGGTTTATCATGTTCCACAACCGCAGTTTGTACTGCCGTAATTTGCAGGCTGTCTTTTTTACGTTTCTCGATGCGCAGCGACTTGATCAAACCGGCAATAGCAATAAGCAGAATAATGGAAAAGGGCAGAGCTGCAACAATAGTCATGGTTTGTAAAGCGCCCAGTCCACCGGCATAAAGCAAAATAGCGGCAACTAAACCAACAGCGATAGCCCAGTAAACACGTTGCCAAAGTGGCGTGTCGTTTCGTCCATGGGAGCACAGCATGTCCACCACCATGGCTCCCGAGTCACACGATGTGACAAAGAAGATAATCACCATGACCAGCGCAATAACACTGATAATACCGCTAAACGGAAAGTGATCCAGGAAAACAAAAAGCGCAACAGCACTGTCTTCCTTTACCATGTTCGCTAATTCAGTGAATCCCTCGGTAAATACCAGTTCGATTGCTGCATTACCAAAAACCGTCATCCACAAAAGTGTGAAAGCAGTAGGGATCAATAACACGCCCAACACAAACTCACGCAGTGTTCTGCCATATGAGATACGGGCAATAAATAGTCCAACAAACGGTGCCCAGGCTAGCCACCAACCCCAGTAGAATATTGTCCAGCCACCAATCCAATCGGTTTTCTGATAAGCAAATAAATTGAACGTGTTACGTACTATATCCGACAGGTAGGCACCGGTATTTTGCAGGTAGGCTTGAAGCAAGAACACGGTGGGCCCGGCTACCAGAATAAAGCCCAATAACACGACCGCCATGATCATATTGGTTTCTGACAGACGACGGATACCTTTCTCCAGCCCGGTCATTACCGATACAATAGCGAGTCCAACTACGCCTGTCATAATCCCGATTTGCATCGCGGTGGATTTTGGTACATCGAATACAAAGTTAAGGCCCGCGTTTATTTGACTTGCGCCCAGACCCAACGAGGTCGAAATACCAAAAATCGTCGCTGTCACCGCTAGCGCATCGACCACATGCCCCTGCCAACCATAAATTTTGTCGCCAATTAATGGGTACAGCGTCGACCGGAGCGTTAACGGAAGTTGATGACGAAAAGCGTAATAGCCCAATACCAGGGCAACTATTGCGTAAATCGCCCAGGCGTGTAAACCCCAATGGAAGAACGTTGTCTTCATGGCCTCTTTTACTGCTTCTACCGTGTTCGGGGTTTCAGTTGGTGGTGCCATAAAGTGCATGAGCGGCTCGGCAACACCAAAGAACATCAAGCCGATGCCCATGCCCGCCGCAAAAAGCATAGACAGCCAGGTGAGTATGGAAAATTCGGGTTTGGCGTGATCCGGCCCCAAACGTATATCGCCGTATTCTGATACACCAATAAACACCACGACCAACAAAATTACGGCCACGGTGAGTACGTAAAACCAACTACCGTTATCTACCACGGATTGTTGCATGGTGCTGAATACCGTGTTTGCCATATCGGGATTGATGACAGTAAAAATCAATAACAGCGTGATAAAAGCTGAGGCGGCAATAAATACCGGCTTGTTTAAAGATGCGGGTTGTTCTGTCGTGTGTTGCTGACTGCTTTGCAAGATTATGACCTTTCTACCAACAGTTTTTTATTCAATTGACAGAATATACAACAAAAATGCACGTCAAAAAAATCATCTGAAAAATAATTAGACAAGAAACTATATTTTTATCCTTTATGCTGTCTATTTCGTTGAAATGTGCTGTTTTATATGGATGTGCTACAATGGTTACTTAGATTGTGTAAAAATATAATAAGCACAATGCAATCGATTGTATCGTTCAAATTGCATTTAATAAGAATAAATTCAATTCGTTCTAAATCTAGAAAGGGTTCATTTAATGAAAAAGACACACCTCAGCTGCGCCATTCTGGCCGCACTGACTGCTCAGCAAGCTCTAGCTCAAACACCAGACACAAAGGCCTCTATTGAAACTATTGAAGTAACTGCGACTAAACGGACTGAGTCGATTCAGGATGTACCTGTAGCGGTTTCTGCGTTAAGCGGTGATGCGCTTGAAAACATGGGCATTGATAACTTTCAGGATTACGTAGAGTTTTTACCTAATGTCGTGTTCCAGGGAACCGGTCCGGGGCAAAACGAGATCTACATTCGTGGTGCGGCAACGACGCAGTCAAGCATTACGCTGTCATCCGTTCAGGCATTACAGCCTTCTGTTGCCTTTTATCAGGATGAAATGCCGGTTTCTATGGCTGGTCGCAACCTGGATATTTATGCAACCGACGTTCAGCGCGTTGAAGTACTGCCTGGACCACAAGGGACATTGTTTGGTGCAAGTTCTCAGGCCGGTACGGTTCGCCTGATCACCAAAAAGCCCGATCATTCAGGCTTTGCTGCTGGCTTTGACACCAGTATTTCAACCACCAAAGGCGGCGAGCTTAGCAACTCAGTTGAAGCCTATATCAATATTACGCCTACTGATGATCTGGCGTTACGTGTTGTTGCTTACAATGAAAAGCAGGGCGGCTGGATTGATAATCTGGAAAATGACCCAGGCAACGGCGGTTATATCGGAAGTGCGGTTGTCATTGACCGAATCTCTGGTGGCGCGCTGGCTGGCTATGGTGCGGATCCGGCTGAAATGGATACGCGTCGCGTAGTAAATGGCTTTACGCCTAACACCGCAGCGGTTGTTTCGCCTCGCAATGGCGAACACGTAGAAGACGATTTTAACGATGCTGTTTATTCGGGTGCGCGTATTGGTTTGTCTTACCATATCAACGAGAACTGGGACTTACTGGTTCAGCACACCGAACAAACTCTGGACACCGAAGGGGTGTTTGCCTACGACCCAACTTTATCGGGTGAAAGTTCAGCAAACCGCTTCCAGGCTGATGAAAACTCAGATGAATTTGGTTTGACAACCTGGACGGTGGAAGGGCGTCTGGACAAGCTGGAAATGGTTTACACCGGTGGATATCTTGACCGCGAAATCGATACGCTAACTGACTATACTGGTTACACCAACGGTGGTTTATTCTCTGCGTATTACGTGTGTAACCACTACGACACACCCGATAATCCAGCTGATATTCGTTGCCTGGACCCAACCAAATACTACAAAGAAGACACCACCAGCACGCGTTTGACTCACGAGTTTCGCGTAAATACGGATATGGATGCCCCATGGCGTGTAACGGCCGGTTTATTCTATGATGAGCAGGAAGTGGCGTCAGTAGGTCAATTTAAGATTGCTAACACCGAAATGGCGACCTTTGGTTTTGACGACCTGTCTTCATCTCGTCGCTTGCAAGGCTCACAGGGCATCAACAGTGACGGCGGCCCTTTCTCGCCGGAAATCAGCTTCGTGAATGATATTACGCACCGCATTGAGCAAATCGCGGTATTCGGTCAGTTTGAATACGACATCACTGATACACTAACAGCGAGTGTGGGTGCACGTTGGTATCAAATCGACGACATCTATCGCGGTGCAACAACGACCCGTGACGTGACCAGCCGACTGCAGGCCTATGGTCAGAATGTGACCGATTCGGCTGTTTATGATGGTCTTGGCTTAGATGGTGAAGGTATCGTATCGGCAATTCAAAGTGGCGATCTAGACATCAGCCTGCTTGATGATCAAGGCGTGTTGACGGTCGATGACACCATCTTCAAGTTCGGTCTGGACTGGAAGGTGTCTGACGATGTGTTGTTGTTCGCTAACTATTCAGAAGGTTTCCGTCCACCGGTAACAAACCGTTTAGGTGGTGATGCCGCTGCAAATCAGTCAGGTGCATTCGAGGGCTTCCGTATTCCTGTGTATTCAACAACTGATACACTGGACAACTACGAGTTGGGCCTGAAGGGGGATTTCCTCGACGGTATTCTGCGCGTTAATGCTACGGGTTATTACTCAGAAATCAGTGAGCTTCAAACTTCTCGCTTTGACCCGACTAACATTAGCTTCCTGGTATTCACCGACAACGTGGGTGACGCCGAAGTGAAAGGTGTTGACGCAGATATTACCTGGTTGGCAACGGACAACCTGGTGGTTAACGCTGCATTTAGTATCCTTGATACTGAGTTGACGCGAATCAACCCAGAGCTTGAGAGTATTGCGGCGGGCGTAGGTACCGAATTGCCCTATTCAGCAAGTTTCTCCGGTAATGTAAACGCGCGTTACTACTTTGAACTGGATGGTGGCAAAGAGGGCTTTGTTAACGCGTCAGTCTCCTACACGGGAGACCGTTTAGCCGGCATGATTATGGATGCTTATGTAATGGAAGATGCAACCCAGCTAATTTATGGCACGGGTTCTGGCCTGAAAATTCAGGAAGAAGCGGCAGTGTATGCGGGGGCGACTTATAACGACGCGAACGGCAACCCTTTCCGCGGTGGCCGTTATGTTCAGGAAGCTTATATGATCAGTAATGTGTCGGTAGGGATGTCAGACGATAGCTGGAAAGTTGAGCTGTTTATTGACAACCTGTTCGACGAGTCAGCCATGCTGAACATCGATACGCAGCAATACACGCCTAAGGTGGTAACGAATCGCCCAAGAACAGTTGGCGTACGCTTCTCTTTTGATTATTATTAATTGAAACAAGTACCTGTGATCAGGGAATAGCGGCAAGCTTCGGCTTGCCGTTTTATTTTTAAGCTGTGAGTTGCAATGGCCCATACTTCAATAACATTACTGCAAACGGTTAAACAGTCGCTACAACAAGGTAGGCTGGACAACGCCAAAGCCGCGTTGGAACAGCTATTTCTGCTCAAAATTAATGAACACGAAAAAGCAGAAGCGCTGTATCTGTCGGCTGTCACCTGTCGACTAGCGAAAGACTTACGCCAAGCACTTAAGCATATTGACGACTTATTGGTGTTACGACCGGATTATGGGCGTGCTTTTCAGGAAGCAGGATACTGTCATCTGGCTGTGGGAAATCAGCAAGCCGCCAGCAGTGCGTTTTACAAAGCCACGCGACACAATCCCGCTTTGCTTACCAGCTGGCAGCAGTTATTAACGATTTACACTCAGTTTAATGACCACAAAGCCAAAGACATTGCACAGCAGCAGATTGCGTACTGGCAGGGATTACCTGTACCTATTCGCGGTGGTTACGACCTGATGTACGAAAACAACTTAGTCGATGCAGAGCGTGTTTGCAGGCAATTTCTTCAGCAACACAAGCACCAGCCTGATGCCATGATGTTATTGGCAGAAATTGGTATTCAGATGAAGGTATACCACGATGCCGAGTTCTTGCTGGAAAGCTGTATTGCGCTGTACCCCGACAACCAGCGCGCTGTGTCACTGTATTTGGGGTTGTTAGCGAAACTCGGTAAACACGACTTCATTGAGCGTCAGGTAGCGGCTTTACCGGCGTCTGCACAGAACTCAACGGCAATGCAAATGGCATTGGCAAATGCCTGTCTGGGGTTAAATAAAACCGAACAGGCTATCCGGATTTTCGATTCACTGCTTGCATCCGATCCGGATAAGCCGGCTGTCTGGTTGGCGTTGGGCCATGCCCATAAAACGGCTGGCGCTGCCGAGCAGGCGGTGGAAGCGTATAAACAAGCTGCCTACTATCACCCTTCATTTGGCGATGCTTATTGGAGCCTGGCTAACATGAAATCCTATCGGTTTACCGACGAGGAAATCAGTAGTATGCAGGACAGGGCTGATTCGCCGTCGTTGTCAGTAGAAGATAAGGTTCACCTATGCTTTGCCTTGGGTAAAGCGCTTGAGGACAGTAAACAATTCGATGCGTCTTTTGCATATTATCAAAAAGGAAATGCACTTAAAAAAGCGACACTGTCATTTAGTATTGAACGCACAGAGCAGGCCATTCTCCAACAAATAGACGCGTTTTCTGTTGATGTCGGAGCGCCATCGTCAAAAGGCTTCCCGGCACCCGATCCTATTTTTATTGTCGGTATGCCACGGGCTGGCTCTACGCTGATTGAACAAATTCTGGCGTCGCACAGTGATATTGATGGCACCATGGAGTTACACAATATCCTGGCCCTGGCGTCGCAAATAAATACGCCGGCTATGCAGTCTCAATTAACAAAACCGAAGGATGCACAATCGAATTTCGTACCGTATCCCTTTGCGGTAACACATCTTACTCATGACCAGCGATACCAATTGGGCAAAGCTTACATTGAACAAACACGCTGTTATCGTGAACAGGCCCCGTTTTTTATTGATAAAATGCCCAATAATTTTATGCACATTGGTTTGATTAAACAGATTCTGCCCAACGCTAAAATTATCGACGCACGACGGGACCCAATGGATTGCTGCTTTAGTAACTTCAAGCAATTGTTTGGTGAAGGGCAAGAGTTTTCTTATTCCCTTGATGACGTTGCCCGTTACTATCAGGCCTATCTGTCTCTCATGGATCATTGGCATCAGTGTTATCCTGGTGACATCCTTACTGTGCATCACGAGGACGTGTTGGATGATTTGCCCGGTCAGGTCGCCCGGATTCTGGACTATATTGGTGTGCCATTTGAAGAAGCTTGCGTGGCGTTTCACCAAACCCAGCGGTTAATTAAAACGCCCAGTGCTGAGCAGGTCAGGCAGCCGATTAATCGCTCTGGGCAGGGTAGGTGGAAGCCTTACGCTTCACACCTTGATGCACTTACCAAGCACTTTCATTAGCTGCAAATATTAGTATTTGCGGCGCTGTAAGCCGGTTTCTGCAAGGATTTTTGCTGAGATCTCTTCAATAGAGTACTTGGTGCTGTTGAGAAAAGGGATTTTTTCTTTACGGTAAAGGTTTTCAACTTCCCGTAGTTCCATTCGACATTGTTGCATTGAGGCATAGCGGCTGTTTGCTCTGCGCTCAGAACGGATCTGGTGGAGCCGGGCAGGCTCAATGGTCAGCCCAAACAGTTTGTGCTTAAACCGGCGCAGAATAGTGGGCAGTTTCAACATGTCGCCCATATCTTCTTCGGTAAACGGGTAATTGGCTGCTTTGATACCATATTGCAGTGCCAAATAGAGACTCGTTGGGGTTTTACCCGAGCGGGAAACGCCGACTAAAATGATATCCGCCTCATGGTAGTCCTTCAGGTTTGATCCATCATCGTTAGCTAGTGCGTAGTTAACAGCTTCTATTCGAATATCATAGGTTTTTTCATGAATGCTGTGGGTGCGATGTTTCTCTGGTTTTGAGGGTATACCGATAACTTTTTCCAATGGCGCGACAAATTGGTCCAGAAAATTGTAGTTAATCCCGACGGATCGGGAGATTATTTTACGAATATCTGTGTTTACTACTGTATAAAAAACGAGCGGCCTTTGTCCGCTATCTTGAAAACTTTCAGATATTTTTTCAATTACGCCGTAAGCTTGTTCTTCAGTTTCAACAAAAGGAATTGTCTTATGATTGAATTCTGCCGGGAAAAGTGACAGTAAAGCGTGGCCAAACACCTCTGCAGTGATGGCTGTGCCGTCTGAGATATAAAATGCGGTGCGCACAACAACTCCTTAACTTTGTCGTAAATTTATTACGAAATGAAATAAAATTTTACTTTCTTATAACTGGCATTTTAGAATTTCCGTAAGGAAAATCTAGTCTGTACACCACATCAGGCCTGTTTTCCCTCTACCCTACAAGCGCATTTGAAAACCGCGCGTACAGAAATAGTTACAAGCTGGAGGCTGTAAAAGTGCAAGAATACGTACTTTGGTATCAAGAGTTAGGCATGCACGATGTTAATCGTGTTGGCGGTAAAAATGCTTCGCTCGGTGAGATGATTTCGAACCTGGCCAACGCAGGCGTACAAGTGCCTGGTGGATTTGCAACAACAGCCTATGCATTTAATGAATTTCTAGAGCAAAGTGGTCTGGAAGCGAAAATTCATGAAGTGTTAGATGCGTTGGACGTCGATGACGTAACCGCGTTGGCTGAAGCGGGTAAAAATATCCGTCAGTGGATCATCGACACACCTTTCCAGCCCGCGCTGGAGGATGCAATTAAAGCGTCGTTTGCTGAGCTTCAGGGCGATGCAGGTGACGAAGCATCATTTGCGGTACGTTCTTCTGCGACGGCTGAAGACATGCCAGATGCATCGTTCGCAGGACAGCAGGAAACGTTCCTTAACGTGAAAGGTTACGACGCTGTCATCGTTGCAGTGAAGCACGTGTTTGCATCGCTGTTTAACGATCGGGCTATTTCTTATCGTGTTCACCAAGGCTATGACCACAAAGGAGTGGCATTGTCGGCTGGTGTTCAACGTATGGTGCGCAGTGATATCGCGTCTTCAGGCGTTATGTTCACTATCGACACCGAATCAGGCTTCGAAGATGTGGTGTTCATTACCAGTTCTTATGGGTTGGGTGAGATGGTTGTACAAGGGGCCGTTAACCCCGACGAATTTTATGTGCACAAACCCACTCTGGACAATGGCAAACCAGCCATTGTGCGCCGTAACCTGGGCAGCAAACTGACCAAGATGATTTACTCTGAGGATCAGGACCACGGTAAGCAAGTGACTATCGTGGATATTGAACCGGCGCACAGCAAAACCTTCTCGTTAAACGACGACGAAGTGATGGCACTGGCGAAACAGGCGCAAATCATTGAAAAGCACTACAAGCGTCCAATGGACATTGAGTGGGCCAAAGACGGCGTAGATGGTCAGCTTTACATTGTGCAAGCCCGTCCTGAAACGGTACGCAGCCGTGAAGACGCGCAAACCATTGAGCGCTTCCAACTGAAAGGCAGTGCAGGCATCGTCTGTGAAGGTCGCGCGATTGGTCATAAGATTGGTGCTGGTGAAGCCAAAGTACTCGGTTCCATTGAAGAGATGGACAAAATTATGCCTGGCGATGTGCTGGTTACCGACATGACCGACCCGGACTGGGAGCCGATCATGAAGAAGGCCTCTGCTATTGTCACTAACCGTGGCGGCCGTACATGTCACGCGGCAATCATTGCACGTGAGCTCGGTATTCCAGCAGTTGTTGGATGTGGTGATGCAACTGACTCTATTGAGACTGGCGACAAAATTACGGTGTCGTGTGCAGAAGGTGACACAGGATATATCTATAATCAGGAACTGGAATTCGACGTTACAACGTCGCGCATCGATGCCATGCCTGATTTGGCACTGAAAGTCATGATGAACGTGGGTAACCCGGATCGCGCGTTTGATTTCGCGCGTCTGCCTCACAAAGGTGTTGGTCTGGCTCGTCTAGAATTCATTATTAACCGCATGATTGGCGTGCACCCGAAGGCACTGCTGAACTTCGACTCACAGCCGGAAGAACTGAAAGAAGAAATCAGTGACATGATCGCTGGTTACGAATCACCGAAAGAGTACTACATCACCAAACTGGTTGAAGGTATCTCTACTATTGGTGCGGCTTTCTCGCCAGAAAAAGTGATTGTGCGTATGTCTGACTTTAAGTCGAACGAGTACTTCAACCTGGTTGGCGGCTATCAGTACGAGCCTCATGAAGAAAACCCAATGCTGGGTTTCCGCGGTGCAAGTCGCTACATTTCTGAAGACTTCCGTGATTGTTTCGCCCTTGAGTGTGAAGCCATTAAGCGGGTACGTAACGAAATGGGCCTCACTAACGTGGAAATTATGATCCCGTTTGTACGTACACTGGAAGAAGGTCAGCAGGTTATCGAACTACTTGCAGAGCAAGGCTTGGTGAAAGGTGAAAACGGCCTGCGCATCATTATGATGTGTGAGTTACCATCTAACGCACTGCTCGCTGACAAGTTCCTCGACATCTTCGACGGCTTCTCAATTGGCTCTAACGACCTGACACAGTTAACTCTGGGTCTGGACCGTGACTCTGGCTTAATCGCTCACTTGTTCGATGAACGTAACGAAGCGGTAAAAGCGTTGTTGTCGATGGCTATCCAAGCTGCCAAGAAACGCGGTAAGTACGTGGGTATCTGTGGTCAGGGACCATCAGATCACGAAGACTTTGCGGCCTGGTTAGTAGAAGAGGGTATCGATTCGGTTTCGCTTAACCCGGACACGGTAGTTGAAACCTGGTTGTACCTGGCTGAACAACACGGCGACAAAGCTTAAGTCGAAAACCCAAATAGTTAACACAAAGCCCACTCACTATGAGTGGGCTTTTTCGTTGTTATAGTCGAAATATATTATTTTTACTTGGCTCTTATACCATTCAGGGGGTAATCTAAATTTACACAAGTGGAATATACGCCTTATTGTTCATAGACCAAATCAGTAAAGCGAGGGGACGGAGGCGAAGATGTTCGATAGACTCTTTGATGGCAGTTTAATGCCTCATGGTCATTGTTTGCTGTGGCGCTGGGATTTACTCTTTCTTCATCTGGGTGGCGATTTAATGACCGTCATCGCCTATTCACTCATTCCTTTTGGGATTTTCTATTTCCTGAGAAAGCGACAGGATCTTAAATTTGATGGCCTGGCGGTACTGTTTGCCAGTTTTATTGCATTTTGTGGTGCGTCTCACCTGGCAGGCCTGATAAATATCTGGCACGGGTATTATTTTATAGAAGGAATGATTAAGTTCGCGACGGGAATAGTCTCGCTTGTGACCGCTTATTTTTTATGGCGATTGATGCCTGCATTTATCAATATTCCCAGTGTTAAATTGCTAAAGCAGCGCAATGAAGAACTTGAGCATTTGAGAGCTCAACTAGAAGAAACCAATCGTTCTTTGGAAGCAAAGGTTAAGCAGCGCACGCTGGAACTTGAACGTCAGGCCAACACGGATGCTGTGACCGGGGTAGCCAGCCGGTTTTCTATTATGAATACACTTGATCGTTGCTACATCTCTTATCAACGTTATTTTCGTCCTTTTTCAATACTGATGGTCGACGTTGATCATTTTAAACACGTTAATGACAATCACGGCCATCAGGCTGGGGACGAGGTACTTGCGCGAATGGCTAAGTGCATTTCAGGCAGTATACGTGCTGCTGATACAGTCGGGCGTTATGGCGGGGAAGAGTTCCTGGTCATACTACCTGAAACACCACAAAGTCCCGCTATCGAGCTTGCTGAGCGAATTCGCAAGAGTGTAGAGGCGTTGGATTTGCCTAATGATATATTGATTACCTGCAGTATTGGTGTTTCTACTATCACCAAAGGTATTTCTGATGATGACCTAATCAGCCAAGCAGACCATGCCTTGTATACAGCAAAAGGCGCGGGCCGTAATCAGGTTGTTGTATTCGATAAAAGTCGGCTGAACAATCAATAAAGTGCACTGAGCATCAGAAATTGTTCGCAGCCACTATTTCCTCTGTTTATTGACGAAGATAGTGGCTTACGCTATTTAGCAATCACTATCGAGGACGGTAATAGTCGGGCTGCTACCTACCGATTGGGCTTCGGTATATATTACCTTACAGTTTTCTGTAGAGCCTACTCCGCTTGGCAAAATTGCAAACTGGTCAGTTTGCGTAACGGCTTGTGGCGCTGAGTCAGTCGACACCGCAATACGAAAATCAGTACCGTTACCACTGCCACTACCGTTTATGTCAGCCCATGCTTGTAAGTTAGTTACTACGTCGCGAATAGCCGGGTAGCCGTAAATGGTATAAACGGTGCTGCCGTTAAGTACCAGATTTTCATTAGCAGAACGCTGTTCACCTGCGACAGCCGATTTGGCGAAAACCAAACGAGAGCCGCCTTCAAGGGCAGATTTAACACCCTGTAATGTTGCTTTGCGCGCATCACCCTGAAAGTCGATAAAACGCGGTGCTGCGGTCACGCTGAGAATACCAAGAATCACAATAACAATAATCAATTCAATGAGCGTAAAACCTTGCTGCTTCATGTTTAACCTCTACAACTATGAGTACATCTAAACGATTACGCTATTAAATAGAAACATAGGACAAAATGCCAGTAACAACTTGTTATTCTTTAGAATAGTATTTAATTGCGGAATGGAACTGAACGTACCTGAACCTTAGAATTAGTACGTATTACAAACTCGATTTGATCAGAGTCTGTGTATTTACAGAGGTGTTGTCGGACAGGAGGCTAACTTCTGCTCCGTGACTTTCGCAAACGCCGACCCATTAAAAATTTATCTAACCGTCTTGCGGATGTGCTCATTTGAGCTTGAAAAAAGCGTAGCCAGGTTCTTGCTCGAGGCCAGTCATAGCTTAACAGTATGAGGCCGCCGAGCACTAACAGAATCGACCCCGGTAATAAGGTCAATACAATCCCACCCAGAAACAAAATTGCTCCCAAGCTTATACGAATAATTTTGACCATAAAATACTCCTAACCCAATACCAGTTAGTTTAACCTAAATTGGGCGTTATCCTACTTTTTATATGTAAAAAAATGTAAGAGCTCAACGCCGTAACCCAGGTAGTTGGAAGCGCGATATATTGGAAAGTGTCAGGCCGATGCAATCAGCCCTTCTGAATGAGGGTATAGTGTTTTAGCGGCGACGATATGTGCTTTAATCTTTTCTTCAGGCAGAGGTTTTGCGAATAAATAGCCCTGAGCAATAACACAGCCCATATTGTGGAGTAATCTGGCCTGAGACATGGTTTCCACACCTTCTACGACCATCTTACAACCAAAGGATTGAGATAGGGTAATCGCAGAAGCGACAATAGCGCGGTGGCCTGGGTTATCTTCTATATCGGCAACAAACGCTCTGTCAATTTTCAGCACGTCAACATTGAGGTGAGCAAGATAAGCCAGTGAGCTCATGCCAGTACCAAAATCATCTATGGCTAATGCAATACCCAGTGATTTAATTTTCTCTAATGCGGCTTTGATATATTTGATGTTTAAACAGGTCTCATTTTCAGTGAGTTCAATTTCAATTAATTGAGGCGATACCTGATTTTCATTTAGTAAGTTATGAATATACGTCACCAGACCAGGGTCGAGAAGGTTGTAGGGTGATAAGTTAATTGCTATCGGTACCTGTATGCCTTGCTGTTGCCACATGGCCGCCTGTTGAATCACTTTGCCTATGATATAACGCCCAAATTCCTGTACCTTTCCACTGTCTTCAATGAGGTCAATAAACTGACCGGGCATAAGCAGTCCTAAGCGTGGGTGTTCCCAACGACATAAACCTTCGACGCCGACTATTAGGCCCGTCTCTAAATTTACTTTGGCCTGATAGTGCAGAATGATTTGACTCTGTTGCATGGCGTCGTTTAACTCGGCCCTTAACTGAAGGTTATGTTTGTAATCTGCTATTTTATTGTCGTCATAAACCTGCCAGCCATTGCGTTGCTCCTTTGCTTTATACATGGCGGTATCTGCGCAGACTATCAGCGCTTCAGGTTCATTAGCATGAGAGGGATAATGAGAAATACCAATACTGGCACCGGTGTTGACAGCTAATCCGTTAATCATTATGGGGGTATCACAAGCGTTAACCATCTGCTGAGCCAGTGCTTCTGCGCCATCTATATCGAGCTCCGGGGCCCAAATAATAAATTCATCACCGCCGATCCGAATTAACTCAGCGGGTGGCGTCACAATTTTCAATAGTCTGGCCGCAACCTCTTTCAAAAGAGTATCGCCAGCTGAATGCCCAAATGAGTCATTTACTTCTTTGAATTTATCCAAATCTATAACGAAAAGACTGCCATTCAACAATGACTTTGCTGATGTGTTTGGACATAAGGCATTACTCAGGGTGTCCATAAGGTAGAGGCGGTTAGGTAATCCTGTTAGTGCGTCGTGGGTTGCGATTTTGGCCAGCGCATCATTGATTTCCTGTGCTCGCTTGGCAATTAACGACGATAAGGTAAGTGCTAGCCAAACCGAAATCCAGAAAACCAGCACAGAGGTGATAAGTAGTCGCTTGGCCACAAATGACAGCGTCATATCTAACGCCGTAGTTTGTTGTAAATACGTTACCGTGAATTCTGGCCCCCTGTATTTCTGCCATAAAAAACTGCGATCGTTGACCGTTATCAAATGTGTATCATCAGGCGGGGAATCAATGGAAGTGAGCAGTTGAATTTGTTCAGCTTTTGACAATCTGTGTGCTCGCCGCCAATCCTCGCTACTGCTTTGTATATAAAAGAGGCGAGGAGTTTTGTCGTTAGGATCAGAAAGCAAATTAACCAGTGAATCTGCTTTATCTTCGAGTGGATAGTCCAGCATCGTGAGCTCACTACTGAGTAAGCGTGCTAACTTTTCCATTGCTTTAAGTTCGGTCTGCAAGCTTACATCGGCAGTAAGTCGGTATGAAACGGTAACGTAAATCGAAGAGATAAGCACAGACACAACTAAGCAGGCCACTATGAGTCGTGGCCTGACAGAAGCATCCCGTTTAATGTGATTGATCGGCTGGGTAGGCAAAAAACGGCACCTGCTTGAGATTATTGTTTACGCGTGCTAATCCCAGCAATGTGATAAACCGGACACCATCCTGAAGCCAGTGAAATTAAATTAAGGATCCCAAAGATACCCAGAAGTACTTCGATGAAGACATCATCTATAATGTCCCCATTAAATAAAGCAAATGCAGTAACACCAATGCCAATAAGGCCTCGTAGAGAACGGTCGACGGTATTCAGATTAGACTCGATCGCCATAAGTTATCTCACTATCGTTATTATTATTAGTAGGAAAATAGCTCCGTTAGGCTGAATATGCAAGTAATGTGGTTAGCCTTTTGCTGACATACGAGATTTAAATCAATTGTTTAAGTATAACTAGATCGAAATAAAATAACGTTAATCATTGAAAGGATTGTTCGTTTTAACCATTAAACTTCCGTTGAAAAAACATGCGCTAACGGTGGAGCATGGGCGTTTGGGTAGGTATACTTAGCGGCCAAACTAATGACGAGAGCGTTGCCTTGAATTTACCCGTAGTACCCATCGAGTCTTCCGTTTCCGATGTATATCGGCGTTATCTTCGCAGTCTGGAAAAGTCAGCATTTGCTGGTGATATTGAATACAGCTATGGTAGTCGCCTTGCTGTTGCTACTGACAACTCGGTTTACCAGAAATTGCCTCAAGCCGTTGTGTTGCCCAAGGGGATCAACGACTTACAAATTATTGGTGAGTTGGCTAATCAACATCCTGAGGTAAAATTCAGTGCGCGTGGCGGCGGTACAGGTACCAATGGTCAAAGCCTGACAGACGGCATTGTGGTCGATATGTCGCGCCACATGAACAAAATTCTCGAAATCAATCCTCAGGAAGGGTGGGTTCGTGTGCAGTCTGGTGTTGTTAAAGATGCACTTAACGATGCGCTTCGCCCCTATGGTTATTTTTTCTCTCCGGATTTATCAACCAGTAACCGCGCAACGATGGGCGGTATGATAAGCACTGATGCCTCTGGTCAGGGCTCGCTGGTGTACGGGAAAACCAGTGATCACGTGTTGGGCTTAACCAGTGTTCTGGCAAACGGCGAAATTCTGCAAACCTCCCCGATTAGCGTTGAAGAGGCGGAAAAAATGGCTACGCGTAGTGATACGTATGGCCGAATCCTCCGGCAAGTGCTAAATACTTGCAAAGGTAAACGCAGTGAAATCCTCGAAAAGTTCCCGCGGATGAACCGGTTTTTAACGGGCTATGACCTGGAACATGCCTATGACGAGGAGAATGCTCGCATAGATGTAAGTCGCTTGATTACAGGCTCAGAAGGTTCCCTGGTGTTTGTCGCAGAGGCCAAGTTATCGCTGACCGCTATTCCACATCAAACTGCATTAGTGAATATAAAATACGATAGTTTTGAGTCGGCACTACGGCATGCTCCTCGTATGATTGCGGCCAAGGCCACGTCGGTTGAAACTGTTGATAGTAAAGTTCTGAACCTGGCTCGCACTGATATCATCTGGCATTCCATTTCAAACCTCATTGAGGATGTACCCGGCAAAGATATGCAGGGCCTCAATATGGTTGAGTACAACAGTAACGACCTGGATGAAATTAAAGCGCGGATTGCACGTCTGGAGGAGGAACTGACCGCTGCTGCAGCTACTGGCGAATACGGTGTCATTGGTTATCAGCTCACATTCGATCGCGCAGATATAAATAAAATTTACGCAATGCGTAAAAAATCAGTGGGCTTATTGGGTAATGCCAAAGGCAGTCAGAAGCCGATTCCGTTTGCCGAAGATACTGGCGTCCCGCCGGAAAATCTGGCTGACTTTATCATGGAGTTCCGTGAACTGCTGGACAGCCATGGGTTGCAATACGGCATGTTCGGTCATGTTGATGCGGGCGTATTACACGTAAGACCTGCGTTAGATTTATGCGACCCTGAACAAGAAATGCTGATGCACCAGATTTCAGATGAAGTCGTTGCGCTCGTAGCAAAGCATGGTGGCCTTATGTGGGGCGAGCATGGAAAAGGGTTCCGTAGTGAATATGGTCCGGCGTTTTTTGGTGAGTCATTGTTTGCTGAATTGAGACGCATCAAGACTGCCTTTGATCCGTCTAATAAGATGAACCCAGGGAAAATCTGTACACCATTAGACAGTGAAGACCAACTGGTGCGTGTCAGTGATACAAAGCGTGCAACATTCGACAGAACGATCCCCATTGCGTTTAAGGACGCATTTAAACCTGCTATGGATTGTAATGGCAATGGCCTGTGCTTTAACTATGACACGACATCACCGATGTGTCCTTCCAGTAAAATTACGAAAGATCGTCGTCACAGCCCGAAAGGGCGTGCAGGCCTTATTCGCGAATGGGTTAGATTGCTGTCTAAACAAGGGGTTAACACTGACCAACTGTCGGCTGAACAATTTAAAACGAGCTGGTGGACCAGGTTTAAAAACACCCGGGCTCAGCATAATGACTTCTCTCACGAAGTATTTGAGGCTATGAGCGGCTGTCTGGCGTGTAAGTCATGTACCAGTCAGTGTCCTATTAAGGTAGACGTGCCGACATTTCGTTCTACATTCCTGTCTATTTACTATCAGCGTTATTTGCGTCCGATGAAAGACTATCTGGTTGCCAATGTTGAACAAATGACACCGGTGATGGCCAGATTTCCGCGAGTGGTTAATACGTTTCTGGGCGCAAAATGGCTGCAAAATATTATTGCAAAGAAAGTAGGATACGTCGATGCGCCATTATTGTCTTACCCCACGTTAGAGCAACAACAAGGTGCTGTATTTACTCCTTTTGACCTTGATGCCTTGGCGTCGATACCCGAGTCTGAACGAGAAAACTATGTGCTTTTAGTACAGGATCCGTTTACGAGCTATTACGACGCTCAGGTAGTACTTGACTTCGGTCGGTTGGTCCGTGAGTTAGGTAAGACGCCGGTATTACTGCCGTTCAAACCAAATGGTAAACCACAACACGTCGCTGGGTTTTTGGATGCGTTTGCTAAAACTGCCTCCACTACATCTGGCTTCTTAAATGATGTTGCAAAACTTAACATTCCCATGGTGGGGGTAGACACGCCACTGGTGCTTTGTTATCGCGACGAATATCGCCACATCCTGGGTGAAAAGCGCGGTGATTTTGATGTGCATACCGTGCACGAGTGGTTACAGACATTACCCGATGAAATGTGGCAGAGTAAGTCCGGTGCGACCCAGCCTCAGCCACTGGCTTTATTTGCACACTGTACTGAAAAAACAGCATTGCCGAAAACGGAGCAGATATGGCAGTCCCTTTTTGGTGCATTGGGACAGCCGGTTGATATCGTCAAGGTTGGTTGCTGTGGTATGGCTGGTAACTATGGCCATGAAACACAAAATAAGCCCAATTCACTGGGCATATACGCGTTGAGCTGGGAACAGGCAATTGCACGATACAGACCAGAGCAAATCATGGCTTCTGGCTATTCGTGCCGTAGTCAGGTTCAGCGTATTGATAGTATTAAACCAAAACATCCGTTGCAGCATTTGCTTGCATGTATAACAAGAAAATAAAAATATGACAGAACAATTAAACGAACAACAGATGACAGCCTGGGTTCAGGCACAATTTCAAAAAGCGAATCAATTTCTCGCACAGGAAGGAATACTGTTTGATAGTGTGATCACGGATCAAAGCCGTTATCTGGCACCGTACCTGGCGGTGTGGAAAATCAAAGCGATGGACCAAAAAGTTTATTGGGTTATATCGGGCGATTTACCTACCGATGTGACTCTGGCTGAAAATGCAGCGGCTGCAAGGGATGTATTGCGTTACTTTTCGATGCAGTGGCAATTAAAAGCAGAAAACCTGGAGCTCAATAATACACAGAAGGATGCGTCTCAAGCCGAGTTCGTTGAACTGCTGCGTAACCGCGCCGACAGCCTGTATGCCTTGTATCAGAATGAGAAGCTCTGGGGCTAGTGTAAACTAGTGAATGTGTTCGACATCCGGCAGGTCGAACTTGGTGAGCTGGCAAACCATTTTTTGCATGGGCACGCCAGCTTCCATAAAGACCGGGCCATCAGGTTTAAAGCCCCGGGACTGGTGATATTCGACACTTTCCAAAGCTGACTGTACTTTCACTTGCTGAATGTTATTAATGCTTGCCAACTTAAGCAGCGCCGAAAACAGGGTTTTATACACTGTCATGTTGCGAAAACCGGGTAAAACGGCAATTCTGCCAAGTTCGCCGGTTTGAGTGAGCCGGCCTGTTGCTATGGGCTTGTTATTCTCGCCAAACACTAAGATGTGATGTGCATCCGTGTCGAGCTCGTCAAATTCTTCGCTTTCGGGTAATTGCCACTCCAACACGAATACAGCTCGTCGAAGCGCTTCGAGATGTTGTCTGGCTGTTGACCATCTGACGGCTTCAATACTGTTGATCATAAAATCCCCGTTATTCGCTACTAAAGTTGTAATAACCCATATTAATTAGTGTAGTAAATGCCGAAATTATGTCCAGTTTGCATGGATGACTGTCGAAGTCTGTGAGATAAACTACCGTTTTTGACAATAACTCGGCTAAAACCGTGCTATCCGTGCAGCTATGTTCCACCTTTTCCCCATTGATAAACAACAGTTGAGTAAGCTTAGGGTGTAGTACCGGCCTTAATCCGGTAAGTCGATATAAAGGTTCATTGTGCTCAAACGTTTCAAGTGTTATTGCATCTGTAAATACTTCATCCGGTGGCATAGGTTCAACAGACTGTTCACTCAATAACATGAGTAACGTATTCAGAAAGGCAGGGCTATCAACTGCTTCATGAATGAGCTGCTTAATGGCACTGGTATCTTGTTCTGACACCCACACCGGATTGGATTGTGGTTGTCTCTGCGGGTCAGAGAAGCGCGTCGATTCACAGTGGTTTGCAAAGTGCTCTGCCAGATAGCCTGTGAGTTGTGACTGTTCTGGCGCTCTGAATCCAACGGAATAAGTAATACAAGGCGAGATTGCCTTTCCATCATGGGGCCAACCAGGTGGGATATACAGAACGTCTCCGGGGAGTAATTTACAATCAATCACGGGTTCGAAAGCGTCCACTTGACGCAGGCCGGGTGCTGAGATGCGTTCAGTGGCGATATCTGGTTTTCCTACTCGCCAGCGCCTGCTTCCCTTACCTTGGATTAAGAAAACATCATATTGATCGATGTGGGGGCCTACTCCCGCCTCAGGAACCGCGAAGCTGATCATAAGGTCATCCATACGCCAGTACGGAATAAAGCTAAATGGCGCCATCATGTCGGCAGCGTCGGGCAGCACTTTGTCCACGCCTTGAACCAGCAGGCTCCATAAGCCTTTACACTGTTCGAAATGCGCAAAGGGCCCCTGAATAACCTGCCAGCTGTCTTCGTAATACCGTACAATACGGCTATCCAATTCAGGCTCCATGGCTAAACCGGCAAGTTCGTGTTCGTCAATAATATCTTCGAACTGGGGAAAAAATTGCCTGATCAAGCAAGGTTGCTTTTGCCAGTAATCCTTGAGAAATGTATTGCTGTCGAAGTTTGTCACGTTATTAACCTGGGCGAGTTTAGCTGTTGATATGATAACAGAAAATCCCGTGCGCTTTTGAGCGCAGTGACTTTGATTTGTTTGCTCAAAGTAACACTTCATAACAGCCAGTGACCTCAGGGTGTTTTTTACTGGTAAGCGCACGAAAGGTGTCTTCGGTATCGTTACCCAACAGTTTTGCAGTTTGAGAGCAGAACCGAATGCCTGAATGGCTACAGGTTTGTTCTAAAAAGGCTGCCAGATTAACGGTTTGTCCCCACACATCGAACTGAGGTCGTTGTTCTCCTAGCATTCCTGCGTGCACTGGTCCGGTAGCAATGCCAATCCGCAATTGAAAAGACAGATCACTGCGACGCGCGAGTTTGTTGATTAATTTATGGATTGCAATGGCAAAGTTGAGTACCGCTTCGCAATTCTGTTGTTGATTGGAGGAAGCAAGTGAACTTATAGCAATGTACTGGTCGCCATTGGTTTTAATCTTTTCCAGGTTGTAATAAGTGGCCCGCTGGTCTATGCGATGAAACAATGCTTTTATAAATGTCAGGGTTTTATCGTCTCCTGATTCCCGGTTAATTTGGGTATAGCCCGCAAGATCAGCAAACAGTACGGTGACACAATCGTATTTACGCGTTACGCCCAACGGCCAGAAATGTTCAGGCTTACCCGGCTCACAAGGGAGCAGTTTTGATAAGACAGAAACTGATTGGGTATGGGCTGATTTCAACTTTCGCCAACGCAGCAGTGCCATACGTTGAAATACAATATAGATAACGACACAAATTGCACAAAGGGTCAGGTCGTTACAATACTGAACCAGCTGATTCCCCGGTTGGTTCAGATACTGTGAAGTACTAATTACTGCATAAGTAAGCGTGGCGGTAGCAACAATGATGAACTGAATAGTGCGTTCCTGCTTTGTGAAAACAAAACCGGCAATGACCAGTGACACTAGCAGAAAGTAGTGGGTGTTACTGACGTTAGGCCATAACCAAACAGCAATGCAGAGATAACTGAAATACAACATGAATAAACCTGTTTTCATCCTGGTTTCGGTTAAGCTTCTGCGTTGCTTGATTAACATACCAAGCGCAACGAGATACATTACCCAAATAGTAAGCTTTAGCGAACTAACAGGGCTTTCCAACAAGATAAGTGGCAGCTGTAATGCCAGCATGACGCAGTAAAGATACAATATCAGTCGCAATGTGCGCTGCAGGTACTGTAGGGTTGAATCGAGTGGAATAAAAGATAAGTGTGAAATCATGGTAGCCCTCACCAAAAGCAAGCGCTACCAGATTATCAGCAGATGCTTAGTCCAGTAACTGATCTACCAGACGGATTGCATCACCAATATAAGCTTGTGGCGTGAGTTGTTTCAGCTGTGCTTTTGCTGCTTCAGGTATTTCCAGGCCGTCGATAAACTCAGCAATCACTTCGGCATTCACTTTCTTACCGCGCGTCAGTTCTTTTAGTTTTTCGTATGGCTTTTCGATGCCGTAACGACGCATTACGGTTTGAATTGGCTCAGCCAGTAGTTCCCAGTTGTTGTTCAGCTCGTTAAGCAGGCTCTGCTCATTGACTTCTAACTTGCTGATCCCTTTTAGGGATGCCTGATAGGCAATAACGGTGTAGCCGACACCCACGCCCAGGTTACGCAATACCGTGGAGTCTGTCAGATCACGTTGCCAGCGTGATACAGGCAACTTCGCTGCAAGATGGTCGAAAATTGCGTTTGCGATACCCAGGTTGCCTTCAGAGTTTTCGAAGTCGATAGGGTTAACTTTGTGTGGCATAGTGGATGAACCAATTTCGCCCGCTACGGTTTTTTGCTTAAAGTGCCCCAGTGCAATGTAACCCCACACATCGCGATCGAAGTCGATCAGGATTGTGTTGAAGCGCGCAATCGCATCGAATAATTCAGCAATGTAGTCGTGTGGCTCAATTTGCGTAGTGTAAGGGTTCCACGTTACGCCCAGGCTAGTCACGAATTTTTCAGAGATTGCATGCCAATCCAGCTCAGGGTAGGCAGACAAGTGTGCATTGTAGTTACCTACTGCACCATTGATTTTACCCAAAATGCTTACCGCAGCAATTTGTTCACGCTGACGCTTTAAACGCACTGCGACATTCGCCATTTCTTTACCCATTGTGGTAGGTGAAGCAGGCTGGCCGTGTGTGCGTGCCATCATTGGCACCGTGCGGTATTTACGCGCTAAATCAGTAATCGCGTTAATTAACTGGTCAACGTAGGGCAGGATCACAGTTTCACGCGCTGCGTTACACATTAAAGCGTGAGACAGGTTATTGATATCTTCTGACGTACAGGCAAAGTGAATAAACTCGTTGATGGCGTTTAATTCACTGTTGTCGGCTACTTTCTCTTTCAGAAAGTATTCAACCGCTTTCACGTCGTGGTTAGTGGTGCGTTCGATTTCTTTGATGCGGCGTGCATCATCAACTGAAAACTCGGCAACAATGCTGTCTAACAGTGCGTTGGACTGAGGCGAAAACGCCGGAACTTCCTGTATACCTTCCTGGTTAGAAAGCATTTGTAACCAGCGTACTTCTACTTCAACACGGTATTTAAGTAAGCCATATTCACTGAATATGTGTCTTAACTCGCTACATTTCGAGGCATACCGACCATCGACCGGAGAAATCGCCGTTAATTGGGAAAGATCCACCTTTTGCTCCTCAATCAATTAATTAATCTGAGCGCTTGTTTAGCGCCTTGCAGAATAGATTTACGTTTAAATATGATCTGTCGTCGCTGTCCGCCCATCTGACGCCATAGTACCGCAGCGCGCACGCCTGCGAGCAACAGTGCTCTTACTCGATGCTGATTCAGGGGCTGACTTAAGTTATTTGGGTTACCCGCGATTTGGATTTTCGGGGCGAGGGGACTAATGACATCCGAATAAATACTCGCCAGAGATTGCAGGATTTGCGGGTTATCAAAATCTACGTGGGCCAATTGACGCTGAACGTGAGCAATACGCTCACCCAGCATGGCCATGGCTTTTTTGTTGCGGGCTAGCTTGCGCTCGAGCCCCAGAATACTTGCCACGTAGCGGGTAATTTCTGTGTCTTTCTTACTGCTGTGGTCACCTAGTTGGGCCACAATGACCTGGAATCCTTGCTTGAGGTTTTCCAATTGGCCAAAAATCTGCTGGGGCGTGTCAGACTCGGTTACCAGAATACTCGACAGGCTGGCTTCAACGGCAAGCGAGTCGGCTTGTCCGGTGCGAGCCACTGATTGCACGAGTTGTGCAGCCTGGCAAACGCCGGCTAAACCCAGTTGTTGTTCGATATTGGCGTCTAACATTCGCGAATATAACTCTCGATAATACCACCACCCAGGCACACTTCGCCCTGATAAAAAACTGCAGACTGGCCAGGTGTCACTGCTTTTTGTGGTGAGTCAAATTTCACTTCTACCTGCCCGTCGGCCATAGGCGTGACAGTACACGGAATATCCTGTTGGCGGTATCGGGTTTTTACTGCGGCTCTGAATGGCGCCTCAGGTACTTTACGGTCGACCCAATGAAGCTGGTTTGCAATCAGTCCATTTGAAAACAGGCGAGGGTGGTTCGCACCCTGACCAACAACCAGTACGTTTCTGGCAACGTCTTTGTCTACGACGTACCAGGGATCATCGCCAAAGTCTTTTAAACCACCGATATGAAGCCCTTTGCGCTGACCTAATGTATGGTACATCAGGCCTTCGTGAGTACCAATTTCATCGCCTTCGGCGGTTTCAATGATACCGGGTTGGGCTGGCAGGTATCGGCTCAGGAAATCTTTAAATTTCCGTTCACCAATAAAACAAATACCGGTGCTGTCTTTTTTATCGTGGGTGATTAACCCTTGTTCTTCAGCGATTTCGCGTACCCGGGGCTTTTCAATTTCGCCAACCGGGAACAAGGTTTTAGCAACGTGTTCTTCACCCAGTGTATACAAGAAATAGCTTTGGTCTTTATTGTCGTCATGACCGCGCAGCATTTGCCAGTGACCATCGACCTCACGGCGGCGTACATAGTGTCCGGTAGCGATGTAATCTGCGCCTAAATCTTCTGCGGCGTATTCAAGAAACGCTTTGAATTTGATCTCTTTGTTACACATGATGTCCGGATTAGGTGTGCGGCCGGCTTTGTATTCTTCCAGGAAGTACTCGAACACGTTGTCCCAGTATTCCGCTGCAAAATTAATGGTGTGTAACTCTATGCCGAGTTTGTCGGCAACGGCCTGGGCATCTGCCAGGTCTTCCGCGGCAGCGCAATATTCGTCATTGTCGTCTTCTTCCCAGTTTTTCATAAACAGGCCTTCAACCTGGTAGCCCTGTTGCATAAGCAGGTAGGCTGACACAGACGAATCCACACCGCCGGACATGCCGACAATGACTTTTTGTTTAGCTGGGGTAACCGACATAGTAGTAATTGCGTGCTCTTTACAGTTTTATGGGGCGCGGATTCTAACAGAATTCCCTGTGCATGGCACGAATTTAGCGTGATTTATTATGCCTTTTTGGCATTTTCCGTTTGCTATCCGAAGACGGTTTGCGGCGGGCTGAATGTTTTCTTAACGTCGGCTTCGGTGCCGGCAAGTCATCCGGACCAGGCATGCTCACGAAACGGCCATTTTCAATACCGTCAATCGTCCAGTTGCCCACGCGATAGCGAATAAGCCGCAGCGTTGGATACCCGACATGCGCAGTCATCCGTCGCACCTGACGATTGCGGCCTTCGCTGATGGTAATACTCAACCAGGTAGTGGGAATGTGCTTGCGTTCCCGAATTGGCGGATCGCGCTCCCAAACTGCGGGCGGTGCCATACGCGAAACTTTGGCGGGCAGGGTCATGCCGTCTTTTAGTTCAACGCCGGTTTCCAGCGCCTGTATAGCGTGATTGTCGACATCACCTTCTACCTGCACCCAATATGTTTTGCTGGTTTTGGCCTGTGGGTGGGTAAGTTTGTGCTGCAGTGCGCCGTTGTCGGTCAGCACCAGTAACCCCTCTGAATCCCGGTCGAGTCGACCTGCTGCATACACACCCGGCTGGTCAATATAATCTTTTAATGTTTTACGACCATCGGCATCGGTAAATTGCGACAAGACCATGTAAGGTTTATTGAAAAGGATGATGGTGGAAGACATAAATTTACCGAATTCAGAATCAGTAAACAGTTTACCAAAGCTGTAGTTTTTCCACAGCCTGAACTGAAAATTTGTCGAAAATTCCCGTTCGAGGTGAAAAATTAGCCAAAAAACGAAGTTTTTAACCCGAACTCTGTAATTAAGACAAAGGTATGACTTGTAACTGATTCGCTTGACCCTATACTAAAGGCCTTAAAAATTTTCACGCGCAGCGTATGCTAAAACGTTGGCCTGATCAGTGACAGAAAAATTGCTTGGTAATACCAATTTACATTGCCGAGCCTTTTGTGTGCGTGATAATAAAACTCTGTCAGGTTAATGAAAACTACAAATAGGAAAAAGACGATCTTGTTGCCCTACAGGCCACAGGTATTTGTTGAACGGAAAAATACGCAGTCTGCTACTGCAACTATTGAGGTACAGAATGACCACTCGTAAGTCGACAATTATTTACACCAAAACCGATGAAGCGCCAATGCTGGCGACCTACTCATTCCTGCCGATTATTCGCCGCTTTGCTAGCGCTGCGGGTATCGAAGTTGAAGTGAGTGATATTTCATTGGCCGCTCGTATTCTGGCAAATTTCCCGGACTACTTAACCGACGATCAAAAAGTGCCTGATGCCCTGAACGAACTGGGCGAACTGACGCAAGACCCTGATGTAAACATCATTAAGCTGCCTAACATCAGTGCGTCAATCCCGCAATTACGCGCCGCGATTAAAGAATTAAATGCCATTGGCTTCAATGTGCCTGCTTTCCCTGAAGACCCTCAAACTGACGAAGAGAAAGACATTCGTGAGCGTTATGGGAAAGTACTGGGGTCTGCAGTAAACCCGGTTTTGCGTGAAGGTAACTCTGACCGTCGTGCACCAACTGCGGTTAAAAACTATGCGAAGAAGCACCCGCATTCAATGGGTGAGTGGAGCCAGGCTTCACGTACTCACGTTGCACACATGCGCGGCGGCGATTTCTACTCTGGTGAGAAATCAGTGACGGTTGAGAAAGACGGTCACGTTAGCATCGAATTTACGGGTAAAGATGGCAGCAAGAAAACCCTTAAACCGCGTGTAGATTTGCTAGCTGGCGAAGTTATCGACGGCATGTTTATGAGCAAAAAAGCGCTGTGTGAATTCTTCGAAGAGCAAATTGAAGATGCGAAAAACACAGGCATTCTTTTCTCACTACACGTAAAAGCGACCATGATGAAGGTTTCTCACCCCATCGTATTCGGTCACTGCGTTAAAGTATTCTACAAAGAACTGTTTGAAAAATACGGTGAGTTGTTCGACGAGTTGGGTGTTAATCCAAACAATGGTCTGGGCAGCGTTTACGACAAGATTTCTACTTTACCGGAGTCTCAGCGTTCTGAAATCCAGCGTGACATCAATGCAATTTATGCAGATCGTCCGTTGCTGGCGATGGTTAACTCAGACAAAGGTATTTCGAACCTGCACGTACCCAGTGACGTAATCGTTGATGCGTCAATGCCGGCAATGATCCGTAACTCTGGTCAAATGTGGGGCCCGGATGGTCGTCCTTATGACACCAAAGCGGTTATCCCTGAAAGTACCTACGCGACTATTTATCAGGAAGTCATTAACTTCTGTAAAACGCACGGTGCCTTTGACCCAACTACCATGGGTACAGTACCAAACGTGGGCCTGATGGCACAAAAAGCGGAAGAGTACGGTTCGCACGACAAGACTTTTGAAATGGAAGCTGACGGTAAAGTTCAGGTTATCGACCAGGACGGCAACGTACTGATCGAGCATGACGTGGAAGAAGGCGACATCTGGCGTATGTGTCAGGCCAAAGACCTGCCAATTCAGGATTGGGTGAAGCTGGCTGTTACACGTGCTCGTCAATCGGGTATGCCTGCGGTATTCTGGCTAGATGACGAACGTGCTCACGATGCGCAACTTATCAAAAAAGTTGAAAAGTACCTACAAGACCATGATACCAACGGTCTAGACATTCAAATTATGTCTCCTGTACGCGCTATTCGCTACAGCATGGAACGTGCAATTCGCGGTCTGGATACCATTTCAGTAACCGGTAACGTTCTGCGTGACTACCTGACTGACTTGTTCCCAATTCTTGAACTGGGTACCAGTGCGAAAATGCTGTCAATCGTGCCGCTAATGGCCGGTGGTGGTCTGTATGAGACCGGTGCGGGTGGTTCAGCACCTAAACACGTTCAGCAGTTTGTTGAAGAAGGTCACCTGCGTTGGGATTCACTGGGTGAGTTCCTGGCATTGGCTGTCTCGTTGGAAGACGTTGCTATTAAGCACGACAACGCAAAAGCGAAAGCTATTGCAGCTGCGCTTGATAAAGCGACTGAGTCACTGCTT
Source organism: Aestuariibacter sp. (assembly GCA_017794925.1). Lineage (GTDB taxonomy): Bacteria > Pseudomonadota > Gammaproteobacteria > Enterobacterales > Alteromonadaceae > Alteromonas. Next base: position 3,475,697 of record CP051238.1, on the reverse strand, counting down.
AACAATGGTAAATCACCGCTGCGTAAAGCGGGTCAGTTAGATAACCGTGGTAGCCATGCCTATCTTGCTCTGTACTGGGCTGAAGAGTTGGCGAAGCAAACTGACAACGCTGAGCTGGCTGCTGAGTTTGGCCCTATCTACGACAAGATGGCGGCGAACATCGACAAGATCATTGCTGAGATTGACGAGTCACAAAGCAAGCCTCAGGATATCGGTGGTTATTACTACCCGGATGAAGAGAAAACCAGCAACGCAATGCGTCCTAGTGAAACTCTGAACAGCATTCTTGATGCATAACGCATAAAGGATCATTTAAATCATAAAGAGCCGGCAGATAATGCCGGCTTTTTTATGGTTGTTTTTTATCTTTTTTTACATTTTGTGCTACCGGTGGCAGAATGACGTATTCAGGTTACGTTTGTGCAATAAGGTTCGACAATGACAACACATAAACCCGCGTTTTCAAGAGAAGATAAAAATAATAATGTCTGGCTTTCCTATGCGGAAACAGCTGACTTACCGCTAGTGGACCACGGCTTGTCACCGACAGTTCTGACCAGTGAACTGGCTGTAGGCGAGGCAATGCTTAATGAACTGATGCTAACGGCAAAAGAAAAATCCGGCGATATTAATATTGCACTACTCGGCGGGCGAGGTGGTCAGCAGTTGCATCGTCTTCTGGGCGAACTGGCCTCTGATTCTGAATACGATACGTTATTTGCCAGGCTCAATGTGTTTACTCAGGATGCACTTGCACCGATGGCAATGCAAAATGGATTGAGCTTTGTACGCGATTTTGAACGTATCCTGGGTCCGGCATTCTTTGAAAAAATAAAAAGTTTTACCCCCATGCGAACAGATACTGATGGTTTGGAAGCCAGCTTAATTGATTATTTGCAAAAGCTTGAATCGTTAGGCGGGCTGGACATCTTTTTTATAGGTCATGGGCCTGAAGCAGAGAACGCGTCCCATCTAGCGTATATCAAACCATTCTCAGGTGCTCAGGCGCACCACCTTGCTGGGCTAATTCCAATTTCCAGTAGTATTCTTGAGCATCACATTAGTAAATTTAAGGCTGGGGGAAGTGACATTTCTGTGGTAGATGAGAAAGAATGTCGTGACGCGCAATTCATCCTGACATTAGGGCCGGCCACAATATTGAATGCAAAAAAAGTGGTGCAGTCTGTTGTTGATGCTAGCACAGCGCCAGCGAAAGTGGCGACTTACAGGAAGGTACTGAATACGAAATTGGACCCTGAGCGGAGCAAAGTGGAAGCACAGCTGAATGCTAATCCCGGATTATGGGTTCGGCTGCATCCGAACTTTAAATCCTTTGTCCTACCAGATTTAGGCATTTAGCCCCACTGTTCTGGCAACATTCATGTAAAGCCAGCCAAAAATAAACAAGCCTTACTCGTCCCCGGGTAAGGCTTGTTGATTATCCGATGTCTGCTTACGAGGTGACTTAGCGCTCTTCGTCCTCAACAAAACCAATGTTTTCAGCATGCAAGCCTTTGGGGCCTTGCTGCACTTCATAGGTCACTTCCTGACCAGCCTTGAGTGACCGATAACCTTCCATTTGAATTGTTGAATAATGAGCAAAAATATCTTCGCCACCTTCCTCGGGCACGATAAATCCAAACCCTTTCGCATTGTTAAACCATTTAACTTTGCCAACCGCCATACTTCGACTTCCTCTTAATCCTTGAACTCACGGGAGTCTGCCCCCACAATACAAAAGAACACGGGGCAGAACATGCTTTGTGCGTCACTCACAAAACATACTAAAACTGTAGATATTTTAACCGCATTATGCAAGTGCAATTTATTTTTTTTCCGGACAAAATAATGGTAAAAAAGATCTGAAATTCCTTGCAAGCGCACTATGATTAAATTATGAGTAAAGGTAACGCCATTAGTATCGATAAAGAGCGACTACTCGAAAGGGAACGTCAAAAGACGGAACCGCCACCGATGTACAAGGTCTTATTGAATAATGATGACTACACGCCCATGGACTTTGTTGTTGAAGTTCTTATGCGTTTCTTCCGGTTGGATGCTGAAAAAGCAAACCAAGTGATGTTAACCGTGCACTACCGGGGTAAAGCCGTTTGCGGCATTTTTACTGCTGAGATAGCAGAAACAAAGGTAATGCAGGTAAATCAGTATGCCCGTAAACATCAACATCCTTTGATGTGTACGATGGAGCAGGCGTGAGTCAATTTTGAGAAGGGGCAATATATATGCTGAATAAAGATTTAGAGCAGACCTTAAACGAGGCCTTTGTGTTCGCCAGAGAACACCGTCACGAGTTTATGACGGTTGAACACTTGCTGTTAGCCCTGCTGGATAATCCGGCTGCTCAGGAAGCCCTGAAGGCCTGTGGAGCCGATATAGACAATATTCGTGGTGAACTGGTTGAATTTGTAAAAGACACCACACCGTTGATTCTGGAGGACCAGGCTGCCGATCGCGAAACGCAACCTACATTGGGATTTCAGCGCGTACTCCAACGAGCCGTATTCCATGTCCAGTCTTCCGGAAAGGAAGAGGTGACCGGTGCGAACGTACTGGTTGCGATTTTCAGTGAACAGGAGAGTCAGGCTGTTTACATCCTCAAGAAGTCTGATGTAACACGTCTGGACGTTGTGAATTTCATTAGTCACGGTGTCAGTAAAGCCGAGGATGATGCGCCTGAAAGCAATGAAGCAGGCGAGGAGAGTGCAGAAGGCGAAGAATCCGGGTCAGCATTATCAAAATACGCTTCGAATCTAAACAGACAAGCCCTGGACGGAAAAATCGATCCGTTGATCGGGCGTGATGATGAGTTGGAACGCACCATTCAGATCCTGTGTCGTCGTCGTAAAAACAATCCTCTGCTGGTTGGTGAGGCGGGTGTCGGTAAAACAGCCATCGCAGAAGGTCTTGCATACCGTATCGTTGAAAAGCAAGTGCCCGAAGTTATTGAAAATTGCACGGTGTATTCGCTGGACCTGGGTGGTCTGTTGGCGGGGACTAAATACCGCGGTGATTTTGAAAAACGCTTGAAGGGGATTCTGAAGGAATTGTCGAAAGACAAGGACGCGATACTGTTTATTGACGAAATCCATACCATTATTGGTGCTGGGGCAGCATCAGGTGGTGTGATGGACGCGTCTAACCTGCTCAAGCCCAAATTAAGCTCGGGGGAATTGCGATGCATCGGTTCAACGACGTATCAGGAATACCAGGGCATTTTTGAGAAAGACCGTGCTCTCGCGCGTCGTTTCCAAAAAGTGGATGTAGCAGAGCCTAGTGTTAGCGATACGACCAAAATTTTGTTGGGCCTGAAATCGCGCTACGAAGAACACCACAGTGTACGCTTCACGCAGAAAGCGTTACAGGCAGCAGCAGAGTTGTCGGCCAAGTATATTAATGAACGTCATTTGCCAGACAAAGCGATTGACGTTATGGATGAAGCGGGCGCAAGTCAGCGTTTGTTGCCACAGTCGAAGCGGAAGAAAGTGATTAACGTCGGCGACATTGAGCAGATCATTGCCAAAATGGCACGTATCCCGGAAAAATCTGTTTCAGCTTCTGATAAAGAAGTCCTGAAAAACCTCGGCCGCAACCTGAAAATGGTGGTGTTTGGTCAGGACAAGGCCATTGAGTCTCTCGCTGACGCTATTCACTTGTCACGCGCTGGTTTGGGTAACGAACAGAAGCCTATTGGTAATTTCCTGTTTGCTGGCCCGACCGGGGTAGGTAAAACGGAAGTGACGCAACAGCTGGCCAAGATCATGGGCGTAGAACTGGTTCGGTTCGATATGTCTGAGTACATGGAGCGTCATGCGGTTAGTCGCCTGATTGGTGCTCCTCCCGGTTATGTAGGCTTTGATCAAGGCGGGTTGCTGACTGATGCAGTCATTAAGCACCCGTATTCGGTTGTGCTACTCGATGAAATCGAAAAAGCCCACAGTGACATCTACAACATTTTGCTACAGGTAATGGACCACGGGACGTTAACTGACAATAATGGCAGAAAAGTAGACTTCCGAAACGTTGTACTGGTGATGACCACGAATGCTGGTGTACAGGAGACGGTGCGCAAGTCTATAGGCTTTAAACAACAGGACCACAGTCACGACGCGTTGTCTGAGATTAACAAGGTGTTTTCACCTGAGTTCCGTAACCGTTTGGATTCGATTATTTGGTTCAACCACCTGGATTCAGAGGTTATTCTTCAGGTTGTTGACAAGTTTATTATCGAATTACAGGCGCAGTTGGATACCAAAGGCGTATCGCTGGAAGTGTCACCGGCTGCCAGAGCGTTCCTTGCTGAAAAAGGCTACGATAAGGCAATGGGAGCGCGTCCTATGGCCAGGCTGATTCAGGAGTCGCTGAAGAAAGAACTGGCTAACGAGCTGCTGTTCGGCAAGTTGAGCAGCGGCGGTGATGTGACCGTTGATCTGAAAGACGACAAACTGACGTTCAGCTACAACTCGCAGGACAAAGTGGCATCGGCAACAGAGTCCAGCGAATAGTCACGGCTCGTTACTGTAGAAACTAAAAAACCCGAACGTCATGTTCGGGTTTTTTGTTTTACCGGTACCGGCAATTGCAATGCGGGCTGAACGTCCGCGTATTGATTAGCGCGCGCGGTAAACGATACGGCCTTTAGACAGGTCGTAAGGTGTCATCTCAACCGTTACTTTATCGCCAGTCAGAATACGGATATAGTTTTTACGCATTTTGCCAGAGATATGGGCAGTCACTACGTGACCGTTTTCTAATTCAACACGGAACATGGTATTAGGCAGAGTATCCAGTACCGTACCTTCCATTTCAATACAATCTTCTTTCGCCATCTAGAGCAATAACCTCAATAAACTGTCAATTTTTTCGCCGCGCAGACCTTAACCAATTCACCGGACTATGTAAAGTAATTAATGCGCTAAATATGTGATTTGAGTGACTTCTATACTGTTTTTGTTGCTTAGCGGGCAGAAGTGATATCAGAGTGTGAAATAACCTCATGAAATCTTTCGATGTCGTCAGCACTGTTAATGCGATGCCATTGATGGTCAGCGTAGCGTTCATGGGGAAAATACTTGTTCTTATAATTCATCTTACGGCAAGCGTCGATTTGATAGCCCAGATACAAGTATTGTTTTCCCTGCTCAGCTGTAACGTTGATCTGGCTGAGTATCATCCACGCACCCAAAGACTGCTTTTCGTAGTCAGGATCGAAAAAAGTATACATAGCAGAGTAGCCCGAGTGGCTTAATACGCTATCGACTTCATCTGTTACCGCAACGCCAATGAGCTGGTCACCGTCATAGGCTTCCATGAATACAGGTTGTGACCAGGCACAGGCCAGAAAACCTTCAAACTGTGTCGGGCTTGGCGGATACATACTGCCATCAGCATGGCGTTCATTGATGTATCTGGCATAGAGCGGGTAATAATTGTCGTCTGGTGTGTCGGCTAAACGCACAGTAAAGTGCTTATTTTTATTCATCACACGCCGCTGACTACGGGAAGGTGTGAAATCATTGACGGGGATCCTGAGTGATTGGCAGGCAAAGCAACCCTGACAGTAAGGTCGGTACACCTGATTGCCACTGCGTCGGAATCCGGCCTGAATAAGTTGCGGGTAATGAAAGGCACATGCATCATTATCACCCACAAAAACAAGTAATTGCTCGTCTTGATCGGGTAAATAACTACAACTGAAAGACTGTGTAATGCCAAATTTCATTTACAACGTAATAGTCTGTGAACGCCAACGATGACTGTATTCTGTGCAGATATAGCCGTTCGAATCAAGTGTTTGATTATGTGATCGGAGCTTATTAATAAACTCGCCTCTTGGAATTGCCTGTGCGCCAAGACTGCTAAGATGCTCAGTAGGAAGCTGACAATCAATAAAGCTGCCGTTTTGTTGTTTCATGTGAACGACTAAATGCGCAAGGGCCAGCTTAGAGGTGTTGGGCTGCCGATGGAACATAGACTCACCGCAAAAAATACTGCCAACTGCCACGCCATATAACCCACCGACAAGTTCATCGGCGTCCCACACTTCTACCGAGTGAGCCAACCCTAAGTCATGCAGGTTTATATATGCATTCAGCATATCCTGCGTAATCCAGGTAGCGGTTGATGTGGTGGTCGTGCCATCTTTACCACGATGTTGACGTGGGATGGACGCGCATTCTGATATAACAGCACGGAAGTCTTTATTTAATGTGATTTGATAACGTTGTTTTTTGATGAGCTTCGACAGGCTTTTAGCACAATTGAAATCATGCAGGGGGATGATCGCTCTTACCGATGGAGACCACCAAAGAATGGGCTCGTCTTCGCTAAACCACGGGAAGATACCTTGTGAATACGCAGTAAGCAGTCTTCCGGGCGATAAATCAGCGCCATAAGCCAGTAAGCCATCAGGATCGTCAAGCGCGGCATCTACAGCAGGAAAGGGGGTATCGGGATTAAGGAAAGGAAGCGAAATCATAGCGTAAAGACGGCAGTGACACAGATTATGTCACTGCCGGATTTAACACGTTTATTTTAGCGCATCAAGGAAGCGTTCTGCGTCCAGGGCTGCCATACAGCCGGTGCCGGCAGACGTAATAGCCTGACGGTAAATATGGTCGCTCACATCACCTGCAGCATAAACGCCTTCTACACTGGTCTGTGTTGCATTACCTTCTGTACCGCTTTGAACCTTAATGTAACCGTCTTTCATTTCCAACTGGCCTTCAAAGATATCGGTGTTAGGTTTGTGACCAATCGCCACGAATAAGCCCATCACGTCCAGATCTTCTGTTACGTCAGAGTCAGTGGCTTTAATGCGCACGCCGGTTACGCCCATGTCGTCACCCAATACCTCATCCAAGGTACGGTTTAAGTGAAGGACAACGTTACCGTTTTCCGCTTTTTCCATTAAGCGGTCTGCCAGAATCTTTTCACTGCGGAAGCTATCGCGACGGTGAATAACGTGAACTTCAGACGCGATATTAGAAAGATACAGCGCTTCTTCAACGGCAGTGTTACCACCACCAATTACGGCCACTTTCTGGTTACGATAGAAGAAACCATCACAGGTCGCACAGGCTGACACGCCTTTACCCATGAAGGCTTGCTCGGAAGGCAAACCAAGGTATTTGGCTGACGCACCGGTCGCAATAATTAGCGCGTCACACGTGTATGTGCCGCTGTCGCCATATAAAGTGAATGGACGCTTAGTCAAGTCTGTTTTATTGATATGGTCGAAAATGATTTCGGTATTAAATTTCTCGGCATGCTGCTGCATACGTACCATCAGATCCGGGCCTGTCAGACCTTCCGGATCGCCAGGCCAGTTTTCTACTTCAGTGGTAGTGGTTAGCTGGCCACCTTGCTGCATACCGGTGATCAGCGTCGGTTGAAGGTTTGCGCGAGCTGCATAAACGGCTGCGGTATAGCCAGCTGGGCCTGAACCCAGGATGAGTAGACGTACGTGTCTGCTTTCTGCCATGTTTGTCTCCAGTTTTCACTCATTTCCGGATGGCTGAAATGAGCATGTAAATAGATATTGTATACGGTACATTGTCGATTGAAGATTGCTTAATTTCAAACTTAAGACATACCGGACACGAAGAATTAATACCAATAGTGAGGTCAAATCGGATACTTTCAATAGTGGCAGTATGATATTATTTATTGCCCTAAAAAATGACCTTTTTTCGTGTTTCCGGTCTATTATTAGTATTATGCTTGCAAAAGCAATCCAACTTAGGGGTTGAAAGACGCTAAACCAACGAGGTTACCCATGGCTCAGTCTGTAACAACCATGCTGAAAGACGGGCAGGAATACATGAAAACCTGGCCACTACGCAAAGAACTTTATGCACTATTTCCTGATTGCAGGGTAGTTGCAGCGACGCGTTTTGCTATTAAGGTCATGCCTCCCATAGCTGTATTGGCATGTGCTTCCATTATTAATGTGTTGGGCAATGAGCATATTCCACAGGCAATTGCGATAGGCGCATTCTTTTTGAGTATGCCAATGCAGGGTCTGTTATGGTTGGGTCACCGTTCAAACCAAACTCTTCCCCCGGCGATTCAGTCCTGGTATCAGGAAATCCACTCTAAAATGCGGGATCAGGGTTGTGCCGTTCAGCGAACCAAAGGCAAACCGAAATACCGCGAACTGGCCAACTTGCTTAAAACCGCGTTTGAAGATTTGGACAAAGCATTTACCCGCAACTGGTTCTAGTTTTCTGACGCTTCAACAAGTTGGGTTAATGTTGTGCGGCACTGTCTGCAAAGATATTGACGCTTCCCCCGGACTATTGCGTTGTGCCGCCTGATACTTAATTCAACGGGACCACAAGAGCACGTGTAAGTGACTGTATTTAATTGAAGTGGCGTCAGGTCAAAACTATGCCGCGTGTTGGGCGCACATTCAAAAACATCTGCCATGATTGACTGCCATTCCTTGCCATGAGGTTTAACTCTGCCGTAGAGCTTATAGGCTAACAAATGACTCACCTCATGAGGGATGACATCAGTAAAGTAAGCGTCTTTGTTGTGAGTAAACAATGTTGGATGCAGATTTATACGGTTTTGTTGAAGAAATGCTGTACCTGCATGTTTACCACTTCGACGATACGTCAATAAAGGGCGGGGGAAGGTCTTTTTAAAATAGCTGTCCGCCTTGGCATATAATTGCTCAAGGCGGTCAGAAATGGCGTGCTTGTCGGCTTGACTGATCAATGTGCCTCGACCACATTACATGGCATACACAATGTATAAATACCATTTGGATCATTCAGGCTAGCCAGAACATCAATGTCATTTAGTGCTGTTTTAAGTAGTCCCATGAATGGAGACTGCGCATCACCAAACTGGAATTTAACGGCGTACACCAATGCTTGTCCGAAGAACTCTTTCCAGAATTGCTCTTTGGGCGACAACTTGCGTTGTACGTAAACAGGCTTGAAGGTTTCCAACTCGGCAAGTTCGGCGGCGGCGTCAATAGCCGCGTTAAGATTGCCCAGCTCATCCACAAGGCCTAACTCAAGCGCATCTGTGCCAATCCAAACTCGACCTTGTGCAATCTTGTCTACATCTTCAACCGTCATATTGCGAGAGTTTGCAACAATGGACAGAAACTTACTGTATTTGCTTTCAACACTGCGTTGAATGAACTGACTGTACTGTGGGCTTAAGCCTCTGGCAGTGGATACGCCAGCCATGTCGGTAGTGGCTACTCCATCCGTATTAATACCCAGATAGTCCAGGCTGTTTTCATAGGTCATGAACATACCGAAAACGCCAATTGACCCGGTGATTGTGCTGGGTGAGGCAAAAATCTTGTCTGCGTCGGTAGAGATCCAATAACCACCGGATGCGGCATAAGTATCCATTGAAACCACAACCGGCTTACCAGCGGCTTTCAGGTTTAATACTTCCTGGCGAATTATTTCTGAAGCAGCGGCGCTGCCCCCCGGAGAATCAACTTGTAGGACGACGGCTTTAACATCGTTATCCAGACGTGCCTGGCGCAATAACCGGGCAGTGCTGTTACCACCAATTGTTCCTGCGTTGCGATCGCCATCTAAAATGATGCCTTTTGCAACAACGATGCCTACTTTGTCACCTTGTGGAGTTGGCATGGGAATAGATGGATTAACGACATTGTTGTAATGGCGGAATGAGGTGATTTTAAAGCCAGCTTTATTGTCTGCTTCACCTACTAACGCTGACATTTCCTGGCGGATATCTTCGCGTGTTTTCAACGCATCGACCCAACCGTTTTGCAGAGCGTACGTGGCCAGGTCACCGCCAGCTTGTTCGAATTTTACATTTAGCTGCGCAAGTGAATCATCGAAGTTTGTCAGTTCCATGTTTCTGGCGCTGGCAACATCGGCTTTGTATTGCGCCCAATAGGCATCTAACCAGCGTTGGTTACTCTCTTTGGCGGCAGGAGACATGTCTTCACGCATATAAGGCTCGACAGCAGATTTGTACGTACCGACCCTAAAAATGTGTGTAGTAATCTTCAGTTTGTCGAGCGCGCGCTTGAAGTACACCTGGTAGTTTGCATACCCTTCGAGCATGATGGCGCCAACCGGATTCATATAAACGTGGTCGGCATGGGCTGCCAGATAATATTGCGTTTGAGTGTAATAGTCAGCAATAGCGTAAACGGGCTTGCCCGAGGTTTTAAAATCGTCTATCGCTTCTGCAACGGTGCGCAGCTTATTCAAACCAGCTCGTCTTAAACCCTGAAGATCTAATACCAGTGCTTTAATTCGTTTGTCTTGTTTTGCGTTGTCCAAAACTGAAACGACATCACGTATAAGAACTTCGGGGTCTTCGGGTTCTTCGTTCAACGCTTGCTGGAAAAACTGCTCTGCCGGATCGATAGCCGTTTTTTCGATAACCAATGACCCATTTAGGGTTAACACTAAGGCACTTTCTGGCGTGACCTTAACGGTTTGGTCCTCTTTTGAGGCAATCATGAAAATGCCAACGATAATGACAATAAAAATGACGTTAAAGAATAACTTTCGACAAAAGTTGAGGGCAGTCCAGATGCCAACGAATAGGGCTTTTGTCCAGCTTGTACTTTTTTGAACCATATTGACTACATACCTACGCTACGTTTCACTGTTATCTTATCCAAACTCACATAATTCGCGAATTAAATTTGTAATGAAATGTAATAACTCATTTCAAAGCCTTTCTGGCTATTTTGTTTGTGACCTGCCCGAATTCTTTTTATCACTATCGAGCCACATTTTTATCAGTCTGGCGATCTGTTCATGTTGTTCGTCGGAGAACGCCATTAGCAAACGACTTTTTCGTTTGCTGAATCTTACCTTTGGTTGCCCGCGGCGCATGATGCGTAAAAATTGACTCATAGCTTGAAATTTTTGGAGGTAATTACCGTTCTATTAGGGCATGCCAGTTTGAAGCGTGCCATGGGATTGCTGTTTACACCATTATCATTTCGTTCAACGTAAAGATATACGCGACAATGCTATCAATGGTTCGAAAGTTGTGTGAAAAGTAAACATAGATCACTCAGGCGCTGTATCAGACTATCTCAGAACCTGATTCACAAGCAATCAATCTTAAGGGTTATAAGCGTGATTAGACAATTATTCTCAATTCAACAACGTTTCAATTCTGTCGTCTGTCACCTTGATGGGATCGTATTGCTGCTTATCAGGTTGTACCTGGCACCGGTTATGGCTCAGGCTGGGTGGCAAAAGTTGTCAAATTTTGACAGTACTGTTGCCTGGTTCGGTGATGCTGAATACGGCTTAGGGTTACCTTTCCCACTATTACTTGCCGCGTTGGCGTCATTAACAGAATTTGTAGGCGGATTGTTACTGGTACCTGGCCTCGCTGTCAGGTGGGTGAGCATACCGCTAATGATAACGATGATTGTTGCTATGATTACCGTTCATGCTGAGAACGGATGGCTTGCCATCGCAGATGCAAACAGCTGGCTGGCTGATGGTACAATTCTGACCAACCCATCCGTGCTGGAGGCGCCGGAAAAACTTAGTGCTGCAACGTCGCTGCTCGAAGAGCATGGCTATATTGATTGGCTCACGAGTAGTGGCAACTTCGTCATTTTAAATAATGGTATTGAGTTTGCCGCGACGTATTTTGTCATGTTTCTGGTATTGCTGTGTTTTGGAGCAGGGCGATACACAAGTATTGATTTTTTTCTTGCTAAACGATTCTCTCTGCCAAGCAACTTGTAAATAAGGGTAGCTAACGTTATCGTCTGTGAGTCTTTTGTTTTCGTTTTTACGCAGACCTGTTTTTACAGGTTTGCTCTGAACATTGTTTAGAGGCATAAGAGGTTTTCATGGATGCATTAACACTATTACTTACTCGTCGTTCTCAACCTCGGTTGACAGCCCCTGCACCGCAAGGTGAAGCGCTGGAAAATATAAAGCAAGCAGCGTTACGTACTCCGGATCACGCTTCTTTATGTCCGTGGCAGTTCCTGGTGATTGAGGGGAAAGGTCTGGATCAATTAGGCTCCTTGTTTGAGCAATCAGCTATCGACAATGATAAGTCTGATCGTGAGATACAACGTGCACCGCAATTACCTGTCAGAGCGCCAATGATTATTGTGGTGGCTACCCAGTATAAGGAACATGAGAAGGTACCCATGGTAGAGCAATTAGGCTCAGCAGCCTGTGCAACAATGGCAATGCAAATGGCTGCAGTCGCACAAGGGTACCAAGGAATATGGCGTACCGGTGCCTATGCCCACTGTTCTATTGTAAAAGCGGGTTTGGGCATCAGTGAAGACGATGAAATTGTCGGTTTTCTTTACCTGGGCACACCTGCCCAGAATTTACCAGAAAAAAACACACCTGATTCCAGTGAGTTTTTCCGTTCCTGGCCTGCCAGTTAATGCACTTTAATGCGGTTAGACTCATAAAAAAAGCCAGTTGAAAACAACTGGCTTTTTGCTATTTATTCATTAAAACTGCGGGCTATTCAACGTCAATGATCTTCAATGCGTTGGTCGCGCCGATGGTTTCCATTCGATCACCATGGGTAAGAATGAAGGTGTCGCCTGGTTCTACTAATCCAAGTTCTTTTAGTAGTGCAACAACGTCGTTCTTAAGTTCACCTGGTGCGCTTTCACTTGAATTAAAGTACATCGGTTTAACGCCACGATACAATGCCATTGCATTAAGTGTTTCTTCGTGACGAGATAATGCAACAATAGGCAGTTTGGTCGTGATACGAGACATCAGGCGCGGCGTACTTCCACTTTCCGTCAGGCCAACAATGGCTTTGACACCGGGTAAATGATTTGCTGCGTATACGGCTGACAGTGCGATGGTTTCACTAACAGAGTCGAACATTTCGTCCAGACGATGCTTCGAAAACTTAATGCTAGGGTGAGTTTCCGCACCTTCACATACGCGAGCCATTGCCTGAACTGTTTCAACCGGGAAATTACCCGCTGCTGTTTCGGCAGAAAGCATAACTGCATCTGTGCCATCCAACACTGCGTTTGCTACGTCCATGACTTCCGCACGGGTAGGCATAGGGCTGTCAATCATTGATTCCATCATCTGCGTTGCAGTGATAACAACTTTGTTCAACTGACGTGACCGTGCGATGAGTTTCTTTTGAACACCAACCAGCTCGGCGTCACCAATTTCAACACCCAGATCTCCACGTGCTACCATGACTGCATCAGACGCACGGATAATATCATCAATAGCTTCATCCGTTGCTACCGCTTCTGCACGTTCCACCTTGGCACAAATCTTCGCGTTACATCCCGCGGCTACTGCTAATTCACGAGCGTAATCCAAGTCTGCGCCGCTACGAGGGAATGAGACCGCCAGGTAATCTACGCCGATTTCTGCTGCGGTAATGATGTCACGTTTGTCTTTTTCAGTTAAGGCTTCCGCAGATAACCCACCACCTAAACGGTTGATACCTTTATTGTTTGAAAGCTTTCCACCAACGGTCACGACGGTGTGCACTTTACGGCCTTCAACCCCGGTAACCCGAAGCTGGATTCTACCGTCATCAAGAAGAAGAATATCGCCCGTGCTTACGTCATCGGGAAGGGCTTTGTAATCGATACCGACTTGCTTTTCGTTACCTGCGTCGCGATCCAATTCTGCATCAAGGATAAAATCGGCACCGACATCCAGATGAACCTTGCTGTTTTCGAAACGGGATACTCGAATTTTAGGACCTTGCAGGTCGCCAAGAATGGCTACGTACTTGCCTAAATTGCGGGCAGCGGCGCGAACTCGCTTAGCGCGCTCAATATGATCTTCTGCCTGTCCGTGTGAAAAGTTCATTCGAACTACGTTGGCGCCAGCGGCAATGATGGCTTCAATCTTTTCCTGAGTATCAGTTGCCGGGCCTAATGTCGCTAATATTTTTGTTCGTCTCGTCATAGTGCTTTTCGCTTTCGTGTTAAGTGAGGGGACAACCCTGGGAGTATTGCTGAAAATCTATTTCGTAATTTAATTACAAAATACTAGACGAATTTGACCAAATTGTGAATGGCAGATTAAAGATTCTTTATAAGAATTATTTTTTAGTGGAGTAAAAAGTATACAACCATTGTATTTGATCAATCTCGATGAAAAAAATATTGGTCGACACTAATTATTTTTTACCGGGTTCAACCGATATGTTGCTAAGCAACAAAATGTTGTCAGTTAAAACAAAGCTGGTGGGACACTGATTATATCAGATAACAAAAAAGGAGGCATAAACAGCCTCCTTGTTAGACCTGGCCTATCGGACATTAGCGCCTAGCTGCCGCGCTTCTCAAAGCGAGAACCACGCAGGGTGTCTTTGACTCGCTTGAGGTTTTCACGGAACTTATTGCCGCGACGAAGCGTGAAGCCAGTAGCCAGTACATCAATTAATGTTAATTGTGCAATACGTGAAGCCATAGGCATATACATGTCTGTATCTTCTGGTACTTCAAGAGAGAGAACATAGGTGCACTCCTGGGCTAACGGACTGTTTGCAGACGTAATACCCACGACGGTAGCATCGTTTGTCTTGGCGATCTGCGCTATTTCCACCAGACTTTTAGTGCGGCCGGTATGCGAGATAAGCACGACTACATCGCCCGAACCACAGTTCATGCAGCTCATGCGTTGCATCAGGATGTCTTCAAAATAAACCACCGGTACGTTAAAGCGGAAAAACTTGTTTAACGCATCATGAGCCACTGATGCAGATGCCCCTAAACCAAAAAAGGAGATGCGCTGGGCCTGAGTCAATAAATCAACTACCCGGTTTACTGTATTAACGCATACAGACTGACGTGCCACTTCCAGAGAGGCCATGGTTGATTCAAAAATCTTGGTTGTGTATTCATCCGGCCCATCGTGTTCATCGACATGACGATTCACGTAGGGGGTACCGTTAGCCAGGCTTTGGGCTAAATGGAGCTTGAAATCCGGGAACCCCTTGGTATCCAGACGGCGGCAAAAACGGTTAACCGTAGGCTCGCTCACGTCTGACATTTTGGCCAATGTTGCTATACTGGAGTGAATTGCAGATTGAGGATTTGCCAGTATTACTTCTGCCACTTTACGTTCTGACTTACTGAACGCAGATTTATGTTGTGTTATTTTTTCTAAAATATTCATATTCTTGCAGTTACACTTCAGTAAAATAGTGTGTTTTCCCATGCGTTATACTACTGAATATGAAAGAACGTACAAGAAAAATGTAATTTTTTAACATTATTTACAGCATCGATTTCCAAAATGAAACTGTAGTGGCGGGGTCTGTAGCTTACTATTACCTACCGCTATTAATTCATCCAGAATGATAAGTTGTAATTTTACTACATTTGTTGTTAACTATATGGCAACAAAATACCCCGATAGCGTTAGACTTCGCCTCACGCTATCCGAACAATTTGAAATAAGGCCAATTACATGGTGATGGATAGTTCTTTTGAAGCCTGTGATTTTGTGTTGTTTGGCACCAAAGGTGACCTTTCACGACGCAAGCTGTTACCTTCTTTGTATCAGTTGGAAAAAGCAGGTTTGTTACATCCCGAAACAACACTGATTGGTGTTGCCCGCCAAGAGCAGACGAACGAAGGTTACGTTGAAGATGTTCGCGCTGCCCTGGACGAATTCGCTGGTGAAACGCTGTGTGAAGAAACCTGGGAGCGATTCCAGGCACGCTTGGCGTACGCGCAAATCGATATGAAAGATATCGCAAGCTACAGTGCGCTAGAAAAACACGTGAATGCTAAACGCACCATGGTGTGTTACTTAGCAACGCCGCCGGCAATCTATGGTGATATATGCCGTGGTCTGCACGGTTGTAATATTATTGATTCCAGCGTACGACTGGTGCTGGAAAAGCCCATTGGTCACGATCTGAAGTCGTCAAAAGTCATTAATGAGCAAGTGGCTGAATACTTCGACGAAAGCCAGATTTATCGTATTGACCACTACCTGGGTAAAGAAACGGTTCTAAACCTGATTGCCTTGCGTTTCGCTAATTCAATCTTTACCACTAACTGGGACCACAACTGTATTGACCATGTTCAGATTACCGTTGCTGAATCAGTCGGTATTGAAGGACGATGGGGCTATTTCGACGATGCAGGTCAAATGCGCGACATGGTCCAAAATCACCTGTTGCAGATTTTGAGCCTGGTTGCGATGGAACCGCCAACAACACTGAATGCTGACAGCATTCGTGATGAAAAGCTCAAGGTATTACGTGCATTACGCCCCATCAATTCTTCAAACATCAACGATGTGACTGTGAGAGGGCAATACACTTCTGGTTTCGTAAAAGGTAAAGAAGTACCCGGATACCTGGAAGAGGATGATGCGAACACGGTAAGTAAAACGGAAACGTTTGTATCAATCAAAGCTGAAATTGATAACTGGCGTTGGGCCGGCGTGCCATTCTACCTGCGCACAGGTAAACGTCTGCCAACTAAAGTGTCTGAAGTTGTTATCTATTTTAAACGACAGCCACACAATATGTTCAGTGACAGCTTTAAAAATCTACCACCAAACAAGCTGGTAATTCGCTTGCAGCCTGATGAAGGTGTAGAAATCACAGTAATGAACAAAGTCCCGGGTTTAACCAGTTCCGGCTCAATGGATCTGCAAAAATCCAAACTAAACCTGAGTTTTTCAGAAGCGTTCTCTGATGAACGAATCCCTGATGCATACGAAAAGCTTCTTCTGGAAGTGATGCTGGGCAATCAGGCGTTGTTCGTTCGCCGTGATGAAATAGAACAAGCCTGGACCTGGGTTGATTCTATTTTAGCAGCCTGGGATAGCAGCAATGAACCGCCAGAGCCTTATCAGGCTGGTACCTGGGGGCCTGTGGCATCTATTGGACTACTGGCGCGTGAAGATCGCAGCTGGTACGAAAGTAAAATTACCAAGAAAAAGTAGTTATGGCGTTAATAGAATCCTTGTATGAAAGCGCTGATGCGCTGAACAAAGCATTTGCTGACGAAATCGCACAGCTACTTTCTGATGCGATTGATGCACGCGGCAAAGCAAGTTTATTAGTTAGCGGTGGCCGTACGCCATTGCCTTTGTTTCAGTCACTTTGTCAAGCCGACATCGCATGGGATAAAGTGGATGTATCGCTGGTAGACGAACGCTGGGTAGACGAGCAGGACGATGCCAGTAACACCAAGCTGGTTAAGAAAAACCTGTTAGTGGCCAAAGCGTCAGCAGCGCGCTTTGTTGACATGAAATCAGCCGAATCCGATGCCGCAGATGCTGTATCTGCATGTGAAGCGCGGTTAGCGACTATGTCTCAGCCTTTTGATGTCCTCATTCTTGGTATGGGTGAAGATGGCCATACCGCTTCCTTGTTTCCGTGCAGTGAACAGTTACAGGCAGGACTGGACATGAATAGTGGCAAGGTGTGTATCGCGACACAACCAACGACGGCACCCCATCAGCGTATGTCGCTGACGTTACCTGCTATCGTCGCTAGCCGAAATATATTCCTTCACCTGACGGGTGAAAAGAAACGTGAAGTGTTAAAGGATGCGCTGGCCAACGGGTCAGCAACCGAAAAGCCTATTGTTGCCGTGGTGAATGCTGCGACAGTAACACTAAAATGGGCGCCGTAGGAGAACAGCATGAATTCACAGATTAATGAAGTAACACAACGAATTATTGAACGAAGCCGTGCTACCCGTCAGGCGTACCTGGCTAAAATTGACAAGGCACGTCGTCAGGGACCCCATCGTGGCGTGTTGTCTTGCGGTAACCTGGCCCACGGTTTTGCGGCCTGTAATCAGGAAGAAAAATCTGATTTACGCAGCATGACAAAAGCAAATATTGCGATTGTTTCATCGTATAACGATATGTTGTCAGCACACCAGCCATACGAAACTTACCCGCAAATTATTAAGGATGCGGTAAAAGAAGTAGGTAGCGTCGCTCAGTTTGCTGGTGGTGTACCCGCAATGTGTGATGGTGTAACTCAAGGTAACCCGGGCATGGAACTGAGCCTGATGAGCCGTGATGTTATCGCATTGAGCGCTGCAGTAGGCCTGTCTCACAATATGTTTGACGGTGCGATGATGCTGGGTATTTGCGACAAAATCGTTCCAGGATTACTTATTGGCTCATTAAGCTTTGGCCATCTTCCTACGGTATTTGTCCCCGCGGGTCCAATGCCAAGTGGTTTACCAAACAAAGAAAAGGCGCGTGTACGTCAAGCGTTTGCGGAAGGCAAAGCCGGCCGTGACGAATTACTTGAGGCTGAATCGCAGTCTTACCATTCTGCGGGAACCTGTACCTTCTATGGCACAGCCAACAGCAACCAGTTAGTGGTTGAAATGATGGGTCTGCATTTACCAGGCTCTTCATTTGTGAATCCGGGTACAGCATTACGTGATGAACTGACCCGTGCAGCGTCACGTCAGGTTACTCGCCTTACTGATTTAGGTGATAACTATACGCCTATTGGTCATATCGTTGACGAGAAAGCGGTAGTGAACGGTATCGTTGCACTGCTTGCAACGGGTGGTTCAACCAACCACACCATGCACTTAATCGCAGTAGCGCGTGCTGCTGGTATTATCGTTAACTGGGATGATTTCTCAGATTTATCGAATGCGGTACCACTGTTAACGCGGATATACCCTAATGGCTCTGCTGATATTAACCACTTTGTCGCTGCCGGCGGGATGGCCTTGCTGTTTAAAGAGTTGTTAGATAACGGACTGATTCACAACGATGTGAAAACTATCTGTGGTGAAGGCCTTGATCAATATACCAAAGAGCCAGTCCTTGAAAATGGCGAGTTGGTATGGCGTGATGGTCCGACTAAATCACATGACAAAGAAGTCTTTGCAACGGTTTCTGAGCCCTTTAAACCAGATGGTGGTTTGAGCGTACTTGGCGGCAATTTGGGCCGTGCGGTTATCAAAACTTCTGCGTTAAAAAATCCGGTTTGTCATATCAAAGCACCTGCGGTGGTGTTTGAAGATCAATATCAACTGGATGCGGCATTTAAAGCTGGTGATTTGGATAAGGACTGCATTGTTGTTGTTCGCTTCCAAGGACCTGCTGCGATTGGTATGCCGGAACTGCATCGCCTGACACCACCATTAGGCGTGTTGCAGGATCGGGGATTTAAAGTGGCACTTGTCACAGACGGACGTATGTCTGGTGCTTCCGGTAAAGTGCCAGCTGCTATACATGTTACCCCTGAAGCGTATCTGGGCGGATTACTGTCTAAGGTTGAATCAGGCGATATCATCGAACTGAATACTGAAACCGGCGAATTAACACTGTGTGTTGACGAAGCGACACTGGCGCAGCGTACGGCTAAAGTGGCTGACCTTACCGACGTGCATCAAGGTATGGGACGTGAAATGTTTGGCGGTATGCGCGGCGTGATTACCGGTGCAGAAGAGGGCGCCTGTACGTTGTTTTATGACCAGGAGCAACGCGTATGAGCAGCTACTTCGTAGCGGACGTGGGCGGCACAAATATTCGTGTCGCTACCGTCACAGCCGATGGTATAGCCAATATTCGCAAGTACTTGTGCAATGACTTTGCCACTATTGATTTGGCGTTGAAGCAGTATTTTAGTGACGTTGAAACAACTTTTACTGCTGGCTGTATTGCTATCGCGTGTCCGGTAACGGGCGACGAAGTGGCAATGACTAATCACAGCTGGGTGTTTTCACAACGTGCACTAACCCAACAACTGAACCTTGATGCTTTATTCGTAATAAACGACTTTACTGCTGTAGCGCACTCTTTGCCTGTTCTTAGCGGTGAGCAGTTAGTGCAGATTGGTTCCGGAACGGCTAACCCACAAGGTAATGTTGTGGTATTCGGTCCGGGTACCGGTTTGGGCGTTGAGCATATGCAACTGTCAGAACAAGGCTGGACCACACTTGACGGTGAGGGAGGTCATGTAGATTTTGCACCGGTAGATGAGACTGACTTAGTCGTTTGGCGTTACCTTCACGGTAAATTAGATCGTGTATCTGCTGAAGACGTTTTGTCAGGCCGTGGACTACTACACATCTATCAGGCTTTAGCGCTGGATGCGGGTAAACCACTAATCGTAACAGAACCGGCTCAGGTCACAGAAAAAGCGTTAAGCGGTGAATGTGATACCTGTTTAGCTGCTTTACAACAATTTTGCCGAATTATGGGTAGCTTTGCAGGAAACCTTGCTCTGAACCTGGCTACAACCGGTGGTGTATTTATTGGTGGCGGTATTGCTACCCGCTTCACTGACTTGCTTATGAATAGTGACTTCAGAGCACGATTTGAAGCAAAAGGGCGCATGAAACATTACGTACAACCTATTCCAACATACCTGATTAATGAACCAGATCATGGTTTGTTAGGTGCATCAGCGTATTTACAACAACAGATTGCGAGTTGACTCTATGACAAATTGGAAATGTTCGCCAGCTGACATCTTTGCGGCGGGACCTGTAGTACCAGTACTGGTAATTGAAGATGTAGAAAATGCAGTCCCACTTGCACATGCATTAATGGCTGGTGGAATTAAGGTGCTGGAGGTGACACTGCGTACACCTGCTGCACTTGACGTGATCAAACGGATTGCATCTGAAGTACCTGACGCGTTAATCGGCGCCGGTACCGTTACCAACGCTCAACAGCTTAAAGCCGTAGTAGAAGCGGGTGCTAAGTTTGCGATCAGCCCGGGTATGACTGACGATTTACTTAAAGCTGGCCAGGAATGTGAGATTCCGCTCATACCAGGTATTTCGTCCACGTCTGACCTTATGAAAGCGAAGGATGCAGGTTATACCTACCTGAAATTCTTCCCTGCAGAAGCGTCAGGTGGTGTGAAGGCGATTAAATCAATCAGTGGTCCATTCCCTGATATTACATTCTGCCCAACCGGTGGTATTGGCCTGGGTAACTACAATGACTACCTGGCACTGAAGAATGTGAAATGTGTGGGTGGTTCCTGGGTGGCACCAGACGA
Source organism: Aestuariibacter sp. (assembly GCA_017794925.1). GTDB lineage: Bacteria > Pseudomonadota > Gammaproteobacteria > Enterobacterales > Alteromonadaceae > Alteromonas. The sequence continues at coordinate 3,454,706 of CP051238.1, read as the reverse complement.
CGCGATTAACAGCGGCGACTGGGCACGCATTACCCAGCTGGCAAAAGAAGCGGTAGAGGGTGCTAAAGCTTAATTAGCGCTGCTAACACGCATTAAAAAAGCCGTGGTTACGATTGTAACCACGGCTTTTTTGTATCTTAGTGCCAAGCAGTTAATTTCTACGAGGCACCGATTGGCTTATTACTTGGTAAATTTGCGGCGAGCCAACAAACCTGCTAAACCCAGGCCAAGTAAAGCGATTGAGCCTGGTGCGCTGGCAGTAGAAGGTGGCGCTGTGCCTGGACCAGTACCATCAGGAATTGATGAGATACCGGTTAAGGTAAATTCGCCAGGCGTTGACATGGTATCCACACAGCAACTTGTTCCTGTGAATAGGCCCCAAGTACCGTTACCAATAACAAACGGTATAGTGTAAAACCAGTCGTTGTCTGATGCTGAGTTACCAAAGTTACCCACATCAGGTGCCCAGCCATCTAACACACCGTTAGTGACCAGTGCGTCATTGGCAGCTGTAGTACCGCCCATGTCGTTGATGAAACCTGTCCACTGGAATAACTGCCAGGTGTTGGTTGCTTGTGCTGCAGCACTTACGTTTGGATCCCAAACACCAATTCGTACACCGCCATTGTCTGAGTACGCTGATGTTTGATTACCGTGCCAGTGCTGGCCATAGAAAACTACTGTGCCGTTGCCTTGGTCTTTCCAACCGAACGCGACAAGGTGAGCGTTTGCTGCATTTGAAATTAATAACCCTAAGCCTGCCAATAAGGCTATTGCCGATTTTCGCATTATAATGTCCTCCGAGATGAACTCAGTTCCGTCTAAACTTCAAAATAGAGGCTAAATAAATTACTACCCAGATACTTACTACCACTAGCCGTACGATATGCAAGCAAGTGGTAGGCCAGTTTGATGGTTTTTTATTTAACTATGTAAAAACAATGGTTTATAGTTTTTGTGTTGCGATAAGTGGTTGGGTTATATCGATGAAATTAAATTTTTGTAAAGAATCTTGACAGAAAGTGGCTAAAACACTTCCTGTCGTATGGCACAAGATTCACCAGGATTTAGCGATTTCCCCTGAGTGATTGCAGTTTCAACACATACCATTTGTTTGTAGGAAAAGGCATCCATATCACTCATTGTGGCTGCGCCTTGCCAAGGGTTCCACACGACAAGACTATCATGTTGCTGCGAATCCACTTTGATATATTCCTTGCCATCCCTTTCAATAGAAACACTGGGAATGGCTTCAAGGTGAATCCGGTCAACTTCTGCTTCGATGGTATATGGCGATGGTGTATCGAGGATTTCCCAATCTGCCAGCTTATCTTTGTAGCTGCCGTACAAACCTTTTAGTTCTACATCTTTAATGCTTTCCACATCAAAATAGGAGTGAAGCGCACAGTTAAACGTAAACGCCTGGTCACCGGTGTTTTTTGTTACCAGAGTAATATTCAGACTTTCACCCACTTCAACGATTAATTCAACGCTAACGTCATAGTCAAAGCCCTTTCCTTTTGTTGTACCCGGAGTAAGCACAACAGTACTGTGTGACACACTACTGTCTGTTTGCTTTACAGACCAGTTCTGGGTGCGAAGAAAGCCATGAGCCGGGAGTTCGCCTTTTGCTTTGCCATGGTCGTCACTGAACCAGGGCCAGCACACTGGTACGCCGCCACGGATAGGTCGTTCGCCATTGAGAAATGCGACCGGACTAACCCATAAACGATCGCGATTGTCACGGGTAGGAATATATGACAGCACATGACCACCGAATAAACTGATACGACAACTCGCCTTACTGTTTTGTACAGTGAGGTATTCAATTCCATTTTTTGTTTCGGTGTGGAAGTGTTCTGCTTGCATCCTTTCTTTCTCCGCGGCATAGCAATAATTAAGATCGTTATATGAGGTAAGCAATGTGTGTTTCGAACGGATTATCTTGCCTGACAAATAAAAAAGGTGCGAGTAAAATCGCACCTTTTGATGATTATTTTTAGTTAATCAATTACTTGCTGATATGTTGTACCAGATCAAGCACCTTGTTTGAATAGCCCCATTCGTTGTCGTACCAGGATACCACTTTTACGAATGTGTCAGTCAGCGCAATACCTGCAGTCGCGTCGAATACGCTTGTGCGTGCATCGCCAACGAAGTCGTTAGACACAACTGCATCTTCGGTGTAACCAAGAATGCCAGCCAGTTCGCCTTCTGATGCTTCTTTCATGACTTTACATATGTCGTCATAAGAGGTTGGTTTGGCCAGGTTCACAGTCAGGTCAACAACAGACACGTTTGGTGTAGGTACCCGGAAAGCCATACCGGTTAGTTTGCCATTAAGTGCAGGAATAACTTTTCCTACGGCTTTTGCTGCACCGGTAGATGAAGGAATGATATTTTGACCTGCACCACGGCCACCACGCCAATCTTTGCCAGATGGACCGTCAACGGTTTTCTGAGTCGCAGTTGTCGCGTGTACGGTTGTCATCAGACCGTCAACAATACCGAAGTTATCGTTCAGTACTTTTGCAATCGGTGCCAGGCAGTTAGTAGTACAAGAGGCATTAGATACGATTGTCTCGCCCTCGTAGCTATCCTGGTTTACGCCCATAACAAACATTGGCGTGTCATCTTTAGAAGGCGCGGACATCACCACTTTTTTCGCACCGGCTTCCAAATGTTTGCTTGCCGTTTCTTTAGTCAGGAACAGACCGGTTGATTCAACAACAACGTCTACATCCACTTCAGACCAGTTTAATGCAGCAGGATCGCGTTCTGAGGTTACGCGAATGGTTTTACCGTCTACAATTAAATGACCGTTATCAACGCTGATTTCTGCGTCGAAAATGCCGTGTGTTGAGTCGTACTTAAGTAAATAAGCAATGTAGTCGGGGTCAAGTAAGTCGTTAATTGCTACAACTTCGATGTCGTCTCTGCTTGCTGCAGCGCGCATGACTAGACGGCCAATTCGACCGAACCCATTGATTCCAACGCGTATTGTCATAACATGCCTCTATGTATTAGGTTAAATTGTGAAAAATAATTACGTAAAGTATGGATCAAATTTACAGACAAGGCAAAATTTTAATGCAAAAATGTTGCAAAATTACAAAACTAACCTACACCTTTTGTAGCTGTATTGTATAAATAATGTGCTTTTGGTGTTAATGCAAACGTATTCAATTTCGCGTCAGAATAACTTCAACAATAATGTAGCGTATTGTGAAATGAGCCTCGTTGTTACTAACGGCAATCAGTATTTTTAAACAGGAAACACCCATGACAAATCAAGTTTTGCAAAAGCTTGTCGAGATGCGCGGAGTAGAAACTCATTATGTTGATGCTTGGGGTAACCCTGCGACAATTTCGGAATCGAGTAAAGCCAAGTTACTGCAGGCATTGGGTTACGATATCAGTAGTGATGCTGCAATATCTGCCCAGCTGGACAATGAAATTGCCGAAATATGGCAACAGCCACTGGACCCGGTACAGGTTATTCGGCAGGACAATCCGGTAATGATTAGATTGCGTTTGCCCATTTCACTGGTAAACGACACGTTCTCATTGCTAATTACACTGGAAGACGGCAAGCAAATGTCGTCTGAATTTGTACCTGTTGAACAATCATTACTGAATGTCGGTGAGTTGAATGAGCAGGAGTTTCATGAATACGTTCTCGATATTGAAGAACGGTTGCCATTGGGCTATCACGATGTAACGCTGGGGCTCGATGACGAAGCTTTGGCCTCGATGAGATTGATCATAGCGCCGGAAGCTTGTTATCAACCAGAAACAGTTGCGTCAGGTAAAAAAGAGTGGGGGTTAAGTGTCCAGCTTTATTGTTTGCGTAGCGAAAACAACTGGGGCATTGGCGACTTTTCTGATTTAGCGAAGTTAGTTAATCAAGCCGCTGCGCAAGGTGCCGGATTCATTGGTTTGAATCCAATACACGCATTGTATCCGGCTAATCCTGACGCCTGTAGTCCTTACGGACCGTCATCCAGACGCTGGCTTAACTACCTCTACATTGATGTGAGTGCGATAGAGTGTTTCGATGACGAGTCTGTTCAGGCAGTAATAAACAGTGAGACTTTCCAGCAACAACTGCAACGGGCTAAGTCAATAGACTACGTCGATTATGCAGCAGTGACGGCGCTTAAAATGCAGGCGCTCAAGCCATTGTTTGACACTTATTACGATCGTTATTTAAAGAAAAATACCCGTCAGAACAAAGCGTTTAAAGCATTTGTGGAAGAGGGCGGTGAAAGCCTTGCGATGCTGGCAACGTTTGACGCTATCCAGGAACACTTACAGGACGCAGGCAAAGAAGCCTGGGGCTGGCCAGTGTTTCCTGAAGAGTGGCGAGATTTCCAAAGTCCTCAGGTTGCTGCGTTTGCCAAAAAGCACGCAAAACGCGTGAAATTTTACATGTTTTTGCAGTGGCAGGCGTCATTGCAATTAGAAATGGCTAATCAGGCTGCAGTCGATGCGGGCATGGGAATCGGTATCTACCGTGATCTTGCGGTGGGAGTGAGTGAAGGCAGTGCGGAAATTTGGGGAAACAAATCCCTTTACTGCACCGACGCCAGCGTCGGCGCGCCACCCGACATTTTGGGGCCGTTAGGACAAAATTGGGGATTGCCACCCATGGATCCAGCCAAGCTTTACCAGCAAGCGTATCAACCCATCATTGATTTGTTTTCTACCAATATGAAGTCATCAGGCGCGCTGCGAATCGATCACGTTATGGGACTGCTGCGCTTATGGTGGGTTGTGAAGGGCGATCACGCCAGAGATGGCGGGTATTTGTATTATCCGGTAGACGACTTGCTGGCTATTCTGGCCCTTGAAAGCCATCGTCATGAAGCATTGGTTATTGGCGAAGATTTGGGTACGGTGCCAGATGAAATCAAACAAAAGCTGGCTGATAATGGCGTATATTCATACCGGGTATTCTTTTTTGAACAAGCAGAAGACGGCGGCTATTTCTCGCCTGCGCATTACCCGGAACAAAGCATGGCAACGCTAACCACTCACGACATGCCAACGTTGATTGGTTACTGGCACTGTCTGGACCTTGAATTAGGCAAAGAACTGGGTCTTTATACCGATGAGGATGTGTTACAGACACTGTATGCATCGCGTCACGAAGATAAACAAGCCATCCTTGATACATTGCATGGACATCAAATGATTGGCGATGAGATCAGTCGTGACGTCAATTATGTTGCCATGAGCCGTGGTTTGAATCAGGCGATGCAAGTTCATATGGCGCATGGTAGCAGTGCCTTGTTGAGTCTCCAGTTAGAAGATTGGTTGGAAATGGATAAGCCCGTAAACATACCAGGCACCTTTATGGAGTATCCGAACTGGCGCAGAAAGTTGAGCCGGAATCTGGAGGATATCTTTAGCGACGAGACTATTGTATCGTTGGCAAACAGAATACAAGCTGGTCGGCAGCAAGCCAGCCGGTAATTTTAAAGCTTGCCGCGAGGCAAGCCTTGCAGGAGTAATGCATGCAGTATGAAGGGCAACTTGCCAAGGCTGAATGTAGTCAGCCTTTTTCCGTATTAGGGCCGGTTTTTAATAAAGACGGCGCAGAACTGAAAATTTGGTACCCGGGTGCCACTGCAATTACGGTGATTGATGCGAAAACTAAATCGCCGTTAGGACGCTTATCAGATAGTGAGCAAGCGGGATTATTCAAAGGGCAGGTTGATGGGGTAACCCCCGATTCTGGATACCGTTACATCGCGGAACTCGGTCATGAGGCTGTGGAAGTCTGTGATCCCTATCAGTTCCAGCAGGATGCCTATCACGCAGTACACTATATTGATCATCAGCCTCAGAATCTATACCGGCAAGCGGGGGCGCAGCTTGTCACTGTCAACGTCGGTGGAGAACCTGTTGAGGCAGTGCGTTTCGCTGTGTTTGCACCCAATGCGTCGGCCGTATCTTTGATCGGCGATTTTAACTGCTGGGATGGCCGATGCCATCCAATGCAGAAAACCGACTTGGGTTATTGGGTACTCGTGGTACCAGGCCTTCAGGCTGGTGAACGTTACAAATATCAAATAAAAGATGCACATGGTCATCAGCTACCTCACAAGGCTGACCCAGTTGGCTTCTCTGCAGAACAGTACCCGTCTCATGCATCGCGAATTTACGATCACACTCGGTACGAGTGGGGTGACAGTGAGTGGATGACCAAGGCTGCAGAAAGTAATAAGTACCAGCAGCCAATGAGCATCTATGAAGTGCACCTTGGCTCCTGGAAACGGCCTCGGGATACCCAACAACGCTACCTGACTTACCGTGAACTAGCCGATGAGTTGGTTACTTATGTGCTGGAAATGGGGTATACCCATATCGAATTACTGCCAATCTCAGAGTATCCGTTTGATGGTTCCTGGGGTTACCAGCCAGTTGGGTTATTTGCACCAACCAGCCGCTTTGGCTCGCCAGATGAATTTAAATATTTTGTTGATACCTGCCACCAGGCTGGCATAGGTGTGATTATTGATTGGGTACCCGCACACTTCCCTGAAGATGGGCATGGTCTGGCAAGATTCGACGGTACGCATGTTTATGAATACGAAGATCCTCGAAAGGGGTGGCACCCTGACTGGAATTCATGCATCTATGATTTCGGTAAACAAACCGTGCGGCAATTTCTGGTAGCGAATGCGCTATATTGGCTAGAGCACTTCCACGTGGATGGGCTTCGTGTTGATGCGGTTGCCAGTATGTTGTATCTGGATTACTCGCGAAACGATGGTGAGTGGATCCCCAATGTCGATGGGGGCAACGAAAACTACGAAGCAATCAGTTTACTGCGTTGGATGAACGAAGAGGTTTACAAGCACTTCCCCCACGCAATGACCATTGCCGAGGAATCTACCAGCTTCCCGAAAGTCTCACGCCCTGTATTTGAGGGCGGTCTTGGGTTTGGCTTTAAATGGAATATGGGCTGGATGCACGACTCTTTGCACTATATCGCAAAAGATCCCGCATATCGTGTATACCATCATGGCGAAATGACCTTTAGTATGGTTTATGCTTTTGACGAAAATTTCGTGTTACCGATTTCGCATGATGAAGTAGTTCATGGAAAAGGTAGCCTGGTTGGAAAAATGCCTGGTGATGAGTGGCAGCAAGCCGCTAATCAACGCTGTTATGCCGGCTTTATGTACGGGCATCCGGGCAAAAAATTGAATTTTATGGGCAATGAGATTGCTCAGGCGACAGAATGGAATCATGACAGCTCAGTAGATTGGTCATTGTTGCAGTTTGACAAGCACACTGGTGTTCAGCGACTGTACCGTGATCTAAATACGCTGTATAAGCAGTACCCGGCACTGTATGAGACGGATCATGACCCAAAAGGGTTTGCTTGGATAGACCATGAAAATGCAGAGCAAAGCGTCATTTCCTTCATGCGTAGCGCAGAGAGCACCCAGCAACAAGTTTATGTTGTCAGCAACTTTACCCCGGTTCCTCGCGAAAAATTCCGCTTGGGCGTGCAGCGTGCAGGGAAATATAAGCTGGCATTGAATACGGATGATCGCGTATATTGGGGCAGTGGCTATCAGTGCGAAAAAGAATTCACTGCCACATCCGTCTCGTGGAATCACCAACCTCATTCTATCGAGATCACCTTACCCCCATTAGCAACAGTCTTTATAGTAATTGAATAGGAGCAGCGGTGAACAGCGTGGCGCAACCCCTGATAGAGGAAGTCGGTCTTGGTGAGCCTTACCCGTTAGGCGCAACGCTCACCCAAGGTGGGTGTAACTTCGCAATTCAGTGTCCTGATGCCAGGGCTGTAGTGCTGTGTCTGTTTCATCCTGACACTGAAGAAGCCATTGATGAATTACTCATGCCAGCAAAAACAGGTGATATCTGGCACGTATTCATCAAGGGAATGGAAGCCGGGCAGCTGTACGGTTATCGCGTTGAGCGTGGCGATGAAAACCTGTTATCTGTGCCAACCGATAAATTGTTAATTGATCCCTACACTAAAATGCTTAGTCGGGCTATGCACTGGAATGAGCGCCAGTATAAGGGAGATAGCCAGTTCATGGTGGCCAAGTCAGTGGTTGTTGACCCTGCGGATTGTGCTTCTGACAACCGACCACCAAAGCCGGTTATATCGCGTAACCAACGGATTGTTTACGAAGCGCATTTGAAAGGCCTTACACAATTGCATCCTGACGTGCCGGAGGCTGAACGCGGTAAATTCAGCGGTGCGTCTCACGAAAAGGTAATAAAACACCTAACGGATTTAGGTGTAACGACAATACAATTTATGCCATTAGCGGCATTTATGCCCGAGCCCTATATTACGGAAAAAGGACTGACTAACTACTGGGGCTACAATCCGGTTAATTATTTTGCGCCTGAACCCCGCTATAGCCAAAAGCACGCGATAAAAGAGTGTATGGCGATGGTCGATGAATACCATGAAGCCGGGATGGAAGTGATTGTAGATGTCGTCTATAACCATACCGCTGAAGGCGGTAAAGATGGGCCCGTACTGTCTTTCCGGGGATTTTTTCCTCACCAGGCTTACCTGTTAGAACAGGCTCCTTCAGGTAAACTGGTTTATAGTAATCATTCAGGCTGTGGTAATACGGTATATTCTGCTCATCCTATTATGACAACCATGATCATGGATGCACTTCGTTACTGGGTGTCGGAAATCGGTGTAGATGGCTTTAGATTTGATTTGGCCGCTTGTCTGGGCCGCGACCCACAACAATTTTCACCGTTTGCTGGTTTGCTGAGAGCTATTCAGCAAGACCCTGTGCTCAAAGGTTGTGTCTTAATCGCTGAGCCCTGGGATATTGGCCCGGGTGGTTATCAACTCGGTGCCTTCGGGGCCCATTGGCTTGAATGTAACGATAAGTTCAGAGACTCAGTTCGCGCGTTTTGGCGCGGTGATGCAGGGAGTACGGCTGATTTTGCCACACGGCTGATGGGATCCAGGGACATTTTCCCAAAACAATTCCGGCACATTAATACATCAGTGAATAATGTGACTTACCATGATGGTTTTACCATGCAGGATATGGTGAGCTATGCCGAGCGCCATAATCTGGCTAACGGTGAAGACAATCGCGATGGACATGGGCACAATCTTTCTGCAAATTACGGCGTGGAAGGGGAGACCCAGGATAAGAAAATTATTGCCATACGAGAGCAACAGAAGCGCAATTTGTTTGCAACCTTATTATTGTCCCAGGGCACGCCGCACATGTTGGGGGGCGACGAGTTAAGCCGAACTCAACAGGGCAATAACAATGCATACTGTCAGGATAATGAAATCAGTTGGTTCGACTGGCGCCTTGACAAACGCAAGCAGGATTTTCTGGCTTTCTGTCAGCATGTGATTGCATTAAGACAGTCTTCCAGTCTTTTAAACAGTGCCTTATTGCCTGATGACCCGTTCCAGCTTCATCCGAATGTCAGTATGGTGAATTGGTATAAACCCGATGGCAGTGATAAAGAGAGTGCCGACTGGCAGGCTGAAAATAACAAAGCCTTTGCGCTCGAAATTCGCGGTGTTCCTCAAAGTAACCAGGAAACTGAACACTGGTTGTTGTGTTTTAATTCAAGCGATAAAGAAGTGACATTTAATACGCCTTTATTAACGCCTACCGGGGGATGGTCTCTGAAACTGGATACGCGTTATAAGCGCCCTACAGAACAGCCTAACATTCGCATTCAGCATTTGTTTCTACAAGCGCGACGTTCGCTGGCGGTGTTTCAATACACTGACTTCCCGCATTAATCATGTTTGGCCTCAGTTTCTTGCTGAGGCCAAAACGTTACCAGGTAGGTGCTACACTGTTCAGGTACGGAACGGTGACATAGTTTCTTGCCAGTTACGGGTAAAAATCAGTGCTAAATACTTTTCATTCGTTGCCTGAGTGGTATTATGCGCACCCATCTAAGGTCTGAGGGCAGTTTCATGCAAGCAAGTGGCGATCAAGCACAAGCTAATTCATGTGATATCGGTGTTGTAGGGTTAGGCGTGATGGGTAAAAACCTGGCGCTGAATTTGGCTGATCATGGTTATCAGGTGGCTTGTTTTGACTTGGATGAAGGGCGGGTTGACGCTATTGTCCAACAGGACGAAAAAGAGCGCGGTGACGCTGCTGCGCGTATTATTCCTGCCAATGGCCTTGAATCTGTACTCGGTGCATTAAAGTCTCCCGCTGTTATTTTGTTGTCAATTCCTGCTGGAGACGCAGTCGATGCGGTTTGTCAGCAGTTAATCGACGCAGGCTTGAACAGTGATGATGTCGTGATTGATACCGGTAATAGTTTGTGGACAGACTCTGTTGCCCGAGAGCAAAAATACGCGGACAAATTTCTATTCTTTACCACGGCTGTGTCGGGCGGTGAAGTAGGCGCCCGATTTGGACCTTCATTAATGCCCTCCGGATCTGAACAAGCGTGGGAACGCGTTGCGCCGATGCTTACAGCCATCGCAGCCAAAGTGGATCCTGAAACAGGTAAACCTATTGAAACGGCTGAGCCTGGAAAGCCTGTTACCGAGGGTGAGCCATGTGCGGCTTACATTGGCCCTAACGGGGCTGGCCACTATGTGAAAATGGTGCACAATGGTATTGAATATGCTGACATGCAGCTAATCTGCGAAACGTATCATGTTATGCGCGTCGCGTTAGGGATGTCACCAGCTGACATTGCAGGCGTATTCCGTAAGTGGACTCAAGGTCCGCTGGATTCGTATCTGATTGAAATCAGCGCAGAGGTGTTGGAGCAAACTGATGCTGAGTCTCAACAACCGTTGGTAGATGTCATTCTGGACAAAGCGGGCCAAAAAGGTACCGGCCTCTGGACTGCTGTGAGCGCATTGCAAATTGGTAGCCCGGCGCAAACCATCGCTCAGGCGGTGTTCGCAAGAAGTCTCTCAAGCCTTAAAACAGAACGTGTTGCAGCAGCTGAAACCTTAGCTGGGCCATCGGCACCTGTTATTGATGAAAGTCAGCGTGAGACAGTGATTCGACAGCTGGAACATGCGCTTTACTGCTCTAAAATTTGCGCTTATGCGCAAGGTTTTCAATTAATGGATGCGGCTGCAAAAGAGCAGAATTGGACATTACATTTTGCCGAGATAGCAAAAATATGGCGTGCTGGATGTATTATTCGCGCTGTGTTCCTGCAGTCCATTACTCAGGCATTTGAAAAGCAACCTGATTTACCGAATTTGTTGATGGCACCCTTTTTCGTGGAGCAATTGGCCAATCACCAGAGCGATTGGCGAAATGCCGTTGCGTTAAGTGCGGTGCACGGGATCCCATGTCCGGCAATGATGTCTGCACTTAGTTACTATGATTCTTACCGCACCGCCGTGCTGCCAGCAAATCTCCTGCAGGGCCAGCGCGATTATTTTGGTGCCCATACTTATCAGCGAACGGACAAACCAGCCGGTCAGAAATACCATACCGAATGGAGTGATCCATCAAGGCCTGAATACCCTATCTAGTCAATACCGACGACGCGCTATACAGCGCGTCTTTTGTTTTGGCCAACTGAACGCGATGTGTACACAACCAGTGTTGTGTATTGTTATATTGGGTTTATGAGCGCAGCAAAAGGAGTCTTACGATGCAACAAGATCCATGGCGAGATAAATTGTCTGAAGAGGAATACCGTGTTACCCGTCAAGCGGGGACAGAACGTCCATTCACCGGCGAGCTCTTGCACGAAACACGTGATGGCAAATATTTGTGTAAGTGTTGTGGTGTTGAGCTGTTCAGCTCTTTGGCTAAGTTTGATGCGGGCTGTGGTTGGCCGTCTTTTTATGCGCAAACTGATAGCGACAATGTTGGATATCGCTTTGATACCAGTCATGGTATGCGGCGAACAGAAATATTCTGTAAACAATGTGATGCGCATTTAGGCCATGTATTTGAAGATGGCCCGGCGCCAACAGGGCAGCGCTACTGTGTAAACTCTGTCAGCCTGACGTTTAAAGTAGATAACGCCGTTGAATAAGATGTAGAACGTGGAGCGAATAAGACACTATTATCCGCTCCAATACTGACTATGCAAAAAAAATTACACTTTTTTTTCTGTAATTTAGTTTCAAAATTTCGCTATAGTTGATCAATTTTCATTGAATGCGCGTCAAAGTCCCGGCTGCTAACCGCATCAATAATGTCATCTGCCAGCTCGTTCAGGATGTCTACTGGCAATGAAAATTGCGTCGCTAAGGCAACCAGTTGGCTTTCGTCGATTCCTTTCGCAAAGTGATTGGATACCTTAGTCCATACATAGGCCATTCGGTAATTTTCCATTTCCAAAGACAAGCTGGCCAATTGGCTGGTGATGCTGCCATCGATATCGGTATCGACGTTGGCATACTGATTCAGTGCCATAAACAATGCATTTCGCGCAGCGATAGGGTCCTGAGTAACCATGATGCTGGCCAGGTCAACATAGTATTTGGGTTCAGTGAAGATGCCGGCTTGGGCCGCACTAACAAAACGTGCTTTCGCATCCTCATGACCAAATCTAGACCATTGATAATATGACACATATGGGTCGGTAGAGTGTCGCGTCTGCCAAACCAGTTGACGCAGTGCTTTGTTTGCATTTACCGCCGCTTCCTTTCGACCAAACTCCCGTTCACGGTATTTTTTATGTTGAATCTGAGACGCTTTACTAATACAGGCGTCATAGGCTTCGTAATGTAACAGCAAATCAAATTTAGGGCGCTCACTGTCATCATTCTGATAGTCATAGCGATGTCGAATAATGTCTGATTTTTCTGCACGGCACCAACCATCCTGATTTAGGTCAGCGCAATAGTGCGGATAGTCTTCGCAGATTGACTTAATGGTAGGTTTGAATAAATCGCCGCAACCCGATGAAGAGAGGGATAACAGCATGACCACTATCCAATGATAAGGTGTGGAAAAATTACTAAATAATTGTGGCTTAGCGCAGTGTTTCTTATATTTTTTGAAATTTTTCAACAATTTGGAGTTCCCTTTGTGTTTATTTAGAATGTCGCCCAACACGGCACAGGGCTACCATCGACGGACATTGCGCTTACTGCTCACCCGTTTATAACATGCATGTGCCTGGTTACATCGTCAATTTTATACATGATTTATTTGATGAAGGCACTAGTATGAACCAACCCTTTGAGCAAGAATTGCAAGCTAGCTGGCAGGAACGCCAGGAATACGCAGAAATGATGTTGCCAATTATTGGCAAGCTGTATCGGAACAACTCAGTTGAGATTACCGTATACGGCCGCACTTTGCTGAACGCAAGTGCCATCGATGTAATCAAAGCTCATCGTAAAGTCCGTTTGCATGAAGGTATAAAACTTCGCCTACGTGAGAGCTTTCCTATCCTTGAAGCCATTAGCAAAATGCAATTGGCGCCTGCACAAATCGATATTGGCAAGCTGGCCTTCGATTTTCATTACGGCAGTGCGGTAGATAAAACCGATCTGAATGCTTATCTGCAGGACAAGCTGGCCGATGTCGCAAATAAATCAGATGAAGAAGTCCCTCAGGACGTCGTACTTTATGGCTTCGGGCGTATTGGTCGACTGCTTGCCCGCCTCTTGATTGAACGTCAGGGACAGAACAATAAACTGCGTTTGCGCGCAATTGTTGTACGTGGTGGCAGAGACGGTGATCTGGAGAAACGTGCCAGTTTGTTGCGCCGCGATTCAGTTCACGGCCCGTTCAATGGCAGTATTACCATCGATCAGGAACGCAAAGCGCTGAAAGCAAATGGTTCGTATATTCAGGTTATTTACGCTAACAGCCCGGATGAAGTGGATTATACCGAATACGGTATCGACAATGCGTTGGTTATTGATAACACGGGTATGTGGCGTGACCGCGACGGTTTGGGTCTGCACCTGAAAGCCAAAGGTACCGCAAAAGTATTGTTAACTGCACCGGGTAAGGGCGACATTAAAAATATCGTACACGGTGTTAACCAGCAGGATATCCTGGCCGAAGACACGATTATGTCGGCGGCCAGTTGTACCACCAATGCTATCACGCCTGTATTAAAAGCACTGGATGAAGAATACGGTATTGTAAATGGACATGTAGAAACGGTTCACTCGTACACCAATGACCAAAACCTGATTGATAACTATCACAAGGCTGAGCGTCGTGGCCGTAGCGCACCACTCAACATGGTCATAACCGAAACCGGCGCGGCTAAGGCGGTTGCCAAAGCTTATCCAAAACTGGCGGGTAAATTGACCGGCAACGCGATTCGTGTTCCTACACCTAACGTGTCGATGGCAATCCTGAACCTGAATCTGGAAAAGTCTACCGATAAAGTGTCGGTGAACGAGTTTTTGCGTGATACCGCTTTGTTCTCTTCACTACAGCATCAGATTGATTACACGGCATCGACTGAAGTCGTATCGACGGACCTGGTGGGATCACGTGCCGCCTCGGTCGTTGACTCGCAAGCTACTATCGTTGCTGAAAACCGCTTGACCCTATACGTATGGTACGACAATGAATTTGGTTACAGTTGTCAGGTATTGCGAGTAGCAATGGATATGGCGGGCATTACCATTCCGAACTTGCCGCGTTAATCGCTGAGCAATACCACGAAAATCAACGCGCTGTTGTAGAAATACAACAGCGCGTTTTTCGTTCAGACGCGTGGCTAAGCCCAATCCGTATAAATGTTAAACACTTACTACAAAAACAGTGATTTCACGGTTCAACGCCATGGCATTGTTCTTCGCGACTGTGTTAAATTAGTCCAAAATTGATAACAAAAAAGACAGATGCATATTTCAAGTCATTTCGACAGCGGTAATATCCGCGTCATTCAGGCCGACGAAGCCAGCGACATTGTGCTGGCTATCAACAAAGACAATCAATCTGATTTTTACCAGTGGTTTCATTTTCGCCTTCACAGCGAAGTGAATCAGGTTCATAATTTACGCATTACAGACCTGGCGAAATCAGCTTATCCAAAAGGTTGGGAAGGGTACAATGTATGTGCGTCCTACGACAGACAAACCTGGTTTCGCGTAGACAGCGAATTCGATGGCGACAACCTGACTTTTAGTCTGGCTCTGGAGCAATCGCATGTTTATTTTGCCTACTTCACACCTTATAGCTATGAGCGTCATCTTGATTTATTAGCGGATGCACAGAATGCCCCTCAATGTGAATTACGTTTCCTGGGCGAAACGCTGGATGGCCGTGATGTCTCTGTGCTGGTCATCGGTGATGAAGAAAGCAGCAAGCGCAAAATTTGGGTGACTGCGCGTCAGCATCCCGGGGAGTCAATGGCCGAATGGTGTGCCGAGGGTATGATCAATCGGTTACTGGACGATCAGGACGGTATTGCCCGTTCATTGCTGAATGACGCCGTATTTTACATCGTACCGAATATGAATCCGGATGGCAGTGCCAGGGGACATTTACGCACTAATGCAGTAGGTGCTAACCTTAACCGCGAATGGGCGACGCCAACGCTGGAGAATAGTCCTGAGGTCTTTTACGTACTAGATGAAATGCGTAAAACGGGCGTGGACATGTATTTAGATTTACATGGCGATGAGGCTCTGCCTTATAATTTTGTTGCCGGCAGTGAAGGTATTCCAGCCTACTCGCCACGGCTTGCTGAACTTGAAAATGGATTCAAACAAGCGTTGCTGCAAACTACGCCGGAATTTCAGGATGAGTACGGTTACGCTAAAGATGCACCAGGTGAAGCCAATCTGACTATTGCGTCTAACGCAGTAGGGCAGGAGTTTGAGTGCCTGGCATACACTGTCGAAATGCCTTTTAAAGATAATAATAATTTACCTGATCCACTGTATGGCTGGTCTGCACAGCGATGCCAGCAGTTTGGAGAAGACCTGCTGGTTGCGACCCGCGCTGTGGTTTCGCACCTTCGTTAGGACATAACAACAATAAACTTTAACAACAAGGGGAATCCGGTTTGGAAGGCTTGTATAACTTTTTAGTGTCATTGGACGGCATGCTGGGGGGCGCAGATTGGTTCCCCTTTGTACTACTCGGGGTCGGTTTATTTTTTACGATTTACCTGAAGTTTCCACAAATTCGTTTTTTTACCCACGCCTGGAAAGTCGTAACCGGTAAATTCGATCACAATGACGATCCGGGGGATACAACACATTTCAGAGCGTTGACAACAGCGTTATCCGGCACCGTCGGTACAGGTAACATCAGTGGTGTGGCATTCGCTATCTTTCTTGGCGGACCGGCTGCATTATTCTGGATGTGGGCAACGGCATTTTTGGGCATGACGACCAAGTTTGTTGAAGTGACCCTGTCACACAAATATCGTGTACAAACTGAAGATGGCACCATGGCCGGTGGCCCCATGTATTTCATGGATCGCGGTTTGAACATGAAGTGGCTGGCAGTCGCTTTTGCAATTGCTACCGTGGTGAGCTCGTTTGGTACAGGCAACCTGCCGCAGAGTAACGGCATTGCTACCAGTATCGAAGCTACATTTGGTTTTGAACCCTGGATGGTAGGCAGTGTGCTGGGTATTTTACTGGCACTGGTTATTTTAGGTGGTATTCAGCGTATTGCCGCGGTAACTGCGCGTATTGTGCCTATTATGGCTGTGGTCTATCTGATTGGTGCGCTGGCCGTTATTTTTGCTAATATCGAAAACATTGGCCCTTCGTTTGCGGCGGTGATCAGTGATGCGTTTACTGGCTCTGCAGCAGCAGGCGGTTTCCTTGGTGCCTCATTAGCTTATGCCTTTAACCGTGGTGTCAACCGTGGTTTGTTCTCAAATGAAGCCGGTCAGGGTTCAGCGCCCATTGCTCACGCAGCAGCTAAAACCAAAGAGCCCGCCTCTGAAGGTATGGTGTCTCTACTGGAACCCTTTATTGACACTATCATCATTTGTACTATCACCGGTCTGGTTATCCTGTCTTCAGGTGTGTGGAAAGAAAAACATGAAAACGTGTTTGACCGCTCAGATATGGTATTTGTTGCCGGCGAATATTCAGATAAAGCCGATGATGACAAAGTTCAGTTGTATGGTTTTTTGAACAGCACCGGTGACAGTGATGTTAAGCCTTATACGGGTCCCATTTCTGTTGTAAACGGGACAGCCGTTACCTCTGGGTACACGTTGATCAATGCACGTTCAATTGCTGAAGATGTACAATATCTGGTGGGTAATGAAGATCCGTTTACAGGTACGCTGCAAATCAAAGACGGTAAACCGGTAAAAGATAACCTGATTGTAAAAGGTAAATCACTGGTTCACTCGGCCACGTTGACAACAATCGCGTTTACGCGAGGTTGGTTTGGAGACTTTGGTCAGTACATTGTGTCGGTAGGCTTACTGTTGTTTGCGTTCTCTACAGCTATTGCCTGGTCTTATTACGGGGACCGTGCAATGACCTATTTATTAGGCCCGCGTTCAATCATGCCTTACCGGGTGATTTATGTGGCCGGGTTTGTCTGGGCGTCATTTTCTGATACAACGTTGGTCTGGGCGTTGTCTGCGGTTGCCATTGTTGTTATGACATTGCCAAACCTCTTCGGTATCGTGTTGCTAAGCAAAGAAATGAAGCAAACCGTCGACCTTTACTGGCAAAATGTAAAAGACAAGCAAGAAAAGTAAACCAGTCTGGTGTGTTCTGTGTAAATAGAACAGACCGGTGTAAAAGCCAGGGTTCATTCCTGGCTTTTTGATATGTCCGGAATATCAGGCCGGTCATGAATTCACAATTAAACGGGAGATAGCATGGCGTTAATTGACTGTCCTGCATGTGGTAAAAAAATGTCGGACAAAGCGAAGTCCTGTTCGCACTGTGATTTTGCTTATCAGGATGCTTCAATCGAAGACATCGAACGCAAGCACAGTATGCAGCGTTTTAAGAAAATGCACAGTATTCAAAACCAGTCCATGTTGGCCATGTTGTTGTTTATTGGCGGTTTCGGTTTTATGTACTGGGGTGGGGCATCGCCAGGCGATATGCAACACAACGGGGCATTAACAGCCTGTATTATCGGCTTTTTGTGGTACGGCATTAACCGGGTAAGAATAGTGTTATTGAAGCGGTCAGGAAAATGAATGTAGAGCAAATTCTTGCAGCCATGACCCCTGAAGTGTTCGAGAGATTGAGTCAGGCGGTAGAAACCGGCAAGTGGCCGGATGGCAATCCTTTGTCAGAAGAGCAAAAAGAGAATTGTCTTCAAGCGGTATTGTTATATCAGGCCCGGGTTGCGCGCAGTAATGAGCACATGACGGTGGGCGAGAGCGGCGAGATCGTACACAAAAGCAAAAGTGAATTACGGCAGGAGCTGCGTGAATCACAATCCAATGAACAATCCATAGCCCGGTTTAAGCAGGATGATATTTAGTCGATTTTTCGCGCCTTCCCATAATAGTAATGACCCGGATATCCGGTTAAAAGCCATTGATAAATTGTCACCCGATTCCCAAAACGAAAAACGCATATTGCATGAGCTAGCGTTCAACGATGACGATGAGCGGGTGAGTTTAGCGGCATTAGAAAAGCTGGATGCCTTTGCGCTCTGGCTCAAAATGTCGCAAATAGCCCGTAATCCAAAGTTGCGCTCTGCAGCACAGGCAAGGGTTGAATGTGCATTAATTGACGGCTCGCAACAACTCAGTCTCAAAGAAGTAAAAGAATACTTGTTGAAGTCAGCGCCAGCAGATCAAATCGTACGTTGTTTACCGTTAATGACGGAGTTACACGATGATGATGATTTTGTTCTCCGTGCAATTAGACGGGTAGGGCGTAGCGCGTTCTATTTTGACATGCTGACAAAGACGCCTTCCGTAACGTTAAAACAAGGTTTGATCGAAGCGTGTGACGATACGGACTTGTTGCAAAAAGCATTAAAGAAGGCCCGCGACAACGAGGCTGAAGCTCAAATACTCTCGCGTATCGATGAGTTGAAAATTGAGGCGCAAAAGCCCATTGATTTAAGCCGCGACTGTACTCTTACGTTATCGAAAATGCAGGCTTTACTGGATAAGTCAGATTATCCTGTAGTGAGCGAACAATTCGATTCGTTGCGTAAAGAATACGCTAGTATGGCATCAGACTTTCCTTGTCTGGATATTGCTGTTCGTGAAGCATTCGAAGAAAAATTTACTGTAATATCTGACAAACTTGAGCGTCATCTTGTGCGACTTGAGGCGCCTTGGCGAGATGCTCAACGAGCTGAAGCACACAAGCAGGCTAAGCAACGCGTTACCGTAACGGTGCAACGCGTGAAGGAATACCATCAAAAGCTTCAGGGTGAGCAATTGTTGAGTTTAAGTCTTGGCGAGGTCAGTGACTTTCAAAAAGCAGTAGAGTCAGCTGAAGCAGCCATTGAGGTATTACAGGGGTTCGAGCCCACTGCTGAAGAAATCGAAACAATGTTGGAAAGCTATCGCCATATTTGGGATGGTTTACCCACACTACAGCGGCAGGTAGCTGATTTACAATCGCAGCTCAAAGAGTGGCTTTCTGACGTTGAGAATATTGCCGACGATTCTGCAACATTTGATGTTGAAAGAGTGACGTTGGCGTGGCGCAACGCTACGGCTGAAATGACGGTCGTACCGGGGTTTTTAAAGGCTGAGTGGAAAGCGCTGCATAAATTGCTCTCAACGCATAAACAGCAGCAAAAATCGCAACAGCAGTCAGATTTAAAACAGTGCCGTAAATACATCAATATTATTGAAAACCTGATCACGCAGGGAAAATACAAAGCGGCTATGCAGCGCTTTGAGAAGCTGAACGAAATGTACCAGGCGCTGCCCGAAAATACGCAGGAATTGGTGCAAAAACGTTATCAACAAACAGAAGCCGAAATAGCGCGTTTGGAAGGTTGGCAAAGTTATATCGCAGCACCGCGTAAACCACAGTTGATTGAGCAGGCAAAGCATCTGATAACGTCAAGTAACCAGGATATGCCCGCGAGGGCTAAGGCAGTTAAAGTATTGCGTCAGCAGTGGCAAAGCCTTGGTAGTACCGGTAGTGATGACGATGAACTGTTGAACAAGCAATTTGACACCTTGTTAGAAGAGGCTTTTGAACCTTGCCGAGCTTATTATGCTGAACTAGAAATGGCTCAGAATAAGGCAGCCGAGGCACGAGAAAAGCTAATCAGCGCGTTGGCCGAGTTAGCGAACAATGAAACTGAGCCCTATGCGAGGTATCAGCATTTCGAACAGCTAAAGAAACAGTGGCAACAAGCGCCGCAAACTGATGCTGAACGTTACGGGACCTTGCGCGCTAAATGGGATACCTTGAGTGAACAGGTGAATGCGTTGTTGTCGCCCTGGATTCAGGCTAATCGGGAAAGCAAAGAAGCATTGTTGAAAGAAGCAGAAGCGCTTAGGGGTGGGGATGACATAATCGAAGCGTGTGAGCAGGCCAAGGCGTTACAACAGCAATGGAAACAAACAGGTCCTGCCGGCAATCGCGTAGAATCAAAGTTATGGTTTGCGTTTAAAGCCGCGAATGATGTGATTTTTAGCAAAGCCAAATCACAGCAACAGCAAGCGCGAAGTCTGCAGCGTACAGAGCTACAAAACTGGCAGCAGTCACTGGAAAAGCTCAAGGCTGAGGTTGAGTCTGCACCCGTTGTAGAACAACAGCAAGTTGTGGATTCGCTGAATGACGCCTTGTTGGCTTTGTCAGTGCATCCTAAAGATCGTAAATCACTGTCGTTGCAGCTTAATAAGGTTCAGTTAACGTTGTCTGACGCGTTAGCGTCTCAACAACACGACGCCTTAATTGGACAGATTGAAGACGTTATTTCAACACTCTTTGAGCCTAAAAAACGTGCTGAGGCAGACTTTGGTTCAGTTGCACCTGACCTTCCTCAAATGTGGTGGAAAGGCGTTGCTTTAGATAGTATTGCCGCCGTTCAACATGACTTGTTAATGCTTGAAGTGCTGGCGCAATTGCCGTCTCCGGGTGATGCAGAATCAGCGCGTTCTACTGTTCATCTTCAACTCATGCAACGCAAGCTTAGTGGTGAATCACTACCTGATGTCGACGCTATTATCGCGGGAGTCATTGCATCTGCTGGTGATTTCGAGGCGCTTCATGGAGATGAGGCAAAACAGCGGTTACATGAGATTTTGTGCTACTACGCATTACCGGAAGTGGGGGAGTGATGCAAAACGCCATTGAATATGAGTTTGAAACACAACCTCAGGCGTACCGCTTCCTAAACACGGCTAAGCACCTTCAGGCTGACAACCTGAAGGTGAAATACGGACAATCCAATTACCATGTTAAGGTGAGCTATCGTATCAAAACCGGAGAGTTCGATACGATGCTCGCTCAGTTGGATGAGCTGGCTTCAGAACTGGGTGGTAGCGAGGTCTGACTCAGTACAGCGTTTTATCTTTATACAGACGTTGTTTGTTTAAACAGACAGGGTGACGTGGTAGCCGGCAAATTTGCGGATATTAATCACTCTGTCTTCATCCAGCATCCAGTATTGTCCTTTTATCCCTGTTAGTGTGCCGCTGAACGCTGGCGTTTTATCCAGATTCAATGATTTAATTTTCACGGGATAAGTCTCGACGGGGTAATGAATCTCATGAAGCGTATCATCTACCGCTGAAAAGGCCTGTAAGCCTTTTTCGTCGGCAATTTTTGCCAGTTCTTCGTCGAGCTCACTAAGCAATTGTTGCTTTAAACCGGCTAAATCCTGAGGTTCTGCCGCTCCCTTAAGCATGGTACGCCAGTTTGTCTTGTCGCCAATGAACTGGGTGCATAATTTTTCAATTCTACCACTGGTCAATCTGTCAGGCACACGTAACATTACTGTGGCCTGGGTAGCTCCCTGATCGATCCACCTGCTGGAAATACCGTCGGTAACGTGCCGGGTAATACCCACTTTCATGTTGCCGGTATTAGCCAGATAAACAAAGTGATCAGACAGACAATGCGCTTCGCCCCATTGCGGGTCCCGACATGTTCCCTCGTGATAATGGCATAGCTCTGGTTTAATGATACAGGTATCACACTCCGCCAGTTTCATCATACAAGGGTAACAATATCCCTGACTAAAACTTTTCTTGGTCTTGCGTGAACAGTGCACACAGTGAATCTCACCGTGATAAGTTAAGGTCAGCGGTTTACCAATCAATGCATTCATATCAACAATATGTTCGCCAACAGGGAGTGCATATTGGGCTACGCAATCTTCATTGGCGCTAACCCGCATTTTTCTTAAGTTACCTGAATATTGCATATTTTACCCTTATTCGGTTAGTTCGCCGCGCAAGCTGTGGGTGAGTGCGTGTTTGAGTTCATCAATGGACAGGTTTTGGCTAAGTAAGCAGTGAAGCTTTGCCAACGTCGCTTCTGGCGTCATGTCATGTCCTGATACCACGCCGATCTGTGACAATCCATGACCGGTTTTATAACCACCCATATTGACTTTCCCGCGTAGACACTGAGTACAATTTATCACCACAATATCGCGCTCTGCAGCGAGCTTTAATTGTGCGAGAAGGGCTGGGTCTTGCGGTGCATTGCCGACCCCGTAGCTCAATAGAATCAAGGCATTAACGGGTTGCTGTATGGTGTTTTCTATCACCGCCGGTGAAATGCCGGGATATAAACTGACCAGGCCAATAGGCTGGGATTGAACGGGTTTCACTTTTAGGGGAGGAGCAGTTTGGTCCGCTATTTTGCCAGCCTTAACCCGAATATTGATACCGGCTTCCAATAAAGGTGGAAAATTGGGCGAGTCAAATGCATCAAAGCCATCAGCGTCTACCTTGCGACTTCTGTTACCACGTAGCAACTTGTTATTGAAATACAGGCTGACTTCAGCAATGGGGTAATTTGCTGCAATGTACAATGCATTGAGTAAGTTCTCCTGACCGTCTGAACGCAGCTCAGCAAAGGGAATTTGTGAACCCGTAACAATAACCGGTTTTCCCAAATCTTCTAACATAAAGCTTAGCGCAGAAGCCGTATAGGCCATGGTGTCGGTGCCGTGGAGGATTATAAATCCGTCGTACTGCTCGTAGTGCTGCGCAATATCATCGGCGATGTGCTGCCAGTCGGCCGGACTCATATCGGATGAGTCCATTAATTCATCATATTCGTGCAGTGTATAAAGCGGCATTTCTTCCCGGTGGAATTCCGGCATATTGGCCAGTGTTTCCGCGAGGAATCCCGGTGCAGGCACGTAGCCTTGCGAAGAGGGGCGCATACCGATGGTGCCGCCCGTGTAGGCAATATATATATGTTTACGCATGATGATGGTCGTTTTTGTGTTTTGCGCGCATTGTAGCAAGGCTAAAAGCTCTGGGGTACAGCGGGAGGTGAATAATCCGGATTGTCGGGTCGAATAGCGAAAGGATTTGTATTAGGCTATCTCGATTATAATGCGGCCTGTATGGTACGCAGTGTAGTAATAATAACGATAAAAGGAATGCCTCATGGCCGTAAAGCAAGGGAGCCTGGTTTGTGTTGGGCCGGGAATGGTACTGGGAGCGCACATGTCGGAGCGCTGTAGAAATCACATTAGTCAGGCAGACGTAGTATTCAGTAGCTGTCACCCGGTCATAGAACAGTGGATTTCCACTATGAATCCCGATGTTCGTTCTTTACAAGGCTTATACGGTAAAGACAAAGACCGCGGGCAAACCTATACGGAAATGCAAGCCGCTTTGATGCAGGCTGTGCGGGATGGTTGTCGTGTAGTGGGCGTGTTTTATGGTCATCCCGGGGTGTTCGCTCAGGTACCCCATGCGTCCATAAAACAAGCTCGCGAGGAAGGCTTTGAAGCCTGGATGGAGCCGGGCATTTCTGCGGATGCATGTTTGTATGCAGATATGGGTATTGATCCTGGTGCCTATGGATATCAGTCTTTTGAAACCAGCCAGTTTATGTTTTATGAGCGTGTTATTGACCCTACAGCTTATTTAATATTGTGGCAGTTGGGGCATGCCGGAGATTTGTCGATGACGCCAAGACAAACCGGACCGAAAGAACTGACAGTACTCATGAACATGCTGCTGGAACATTATGCCCCTAATCATAAAATTGCGATTTACGAGTCGCCTTTTCTGCCGACGCAACAGCCCAAAACAGCCTGGTTTTCTTTGCAGGAGCTACCACAGGCAGAGGTTTCACTGATTTCTACGTTAGTGATCCCACCGGGTAATAAATTAACGCCAAATCATGCGATAGTTAAACAATTAAAATCGATTTCTGGCGCGTAGCGTGGTAAAAAGGCTGCTAGGCAAGATAAACCCGCATGGATAAAAGAGGTGCAAGAATGACTGCTATTCAAATCTTAGAGAAACTTGGTGTCGATCCCGCTTCTGATTTGTCACAATTAACCGAGCAAGACCGCGCTGAAGTTGAGGCGCTAATGGCATCAATGTCTGATACTGAAAATGAGCCAACCTTATCAATTTCTAAACCTGATGATCCAGACGAAGAAGAATCACCTAAAGAATCTGTCTTTTCTTAAGAGCGAGAAGTAGTTAGCAGTATGCAGCGTTCCACCTTGCTACCATTGTTTTTGGTAATGCTGTTAAGTACATGGGCAATTTCAGGTTTTTGTCAGGCAAATTATGCCTTTGAGTTATCTGAAATTGATCAGGCCCGCCTATCCAGTCCTGTGGAAAGCCGTGCGCGCTTGGCTGCTATACCTGTTAATGCGTTGAGCTCTGAACAAAGAGAATACTATCAATATCTCGATGCTTACTTTTTAACATTCGATGGCGACCTTGATGCTGTAATCGCTCGTTATAATGTCCTTCTCGAGGTAACGCAAAGCGCTGACATTCGTATTCGTACTCTTGGCTCGATGATTAACCTGTTAGGTGCCAAAAAACAGTGGCAGGAAGGCTTTCACCGTGTTGAAGAATTATTAGCACTTTTGCAGGAAAACCCCGAATCAAATTATCGCCCTGGGGCATTTGTTAGCCTTGCATTGTTATACCGTCAAATCAATCAACCTGAAACCGCATTGCATTTCAGTGAACGTGTTTTGTCTATGCCAGATGCCGATGCGCATAACCGTTGTTTGGCTGCTTCGGTTAAAATTTCGGCGTCAACCCAATTGACCCTCGATAGTGTCTCGCTTTCAGAATTTACCGATGCTGAAACACTGTGTAATGATGCTAAATTGGACTATGAACTGATCAATATAGAAGTATGGAAAGTCAATTGGCTCAAACAACAGAATCGCTTTCAAGAAGCGTTAAATGTTCTGCAACTAACGCTCTCTCAGGCTGAAAAATTTCGTCAGGACTCCCAGTTAATTGAAATCTACAACCAATTCGCTACCGTGCATGTTGCGTTAAAGCAATACGACGAAGCGCAGCGGTACGCAGAAATGGCATTGGCATTTGGTAACATTGACAGTTTCATTGGGGCCAAGATCTCTATGTATGGGGTGTTACGTCAACTGGCTGAAGTAAAAAAGGATTTTGAGCAAGCCTATTATTATCTGAATGAAAAGCTAGCCCTGGAAAAAGCCATGTTTGAAACCAAACTGGCGAACGAAATGGCCATTCAGAAAGCGTGGTTTGAGGTTGATGCAAAACAAAGTCAAATAGAATTACTCGACAAACAGAACGACTTATTAAAAACCGAGTCTCAACTGACTACCGAGCAATTGGAAAATTCATTACTTGCCTTGTCATTGGTCTCACTTTTACTGGCAACATTACTGTTCTGGTCTTTTCGCAGCAGAAAAGTTCAGGAAAAGCTTCGCTACTTTGCTCATACTGACGGGTTAACAAAGATTGCCAACAGAGGCTTTTTTACTGAGAGTGTTGAAAGTTTGCTGAGTCAGGCACAGAAACAAAACAATGCTTTATCGTTAATTTTATTGGATTTAGACCATTTTAAGAATATTAATGATTCATTTGGTCACCAGGTTGGCGATTGGGCGCTTATTCAGGTAGCAAAAACGATATCTGATGTCGTTAGTGAAAGTGCTATTGTCGGGCGTCTTGGGGGGGAAGAGTTTGGAATCGCACTCATTGTGCAGGATAGCTCCGTTGGTATGCGTATCGCAGAGGAATGTCGACATGCTATCGAAAATATCGATACGAGTCAGTCGGGCTATAATTTTAAATTGACGGTGAGTGCAGGAGTTGGGTGTAGTTCCCACGCTGGTTATAAGCTTGACAATTTATATGCCGCAGCGGATTTAGCTTTGTATCAATCGAAGCATTATGGACGTAACAGAGTTTACGAATACTCCGCCAGCATGTCGTCATAAGTAACTAAATAACATACAATCACTTTCCCAAATCGACGCTACGGAATGCACAATCATCAGGACGCTGAAATCGGTTCGCAGTGTTTTTGAGAGGTAGTAGTGTTCATCGCAGGTACAAAAATCGTTAGCAGACGGTTTTTGGTCATGGTTCTGGTATTTTCACAAATCTTCGTTTGTTCCTGGTGTTTTGCGCAAGGGGCCGCCGAACTTATTGAGCAGGCTGACGCGTTGCGGGTCAGTGACAGACAGTCTTCAATGGCGCTGTTAAAAAAAGCGCGTCGCTATGCGTTAACGTCTTACGAAAATGATTACCTCTCCTATCTGGAAGCTTTTCACATCGCGATGGCCTCAGACATTACGCGAGCTGCAGAATTGATAGAAGCGATTACTGTTCGTCACACTGAAGGTAAACTGGCTTTGCGGTCACGAGCAACGCTTATTAGTCTGTATGCTGGATTAAAGGAGTGGGAAAAGGGCGTAATACTGGTCAATGAATTGATCAAAATTCAAAAAAACAGGCCGAGAGACAATGATTGGTACACTGCGCGAATCGGTCAGGTATTTTTTTATTTGCACCTTGAGTTATTCGAGGATGCGTTGCAATTGGTCTTAGACGCACGAAGTTATCCGGAAGCAATGTCAGAGGTACTTAACTGCCGCTTTACCTCCTACGAGATGATTTCAAAAAAAGGATTGAACCCCGAAAGTATTGATAACTCCTGGCTACAGAAGTTAAAGAATGTCTGCGACGGACTCCCTCCCAGTGTTTACACCATAGATTACCTGGTCAGCTGGACCGATTATCTTAATGATCGCGAAGACTATGCTCAAACCGTTGAGTTCGTAAAGAGCCACCAGAATATTGTAAGCCGTTTAAACTACTACCATTTATTTGCTGCGCTTCAAAATAACTATTCGAGAGCCTTGTTTGAACAGCAACGTTACAAAGAAGCAGAAGGGATAGTCAATGAGCTGGTTACCAACCCACTGTTACCTGATTACCTGGAAGGATACCTTAAGGCAAGCCAGTTAAAATCAGAGTTAGCTGTCAACAATCATAATTACGCTGAAGCGTATCACTGGTTGCGTGTAGTGAGTGATCTCAGACGCCAGGAACAGAAAAGTGCATTAACAAAACGCTTTGCTATTGCTCAGGCTGAATTCAGCCTTGCAGCCTCAGAACGCGAAATGCAGAGGTTGGGTCAACAAAATGATTTACTTGAACGCGAGATGGCCGTCAGTCACCAGCGCATGCTTAATACTTATCTTGTTGTAATACTCTCTGCATCATTAATCCTTTTAGTACTCCTGAGTTTATACCGGCATCAGAAGCAAAGAAAAATACTGGAAAAAATAGCAAATACAGATTCACTTACTGGCCTTGCTAATCGTCGCTGTTTCCAAAATGAGGTGTCTGCGTATCTGAGCGATGACACACAACAAGCGACTTGTAGCCTGATCCTGTTGGATATGGATAATCTGAAATGGATTAACGACGGATTTGGTCACCAGAATGGTGACTGGGTACTTAAGCAGGTAAGTCAGGTAATTATGGACTTAAAGACACCTTCGGTGTTGAGTGTGGCACGAATTGGCGGTGAGGAAATTGCGCTTTTCCTGGTCAATACGTCTGCTGAGCAGGCTAAGGAGTATGCCAATCAAATCCAGCAGCAATTTAATCTTATCAATACAATTGGTCGCCTGGATGGCAGGAAAGTGTCAGCGAGTTTTGGTGTGAGTGATACACGTTGTACTAACAGAACGGTATCAGCGTTATTGGTTGCGTCTGATGAAGCTATGTACCAGGCTAAGAAAGCAGGTAAAAAGCAGGTTGTTGTGTATCAACCTGCTTCGGAAGTGCTTACTTAATTTCTTCGCCGGCAGCCTGGCGATCAGCGTGGTAGCTAGAACGAACCATGGGGCCACAGGCCGCGTGCGTAAAACCAATTTCTTTAGCCAAATCACCCAATTCATCAAACTCATTGGGGTGAACGTAGCGTTTTACAGGGAAGTGATGTCGACTTGGCTGCAGATACTGGCCTAGTGTTAACATATTTACATCATGCGCACGAAGGTCTTTTAATACTTCTGCAATTTCTTCCTTGCTCTCACCCATACCCATCATCAACCCAGACTTAGTCGGGATAGAAGGGTGCTGTGCTTTAAACTTCTTCAGTAAGTCCAGCGACCACTGGTAGTTAGCCCCAGGGCGACATTCACGGTACAAGCGAGGAATCGTTTCCAGGTTGTGATTAAACACATCCGGGGGACCGGCTTTAAAGATTTCCAGTGCGCGGTCCATACGTCCGCGGAAATCCGGGACCAACACTTCAATTGTTGTCGATGGGCTGTGCTCACGAATGGCATTAATGCAGTCCACAAAATGCTGAGCGCCGCCGTCCCTCAGGTCATCGCGGTCTACCGAGGTGATCACCACGTATTTAAGATTCATCTCTTTGATCGTGGTCGCTAGCTTTAATGGCTCTTCCGCGCTAGGTGGTAACGGCTTGCCGTGTGCGACATCGCAGAAAGGGCAGCGTCGGGTACAAATATCACCCAGAATCATGAACGTCGCTGTACCATGATTAAAACACTCGGCCAGATTAGGGCAACTTGCTTCTTCACAAACAGAATGAAGATTGTTTTTCCGCAGCGTTTGTTTGATGTGGTCGATTTTATCAGTAGTACGTGGCAGCTTGATCTTAATCCACTCTGGCTTGCGTAACATCTCTTCCTTTTCAGTCGGAATGATGGTTACCGGAATGTGTTTGACTTTCTGATCATCACGGAGCTTAACTCCGGCTTTTGCTTTTACGTTACTCATTAAAGCCTTCTATTGTATGTGTATTCTCAATGGCTAATTCAGCCAGTAAGTGTTTGATCAATACTGAACCAGCCTCTTCCAGTGTCTGAGGACCACCCAGTTTGGCGCAATCTGTCATTTCCATACCCGCATAGCCACACGGGTTGATACGAAGAAATGGGGCTAAATCCATATTTACATTCAGCGCCAGGCCATGGAACGAACAGCCTCGGCGAATGCGTAATCCCAGTGAACAGACTTTTTTACCGTCGACATACACACCGGGGGCGTCAGGACGTGCATTCGCGGTAATACCGTATTCGCCCAAACTGCTTACTACGGCATTTTCCATAGCCGTGACTAACGTTCTTACGCCTAACTTTCGGCGACGCACGTTGAGCATTAGATAAACGACTTGCTGACCCGGTCCGTGATAGGTTACCTGGCCACCACGATCTACCTGAACAACCGGGATATCACCTGGCATAAGGACGTGTTCAGCTTTACCTGCCTGTCCTTGGGTAAAAACCGGGTCGTGTTCAACTAACCAAATTTCATCCTGTGCATGGTCATCACGATTATCTGTAAACGCCTGCATGCGTTGCCAGACCGGTTCGTAGGATTGACGGCCAAGTTCGCGAATGATCACAGTGTCGGTGCTCATCGCTTAAAGAACAACCCTTACCAGTTCCAGTTTTGCTAATTCTTTATACAAGGTTTCCATGTGCTCTTTGCTGGTACAGGTGACTCGTACAGATACCGAGTGATAATTACCCTTAGAGCTTGGTTTAACCGTAGGCGCATAATCGCCTGGAGCGTGTTGTTGCAAGCATTCAATTACGTGACCTGGCAAATCTTCGTGGGCCACGCCCATAACTTTAAACGTCTGAACTGTTGGGAAATCTAACAATTCGTCGAAGCGAGTGTCCATGACGTATACCTCAAAAGTGAAAACCATCGAATTGTATCAATTTGGAAGGCGGGAGACCAGATACGGCGTGCGTAAAATCCGCACGCCGGGGTGTAAATTAATAAGAAGAGGAGAGGAGACAGCTAGTCGTCTAATCCCAGTTTTAGAGATACATAATCCATCATGCGATCAAACAGGCCACCTTCTTTGACTTCATGCAGAGTAACCAGTGGGTATTCAGCAACATCTTCGCCGTCTAACTGAATGAAAAGCTTGCCAACAACTTCTCCTTTAGCCAAAGGCGCTTCCAGTTTACGGTCCAGTTCAAAGTTCGCTTTCAGGTTTTCTACCTGACCACGAGGAATGGTGATAGGGGTCGATTGGTTAATGCCCAAATCAACGGTATCGCGGTCACCCATGAAAATACGGTGTGCGACAAAACTCTCACCTGCCTGATACGGAGTGACCGTTTCGTAGAAACGGAAGCCATAGCGCAGCAGTTTTTTGTTTTCTACCTTACGCGCGCGCTCACTGTCAGTTCCCATAACAACAGAAACCAGACGCATATCTCCCTGATAAGCTGACGTAATAAGGCTGTATCCCGCATCAGAGGTATGGCCGGTTTTAATGCCGTCTACATTGAGGCTTTTGTCCCACAGTAAACTGTTACGGTTGTACTGTTTAATGCCGTTATAGGTAAATTCTTTTTCACTATAAATAGCATACATGTCCGGTGTTTCTTCAATCAGAGCGCGAGACAGGGTCGCCATGTCGCGAGGCGAAGTATAATGGTCGGCGTCATGTAATCCGTGGCTATTTACAAAATGGCTGGCTGTCATGCCCAAATTAGCAGCATGTGCATTCATCATGCTGGCAAATGCACTTTCAGAGCCGGCAATGTGCTCGGCCATGGCAACGCAGGCATCGTTGCCAGATTGCACGATAATACCGCGCAATAAATCCCGCACTTTTACGCTGGTACCGACTTCGATAAACATTTTGGAAGAGTCCGGGAAATTCTTAGCCCATGCGTTTTCAGAGATCTTAACTTCGTCATCCAGGCTGATATTACCGGCCTGGAGCTCTTTTCCAATGACATAAACAGTCATTATTTTGGTTAAGCTGGCAGGTGCCAGTTGCATATCTGCGTTTTGATCCGCAATGATGTGACCGGTTTCATAGTCCATCAGGATAAAACCTGAGGCGGCCACACTGGGGGCTGGAGGGATCACAACAGCTGCAGAAGCAGCATGACAGGCAAAGAGACTCAGTGCCATCAACATCGATGACAAGAAAGACGGTTTAGCGCGCTTTATTTTATTATGCATGGTGTTACCGTTTTTGGTTTGGAAATGAAGACTGTTATTAACTCAGGCATTTTAACGTATGCCAGGGTGTTGGACTAGGGCAAGCGAAAAAAGTTTAATTAACCTTAATGCACTATGAAACAGGTATTACGCACAAATAAAGAGCTGCTAGAGCGTTGCTTCAATAGTATATGCGCCGGGATAACCATTTTTCTTAAGCTCATCTAACAACATTTTTAGCTGGAAACGATCGGTAAGCGGCCCCAATCGTAAACGGTAAATGTCATCAATAAGGGGTATTTCTGCTGGCACCTGATAAAGATTGGATAAGCCATCAGATAGCTGCTTGGCGCGCTGTGCATCAGATAATGCGGCAACCTGAATATAATAGCCTTTCATTGCCGTTAGCACTGATGTGTCGGTTTGCGCGCCATTGAGTTCATCGGACTGTTCTGATTCATCAAGGACTGCACTTGCTGTTTGAAGTTCGGATTCTGCGGGTAATTGCCCTGCATACAAGGCATAGGGAACTGGCGCTTCGTTACCAACGGTGACCATATCGTTTTTATCAACATGGATAACTTCTAATTTAACACTGGTGGTGCCAACATCATGAAACCCCAGTTTTTTGGCTGCGGCATAAGACAAGTCGATAATACGGTCTGAATGAAACGGCCCCCGGTCATTGACTCTGACGATGGCGCTTTGTTGGTTTTCCAGATTAGTTACCCGCACGTAAGAGGGCAAAGGCAATGTTTTGTGGGCGGCTGTCATACCGAACATGTCGTAGATTTCGCCGTTTGAGGTCAGGTGTCCATGGAATTTTTGACCGTACCAGGACGCGTTCCCTGTTTGCACATACCCTTTGCCCGTTGTCAGTGGCCTGTAGTGCTTGCCAAAGACTTCGTAGGGCAGGCTATTTTGTTCTCTGTAAGGTTCGTAACGGGGTTCTGCATCGAGCATATCAGGCTCGTTGTATTCATAGTCCGGTGCAGAATCAACGGCACGGGTGTAGCGTGACGGTGCCTGACAGGCTGTAAGCCCGGTCATCAACAAAGCCCATAAACAAACAGACGTAAACCTTTGCATTAGCGCGACATTAATCGTTTTTGTGTGCCGATGCCCATAAGAATGCCAAAACCAGCCAGCAAAGTCACCATTGATGTCCCGCCGTAGCTGACTAAAGGCAAAGGAACGCCTACAACCGGTAATATTCCAGACACCATACCCATATTAACAAATACATATACGAAAAATGTGAGTGTTATGCTTCCTGCCAGCAATTTGCTGTAGGCATTCTGAGAGCGAACCGCCAGCATTAACCCGCGTACCACTATGAACAAATATATTGCCATCAGAACCAATACACCCGTTAAACCAAATTCCTCACTGAATACAGCAAAAATAAAATCAGTGTGTCGCTCGGGGAGGAACTCAAGCTGGCTCTGGGTTCCTTGTAACCAGCCTTTGCCTTCCAGCCCGCCTGAGCCAATGGCAATTTTTGATTGGATGATATGATAGCCGGACCCTAAGGGATCGCTTTCTGGATTCAGAAACGTTAGTACCCGCTGTTTCTGATAGTCCTTCATCAGAAAAATCCACATGACAGGCAGAAATGCACCGCCTAACGCCGCGACAATACCAATCAGTCTCCAACTCATACCTGCCAGAAAAATAACAAAGATACCTGAACTGGCGATAAGTAAGGACGTGCCTAAATCCGGCTGTTTTGCAATCAATATGGTGGGAACTACCACTAACACAAAGGCGATGACAATTTGTGAAAGCGTGGGGGGCATGGTGAATTTACTGATGTACCATGCAATCATCATAGGTACAGCAAGCTTCATGGCTTCGGAAGGCTGAAAACGTACAAAACCCAAATCTAACCAACGTTGTGCCCCTTTGCCCATGTCGCCAAAAAATAGCACTGCAAGCAGCATCAAGATACCGGCACCATAAGCGTAAATGCTCAATCGTCGGTATGCCATAGGCGGCACCTGGGCTAGCACCAGCATGACAAATAACGCAATGCCGAGTCGTATTACCTGACGATTAATCAGATCCATATCCTGACCGCCTGCGGAATAAATGGTGACCAGGCCTACCCCCATTAATACCAGTAGCCCCAGTAGCAGTGGAATATCGATATGCAGGGTTTGCCATATCGTTGTTTGCCGTTCGTTAAGCGTGGTCTTTTTCATTCAATTAATCAGCTTTTGCTGTCTTTGGGTATTTGATGGCTTCAGGATTCAGGCGGAAAAATTCGTCCATCATAATGCGGGCGATGGGTGCCGCGTTAGAGCTGCCTCCTCCGGCATTTTCCAGGACGACGGCAACGGTGATTTCCGGGTTTTCATAGGGAGCAAACCCAACATACATTGCGTTGTCTCGCAGCCGTTCGTCAACCTTTTCTGCTTCGTACTTTTCGTTTTGACCAACAGAAAAGAGCTGTGCAGTACCTGTTTTACCTGCTGCCGTATAGGTGGTTCCAACAAACGCTGTCCTGGCTGTACCGTGATCACGGTTCACTGTACCGTACATGGCATCCAGAACGATTTCCCAGTTTTCCTGGTTTTTGATTTCGATTGGTCGTAGTGATTTCAACGGTTCTAGTTGGACCTGGCCTTCTGGCAGATGGTAGCCACGAAGGATCTGAGGAACAAAACGGGCGCCGTAATTGACCAGTGCATTCATTGCATGAACTAACTGAACCGGCGTGGTTGTCCAGTATCCCTGACCAATACCAACAGAGATCGTATCGCCAATATACCAGGGTTGATTATGGCGTGCCTTTTTCCAACCGCGGCTGGGCATGTTTGCATCACTTTCTTCATAAAGGTCAATGCCGGTGTAATCGCCAAAGCCAAATTCGGACATGTAGCCACTGATCATATCAATACCCATTTGATACGCCAGTTCGTAATAATAAGTGTCACATGAGAGCTCAATCGAGCGAGTAATATCCACGTCACCATGCCCCCATTTTTTCCAGTCCCGCCACACATGGCTGACATTGGGTAAGGAGTACCTGCCGTTGTCTTTGATGGTAAACGACTTGTCGATGGTTTCAGTTTCCAGGCTTAACAAAGCCAGCAAAGGTTTTACGGTGGAAGCCGGTGGGTACTGACCTTGGGTTGCACGGTTTATTAACGGCCGATCCGGTGAATTTAACAAAGCTGCGTAATTTTTACGGCTGATACCATGTACAAATAAATTCGGGTCATAGCTTGGATTGGAGTACATGGCCAGGATACCACCGGTATGAGGAGAAGCGAGCACGACAGTACCTCGCTGGCCTTCCAGTGCGTTTTGCGCTGCTTGCTGCAGGCGAATATCAATATTTAATACAATATCCCGGCCTGGTACCGGAGGGTCGACATCCAGAACGCGTATGATACGTCCCTGACTGTTTACCTCTACCTGTTGATAACCCACCACGCCGTGTAGAATATCCTCATGGTATTTTTCAATCCCCAGCTTACCGATGTCATACGTGGCAGCGTAATTGGCTTCCTGGCCCGCTTCTTTAATTTTTTGCAGGTCTTTTTTGTTGATCTTGGCCACATAGCCCAACACGTGCGTCAGCATATCGCCATAGGGATAGTAGCGCGCCAGGCGCGCTTCAATGGATACGCCCGGATACTGATGGCTGCGACTGGCAAATCGCGCCACTTCCTCTTCAGTCAATCTGGAACGTAATGCAACCGGCTTAAAGCGGCGTTGTCCACGCAGGGCCTGACGAAAATCTTCGATTTCTTCGTCTGTAATGGCCATCAGGCTCTGCAGGGCAGAAAGTGTTTTATCTAACTCGTCTACCTGTTCAGGAATCACCTCCAGGCTGTAAACAGGGCGGTTTTCGGCAAGCAATACGCCATTGCGGTCATAAATCAATCCGCGATTGGGGGCGATGGGGACAACCTTAATTCGGTTGCCATTAGAACGCGTTTGGTAATCATCAAAATGTTTTATCTGCAGGTAGTACAGATTGCTGACAACCATACCCAGCAAGGCCAGCACGATTAATCCGGCGATGACGGTTCGCCGGGCAAATAAGTTGGCTTCTGCCGAGTGGTCGCGAATGGTCTGGCGCTTAATTGGCATAGACTACTCGCGATGATAAGGGTGGTTCTGCGTAACAGACCAGGCCCGGTAAAGGGCTTCAGTTACAATGATGCGGACCATCGGGTGAGGAAGGGTCAGAGCAGACAATGACCAACGTTGTTCGGCCAGAGCACAACATTCCGGTGCCAGTCCCTCTGGACCACCTATCAGTAAACTGACATCGCGACCATCCATTTTCCAGTTGTCGAGTTGTTTTGCCAGCGTCGGCGTGTCCCAGGGGCGGCCAGTAACCTCCAGCGTTACGACTTTGTGGTTTTTACCGATGGCAGCCATCATCGCTTCACCTTCTTTCTGAAGTATGCGCTTGATATCGGCATTTTTACCTCGCTTGCCAGGCGGGATTTCTACAAAGTTTACCGGCATGTCAGCAGGAAACCGGCGCAAAAATTCCTGGGTACCGGTAGTGACCCAGTCAGGCATCTTGTTACCCACTGCAATGATCTGAATGCGCACGGCCTGCTTACTCCTTTGGCAGGGTAGGGTTGATTTAACCCCAGAGTTTCTCTAGCTGGTAAAAGTCCCGCGATTCATCTTGCATGATGTGCACAATTATTTCGCCCAGATCAACCAGTACCCATTCGCCAGTTTCTTTACCCTCGACATTCAAAGGCGCGTGACCTGCACGTTTTGATTCTAACTGCACGTGTTCAGCAATAGAGCTGACATGACGCTTTGAATTACCGGAACAAATAATCAGGGTGTCAGTGATCGTCGATTTACCTTTGACGTCCAGTTCGACAATATCACGCCCTTTCATGTCGTCGATTTTGTCTATCACAAAGGCTTTGAGTTGCTCGTGTTGCAAAAGTTCTCCTCACATGTACCTAAATGGCACGGTATAACTGATGTGTTTCAATATAGTTTATGACGTCGGGGTGCAGCCAGTTTTGCACTATACAATTGCCCGCCTGTTCGCTTAACGCTTTACGTAACTGCGTCGACGAGACAGCGTAGTCCTTACTGTGGGTTATATATACCTTTCCGTGTCGGTGTTCGTGCAGTCTATCCGGTGAACTCACCACGCGGGGAGTTAACCAGTCCTGCAGGACGTCAGGGATTTGCCCTTCGCTGGCAGGGCGTTTCATTACCACTATGTGGCAATAGTCGGTTAAACGCTGCCATTCAAACCAGGATGGCAGATTATACAGTGAATCCTCGCCCAGCAAAAAGCAGATTCCTGTATTTGGTTGTAATTCGCGTAAATGAGCCAGTGTTTTAACAGTATAGCTTGGTGCAGGTAATTCCAGTTCTATTGGCTCAACGTAAAGTTTGTCACTTTGCTTACTCGCAAGTGTTAGCATTGCTAAGCGATGTGTTGTTGCCGTTTCCGGTGCCGATTTATGTGGTGGTACATTGCAGGGTAACAACCCTAGCTTTTGTGCTCCGATTTCGCTAACAGCGTCAAGACCTGCTTTTATATGCCCTTGATGAGGCGGGTTAAAGGTGCCTCCGAGTAATGCAATCATTGAGCAACGGTGTCCATGTCACTGAGTGGCATATGCAATAAAGGCACACCGGTAAACAACAAACACAAGTGGGCTAGTTTAACGAATGGACGAACTACAGACTCTTGTTTGAACAAGAAATCTGCCTGGGTTAACTGCTCTCCAATGCCTTTCAACTGCACTAGCGTCAGACGCTGCAACGCTTGCTGATAATAGCCCTGGCGATTTTTCCAAATACCAAACTTTTGCCAGGGTATGGTTTGACGGCTTTGCTGTACCTGGCAAAGATTCCAAAGCGTTTGCCATTCACGAATAAGCGCCCAAATAACAATGTTGGGCTCTATGCCTTCTGACTCCAGGCGGTATAGCATTTTTACACAGCGGTCCCGGTCCCCCTGAAGCATGACATCAACCAATTGGAACACGTTAAACCGGGATTGATCAACCAGTGCCTGACCGAGCTTCTGCTCGTCAATCTGTTTATCGGGGTAGGCCAGCACCAGCTTTTCAATTTCCTGTGCACCCGCCATTAAATTGCCTTCACAGAAATCAGCCAGCATTTTGACGCAGCCCGGAGTGAACTGAAAGCCGCTTTGCTGCAAGCGGCGTGACAACCAACCTGACAGGGCACTCCCTTCCAGCGGATAACAAATGGTAAACACACCAATGGCGTCAAGCGCTTTAAACCACTTTGTGCGTTGTACGTCCTTGCCTATACGTGGTCCGTGAATAATGAGTAATGTATCAGCAGACAGGCTGTCTGCAATAGACGTCAGTAACCCGGCACCTTCGGTACCCGGTTTACCAGTGGGGAGTTCGAGTTCGATTAGTTGTCGATCTGCAAACAGTGACATCGCCTGAGTGGCATCGAGTAATGCATTCCAACTGAATTCACTGTCGGCCACCATGACATTTCGTTCAGTAAAGCCTTGTTGTTTAGCTTTCTCGCGTAATGCTTGCAGGATTTCGAACTTTTGCTGTGGTTCGTCCCCGAAAATCAAATAGCACCCTTTAAAGTCTCGCTCAAGGGTAGATATAAATTTATCGGGGTACACCTGCATGTTATTGCTTACTCGACAGAATACGAATAATACGATCAGCGGCTTCAGTGCGCATTTCGCTTAGTACCAAATTGAGCTCACGGGATTTTGCCAGCACTTGTCTGGGGTCATCCTGGTATTCTCTTAATACTTCAAATTGCTTAGAGATTTGCTGACCATCAGGGTAGGTGGCACTGAAGCGAACGCCATAAATTAACTCGTATTCGGCTACCTGGCCAGTTGCAAATACCGACAGCAATCGCCTGTCCAGTTTTTCGGGCTGCAACCTGAGCGTAATCGTCGACGCGGCTTCACTTTCAAGGCCTGCCTTGCCGCTGGATATCTGATATACCTGCATTTGCGCTAACACAGACTTTTCCAGTGGTGCTGTTTGCTTACCTGCAATAACCTGCACGTAGCTACTGCCAACGGGTAATGTTTGTGCACTGCGCAAATGAAAACCACAGCCAGCTGTCACTAGCGTTACAGCCAGTAACAGAATTAGCCCGATACGAGATAGGCGAATCATTAGTTAGCCACGATGTTCACCAGTTTCCCGGGTACAACGATGACCTTACGTATCGTTTTGCCTTCAGTAAACTGTTGAACGTTCTGTTGCGTTTTTGCTAATTCTTCAACTTCTTCTTTCGAAGCTGATGCGGGTACGGTTAGCTTGGCTCGCACCTTACCGTTAACCTGAACAATGATCAGTTTTTCGTCTTCCACCAGAGCTGCTTTATCTGCAACCGGCCAGGCTGCCTCTTCAATGCTGCCTGTGTGGCCCAACTGTTCCCATAAATGGTGACAGATATGCGGTGTGATTGGGTTCAGAATTAACAGCACGCTCTCCACTGCCTCACGCATAAGTGCGGTATCCTGATCGTTTTCCTGCGGTGCTTTTTGCAAGTGATTCAACAGTTCCATAATGGCCGCAATCGCCGTATTGAACGTTTGGCGACGACCTAAGTCATCGGTCACTTTCTCAATAGTTTTATGGACTTCACGGCGCAGGGCTTGCTGAGGTTTACTCAGGCTTGCCACGTCCAGTGCCACTGGTGTGCCGGCGGCCAGATGGTCGGTCACCAGTTTCCATACACGGCGCAGGAATCGGTTCGCTCCTTCAACACCAGAATCTACCCATTCCAGTGTTTGTTCTGGTGGCGCAGCAAACATGGTGAACAAGCGCACGGTATCTGCACCGTACTGGTCGATAACCTCTTGGGGGTCGATGCCGTTATTTTTCGACTTCGACATCTTGGTCATTCCACCGTGAATAACAGGTGTACCGTCTTTCGTTAACCAGGCTTTGGTGATACGGCCCTTGTCATCTTTTTCAGTACTGACTTCAGTTGGCGAATACCAGGTTTTCTTACCGGCTTCATCTTCGCTGTAGTAAGAATCGGCTAATACCATGCCCTGACACAACAAGCGCTTGTAGGGCTCGTCAGAGTTAACCAGACCTTCGTCGCGTAATAATTTGTGATAAAAACGCGAGTACAACAAGTGAAGGATAGCGTGTTCAATACCACCAATATATTGGTCTACAGGCAGCCAGTAGTTGGCTTTGGCGGGATCTAACATGGCTTCGTCGGTGTTTGCACAGCTATAGCGGGCGTAATACCAGGACGACTCCATGAAGGTATCAAAGGTGTCGGTTTCGCGCAGGGCGGCTTCACCGTTATACGTAGTTTTTGCCCACTCAGGATCGGCTTTAATCGGCGAGGTGACACCGTTCATTTCCACGTCTTCTGGCAGAACAACCGGCAGTTGGTCTGCAGGTACTGGCACGGACTCGCCATTTTCCAAATTCAGCATTGGGATAGGAGAGCCCCAGTAGCGCTGACGGCTAACGCCCCAGTCGCGCAGTCGATAGTTCACTTTGCGCTCGCCTCTGCCCAGGCTTACCAGCTTGTCGGCAATGGCATTGAAGGCATCTTCAAAATCTTTGCCATCAAATTCACCTGAATTTATCAGGCTGCCTTTTTCGGTAAAGGCAGAAGCGGACAAATCACATTCGGCATCACTGCCTGCCGCCGGTGCAATGACCTGTTTGATTGGCAAGCTGTAGCGTGTTGCGAATTCCCAGTCGCGCTGGTCGTGACCTGGCACTGCCATAACCGCGCCCGAGCCATAATCCATTAATACGAAGTTGGCGATCCACACCGGTACTTCTTCACCCGTCAGTGGGTGAATAGCGTTAAAGCCAGTTGCGATGCCTTTCTTCTCCATTGTCGCCATATCGGCTTCGGCGACTTTCGTGTTTTTGCACTCGTCGATAAAGGCGGCAATGTCAGGGTTGTTTTGTGCAGCGGCTTCGGCAAGCGGGTGCTGAGCCGCAACTGCAACGTAAGTCACACCCATGAACGTATCCGGACGTGTGGTGTAAACGGTTAACGATGCAACATCGGCTACCTGCGCGGCCAGATCAAAGGTAATTTCTACCCCTTCAGAACGGCCAATCCAGTTTGCCTGCATGGCGCGGACTTGCTCTGGCCATTCTTCCAGTTGTTCAAGGTCGTTTAATAATTCTTCGGCATAGTCTGTGATTTTAATGAACCACTGAGGTATTTCTTTTTGTTCAACCACAGCACCCGAGCGCCAGCCACGGCCGTCAATAACCTGTTCATTGGCCAGAACAGTCTGGTCTACGGGGTCCCAGTTAACGGTGGCATTTTTCTTATACACCAAACCTTTTTCATAAAGGCGGGTGAAGAACCATTGCTCCCAGCGATAATAGTCAGACTTACACGTAGTGACTTCGCGGTCCCAATCGTAACCAAATCCCAGCGACTTTAACTGGTTTTTCATGTAGTCGATATTCGAGTACGTCCAGTTAGCGGGTGCGGTGTTGTTATTGATCGCGGCGTTTTCGGCTGGCAAGCCAAAGGCATCCCAACCCATAGGTTGCAGTACATTTTTGCCCTGCATACGCTGGAAACGGCTAATCACATCGCCGATAGTGTAGTTGCGCACGTGGCCCATATGCAGTCGGCCACTGGGGTAAGGAAACATAGAGAGACAGTAGAATTTTTCTTTGCTGTCGTCTTCGCTTACTTTAAAGGTGTTGTGTTGTTCCCAGGACTGCTGGACGGCGTGTTCAATTTCTTGTGGATTATACTGGTTATCGGCCATGTTAACGTAGGCTTCCGCATTCTGTTGTGTTTAAACAAATATACCCGCCGGCTTACGGCGAGTGTGCCTGATATAATAACCGCATAGAATAGCCCAGCCATAGTGCTTCCCACAATAGCGTGTGCATGAATGAGCAGGATTTTATGGTTAACTGCGTGGAATTTAGCCAGTCTGGCTTAAAACGCGTTAGCTAACCCCTGTAATTGGAGTCCCTGTACCTGCGCCACGATAGGGGCAAGCTGCTGGTAACCATCCGGATAGTAGCCGTGTACCCGGTAAGTCATTGCAACCTTTGTTGAGTCATCTTGCTCGGTGAGTTCAAAAGTTAACGCGCCAAATAAGCCCATGCCTTGAAGCGGGCCAAGGCCACCGGTCATGACGATCTTTTTATTCGGGTCGACAAACACAACATGTAAATGCTCAGCGGACTTATCACCAGCGGTTTCACAAAAACAGCCGCCGGCTTCAGGTGAAATTGAAAAGGTACCGTCCTGACCCCACCAGCTGTGATCTTTAGGCCACCAGGAATCGACGCCGTGAATTAATTTATGCCAGACTTCATCAGGGGAGGCGTTAATGGTGACGACATTTTCAGTGATAAAACCATAGTCACTTTGTGACGCGACTTTTGGTTCAGCGTGAGCGAATGGAGCGATGACCAGCAACAATACCAGCGCAGTGACACTAAAGGAGGTTAATCGATTCATGATTTTTGCGTTCTTTTCGTTATTTTTGCCAAGGCTAGTATGTTAAATAAGCAAACACAAGCGATTGGTGCAGAAGGCTCGGGAATAGGTTTGACACTTGGGCTTATTCAGGATTCACTGTACAAAACGGTAATATAAAGAAGAAAAGACCTATGACCTGGGAGCGTTTGAGCGCAACACAGCTTACGCCTTCAATTAATCGCCGGGCAATTAATCAGGCGTTAAAAGACGATGCCGCCCTGAGTTCAACCTTTATTG
Organism: Aestuariibacter sp.; assembly: GCA_017794925.1. Taxonomy (GTDB): domain Bacteria; phylum Pseudomonadota; class Gammaproteobacteria; order Enterobacterales; family Alteromonadaceae; genus Alteromonas. The sequence continues at coordinate 3,412,706 of CP051238.1, read as the reverse complement.
GACAGGAACGAGCGCGAGAAGCCCTGACTTTCGGCCTGAGTGTTGACTCAACGGGTTACAACCTGTTTGTGATGGGCGAACATGCCACCGGGCGTTTTACCCTGGTAAAGGAATACATTGAGCGCCATGTCAGTCAGTTAGCGACCCCGGATGACTGGTGTATTATTAACAATTTTGAGGAAGAACGAGAGCCGCTGGTTCTTCGCATGCACCCGGGCGGGGCGCGTGATTTTGCCAAAGACATGAGTAATTTGCTTGATGAGCTGCTCGACACTTTTCCTGCGGCGTTCGACAACCCTGGCTATTTACGTAAAAAAGCGGCAATAGCACGTAATTTTGAACAAAAGTACGATGAAGCCCTCAATGCGGTAGAGCGATTCGCTCAGGCTAATTCTGTGGCGATGTATGAAGAGCAGGGCACCGTCAGTTTCTCACCCATCGTGGATGATAAACCACTCAACGACTCGGAGTTTTCTGCGCTTTCCGATGAACAACGCCAGTTCTTTTACCAACTCATCGATGAACTTGAGAATCGCCTGAGTGAAAGCCTGATCGCGCTGCCCGTTTGGAAACGTGAAAATTCCGAACAATTGCGCCAGTTAAATCGCAGTACGGCGGAGCAGGGAATTCGCCCGTTACTCAAAGATTTGGAACATAAGTATGCCAGTGATTTAGGCATTCTTAAGCATCTGCGCCAGATTAAATCTCATCTTATTGAAGCGGTGATTTCGTTTTTGACCGAGGATAAAGGCGAAAAGCTTGATGAGCGTGAACGCCGCTCCTACTTGGAAGAGTTGTTTTTACCAAATGTCATATGTGCTCATAATCTGGACAGTGGTGCGCCTGTTATTTATGAGCCAAATCCGACTTATCAGAATTTATTTGGGTCTATAGAGTACACCCATGTTGGCGGCGCGGTGTATACCAACCATCGTATGATTCGACCGGGTGCACTGCATCGGGCCAATGGTGGCTATTTGTTGCTGGATGCCGACCACTTACTACACCAGCCTTATGTGTGGGATGCCCTTAAACTGGCAATTAAATTTGGCAAGTTAAAAATGGACTTGCCACAGCAGGACATGGGCATGGTGAATGCCATGACATTAATGCCACAGACCATTGATCTTAAAATTAAAGTCATCTTGCTGGGGTCTCGGGATTTGTATTACACCCTGCAAGATTATGACTCTGAATTTAACGAGCTTTTTCGCGTATTGGTGGACTTCGACCACGAAATAGACGTAACGCGCCAGAATCTGTTCGACTTCGTTGGCAGAGTCCGCAAGAAAGTGGTCGGTCTGGGGCTGGAAGGCATTACAAACCAGGCGATGTACCGCTTGGTAGAATATTCCCTGAGGATGGCTGAGCATCAGGAAAAACTGTCTGCGCATTTTGCGGATGTCATTGAGTTACTCAACGAAGCCCATTATTTCTGTGCAAAAGTCGGTGACAAGGTACTTGATCTGGGCCACCTCAATTCTGCGCTTATGGCCAAAAAACGCCGTACGGGCAGAGTCAGCGATTCACTGTTAAATGACATAAAAGAAGGCCAGGTACTGATTGCAACCGACGGCAAAGCGATTGGTAAAGTCAACGGCCTGACCGTGATGGACATTGGTGACAGTGCTTTCGGTACGCCTGCTCGTATTACGGCTACTGTGTATGCCGGCGCGAATGGCGTTGTCGATATTGAGCGCGAAGTTGAACTTGGTCAGCCGATTCACTCAAAAGGGGTGATGTTGTTAACAGGTTACCTGGGTAATAAATATGCGCAGTCGTTCCCGTTAACCTTGTCTGCAAATATTGCCCTGGAACAGTCTTACGGTCATATCGACGGTGACAGTGCCTCATTGGGTGAATTGGTCGCGCTTATCTCAGCCATTACAGATATCCCCATTCGTCAGTCACTGGCTATTACCGGTTCGATTAACCAGTATGGAGAAGTACAGGCTGTCGGTGGGGTAAACGAAAAAATCGAAGGGTTTTTCGATGTGTGTCAGCATCGGGGCCTGACCGGCGACCAGGGCGTTATTATTCCCAAATCCAATGTTAAACATCTGGTGCTGGACAAAGCCGTTGTTGAAGCGGTGAAAAAGAAACAGTTTGCCGTGTATTTCGTTGAAACTGTTGATGATGCCCTTGAATTGTTAATGGAACGAGAGGCGGGCGTTTTGTCTACGCGTTTCCGTTATCCCAAACATTCAGTTAATGATTTGGCGGTGAAACGACTTTACGATATTGCTTGCATCGTGAATGGCGGCGAAGAAGAGCGTTAGTCACTGACCCAAATAAAGGGCCGCTTAATCAAGCGGCCCGTTTTTCGTTGTATTATTGTTTTTATTTTGGCGGCATACGCAATGCGCCATCAAGACGAATGGTTTCACCATTAATATAACCATTTTGTACGATATGTAGTACCAGACTGGCAAATTCTTCAGGGAAACCCAGTCGTTTGGGGTTAGGAACATTTGCACTTAATGCATCTTGCACATTCTGTGGCATAGCCGTGAGTAATGGGGTTCCCATAACGCCGGGCGCAATGCTGTTCACGCGAATACCTAATGGCGCTAAATCTCTTGCCATCGGCAACGTGAGTCCAATGATACCTGCTTTACTTGCAGCATAAGCTGTTTGTCCAATCTGGCCTTCATACCCCGCTATCGACGCGGTGTTAATGATGACGCCTCTGGCTTCATCCTGAAGGGCATTTCCAGCCATACTGGCTGCAACCAACCGGCAAACGTTAAATGTTCCAATCAGGTTAATATTAATTGTCTTACTAAAGTCTTCCAGGCTCGCAGGGTTACCTGCCTTATCTAAAATACGACCAGCTGGTGCAATGCCCGCACAGTTAACACAAATGGTGATTGCTCCGAATCGGGCATAGGCCTGGTCAAGCGCCGCTTCAACATCCAGTTGTTTTGTTACATCAGTGCGGATAAACAAGGCTTTTTCTGTGCCTAACTCCGTTACACGTTGAGCCCCCAGCTCTTCATTGAGATCCAGCAATACGACGTTTGCGCCAGCAGCTACCAGGGCCTTAGCCGTAGCATGACCCAAGCCGGAACATCCGCCGGTTACCAGCGCGGTTTGATTTAATAACTGCATGAAGTTATTCCCGTTGTGACAATAATGTAAACGCAGAGTTTACCTTACGTTAACGGAAAGGGAAGGTCGGGCGGGCAGAGACCGGTTTTATTTTGGCAACTGAATTTTACGCTCTTCACTGGGTTTGAATAATACCAGAGTGTGGCCAATGACCTGAAGCTTCTCTGCTTCAGTTTCACGAACAATAGCGTCCATAATAAGCGCTTTTTCCTCGCGGTCATCGGTTGGCACTTTCACTTTAATTAATTCGTGATAATTCAGGGCATTGTCGATTTCTGCTAAAACGCCTTCGGTTAACCCGTTTGCGCCTAACTGAACAACGGGCTTAAGCGGATGTGCTAGGCCTTTTAAAAATTGTTTTTGTTTATTTGATAATTTCATCTGTGGGTTTTTCTTACAATTTAAATGTAAAGTCTGTCTTGAAAACGCGTATTCTAACGCCATCTTGACTACAATCCTAATGAGATTGTGAAGTAATGACAAAAAAGCGCAAATTATCGGCGTTTATTGCCGGCGGAAAGAATCTGGCACCATTATTGAACATAATTTCAGGACGGCTCGTACCAATTAAAATACGGGTAAGCCAATAATTTTGTTTGACGAATAGTTACCTGACTAAAATGTTGGCAACTGTATTGGCTGATACCGGGGTTTACCGTCGCTAAGGGCTTGAACCCAGCGGGTTATTAGCGGTCTATTTGGTAGCAAGCGTATTTAAAGTGTAGTACTCTTCGTGGTATCGCATTTTTTGTGACACTCACCGGTAAAAGGTGGCGCAAATCGGCGTCATTATTGAACCGGAGGTTTTTTACAGAGGTTAGTAGCATTGAGCGACATGGCAAAAAACTTAATCTTGTGGTTGATTATTGCAGTGGTGTTGATGGCTGTTTTTCAGAGCTTTTCACCTGGCGAGTCCAGCCGCGCACAAACTGATTACACAACGTTTCTAAAGGAAGTGAAGCAAGGGCAAATTCGCGAAGTGCGAATTAACAGTGAGGCGCGAGAAATTCGCGGTGTCAAACGCTCCGGTGATTCTTTTAAAACATACATTCCTTATTTTGATGACCAGTTAATTACTGACCTGGTAAAGCAAGACGTCCGAGTGTTAGGTGAGCCACCTGAACAGCCTTCTGTTTTTGCTTCTATTTTTATTTCCTGGTTCCCAATGTTGCTGTTGATCGCGGTGTGGATTTTCTTCATGCGGCAAATGCAGGGCGGCGGTGGTCGCGGGGCAATGTCCTTTGGTAAGAGTAAGGCTCGCCTTCTCAGTGAAGACCAAATTAAAACTACGTTTGCTGATGTTGCCGGCTGTGACGAAGCGAAGGAAGATGTCGCTGAATTGGTCGATTTCTTACGCGACCCTTCTAAGTTCCAGAAGTTGGGCGGTAAAATTCCCAAAGGCGTATTGATGGTTGGTCCTCCTGGAACGGGTAAAACGTTGTTGGCGAAGGCAATAGCTGGTGAAGCAAAAGTGCCGTTTTTCACGATCTCAGGCTCAGACTTCGTAGAGATGTTTGTCGGTGTGGGTGCGTCTCGTGTTCGCGATATGTTCGAGCAGGCTCGCAAAGCAGCGCCGTGTATCATCTTTATTGACGAGATTGACGCGGTAGGTCGCCAACGGGGCGCTGGTTTGGGCGGTGGTCACGATGAGCGAGAGCAAACTCTGAACCAAATGCTGGTAGAAATGGATGGTTTTGAAGGGCACGAAGGCATTATTGTTATTGCTGCCACTAACCGTCCTGATGTACTTGACCCTGCATTGTTACGCCCTGGTCGTTTCGACCGCCAGGTAGTCGTTGGCTTGCCGGATATTCGTGGTCGCGAACAAATCCTGAAAGTACATATTCGAAAAGTGCCGGTTGCCGACGACGTGAAGCCGTCTGTCATTGCGCGCGGTACTCCGGGTTTCTCTGGTGCTGATTTAGCAAACCTTGTAAACGAAGCGGCGCTATTTGCTGCTCGTGCAAACCGTCGTTTGGTATCGATGGAAGAGTTTGAAAAAGCAAAAGACAAAATTATGATGGGCTCTGAGCGCAAGTCAATGGTGATGTCTGAAGAAGAGAAAACCATGACTGCTTACCATGAAGCCGGACACGCTATTGTTGGTCGTTTGGTACCAGAGCATGATCCGGTTTATAAAGTGTCTATTATTCCTCGTGGTCGCGCATTGGGTGTTACCATGTATCTGCCAGAGCAAGACCGTGTAAGTCACACCAAGCAGCACCTTGAAAGTATGATTTCAAGCTTGTTCGGCGGACGATTAGCTGAATCGATTATCTATGGCGATGATAAAGTGACGACTGGCGCGTCAAATGATATTGAACGTGCAACGGATATCGCTCGTAAAATGGTTACGCAATGGGGCTTGTCAGATAAAATGGGTCCTATGCTGTATGCAGAAGACGAGGGTGAAGTTTTCCTTGGTAAGTCTATGTCGAAAGCGTCGCACATGTCTGATGATACTGCCCGTGCAATCGATGCCGAAATCAAGTCTGTCATCGACCGTAATTACGACCGTGCCAAGCAGATTCTTGAGGACAACATTGACATCCTTCATACCATGAAGGACGCGTTGATGAAATACGAGACGATAGACGCGTTACAGATTGACGACCTAATGGCACGTCGTGACGTGCGTCCGCCAGCAGGCTGGGATGACCGGTCATCCGATGGCGACAAGCCAAGTGGGGGTTCTCCTAAGAAAGAAGGCGAAATCACCAGCGATGGTGTTGATAAGCCGACTGTTGGTAAACCGGGTGACCTGCCAGGGTAATTCGTATCAGCGATAAAAAAGCGCCGGGAACGGCGCTTTTTTGTAACTGTAATTGGTACTAAAAGTACGCACTTTCCATTTCATTCACGCTTATTAGTAGACACAACGTAAACGACTCAATATGCAAATACGACATCTTTTGCTAACCCCATCGTCTCCACAAGTGATGGGAATCCTCAATGTTACCCCGGACTCATTTTCTGATGGTGGGCGTCACAATGCACTGGAAGATGCGGTTCAACAGGCCATAGCTATGGAATCTGCTGGTGCAACTATTATCGACATCGGTGGGGAGTCTACCCGGCCTGGCGCACCGGAAGTGAGTATTGCTGAGGAACTACAACGAGTTGTACCGGTAGTAGAAGCCATCAGAAAGCAGTCTGATGTTGTTATTTCCATTGATACAAGTAAACCAGACGTCATGGATGCTGCCTTGCAGTCCGGCGCAGATTTTATTAATGATGTAAGAGCGCTTCAGTTACCCGGTGCGCTTGAGGTTGTCGCAAAGCACGACGTGCCAGTGTGTCTGATGCACATGCAGGGTGATCCTGGCAATATGCAGGATAGGCCTGTCTACAAAGACGTTTGTGAAGAGGTAGAAGCCTTTTTACACGAGAGAATCAAAGTCTGTGTTGATGCTGGTATCGCAGAAAGTAAAATCATGCTTGACCCGGGTTTTGGCTTCGGTAAAACTCTTGAACACAATTATCAGCTATTAGCGGAATTATCCCGCTTTCATCGTTTTAATATGCCGTTGCTGATTGGTATGTCGCGCAAAACGATGATAGGCCAAGTGATTAATAAACCGGTTGACCAACGGTTGGCCGGCAGTCTGGCGTTAGCAACCATTGCGGCGCAAATGGGAGCGCATATCCTGCGGGTTCACGATGTGGCGGATACCCGGGATGTGGTTGACATAGTTAATGCATTAAATAAATACAAGAAATAGAAAGGGGTTCCAATGGGGGAAAGGAAATATTTTGGTACCGATGGTATTCGGGGCAAAGTAGGCGAAAGCGCAATTAATCCGGAGTTTGTGACAAAACTCGGTTGGGCCGCGGGTAAAGTCTTAGCCGGGAACGGAACAAATAAAGTATTAATTGGCAAGGACACCCGAATATCCGGTTACATGCTTGAGTCTGCACTTGAAGCGGGATTGTCTGCCGCTGGCATTAACATCGGTTTATTAGGGCCAATGCCTACGCCTGCTATTGCGTATTTAACAAAAACGTTTCGCTCTGAGGCCGGGATTGTGATCAGTGCTTCACATAACCCTTATTACGATAATGGCATAAAATTCTTCTCTGCTGATGGCTTTAAACTGGATGATGATATCGAAGTTGCCATTGAAGCGATGATGGACGAGCCAATGACATGTGTTGCTTCTAACAAATTGGGTAAAGCAACGCGTATTAATGATGCAGCGGGTCGTTACATTGAATTCTGTAAGGGGACGTTTCCGTCTGATTTGTCACTGAAAGGCATGAAAATCGTGGTTGACTGTGCGCACGGCGCAACTTACCACATTGCGCCTTTGGTTTTATCAGAATTAGGCGCTGAAGTAATAGAAATTGGCACTTCACCCAATGGTCTTAATATCAACGACCGGGTGGGGGCTACGTCCATGCGAGCCATCGTTGAAGAGGTTGTCGAATCAGGTGCTGATTTAGGTTTTGCACTGGATGGTGACGGAGACCGAATCATGATGGTAGATAATCAGGGTAATGTCATCGATGGTGATCAACTCCTCTATATTATTGCCCGTGATGCACTGAAATCAGGTCGGTTAAATGGTGGTGTCGTTGGTACTCTAATGAGTAATCTCGGTTTGGAAATTGCACTGAGTAAATTAGGCGTTCCTTTTGTTCGTTCAAAAGTAGGCGATCGCTATGTAATGGAATTACTCCAGCAAAAAGGGTGGAGTATTGGTGGTGAAAACTCGGGACACGTATTAAATCTGAATCTGGCATCTACAGGCGATGGAATAGTGGCCGGTTTACAGGTGTTAACCGCTATGTTGCGTTCCAATATGACACTTCATGAGCTTGCTGGTGGGTTCGACAAATTCCCACAAACACTGGTTAACGTTCGGTTTGAAGATACCGGCGTTAATCCATTGGACTCGGAAGCCGTTTTACAGGCTAAAAAGGAAGCAGAAGCAACACTGGGTAAACATGGCCGGGTATTATTGAGAAAAAGTGGTACTGAGCCGTTGATCAGGGTCATGGTTGAATCTGACGACGAGCTGGCTTCTACAACGCTGGCAGAAAAAATTGCTGAAGCTGTTCGTAATGTCGCCAGTTGATTGTTTTTAGAAACAGAAATTACTATTTCCACTTGTATAATGCAGTGGGAATAGTTAATATCACGCCCGCTCTGACACTGGGATGGAGTCAAAAGAGAGACTGAAAAGCCTATGAGAAAGCCAATCGTTGCAGGAAACTGGAAGATGAACGGAAACCGTTCATTAGTAAGCGAATTCGCTCAATTAACACAGGGTGTTAATACTGATAATGTTCAGGTAGTGATTTGCCCACCCGCATGTTTCTTAGGTTGTTTTGATAAGCCTGACTTTGCGTTAGGGGGCCAAACCCTTAGTGAATTGGATAACGGTGCTCATACTGGTGATATTTCAGCTGACATGCTTAAAGAGTTCGGTTGTGAGTATGTGATTGTAGGTCACTCTGAGCGACGTGATGATCATGGCGAAAGTAATGAGCTGGTCGCACTTAAAGCGCGTAAAGCGATAGATAATGGTTTGGTTCCCATTATTTGTGTAGGCGAGAGTCTGGCCACGCGTGAAGCTGGTGAGCTGGAAACGTTTCTGGCCGCACAATTGGACGCGTTAACTAATACATTAACACCTGAACAGTTAGCTAAGTCGGTCGTAGCTTACGAGCCGATTTGGGCAATTGGAACGGGCGTTACAGCGTCTCCTGAGCAGGCTCAGGACGCACATGCATTTATCCGTAGGCATATAGCCAAATTCAGCACAGACGTGGCTGAATCTTTGCAAATTTTGTATGGCGGAAGCGTAAAAGCAGACAATGCTCAGGAGTTGTTTGCTCAGGACGACATTGACGGCGGCCTAATTGGCGGTGCCAGTCTGAAAGTCGACGATTTTAGAAAGATTTGCCAAGCGGCAGGTTAAGAGGATTAAGAATGTTCTATCAAGTACTGTTAGTCGCGTACCTTGTGGTTGCATTGTTGCTAATTGGATTTGTGTTAATTCAGCAAGGTAAAGGCGCTGACATGGGTGCATCGTTTGGTGCCGGTGGCGCGAATACTGTATTTGGTTCGTCTGGTTCGGGTAATTTTATGACTCGTACTACAGGTATTCTGGCTACATTGTTCTTTGCTATCAGTTTGTTGCTGGGCGCACTTACGTCTCAGCGTGAAAGTGTGACAGATGAATGGGAAAACCTGGGTGTACCTGCTGAGGTAGAGCAGGTTCAGCCAGCGGATTCAGATGTGCCGGTAGCACCAGCACAAGAAGACAAGTCTGACGTACCAAACTAAGAAATTTGCGGAAGTGGTGGAATTGGTAGACACGCCATCTTGAGGGGGTGGTGGCTTCGGCCGTGCGGGTTCAAGTCCCGCTTTCCGCACCAAATATCTAAAGCCACCAATACGGTGGCTTTTTTTATGTCTGAGATAGTAGTTACAGACCTTCCTAAGGAAGTGAGAATTATCGCTTCCGGTGTCAGAATGTGGATGGTCTTGACCAAAGACCCAATACGCACTAATTTGAAGCCTGATAAGCAAACTGAGAAGAGAGATTAATGGGAATTATTAAGCTACTAGCGTCTTTAATCTTGCCACCGCTAGGTGTGTATTTGAAAGTGGGAGTCTGCGGGACGTTCTGGCTTAATATTCTGCTGACGATTTTGGGTTATTTACCCGGCGTTATACACGCATTTTTTGTATTGATCAGTGATAAAGGTAGTAAAAATGATTAAGCGGTTCTTATTGATAATGTGCATTGCAGGTTTAAGCGTAGGTTGTGCCACGTTGGAAGGGGCAGGAAAAGACATCGAAAAAGCCGGTAAGGCTATTCAGGATGCGGTTGATAGCGAATAACTAATGGCGTGTTGCACGCCATAAAAACATGCCTAATACCTGCAGTAAGGCGATACCTGTAATTCCAATCATTATAAATTGTAGCCAAAGCGCGTTATTAACGTTGATCTGGGGTAACCATTCAATAATTTGCACTGCCAATGGCAGTGCAAACACAAGAACGATGAATACTTTCTGAAAAAGTTTCATAAGACAGTCCTGGTCAATCAATACTTATGTGTTACGCCAGATCGGCCATTTCTTCGCGGTATGCATCAGCTAGCGCGTTCTTTTGTTTTGCGCTCAAAATTTTCCCTGCAATTTGGAAAAATGTTTGTTCTTCATCATCAAGATGATGCTCGACTTGGTCACGTAATTGTTTAAGCGTTTTTAACCATACCGGAGAGCTCCAGTCGGTGTCGTCCAGCTTTTCAATCAGTTCATCAATCTCATGATGCTCAGCAATACCATGCCTTGATAATTCAACGGCACGGTCATCTTTTAACAGTGGCGTGTAGAAATGGCGTTCTTCTGCTGTAGCATGCTCTTGAAGCGCTTGTTTGAGTTCTTCGAAGTATTCTCTTCGAGCGGCGGTGTCACCGTGTGTTTCACACAAAATCTTCAGTAACAGGCGTTGTTTTTCGTGATCTTGTCTGAGTGCTTCAAATATAGTCATGACTTGCTCCTTCACTTATTTAAAAATACTGGCGTTTGCCTTACATGTTAGAGTGCAATGAGCGTGCCTATGTTTAAAGTATTGTATTATATGGATTTAATTTTTTTCCTGTGAAGGATGGGAGGCTGGCAATGGAATTATTACCAGCGTTTGTGTAATTTTATCACTGTCCTGCGTGTGTAAATTGCTCACTCTTAGTAAAGCGGCTTTGATCAACCAGCAAATTCAGGCTGGCTGGTGCAGTTTGAATATGTAAGTGGTCATCTTCATATACCTCACCATCAATAACATAACGTTGTGTCGACGGTAACGAGACGGTAATGGAATTAACTCGCTTGTGATAAATGCTATCTGAGGCGGCTTTCCGTTTGGTATTACTGAATACTAACTCGGCTACGCTGAGTAGCGGCGTTTCTTGATTGGCTTCCAGCCAGGTGATGTCTAATTTACCATCGGTCATGTCTGGCTCATCACCTCCCTGAGCCAGGGCCGTGCTTTTTGGTGCTGCGTTGGCAATGACCAGTGACGGTGTTTCCACGGTTACAGGTGGTTCGTTATCAAACGCAATCGCAACCTTAAGAGGCTCATTTTGCCTGATAGCTTGCCACAGACCTGCGAGATAGGCGAACTGGCCACCTTCATTTTTTTCTTCTCTATCAGCGTGTTCAATCATTTTGGATTCAAAGCCAATAGCAGATACCAGTAGCATCAGTTTATTGTTACAGCTTGCAGTATCGACATCGGCACAATATTGCTCACAGAGGATTTCACATGCTGTCTGGATAGGATTAAGCACACTTCGCTTGCCATATACGACCTGACTCAGGGCGTTGGCCGTCCCTAAAGGAATAATGCCCAGTGTTTTGTGCCTGTCGACAGCGACGCTGGCGACTTCGGTAACGGTGCCGTCCCCACCACAGGCTACCAAAATGTCGAAGTTATCGTTTACAGCTTGTTTAGCACAGTATTCTGCTGACAAGTCTTCTTTGGTTTCATAGACCTTCACCCGAAAATGTGCATTGAGGTAAGAGAGGATCGTTGGTTCGTGTAGTTGCCATTTGCCGCCCCCAGCGACGGGGTTTGCTATCAAGGCAAGTCGCTTGTTTAGCTGCAATAATCCACCGTCTTTTATTTTTTGGAGCGACTTAAGTTGCAACTTATTCAACCTCGCGGTGGTTCTCACTGACTGAATCGTATGCATTGCCTCTTCAATCGTTTTACTTTGTTTACTGGCAAGTAAGAAAGCCGCCATTACAAAGACGGAACGGCCTCTTCCAAGCGCACAATGAACCAGAATTTTACGGTTTAATTGCTGATGTTGCTCCAGCCAGTTGATTGCGGTAGTGAGCTGTTCTTCTGTCGGTGAGGTATGGTCAAGAACGGGGACATTTAAATACGCCACATCATAGCGATACGCCGTCCAGTCAAGACTATCGAACTCTGCAGTCACATCTAAAATGCAGTCGATCCCCTGATTTTTCAGCTTTTCTATGTCGCTGCCTGTTAGTCGTGTCCCCAGATAAAGTTGTTCGGTGATTTTTTGAATATTGGGTACCTTATCGGTTTTACGGGCATATATGTTATACAGTTGAACGCCTATCAGAAAGGGAATAAACAACCACCTGATGTAGAGTGGTATGCGTCCATCTTCTTGTTTTCTGAATATTTGAGGGTAACCCGTTACGTAAGCTGCGCTCACGGCAATAAGGGCTGCGCCACTCCAGTAAAGTGCCAGCGATAAAGGCCAGAAAGGAGTGTATATTGCCACCAATATCAGTAGGGTGCTGAGTGCCAGATAATACTTAACCATTTTCATCAGGAAATCCTCGTCGGTGCAGTTCATAGGCTTTATCGCCAGTATTCTGAACCCCGAGAGCGTGTTTCCCGTAAGAGTTCATGAAGTATGGCGCACTATGCATTCGTCATTAATCTGTTAACGGGTAATTCAAAAAATATGCCGATTTAGATCTCGGCGTCGTTGCAAAGGGAAGTTCAGTGTGAAAACAGCAGTCAATCTAATTGGCTTTCAGATCATCTGGTGGTTAATGATTTTGTACCACGATCGCTATATTGCGATTGCACTTATTTTGCTAATTGGTCACCTGTTGTCCATTCGCGACCAACGCTGTGAAGCGATGACCCTTCTTGGGATAGGCCTTATTGGTACGATTACAGACAGTATACTTACTGCCTTCGGTTTGTTTATTTTCCCTGCCGATAATGCCTTGACCATACTGCCTGTACCCCTATGGCTCATTGTATTGTGGTTTGGGTTCGCCGCTACGCTAAGACACAGCATGAAATATCTGTCAGGCAAGCGATGGTTGGCTGCGGTCTTTGGTGGAATTGGCGGGCCATTAAGCTATATGGCGGGCGAGCGCTTCGACGCCGTAGCCTTTGGCTTCTCCACACCTGTCGTGTTGATTGTGCTTTGCATAATTTGGGCTTTGTTGCTTCCCTTGGCATTTATGCTTATATCGTCAATAGAAACCAGGCTCGCGAGTGTGAAAATCTTTCACGGCGAAGCGTAAATATGGGTGAGTGTGTTTTACAGCAATAACAAATTGCTCTCTATTTCATTGGGGGTGAATTCTAACCTATTGAATTTTAATTATTATATATGCCTTCCGTTAGTCACCTCGATGGCGTGTTCCTTGCAATCTCCATGTAAATATTAATCAAGGGCAAATTCGATTTAGTCTGAGCCGGTTGCAAGGAGAGAGTAATGAACGTGTCAGTTCAATCAAAACCGCAAGAAAATAACAGCCAGAGCAGCCGTTTGTTGCATCAGGCATTCGTGCCCGATTATGCGTCTGTTGGCTTGGTCGTCGATAGATGGAGCGATGCGATTGATGCTGTTGCCGCGAACCTGGGCTCGGCGCTGGGAAATGCGGGTATAAAACTGAAAGTTGTGAGTACAAATGATTTGTGCCAGCCAATAGAAGAGCAGTCCGACATTGTTGGATTGATTCTGGCTGTGCATGATGAAACGCCAGAGAATTATATTCGCGCTTTTACAGAACATCTGCATGATACTGCTGTTCCTAACTGTGGCTTATTGTCGTGTATTGACGCCAGTGGCTCAGGTAAGCGTGCAGACATTATGCGTAGTATCGAGTCACAGCTTTTTGCAAGATTACAGCAATGGCAGTGGGTAGGTATGCCTGAAGATACCAGAAAGCAAAGCGAACTCAATCGCTGGCTGCGATCATTGAGTATACAGTGTAGAAATCGAGTTCACCCACATCATTTCGCTATGTAGTTACCCTTTATAATTTGAATCGTAATTATATTGTAATGAGCGTGTACGACTAATGTCATGTTGAGATAGTACGAATTCTTTTCCTACATGTGTTTACTGATGTTGTTTATAGCAATGTAAGCGGTGTTTTAAGCTTAAAAAGGTATAAGTATAAATAACTTCTTGTAATTTGAGTTCTAATCATTATAATTTGTGCACTAATTAATTGGGCAAACCATCAACGTAAAAGAGGTTCTCACAATTCATGGCGTTAGAAAGTTACATTTCGTTAGCGGTGTATTTCATTGCTATGTTGGGCATCGGTTTGTTTGCATACAAACAATCGACGAGTGATATATCCGGTTACATTTTGGGGGGACGCCAGGTCAGCCCGCAGGTAACCGCTTTATCAGCAGGTGCATCTGACATGAGTGGATGGATGCTAATGGGATTACCCGGCGCTATGTTTGTTGCTGGTTTCGACGCGCTCTACATTGCCATTGGTTTAGTCTTAGGTGCATTAGCAAACTATTTTCTGGTTGCTCCGAAATTGCGGGTTTATACCGAAGTTGCTAACGATTCACTTACTGTACCGGAATTTTTCGCTAAACGATTTGGTAATGCCAGTGCCAGCGTTCGAATGGTATCAGCCGGCATCATTGTATTGTTTTTTACTTTGTACACATCGGCAGGTCTGGTAGCCGGTGGCAAACTGTTTGAAAGCGCCTTTTCACTGAATTATCAGTTAGGGTTGATCATTACGCTGGCTGTTGTTGTCTCATATACGTTATTGGGTGGTTTTCTCGCAGTAAGCATGACGGATTTTGTACAGGGCTGCATCATGTTTGTTGCTTTAGTATTGGTGCCGGTGGTCGCGTTTACTGAGTTTGATAGCGTTGCCGAAATGAACGCGTCGGCGTTTCAGTCAATTCCGTCATTGGGTGAGTCATGGCAGAGCGTGACAATGCTTGGTTTAGTATCGAGTCTTGCATGGGGGCTGGGCTATTTTGGTCAACCTCACATTATTGTCAGATTTATGGCGATTCGCTCTGTTAAAGATGTTAGTACGGCGCGAAACATAGGCATGTCATGGATGATGGTGACTATTGTTGGTGCACTAGCGACAGGCTTTGTTGGTATTGCCTATGCAAACCAGTTTGGCCTCAAGGTCGATGACCCTGAAACCATATTTATTTTGTTTTCAGAGATCCTGTTTCACCCTCTGATCAGTGGCTTTTTAATGGCAGCTATACTGGCAGCAATAATGAGCACAATTTCGTCACAGTTGTTGGTTTCAGCAAGCTCGTTGACTGAAGATATTTACCGTGTTGTGAGCAAGAAAGACGTGGATCAGGCTCAAACGGTTGCGATTGGCCGATATGGCGTTGCCGGTGTGGCACTGGTCGCCTTGGTTCTGGCATGGGATTCATCCAATACGATCTTGTCACTGGTGAGTAATGCGTGGGCTGGATTTGGTGCTGCATTTGGGCCATTGGTACTGGCCTGTTTATATCATCGCAAATTGACACATACGGCTGCGCTGAGTGGAATTATCAGCGGGGCGGTAACCGTATTGTTCTGGATTTATGCGCCTGTGTTGGCCGGTGGTGAAACGTTAAGCACCGTGGTTTATGAAATCGTGCCGGGCTTCATCGTTAGTGCAGTAACCATTGTGGCAGTCACCGCGTTTGGCCAGGAACCTAACGCTGCGGTGCAGGCAAAATTTAAAGAAACGAATCAATTATTAGCAGATTTATCATAAGGTATATGGAAACAATGAGTCGTTCAAATTGGAAACGTATAGTCGTTAAGGTTGGCAGTGCATTAATTGCGCCTAACCGCCAGGGATGTAGTAGTCACTATTTACTCAGTATTGCTCAGTTTATCGTGCGCTGTCGTGCACAGGGTATTCAGGTTGTGTTGGTTTCCTCCGGCTCAGTAGCCGCGGGAGCGCACAATTTCCCTGAACAGAGTAAGAAAGATATTGCTGTCAAAAAGGCCATGGCGGCCGCGGGTCAAACCGAAATGATGGCGACGTGGGATAAGTTATTTGACTTTCCTTCGGCACAAATATTGTTAACCCATGCTGACTTACGCGATCGCGAACGTTACGTCAGTATCAGAGACACAACGTTTAGTTTGTTGGAACACGGTGTGTTACCAATCATTAACGAAAACGACACGGTTACCACTGACAAGCTGAAAGTGGGCGACAACGACAACTTATCAGCGATGGTTGCAGCCTGTGCTGATGCTGATGCGCTGATTATTTGTTCAGACGTGGATGGGTTATACGATAAAAATCCACATAAACATGATGACGCTAATTTGTTGTCATGGGTGGATGATATTAATGAAGATATCTATGCAATGGCCGGTGGCGCAGCAGAAGACGGTGTTGGTACCGGTGGTATGAAAACCAAGATAGAGGCAGCTGAAAAAGCAGTTTCTCATGGTATAGATACATTTATTATTAATGGCTTTACCGAGTTATCGTTTAATCTATTGTTAGACGGCAAAAACCCGGGTACACATTTTCAGGCGCACGAAAAACCAATGACAGAAAGTGTGCATTGGATGACGCATACCTCAAATGCGCAGGGTGAAGTGGTTATAAACGAGGATTTTACAGACTCTCTTGATGACAATGTAGACTCGCTAACGAGTAAAGAGATCATTGGGGTCAAGGGTGAGTTTTCGGTGGGTGATACGATTCTCGTACGCCGTGAAGATGGCACCAAACTCGCAAAAGCAAAATCGAATTACAGTAGCTGTTTACTGAACTTTATTGCCAATCAGGACAATCAGGATTTTGCCTCTGAATTTGAGCAAAAAACCGGTCCGATTATTTCAGAACAGCACATAGCAGTATTGGAGAACAAATGAGTTTAATTACAAACATTGCAAATGACACAGCGCGTGCCGCTAAAGTACTGGCAGTGCTTGACGAAAAAACCAAAAACAACGTATTGGCCGACATGGCTGCTGCAATTCGCAGCGCGGCTGACCATATAGTTGAAGTAAATACAGCCGAGGTTGCGGCAGGTAAAGAAGCCGGTCTGGACGATGCCATGTTGGATCGTCTGACACTGACACCGGCTCGTATTGAAGACATGGCCCAGGGTATCGAGACGATTATTTCGCTTGATGACCCTGTAGGTAAGGAACGCCATATAGCGGATCGTCCAAACGGCTTAAAAATTCAGAAGATGCGTGTACCACTCGGTGTGGTATGCATGATTTATGAAGCAAGACCAAATGTGACTGCAGACGCCGGTGCATTGTGTTTTAAATCAGGTAATGGCGTCATTTTGCGTGGTGGTAAGGAAGCACTTAAAACCAGCCTGGCGATTGCAGGCTTAATGCAAGATGTGCTTAAACGTCACAATCTGCCTGAGTCGTTGATCAGTGTCATTCCTGACCCTGACAGGGGCTTGATGCAGGAATTGATGGAACAAACAGATACAATCGACGTGATCATTCCGCGTGGTGGCGAAGGTTTGATTCGCTATGTTACTGACAACAGTAAAGTTCCTGTTATTCAGCACTTTAAAGGTGTCTGTCACTTATACGTGGACAAAGATGCCGACCTGACAATGGCAATGGATCTGCTGGTAAATGGTAAAACCCAACGCACAGGTGTATGTAATGCCCTTGAAGGCCTGGTCGTTCACCAAGCGGTTGCGGGTGACTTCTTGCCTCAGGTTAACGCGATGTGTAAGGAAAAGGGCGTTAAAGTGCATGTTAATAAGGCGGGATTAGGTTGGTTTGATGCGCCGAATGAAATTGCTGATGACGCCTATGGTGAAGAATACCTGGGTCTTGAAATTGCGATTCGTGTGGTTGATGATTTTAATCAGGCCATCGCACATATCGATCAGTTTGGTAGTCACCATACCGAAGTAATTTGTACTCGCAATGCTGACACGGCTCGTCTTTTCCAACGTGCTGTAGATGCCTCAGCGGTTATGGTTAATGCGTCTTCACGCTTCAATGACGGTAGCCAGTTAGGCTTAGGTGCTGAAATCGGTATCGCAACAACGAAATTGCATGCCTATGGTCCGATGGGATTGGAATCGCTGACGACAGAAAAATATGTGGTATCGGGAACAGGACAAATTCGCGAATAGTCTATAATAACGACGCAGGCTGCGTATTAACGAATTTCGTCGATAAACCAGATGATTACCGCTGGTGAGTCGGTTACAATTCGATTTTTGAAGTCACCGTGCTCTGTCACGGTGATTTTTTTCGTTATAGAGGCAAATTAACGTGAACGAAACTGTTGAGTACGGGTGGTCGCTCTTCCTGGCATTTACTCAATCGCATAAACTCCTGACATCATTGTTTTTGGTGGTCATCTTCATGGCTGTCAAAAAAATCCTGATTAAAATACTGCGCCGTCAGAGTAAGCGTCGTGGTGAGGACAAACGACATTCAATTAATACCATAGATCAGCTGGGCAATGCGCTTCTGCTAGTGCTGCTACTCACTTTATGGGCAAATGAGGTACAAAGTCTTGCGCTGTCGATTGCTGCTTTCATGGTGGCCATCGTTTTTGCTACACGTGAGCTGATTCAGTGCTTCATTGGGTTTGTGTATTACATGACGACCCGTCCTTTCAGGGTAGGAAACTGGGTTCAACTGGGCACCCAGGTGGGTGAGGTAGTTGAACTGGATTGGGCAAAAACCACGCTGCTGGAAGTCGATCCTGAAACCTACAGCTACACCGGTAAACACGTATATGTGCCGAACAACCAACTGATGAATCAGGTGGTTAAAAATCTAAACTTTCTGCGTCGCTACCGACTTCACAGTTTTGAAATAACGAACGAACCATTTGCTGATCCTTATGTGTTGCTTGAGCCGTTCGAAGCACTGGTCGCTGAACATTGCACCCACTTCAAGGATGTTGCAGAGCGTTATAAAAGTTTAATTGAGCGAAATTTGGATGTTGGCTTTATCAGTATCGACCCGGAAATTGAGATTGAAACCAATCACCTGGCAAAAATAGTGGTCAAGATTGGCTTGTTTTGCCCTTCTGATGAAGCTTTTAAACTGGAACAAAAGATTCGCGCAGACTGGACGCGGTTATGGTTTGAGGAAATTAAACGCCAACAAAAAGAGGGCGGGCTTGCGACACCGTTAATACCGGGTTAACGCCAGTTATGCTGGTCGCTGAAATGGTGACTCAAAAAGTCCATTTGGTCGGCCAGTATGCGACGATTCATCAGGTAGAACCGCTCATATATATTAGGCCTGAAGGGCACAGCAAGTAATGGCATATTGGCTTCTTCAGGTGTTTTGGCACCTTTCTGATGATTGCATCTGGAGCAGGCTGTCGCGACATTTGTCCAGTCATTTTTACCACCACGTGAACGCGGGATAATGTGATCCCGGGTTAACTGCCCGGAGCGAAAACGATTTCCGCAATATAAACACAAGTGATTATCACGCCTGAACAGATAGCGATTAGTAAGGGCGATTTTGCCATTGGTTACGACCTTGCCGTCGCAGGCAATAATTGAACTTAGCTGAAGACGGCTTTGTTCACCAAAACGATTGTGTCCGCCTAGCAAGGTATAGTGATTTTCACCGAGTTCGAACAAGACTTTTTCTTGTGCATAGTACCGCGCGGCTTGAAAAATATTTAACCAATCCTGCGGTGCTCCGGCTTTGTTTAATCGTAAAATAAGCATAACGACCAATCCTCCGTGTAGTACCTGTTCCAACTGGGCCCGGTGTTTTCTACGATGCCCGATTCACATTAAGTGCAAAACAGAGTGAAACGCCTGACTTTTCGCCCCTTTTCGACCTACAGGTATTACAGATGAGTATGACAGACAGATGAAAAATTAACCAACAATTGGCCGCATCTGTAAATAACCCCGCAAAACGGCAAAAATTTGCAATTGAACGGATTAGTTATTGGTAAAGATATTGTATCGCCGCTATACTAAGCGCCGCGTTTAAAAGCGAAGAAATTGTAAAGAAAGAATTAAAGGACAAATAGTGACTCCTATTACAAAAACTTTCCAGTATGGTCAACATACTGTGACTCTAGAAACGGGCGTAATCGCTCGTCAGGCAACCGCTGCAGTAATGGCCAGCATGGACGATACTTCAGTTCTGGTAACTGTAGTGGGCAAAAAAGAGGCGAAAGCCGATCAAGACTTTTTCCCTCTGACTGTTAACTATCAGGAAAAAACTTACGCTGCCGGTAAGATCCCTGGTGGATTCTTTAAGCGTGAAGGTCGCCCTTCAGAAGGTGAGACCCTGACTGCACGTCTTATTGACCGCCCAATTCGTCCATTATTCCCTGAAGGGTTTAAAAACGAAGTTCAGGTTGTTGTGACCGTTGTGTCTGCTAACCCTGAAATCCCAACTGACATTATTTCAATGATCGGTACGTCTGCGGCACTTGCTATCTCTGGTATTCCATTTAACGGCCCAATTGGTGCGGCGCGTGTTGGTTATACAGACGGTGAGTATGTGCTGAATACCCGTAACGGCGAACAGGAAACCAGTCAGCTGGACCTGGTTGTTGCTGGTACAGAAGGCGCAGTACTGATGGTTGAATCAGAAGCCAGTGTATTGTCTGAAGACGTCATGCTGGGTGCCGTGATGTTCGGTCACGAGCAACTGCAAACTGTTGTTACTGCAGTTAACGAATTCGCTGCTGAAGTTGCCACGCCGAAGTGGGACTGGGTAGCGCCAGCTGAAAACACCAGCCTGAAAGACAAAATTAAAGCACTTGCTCTTGAAGGTATGACTGCGGCTTATCAGATTTCTGACAAGCTGGAGCGTAAAGACGCAGTGACCGCGGTAACTGAAAAAGCGGCTGCTGAAATTCTGGCGGCTGACGAAGAGCAAGACTCAAAGGAAGTACTGGACCTGTTACACGAGCTGGAAAGTGACGTGGTACGTTCACGCATTCTGGCGGGTGAGCCTCGTATTGATGGTCGTGACCCAACAATGGTTCGTGCGCTTAACGTGTCTACTGGCGTATTGCCACGTACACACGGTTCAGCGGTATTTACCCGTGGTGAAACGCAGGCGTTGGTTGTTGCAACCTTAGGTACTGAGCGTGACGCACAGATGATTGACGAACTGTCTGGTAAGAAAGACAGCCGCTTCATGCTGCACTACAACTTCCCTCCATACTGTGTGGGTGAAACCGGCATGATCGGTTCACCAAAGCGTCGTGAAATTGGTCACGGTCGTCTGGCTAAGCGTGGTATTCAGGCTGTTATGCCTTCTGAAGAAGAATTCCCGTATGTTGTTCGTGTGGTTTCTGAAATCACCGAATCAAACGGTTCATCTTCAATGGCGTCTGTATGTGGTACCTCTCTTGCACTAATGGATGCGGGTGTACCCATTAAAGCGTCTGTTGCGGGTATCGCGATGGGTCTGGTTAAGAGTGACGAAAACTTCGTAGTGCTTTCTGACATTCTGGGTGACGAAGATCACCTGGGCGACATGGACTTTAAAGTTGCGGGTACTACCGAAGGTGTTACGGCACTGCAGATGGATATCAAGATTGAAGGTATCACTAAAGAAATCATGCAGATTGCCCTTAAGCAGGCGAAAGAAGCCCGCTTACACATTCTGGGTGTAATGGACCAGGCACTTGGCGGTCACCGCGAAGAAATGAGCGAATTTGCTCCGCGCATCTACACATTGAAGATTGATCAGGACAAGATCCGTGACGTAATCGGTAAAGGCGGCGCGATGATTCGTTCAATCACCGAAGAGTCTGACACTAACATCGAAATCGAAGACGATGGTACCGTGAAGATCTTCGCTACTGAGCGTGCTAAAGCTGAAATCGCTATCGCGAAAATCGAACAGGTTACTGCTGAAATCGAAGTAGGTAAGACCTACAACGGTAAAGTGACTCGTATCGTAGACTTCGGTGCATTTGTTGAAGTATTACCAGGTAAAGAAGGTCTGGTTCACATTTCACAAATCGCTCATGAGCGCGTGAACAAGGTGACTGATTACCTGTCTGAAGGCCAGATGGTTGACGTGAAAGTGATGGAAATCGACCGTCAGAACCGCGTACGTCTGAGCATTAAGGAATTGTTGGAAAAGCCAGCAAAACCTGAGTCAAACGACGAATAATTGGTAAATTACCGGTTAGAAGGGGCATTTAATGCCCCTTTTTTGTAGGAGAAAATCATGGATAAAGCGACACAAAACGCCATTGAAGCAAAGGTATTCCAAACGCTGATTGACCATTTGGACGCCAATAAGGACGTTCAAAATATCGATTTGATGATCCTGGCGGACTTTTGCAGAAACTGCCTGGCAAAGTGGTACAGCAAAGCCGCGTCAGAAGAAGGCGTTGAGATTGATTATGATGCCGCTCGCGAGATTGTTTATAAAATGCCGTACAGTGAATGGAAAGAGCATCATCAGTTACCGGCTACCGACGAGCAAATGTCAGCGTTTAACGCCCGTCAGGCAAAGAAAAAGTCTTGATTGCTGTAGGCATACAAATTGTTGAACTGAAATCAGTGTAACGAAAAGTACCAAGGCTGGTGGCAGCAATGCTTCCAGCCTTTTTATTATTGCCGGCTACCGCGAATGCGGTTGTCCATGACCAGCGTCGTTATTTGTCCATCGTCATTGCGCTCGAAATGAATGGTACTGCCGTCCAAAGCAAAAAAGCGCCCATCGCCTTCATGCCAGTGCATTTCATTATCGATGTAGGGCAACGCGGTTAATCGAAACCCCTCGGAAGCCGGGCTCAATACTACATCGACCTCTAAGGGCGAAGTAACACGGTAGGTACCAAGGTATTCTGCTATTACTTTGTCAGGTGTTTCCGGGATCGTTTTGTAGGTGGGTTCTTCATAACCAATGTCGAACGCTTCTTTTATGCGGATCTCGAGCTCTCGAATTAACTGCCTGCCATTATCGCCGTTGGTCATGATGGCGTAGCCGTTACCCGTTTCGATTTCCAGATAAAACTGCGACATGAACCCGGCATCGGCACCACCATGGGCAAACCCGATCAGATTGTTATCTTCTTTATATAAAAAATACCCAATACCCACATGGGGTGGTGATCCGGTTGGAGAATTGGATGTCAGCATGTCTGTTGCACTCGCCTGTGATAACCAGTTTTCCTTATCATCAGTGAGATAGCTTTGTCTTATTTCTGCGCCTAAACGCAACAAATCACTAGGCGTGCTCCACATACCCGCTGCCGCCAATGTTGCGTAGGTATGGGCTCCACCTTCTACGGGATTGCCTGCGTCATCATAAGGTGTCGCCATATTGGCAGCCAATTCGGCTGAAATCGGCTGTGTAAATCCCGAACGCGTCATACCCAGTGGTGAAAACAGCAATTGCTCGGCCATCGCAGTGAGTGGCTCTGAAGACACGTCCTGCAGTAACAGTTGGGCAATGGTGGTACCCCCGCCAGAATAACGCATCGTGCTGCCGGGTTTTATATCTACCACTACCGCAGCGGTGTTGGCGGGCGGGGCACCGTCAAGCACTTGCACCAGAGATGGAATAGCTTCATCTTTGGCATAACCGGGAAAGCCATGCACCGTTGTGCCAGCTGAGTGACTTAATAGTCGGCGCAACGTAACGGGCTCTTGCTCGCTCCATGGATGCGCCGGTACCTGCCAGCTCGTGAGTAGTCCGTTTACGTCAGCGTCTAAATCCAGTCCATGGGTTTCACGGTATTTCATCAGCACTGCGGCAAAAGTCGGTTTAGAAATGCTTCCAGCCTGAAAAACCGTATCGCTGTCGACAGTTTGCCCGGTGGTTAGATCCTTAACGCCGTGCTCTAAAGTCCAGGCGATGCGGCCGTTTTGCATGATGGCAATGGAAACCCCTGGCACCTGATGATGTTCAAGCCGCTGCCCCAGACTTTGTGTTTGTGCAGGTCGGTTCATGATACGCACAGGCGGTGTCAGTCCGTTCATTAGCTTTGTATGTGCGGGTATCACTGTTTCGGCAGTTATTGATTGGCTGGATGGGCTAACGTCTGCGGGTTGGCAACCTGTGACAAGTAGCGACACTATGGCAATGGTCAGGGCAGGGGAAATCCGTTCCATCATAATTATCCTTATAAAAAAAGCGGTATTGCAGGGTGTATACAAATTACCGCTTTTTGTTCATCTTCTTGTTTATGAAGGTAAATACAGCAACTAATCCTGCGGTGCGAGTGTAAAACCTTCAGGTAATAATTCACCCACGGTGGTCGCAGTACTATTGCCCTCAGGTGTGATCATGACAACGGGCGTGGATGCCTCTGCAAACTCTGCTATTTTCTGTCTGCATCCGCCACATGGGTAACAAAAGGTCTCGTTGGGGCTGGCAATAACGATTTGCTTTATGGCAGAAGCGCCTTGTGCAATCATAGTGCCGATAGCGGTAGCCTCTGCACACTGTCCTAATGGATAGGCCGCATTTTCAACATTACAACCAAAATACACGTTTCCGTCGTTTGCCTCTAATGCAGCGCCAACTTTAAATTTGGAGTAGGGCGCATAAGCATTCTCCTGCGCGTTTAGTGCCGCGCTTTTTAATTTTTCTAACAAATTTTATTTCCTGTTTTTGCTATTTTCCTGATCCGACAGTGCATTAACTGCAGTATCTTCTGTTATAGTAACTACAACTGGAATGGATTGGACAGAAAAATTTATCATATGCTGAGTCGTTTGAGTGCAATTTTATTGGTTATGGGTTTGGCAGGTTGTGCGCAAACACCCGAGACCGCAAAACAAACCGAAATGGGTAACCTGCTGGTGCCAGAGCCTGCACCTGTCAGCATCCGTTCCCAGGTAGCCATTGCCCGTTTCGAGCAAATTTTAACTAACGTCCAACTCACCGATAGCGATAAAGCCCAAATCCACTTTCAACGCGGTATGCTTTATGACAGCGTAGGCTTAAGCGGGCTCGCGCAATTCGATTATAACCGCGCGATTAATTTTAAACCGGACATGGCAGAAGCCTACAATTCGTTGGGTGTACACCTGATTCAGCAACGTGAGTTTAGTCAGGCGTATGAAGCATTCGACTCCACATTGGAAATCGACCCAGAATACGAGTTTGCGTTTTTAAACCGCGGCATTGCACTTTATTACGGTGGTCGTCCTGATCTGGCCGTTAAAGATTTGTCGACGTTTGCTGAAAAAGCGCCGAATGACCCATTTCGTGCGCTGTGGGCTTATTTTGCAGACAAGCAAATCTCACCAGAAACAGCAAAAGTACAGTTAGCCAATCGCCGTGTTGCGCTAACAGAGGAACATTGGGCTACAAAACTGGTTGATATGTTTTTGGGAACGGCTTCTGAAAACCAACTGCTGGATTCTTTATTGACCGGTGTTACCAGCGAAAAGGAACTGACCGATCGGTTATGTGAAGCCTATTTCTATCTGGGCAAGTATCACGAAGAAAAAGAACAACCAGGCATTGCGTCAAATTATTTTAAATTCGCACTCAGTACCAACGTATTTGAATATGTTGAACATCGCTACGCACGCCTTGAGCTGGAGCGACTGCGTCAGAATACCGTATCTGAATAACGCGCTGCATGTTTAGAGCTTCATGTCTGGTTGTATTCACCTCGCTGACGATTGCGGCAGACAACGGCCAGTTTACCCCTCAGTTAATACAAAATGCGCAGCAAGCAGCGCAGCCGGCGTCTTTATTATGGAAGGCCGCTGAACAGGGCAGTCTTGCTGCCCAGCTACAGTTACACGATTATGCTGAATCCTCGCAAGATAGTTATTGGCTGGAAAAACTCATTGGGCTTGGTTATGCGCCAGCCGCACTAACCCTTTCGCGATTTGAAGACAATCCCCGTATTTCTCAGCGTCTTGTGAGACTCGCTGCAAGAGGTGGTGTTGCTCAGGCGCAATATGAGTTTGCATTAAGTCGTGACGATTATTCACATCGGGCGAGTTGGCTTACTGCGGCCGCTGAGCAAGGTCTATTTGAAGCGCAAACCGCTTTGGCCGACTGGTATCTGTTGTATCAACAGCCCGAACTGGCTGAACGCTGGTTAGCAGAAACGGCAACGAAAGATCCGCAAAGTGCATTCCAACTGGCTTATCTACGCTGGCAACAAGGTGAGCAAGAAGAAGCAAAGGCATTGTTCACTTTCGCTGCTGAACATGACCACGATGAGGCTGCTGGTGTTTTATCGGTGTTAAATCGATATCAACCAACGTCAATATCTTCACTGCATAGTGGGTTGTCAGCTTCATTACCTGACCAATGGTTGACTGACCAATGCCGTCAGCGCATTCAGCCTGTCGCGACAGGGTTGGCAGAGATGGTTCAGGCAGATCGTATATACACCCAATTTAAACGAGACCGCCGTCTGAAGACATTGTCGCTCTGTATGGCTGCGCCTCAGTGGTTGAACGACGATGTACTTCAATGTGATGCAAATTGGCGAGGGCAGGGGCGACTAGGCTGCGATATAAGGACGTTGGCCAACACCGTCGCTGAACATGAGATTACCCACCTGATGGTGCTGGCTGAGAGTGGTAAAGCGAACGTAAATAATGGGGTGATGTATCTCGATGTAGGGGATACCTACAGTGTTTTTGTACACGAACTGGCACATTTCGTTGGTTTCGTCGATGAATATCCGCTAACGGCTGGATTGGCACAAGAATATTGTAGCCGTAAAACGGCACCTAATTTGGTGTTTTTGGGGGAGCTCACCTATGCGCCGCTGGAAAATATCCAAACATGGCAAGCTATAGAGTTTCCAATTCGATTATATCCTGCCAGGACCTGTCATAATATTCGGCAACCAAGTTATAAGCCGAGTGAGCGCATGACTTTCCTTGAAAACCATGACGCGAAATACATACCGCCTTTATACCTGAGTATCTGGCAAGAACGTCTGAACACGCCTGCCGTTCAACGCACGGTATCTATGAACTTATTTCAGGCATTTCAGCGTGCCAGACAGTCTGAACAAGCTGCATTTTGGCTGGAACGCGTTCGCAATGAGCAGACCGCATTCCTACCAGTACCCACCGCTGAAACTGGCGATACGGATTTATCTGACGTTACTGATTCTGTTCTAACACCGTAGAGCGATATTCATTTACCCACATCGCTGTGGCACCACAGATAGCAACCGGCATCACGAGGAAGTTGATGATGGGTATCATCGCCATCACATTGACCGCAATACCAAATGAATAACTCAGACCTTTGCGATCACCCAGATGCAGTCGCATGGTTTTAAAGGGCACTTTGTGATTGTCAAAGGGGTAGTCACAATACTGTATCGCCATCATCCACGCGCCGAAAAGAAACCACAGCACCTGCCCAATTACAGGTAAAAAGAAAAACAGCAACAGAAAACCCAGTGCCCGTGGAAAATAGTAAACAAACTTAGTAAGTTCACGGCCCAATGTGCGTGGTAAGTCTTTAATAATTGCCAATATCCCGTCGTCTCCCAGACTTTGTCCGGTAAGGTGACGTTCTACTTTCTCTGCCAGTAATCCGTTAAAAGGTGCAGCGATCCAGTTGGCCAAGGTACCAAATACCAGTGCAAATGACAGCAAAATACTGATCACTGCCAATGGCCATACAAAAACATTAATTGCAGTTTTTAACCAACCCAACCAGTCGGGTATTAACCCCGTTATGTAATCGATTCCGCCCTGGATTTCTCCGAGCAGAAAATAAAATGCGACTGAAAATAAAACTAAATTGATGAAAAGCGGTACAAACACGAACCGTTTCAGGCCTTTGGTGGTGATCAGGTCGAAACCCTGACCAAAATAACCAAATCCACTTTGTTGCGGCATAGTGACTCCAGATAATACATGTAAAATCAGTATAAAAGTCTTAGGGATAACAGTGAATTGTTAATTGTTACAGTTGATGAACTTTGTTACATTCAACCTATAATAACAACTCAACAGCGCGCACGTGAACCCTTCAACTCACGACAGAATTTTCCCGGAAGCTCAGCATTTCCGGCACATGTCCACTGTCCGCTCGTCTTTTTACAGACGCGGAGGGTTTTGATGCGCCTGAAGAAAATCAAGCTTGCCGGGTTTAAGTCGTTTGTGGATCCTACCACCATTCCTTTTCCGGGGGACATGACTGCGATTGTTGGCCCCAACGGATGCGGCAAGTCTAACGTGATAGATGCAGTCAGATGGGTATTGGGTGAAAGCTCAGCCAAGAACCTGCGCGGCGACGCTATGACTGACGTTATTTTTAATGGTTCGTCTGCCCGAAAAGCAGTAGGTCAGTGCAGCGTTGAGCTCGTATTTGATAATAGTAGCGGTCGGATCGCCGGTGAATATGCCAAGTACAATGAACTGTCGATAAAGCGTGTTGTTACACGTGATGCGGTGTCTACTTACTATTTGAATGCCAGTAAATGTCGCCGTCGTGATGTGACCGATTTGTTCCTTGGCACAGGGTTAGGTCCTCGCAGTTATGCCATTATTGAACAGGGCATGATTTCACGTCTGATCGAGTCGAAGCCCCAGGAATTGCGTGTCTTCATTGAGGAAGCCGCGGGAATCTCAAAATACAAAGAGCGACGCCGTGAAACTGAAAACCGCATTCGCCATACCCAGGATAATCTGGAGCGATTGGAGGATGTACGAAGTGAACTCGGAAGACAGTTAGATAAACTTCAGCGCCAGGCTGCGGCAGCCAGGCGATATAAGACATTGAAAGCACAAGAGCGTCAACTCAAAGCGGAGCTTGCGGCAATTCGATGGCTTAAGCAAGACGATCACTTGCAAAAATTGCAACAGCAGCAGGAACAAGTAAAAAACGAAATAGAAGCGTTAACGGCGAAACAACGAGGCGATGAGGCTGGCATTGAGAAATACCGCGTCGCGGCTCAGGAAAATAAACTCGCCTTGGATACCCTGCAGCAATCATTATTTACCGTCAGTGCAGCTATCTCTCGTCTGGAACAATCTGCTCAGCATAATCAGCAACGACGCCAGCAAATTCAACAGGAACTCGGTGAGTTAACCCAACAGCTGGGCCGACTGAATGAAACGCAATCACTACTTTCATTCCAACACGAAGAGTTGTCTGAGAAGCTGTTAAATCTGGAACCAGAGTACGAGATGAAACACGCTTCCTGTGAGCAACTGGAAGCAGCCAGAGAGGAAGCAGAGCAAGCCCTTCAGCAACATCAGCGCGCTTTTCAGCATGCGGACCAGGCCTATCATCAACACAAACAGCAGGTTCATACGCATCACAGTAAAGTGCAAACGCTATTGCAAATGCAAATGCGAACTCAGCAGAGAATTGGTGAATTGGAGCACGAGTTACAAGAATACACGCAGGATGACTACCAGAGCCGACTCGCCGAACTGGAAGCAGAGAAAATTGATCTGGAAATACAAGTCGAAGCCTTGTCAGAAGCGCTGGTAGTTGCAGAGCACGAACTGGAAGATGCTAAAGCACAACTTACTGACAGTAATACACAACTTTTGTCGGCGAAGGGGAATTTGCAAACATTGCGATCTAAGCATGCCGCACTCGAAACGCTTCAAAACGCATCAGGCCCCCAGCAAATTCAACCTGAGTCGGCGGTGGCATTATGGGAATGGCTAATGCCAAAACCGGGTTCCGCCGCGCTTGTTGAACATGCGTTAACGCTGTTAGGCGACGCGCAAGTGTTGCGAGACTGTTCACTCACCAAGGGGATGTCAGAACTGGCCAACTTTACCCCGGGCTTTCATTATTTTACCGAAGCACAGTTCACCGAAAACAAAGTACCGCAGTCTTTAGCAACACTGCTTGAAAACCCTTCTGTACCTGCGGTATTTAATCAGATTGGTATCGTTGATGATTTAGACAAAGCACAGTCTTTGTTTGAATCGTCACCTTTCGGTCTGTTTGTGACTGAATCCGGAGAGTGGATGGCCAGGGACTGGTTGCGTGTAGGCAGAAAGGACGAGCAAGCCGGCCAGCTTCAGCGCGCTCAGGCCCTTGCCGAGCTGGTTGATGAAATAGCAATCAGTGAAATATCGATAGCCGAACTGGAAGGGAAGGTCGAGCACGCAGAAGGCAGGCTAAGTAACTGCCAGGAGAGAGTGAAGCAGCATCAGAGCAGGTTGTCTGCTGAACAAAACACCCTGCAACAGCACAGTCATCAGATTCAGTGGTTGACTGAGCAACAACAACAGCAACAACAAAAACAACAGCGTTTACATGACGAACTGGCACGTCAAAAAGACCAGTTTGAAGAGGAAGCCATTGAATTGGCAATGCTGAATGAAAGTCTGGAAGCGCTCGAAGAACAGTTAGCCGAACACGCGGCAGAGCAAGAGCAATTGGATTCGACCCGGCAATCGTTACAGCAACAGGTAGCTTCTCAACGGGCACAGTATGAGCAGTATACCCGGTCTTTGCACGAACAAGCATTACAATTGCAGGATCTGAGGAACAAACTGCAAAGTGCGGCAACTCAGCAACAGCAATTGCAAAGCCAGTCACATGACACGAAACGGCGTGAAGAAACACTACAGCGCGAGTTTGAAGCGTTATCCAGTCCCGAGAATGAACAGAAAGAACAGCTGCAAGCCTATCTTGCCGATAAAGAGCAGCTGGAAGAGCAAAAAAGTGGTCTGCAACACGACCTTGAGTATGCTGAATCCATGTTGGCAGAAGCGATGCAGGGCCAGCAAGGGCAACTGGCAATGATTGCCAAGCGTCAACAGGAACTGGACAGTCTCAAAATCGAAGCTGAAGGCGTAAGAGTCAGGGGGACCGCCATTCTTGAACAGCTCAATGAACTTGATGTTACGCTAAAAACGATTTTGGAAAATTTACCTGCAGATGCAGAAGAAAAACGTACTCAGTCGGAACTTGAGCAAACTACGGCAGCCATTAGCCGCCTTGGTGCTGTAAACCTGGCCGCTGTGGAGGAGTACGATATCCAGGCCGAACGAAAAGCACATTTGGATGCCCAGTTTGACGATCTGAATGAAGCGCTGGACACATTGCAAAATGCTATTCGCAAGATCGACCGCGAGACGCGTACCCGATTCAGCCACACGTTTGAACAGGTAAATGATGATTTGAAACAGCTGTTTCCCAAAGTGTTTGGCGGAGGCTCGGCTTATCTTGCACTGACCGACGACGACTTATTGGAAACCGGTGTGACTATCATGGCACGTCCACCTGGCAAGAAAAATAGTACAATTCATCTGCTTAGCGGTGGAGAAAAAGCGCTAACCGCTTTATCATTAGTGTTTGCAATATTCAGATTGAATCCGGCGCCGTTTTGCCTGCTTGATGAAGTAGATGCGCCACTAGACGACGCAAACGTGGGGCGCTTTTGTAAACTGGTGTCGGAAATGTCGAAATCAGTACAGTTTATTTATATTACCCATAATAAGATCGCAATGGAGATGGCCAGTCATCTGACCGGTGTCACTATGGCTGAACCGGGTGTATCCCGCATGGTCGCCGTTGACGTAGATGAAGCCGTTTCATTGGTAGAAGCATAATTACACAGGGCATAAAAATCGATGGAAGATGAATTACGTTGGTCATTGTTGTTGCTAGGTGGTTTTTTTATCATCGGCGTGTTAGCACATGGCTTATGGAATATTCGCAAAAACAATAAGGCCAAGAAGCCACCCCGTATTGAGCCACAGGACTGGCAGGAAGACGAGGACGAGCTACCCTCTGATTCTTCAGAACAGTTTGATGAATTTGGTGTCGGCTCGGTTCGTGTCGTGAGTGGCCAGACGACGTTGTCTGATGACATGAATCATGCGTCACAAACAGAAACAGAATCGGCTACTGACCATGACAGCGAAGCCCATGATGATTCAGTGGGTGAGCCTGACAAGAGCTCGAAACCACAGGCGGAGGTTGAAACTGACGTCGAACTCGATGCTCCGCCTGAAGTAGAAAAGATTTATGCCTCAGTGGTATCTAACCCCAAACCTCAGTACAGCTCGAAAGAGTCGATGGTTGATTCAGGCGAAGCCATACCAGCACCGCCCTCATTTTTATTAAAAGATGAGCCACCTGTGGTTGAAAATAATCCAGAGGCGATAAACGCAAAAGAACAAGAGCCTCATATTGATTTTTCTCTGGATGCACAAGATGCTCCCGCTGGTATGAAAGACAAGCCGGTTGCCGAATCGTCTAAGAGTGAAGTTGAAAGTGCAGTGCCTGTCGATAAACCCGTATTACGTAAAAAAGCCAGACAACCGGTTCGGCGTCGTCAGGAGCCAAACTTTGGTGATGACGAACAAATGCAAATCGATTTTGACGATTCTCAAAAGGCGCCGGAGGCTTCAACAGCCGGCACCGCCAAGTCCAGTCCCAGTGCCGCCAGTGTCGATCAGGAAGTGCTTATTTTGAATGTAAGGGCGCCAGAAGACGAGCCGATCAGTGGTGCTGCGTTATTACCAATGCTACTGACACTGGGCTTTAAATTTGGGGATCAGGACATTTTCCACCGGCATGTTAATTCAAATGGTAAAGGACCGGTATTATTTAGTCTGGCGAACATGTTCAAGCCGGGTAATTTCGATATTGATAATCTGGAAAACTTCACAACGCGCGGCGTATCCTTGTTCATGTTATTGCCCATTGAAGGCGACCCGCATCAGGTCTTCAACATGATGCATAACGCGGCCAGAAAAATCGCTGACGAATTTGGCGCTCAGGTTCTTGATGGTCGTCGCAGTGTGTTAACGAAACAAGGCATACAGCAGTACGTTGAAAAAATCCGCGATTTTGAACGTAAACGCATGATCGCCAGACACTGATTATACGATGAGGGCCGGTATCCCGGTCCTGCTAATTTTCTTGTGCACGCAATCCGCGTGCTTAGTGAGACCGCTTCATGAATACACAATCCATCAGCGCGCAAATGGAAGCGTTGCGCGACACCCTCAATGAATACAACTATCAGTATTATGTATTGGATAATCCCACCGTACCGGATAGTGAATACGATCGCTTATTCCAATCGTTAAAGGCTTTGGAAGAGGCGAATCCGGCATTAGTTACGCCAGATTCTCCTACACAGAAAGTGGGAGGGCAGCCGCTCAGTGCGTTTGAACAGGTCACACATGAAGTGCCTATGCTGTCACTGGATAATGCTTTCAGCGAAGACGAGTTGAACGCGTTTGAGAAGCGTTTGAAGGATCGATTGAAAGATGATGCAGAGTTACCTTTTAGTTGTGAACCCAAGCTAGATGGGTTGGCAGTGTCGATTTTGTATGAGAATGGTCAGTTAGTCAGAGCTGCAACTCGCGGTGATGGGCAGGTTGGTGAGAATATTACAGCCAATGTGCGCACGATCGGCAATGTACCGCTGAAGCTGCGTGGAGATGATTTGCCGGCACGAATTGAAGTGCGTGGTGAAGTATTTATGCCAAAAGCAGGCTTTGAAAAGCTGAATAATATGCAGCGTGAAGCAGGATTAAAAGTATTTGCCAATCCGAGAAATGCGGCTGCGGGCAGTTTGCGTCAACTGGATTCGAGAATCACTGCAAAACGTCCGTTGATGTTTTACGCTTATTCGTTGGGTATCGTTACGCCAGATACGTTTACCTTGCCTGATTCTCATCATGCGCGTTTACGCAAACTGGCAGATTGGGGTTTACCAATGTGCCCCGAAGTCGATACTGCAACGGGTGTAAAGGGTTGCCTGGCTTATTATGAGCGTATACTCGCCCAGCGTGATGCCTTGCCTTATGACATTGATGGTGTGGTGTTCAAAGTTGATACCATTGCACTTCAGGCTGTCCTTGGATTTGTCGCACGTGCCCCTCGTTGGGCCATTGCACAAAAATTTCCGGCGCAGGAAGAAATTACCACACTCCTTGATGTTGAATTTCAGGTAGGGCGAACCGGGGCAATTACGCCTGTTGCCAGACTTGAACCCGTGTTTGTTGGGGGGGTAACCGTGTCCAACGCTACGCTGCACAACCAGGACGAAATTGATCGTTTGGGTGTGAAGGTAGGCGATACAGTCGTGATTCGCAGGGCCGGCGATGTTATTCCCCAGGTGGTATCAGTAGTAGAATCAAAACGCCCGGATGATGCCAGGGAGATAGTCTTTCCTCAGGTGTGTCCGGTCTGTGATTCCCACGTAGAAAAGCTGGAAGACGAGGCCGTAGCGCGCTGCACTGGCGGCTTAATATGTGGCGCCCAACGCAAGCAGGCGTTGAAGCATTTCGCTTCGCGTAAAGCGATGGATATCGACGGCTTAGGGGATAAATTAATTGAGCAGATGGTGGATGCGGATCTACTTAAAACGCCGGTTGATATTTTCCACCTGTCTCTGCCTCAGCTCGTGCAGCTAGAGCGAATGGGCGAAAAGTCCGCGGTAAATTTGATCAATGCGATAGAAGCATCAAAACAAACTACCCTGGCTAAATTTCTGTATTCATTAGGTATTCGGGAAGTAGGGGAAGCAACCGCTCTCAACCTTGCCATGCACTTCACGAACCTTGAAGCTATCCAACATGCTGATCTGGAGGCCTTGCAATCCGTTCAGGATGTTGGTGTGGTTGTTGCGCAGCACATTCTTAATTTCTTTGCAGAGTCACATAATCTCGACGTGATTAATGGTCTTGTTGAGGCTGGCATCAATTGGCCTGCAATCGAGGCTCCGAAGGTCGACCAGCTAGTGCTAAATGGAAAAACCGCAGTGGTAACAGGCACGTTGAGCGAAATGTCTCGCAGCGATGTAAAAGCGCTTCTGCAGCAAATTGGTGCTAAAGTGGCGGGCAGCGTCTCGGCTAAAACAGATTTTCTGGTAGCGGGAGAAAAAGCCGGTTCAAAACTAACCAAAGCGCAGGAACTCGGTGTCGAAGTGTGGGATGAAGCCCGCTTAATGACCTTTCTGCGAGAGCAAGGCTTAGTTTAAGTCTGCGAAAATGCAAAAGTGCAGCGTTAATGCTGCACTTTTTGCCAAGTTTAAACGGCGTTACTTAGCGTCGTGCTCTCATGACACTGATTGCGGTTGCCATCAGTAAAATGCCAAGTGCTGCCGGCGCGTTCACTGGTGCTGATGGCATGCCTGTCATTTCTGCGTAGCTATGACCAATGATGATTTCACCATTCAGCAGACCGTCGATACCAGCATCGAGCAAATTGACGCCTTCAAATGCAAAGCGTAACGCATTAACCTCCATGCTACAGTAACCGGGCATTGCACAATGACTGATTTGCTCATTCAGAATCAGGTCCAGTCCAACAACGCCGGCGAAGTCGATGAGTTGGAAATTGGGTGTGGAGCCCGCGAGTACGTCGACAGAAATACCTTCAGAGACCAGGTCAATTTGGCTACCCAGGAAAAAGATACTCAGATCTTCGATAACTGACATACCCATTGCGTTAAACATACCCCAGTCTCCAGTGACTTCAGAATAACTATTTAACGTTGTGCTGCTAATTTCCAGCAGAGCACTCAGGTCAATCGGCGCTGTGGTATCGGCCACACTCGCTGTTAAGCTGTTCACTTCACTGTAACCGGTCGTTGATTTACTGCCACTCGCACCATCAACATCTGACGTAATTTGCCCATTGAAAACGCCAGTTGATGCAAATACGTCTACATCCTGAATGACATTGAGCGTTGTACTGATGTTTGCATCTACAGACAGCGCGGTATTAGACAGGTCGTAAGTACCTGGTGCTGACTGTTGCAACATAGACGGTAATGTTATGTTGGCTTGAGCAGCCGCTACGTTATCGATTCCGATTTCAAGGTCAACCCCTAATGCGTAAGCATTACTTTCGCTTGAAATAACGGTTGCCTGAACTGTTGAAGCCATTAACGATAAGCCTACCGCTAAACCACAAAAAGCCGGCATTCCTGACTTGGTTTTAAAAAATGTGCTCATAATACCCTCTCCACAGCATCATAGTGTGTGTTAACTCGTGCAATCCAATGTGAGGTAGGCCAATCGCCTGTATTCGTCCCTCAAACTGGTATTAATGTCTGTAAATGACATGTTAATGGTAGGTCGGAAATTGTGCTGTTTTTATGGGGGGTTACCCCTAACTAGATGCAGTAGCCGGGCTGTAGCCCATATGTGCAGGAACGTGAAGAGGAGCTGTAATTAAAATATGGTTGTTAAATCAATGCTTAAACTGCAGTTTGACTACGCTTTTGTTTACGCGCCTGCCAGGCTTTTTTTACTGAAAAACGCCATAACCAGTTCAGGCTGTAATAACCTGCTATTCCAAATACCACTGAACATATACCGCAGCCTAGCAAAAACGCGGGGCCGATGGTTGACAGAGAATTAACCACCCACTCCCAGGTTGGTTCAAAGTGGAAGGCCTGAGAATCGGTCCCCAGTACAGTAGAACCCACCAAATAGGCACCATAAAATATAGGCGGCATGGTGAAAGGATTCGTTATCCATACCGTTGCAATGGATAGCGGCAGATTGACGCGACAGGGTATCGCTGTTGCGGCCGATAGCCACATCTGAAAAGGCACAGGCCAAAACGCAAAAAATAACCCGATGCCAAATGCACCCGATGCGGATTTACGGTTTAAATGCCATAAATTAGGCTCGTGCAGGATAGTGCCGAAAATTTTTAACGCCCGATTGTTTTTTACTGACTGATGATCTGGCAAAAACCGCTTAATGAATTTTTTTGGCATACCTTTTCAAACTATTTTGACAACTGAATCATCGGGTGAACGGACGCATTCTAGGTAGTATTACAACGGGCTTTTGTAGCGCAATGGTCTCTTCACAGTGGTGGAGAGCCATGCCATCAATATCCCTTCAGGTGATAATGATTACCGTATTTGGAATAGTACTCTTAGTTGCGATGCAACGCAAAATCCGGCAAGTGCTTTTATTGACTTACCTC
This sequence comes from Aestuariibacter sp., assembly GCA_017794925.1. GTDB lineage: Bacteria > Pseudomonadota > Gammaproteobacteria > Enterobacterales > Alteromonadaceae > Alteromonas. The sequence continues at coordinate 3,376,001 of CP051238.1, read as the reverse complement.
AGGCAAGTCGCATTTTGGCTGGCCGTAGGATTGTGCATTGGTATTCTATGGGCAGCGAGTTTAGGTCAAAGGTACCAGTACTGGCAACAGTTGAACGGCGAAATTCAACAAGATGTCACAATTGAAGGACGAATTGCGGGTATTTCATACAACGAGCGAAGCGCGAGGTTAACAGTTGACCATCTTACGGTGAATGGTGTTGAGTGGCCAAGAAAGCTCAAAGCCATAATATACTACTACGAACCGACCAAAGTATTCCGTCTCTCACAATATGTAACAGCAGATGTTCGAATAAAACCCGCAAGGGCGGTAGCTAACCCTGCTGGTTTTGATACACAAAAATGGTATGTAAGCCAACAGATCGTGCGGACCGGATACATTCTGAACGATCGTATTTTACTATTAAAACCCGCGCTAACGCTTCGCTCTCGTCTACAAGAGAAATTACTATCACTGAACATTCGCGGCGAGAAATGGCTGAATGCGCTCATGTTTGGCGATCGAAATGGCTTTAGTCAATCTGACTGGACGCTTTTAAGAGAGACTGGAACGTCACATCTTTTCGCTATTTCGGGTCTTCATCTGGTATTAGCTGGTGGCGTGGTATCAATCGTCGTTCAGGGGCTGAGTTTACTCTTTAAGCGGGGGAGCCTGAAGCTTGCTAACATCCTGCCTGTTCAGTGGTGGTGCTTATTAGCTGGCAGTACCGCGTATGCTTATTGCGCAAACTGGCAAATTTCTGTCACACGCGCCTATATTGTCATGTGCCTGTGGATTTGTTTATGGTGGTGTGCGAGACGACTAGGCCGTTGGCTGATTTTTATGCTGACAGCGACATTGTGTTTGTTGATACACCCCGAGGCTACCTACGGTATGGCATTGTACTTAAGCTTAGGGGCGGTTGCCGTGATAATGATTGTTCACTGGCGCTGGTATTCATGGTTTACATCTTCTGTTAGCGCATGGCGCAAATTGATTGTTATGCAAATGTTCATGAGTGCCGGGCTGGTTCCTTTGACACTGTCTATGTTTCAGTCTGTCAGCTGGACATCTCCACTCGTTAATATTTTCTTTATACCTGTAATGAGTTTTATTGTTGTACCCGCCTGTATTGTCGGATTGATCTTACTGCTATGCAGCCAGGCTGACTCTTCATGGTTAGTCTTGTATCTTGATGCAACTGGCCATGCAATTGATACCTCGTTAATTTTTATGAGCTGGTTCCAAAGCGTTCTAACGACATTCTCAGGAAGCGCTTTGCTCAGTGCTAGCGAAAGAGCGATTTGGACCGTTTTCGTGATTTTGGTACTTGTGTTTTTGCTACCTTTTAAAGGGAGAAAGCGCTTTGCCGCTTGCTTTGTATTTATCGGGGGAATATTTTCTCTGGTTAACTTAACTAATAGAAATGATTGGGAAATTCATTATTTTGATGTCGGCCAGGGAAGTGCATCTATGGTTACGCGTAACGGTAGGGCGGTGGTAGTTGACACTGGCGCATCGTTCAATGGCACGTCCAGTTATGCAGACCAGGTTTTATTACCTTTTTTGTTGCAAAAAGGACTAACACTGGATGCTTTAATAGTCAGTCATTTCGATAATGACCATGCTGGTGGCGTAGTGTCTATTAAACAAGCTTTCCCAAATATCGATTTAATTTCACCGGAAACGGGCTGTCATGCTGGTCAAAAGTGGCGATGGCAAGCACTTTGGTTCGAAGTATTGTGGCCACCAGCAGCGCATGATGAAACTTATTCCGAAAACAACCTTTCGTGTGTGGTTAGGGTCACTGATTCCGTATTTTCTGCATTGTTTCCCGGAGACATTGAGGCAGAAGCTGAAGCCCGATTGGTGTCCATATTTGCCCCAAATTCTTCAAATTCAGCGCTGTATGCGGATATTTTACTGGCGCCTCATCACGGTAGCCGGACCTCGTCTACCCAGGTTTTTGTAGACGCGGTTTCACCTTCGCTTGCCTTGTTCTCTCAAGGTTGGTTAAATCGCTGGTCGTTTCCTAATCAGGACGTAGTAAAACGTTATCGCGAGCAAGGTGCAGACACGGTTGAAATGAGCCGCTCTGGGTATGTAAAAGTAACAGTGGGTGATTCAATGATTGTGCATCAATATCGTCATTCTGGCCCCTGGTACCAGAAATCATTTTGAAATTAGTGAATTGACCATATAACAGGTACAATACGCGCGATTTATTCAGATATAAGTGTGATATGCACCCAAACAATCCTCAAGACTTACCGGTGAAACGTTTCTTTACTTACTTACGCGAATATAAGTTAGCGTTTGTAGCAGCATTTATTGGTATGGTTGGTTACTCCGGGCTGGATACATTTGTTATTTCCCAGGTTCAGCCAGTTATTGATCAGGCGCTCAACAAACAAGATTATGATTACCTCCGTATGGCGGCTTATCTGGTTGTGCCGGTTTTTGTACTAAGAGGGATCTTTAACTTCCTGGGTAGCTATGCACTGAGTTGGATTGGCGCGCAGGTTGTCATGAAAATGCGCCAGCAACTGTTTGCAAAGTACATCCATTTACCGGTGAGTTTCCATGATCAGCAAGCTAAAGGTAATTTGATTTCAAAAGTTATCTACGATACCGATCAAATTTCCAGAGCGTCCAGTAAGTCACTTGCTATTCTCGTTCGGGAAGGGGCGCTGGTTATTGGTATTCTGATTTGGATGTTTTACCTGTCATGGCAGCTGTCGGTGGTGTTCTTATTTGTTGGCCCCGTAGTGGCGGTGATCGTCTCTTATGTTACCAAGCGATTCAGAAAAGTAAGCCGCAATATTCAACAATCAATGGGTAGCCTTACCAGTGCTGTAGAGCAAGTGGTTAAAGGGCATAAAGTTGTCCTCATGTTTGGCGGCCAGGAGAAAGAACAAGCCCGCTTTGAACAGAAAAATAACAGTAATCGTCAACAAAATATGAAACTGGCTGTTACCCAAACGCTTAGCGTGTCTACTATTCAGGTGATTGCATCGATTGCCTTGGCTGTTGTGTTGTATATTGCCAGTGAGCCCGGATTATTAACGGATTTAACCGCGGGTACCTTTGTCACCATCGTCTTTTACATGGTCATGCTACTCAAGCCGCTGAAACAGTTGACGACGGTAAACAGTGAATTTCAAAAAGGCATGGCTGCGTGTCAGAGTATCTTTGCCATTCTTGATGAGCAGGCAGAAACGGATACAGGTAAGCGGGAAGCGGCAAGGCTGCAGGGGGATATTCGTTTTAATGACGTGACTTTTTGTTACCCGGGCAAAGTACAGCCTGCTATCAATAACATCACCATGCATGTGCCTGCCGGCAGCAGCGTAGCGCTGGTTGGGCGTTCAGGCAGTGGCAAATCAACGCTGTCGTCATTAGTAACCCGTTTTTATTTACCTCAGCATGGTGAAATTCAGGTCGATGAGACGAACATCAATGAATTCACTCTGGCATCACTGCGTAAAAATATTGCGTTGGTCTCGCAGCAAGTAACCTTATTCAACGATACCATAGCCAATAACATCGCTTATGGTGTCAGTGAGTCTGTGAGTCGAAATGAGATTGAGCAAGCCGCCAAACTGGCCCATGTGATGGAATTTGCCGACGAGCTTGAAGACGGCCTTGATACGATGGTGGGGGAAGACGGCGCCAGCTTATCCGGAGGGCAGCGACAGCGCGTCGCCATTGCCCGGGCATTATTGCTTGATGCCCCTATACTGATCCTCGATGAAGCGACCTCTGCACTTGATACGGAATCCGAACGGATGATTCAGGATGCGCTTGAGCGCCTGCAGAAAAACAGAACCAGTATTATCATTGCCCATCGGTTATCTACGATTGAAAATGCCGATCAAATTCTGGTAATTGATCAAGGAAAAGTTGTTGAAAGTGGCAAGCATCAGCAACTGCTTGACGCTCAGGGGGCCTATGCCCAGCTTCATGCTCTGCAATTTGGGGAATAAAGTGTGAATTGGGTTACCCGAATGTGGTATCAGGGCCGATGGTACCAGTGGTTATTTTTACCTTTCACCTTATTGTTCGCCGGTATAAGTGGCCTGCGACGCTGGCTCTTTAAAGTAGGGGCGTTTAAACAAACCCAGCTTTCTGTGCCTGTGATTGTAGTTGGCAATATAAGTGTCGGTGGCAATGGTAAAACCCCTGTTGTGGTTGCGTTATGCGAAGCGTTAACGAAAGCGGGATTTAAGGTGGGCGTGATCAGCCGGGGTTATGGCTCAGGTGCAAAAACCTTTCCATTTGATGTAACACCCGGAATGATGCCTGATTTAACAGGGGATGAACCGCTGTTAATTGCCAGGCGATGCCAGGTTCCCGTTGTGATTGACCCCGTTCGTCCTCGTGGTGCACACCATTTGATTACGCAGCACCACTGCGATGTGATTATTAGTGATGATGGTCTTCAGCATTACCCCTTAGCGCGAGACATTGAACTAGTTGTGGTAGATGGTCGGTTATTCGGCAACGGGCAACTCATGCCGATGGGGCCTTTGCGTGAAGGAATGTGGAGATTAGCTACGGTAGATGCGTTGATTTTTAATCAGGCAAATACTGAACAAGCGATCCCTGCGCCTCTGACTCATTTTAATACGATAGCGATGCGTTTGATGCCGGGGGAATTAGTGAACGTAAAGAATCCAGCATTGCAGCTAACGGTTAGCGAGTTGCAAGGGCGGCAGGAATCGATTTCTGCACTTGCCGGTATCGGGGATCCTCAACGCTTTTTTACCCAATTGGAAGCGATGGGTTTAGATTTATCTTCGGCAGTTGCGTTGCCTGATCACCATGCACTTTGTTCATCAGATCTTCCTGATGGAACGGTGGTAATGACAGAAAAAGATGCAGTGAAAGCAGGGCATATTGCCCATGATGATTGTTGGTATCAGCCTGTTTCTGCACAATTGCCGGCCGAATTTTATAATAATATTATTGAACAACTGCGCCGCATATCGCGGCACCAATAAGGATGTAATATGGCATTCGATAGAAAACTTCTCGATGTAATTGCTTGTCCCGTGTGCAAAGGAAAGTTGCTGTTTGCACAACACAACGACGCTGACGCGCTTGTGTGTCGATTTGACCGCTTGGCCTATCCTGTGAAGGAAGGTATTCCGGTATTGTTGGAAGAGCAAGCGACCAGTATTACACTTGAGCAACTCGAGGCGCTTAAGGGGTAATACATGGCGTTTACAGTAGTGATACCAGCTCGATATCAATCTTCGCGGTTTCCAGGCAAACCCCTGGTCGATATTTTGGGTAAGCCCATGATCCAGCATGTCGTGGAGCGAGCTGAAGAGGCTGGAGCAAGTGCGGTTATCGTTGCAACGGATGATGATCGTATTGCGTCGGTGGCAGAAGCCTTTGCAGACGTAGTGATGACAGACACCGCGCATACATCAGGCACTGAACGTATTGCAGAGGTGGTGCGTACAAAAGGCATTGCCGATCAGGAAATCGTCGTCAATGTACAAGGTGATGAGCCGTTCGTTCCAGCCGGCAATATCCGACAGGTTGCTGATAATCTGTCGTCAGGCGAGCAGTGGCAAATGTCCACGTTGTGCACTGATATACACACTGAAGCAGAAGTGTTAAACCCAAATGTGGTAAAAGTGGTGGCGTCTGCGAGCGGCAGAGCAATGTATTTTTCACGGTCTGTCATACCCTTTGCAAGGGATACCATGATGGCAGCACCCGTGTCAGTTGATCCTTCTTTGTATCGTCGTCACATTGGTTTATACGCCTACAGAGCGCAATACATTAAGCAATACGTCAGTTATGAGCCGTCTGCACTGGAGCATATTGAATCGTTAGAACAGCTCAGAGCCCTATGGTATGACGATGCTATCCATGTGGAACTGGCGAAGTTTCCACCACCAGTGGGAATTGATACACCGGAGGACTTAGCGGTCCTGCTTGCTACACTGAAAGCCAAATAAACAGGTAGATAATCATGAATATAGTGATCACGGGTGCAAACCGCGGCATTGGTTTAGCAATGACACAACAATTGATTGCAGCAGGCCATAAAGTATATGGCTTGTGTCGCAATGTGTCCGATGCACTGGTGCAAAGTGGCGCGATTGTTATAGATGGTGTGGATGTTGGAAATCCTGAAACCTTGCCAGCGAGTCTGTCTGCCTTGAACGACGTGAGCATCGATCTGCTGATTAACAACGCGGGTGTGTTAGCAAGTGAAAGTGTCGATGACTGGCAACCGAATACCATTGATTATCAGTTCAGGGTAAATGCGATGGGACCATTATTAGTGACTCAATGCTTATTGAGTAATCTGCAAGAGGGCGCGAAGGTCGCCATGATTACCAGTCGCATGGGGTCGATGGCAGATAATGGTTCGGGTGGCTATTACGGCTATCGTATGAGTAAAGCCGCGCTTAATGCTGCAGGTGTCTCATTGTCCAAGGATCTTGCGCCACGTGACATTGCTGTGGGTCTATTCCACCCGGGGTTTGTGCAAACAGACATGGTTGGTGGTCAGGGAGATGTCGATGCCGATACCGCTGCGTCACGGTTAATTGCCCGCATAGATGAACTGTCGATGGAGAATTCAGGAAGTTTTGTTCACGCGAATGGTGGTGAACTGCCCTGGTAACAAAAAAGCCGTTTGGTAGGACCAAACGGCTTGTTTTAATAGTCAGAGTGTTTGGTAGCAGGTTACTCGGTCTCTGTGCCTTCTAACTCTTCGTCCTGTTCTTCAGACATTACTGCCCACATATCATGTTCGTTGGTATGAATGACTTCTGCCCACACGCGTTGACCCGGTGTGACATCATATACACCGTTTAAATGTACCACACCATCCACTTCAGGGGCGTCGGCATAGCAACGTCCTACTGCGCCTTCCGCATCCACTGTATCGATCACAATTTGATATTCCTGGCCAACACGAGCCTTAAGGCGGGCAGCACTGATTTCGCTTTGTACTTCCATAAAACGTGCTAAACGTGCTTGTTTTACGTCTTCATCAACCGGGTCAGGTAAATCATTTGCGACAGCACCTTCCACCGGTGAATAGGCAAAGCAACCTACGCGATCGAGGCCCGCTTCGCGAATAAAGTCCAGTAATTCTTCGAATTCTGCTTCTGTTTCACCCGGGAATCCCACGATGAAGGTGGAACGAATAATTAACTGCGGGCATTGTTCACGCCATTTTTTAATACGTTCAAGCGTACGCTCAGCACTGCCTGGGCGTTTCATCAGCTTTAGAATACGTTTATTGGCATGCTGAAACGGAATATCCAGATAAGGCAGAATTTTGCCTTCGTTCATAAGGGGAATCAGGTCGTCAACATGAGGGTAGGGATAAACGTAATGCAATCGAACCCACATATCCATTTCACCGAGTTTCTGACAAAGCTGTAGCAGATGCGTCTTCACTGGCATGCCATTCCAAAATCCAGTGCGATGTTTAACATCAACGCCATAAGCACTGGTATCCTGTGAAATGACGAGTAGTTCATTCACTCCTGCATTTTTAAGACGTTTGGCTTCATCAAGGATTTCGCCGATTGGACGACTGACTAAATCCCCACGCATTGAAGGGATGATGCAGAATGTACAGCGGTGATTACAGCCTTCTGAAATCTTTAAATAGGCATAATGACGGGGAGTGAGCTTAACTCCATGATCCGGAATCAGATGCTCAAACGGGTTGTGACCCGGTTTTGGCAAATGCTCGTGGACCTGATTAACCACTTCTTCGTAGGCGTGCGGGCCCGTAATCGCCAGTACATTCGGGTGTACTTCGCGGATTTCGTCTTCCTTTATGCCCAAACACCCTGTAACGATAACCTTGCCATTTTCTTTCAGGGCTTCACCAATGGTATCCAGGGATTCTTGTACCGCTGCATCAATAAAACCACAGGTGTTAACAATAACCAGATCGGCATCGTTGTACGTTGGTACGACATCATAGCCTTCAGTACGCAATTGGGTAAGAATGCGTTCTGAATCTACCAGGTTTTTCGGGCAGCCCAACGACACAAACCCAATGCGAGACTGGCTTTCAACAGTCTGAACAGATGCCGCTGACTCGGCCAGCACCGTTTTCGGGGCATCTAATGTGGTGGTTTGTTTAGGGTCAAATTTTTCAACGGTCATAAAGATTGGCTTTCTGGATATCTTTGGTAAGCTACAAAGCGCGAAGTATAGCAAATTTCTCTGTTAAAAACCTACGAAGGATCTCGATTTGTCTGCTGTTACATGTACTATCCCGTCATCCCTCCAAGACGTTGTATTATCCGATGTGTGTCGTGTTATGCAGTTCTTACGCCCGCAGTTTTCCATTGAACAGTTATCTCACGCGATAGAGCGGCAATGGCAGCAAGGTTATCGACTGGCAGTGGCATCAACAGATGGACGCGTCATGGGTGTTGCTGGATTTGTAACAGGCGAAAAACTGGCTTGGGGGAAACACATGTACATTGACGATTTAGTCGTCGATGAATCATCCCGGGGACAGGGAATAGGGGACAAGCTTCTCCTTAGTTGTCAGCAGTATGCTAAATCCATAGGATGTGAATCGCTTCATCTCGACTCTGGTACGCAGAGGACGCGAGCACACGGATTTTACTTTGCCCACGATATGCCAATCTCAAGTTTTCATTTTAATAAACAGCTCGGTTAATTTGCGTTGAGTCTGCAACTTCCACTCCACTGCTATGATGAAGCAGGCGTCGTTTTGCCGCCGAACTGGTGGTACGGTTTTCTGGCGTTCGGAGCCCGTGATGTCTTGCTGGTACTATTAATTACGGCGCTACCAGGAGAAGCAGATACCTTGTTTAAACTGGTATTTGTACATCGTGAGTGGTTGGTTTGGCAACTACTCGCGGCATTACCTTTCCTGTTTGTATTTGTGTTAACCAGCTTCAGAACGAGTTTTTGGAAACGAGGAAAGGCAGGCTGGCGCCGTTGGTTAAAGCCGGTTTGTTGGATTGGGATTATTGGCCAGTTATCGTTGGTGTTATTGTTTACTATTCAAACTGGCGGGCAATTTAACGTCTATTACGGTTCAATATTCATCGGGCTTTGTGTAATGGCCTATATGCTAACGAAAAGCCGTCACGTGCAAATTATGATTGCAGATTGGCAGCGAATACCAGAAATAGAACAGGTTCCACTTTCAAAATAACCGCTGCGGCAATTTTATTTCAAAGAAAATTATTGCGTATTGTTGCTAACAGCCTGATCAAAATACGCTTTTACTGAAATTGCACTGTCGTTTACCAAACGTTCGTAGCATATACCTGCGAACGCATACGAGTATTCGCCCACATCCAGGACAACAAATGGCGCCTTATCGTCTGACGTATCATAGCGCCATTGTCCGCCTACCAGGCTACGCATGACTTCCCCGATGTAGGCACCATAAATGTTACACAAGGTGAAAACCGCTTCATCTTCTAATGCCTGATCGTGATATTGCGCAACAAAGGCGAGCAGTAAGTCATCCACAAGCGCGATGCTGTCAGCACTGTAGTCCAGATCCACCTGAAAGATTTCCTTGCTGGTACCTACGGCATCCTGGGCACTTTCTGACATCAATGTTTCGAGTTCTTGTTGATTCATACGCGGTTTTCCTTTTTGTTTATCTCGTTCCGCCTAAATGTTATCTTTTGATTGTGCGTGACAGCTGCTAAAAAGTCGAGAGCTACGCCCCGGTTAACTTATTAATGAGTCGCGCTGCTGCAACCATGCCAAACGTTGCGGTGACCGCAACGGATGCACCAAATCCAGAGGCGCAGTCGAGACGGGTACTGCCATCTTCCATTGATTTGCTAAAACACACCGAACCATCGGGCTGGGGGTAACGCAATTGTTCCGTTGAATACACACAGTCAATGCCAAATTTGCGTTTTGGGTTCTTAGAAAAGCCGTATTCACGGCGCAACAGGTTTCTCAACTTAGCTGCTAACGGATCCTGGATGGTTTTGGCGAGATCGCCACACGTAATCTGTGTAGGGTCTATCTGGCCACCGGCACCACCGACAGTAATAACCGGGATCTTATTGCGCTTGCAATAATAAATAATACTCGCCTTGGCGGTAACCGAATCGGTAGCCTCAATGACACCGGTAAAATTGCCATCTAAATGAGTCATAACCGTATCCGGTGTGACAAAGTCTTCCACCGTCTTTACATTACAATCAGGGTTAATGTCTTTAATGCGCTGAGCCATCACGTCAACTTTAGGCGCACCGATTGAGTCGGTTAATGCATGGATTTGGCGATTGGTATTGGTGACGCAAATGTCATCGAGGTCAAACAGCGTGATCGCACCAATGCCTGTCCTGGCGAGTGCCTCGGCACTCCATGAGCCGACACCGCCAATACCGATAACAGCGATGTGTGCGTTAGCGAGCTGTTGTTGGCGTTCGTTACCATAGAGGCGAGTGATACCGCCAAATCGCTCCTGAAAGCTCATATTTTTACCCTTGAATGTGTTGCAGAGAAATTACGGTCAGGTACTATCGGGCCGAGTGTACCATTTTTCAATGATTTGCCTATGTCTGCGTACGATTTTGTCATTGTCGGAGCCGGTATCATCGGAGCCGCAGTCGCTAACGAGCTTAGCCGAAAAAGACCATCCGCTAAAATTTTGCTTTTAGAGAAAGCGAATAAGCCGGCCAGTCAACAAACCGGAAGAAACTCAGGTGTCATTCACGCCGGCGTTTATTATCCACCGGGAAGTTACAAAGCGACATTTTGCCGGCAGGGGTTGGAAGAAACGCTGGCATTTTGTCAGCAATACCAACTGCCGTTTGAGCAATGCGGCAAGTTACTGGTTGCGACGGATAAGGCTGAGCTTCAAGCGATGCAGACGTTATATGAACGGTGTGAGCAAAATGAATTGCATCCTTCAATGTTAACGGCTGAACAGATACGGAAAGCTGAGCCTAACATTCATGCTGTGGGTGGTTTTTTGGTTCGACAAACAGGCATCACTGATTATCAGAAAGTGACAGATTGCTTGTTATCGATAGCCATGGAATCAGGAAACCTAGATGTAAAGTTTCAACATACGGTTAATCAACTCTCTGAGCTGGGTGATAAAATAGAAGTTACAGCGGCAACTCCGGCCGGTAACAAAACCTTTCAAGCGGGCTTTTTAATTAATTGTGCTGGTATATACAGCGATGCATTGATTCAGCGTCAGGGGTTGGACTGTGATTTTCGCATGTTACCCTTTCGTGGCGAGTACTATCGCCTTGTTGAAAAATACGACAAGGTTTCTTCGCATTTAATCTACCCAATACCGGATCCTGCTATGCCGTTCTTGGGTGTGCACCTTACCAAAATGATAGGCGGCTATACGACGGTTGGACCCAACGCTATTCTTGCAACGGGCAAAGAAGTGTATGAGGGGGTATTTTCTGCTCAGTCCCAGTTGCTCGATATTTTTGGCAAAACGGACGTATGGAAATTGTTGTGGAAATACCGAAAGTCTGCGGTTAAAGAACTCAGGTCGTCCCTGTCAAAGGACTATTACGCCAGGCTGGTAAGTCGGTATTGTCCGGGGATTACCGCTGCAGACTTTTTGCCCTATCGGGCTGGAATTCGGGCGCAAGCTGTCGATCGACAGGGCAATTTAATTCACGATTTCAAGTTTGTATCGTCTAAGCTGACACTGCACGTTGGCAATGCGCCATCACCCGCAGCAACCAGTGCGATGCCCATTGCCAGAGAGGTGCTGTCTAGATTGTTCTAATCCATCGAATAATTAGTCCCAGTATTACGTTATCGCTCATTTGGCATCCTATGTTGAAATGATGGGATGATAGTAATGAGTTTATAAACTCAGATCTTACGTTTAAACAGACAGGAGAAAACCATGGGGCTGTTAATTGATGGCCATTGGCACGATAAGTGGTATGACACAAAAGGCAATGAAGGCAAGTTTAAGCGCCAGGCTTCTTTGTTTCGTTCTGAAATCACCGATGAGGGAGAATTCAAACCAGAATCGGGCAGGTACCATCTTTACGTTTCCCTGGCGTGTCCGTGGGCGCATCGAACGTTAATTATGCGTGAGTTAAAAGGACTATCACCGCATATAAGCGTTTCTGTTGTTAATCCTAAAATGCGAGAGCACGGCTGGACATTTCTACCCTATCCCGGTGCGACAGGGGACATGCTGTATCAGCATCAGTACATGTATCAACTGTATCAACGAGTTGACCCTGAAATAACGTCCCGGGTCACTGTACCCGTGCTGTGGGATAAGCAAACACAGCAAATTGTGAATAATGAGTCAGCTGACATCATCCGTTTTTTTAACAGCGCGTTTAATGGACTGACTGCCAATCACAATGATTACTATCCACACGCATTGCGCAGCGCTATTGATGAAGTGAATGAGTGGGTGTACAACGATATTAATAACGGTGTTTACAAAGCCGGGTTTGCGACAGTGCAAAATGCCTATGAGCAAGCGGTCATGTCACTGTTCTCAGCATTGGATAAGGTCGAAGCTCGCCTGGTCCGCCAATCATATTTAATTGGAGATACGTTTACTGAGGCAGATATCCGATTATTTACCACATTAATTCGCTTTGATCCGGTTTACCATGGTCATTTTAAATGTAACCTAAAGCAAATCAGAGACTATCCGGCAATTTATGATTACATGAAACGCATATATCGCATGCCGGGTATTGCTGAAACAGTCAATATGGACCATATCAAAACGCATTATTATTACAGTCACACCATGATCAATCCGACAGGTGTTGTGCCAGTTGGCCCCGCTCTGACGCTATGGGAGTAGTTTTATGAAAAACAGAAATGTGAAACAACGCGTGCAGGGCGTTGGCACACAAGACGGGGCAGGCGTCAGTTTAACCCGTATCATAGGTCAGCCCATGTTGCGCCACTTAGATCCTTTCCTAATGCTTGATTTTTTTGGTTCAGATAAGCCCAATGAATACATAGCCGGGTTTCCTGCCCATCCACACCGGGGGTTTCAGACAGTAACGTACATGCTGAAGGGGAAAATGCGGCACAAAGACTCTGTGGGAAATGAAGGGGTCATTGAAACAGGAGGCCTGCAGTGGATGAATGCGGGTCGCGGTATCATTCATGAAGAAATGCCGGAACAAACAGATGGTTTACTCAAAGGCTTTCAGCTATGGGTTAATTTGCCTGCGAAAGACAAGATGTCTTTACCCGGTTATCAGGATATACCCGCGGCGGAGGTAGAAACGGTTGCGCTGAATGAGCATGTAAACGTGAAAGTGCTGGCAGGGGAATTAGCGGGTGTCAATGGGCCGGTAAAAACAGCTAAAGTCTCGCCGCTTTTTATTGATATCCATTGGGATGCAGAAACCAGCGTGACAGTACCTGTCGAAGAAGGACACAACGCTTTTATTTACTGTTATGAAGGCAGCTTGCAGACTGAAGGCAGTGTTATTGCGGCCGGTACACTGGGGGTCTTGAACGATGGCGATCAGGTTGTGCTGGATTGCGGCACTGACGCAGTAGGAGCGGGCAAGGCTATTTTAGTCGCTGCTAAGCCTATCGGCGAGCCCATTGTTCAATATGGCCCCTTTGTAATGAATACCCAGACTGAAATTCAACAGGCTTTGTTTGACTATCAGCGAGGTGCCTTGGCTTAGTTGAACAGAGCAAATCTGAAAATTAGCGAATAAAGTGGTATTTTAAGGGTTTCTTGTGTTGATTGGCTTGGCCGGCTTGATTAACATGGTATGAGGAATTAAATAGGGGCTGGCGCAGTAAAATTGAACAATCTGCAACAGCAAAACCAGCCCAAATCATATCAACAGGAACTCAAATGAAACCAGTCGTTTTAGCCGGTGGTTCTGGCAGTCGTTTATGGCCAAAATCTCGCGCAGCATTACCGAAGCAATTTCTTGCACTCACATCAGACCAAACTATGTTACAGGACACCTTAGCGCGCCTTAACGGATCTGATGCGTCGCAACCCATTGTTATCTGCAACGACGCACACCGGTTTTTGGTTGCTGAGCAACTTCGCAAGATGCAAAGTGAGCACGGTGGCATCATTTTAGAGCCGGTGGGACGTAATACCGCGCCCGCTATTGCGCTTGCTGCATTACATGCAACACAGTCAAACGAGGACCCTGTGTTATTAATTCTGGCGGCTGATCACTTGATAAAAAATCAGGCTGCGTTTCACAAAGCCGTTGCTGAAGCGAATGCTCTTGCTTTGGAAGGTCACCTGGTCACCTTTGGTATCGTACCGGATCAACCTCACACGGGTTACGGATATATCAAAGGCGGCGAATCGCTCGGCAATGGTATGAAGGTCGAGCAATTCGTTGAAAAGCCTGATATGGCCACCGCAGAGCAATATGTTGCATCGGGCAACTATTTCTGGAACAGCGGTATGTTTATGTTCAAGGCAAGTACCTATTTGGCAGAGCTTAAAAAATACGCGCCTGACATGCTGACCATTTGTGAAAAAGCGATTGAATCTGAAAGCAAAGATTTAGACTTTATCCGTATTGACCCTGACATTTTTGCAACATGTCCGGATGACTCTATCGACTATGCGGTCATGGAAAAAACGGAACATGCGGCTATGATCCCGCTGGATGCCGGCTGGTCAGACGTAGGTAGTTGGTCATCACTTTGGGAAACGGCCGATGAAAAAGACGAAAACGGCAATGTCGTAGTGGGTGATGCCATTCTTGAAGGCGTAAATAACAGCTACATCAACGCGGAAGAACGGTTAATTTCTGTAGTTGGCCTGGATGACGTTGTCGTGGTGGAGACCAAAGACGCGGTTATGGTCGCTCACAAAGACAAGGTTCAGGACATTAAGAATGTCGTAAACAAATTAAAAGCGGAACAAAGACCGGAGTTCCAGTTCCATCGCGAAGTGTTTCGTCCGTGGGGTAGCTATGACTCTATCGACAATGGCGAGCGTTTCCAGGTGAAACGCATTACGGTGAAACCGGGTGAAAAACTCTCTGTACAAATGCACCATCACCGTGCTGAGCACTGGATTGTGGTATCCGGTACTGCCAGTGTCACCATTGGCGAGAATACACAACTCGTTACCGAGAACGAGTCTGTTTATATTCCAATCGGTGAAGTTCACGCACTCGAAAACCCAGGGAAAATTCCACTGGAACTGATTGAAGTTCAATCCGGTGCCTATTTGGGTGAAGACGATATTGTCCGTTTTTCAGACCGTTACGGTCGTACAGAATCGAAATAGAAGGGCAGTGCAGTATGAGTACACCAATTACCTGTTTTAAAGCTTACGATATTCGCGGTGAGCTCAATAGCCAGCTAAATGAAGAAGTTGCCTATCGTATTGGTTTTGCGTTTGCTGAAGAACTGAATGCGAAGTCGGTTGTTGTGGGGGGGGATGTTCGTCTTACTTCCGGCCCTCTAAAACTCGCATTAAGTGCAGGGTTGATCGATGGCGGCGCAGTGGTAACGGACATTGGTATGGCCGGTACAGAAGAAATTTACTTCGCAACCAAGCATTTAGGTGTAGATGGTGGTATTGAAGTAACGGCGAGTCACAATCCTATCAACTACAATGGGATGAAGCTGGTAAAAGCGGGTTCTGTACCCATTAGCGGTGATACCGGCTTAAATGCAATTAAAGACCGGGCAGAACTACTGGATGATGCATACGTTGCAGAACGTCTGGAGTTTTATGCGAAAAGTGCAAAAATTGACGCTGATGCGTTCTACAGCGGTAAGGCGCATATCGCCACTGATATACTGGCTGAGACTGGCCAGTATCATCGTCACGCCAATATGGATGCGTATGCGTCGCACATATTATCGTACGTTGATATTAACAACTTTACACCGTTGAAGATCGTGACCAATGCGGGTAATGGTGCGGCTGGTGCCGCATTGGATGCACTTGAGAAAAAGCTGCTTGAAAAAGATGTCCCTATTGAGTTTGTAAAAATTCATCATCATCCGGACGGTACATTCCCTAATGGCATCCCAAACCCACTACTACCCGAAAATCGTGCCGACACGGCCAACGCGGTAAAGGAACATGGCGCTGATTTTGGTATTGCCTGGGATGGTGACTTTGATCGCTGCTTCCTGTTTGACGCGGATGGTAATTTCATCGAAGGCTATTACATCGTTGGCTTGTTGGCCAAAGCTTTTCTGGACAAAGGCAGCGACAATAAAATCATCTACGATCCACGTGTCTACTGGAACACAGAGGACATCATAAATACTGCAGGTGGCACAGCTATTAAGTGTAAAACGGGTCATGCGTTTATAAAGGAGCGTATGCGTAAGGAAGATGCTATTTATGGTGGCGAGATGAGTGCTCACCATTACTTCCGTGATTTTGCCTACTGTGACTCTGGCATGATTCCGTGGCTGTTAGTTGCTGAGTTATTGTGTACCTCTCAAAAATCGCTGGCGTCTTTGGTGGAAGAGCGTATTGCTGCATTCCCGTCGTCAGGTGAGATAAACAGTAAGCTTAAAGACGCAGATGCGGCGTTAAAACGCGTTTTAGATAAGTATCAGCCTCTTGCTGAAGTGATTGATGAAACTGATGGCATCGGCCTTGAGTTTGGCTCATGGCGCTTTAATTTGCGTAAATCAAATACTGAGCCTGTTATACGTCTGAACGTAGAATCCAAAGGTGACATTCCGTTAATGGAAGAGAAAACGGAAGAGTTACTTGAATTGATTCGCGCTGAATAAGCATTTTAATCTTTTAAAGAAAGCCCCGTTAGCTGTGCTGACGGGGCTTTTTTGTACGGGTATCCGCCGTTCCCATTCGTAAAGTGAACGTCCTAACGGGCAAAAATCATAACTGCATGTGATAACACGACAACAGTTGTTAGAATCATTCTTAGTTTGGTGTATTCCACCACGATGGATTTTGGCAATGTGAGAACCTGTTTATCGTAGAACAAAAGCAACAGATAACTGATACTTAATACACCAAGGACCCACTGAGCGCCTGTTTGAGTCAGGCATAACCAACCTATAATGGTCGGCAGCATGGCGACATACATTTGATGTCCGCTTTTGTTACTGCTAATTGCATCATACCAGTGAATTCCACCGAAAAAAGACAGCAATACCGCAGAGTATTGTGTAAACAAGATGTAAACTAAACTGGTGGGCAACGCATCTGCAAACAGTGCAATGTTTAATGCAATAAAAGGAATCAGGCCTGCGAAGCCAAGAATTTTTGCCTGTATTTTCATTTTACTCATCGCTTCTTTATAACATATTAATTGTATTTATTACTTTTGTTTCTAAGGTGTTAGCAAAATAGTATAAGAAACAAACAGTATTTTGGCGCGTTTTTGACTTGTTAACGATTATTTAACTAGTTGGTATCTATAAAATTGTACAGTCAGGTTACTTATTACGATCATTTCATTAGCCTAATCATGGACACTGGACTGATAATCGTATTTTTAGTGACAAAAAAAGGCCCATCAAGGGCCTTTTTACATCGCTTAAGGGTTACTTATTAAGCGGCGTGTATGGACGTTCTGTGTGGCCAGTATATAACTGACGAGGACGACCAATTTTCTGACCTGGGTCAGACATCATTTCATGCCAGTGTGAAATCCAGCCTACTGTGCGAGACAAGGCGAAAATACACGTAAACATGTTGGTAGGAATACCAATCGCTTTCAGTACGATACCTGAGTAGAAATCAACGTTCGGGAACAGTTTCTTCTCTGCGAAGTACGGGTCTTCAAGTGCGATGCGCTCAAGCTCCATTGCAACGTCTAGTAACGGATCCTGTACATTCAGCTCTTTCAGTACTTCGTGGCAGCTTTCACGCATAACGGTAGCACGCGGGTCGTAGTTTTTGTAAACACGGTGACCGAAGCCCATCAGTCGGAATGGGTCATTCTTGTCTTTCGCGCGAGCAATAAACTCAGGAATGCGATCAACTGAACCGATTTCTTCCAGCATTTGTAGGCAGGCTTCATTGGCACCGCCGTGCGCAGGGCCCCACAGTGATGCAACACCAGCGGCGATACACGCGTAAGGGTTAGCACCAGAAGAACCCGCTAAACGCACTGTAGACGTTGATGCGTTTTGTTCGTGGTCGGCGTGAAGCGTGAAAATGCGATCCATTGCGCGTTCAACGGCCGGGCTGATTACATAATCTTCTGCCGGTACAGAGAACATCATGTTCAGGAAGTTTGCCGCATAGCTCAGGTCGTTTCTTGGGTAAACGAATGGCTGACCGATGTTGTACTTGTAACACATGGCTACCAGGGTTGGCATCTTCGCAATCAAACGGTGTGCACAGCGAACACGCTGGTCAGGGTTAGATACATCAAGATCGCTGTGGTAGAAAGATGACATTGCACCCACAGTACCGTTCAACATCGCCATAGGGTGAGCGTCGTTGCGGAAGCCGTGGAAGAACATATTAATTTGTTCGTGCACCATAGTGTGGCGCTTAATAGTGTTCTCGAAGTTGTCGTATTCTTCCTGATTTGGCGCGTCACCGTGAAGAAGCATGTGACATACTTCAAGGTAAGTTGCATCACGTGCCAGCGATTCAATTGGGAAACCGCGGTGTAACAACACACCTTTTTCGCCGTCTATAAATGTGATGGAAGACTCGCAAGATCCAGTCGCCAAGAAACCCGGGTCATAGGTGAAGTAGCCGTGCTTGCCCAGGGCGCGAATGTCGATTACATCCTGTCCAGCTGTTCCGGACAAAATAGGAAGTTCTATTTCCTTGTCGCCCGCTTTCAGAATGGCTTTTTGATCTGCCATAGTTGCTCTCCTCAGAAATTTTCTTTATCAGGATGTCACTCAAAATTGAGCTATCCGGTGGGAAAAGTGGCGTATTTTTACTTTATTATGCGGTATCAAGTCAATTTTATTGCTTATATTGCACATAAATATTCTAGATTGTCTGAGATTATAATGCTTAAGTCTAGCGAAAGATCAGTTTCTGAACGTTGTCTGTACGACCTAAGACTAATGTCCTAATACCACACAAAAAATTGTAATTATACTAGGTCGTGGATATACTCTGCGTACTTGAATTTACCCGAATATTTATTCTGTAAATCAGGTAATAAAACATTCACAAAATGTTAACAACTCAGCGGATGAGACAATTAACAGGTAACAATCAAAATCACTCTGTCAGGACATAAACACGAGAGTGATTATCCCTACGGATAAAACAGGCAAAAATTGTGAAAAAGCAAAGACCAGTAAATTTAGATCTTCAAACCATTAAATTTCCTCCCTCTGCTATTTCGTCAATTCTTCATCGCGTAACAGGCGTTGCAATGTTTTTCGCATTGCTGTTTGTGATCTGGGCATGGGCCGTTTCGGTATCATCTCCAGAAGGCTTTGCAAATGTACAAGCTATGATGGATGGATTGATCGGAAAAATCATTGCAATCGGTACAGCTTCAGCACTGACCTACCACATTCTTGGTGGCATCCGTCACGGGATTATGGACATGGGTCATTGGGAAGAGTTGGAATCTGGCAATCTCAGCGCGCAAGTTGTGATTGGCCTGTGGATTGTTCTGACATTAGTTATAGGGGTTGCACTATGGTAACGAATCAGGCAAGCATTAAGCGTAATGGTGTACAAGACTACGTTTCATTACGTGCCACCGCATTTATTATTGCGCTATATACCTTTTTTATTGCTGGTTTCTTTATCACTACCGATGAAGTGACTTTCGATGTATGGCACGGACTGTTTTCCGGTCTGGCTATGAAAGTATTTACACTCGCTGCTTTGGTTTCCGTCATGATCCACGTTCGCATTGGTTTATGGCAGGTATTAACCGACTACGTTAAACCAACCGGACTACGCGCCATCATTCAGTATGTACTGAATATCATTGCGTTCGTTTATGTAGCAGCTGGTTTGTTTGTTTTGTGGGGAGTGTAAAATGAGTTTACCCGTTCATGAATTTGACGCCGTCGTTATTGGCGCCGGTGGTGCAGGTATGCGCGCAGCACTGCAAATTTCGCAGTCTGGCAAATCCTGTGCATTATTATCCAAAGTATTTCCAACCCGTTCTCACACAGTATCAGCGCAAGGTGGTATCACTGTTGCGTTAGGTAACTCTCATGAGGACAACTGGGAATGGCACATGTATGACACCGTAAAAGGGTCAGATTACATTGGTGATCAGGACGCCATCGAATACATGTGTAAAACAGGTCCGGAAGCCATTATCGAAATGGAAAATATGGGTCTGCCATTCTCACGTTTTGAAAATGGTAAAATTTATCAGCGTCCATTTGGCGGTCAGTCGAAGAATTTCGGTGGCGAGCAGGGCGCACGTACAGCCGCTGCAGCTGACCGTACCGGTCACGCATTGCTTCATTTGCTGTATCAACAAAACGTTAAGAACAAAACGAAAGTATTCAGCGAATGGTATGCACTGGATCTGGTTAAGAACCAGGACGGTGATGTTGTTGGCTGTACTGCTATCGATATCGAAACCGGTGAAGTGGTTTACTTCAAATCAAAAGCCGTTGTATTAGCAACAGGTGGTGCTGGCCGTATTTACGCTTCAACGACCAATGCGCACATCAATACCGGTGACGGAGTTGGTATGGCACTGCGTGCAGGCGTTTGCGTGCAGGACATGGAAATGTGGCAATTCCACCCAACTGGCATTGCAGGTGCGGGTACACTGGTAACAGAAGGTTGCCGTGGTGAAGGTGGTTACCTGTTGAATAAAGACGGCGAGCGTTTCATGGAACGTTACGCACCTAACGCCAAAGACCTTGCAGGTCGTGATGTTGTTGCCCGTTCAATGATGACTGAAATCCGTGAAGGTCGCGGTTGTGAAGGCCCGTGGGGTACACACATCAAGCTTAAGCTTGACCACCTGGGTAAAGAAGTCCTTGAGTCACGTCTGCCAGGTATTCTTGAACTGTCACGTACTTTTGCTCACGTCGACCCGGTTAAAGAACCTATTCCGGTTATCCCAACCTGTCACTACATGATGGGTGGTATTCCGACTAATGTTGACGGTCAGTGTTTAACACTGGACGAAAACGGCAACGACAAAGTGGTTAATGGTTTATTTGCCTGTGGTGAGATTGCCTGTGTATCTGTACACGGTGCGAACCGCCTGGGTGGTAACTCTCTGCTTGACCTGGTTGTATTTGGTCGTGCGACTGGCTTACACCTGGGTGCGAAGCTTGACGAAATTGCGCCAAGCCGTGATGCGTCTGAAACTGATCTGGAAGCGGCAATGGCCCGTTTCAATCGCTGGGAAGGTTCAGAGAAAGGCAAGGGTGAAGATCCGGTTCAGATTAAGAAAGATCTGCAACAGTGCATGCAGCTTAACTTCTCGGTATTCCGTGAAGGTGAAGCGATGGCTGAAGGTCTTGAACAGCTTAAAGAAATTCGTGAGCGTCTTAAGTCAGCACGTCTTGACGACAAGAGTTCAGACTTCAATACACAGCGTATCGAATGCCTTGAGCTGGACAACCTGATGGAAACCGCATACAGCACCGCTGTGGCAGCGAACTTCCGTACAGAAAGCCGTGGTGCGCACAGCCGTTTCGACTACCCGGACCGCGATGATGAGAACTGGTTATGTCACAGTGTATACAACCCGGCGACTGAAGCCATGGTTAAACGTGAAGTCAATATGGCGCCTAAGCTTCGTGAAGCCTTCCCGCCGAAAGTACGTTCATACTAAGAGGGGTTAGACCATGCAATTAACTTTTTCGGTATACCGTTACAATCCTGAGGTGGACAATGCACCTCGTATGCAGGATTACACCCTGGAAGTAGAAGAAGGCCAGGATATGATGGTGCTGGATGCACTGTTACTCTTAAAAGAACAGGATCCAACATTGTCATTCCGTCGTTCGTGTCGTGAAGGTGTTTGTGGCTCAGACGGCATGAACATGAACGGTAAGAATGGTCTGGCATGTATCACACCATTGTCTGCACTGGGTAAAGGGAAGCTGGTTATTCGTCCGCTACCTGGTCTGCCAGTGGTGCGTGACCTCGTGGTTGATATGACTCAGTTCTATACTCAGTACGAGAAGATCAAACCGTTCCTGATTAATGACAGCAAACAGCCGCCTGCACGTGAGCATCTGCAGTCTCCTGAAGAGCGTGCTAAACTGGATGGACTGTATGAGTGTATCCTGTGTGCGTGCTGTTCAACGTCTTGTCCGTCATTCTGGTGGAATCCGGACAAGTTTATCGGTCCGGCAGGCTTGTTACATGCATATCGTTTCCTTATCGATAGCCGTGATACAGCGACCGATGAGCGTTTGAACGACCTGGATGACGCTTTTAGCGTTTTCCGCTGTCACGGTATCATGAACTGTGTAAGTGTTTGTCCAAAAGGACTAAACCCAACGAAAGCAATCGGCCAGATTAAGTCGATGCTTTTACAACGGGCTGTTTAGCAACTTTATCTCTGATTACTTTTTAGTAAACAGTGTGTAATGCGTAAATGGCCATCCTTTTGGGGTGGCTATTTTTTTGTACTGGAACGAGGGACACGAGTCCGTTGTTCCTATTTCATGTAATGACAACCTAGCAAGGCACAATAATGCAAGAAAGCGTGATGAAAGCGTGGTGGGACTCATCGCACATGGCGGGTGCCAATGCTGCCTATGTGGAAGCATTGTACGAAGCCTATTTGGATGACCCGCAAAGTGTCTCTGAATCATGGCGGCAAACCTTCGACGCCTTACCCAAGGTGGAAGGGGTAGAACTTGAAAGCAACCATAGCCTGATTAAAGAGCAATTTAAAAAGCTGGCTTCACTCGGTCCAATGGCCCGTGTACGTGGCACAGCACCAACGGCTGGTAGCAATCAATCTGACGAGAAGCAGGTTAAAGTTCTTCAGCTGATTAACGCCTATCGATTCCGTGGACACCAGCACGCTAACCTTGACCCATTAGGATTATGGCATCAGGAGCGAGTCAGGGATCTTGAGTTGTCTCACCACAACTTATCAGATACTGACTTCGACACGGTGTTTAACGTTGGTTCATATGCTATTGGCAAGGAAACTATGCCATTAGGCGAGCTGTTCAAATCGTTAAACCGCACATACTGCAGCTCTGTGGGCGCTGAGTATATGCACATTACCGACACTGAACAGAAGCGTTGGTTACAGCAGCGAATCGAATCAGTGGAAGCGCGTCCGCAAATCGACCGTGATGAAAAAATCAGCATCCTCAAGGGGCTGGTTGCTGCCGACGGTATGGAAAAATACCTGGGCGCCAAGTTCCCGGGTGCGAAACGATTCTCACTGGAAGGCGGTGACGCATTAATTCCAATGCTGAAAGGCCTGATCACTGCAGCCGGTTCACAAGGTACTAAAGAAGTCGTCGTAGGTATGGCTCACCGTGGTCGCCTTAACGTGCTGGTCAACGTATTAGGTAAGAATCCTTCGGTTCTGTTTGATGAATTCTCTGGTAAGCACGACGAATCACTGGGTGCCGGTGACGTGAAATACCACGCGGGTTATTCATCAGATTTCGCAACGCCAGGTGGTAATGTTCACTTAGCGTTGGCATTCAACCCGTCTCACCTTGAAATCGTTAACCCGGTTGTAATGGGCTCGGTAAGAGCGCGTTTAGACCGTCGTGACAACGATAGCAGTAAAGTATTGCCTGTGACGATTCACGGTGACTCAGCGATAGCGGGTCAGGGTGTAGTGCAGGAAACCTTTAACATGTCTCAAACCCGTGGCTTTGCTGTGGGTGGTACGGTTCGTATTGTTATCAACAACCAGGTTGGTTTCACCACGTCACGTACAGATGACACGCGTTCAACGCAGTATTGTACCGATATCGCTAAGATGGTGCAGGCGCCGATTTTCCACGTTAATTCAGACGATCCGGAAGCGGTGATGTTTGTTACCAAACTGGCGTTGGATTTCCGTAATAAATTTAAGCGCGATGTTGTTATTGATTTGGTGTGTTACCGTCGTCATGGTCACAACGAGTCAGATGAGCCAAATGCAACCCAACCGCTGATGTACCAGAAAATCAAAAAGCACCCTGTGCCACGTCAGCTTTATGCTGATCAGTTGATTGCAGAAGGCGTTATTGGTGAAGTTGAAGCTGAAAAGCTCATCGACGACTACCGCGCAGCGTTGGATCACGGTGCCTGTGTGGTTGAAGAGTGGCGTCCAATGACGGAGCATTCCGTTGACTGGCGTCCGTTCCTGGGTCACGACTGGGACTCACCTTATGACGGGGCGATCAGCGTTGAGCATTTAAAAGAGCTGGGTGAAAAAGTAACCAGTTACCCGGAAACCCATAAGCTGCATTCCCGAGTAAATAAGGTTTACCAGGACCGTAAAGCCATGGTTGCCGGCGAGCGTATGCTTGACTGGGGTATGGCAGAGATTCTGGCTTATGCGTCAATTGTTGAAGCAGGTACCAGTATCCGTATGACAGGTCAGGACTCTGGCCGTGGTACGTTCTTCCACAGACATGCCGTGCTGCACAATCAAAAAGATGCTGAAGCGTACATGCCACTGCAACACATCAATGATGAGCAGGGGACCATGGAGATTTATGACTCGGTGCTGTCTGAAGAAGCAGTAATGGCATTTGAGTATGGTTACGCAACCGCTGAGCCAACGTGTCTGACAATCTGGGAAGCCCAGTTTGGTGATTTTGCCAACGGTGCACAGGTTGTATTCGACCAGTTCTTAAGCTCGGGTGAAGCCAAATGGGGCCGTTTGTGCGGTCTGACTGTCTTGCTTCCTCACGGTTACGAAGGTCAGGGCCCGGAACACAGTTCAGCACGCCTTGAGCGTTTCCTGCAACTTTGTGCTGATCACAACTGGCAGGTGTGTGTACCTTCTACACCAGCGCAGGTATTTAATATGCTGCGTCGTCAGGTTGTTCGCCCAATGCGTAAACCACTTATTGTTATGTCACCCAAGTCGTTGCTGCGTCATCCTCTGGCAGTGTCTTCTCTTGAAGAATTGTCTGATGGTATTTTCCACAACGTCATTGGTGAAGTAGACGAGCTTGAACCGAAAGGCGTTAAGCGCGTGGTGATGTGTTCTGGCAAGGTTTATTACGATCTGCTTGACCAGCGCCGTAAAAACGAACAAACCGACGTGGCGATTATTCGTCTGGAACAGTTGTATCCATTCCCACAAGAAGAATGTGCGAAAATTGTTGCTGAATACAGCCACGTTAAAGATTGGGTTTGGTGTCAGGAAGAGCCGCAAAACCAGGGTGCCTGGTACTGTAGCCAACACCATTTCTGGCAGGTTATTCCTGATGGTGCCAAATTGACTTATGCCGGTCGCGCCGCTTCTGCGTCACCAGCAGTAGGTTACTTATCCGTTCACAACCAGCAACAAAAAGCACTGGTTGAAGACGCTCTCACGATTAAATAAGGAACAAAGATGACAATTGAGATTAAAGTTCCGGTTCTACCCGAGTCAGTTGCCGACGCCACGATTGCAACCTGGCACGTAAAAGCCGGTGATGCAGTAAAACGTGACCAGAATCTGGTAGACATTGAGACTGACAAGGTAGTGCTGGAAGTTGTTGCACCTGCAGACGGTGTAATCGGTGAGATTATTAATGAAGAAGGTGCGACCGTTCTGGGCGAGCAAGTGATTGCCAAGCTGGAAGAGGGTGGTGCTGCTAAAGCTGCGCCTGCGACTAAAGCTGAAGAAACGGCCGCGCCAGCAAAAGCGGAAGCACCTGCTGCCGCTACCGGTGCAACGGTAGACATTAAGGTGCCTGTGCTACCAGAATCAGTGGCTGATGCAACGATTGCTACCTGGCATGTTGCCCCTGGTGAAGCTGTGTCTCGTGACCAAAACCTGGTTGATATCGAAACTGATAAAGTGGTGTTGGAAGTCGTTGCTCCGGCTGACGGTTCACTGGCAGAGATCCTGGCAGATGAAGGCACAACGGTAACGGCTGAAGAAATCATTGCTAAGTTTGTTGAAGGCGCAGGTGCTGCGGCTCCGGCTGCTGCAGCGGCTGAAGAAAGCGATGACGACAACGATGCATTAAGCCCGTCAGTACGTCGTTTACTGGCTGAAAAAGGCGTTGATCCAGCGAAGGTAAAAGGCTCTGGCAAAAACGGCCGTATAACGAAAGAAGACGTTGAGCAATACCTGAAAGGCGGAAGTGCACCAGCGGCACCAGCGAAAGCGGCTGCTGAAGAAGCGCCTGCCGTTGCGTCTGGCGACCGTTCTGAAAAACGCGTACCAATGACGCGTTTGCGTAAGACTATCGCTAACCGTCTGTTGGAAGCCAAAAACTCAACGGCCATGCTGACGACGTTTAACGAAGTAAACATGAAGCCTATTATGGACCTGCGTAAGCAGTATCAGGATAGCTTCGAGAAGCGCCACGGTATTCGTTTAGGCTTTATGTCTTTTTACGTGAAAGCAGTAACCGAAGCCCTGAAACGTTACCCTGAAGTAAATGCGTCTATCGATGGTGATGATATTGTTTATCACAACTACTTCGATATCTCTATTGCCGTTTCTACCCCGCGTGGACTGGTAACGCCAGTACTGAAAGACTCAGATACGCTGGGTATGGCTGGCATTGAGAAAGGCATTAAGGAACTGGCACTGAAAGGCCGTGACGGCAAGCTGTCGATGGCTGAACTGCAAGGTGGTAACTTTACTATCACCAACGGTGGTGTGTTTGGTTCACTGATGTCTACACCAATTATTAACCCGCCACAAAGCGCTATCCTGGGTATGCATAAAATTCAGGATCGTCCAATGGCCGTTAATGGAAAAGTTGAGATTTTACCAATGATGTATCTTGCGTTGTCTTATGACCACCGGATCATTGATGGTAAGGAATCGGTTGGCTTCCTGGTCACCGTGAAGGAAATGCTCGAAGATCCAACACGTCTGCTTCTGGATGTGTAAGACTTTCGTAGCAAACCTATAAGTGAGGGTGATACTGATGTATTATTCTCACTAAGCTGATGTTTGGGGACGGATATCAGTAAGGACAAATCAAGCCAGTCTATTGCTGGCTTTCGTTTAAATAAAAATCGGAAAGAAACACCATGAATTTGCATGAATACCAAGGTAAGCAGCTATTCAAAGAATATGGCTTACCTGTTTCTGAAGGATACGCATCAGACACACCACAAGGTGCAGTAGAAGCTGCTGACCGCATTGGTGGAAATGAGTGGGTAGTTAAGTGTCAGGTCCACGCAGGTGGACGTGGTAAAGCTGGCGGTGTAAAGCTGGTTAAAACCAAAGACGAAATTCGCGCTTTCGCTGAAAAGTGGTTAGGCAAAAACTTGGTGACCTTCCAGACTGACGAAAACGGTCAGCCTGTAAGCAAAATTTTGGTTGAATCGTGCACAGATATCGCTAACGAGCTGTATCTGGGTGCGGTAGTAGACCGTGGTACACGTCGCGTAGTATTCATGGCGTCTACTGAAGGCGGTGTTGAAATCGAGACCGTTGCAGAAGAAACACCAGAAAAAATCCTGAAAGCGGAAATTGACCCAATCGTTGGTCCACAGCCTTATCAGGCTCGTGAAATGGCGTTTAAACTGGGCCTTGAAGGTGTTCAAATCAAACAATTCACTCAGATCTTTATGGGTCTGGCTAAAATGTTTGAAGATCTTGACCTGGCGCTGATTGAAATCAACCCTCTGGTAATCAAAGACGATGGCAACTTGCACTGTCTTGACGCCAAACTGGGCGTAGACAGCAATGCACTGTACCGTCAGGCTAAAGTGAAGGAAATGAAAGATCCTTCACAAGAAGACGCGCGTGAAGCTCACGCTGCTCAGTGGGAACTGAACTACGTAGCGCTGGACGGTAACGTAGGTTGTATGGTTAACGGTGCGGGCCTAGCAATGGGTACCATGGACATCGTAAACCTTCACGGTGGCAAGCCTGCAAACTTCCTGGACGTTGGTGGCGGCGCGACGAAAGAGCGTGTTGCTGAAGCGTTTAAAATCATCCTGTCTGACGATAACGTGAAAGCCGTACTGGTTAACATCTTCGGTGGTATCGTTCGTTGTGACATGATTGCCGAAGGTATCATTGGCGCAGTGAAAGAAGTTGGCGTTAATGTACCGGTTGTTGTACGTCTTGAAGGTACCAACGCAGAATTAGGCCGCGATGTGCTGGCTAACTCTGGTTTGGATATCATTGCAGCTGAGTCACTGACTGACGCAGCGCAAAAAGTGGTTGCAGCAGCGGAGGGCAAATAATGTCAGTTTTAATCAATAAAGATACCAAAGTTATTTGTCAGGGTTTCACTGGTGGTCAGGGTACTTTCCACTCAGAACAAGCCATTGAGTACGGTACGCAAATGGTTGGCGGTGTTACGCCAGGCAAAGGCGGTACAACTCACCTGGGTCTGCCTGTATTCAACACAGTTCGCGAAGCGGTAGAAGCGACTGGCGCAACTGCGACAGTAATCTACGTACCAGCTCCATTCTGTAAAGATTCAATTGTTGAAGCAGCAGATGCCGGTATCGAGCTGATCGTTTGTATCACTGAAGGTATCCCAACGCTAGATATGCTTTACGTTAAAGAATACGTAGAAGCGAAAGGCGTTCGCATGATCGGTCCAAACTGCCCAGGTGTAATCACTCCTGGAGAGTGTAAAATTGGTATCATGCCTGGTCACATCCACAAGCCGGGTAAAGTAGGTATCGTGTCTCGCTCTGGTACGCTGACGTATGAAGCCGTTAAGCAGACTACTGACGAAGGTTTTGGTCAGTCTTCTTGCGTAGGTATTGGTGGTGACCCAATCCCAGGCTCTAACTTCATCGACATCCTGAAATTATTCCAGGACGACCCACAGACTGAAGCGATCGTTATGATCGGTGAAATCGGTGGTACTGCGGAAGAAGAAGCGGCCGCGTTTATTAAAGAAAACGTAACTAAGCCTGTTGTGTCTTACATTGCGGGTGTAACAGCGCCTCCAGGTAAGCGTATGGGTCACGCTGGTGCAATCATCGCAGGCGGTAAAGGTACAGCGGATGACAAATTTGCTGCACTGGAAGCTGCTGGCGTGAAAACTGTTCGCTCACTGGCTGATATCGGTAAAGCACTACGCGAAGCAACAGGTTGGTAATATAACCTGAATTATAGTGCCCGATGCACGAATGAAAAAAAGCCCGCTGTTGCGGGCTTTTTTGTTTTTAATCAATATCTTAAAAATATCCGCACAGTGTAAAAATTCCCTCAATTACTACTATAAACTAATCGTAAAAAATCTGTAAAAAATGTTAACTGAATACGTATGCATAGCATTTTCAGTTAATTACCCAGGCTTTAGTATGAAATTCGGTAAATTTACCGAAGAAGTGTTTTACGGCATTTCAAAACATAATTAAAAAATGGGGCAAACATGAAAACTTTCAAACCCAGTGCCATTTCGCTGGCACTACTAACCAGTGGGTTGGTTTTCACTAGTAATCCGCTTTTGGCACAAGAAAGTGATAAGCAGGAGCAGGAAGAAACTGTCGAACGCATTGAAGTTCGGGGTTTTAGTAGCAGTCTTATCCAGTCGCTAAACCAAAAGCGTTTTGGTGATACCGTTTCAGAACAACTCTCTGCCGACGATTTGGGGGGCTTACCCGACGTCAGTATGGCCGATGCACTAACCCGGTTACCGGGGATATCCGCAGTGCGAACAGGTGGTCAGGCAGCAGAAATCAACATTCGGGGTCTCTCAGGGGACTTTGTATTTTCTACCCTAAACGGTAGAGAACAGGTTTCCACCAGTGGTAGCCGTTCTATTGAGTTTGATCAGTATCCGTCGGAATTGATTAACTCTGCTGCTGTTTACAAATCACCTAAAGCGTCATTAATTGAAGGTGGCGTAGCTGGTACTGTTGAACTTCAAACAGCCAGCGCACTGGCGCAGGACAAGCAGCATACGTTTAATGCCAATGTAAGAGGCATGTTTAACGACCGCGCCAGCGAAGTGGCGGACGCTGAAGAGTACGGACACCGTATTAGCTTCTCGTATCAGGGCAAGTTCATGGATGACACCGTTGGTGTATCTCTTGGTTATGCCAGACTCTATCAGCCTAGTGTGTCCACACAATTTATCGGCTTCGCCTACAATGCCGAAAAAGACGTAGACGGCATTGTTGGTGATGAGGAAAATTACGACCCAAATTCAGACGTACCCAAAGAAGATCAGTGTGTTGAATGTGAACTGATTTCTGAAGGATTTGAAATGCAGCACAAAGGCGGGGAAGAAACCCGTAATGGTTATGTTGCTGCAATTGAATGGGTGCCTACCGATAACTTTAAACTCAAAGCAGACGCATTTGTGTCTGAATTTGACTCCAAAGCGTTTGCAAGAGGCTTCCGGGTCAAACTCGGCGGCGTGAACACTGAAATCTATAACCCGGTTGTCGTTAATAATAATGTGATTGGTGGAACCTTTGTACGCTCTGAAAACAGTGAAACGCGAGTGGAACTGGTTAATGACGACAACCAGGACTTCGACAAGGTAGAAAGCTACGGTATCAATGCAGATTGGCAGGTTACCGAAAATCTCTCTGCCCAGTTCGATATTTCCCTGTCCAAGGCTAACAGTAATTTCCGTAATGGTTTGTTGTGGTCCCTCGTGGGAGACGATGCCACGTCTGACAGCCCGCGTTTTGACCAGAACATTCAAATTAGTTATTTGCTAAACGGGATGGACTTACCCGATCTGCAATTTAATCAGGCCGATGCGTTTACCGATATCGACCGGGTAATGGTAAGCAAATACGGTATTTACCCTTATGTAAACAGCGATGAACTGGATGCTTATCGGGTAGATTTTCAGTATTTCCTCGATACCGACTTTATTTCATCTGTAGAATTTGGTGCGCGTTACTCTGACCGAGAGTACAGCAATGATCGTTCTGTGTTTGAATACGGCAATGATCAGGCATTCTCGTCCAGTGAGCCGCCGCTGCGTTTAACCGACGATTTAGTCGAAGTGGTAAACTGGCAAGGAGACTTCTCCTACTTCCCAAGTTACTTCTCAATCGACCTGAACGATGCGTTAAATGCGTGGTTCCCGTCAGGCATACCACAGCCAGCGCAAACCTGGGGATCAGGTGACCCAGGTGTCATTAATCCACTGGAAGGTTCAACCCGTTCAACGGCCTGGTCTGTACTGGAAAGTGGTGACGTGTTTGAAACCGTATCTGCAGCTTACCTAATGGCAAACATCGATACTGAGATTGCCGGTTTACCTATCACAGGTAACGTAGGTGTGCGCTATGTGAAGTCCAAGCAAAGTTCAACCACATTACAACGCGCCACCATGTTCGTGGAAAACGAGGAAGGCCAGGAAGTTGAGGTCAGTGACCCAACCGCAGGGGCGCAGAACATTGTTGATGAACTTGGGTATATCAATAATTTCTATCGTCCGGCGGTATTGACCTACGAATATACCGATATTCTGCCGTCGATTAACCTGAACTTTAAATTAACCGACAACTCGCAGCTTCGCGTAGCTGCAGCGAAAGTCATGGGGCGTGCGCCAATTAACCGTTTTGCGGCCAACGCGTCCACCAATATAGAAGTGATCAGTGCAACACAAGACCGGGATTCAGGTGAGATTACCCTGTCTAATCAACAGGCTCGTATCTCAGGTTCGTCGAATAACAGTCCGTATTTAGATCCGTTCTACGCGACTCAATACGACATCTCTTACGAGCATTATTTTGATGATGCCGATGGCGCCATTGTTATTGCTGGCTTCTACAAAAATATCGAGTCATTCATCGAGAACATTGGTCTTGACCCGTATGACTTTGAAGCGAACGGCTTTGTTGTGCCTGACTCCGTGACGGTACCGGTATTTTATGAATTGGATTATCCGGGGCAAACGCCAGAAGCGGTAGTCGATGAAAGCGGCGCACCCGTTACGGTTGTCGTACCTACTACTAACGGTAAATACGAGACTGCAGTGAACAATGCCCGAGGTGGTTATATCCGGGGGATCGAGCTTGCCTATACACAAATCTATAGTGACTTACCGGGTCTGTTGTCAGGCCTTGGGATGAACGCGAGCTATTCTTATACCGAGAGTGAAATTCAGCGTACGGTAGGGAATGGTGTATACGCCAGTGCGTTACCGGGACTGTCTGAAAATGTGGCTACCGTTACCTTGTTCTGGGAATACGAAGGGTTTGAAACCCGTGTATCTGGACGTTACCGCGATGCGTTTGTGTCGCAACAAGTCGCGGTCAACGACCAAACGGTAAATTTTGATTCGGAACTCGTCGTGGACTATCAGGCTTCTTATGAAATCAATGACAACATGAGTGTGTTGTTCCAGATTAATAACGTGACTGATGAACCCACCAAAAGCTATTTCACCTCGCCTGAACAAACAGGAACCATTCAGTTCTTCGGAACCCAATACTTCCTGGGGATGACATACTCGCTATGATTACTATAACGCAATGTGCGAACCAACCCACAGCATCAGGCAGCATGCTGTATAAAATACTCGCTGCATTACTTGTTTTTTTCACACTTACCCTGGCAGGGTGTGGTGGTTCTGGTACAGAAACTGGTTCTAATGACCTGTTGGTGTGTGATGCGCCACTGGTACCGGATTCAACCGGTATGATGTGTATTGAAAAGCCACCGATTGACTGTGATCCACCTACCGTGCCTAACGAAGCCAATGATGCGTGTGTGGTAGGCGCTGACCCAACGCTGGAAGATCCGGTGTTCTTCCCGGGGGATGACCAGGCTGTGCTGTATTATAACCGTGCAGGTGTGGGAGCTACCAATAGTCCAGGCGATAGTGCCTACGATGGTTGGCGACTACACACTTGGAATAACGATGCCTGTGATGCCTATGTTGATGGTGATACAGACTGGGCGAATGGCCGCGTTATTTCTGGTATTGATCCAAACTATGGTGCGTACTGGGTACTTGAGCTTAAACCCGGTGTAGCAGGAACACCTGGCGCCTGTCATAACTTTATTATCCATAAAGGTACCGATGACGCTGGCAAGGAAATGGGCGGTTCCGACTTTAAAGGTAAACTTGATCAGGACGACGAAAAATTCACACGCATGAATTTCACTCTTTCTGGTGTACCTACCGTATTTGAATTCCCATTGCTGTCACTGGGTCCGCAACCAGTGAAAATTGAAGGTGCATCTGCCCATTGGTTAGATACTCAGGTCATTCTTTGGGATGCACCTGATGGTGTTGAAACGATCAAGTTGCATTATTCAGCATCTGCTGATTTGGAAACGTCAATTGAAAACGGTTTGAACGGCACAGCCATAGAACTGTCTCCTACGACGTTAACCGAGGAACAGATTGCCATTGCTCCACATTTGGCCTCTTTGGCTGCTTACGAGGGTGACTGGAGTGCTGAAGATGCCAAAACGGTTCTCAAAACACAGGTAGTAGTAGGTGGCTATGCCAGTGATGGTACGTTATTAGCCGCAACGCGTTTGCAGCATGCTAACGTACTTGATCAGCTGTATACCAAAGGCGAGGACGATGCGGACGAGGCCATGTTAGGTGGTATCTATACAGATGATGGCATTACTGCTGCTGTGTGGGCGCCAACGGCCACCAAAGTCAATTTGCTGGTATTTAACGACAATAAAACCCAGGCTGGTAGCTATCCAATGACGCTGAATACGGATTCAGGTGTCTGGCGCTATAGCGGCGACATGAGTCTTGATCGCAAATTGTATCGCTACGAAATCACAGTCTTTTATCCGTCATTGGATGAGATGAGTACGCTGGAAGTTACCGATCCGTATTCAGTGTCGTTGTCTACCAACGGACGTTTCTCTCGTTTCGTTAATCTGACCGATGAATCACTTAAGCCTGATGGCTGGGATACCCAGGTCATTCCGGAAATTGAAAATCCGGAAGATGCGGTAATTTACGAAGGCCATGTACGCGATTTCAGTATCCGCGATATGTCTACCAGTGAAGCGAACCGGGGTAAATACCTTGCCTTCACCGAGCAGGGCAGTGATCCGGTTTCACATCTGCAGGAATTAGCAGATGCAGGACTGACTCACTTCCATATTCTGCCGAGCAATGACATTGCAACTATCGATGAAGATCCGGCGAATACGGTAGATATTTACGATACGGTAGCGCGTTTATGTGTGAAACGCCCGAATGCTCAGGTGTGTAGTGAAGCGGATCCAAGCAGTACCTTGTTAGATGTCTATAACAGCTACGATCCTCTGTCGGAAGCGGGCAGTGCCCAGGCCTTAACCCAGGAACTTCGCAGTCTGGATAGCTTCAACTGGGGTTATGATCCGCATCACTTTAACGCGCCGGAAGGCAGCTATGCGTCAAGTGCTGAGGGTGTGGAACGTATTGTTGAAATGCGCGCGATGATTCAGTCTCTGCATGAGATTGGTCTGCGTGTTGCGCTCGACGTAGTGTACAACCACACCAATGCCTCTGGTATTTTCACCAAGTCGGTATTGGACAAGGTCGTACCTGGTTACTACCACCGTTATGAAGTCGACAGTGGTGCCATTGTGCGGGAAACCTGTTGTGAGGACACTGAGCCACGCAATGTCATGATGGAAAAACTGATGCTGGATTCACTGTCAATGTGGGCAAGTGAATATAAGTTTGACGCTTTCCGCTTTGACATCATGAGCCAGGCCACCAAAGACACGATGGTACGTCTGCGCGATGCGATTCAGGAAATCGACCCTGACAACTACTTCTACGGCGAAGGCTGGACCAAGATAGACCGCGGCTATGAGCAGGCTAATCAGCTGAATATGGCGGGTACTGAAATTGGTACTTATAACGACCGTTTGCGTGATGCCATTCGTTATGGCCATATCTTCAACCCTGACAGCGACTCGGCATTGTACGAGCAGGATCGCGTCAAAATGGGCATGGCCGGTACATTGGCTGACTTTGTGCTGAATACGTCTGGCGGTCGGGCTACTACAGCGTCCGCGTTAGGGGGGTATGCGCAGGATCCGGCGGATATCATTAACTACATTTCTAAGCACGATAACGAAACGCTGTGGGACCAGCTCAACTATGTGCTGCCAGAAGACCTGACACTGGAGCAGCGTGTACGTGCACAAAATGCAGGTATGGGTATTACCTTGTTGTCACAGGGTATTCCGTTCCTGCAAATGGGCGGAGACCTGCTGCGCTCCAAGTCGATGGACCGTGACAGTTATGATTCAGGTGACTGGTTTAACTACGTGGATTTCACCATGCAAACTAACAACTGGAATGTTGGCTTGCCTCTGGCTGAGAAAAACGAAGCACGTTGGGGGGAAATGGGACAGTTTGTCTATTCACCGGAGCGAGCGGCGACGATGACTGAAATCGAAATGGCCGCGGAAGTCTTTAAAGAATTCCTGACCATTCGTCAAACCAGCGCGTTATTCCGCTTAACAACCGCGCAGGACATCATGGATCGCGTTGGCTTCCACAACCTGGGTACTCGCCAACAGGTCGGCCTGATTGCCATGAGCATCGACGACGGCATTAACGCAGAAGCTGAAACCCCTCTGGTTGATTTAGACGCAAACTATGACGCTGTCATGGTGGTGGCTAACACAGGCTACGAAGAAAAATCCATTGAGGTGAACACGGCAACCGGCTTTATGCTTCACAGTGTTCAGCAAAACTCCTACGACAGCGCAGTACGTGGCGCTTACTTTACCGAAAATGAGTCAGGTAACGGTACCTTTACCGTACCCGCACTCACCATTGCGGTATTTGTAAAACCGCAAAGTGGCGCACAGGGTTACGGCCTGGCTAGCTATGCCACTGCTGGCGCACCGGATGTTGTGCCTTACGGTGATACCGCGGTGTATTTGCGCGGCAGCATGTCTGGGTGGGGTACTTCTGTAGAGTTTGCTTATCAGGGCAATGGTATCTATACCGCAACGTCTGCATTAACCGCTGGCACGCAGTATGAGTTTAAGTTTGCTTCTGAGGACTGGGCGACGGTTAACTTTGGTGCGGCTGATGCTGCCGATGCTACCGTCACAGATGGTGTTGGCGTCATGTTGGGCGTATCGAACAATAACCTGTTCTTTACCCCTTCGGTTGATGCAACCTACCTGTTCACTGTGGATGCAAGTGACGCCCAGGCACCGGTACTCACCGTTGAAAACGAAGAACCGTATGCGGGTACCACCGTCTACTTACGTGGCGCTTTTAACGGGTGGGGAACTGAAACGCCCCTTGAGTATAAAGGTGCACGTCAGTATCAGGTGTCTATGTCACTGACAGCCGGTAGCTATGAATTCAAGGTGGCGTCGGAAGACTGGGCTACAGTGAACCTGGGGGCAATGTCTGGCTCAGATGAAGACAAGACGGTCGTACTAGGGCAGGAGACCTATCTGGCTGCTACTAATGACAACCTGGTTATCAATATCGATACTGACGGAGACTACGTCTTTATTGTCGATGTGAGTGACAAGGCAGAACCAGTCCTGAAAGTGTTCAATGAGCAGTTCTTTGGCAGTACGCCAGTGTTTTTACGTGGTGGCATGAACGGCTGGGGAACCGCTGATGAACTGGTTTACCAGGGAGCGGGTGTGTATTCAGTGGATATTACCCTGAGTGGTGGTGCCACTGAATTTAAAGTTGCCTCGGAAGACTGGGCAACGGTCAACCTGGGCAATCCGGATGATGCCCTGACCAACACGGTAACAGAAGGTGTTGGAAAAGTACTTGGCAACAGCAATAACAATCTTATGATTGAACTTGCAGCAGGTACCTATGAGTTCAGGGTCACCGGACCGGATGCAACCCAACCCATCCTGACGGTTATTGCTAAATAACCCTGACTTGTTGTAACGTAAAAGCGCGCTGAGGTTTCCGGCGCGCTTTTTTTATGTGAGGATTAAGATGCAAGTGTTAGCAAGAATATTATTGATTGGCTGCTGTATGGTTGCCGCTTTATCGTCACAAGGGTATGCACAGACACAGCAACAAATGGATATTCAACCTGCTTACGCCTGGCTGGAGCTTGTTGATCGCGGACGGTATTTTCAGTCCTGGCAATATGCCAGCGAGCAGTTTAAACAAAATATTGAAGCGTCCCAGTGGAATGAAGTGCTGATAGGGGCTAAGGCTTCACTCGGCGATCTGGTTTCTCGTCAGCTCAGCGGTTACGGGGAAAGGGACACGGTGGCAGGCTTACCAAAGGGTAAGTACATGGTGTTTAAATTCAAAAGCGAATTTACCAACCAAACGCTTCATGAGCTACTTATTATGACGCGAGAAAACAATGAACTGAAAACCGTTGCTTATTTGATTCAATAATCAGCAACATTGGTTATCAGTTCACATCCTCTATCGCAAAGTCCGCAAACACCGGCAGATGATCTGAAAAATGGCTTGATGCTTTATCTTTGATCAAGCCGCTTTTAAATACGTTACAGTGGTATGTTGTCCAGATTCGATCCAGCTTAAAAACCGGAAACTGGCTTGGAAAACTCAGACCGGTATCCAACTGGCTCATCAAT
Source organism: Aestuariibacter sp. (assembly GCA_017794925.1). Lineage (GTDB taxonomy): Bacteria > Pseudomonadota > Gammaproteobacteria > Enterobacterales > Alteromonadaceae > Alteromonas. The sequence continues at coordinate 3,338,532 of CP051238.1, read as the reverse complement.
CCATTAAGACGCCTGAATAAACCAGACAAATACCACCACTCATTTAAGTCACCCGCCAACATAACGGGTAGGTCTGAATCAGCGGCTGCATCTTCAATAGCGCTATGAATCAGTTTTACTTGCTTTCTGCGCTCATTGCGGGACAACCCTAAGTGCGTATTGTGTAGCAATAAGGTATGGTCCGGTGTTTTTACCCATACACGCTGCAGATTACGAGGCTCCCGGTCTTCTACACTTAACGAAACTACATCTTTGCGTAGGACGTTATGCCGGGTAAGAATAGCGTTGCCGAACCAGCCGTGAGATTTTACCTGAGTCGCTGCTGGAACAAAGGTATAACCTCCCGGTTTACATAGCGCGTCGATATCACTTTGTGTATTGCGATCTGATGCGCGGGTGTCCATTTCCTGTAGCAGTACAAAATCTGCATTTTGTTCGGCCAGCATATCGCCGATTCGGTGGTAATCCTGCACACCGTCCCGGCCAACACCACTGTGTAAGTTATATGAAATTAGGCGATACATTGTTCAGACTCTTCCTTTTCCGAATCTTCTGCTTTATCTGACTGTTTTTTTGCCTGATACATCTTTGCCAGCTTTTGTGAGCCTACAATCATCGCTATCCACACCACCAGACCAATGACCAGGTAGGTAACTGTCTCTGCCGAAGGTTGCTTAAAGATTTGCATAATTGAATCACCCACCAGGCCTTTCGCAATCATTTGTGGGAACATGCCTAAAAATGTCCCCATCAAAAACTGCATCAGGCTTATCGATGAGATACCGGCAACCAGATTTACCAAGCTAAACGGCGCGATCGGAAGCATACGGATCGTTGCTACACCTACAATGCCGGTGTTAGCCAATTTTTCATCTACGGCTTCAACTTTGGGTCCTGCTAACTTGCGCAAACCTGCATTTCCAAGGCCTTTACCAATAAGAAACGTGGTACCCGCGCTCAGCAATGCACCAAAAATACCGTAAATCGGTCCCCAGATAGGACCAAATATAGCCGCAACCGCTAACGATAGCACGGTGACCGGGAAGAACAACAAGCCACCAATCAGGTATACAAGTAACACAGTGGGTAAAGCGAAATAGGTTCCGCGACTTTCTTCCAGAAATGCACTGATGCGGTCGCCATCTAACCAGGGAACGGTATTACTGACAAAGAGTAAAATGCCAACAACACACGCTAATATGGCAAGACCAATAGTGACCATAATGGTCCGTCTGCGTGGGTTGGTAATCGCAGTTAGTTTTCCGCTTAACCCTTTAACTGGCGGCACCAAAGGCTCTTCAGGGTCTGAAATACTGCGGAAAATATTCTCTTTAGAAACGTCTGTGAATTCTTCATCATTGACTTCAGTCAGTACATAACCGTGTGCAATTTGATTATTCATCAACTCATTGACGATGTGCTCGCCTTGCATGATAGCCTCTGTAGTATCAAGATCACGCCCGGTATGCTCTGCAATCAAGTCATCACGAGTGAAAGCAATACAACTACGATTGCTTTGTGTATCACCATGCATGATCACATCTACCTCGGTATCAAGCGTCATTGAACGGTTACTCAGGTTCGACGAGCCGATAACCAGGTAGCGATCATCAATCGTCATGACTTTAGAGTGAATACGCTTGTAAGCCAGGCGACCTTGTTGATCGTGAATTGAGGAGTAGGTCATCTTGATACGGGCAGTATCGACACCCTCTTCAACGATATCTTTAAACGCCAGGCGACTTGCCCAGAAGGCTTCGGTTTCAAACAACCCTTTTGGATCATAAGAACTGACAATAAGAACCTCAAGGTCAGGCTTCTCTTTGAGTTGCTTATTCACTGCACGAGCAATTTCTTCGCGTGTGGTGAACTGGTTCTCTATGTAGATGAATTTTTCTGCCTGGCTTATCAGGTCGAGTAGCATATGACGCACTTCCTGAACGCTTTCAACATCATCCATTTCTGGTAGCGTTCGGGCAATCGCCAACGGTACATTTTCAAAACATGACGAAACACCTTCAGGCCAGGTATCAGGACGGTCACTACCATAATCAGGCATTTCGTCTGGCGTATTGATAACAGTATCTGACAGGCGGTTCCAGCGCCATCGCGCTAGTTCGGCAAGATGAGCAACGACGGGACCGCAAGACACCATTTGTACGTCGTGGAACGGGCCATATTCACCATCTGGCCCAACACGGCCTGGTTCGTCGATACGGTGTTCCCGGGTATCCCAGCGATGCAAAGCCACATCCATACCGCCAGAGTAGGCCACTTCGTTGTCGATGATGGCTAGTTTTTGGTGCTGAGAGCCTCCCATGGGTATGGAATCGTCCAGCATCACGTGCACATTGTCCGGCGTTTTATCTTCCCACACTTCCAATGCCCACATTTCACGCTGGTCAAAAAAGGCAAAAGACGAGTCCCAACGAAGAATATACACCTTTATGTCAGGATTTTGCTCGGCTTTCCATTTTATTAACTCACCAATTCTGGAAGGGGCTTCTGATTCTTCTTCTGCCTTACCATGCAAAAGTCGAATCCGACTGTCGATATCCCAGCCAACAATGATGATCTCATTTTTGGCATTACAGATACTGGAATGCAGTGCACTGTAGTAATTGGCACAATCAATCAGCGGGGTAGCATGGGTGGCTTGGCTGGTCTTCCAGCAATTCTTATTGGTATCGAAAACAGTGTTGGTGGTCATGGTTAACCCTCCCTGTGGGAATTTACGCTTGCTTTAATACAGGGAAAGCTGCAGGAATTATTCCGTTATGTTAATCAATAGTTTTGTTTTTAAGTGATTGAATTAAATGTTTTTTATAGCTTTTTCATGCGAGATTGAAAAACACTCTGGTCATCCATGAGAAAATATTTCTTAATGGCTTGTAGGAATTTCCTGTTTTTATTTGGATGTGCATATCACATGAGCGGCGCAGGACTTACCAGATCATAGGGAGCTGCTTGCAATGGTGTATTAGCATCATTGCTCTTTAGTCGCGCACTACGATTGGCCACGTGCTCCACTTCAAGAATTAAACGTTCCTGGCGATACCATTGCGGGTAGTGAAGCTGTGCTTCCATTGAGGGCATAGGAGAGCGGTAAAGTTCAAACAAGTCACCGACGCGAATACCGTGTTTTGCCCCCAGCGCGATTGAAACTTTATCAGCGATGACAGAAACAATCGGTAGAAAAGAGGGCAGGCAAGTCATGGTGTTTGACACATCCAGCACAGCACTGTTAATGGTATTGAGTACCACCCGGCCAAAATCACTTCGCCAGAACAAGCTATTATTCAGGTCTACCGTTTCATTGTAATCAAACGACCAGTCACCTTCGCCGTGATAGCTGTTTTGCATGACGATGTCTTGTTGCAGGGCGTCCAATAAATAGACTTCTAACGTAAAATTGCGTCTCAGGCTGACGTCATCATCCAGTAATCCCTCTTTGACCTGTTCAAATAAACTGATGTCACGAATAAAACCAAATAGTACATACTGACGATGGTACTGCTTTACCAATACGCTGGCTTTGGCGGCGATGTGTTCGTACTCTATCGTATTAAAGGCTGACGCCGGCATAAAAGCCTGATTCACTAACAGGGTGTCTGCCGCAGGTTGATGATCCCCAAGTTGTTGCGCCATGCGATTGGTTACCTGGCGACCGAATTCGAAAATATTACCTGGCCGGGCCTGGGCAGGTTTAAGCAACTGAAACTGAGTGACAACAATATTGCGCATGTACGGATCGCTTGCACATTCAAACAGGGGTAAAATATCAACTTTTACAATAACGGTCAGGACATCATCCGTGACCGTTTCGTCAACGATTTCTACCCGCTGAATACGGCCCTGGGTACGGATTTGTGCTTTACTGCTCACTAACAAGCCGTCCAGTACAATGTCCTGAGCCGTAATAAAACTGCCGTTCTTATAGGCTGCATCAGCGATGGCATTTTTAATGGCCATCACGCGGATTTCGTCGAGATCCGCGCCTTCAACTGCAACAGACGCCTGGCCTTCCACCCATTGTGCATTAGCGGTAAAGCAGATGAAGCTCAACATCAAAAAAAGGTATCGTTTCATGTCTAATTGAAAATCGAAAACAACGTGCCAATTAAGGTAGACTGCTGATTGTCCTGCAGATCGCCTTTTCCAGAATATTCAATTCTCGCGTTGCCGACTTTACTGGAATCTATCGTGTTGTCGGCACTGATATCAGCAATGCGAATCTCTCCGGAAAAGCGTACGTATTCCTGGCCTTTATTCAGCGTTATCCACTTTTCTCCAGCGATAGCGAGATTTCTGTTTGGTAAAATATCGGTGACGTAAACGGTAATATCACCTTCAAGCTCGTTGGATTGTGCTGTGTTGGCGGAACTGTCAAACTCACTTTCTTGTTCGTGGGTGGCGGCTACTTTGCCTTCAGCCAGTGTGATAGGGCCTGCGTTTACCGATACCGGCCCCAAATCCATGCTGGTGGATTTATCCATTCGATAATCCAGTGATTTTTTTGACTGGGTGCGTTCATTCAACTCAACCAGAATCATGTCGCCGATACGAAAATTATGGTGCAGTTTATAGAGCTCTACAGCATTATCTGCGTTGAAAAGTGAGCCCGTGGGCGCTGCCACCGCTTGTACCTGCGCAATATGAATAGGGCGGTAACGTGGATCATCGGGTACGGGTTCATCATTGTTAACTTTAGCAGAGCGTTGTTCAACCAAAGGACTGGTCGATGAAGATGCGACAATTTGCTCTTCGACGTCAGGGGTTTGGCTGCAAGCCGTTAATAGAAAAGAGAGACACGCAATACCCGGATAGCGAATAGAAAACATACTGTTATTCCTGCCAGTTGGATAATCATTGCATCAGCCCCCACTAACTGCACTGTTATCAATAGTAATTATTAACACCTGTATTAAGCCCCAATTTATTGCCTGGTAGAGGCACTTTGCTAAACCTTTACATTCAATGAGTTATCTTTACTGACCAGACCTGATAGCGTAGTAAATAAGATTAACTTGCCGGTCATCCCCATGTTTTCAGAATGGTTAAATAGCGTCACATCCAACAGTTCAACAACGGATTCTGTGGCCATTAATAGTGCGGTGTCGGCCATTGACCAAAGTCAGCAGGCACTGGCTGGTTTAGAAGACTTTCAGTTGGTGTTTTCTCAGGCCCTAAACATCGGGATCACCAGTGAGTTAGCTGGTTCATTGACGGATGGCGTAGCAAACACATTTTCACTTGAAGATATCAGCAGTAGCGAAGGATTGGCTCAATTGCAGGCGTCCTTTCTTTCGTCACTACAAAACGATTTGTTCTCTTCCCAAAGTAGTACCGTAGCGGACAGTACTACGCTGACTTCTGATGATAGTGGCAACGTAGCTGATTCAGTTTCATCTGCCAAGGGGATATTTGTGCAGGCATATCAGTTTGTAATGGGGGATGACGGTGCGACGCTTGACGATGTGTTTGATACGGTCAATGTGCTTAATCACATCCCCGTTGTCAGTGATATTTACGAATCGGTAACGGACAACCACGTTGATTTTGCAGCCAGTCTGGCCGGCGGATTCCTGTATGCTGGTCCGGTAGGGGTGGCCTATGAAGGAATTGACTATTTTGTTTCTTCATCAACGGGCTCTTCCATGACACAGCACGTAAAAAACTATGTGTTAGATAACTGGTTTTCAAGTGATGAGCAGGAGACTACAGAATTGGCGGAATCCCTTGTAAATACTGTCGAGGACGGTGCGCACTCTTTCGTTACGCGTAACCTTGATTAACCCCTGTGAAGACACGCATAACACATTGTTATTCTAAACGTATGCAGTACAATCAGCGTCTTTATGATTTTCAGGTTATCCGCCATGATATCAGCTATTTCTATTGGTTTACAAAACCCTAAATCCGCCGTCAATGTCGCTACCATTCTTCGGGCCGCCGGATGCTTTGGAGTGAGTAGCGTATTTTATACGGGTGAGCGTTTCTCTTACGCAAAACAGTTCAGTGCGGACACAAAAGCGTTTCACAAGGTGATCCCAACGATTGCTGTACAGTCATTGCAAGAAGCCAAGCCAAAGGGGGCAACGGTCGTTGGTGTTGAATTAGTGGAAGGTGCGACGCCTTTACCCGCCTTTGAACACCCTGATAACGCGTTTTATGTATTCGGGCCTGAGGACGGAAGTATGTCTGACGCACACCTGGCAATGTGTGACGAGGTTGTTTACATACCCACATTCAGCAGTTTGAATCTGGCGGTTACCGCGAACATCGTTTTGTACGACCGTTTGTCGAAAGGTGCCTACGATACCTCGGTTGATGGCATCCGTAATAGTCGGGACACCAACAACCGGTTGAGCATATCTTAAGTAAGGTGACACCAGTAAAACACGGTCACCCGGTGTCAAAATATCATCTATTCGACGGCGACTTCATTTAACCTAACCAAATGTTGCTTCACGGCATCGACGGATAATGGTCGGTAGAAGTGATAACCCTGGAACTCGCTGCATCCATGAGTATGTAAAAACTCAAATTGCTCGGCAGTTTCGACACCTTCTGCAACCGTTGACAGTCCAAGTGAATCAGCGAGTGTGATAATAGTAGAGCAAATAGTCGCGTCTTCCTCTTTTTCCGCACATTCGTTCACAAAAGAACGATCGATTTTCAAAATATCCACTGGTAAGGTTTTCAGGTAGTTTAACGACGAATAACCGGTACCAAAGTCATCGATGGATATGCATATGTCTAATGCGTGCAATTGCTGCAATACATCTATACAGGTCTCAACGTCTGCCAAAAATACCCCTTCAGTGACCTCAATTTCGAACCAGTTTCCTTGAACGCCATAGCGCTTCATGGCGGCTTTAAGAAATGGGAGCAGACCATCCGACAGTAAATGTTTCCCAGATAGATTAATAGAGACTCTGGGCAGCACTGCAAACGCTTTTTTCCATTGAGCCAACTGAGCAAAGACCATCTCAAAAATTAACTCTTCCAGCGGCACAATCAGGTTTGATTCCTCGGCTAGTGGAATAAACTGACTAGGGGGAACAAAGTGGCCTGACGGGTTGGTGAATCTGACCAAAGCCTCAAAACCAACAATCTCTTTATCTGCATTCACTCTGGGCTGATAAAGCATAGAGAACGCGCTCTTCTCCGCAATAGCCTGGCTAAGGGTTTGCTCCGAATCAAACTGTTCTGATTCCTGTTCAGCCATATAAGGTTCGAATAACTTGTAGTTATCTCGGCCAGCTTTCTTTGCGTAATACATGGCTATGTCGGCTTGCTGAATTAGCGTAGTAGGGCTGACAAGGTCAGTGTGAGTCAGCGTCACCCCAATACTGGTTGGGATAGTGAGCTCCCTGCCACTTAACACGACGGGTTGGCGCATAACCTGTAATATTTTGGTTGAACTGGTAAGTACTGAGCTTTCATCGTGGCGACTATTCATCATGATCACGAATTCATCACCACCCCAGCGGCAGATAGTGTCTTCTGACCGGGTCACGTTCATCAGTCTGTTGGCGACTTCCATCAACAGTTCGTCACCGGCTTGGTGACCCAGTGTATCGTTGATTTTTTTAAAGCGATCCAAATCGAGGAAAAACAGCGCAATGCAGTTCTTTGTATGATTGATGTCTTTTAGTGCCTGGGTCAGCTTTTCCATAAAATAGGTACGGTTATATAAACCGGTCAAGGGATCGCTATAGGCCAGCTGTTTTAACTTTTCCTGTAAACGTCGTTGACGGGTCACATCACGAATATGCAGAGTAAACTCGTTAGCGATACTACTGCCAAACGTAGTGCCCGTAATCGTTATTTCAGAAGGGAATTCATCACCGGTGGAGCGTTTTAACAGTATGGTGTTTCTTCGGTTTATTAGCAGACCATCTGAAGTAACAAATTTACCTTCAAGGCTTTTTTGCACTGCCAGTTTATCTTTGGCTAACACAAACAGATCAACAAAGTTTTTACCTACTATCTTACCTCTCAGGCACCCAAATGTGCGCTCTGAAGCCGGGTTAAACTCTATGATTTCGCCTTCCAGATTAATGGTGACAATGCTGTCCATTGAAGAGTTTAAGATGGCACTTTTGCGTTTTTCACTGCTTTTAAAATCATTCAGAGCCCGGTCCCGCTGGCTCATTTCATCATGAACCTTGTCTAACACCCGGTTGTATTTTCGAGCAATTTGTCCTACTTCGGTAAAAGGCTCTTCCGGTACGCGGGAATGAAAATCACCTGACTTTTCCTGACTGTCCATTGAATTGAGTAAGTCGACAAGTTCCGTAGTAGCATGATGTTCCGTAATGTTCATGCCGATGTATTCCTGTTCACTGGTAACCCTGAGACGTATGAAGCGATTAATCAGTTGCAACAGGGCCCAACTAAGGCAAAAAACATACAATCCTACTACGGCAATACCCAGAGCCTGCACACTAAGCTGGTGCCAGAAGGTTTCACTAAGGAAAGGAATATCTTTATGAAAGAATGCAACGGATAGCGTACCCCATATACCTGCAAATAAGTGCGCAGGCACCACGCACAAGGCATCATCCAATTTCAGCCGTTTTAACAGACGGTCACCAGCAAACATGACAATGCCACCGCCAATGCCGATGAGTGCGGCATGTCCGGGGGAGACGATATTCGCGCAGGCAGTAATCGCAACTAAGCCTGCAATCACCCCATTTAGCATGGCGCTGACATCCATGTAGCGGTTTTCTGCTGCGAAAATCGAACTTGATGCAAGACCGCCGAATGCTGCAGCTATACAGGTATTGACAAGGATGAGAGGGACTTCATCATTTAAAGCGAGCGTACTGCCACCATTGAAACCAAACCAACCTACCCAGATAAGTAGCGTACCCAACACAGACAGTGGCAGGTTACTCCCTGCAGGGAAAGGTGTCTCGCTGTCGAATCGACCTTTTCGCGCACCAATGACCATGATAGCCGCGAGGGACATCCAGCCGCCGGTACTATGAACAACCGTTGAGCCTGCAAAATCAATGAAGCCAAGACTTTCCAGCCAGCCTGTATTTCCTGCATTGTAAAGTGAAGCCCAGGTCCAATGACCAACAAAGGGGTAAATAATCGAACACAAGAGAATGGTAACAATTATGTAACCAAAATATGACATTCGTTCGGCGACTGCGCCTGAGACTAATGTCGCAGTCGTGCCACAAAACATCAGTTGAAAAAGGAAGAAACTAAACTGCCAAGGGGCGTGCTCTGCACCAAAAAAGAACTCTGATGCGCCAAAATAGCCCGAATCAGATACCCCGAACATGATGCCGAACCCGACGCACCAAAACAGAATTGAAGAGAGAATAAAGTCAGATAAATTTTTGGCCGCAACGTTTATGCTGTTCTTACTGCGGATTTTTCCTGACTCGAGACATAGAAAGCCAGCCTGCATGACGAAGACCAGTATTGCTGAAATGAGTATCCAACCTGTTTCCAAATTGTGTCCTTAGTGATTAATAGCTAAGTAATCAACAAGATACTAAAGCAAATAACACACCGTATTTTCAGTTGACCCACGCTATTTGGTTTTTCATTGCTTAAAATCAGAGAAATAACGAATTTAACAACAATAAATCTGTTAACAAATGACCAAGCCTAAGGATATGAATACGTATGCACCTGCTTGGTAATTAAGGAATCAAAAGCTAGTATGGTCGGCTACAATTAACGTTAATTTAACAGTTTGGGCAGGATTCCCATGCCGGCAAAAGTACAATCCTCGCTGCCGGTTGCCCGATAATAATAAGAGTGTGCTATATGAGCAGTTCTACATCGAACCATCAACAGCCGGATTTATCCTTCTGGCAAATATGGAATGTAAGTTTTGGTTTTCTTGGTGTGCAATTTGGCTTTGCGCTGCAAAACGCTAATGTCAGCCGTATTTTGTCGGATTTAGGTGCGGATTTACATTCGTTATCCTTGTACTGGTTGGTAGCGCCAATAATGGGGCTAATTGTTCAACCATGGGTTGGCGCTGCGTCAGACCGTACCTGGGGTCGCCTGGGCAGACGACGCCCGTTCATACTGGCTGGTGCTATTGCAGCCGCTATTGGTATGTTACTTATGCCAAATGCCCCTTTATTTGTGGCCATTATGGCGCCTATGCTGTTTGGCGCAATGATGCTGGCATTAATGGATGCGAGTTTTAACGTTTGCTTCCAGCCGTTTCGTTCTCTGGTTTCTGACATGGTGCCGAACGGTCAGCGAAATGTTGGTTATTCAGTACAGTCGTTACTTATTAATATCGGGGCGGTTATTGGCTCCATTCTTCCCTTTGTGCTCACCAATGTGATTGGACTGGAAAATACCTCCAAAGCAGGAGAGGTCGCGCCTTCCGTTGTGTGGGCATTCTACCTGGGAGCGACGGTATTACTGGGCTCCGTATTGTGGACGGTATTCCGCACCAAAGAATATGCGCCCGAAGATTACGCGCGATACAAAGGATTGGAAGCAGAAGCGACACAAGGTGAGAAGAAGCCGATGGCCGAAAGGTTAACGCATTTCTTTTCTTTGGTGGTCAACATGCCGGGTACAATGAAGCAGTTGGCTGTCGTGCAGTTTTTCTCCTGGTTCTCGTTATATATTATGTGGGTATATACCACCCCCGCTATTACTCAGCACATCTGGGCAGTGGATAAAGTCTGGTTTGACCCGGCCTACCTTGCGACGGTTGAAATGGTACCTCAGCATATTGCCAGCGCAAAAGGGGCGGCGGGCGACTGGGTTGGGATCCTGTTTGCCGGTTACTCTGTGTTTGCTGCGCTGTTTTCTATTGTTTTAGCCCGATTGGCCGATCGCTTTGGCCGCAAATTAGTCTACAGCCTGTCTCTGGCGGCGGGCGGTTTAGGGTACCTGAGCTTTTCGCTGTTTCAGGATTTCAACCAGGTCACCGTGAATTTGTTAATTACCGAGGTCACGGTGCCTATGGGCGCGGTGAATCTGTTAATTCCTATGATTGGTGTGGGTATTGCCTGGGCCGCTATCCTGGCAATGCCTTATGCGATGCTGGCCGGAAGCCTGCCAGCACGGCAAACAGGCGTCTACATGGGCATATTTAACTATACTGTTGCCATGCCACAAATTATTGCCGGCGTGAGTGCTGGCTGGATTCTTAGCAATGTGTTCGCGAATGAAGCGATCTACATCATTATGGTTGCCGGTGGCTCAATGCTGGCTGGCGCTATTGCTGTATATTTCGTTAACGAGTCGACGTCAGTGAAACAAGAGGGTACCGCACATGCGTAACGTTTTTAGTCTGGGCGCTGTGACCAGCGCACTCATCCTGGCCGGATGTCAGTCTACGCCATCATCTTCAGTAGCAACGGTACCGGATATTTATGGTACGCAGGAGCCATTTACCAAAGAGTCGGTCTATTTTGTGATGACTGATCGCTTTGTCGATGGCGATCCACAAAATAACTTTGAACAACAAGGTGGGGAAAACCCAAGTTGGTCCTTGCGTCTGCATGGACCTGACGGCAAGTTTGCCAATGCGGGTTATATGGGCGGTGACTTTAAAGGCATATTGCAGAATATCGATTACATAAAAGAAATGGGTTTCTCGGCAATCTGGATCACGCCGGTATTGGATAACCCTGATCAGGGCTTTACCGGTGATGAGCCGATCACCTACGGTGGTATGTTCAAAGACGGCGGTAAATCCGGCTATCACGGTTACTGGGCAACCAATTTTTACGAAGCCGATGAACACTTAGTCAGTGACGATTTGTCGGTTTCTGATTTTACGTCGGCATTGCATGACGCCGGCTTTAAGGTGGTGTTTGATATCGTGGCTAATCATGGCACGCCCAGTTGGACGATGCCGGTGGACCAGCCTGGCTATGGGGAAATTTATGATAAAGACGGCAACCTGGTGGCTGATCACATGAACTTGCCACCGGAATCACTCGATCCGGAGAATGAGCCATTGCATCGTTTCTTTCATCCGTACCCGGATTTGGTCAAATTGTCTAACCTGGATGAACATAACCCGGCGGTTCAGGATTACCTGATAAACAGTTACTTGTACTGGATTGAGCAAGGTGCTGATGCATTCAGAATTGATACTATTCGACATGTTTCTCATCAGTTCTGGCGTGAAATGTCGGATAGGGTGCGCGAAGCGCATCCTGGCTTCTATATGTTTGGTGAAAGCTTTCAATATGACGCAAACTTTATTGCCCAGCATACCCAGCCTAAAAACGGTGGTATTTCAGTACTCGATTTTCCGATGCAAAAAGCGATGGTATCGGTGTTTGAAAATGCAGATAGTGATTTTGCAACCTTATCAGAGACCCTGTATCTGACACATGGCCCATACCATAACCCGTACGAGCTCACTACGTTTTACGATAACCACGATATGGCAAGAATGAACGCCAGTGACGAGGGGTTTATTGATGCGCATAACTGGTTGTTCACTGCTCGAGGTATACCCGTTGTGTATCAGGGCTCTGAATTCGGTTACATGCGGGGAACCTCGGAACACCAGGGCAACAGGAATTTTATTGGACAGGAAAGGTTAAGTGAAGCCAGTTCTCACCCCATTCGAGAAAATTTATCCCGCATAGCCACGGTTCGCCAACAGTCACCAGCGCTTCAGCGGGGATTGCAGTACACAGTGAAGATGAGCGGGCATGAAGCTATCTTTTTCCGTGTGGTGCAGGATGATGAATCCCAACAAACAGCCCTCGTGATGTTAAACAAAGGCGATACTGCAATTGAAATGCGAGCGGTTAAGTTTGTCGATGCAGGAGAATGGCAGGAATTGGTAACGGATACAGGTATAACCGCCACAGACAATGGCATATCAGCCACTGTGCCGGCACACGGGGTCAGGGTATTTGTGAAAAACGGCCCTGTGCAATCCAAGGCATTCGAGCAAGCGCTGTTGGACCAAATGGCCCGTCAGTAAAATATACTGATATGTTAAACAGGAAAGCGGCTGATTTTGCCGCTTTCTCTTTTCTATATTTCCTTTCCACAGGACTGCCTGACAATTAACGTAGCAGGCATGAGGTAATCCGTGGTCGCTTCGCCATCAATAGCGCGTAACAGATTTTCCACTAACGCTTCTCCGGCCTGAATGGTGTTTTGTTGGACCGTGGTAAGACTTGGCGTTGTAAATGCTGAAAGTTGTATATTGTCGAAACCCACAACAGCTATGTCATCAGGTACCTTAACGCCCGCTGTTTTCAATGCTTTAAGTACGCCTACTGCGATGATATCGGCAGCACAGACGATAGCGTCGGGCAGGGGAGTACTGCTTGCTAGTAATCGTTGTGCGGCTTCAATACCAGCAGACTCAGCGGATATCGCATCAATTTGTATACTTGCGATAGCACCTGGACCGTGTACTTTTATGGCGTCCAGGTAACCTTCATAGCGCGCTTGGAATTCCGGCGCTTTGTCTCCAACGTCGCCAATAAACGCGTATCGACCTTCGCGTAAAGACAGCACATGCTCGGTGACATCTTTTCCGCCCTGAAAGTTATCGCAGCCAATGGAAATGCCCGGGTATTCTGCAACCGGCGCTCCCCAGCGCATAATATGGGTACCTTGTTGTTGGAGTTGAGTGAGTTTTCCCTCGTAAGAACGGTAGTCTCCATAACCCAGCAAAATAATGCCGTCTGCTTTGTGCGAGTCTTCAAATTCGGCATGCCAGTCACTGTCCAAATTCTGAAATGAGACAAGCAAATCATAACCTCGACTTGCACAAGCCTTGGTAATACTGCCCAGCATGGATAAAAAAAATGGGTTAATCATTGAATCGTCAGACGTTGGGTCTTCAAATAGCAACAAGGCAATGGTACTGCTTCGCTGTCTTCGCAGGTTACTGGCGTTCTTGTCGACCTTATAATTCAACTGCTGCGCAATTTCCTGCACTTTGCGTCGGGTCTCGATATTGACCAGCGGGCTGTCATTTAAGGCGCGGGAGACAGTAGACTGCGACACGCCGGCCATATGTGCGATATCAAAAGAGGTGGCTTTGTTTTTCATGCTTTAGAGTAATTTATTGTTGACGAAAACAGTTGTGTTTAACTCTGTACAACAGCGACTACACAATTTCATATAAAGGCAATATGCCGCAGTATAGATGAATTCACAACAATGGGAAGTTAGCACACAGTCCCGACGATAATAAACGTGGTTTGCGACCCTAAGACAATGATATACTCATGAAATACGGCGTGATACTTATCATCGGCTTCCTGCAGGGGGCGATATCACGTAACCGACAGTCATTAAATAATAAAATAAGGGGCATCGCGAATGGCCGAGACTGAACACCGTCCGACCAATTTTATCCGCCAAATCATCGATAAAGACCTAGCGAGTGGACTTCACTCAACCGTTAAAACGCGCTTCCCGCCCGAACCAAACGGTTTTCTTCATATTGGTCACGCAAAATCTATCTGTCTGAATTTTGGTATCGCTCAGGATTACCAGGGCACGTGCAACCTGCGTTTTGATGATACTAACCCGGCTAAAGAAGACATTGAGTTTGTTAACTCAATTCAGCAAGACGTTCAGTGGTTGGGTTTTGAGTGGGACGGTGATGCCCGCTATTCATCGGATTACTTCGACCGCTTACATGGCTATGCCGTTGAGTTGATTGAAAAAGGCCTGGCGTATGTGGACTTTAGTACTCAGGAAGCCATGCGCGAAATGCGCGGTACGTTAACCGAACCGGGTAAAAATAGCCCTTATCGCGACACGAGTATCGAAACTAACGTTGCTGAATTTGCTAAAATGACCGCCGGTGAATACCAGGAAGGGCATTGCTGTCTTCGTGCGAAAATCGACATGGCATCGCCGTTTATGTGTATGCGTGATCCGGTTATTTACCGCATTAAATTTGCCCACCATCACCAAACAGGTGAAAGGTGGTGTGTATATCCAATGTACGACTTTACGCATTGTATTTCGGACGCCATTGAAGGCATTACCCATTCATTGTGTACTCTCGAGTTCCAGGATAACCGTCGTCTTTACGATTGGGTGATTGAGCACATTTCTATTGAGTGTACACCGCGTCAGTATGAGTTTTCACGTCTGAACCTGGAATACACTGTACTGAGTAAGCGTCGATTAATTCAATTGGTCGAAGAAAAGCACGTGTCAGGTTGGGACGATCCGCGAATGCCTACCATTGCAGGACTCCGTCGTCGTGGTTACACCCCGGCATCGGTGCGCGAATTCTGTAAGCGCATTGGCGTAACCAAGATGGATAACATGGTTGAAATGGGCATGCTGGAAGCGTGTATTCGCGACGATTTAAACGTGAATGCCCCACGTGCTATGGCTGTGCTGGACCCGATAAAACTGATTATCGAAAATTATCCTGAAGGTCAGCAGGAAACTCTGAACGCACCGAATCATCCTAGTGATGAATCGATGGGCACCCGCGAGTTGAGCTTTGGTCGTGAGGTCTGGATTGAAGCTGAAGACTTCCGTGAATCTGCAAATAAGAAATTTAAACGCCTTGTGCTGGATAAAGAAGTCCGCTTGCGCAATGCGTATGTGGTGAAAGCCAATCGTGTTGAGAAAGACGAGCAGGGGAACGTAACCACGGTATATTGTACCTATGATGCAGAGACGCTTGGCAAGGACCCGGCTGATGGCCGCAAGGTAAAAGGTGTAATCCACTGGGTGGATGTTGCAACGGGTGAGGCTGCGCAGTTCAGACTGTATGACCGCTTGTTCAATGTACCTAACCCTGCTGCAGAAGAAAGCTTTGTAGACGCAATTAATCCGGACAGCCTGCAGGTAAAACAAGGTTGGGCTGAGCCTGGTCTGGCTGCTCGCGTGCCTGAGATAGGCGCATGGCAGTTCGAGCGTACGGGGTATTTTTGTTTGGATAAAGACAGCACTGACGCCCAGTTAGTGTTTAACCAAACCGTAGGCTTACGTGATACCTGGGCGAAAATCGGCGAATAAGCCATGTAATGCACAAGCCATTGGCCTAATTAACAAAGCCACCGAAAGGTGGCTTTGTTGTTTTTAACAGAAAATCACATTAGAACTACTTAGGTTGGCAATCCAGAGACTGACCATTTACTTCCAGACTGTCGTTGCCCATTAAATACAAGTAGATAGGCATGATATCGGCAGGTGTTTTCAGTGTTTCTGGTTGTTCGGCTGGAAACGCCGAGGCACGCATCGCCGTGCGTGTTGCGCCGGGATTTATACAGTTAAAACGAATGTGACTGTTTTTATATTCATCGGCCAACACTTCCATCATACCTTCGGTGGCAAACTTAGACACGGAATAGGTTCCCCAGAACGCGCGACCTTTGCGGCCAACGGAAGAGCTGGTAAAGATAACAGAAGCCTGTTCTGCTTTACCTAGAACGGGTAACAGAGCCTGAAGCATATAGACGCTGCTATTGACATTAATCTGCATGACTTTCTGCCACTCTTCAGGCGAAATGTCGGCGAAGCGACTTAAGTGTCCTAAAGCACCAGCATTAAAGAGGACACCATCCAGCTTGCCAAACTGGTCGCCAATCGTGCCTGCCATGCCTGCATAGTGTTCTGGTGTTGCGCCTTGCAAATCCAGTGGCACAATGGCTGGTTCAGGGCCGTTATTCCGGACTATTTCATCGTAGACCGCTTCGAGTTTACTGATTGTTTTGCCCAGTAAGATACATGTCGCCCCATGCGCAGCATAGGTGAGCGCAGCCTGTTTTCCTATTCCATCACCAGCACCCGTAATGAGGATTACTTTTTGATTAAGAAGGTCTTTGGGTGCGTGATAATCATTCATAAATTTTGATACCTGCTAAACTTGCTTGAAGGGCTAAGCCTCTGCTCGCCCGGATTCGGAATAGATAATTGGCAGTGATGATACAAATATCCTGAATCAAGTAAACCTATTCTTGTTGAGTTGTTTTGCGAATTCCTTAAAATACTCGTAAAATCAGTTAGGTAGAATATTACCTTACAAAAAGTTAACAAAATTTTGCAATATTTCGATAAAGAAAATAATATGGTCAATAACAACTGGTCGTACATGTTCGATTTTTAGACTATGATCAAGGTATTAGGCCTTAGTAGTAAAGTCAGACACGCATAAGCCAGGATAACAATAATCCGTTTTGTAGGGAGAAATAATGAAAAAACTAATTCTTAGCACCAGTGTGGCCTTGGCACTGGGGTTAACGGGCTGCGGCGGTGGAAAGTCAATTGATGACATCAATAGTAGTACAGATGAAGTTAGCCCCTTTTCTCGCGTTGTATTTGACCCGGCCAACGGCAACCTGAATGTGCCGAATGACCTCCTCATGCTCCCTGGTGACGACGGTTTCTTCGATTACACGCTGAACATCCCGGTAGCGGACCCCACTGATTTTGGCGATCCTCAGGCTGCCTTAAATGTACTGGATGGCTGGTCAATTCAGCACCCTTTCACTATCAGTGTTGATATGGCACCGGGTGAAGCGTTGGATGCATCATCGCTATCAGCGGGTGTGCATTTGTTTGAAGCAGTGTTAGGTTTGGATCAAAGCGATCCTGACTGTGCAGCGTCAGCCATCCCATCATCAGGTTGTAAGTTGGGCGACCAGCTGACATACGGTGTGGATTTTGTTTTATCTCTGGTAGATGACAGCACTATTAGTGTTGTTCCTCTGAAACCATTGAAGCCGGCGACAGGCCATATGCTGGTAATGACAACAGGTTTAAAGGATACATCTGGTAAATCAGTACAGGGCTCAACGACCTGGGATCTGGTCCGTCAGGACATCAATACCAAACCACTGGCAACAGAGTCTCAGTTGCAGCTTCAAACCATTGTTAATTCGTACGTCAATCCGCTGTTAAGTGCGGGTTATGAGCGTGAGGAAATTACCTACGTTTCTGCGTTTACCACGCAGTCAACAACTGATGTGCTGGGCACCGTTAAGCAGTTGTTGGTTGCGCCTGTGGTTGCTGCATTACAAACAGATCCATCCACGGTCGGACAGGCGTTGCCTGCTATCGTTGTTCAGGATGCGACAGGCCCTGACAATGCAATGGAAGCCCTTAACCTGGTCAGTGATGCAACGCTTGCTGGCGCGGTGGAATTAGCGAAGTCAGGTCAGTCTGCGCAGGTACAGGCAGCGATTGATGCCACTGATTTTTCCTTGCTGCAAACCTGTGATGGTCTGTTAGGTACGGCATCCGGCCAGCTTAGCGCTTACTGGGGAGCAATGAATACCGTTGCAGTGGGTTTGTCTTCGAACATTCTTCCACAAGTTGGTGCATTCTGTGCCGCAGAACGCTACAGCGGTACTATTAGTCTGCCGTACTATCTGCCTGTTCCGTCAATGACAAACCCATTGGCACCGGTGAACGATTTTTGGCATGCAGCGTGTGACAGCGGTATTGTGTTAGCCGGCTTATCTGACGAAGTGAAAGCGGTTGCGACCCCTGGTCCTAATTACACACTGTGTAGCAGCGTTGGTCTGGCTGATTTGCGCGTGAACGGTGAAATGATTGACAGTAAGCGTAACCTTACTCGTTTCAGTCCCATTCCACAGTCTACGGTTGCTTCAAACAGCCTTGAAGTGCAGGTCACTGTGCCAGATCCGGTTGTTGCTACGGCATTGGGATATCCTATTACTAAACCTGCAGCAGGCTGGCCGGTCGCTATTCTGGTACACGGTATCACGGGTACTAAAGAACAGATGATGGCTATCAGCGGCACCTTATCGTTGCACGGCGTTGCTACCATTGCTATCGACCATCCTTTACACGGAAGCCGCGGCTTCGACGTAGACATGGACGGTACTGATGACATTAATGCCAGCACAGTGTCTCCAACTCACTATATGAACCTGGCGTCTCTGCCTACTGCACGTGATAACCTGCGTCAAAGTGTGGCTGACCTGTTAGGTCTTCGTTTAGGTATCAATGCCATTGTAGATATGTCTACTACTGGTAATGTGGATATCGATACAACTAACGTATCAATGATGGGCGTTTCTTTAGGTGCGATTACCGGCGCGAACTTCTCAGCGTTAGCGAATAACACGCTGGGTAACGCTGCGCTGGATAGTATGTTTGCGATTAAAGCCGCATCGCTTGAATCACCAGCCAGTGGTATTGGTAACTTCTTACTTGAGTCGCCTGACTTCGGCCCGCTGATCAAAGCACTACTGATGTTGCAAACGTCTGAAGATTTCCAGACTTTTGTCGCGACCTACTATGGCGAGAATCCAACCGAAGCGCAACTGCGTGAAGCAGCAACTAATTTCTTTGCAGCCTTGAATGCAGAGCAACTAGCGGCCATCAACAGTGTGTTTGCTGAATTTGGTTTTGCTGCACAGACCATTCTGGACGCGGGTGATCCAACAGCTTATGCCGAGCTTCTGGGTTCTAATACACCGGTACACTTTATGACTGTTGTGGGTGACGGTGGTGATAACCTGCCCGATCAGGTTAACCCGGTTGTGACTTCACTGCCGTTGTCGGGTCAAAATCCAATGGCTGCGATGATTGGATTAGAACAGGTAACGTCTACCGTTTCTTCTGAAACCGGCACGGTAAGCGGTCAGGTGCGTTTCAACAGTGGTGCTCATGCTTCAAGTCTGAGCCCGGCAGCCAGTGCGGCAGTTACCCGTGAAATGCAACTAGAGGTGTCTGGTTTTATCAAGTCTGGTGCTACGGCAATACCAGTAACTGATACGTCAGTTATTGCTAACTAAAACACCAATCTATGATTCGCAATAAGGCCAGCTAATGCTGGCCTTATTTTTTTGCGTCATCCTATGTCGTCACTGTGCACAATCACTGGTATTATTTGCCTGATAAGCTCACGTAAAAGAACGAAAATAGAGGCATTTGTGGAATTTTTATACGAATACGGATTATTTTTAGCTAAGGCCGTCACTTTAGTTGCGGCAATTGTGCTGGTACTTGCCGCTTTAGCGGGCATTGCGGCTAAGCAAAAACAGGGAAAAGGGCACCTGGAGATCACGTCAATCTCTGAACAGCTGAAAGACATTACTGACTACGCACGGCAGGTCATTTTAGATAAAGCCAGCCTGAAAAAACTTGCGAAGACACAAAAAAAGCAACAAAAACAGGAAAAGCCTGCGAAAGAAGGTGAAGCAGGAAGGCTGTTTGTGATTGACTTCAAAGGCTCTATGGATGCCCATGAAGTTGACCGACTTCGTGAAGAAGTGACTGCGGTGTTGTGTATTGCCGAAAAGCAGGATGAAGTACTGGTAAAAATTGAAAGTGGCGGTGGTGTAGTTCATGGTTATGGGCTGGCGGCAGCACAATTACAGCGCATTAAAGACAAGGGGTTATCCCTGACCGTGTCGGTAGATAAGGTGGCGGCGAGCGGCGGTTACATGATGGCCTGTGTTGCAGACAAATTAATGGCCAGTCAGTTTGCTATAATTGGATCAATTGGTGTATTGGCGCAATTACCTAACTTCCATAAGCTATTAAAGAAAAACGATATCGAGTTTGAACAACACACCGCTGGTGAGTACAAGCGCACACTAACTGTGTTTGGTGAAAATACCGATGAAGGCCGTGAAAAGTTTCAGCAGGAATTGGAAGCGGTACACGGCATGTTCAAGAACTGGGTCAGTGAGAACCGCGAATCGCTCGATATAGCCAAAGTGGCAACAGGCGAATATTGGTACGGTACACAGGCACTGGACCTGGGGTTGATTGACCAAATTGGCACGTCTGACGACTACATCATGAGTGTCTTTCCTGAGCGGGAGATCTTTTCTGTAAAATATGCAGTTAAGAAAAACGTTGCAGAAAAGCTGGGGATGTCTTTTGCGCAAGGCACTGAACGTGCGTTGATGCGTGTTGTAAACAAGTTACCTGAGTGGTTTAAACGGTAATACATGAGCAAGCAAACAAAAGCGCGAATTATTGATGCAGCCGAAGCCTTGTTCGCAGAACAGGGTTATGGTCAGACTTCAATGCGTGAAATTACTGCCAAAGCGAATGTTAACCTGGCGTCAGTTAACTATCACTTTGGTAGTAAAAAGAATCTGATTCAGGCAGTACTCAAGCGCTACTTTGATGTGCTTATGCCTGAGGTCGACAATATGTTGGCAAGGGTTATTCCTTCTCAAGGTCGCAAGGGTGTTGACCAGGTCCTGCAAGGGTTGGCTCTGCCGTTATTACATCTCAATGCCGTTCAGCCAAACGGTACCGAAATTTTTGTGCAATTACTTGGCAAAGGTTATACAGAATCACAGGGACACCTGCGTAAATTCATACTGGGTAATTATGGCGAGACTATCGAAGGGCTGTTAAGCATGCTACGTATTGCGTTACCCGCTATTCCCGCTGATGAACTGTTTTGGCGACTTCATTTTGCTATTGGCAGTTTTGTGTTTTCAATGGCGTCCAGCCAGGCGCTCAAAGATATCGCCAAAGCCGATTATCAACAGGATATTGAAATTCAGGATGTGATCGCTCATCTGGTGCCGTTTGTCGCCCAGGGGATCAGTGCTGAAAGTTATTCCCGGGAGGCATAAATGATGCAACGCCAACAGTTAGTTAGCTACCTCGATCAAGAGTTAAAAGCAGGGTTAATCAAAGACTACTGCCCAAATGGACTTCAGGTGGAAGGCAGCGAAGTCGTTCGTCATATCGTGACAGGAGTCACCGCTTCCCAAAGGCTTATCGATGCCGCGATAGAAAAGGGGGCTGATACGCTGTTAGTCCACCATGGCTATTTCTGGAAAGGCGAAGAGCCACGGGTGACGGGTATGAAACGTCGCCGGTTAGGTAGCCTGATCCAGCATAATATCAACCTGATTGCTTACCATCTTCCCATCGATGTGCACCCGGAGTGGGGTAACAATGCTCGCTTAGGTGCGATAATGGGCTGTGAAGATATTCTCCCTGTTCCCGGGATCGCACCCGAAGGTGTTGTGATGCAGGGAAGCGTGGATACTACTTTCGATAGCTTAACCCTTACGCTGGAAAACGCTTTAGGAAGACCTTGTGTCGCTACCGAATCAGCCAGCCAGAGCAATATTTCACGTATCGCCTGGTGTACAGGCGGCGGTCAGAGTTTTATTGAGCAAGCTGCAATGGCAGGCGCTCAGGTGTTTATTACCGGTGAGGTGTCAGAACAAACCATACACATCGCGCGTGAGATGAATATTGGATTCATTGCCGCAGGGCATCATGCGACGGAACGTTACGGTGTCAAAACAGTAGGCGAACATCTGGCTGCCGAGTTTGGGTTAACTGTCGATTTTATCGATATCGATAATCCTGCATAGGGTCATTCAGTGAAAGATCAGTCTTTTGATGGCATTGCCGGCAAATTCGCCCGGAACATTTACGGTACTACAAAGGGCGCACTCCGCCATCAGTTGCTATGTGAAGCACTTGATGAATTGTTACCCGAAGGCAAACTAAATATCATAGAGTTGGGTGGTGGCACGGGCGTAATGTCAGCGTACTTAGCAGATAAAGGCCACAACCTGACACTTACTGATATTTCATCCGAGATCTTGTCTATTGCCGACGTACCTGAGAGTGTGGTTAAAAAACACGCGGATTTACAAAGTGTGACTAACCTCGCTGAGTATGATGTTGTGCTTTGTCATGCTGTTCTTGAGTGGCTGGAAGACCCGAAGGCGGCGCTAGCACATATGGCGCAGTCAATGCGGCCTGGTAGTTGGCTAAGCCTGACGTTTTTCAACCGTGATGCCGCACTGTTTGGTAATGCTGTTTACGGTAATTTTGACTATATTTCCCGTGGCATGAAAGTAAAAAAGCAGGTTCGTTTGAATCCGAAGCAACCTCTGCCCGTGGCCGAGGTGACGCAGTGGGTTGAAGAGCTGGGCTTTACGATCGTCTCATCACGCGGCATTCGCTGTTTTCACGACTATTTGAGGGACACCAAAAAAGCCAGTGAAGACTATGACGCCTTACTGGCTCTCGAACGCCAATACAACCAGCAGCCACCGTTTAAGTGGCTGGGTAAATATTTTCATATGTGGCTACGTGTCAGCTAATGACGGTAGCACTAAAAATCGACTTGCTGGTGTTGCCTGATTCGCAAACGGCTTGGCAAACCCTGAGTTAAATCCAATCATATTTTCCAGAGTCACTTCTGCTATCTGGCTGAGCGCTTCGATAGTAAAGAAGCCCTGATGCCCGGTAATCAGCACGTTGTGGAATGTGGCTAAGCGTTCAAAAACGTCGTCCTGAATAATTTCGCCGGAATGGTCACGGAAAAATAACTCAGATTCCATTTCATACACATCCAGACCTAAGTATCCCAATTTGTGAGTCTTTAATGCATTGATCACAGCCCTGGAATCGATGAGTCCCCCCCGTGATGTGTTAATCAGCATGACACCATCCCGCATGCTGGCAAGAGACTGTTCATTGATCAGGTGGTGGCTCTCTTCATTCAGCGGGCAATGCAGACTAATTATATGGCTGGTGCTGAACAGTGTTGTTAAATCGGTATATTCAGCGCCCAATGCCTTTAACTCGTCGTTAGGGTAGGGATCAAAGCACAAAATTCGACAGCCAAATCCCGACAGAAGCCGCACTAACGCAGCGCCTATATGGCCGGTACCGACAACACCAACCGTTTTATCGTGTAAGGTAAATCCCAATAACCCGTTTAAATCAAAGTTACCATCGCGCACCCGGTTGTACGCTTTATGGGTTTTTCGGTTTAACGTCATGATCAGTGCCAGCGCATGTTCAGCAACAGCCTCTGGTGAATATGCCGGCACCCTTGATACTGCCATTCCCAGCTTCGTTGCGTAATCAATATCAACGTTATTGTAGCCTGCACAGCGCATTGCTACGTGCCGTACTCCGGAGGCATAGAGTTGCTGAAGAATATCAGCATCCAGCTTGTCGTTTACAAAGGCGCAT
Organism: Aestuariibacter sp.; assembly: GCA_017794925.1. Classification (GTDB taxonomy): domain Bacteria; phylum Pseudomonadota; class Gammaproteobacteria; order Enterobacterales; family Alteromonadaceae; genus Alteromonas. Next base: position 3,314,616 of record CP051238.1, on the reverse strand, counting down.
ACGGTATTAAACCCTTCACACAAAGACACTGTTTTAGCGGTCAGGGGCGTATCAAAACTCGTTACCTTAATATCTGCATACAGAGCGTGTGAAGCAAACGACTGCTTGTCGTACGCTTGTGTACTGAACATAGCGACGTTAGGGGGTGATTGCATGCCAATCCTCCTTGGGCGACTGCAAAATGGGTATGGTTAATACCAGTGTAATCGTCAGCAAAAGCCAATTCCAGCAGATTAACCCGACGCAGGATGATCCAGCGCAATACCATGCTAGACTATGCCCAGTTTTTGCAGACAGGAACGCAACTCATGCAAGTTAGTTTTATTGGATTAGGTGTCATGGGCTATCCAATGGCAGGCCATCTTCAACAAGCCGGTCACTCGGTTTGTGTATACAACCGCACTACAGCCAAGGCTCAAACCTGGCAACAAACTTACGGTGGAGATGTGGCATTAACCCCATCAGAGGCAGCAAAAGATGCCGAAATCATCTTTGTGTGTGTAGGTAATGACGACGATGTACGAGAGGTTGTTTCGGGTAGTCAGGGCGCACTTCAAACTGCGAATCCCGGCGCTATACTGGTTGACCATACAACCGCATCTGCGCAGTTGGCCAGAGAACTGGCAGAGGCATGTGCCAGCAAAGGTCTCCGCTTTTTAGATGCGCCTGTTTCAGGCGGCCAGGCCGGTGCAGAAAACGGTCAGCTTACCATTATGGTAGGGGGTGAACAGGATGCGTTTGATAAAGCGCAACCGATAATGGATGCCTATGCCCGTCACAGTCAATTACTGGGCGAGCATGGCAGTGGTCAACTGGCAAAAATGATGAATCAAATCTGTATTGCCGGGATTGTTCAGGGGTTGGCTGAAGCGCTGCATTTCGGTAAGCAAGCCAACATGGATTGTGCTGCGGTGATTGACGTGATCAGCAAAGGTGCGGCCCAGTCCTGGCAAATGGAAAATCGTGCCAGTACCATGATCGAAGGCGAATATACTTTTGGCTTTGCTGTCGACTGGATGCGTAAGGACTTATCGATTGCGCTGGAAGAAGCTCGTCGCAATGGTTCTACATTGGCGCTCACTGCCTTGGTGGATCAATATTACGCTGATGTACAAAAATTGGGTGGTGGACGCTGGGATACGTCCAGCCTGTTAACCCGACTCACTGGCGCCTGATTGGGCTCCATCCGCTGAGACGGCTTCAGACAGCTGCGGATACTGCTGCAGTAACTGAGCATAACGGCGTTGATTATTCACTGACAAGGGCTGAGATAACAGCCCTGTTACTAATCGTTCCAATGTCATGGCCCGATAACTATGTTCACCACAAATCAGCAGGGTTTGCAGCATGTTGAGTTGATAAGCGGGTTCATCGGGCGTTAACTGAAGGGCGTGATAAAACGCGCCTAGTGCGTCAATGTGCTGTTTTTTCACAAACAGTTGTTGACCCTGCTCGTTGAAATGCTCTGCGCGTTTATCGGCCAGTCCGGTGTCTTTTTCTGCATTGAGCATACGGGATTGCAATGTTTGTTGCTCGGCCGGCATTTCTCCCAGTTCTGATTTTCCTCTTGCCAGTTCCAGCATGTGTATCGCTCGTTTTTCATCACCCAACGAGCTTGCCACACGGGCGGCGACAATCAGGGTGTTGGCTGAGCTGCGCTGGAATACATTCATGTGTTCGCGATTGACCACATCACGGGCTTTACCTAACTGATCTTCCATTACATAGCTGTATGCCAACAGGTAGTCGTGGCGCTGTTGCATTTGTAAATCTGATTGACTACGCGCCGCCACCCCCATCAGTTTTCGGGCCTGACTTAAACTTTCTTCTCTGTGATTGTAAGGGCTCTCCTGAGCAATACTCAGGTAAAATTCTGCCAGTTCAAAGGTGAACTCATCAAACCGCTCTTTGGTAGAGCGGTTGTATTCCCGCTTCTTCTGTAATAAATCGATACTTTCAACAATGCGGTTTTGCTTTTGATACGTCATGGTTTTTAACCGCGTAGCAGGTAAGCTTAAATCGCTGTCCTGGATATGGTCTAAGAAGTATTCCGCTTTTTCATAGGCAGCTTGTTCAAACGACAAGCACGCTAACCACTCAAATGCTTTATCGCGGGTGAGTAAGGTTTCAAGCATATCATCCAGGCTGGCATGACACGCTGACCAGTTTCCCGTTTGATAGTGACATTTCAATTTTCCCCACTGTGCCCACAATACTTTGTTTGACTGAGCGAGGGTAGATTCATAAATAGCAAGGGCGTCTGCATACTGGCCCTTTTGCAATAATAACCGGGCGCGCAATTTTTCTAAATCTGTGGCTACACGTGGGGGCAATTTTTCCTTGCTGCGTTTATCCAGCGTTGATATCGCTGCACCGATTTTGCCCTCATCCATATAACGCAGTGCTGTACTGGCGTACTTCCGATATTCCAGATAATGCTTAATGCCTCTGTGCAACGCATTTATCGTATAAGGCTTAAGTAACAGAAGATCCGGGTGGGTATCGATGATCTGACCGATGGTCTGGGGTAAACGGTCAGCGGTTAGAAAAACCACACCGGTGCTGGGTTGGATAAACTCTGACTGGCGTAGGACCTGAACCCACTCGACACCATTGCGCCGCTGCCCTAAGTGAAAATCAAAAATTAACAATTCAAAATTTTGTTTTTTCAGTGCGTTTTTAAGTTCTGTACCCGTACTAAAACTACTGACTTCCAGATTGCCTAATACAATGAGATGGCTACGGATGGTTGCACGGGCAGTGGCATTATCCTCAATGATGGCAACGCGAAGCCGTTGGCTCATAGATTGCCCCGGCGATCGTGTATAAACAGCAAACGAATTAATACAAAAGACGGCTTCAGCACTGAAATTCCTTAGTTACATCAACATACTTAGCATATCAGCCAGAGTAAGATTTGGCACGCCCTGAAGCGTATTGCTGATCTAATAATAGACAAAAGGCGCCGAAATATAACCTTTATGTCACAATAAATTTACAAGAGTGCAGCTGCATTTTACAGGGTTACGTTTACGTTAACGTATGCTTGGTATAGCGTTAGCGTATTCAACACAGTTACCGAGATAGCGATGAAACAGGTTCCACTTCTAATAAATGGCGAAATGATCGCCTCTACTACTGAGCATTTTATTGATGTTACCAATCCGGCAAATGGTGAAGTTATTGCCCGTACGCCGGTGACGACGGATGCCGAAATGCAGCGAGCGCTTGAAGCGGCAAAAACCGCATTTGAAAGCTGGCGACAGGTGCCTGTTACCGAGCGGGCCAGAATCATGATGCGCTATCAGGCGATCCTGAAACGCGATCAAAAGCGCATTGCGACCGTACTGGCAGAAGAAACCGGAAAAGTATTTGACGACGCCATGGGAGATGTATGGCGTGGGATTGAAGTCGTAGAACAAGCCATGAATGCCCCCAGTCTGATGATGGGGGAAACGGTTGAAAACGTCGCCCGTGGTATTGATACCTGTAGCTTCATCCAGCCTATCGGTGTGTGCGCAGGTATCACCCCGTTTAACTTCCCGGCTATGATTCCGTTGTGGATGTTCCCACTGGCAATCGTCTGTGGAAACACATTTGTACTTAAGCCATCTGAACAGGATCCGCTCACGCCGATGCTACTTGCAGAACTGTTTATTGAAGCCGGTGCACCAGCGGGCGTGTTAAATGTTGTGCATGGCGGTAAAGATCAGGTCGATACATTGCTGAACCACCCTGATATAGCCGCGGTATCGTTTGTTGGTTCTGTACCGGTTGGTCAGTATATCTATCGTACGGCCACTGACAATATGAAACGTGCACAGTGTTTCGCAGGGGCAAAAAACCACACGGTCGTCATGCCAGATGCCAACAAAAAACATGTTATTAACAATTTGGTTGGTGCCTCTGTTGGTGCTGCAGGTCAGCGTTGTATGGCGATATCCGTTGCCGTGTTTGTTGGTAGTGCTCAGGAATGGATTGATGAACTGGCTGAAAAAATCAGCGTAGTTAAGCCCGGTGTATGGAATGACGATAATGCAGGTTTTGGCCCTCTAATCAGTGCAGCTGCAAAACAGCGCGTGCAGGACCTTATTGCATCAGGTAAAGCGCAGGGCGCTACATGTATGGTGGACGGCAGTGACATTGTTGTAGAGGGTATGGAAAACGGGCATTGGATTGGTCCGACAGTGTTTAAAGATGTCACCACCGAGATGCGTATTTATCAGGAAGAAATTTTTGGCCCGGTATTGTGCTGCATGTGCGTGGATACCCTTGAAGAAGCCCTTGAACTGGTTAACAGTAATCCTTATGGCAATGGTACCTCCATTTTTACCTCCAGCGGGGCTGCTGCACGCAAGTACCAGTCCGAAGTGACAGTTGGTCAGGTCGGCATTAACGTACCTATCCCGGTACCGCTGCCGTTCTTTTCGTTCACCGGCTGGAAGAACTCTTTCTTCGGCGACTTACATGCATACGGTAAACAAGCTGTGCGTTTCTATACCGAAACAAAAACCGTGACTTCTCGCTGGCCGGAACAAGATATTCCCAGTGGCCCGAATATGACAATCAACTTGCGATAAGGGGGAGCCAATGAATTTTAACATGACCGAAGATCAGCAGGCTTTTGCTGACGTTGCTAAGCAGTTTGCCATGCAGGAATTGGCTCCTCATGCTGCCCAGTGGGACAGGGATCACACATTCCCGATTGAAACTATTCGCAAAGCGGGTGAGCTGGGTTTTTGTGGCCTTTACACCCCTGAAGAGGATGGTGGATTAGGGCTTAGCAGATTAGATTCTTCCATAATTTTTGAACAGCTCTCTATGGGCTGTACCACGACAACTGCGATGCTCACCATTCATAATATGGCGACCTGGATGATTGCATCATGGGGAGCCGACGCGATAAAAGCGCAGTGGTTACCCGGTTTAGTAACGGGTGAACAACTAGCGTCCTACTGCCTGACAGAGCCGGGGGCAGGTTCGGATGCCGCCAGTTTAAGCACGAAAGCGGAGAAAACGGATGCAGGTTACCGGTTAAACGGTAGCAAAGTCTTTATTTCTGGCGCCGGTGAAACCGATGTACTTGTCGTGATGGCCAGAACCTCTAACGACGGTGCCAAAGGCATTTCGTCTTTTGTTGTGCCGGCCAATGCGCCTGGTGTTGTGTATGGTAAGGCCGAAGAGAAAATGGGTTGGAATGCACAGCCCACCCGTATGATTACGTTCGACAACGTCGAAATTAGCCATGAAAGTTTGCTCGGTGAACATGGACAAGGCTTTACCTTTGCAATGAAAGGCCTTGACGGTGGCCGTATTAATATTGCGACCTGTTCTATTGGCACGGCACAACAGGCGCTCGATACGGCGCGTGACTACATGCTGGAGCGTAAACAGTTTGGCAAGCCGCTAGCGGCGTTTCAGGCATTGCAATTCAAGCTGGCAGATATGAACACCGAGCTGGTCGCCGCTCGCCAACTGGTCCGTATGGCAGCTGCTAAACTGGATGAAGATGATTCACAAAAGACAGCGTATTGCGCCATGGCAAAGCGGTTTGCGACTGACGTTGGTTTCCGGGTATGTAATGAAGCCCTGCAAATCCATGGTGGATATGGCTACATCAAAGAATATCCACTTGAGCGCCATATGCGCGATGTGCGAGTGCATCAAATCCTGGAAGGGACTAACGAAATTATGCGACTCATCATCAGTCGCCAGATCTTGCAGGAAGGCAGCCAGTTACTGTAAGTCAAAGGAGCCATTATGACAAACAAGCTCATTGTAAAACGTATTCCCGCTGCTTCGGGTGGTGACATTGGCGTAGTAACGCTAAACAAACCAAAAGCGTTAAATGCCCTCGATTTGGATATGGCCAAAGGATTATTTGAGCAGTTATCCGACTGGCAGCACGACGACAGTATCGCGTTGGTGTTGTTAAACAGTGAAGGCGACAAAGCGTTTTGTGCTGGTGGTGACATCGTGTCTATGTATCAGGCTATGCAGGCACAACAACATCAGGTTCCCGATTTTCTGGCTGATTTTTTTGCTCGCGAATACGAATTGGATCACCTGATTCACCGCTATGCTAAACCGATTGCTGTTTGGGGTGGCGGCATTGTCATGGGGGGCGGAATCGGTTTGTTGGCAGGTGCTAGCCACCGGATCCTGACACCGTCTTCAAGGCTGGCTATGCCGGAGATTACTATCGGGTTGTATCCTGATGTGGGTGCCAGTTACTTTTTACCGCGTGCACCAGGTAAAACGGGTCTGTTTCTTGGTCTGACAGGTGCGTCAGTGAATGCAACTGACGGTGTCTATGTAGGCCTGGGCGATTATGTGTTAGCAGATGACGGGTTCGACGCGTTCTGTGACGCCCTGGAGTCTCAGCATTGGGTAGCGGGCGACATACACAATCAACTTACCGCGTTGTGCACTCAACAGGAACTCGACAAACCGAAATGGCCAGCCGGGAAACTTCTTCATTGGCAACCGGTTATTGATGAAATACTGGTTAATTGCAGTAGCGCGAGTGAAGCCGTTAACGCGATACTGAACTGTGACGATCAAAGTGACCATTGGTTTTCCCGGGCTAAACAAGGCCTGGAAGCTGGTTCACCTATCACTATGCACCTGGTGTGGGAACAGTGTATTCGCGGCGCTGAATTGTCTCTGGAAGCCTGTTTTCAGATGGAACTCATCATGTCCTGCCGCTGTGGTGAATCCGGCGAATTCGCAGAGGGCGTCAGAGCGCTACTTATAGATAAAGACAAGCAACCTAAGTGGTTGTACAGCTCAGTTGATGATGTCCCTCAGGATGTGATCTCGCAGCACTTTACCAGTCCTTGGTCGACACATCCGTTGGCACGTTTAGGAGCATAACAATGACAAATATTGCATTTATTGGTTTGGGAAACATGGGTGGCCCAATGGCGGCCAATTTAGTTAGAAAAGGTGAATCGGTTACGGTGTTCGATCTGGTACCAGACGCCGTGAAACAGCTTGAAGAAAAAGGCGCATTAGCCGCTGCCAGTCCACAAGAAGCTGTAAAGAATGCTGATGTGGTGGTCACTATGCTACCTGCAGCGCAGCATGTTAAATCCTTGTACCTGGCTGATGAGGGGATTATAAACCACGCGAAAACAGGCGCGTTGTTTATTGATTGCAGTACTATTGATGCGCAAAGTGCAAAGACGGTGGGTTCTGCTGCACTGAATGCCGGTTTTGCGTTTATTGATGCGCCGGTTTCAGGCGGTGTCGCAGGCGCTGCTGCAGGCACATTGACGTTTATTATGGGTGGTGACGAAGCAGCGGTTTCTCGTGCGAAACCGGTCCTTAAGCATATGGGTGCGAACCTGTTTCATGCTGGTGATTTAGGGGCAGGGCAAATAGCCAAACTGTGTAACAACATGTTGTTGTCGGTACTCATGACGGGCACGTCTGAGGCGCTGCAACTGGCGATTGCCAATGGTTTGGATCCCAAAGTGATGTCAGACATCATGCTGCAAAGTTCGGGCTGTAACTGGACGTTACAAAAGTACAACCCGTGTCCGGATGTTATGGAAAATGTGCCCTCCAGTAACCAGTACCAGGGTGGTTTTATGGTCAAACTGATGAACAAGGATTTAAGCCTGGCGATGGAAGCGGCACAACAGGTTGGTGCATCAACGCCAATGGCGGCAGCGGCACAGGCGTTATATCGCATGCATCAGTTAAAGGGGAACGCCGATCGCGATTTCTCCAGTATCTTTGAGCTATTGGGAAAAGCGTAATTTCCTTTAATTCAACGACAAACGCCCTGGTTAGTGTCATTGCCGGGGCGTTTTTATGTTGATTACCCTTTAAGCCATTCGTCTTATATACATTGACAATTTGTTCACATCTTATACTTTAGTGGTGTAGTAACCTGAAATTTAACGCAAAGACTGCGTTCTTCACTTAGGAGTAGTGGAATGAAAGTTACCCCGTCACGCCTGGCTATCTCGTTGGCTTTTATCTCGGTCAGTCTTATACCGCAAACCTATGCTTCTTCGGTCATTGACAGCTATCAGTTATATCAGGGCGCAGTTGCACAGGGAGATCATGAGCGAGCGCTTTCATATGCAAAGGCTGCTTTTGAACAAGCTCAGTCTGTCTATGTTAATCAACCAGACAGTTTACTAAATCTTAACTATAACCTGGCCCTCGCTTACGCGAGTGCGGGTAATACAGAAAAAGCAATTGAACAATTTGAGCATGTAATTGCATTCAGCGAATCTCATTTTGGCGACTATCATCTTCGTACCGTTGCGGCAAAACTTGAGTTAGCCAATCTGTATTACAATCGCGTACAAGGTTTACATAGAAACACAGAAGTACGTAAATACAAAACCCTGGCAAGAGCAGTATTAACCTCACTGGACGAAGCTGAGGCAGCGCATCCGGACGACGCCGCACAGTTGTACTTTTTGGTTGTCACCCAGTTATTGGGTAATGACTACTCCCCGCTATCACTGGCGCGTTCTATTAAAATTGTAGAGCGAGGCTTGTCACTTGCAGAGGCTAAGTGGGGGGAGCGGGATACCCGCACGTTGGATCAAGCGTTCATGTTGGGCAAGCGGCTGTTTTTCGCTCAGGATTATTCAAAAGCTATTGTGCACCTAAAACGCGTTACCGCGTCTTTGGACTCGGCACTGGACTATAGCCACCCATGGAGTTTGCAAGCCCATGCATTGTTATCGGAAAGCTACACGCGTACTGGCAATGCAGAGTTGGCCGCTTACCATAGCGAGCAAATTCATCAAATGACACCCTGGAAAGACGAATTGGAACCTATGCCACTCATGCGCCAGCGTCCCGCTTACCCGGATACAGGGTCGAAAATTCGGGATAAGGTTACCGTGCAGGTTGGCTTCGACCTTAACGAAAAAGGCCAGGTGGTTAATGCGCGGGTGCTGGATGTTGAGGGCAGCAAGTTTTTCGGTGGCAGCGCATTAGATGCGGTTAAACATTGGCGGTATGCGCCTAAAATCAAAGATGGGCAGGCGGTCTCTGCGCAGGGGCTAACGGTAAACGTAGACTTTATAGACCGTACATTTTTCCCGTTAAACAACATCGACAGGGAATTTGGTTTACCGCGGGATGAACGCTTTGACAGCGCCGCATACCGCGTCGTTGAAAAAGATAATTCAAAGTCAAAATAATCGGTTCTTACAGCATTTAAAAACGGGACGCTAAGCGTCCCGTTTTTGTTGGAATAGAAAAGTCCCGATGGTTATTATTGCATAAACCGGGTCAGATGCTTAATTGCGCGACTCAGTAAATCTACGTTCAGTGCTTCGTCGCTGCGCATATCATTGCTGATATGGGTAATATCGTAACTTCCGTTACTCAATACTTCGATACGTTGATCACCATAAATTACAACCACTTTTTCACCCGACGTACTTACCAGCCAGTCACGTTTTGGCGCCAGCAAATTTTGACCCGTTGAGTAATAACTTACGTCTGCCGCGCAACCCAGTGCGTTAAGCAGGGTAGGGGTTAAGTCTTCGTTACTGGCAAGACTGGCAGTTACGGGTAAGTTTGTGTACAAGCTTCCACGTGAAGATTCATAACCAGTCGCAACCATGATCAGTGAACGAGAGAGGTCCTGATTTGACAGCAGCGAAGTAATAGTTTCGCCAGATACAAATGCTATGGTTAGCGCTGTGCTCGAGTCTAAAGACTCAGCAAAGCTAACAGCCGGAAATTGGTTTGGTGAAAATTTAATATCTTCAACGTAAACCTGGGTAGCAATACCGTATGCTTTAGCCAGTGCAAGCAAAATCGGTGATTCCTGCCCCAGACTTTGCTGATACAGCTCTGGCACCCCAAACAACGTGCTGCTGATCAACCCTTCCGCACTGGTTGCTGTAGTAAAGAAATGTTCAATTTCCCGTAAGTCTGCATTTTTAACTGCGCTGCGGATACTGCTCTGGTCAGTTTGCACCAACAGCAACGCAGACTGTGTATCGTCAATGGCGCAATAGACAGGTGCCGATGGATAATTAATAGTGTGAATATCCGGCTCGAACTGCAATTGTTTGCGTTGTTGATAGCGCTCAATATCCAACAATCCATAACGCGACATTGTGGTTTTAGCGGTAGCGGGGTAAGACAGCGGGAACATATTGTCCTGCTTAATTATCGGCTGATACAACTGCGCATCTGCCCATACGTGAATCGCATGACCTGCAACAAAACACACTACGAAAAAACTGACAACAGGCCGCCCAATTCGGTGTGTCATGAATTTATCGATGCGTTTCCAAATCGCATTAGCAAGAATAAGCTGGAAGCCTAACCAGATAACAAACAACAGCAGCAAGTATAACCACTGCTGCCAGTTCATCAGTTGGTTCGCTGCCTCTGATTTGAGCAGATTCGCTGAACTGTGGCTTAAGTGGAAGCCTGTACGATTAAACAATAGGGCATCAAATGCCAGTACCGCCAATCCGAGTGCAGACAGCACAGAAGCGATCGTTTTAATGGTGCGTTGGGACACATCCAAATAACACAAAGGCAGGATAAAAATCACGAAGCCAAAAAAGGTCAGGAAGCCTATATGCCCGAACCAATTGGCAAACATATAAAACGTACCCAGCCCCGTGCCTGGTGCAGGTGACGATACTACGTATACTGAAGCAATAATAATGGCGATAACAATGTTTGCCAAAGCAAACCAGTGACCCCAGTTAACCAGCTTGGTAACACGTTGACGCCGTGGAGATTCCGCTAAAATCATGGTAGCTTATGCTGTTCCCTGTACACTTTTAGTCAGTACTTTGGTGAATTGTTCAACCATGGCCTGCCTTTGTTGAGGCGGAACCTGTTGTTCAAATATGTGGGTAATAACGTTACCCAGTACCATTAAAGAAAGATCGCGACCTGCGCCTTCTTTTTCGAGTACCATAATAATATCGTTCATCAGACGCTCGAAGTCGGCATCACTGTATCGGCTTTGTTGGGGCACTTTACGCCTCTTGTCATTAATTCGCTTGAAAAAGCATAGTTTTGGCAATAAAGCGATTATAATCGTTGTGCATCTGATAACAATCATTCATTCAAAAAACTGCATCTTTAATCAACGAATTGGACATCAGTACTACATGAGCATATTGATACATCATTTTGTCGTGCACCAACTAATAGTAAATAACGACGGCAAAATGCAACTGATACCACGTGACGGTTGCCTGCCCGTCACACCTGCGTTAGAACAACTAGGTCACCAGTTGCACCATACCTTTGTGAGCAAGCCGGGTAAAGGCGTTGGCCATTTTGCGGAATCAGCAGAAGAAAATACGTTTGTGACCTCCCTTGAAGGTTATCAGGCTGAGCATGCAGACAGTCCGGCTGATAGTGCCAGTGCTTATCTCACGTTTACCAAAGAAACCAGTAACCTGCTGGTACAATCACTGGTTGATACTGGCCAGGTCGAAACGGGTTTTGTTTTGTTTGTACACTACGAATACCTGGCAACACAGTTTTTACTGGTGACGTTGTTAAATACAAAAGCGCATGTTGAAGTTAGCCAAAACCTGGATTTATCGAGTCGGGAACATTTGGATCTGGCAAAGATGCAACTGGCTGTGCGTATAGATCTGACCCAGTATCGAATAGAACCTCAGCAACAACGCTATATCAGTTTTATTAAAGGGCGAATGGGCCGTAAGGTAGCTGACTTCTTTATGCAGTTTGTGGGCTGCGAAGAGAAAGTCGACGTAAAACAGCAAAACAAACAGCTGATTCAATCGGTAGAAACGTACCTGGCCTCGGAAAACCTCGATCCGGAAGAAAAAACCACACATCGTGAACAGGTGACGAGTTATTTTAAAGAACAGTTAGACAGCGGTGAAAGTATTCGCGTGAGTGATTTGGCAGATCGGTTACCGGCCGAAGAGGGCAGTGAGCATAACTTTGCCGCGTTTACCGCCACGCTGGAAACGCCACTAGAGCCCGAAATTCAGCCTGATCCGGCGGCATTACGGCAACTGAACAAATTTACCGGTCAAGGTGGTGGTGTGTCAGTGAGCTTTGAACGCAAGTTACTGGGAGAGCGGGTAATTTATAACCCGGACACAGATACGCTGACAATCAAGGGTATACCGCCGAATCTGAAAGACCAGTTAAAACGAAATCTGTAGGAATTACAGGCCATACCAGCGAAAACTCGTTATAATGGCCGCATAAACGACATGACACGCCATGATGTCGGCTTGTCGATAAGTACAGAATTAACCTAACGAGACGTAATGCAATTATTTGTTAATGATTTAACCGTAATGGATTTCTCCTACCTGTGCCCTGAACGCGGCATGGTTGGCGAAAGCTGGATCGTGGATGTGCTGCTGGATGGCACATTGAACGAAGAGAGCATGGTTCAGGATTTCGGTATCGTAAAGAAAAACCTAAAGCGCCTGATCGACAGTTATGTTGACCATAAACTGTTGGTACCTGCAGAATGTGAAGCCACGACGATTCGTCACGATGATGATACCGATTACGTGGAAGTCAATTTTGCGTTGGCGGCGCAAAAAGCCATTCAGATGTATTGTCCTGCTGATGCTTATGCGTTTATTTATACTCCAACCATTACGATGGAATCGGTCAGTGAATATCTTCGTGAAGTGATTGCGACGCATTTGCCTGATAACGTAGACAACCTGACCATTCTGCTTCGTACGGAAGTGATTAATACACCGTTTTATCACTATACACACGGCTTGAAGAAGCATGATGGGAACTGCCAGCGTATAGCGCATGGTCACCGTTCAAAAGTAGATATTATTACTGACGGCGCAGAGGACCTGGACAGCCAGGCTTATTGGGCTGATCGTTGGTGCGATATATACATTGCGTCTGAAGAAGACCGTATTACTGCTGAGCACTTAAAACTTCAGCAAAAGCTTCCGGATTACTCGCAGCACGTGTGTTTTGCCTATGAAGCAACACAAGGCTATTTCGAGATTGTTTTACCCGAATCCCAGTGTGAAGTGATTGATACAGACTCAACGGTAGAATGCCTGGCTCAGTTTATTTATCAGCAGCAAAAGCAGCGTAAACCCGGTACACATTGTTGCGTATTAGCCTATGAAGGCGTAGGGAAAGGCGCTCGCGTCAGTGATTAAACGAGTAACGGCTTTATTAGCCGCCATTGTATTTAGCATGGTGGCTCAGTCACAGACGCTGACTTTACAGGGAAAAGCGACACAGGGAAGCCTGATGCGGGGCAAGTTACCTGCAGGTAGTTCAGTATGGCTGAATGACAAACCTGTCGAGACGCTGGATGACGGATCTTTTGCTATCGGTTTTGGGCGTGACGCTGAAACAACCCATGTGCTTAAATGGACATTGCCATCTGGTGAACAACAAAACCGCGAAATCACGCTATTAAAGCGAGATTACCCAACGCAACATATAGAGGGTGTGCCTCAGGCAATGGTTACGCCGCCAAAGAGCGTACTGGAGCGGATTAAAAACGACAACTGGATGGTAGCCAAAGCCAGAAAAACGCAGTCAGACCTACGTGATTTTACTGTGGATTTTATTTGGCCTGCGCAAGGGCCAATAACCGGTGTTTATGGGAGTCAGCGCGTCTTCAATGGCGTACCTAAACGTCCTCACTACGGCGTTGATGTAGGCGCGCCTACTGGTACAGAGGTGATTGCACCTGCTGGCGGTACCGTTACCCTGGCGCACGACGACTTATATTATTCTGGCGGTACAATCATTATCGACCACGGTTTAGGGGTTAATTCTACATTTTTGCATTTGAGCAAACTGACCGTTGTGGTAGGCGATCGGGTAGAACAGGGTCAGAAAATTGGCGAAATTGGTGCGACAGGTCGTGCAACCGGGCCACATTTGGACTGGCGTATAAATTGGTTCAATGAACGCCTGGATCCCGCCTTGCTGGTACCGGCACGCTGACAGGCCATTTACTGCTACATAAACCAAACAGGCTGCATCGTGCAGCCTGCTTTCGTTTGGTCATGAATAAATTAATGAATTCCCAGCCAGGTTGTGAAGGCGTCTTCATTACTGATGGTAAGCGCCCGGTGTTGTTTGGGTACTGCTAGTAAGGGCATTGTCAGGCTCAATACACGTCCATCACGCACGACCGTTAAGGTATAATCACCAGTACGTTCACAGGCCAGCAGTCTATCAAGCAATTTCACATTCACAACGTAATCATCAACTGCTATCAGTCTGTCATTGACGTGCAGGCCGGCTTTACAAGCGGCGGAGCCTTCCTGGACGGTAACAATACTTAAACCTAGTTCGCTGCCTTTGACTGTTGCACCAAATGCATAACGTGCTGTTGGCTTCGATGGCAATTCACCGCCTTTATCATCTACAGACAGCTGAGGATATTCAGCAATTTCTACCCCAATCTCAGCCAGTAATTCTGTTAAATTTACATCGTCTGTACCGTAGACAACGCTCTGCAAATAGTCGCTTACATCAATATTAAATTCAGACAAACACAAGGTGGCGATTACGTCAGCCGGGGTGCCTTTATTGTGGCCGTATTGCTGCCATAGTGTCTGCATAAGTTTATCCAGGTTCGCTTCGCCGTGACTGCGTTGACGAAGCAGTACATCCAAACCAAGAGCAACCAGGCCACCCTTGTTGTAATAACTGACAATGTTATTAATGGCACTGGCGTCCTGCTTGTAAAACTTAGTCCAGGCGTAATAGCTTGATTCAGCGATACTTTGCTTGAATCGGCCCGTATTGCGCATTAGGCGGGTCAGGTTTTGACCTACTATTTTGAGGTAGTGCTGAGGCGGAATAACAGCTGCTCTGGCGAGTGTGACGTCATCATAAAAACTGGTGAAGCCCTCATAAATCCATAGCTGGTCGGTATACACTTCCTGGCTTAAATCGGCATTCACCAGCACATCAGGCTGAATACTTTTTACATGCCAGGTGTGGAATAACTCATGACTACACAAGCTAATGAAATTGACATAGCCGTCGTTTAACTGTGCGGGTTCACCCGCCAAAGGCAGTTCAAAACGCGGGTAAAGAAGTGCCGTTGAACTGCGATGCTCCAAGCCACCATAACCCTGATCAGCAATCAGTGTCATAAAGATATAGCGCTTAATGGGCGCCGGGGTGCCAAACAGGTTCAGGTGGTGTTCGCACACTCTCGTGAGATCAGCACACATTCTTTTTGTGTCGTAACGTGTATTACCGCTAAACAATAGAACAAACTCAATACCTTGTACGGTAAAGGTTTCACTGGTGCACTCACCCATGAAAATAGGATGATCGATTAATTCATCGTAGTCAGCGCAAGCATAAATGCCGTTTGAGCGCTTTGCCATACCGGTTTCAATTAGCCATTCCGGGTGGTCTTCGGGCACATTTATAGCCACTGAACAGGGCAGAGACTCTGCGCCTGTCACTTTTAAAAATACACTTGTGCCATTACAGAATGCATATTCGTCATTAATATACGCGCTTCTTACCGATAAATCGTAAGCGTACACACGATACGTCAATGTAAATGCATTGCCATTGGCAGATACCTGCCAGGTTTGCTTATCTGTGGGAATAACGTCTACACTTTCGTTACTGTTGTTTAGGCCTTCAATAGAGATGATATTGCGGGCAAAGTCACGAATCATGTAACTGCCCGGAATCCAGCCTGGCAACGAGACTTCGACAATGGATTGGTCTAATGCCGGTACCGACATGGTAACCAGAAACACGTGTTGACTGATAGAGTCGACACTTATTGAGTAATCGATGCCGGATGATTGCAAAGCCATGAATTAGTTTCTCCTTTCTGGCTCAATGAATTAGCGATTGTATGACCAGACTATTGGTAATGGTTTGTGAAACGTGCAAAATATGATTATATAGCGATATTAGAAGTGATTTTAGTGTTTAATCATGGCAAAACAACCAAATAGACAATTAAGCAGTGCCGATCTAGACAGTTTGCTGTCGTTGCGACCCGGCAGTGTGGTTGATTTGCAAATCACAACACCCACTGCGCCAAAGCGCGTTAAAACCCAGTTTGTGGGCATCGATTTACCTACCTGCATGATTTTTCAGGTCCCTAGTGAAACGAAGTGGGGCTACCTTCGGGATATTCTCATCCCGGAAAACGAAGTTGTGATACGTTACGTATTGGAAGGCGAGCAGGGCAAAGTCATCGCCTTCAGAGCCGAGGTGATGAAGGTAATTACACACCCGTCGCCATTGTTATTTGTCGACTTTCCGGCGAGTCTGCAAAGCCTGGCACTGAGAAAACACAAACGTTGGACTCCGGGTATACAAGCACAGCTAAGTGTTACGGAAGGTGAACAGGACATTGCCATTCAAAGTATGATTCTGGACGTTTCGCAACAGGGTTGCCGTTGCGTATGTGATGCATCGCCCGATTTTCCTCGCCTGGAGAACGGAAAATCGGTAAAACTGATGATTGCCAACGAGAAAGAGCTGATATGCAAAGGCGTGATCAAAAACAGCAGCCTGACTCAATCAAAGTGTTTTTACGGCATTCAATTTTCCTCTGATGGCGAAATTGTTAAAAAATTGTTGGATCGTTTCATCGTCGAGATTTAGGATAGTGTTGTAGGGGTAGTCGTTGAAGGTAAACGCAAACCCCAGATGAATAACAACATACATCCCGGGGACGTTATGCGAGATATTGAACGATTGTTTAATGAATACTCTGAGAGTCATCAGAATCATACCAATAAACTTATTCACCAATTAGCCGTACCGCTAATATATTTTTCAGTCATCGGGCTGGTATGGGCTATACCGGTGCCTGACTGGATTGCACAATACGATATTAACTTTGCCCATTTGCTGGTCTTACCGGTCTTATACTATTACTTTTTATTGTCAGGCCCTATTGGTGCGGCCATGACGTTACTTACCATTGCGTGTTTTCTTGTTATTGAGCAAATTGCTATGTCTGCAGTGCCGGTGTGGCAGGTAAGTGTGGCTGTATTTGTGGTCATGTGGATCCTGCAGTTTGTGGGTCATGCCATTGAAGGAAAGCGCCCGTCATTCTTTACCGATCTCAAGTTTTTGCTGATTGGCCCTGCGTGGGTGTGGGGAGGCTGGCTTAAGCGAATGAATATTGGTTATTAAAATTTGACTATTTAAGCCGTAACAGCGTTATCCTGTTACGGCTTATTACTACTTCTGAACAATAGCTATTGTTTTCGGGATGTGCGATAAAGCAAACTCCATTCACGATTAACCCCGTCATAGTTAAACCAATTCCACGTATAATGCATGTTGATGAATTTTAAAAATGGTACCTTAGTGCTGAAGTGGCAGCGTTTATTTGAAAACAACGAACGTCTTTTCTGGGTGTTACACACTGTAGGATGGGCCGGTTTCGCTGTGGTGTATTACATTGGCTCGTTCTTACACGAAGTCAGGCCAATCTTTCTGTTTATCATTATCCTCAACTCTTATGCTGGCTGGATACTCACCATTCCTCTGCGATACATTTATCGCTGGGCAAGAAAGCAAAATGTCACGCGGCTACTGCTGACAGTGCTGGTGTCTACCTACGTCATAGCCCTTGTCTGGGCGGTCGTTAAGAACGTCAATTACTGGGAAATTTACAAGCACGGTTTCCGTCCTGAAGCCTGGTACATGTACTTCAGTAATACCATAGACAGTATGATCATGATTGGTTGTTGGACAGGGTTGTATTTTGGTATTAAGAATTTTGAAATGCTGCAACGCGAGAAGCAAAATGCCCTTAAAGCTAGCACCATGGCGCATCAGGCGCACCTTAAAATGCTGCGTTATCAGCTCAATCCGCATTTTTTGTTTAATACGCTAAATGCCATTTCTACGCTAATTCTAATGAAAGAGAATGATACCGCTGAAGCGATGGTATCAAGACTTAGCGACTTTTTGCGTTACTCACTGGACAATGACCCCATTAAAAAAGTACCTTTAGGTCAGGAAATCAAAGCGTTACGTTTGTATCTGGAAATTGAGAAAGTACGTTTTGGCGAGCGATTGGAGGTCACGTGGGATATCGAGGAAGACTGCGAAGATGCCATGGTGCCCAGTATGATTTTGCAGCCGATTGTCGAAAACGCGATTAAACACGCGATTTCAAAGCTACAGGAAGGTGGGCGTTTATCTATCGTCGCCAGCCGATTTGGTAACGATTTGTTGCTGGACGTTGCGGATAACGGCCCGGGAGCCGATATTAGTGATGGTCAGTTGAGCCGCGTAGGCGGTGTAGGGTTACCCAATATCAAAGAGCGCTTACATGCGCTGTATAATCGTAACTTTGCGTTTACCGTAGAACATAATCAGCCCCAAGGCGTGCGAGTCAGTTTGCGCATGCCCTATGATGTGAAGGACGTTTAATAATGAGTCAGCAAAAAATTACCACGCTTATCGTAGATGACGAGCCGCTTGCACGAAGTGGCCTGCGAATAAGACTGGAAAAATATGATGATGTGCAGGTTGTGGCTGAATGTCAAAATGGTTTGGATGCAGTGAGCATGATTTCTCAGCACCGTCCGGATTTGGTCTTTCTGGATATTCAAATGCCAGGGCTAAATGGCTTCCAGGTTATCAATAAACTAAAAGAGCTGAAGCAACCCATTCCTATGATTGTGTTTGTTACTGCTTATGACAGCTACGCGATTAAAGCGTTTGACGTGCATGCTCTGGATTACTTGCTCAAGCCGGCCGATGATCAGCGTTTAAAAGATGCGCTGGATAAGGTACGTGAATATTACTCTACGCAGCATCATGATGAGCAGTCGCGTAAATTGGTTAACCTGGTTGCTGAATTAACCGGGGATGACTGTGAAGAGATCCTGCGTAAGCTGGCTAGTGGCGAACCTGTAGAAACCAACCCTTACCCCGATGTACTGGCTATCAAAGACGGCTCAGAGGTAACACGGGTCAATGTATCAGATATACAGTGGATTGATGCCGCAGGTGATTACATGTGTGTGCACGCGCTCGACGGGATGCACATTATGCGCAAAACCATGAAAGAGCTGGAGCAAGAATTAAACCCACAATTATTTGTGCGTGTGCATCGTTCTGCTATCGCGAATATCCGGTTCGTGAAAAAGCTGGTTAGCCATATCAGCGGTGAATATCATCTTATTTTGCACAACGACACAGAATTAAAAGTCAGCCGCAGTCACCGTGATAAAGTGAAAGCGGCGATGAAAATGTAGCTTTCTATTTCGACCTAGCAAACAGCGCTCTCATGGCGCTGTTTTTGTTTCTGCGCGGCGCGAGAAGATAAAACGAATATCATAATCACAATGTGAAATACATGTAACAAATGATAATAAAAAGTAATTTTTGGTCAGGGAAACATAATCGAGAGCGTCGCCTTCAATAGGTAGAGTAGCCATACTCAAAATAAGAAGGATAGACGATGTCTCGCGCGCCTATATTTATGCTCGGTAGCCTGTTTACCGCAGTCGCCTCTTTATCATCTGCTCAGCAGGTATCGCCCATTGCTGAGAATGAACCTAAATTTCTTGGCAATATTCATGCTCCGACCCAGCTAACCAATTTTACTGACCACTGGAATCAGGTAACCCCGGAAAATGCCGGTAAATGGGGAAGTGTTGAACAACAGCGTGATGTAATGAATTGGGCGCCGTTAGATGAAGCCTATCAATTCGCCAAGTCCAATCATCTTCCGTTTAAAATGCACGTACTGGTGTGGGGCAATCAGCAGCCCGCATGGATTGAGAGTTTAACCGTCTCTGAACAGGAAGCCGAGGTGATTGAATGGTTTGAGGCGGTGGCAAACCGTTATCCAGAAATAGACATGATCGAAGTCGTTAACGAGCCCATTAATGATCCACCTTTTGGCGATGGTAACGGTAACTATGCCGAAGCGTTAGGTGGTGAGGGCGACACTGGCTGGGATTGGATTGTGCGCGCTTTCGAGTTGGCAAGAGGCTACTTTCCCAATAGCGAGCTTTTGCTAAACGAATACGGTTTACTGAACAGTGCAGACAGGACCGCAGAATACGCAGGGATTGTAAATCTACTGAAAGATCGGAATCTCATCGATGGTGTTGGGGTTCAGGCCCACGCGTTTTCAACCAGGGGCTCGGCCGAGGAAATAGCGGAAAATTTGCAGGTTATCGCTGAAACTGGTGTCCCTGTTTATATTACTGAGCTGGACATCGATGGACCCTCAGACGAAGAACAGTTAGCCGACTATAAAAAGATCTTCCCTGTATTGTGGAAGCACGCGTCGGTAAAAGGGATAACGTTATGGGGGTGGCTACCCGGTTTGTGGCGTGATGAGGAAGATGCAGAGCTCGTTGATGAAAACGGTGATGCGCGTCCTGCATTTACATGGTTAAGGGGGTATGTAGGGAATACTGCACCGGTTATTCAGTCTGAGCAGACATTTACGGTTGTCGAATCAGCTGCATCGGGAACAGTCATCGGCAATGTACAGACTACCGATGCCGATGGCAATGATGTGAGCTACTCCATTTCGCCTGGCAACTCACCGTTTGTTATCTCGGCATTGGGCGACCTTTCGGTTGTTGATACGAGTGATCTTGATTATGAATTAATGACCCGCTACGAGCTAACTGTTACGGCTTACGATGACTTTGAGTACAGTGATGCAGTAACGGTAGTGGTGTCAGTGCAGGATATAGATGAACCACCTGTCTTTGCAGCGACGTCTTTTTCGGCGGCTGAAAATATTGCGGCAGGATCCGTGATTGCAATGTTGCAGGCACAGGACCCTGAAGGCGCACTTGTGAGCTATTCACTGACATCAAGCTCAGAGTTATTTACGGTAAATACAGATACCGGCGAAGTATCACTGAACGAGGGTGCTACGCTGGACTATGAAACAGCTTCTTCTCACAGTTTGGATGTCACTGCGACAGACGGGGCTAACAGCACCGTACAAACCATTGTTATTAATGTGACAGATATCAATGATACGGCGCCAGAACCCAAACCGGCCACACCAAAAAATGCTTCTGGTGGTGGAAGTATAGGGTGGGGGTTGTTCGGATTACTGGTATTGCTGGTGAGCAGACGCTTCCATAGTCAAAAGCAATCGTAATGCTGGCTATTCATGGTATTAAGGCCAGTGATGTCGTTCGTTGAGCATGGTGAGCATGCAATGGGTAAGGGTATTACCCAGTTCTTTTTTATGCTGCCATGTGTCTTTGAGCGCGACTTCTACCATGTTGCCGTGCTCAGTAGCCACCATGATCCCGTGTTTACCTTGCTCAATGCTGCGAACTGCTTGCACTCCCAGAGTGGTAGCCAGAATACGGTCCTGACTGACCGGGGAACCACCACGCTGAACATGACCTAATATTACCGGTCTTACTTCGCCGTCGGTCAGCGCTTCTAATGATTCTGCCAATGCATTAATACCAGAAGGCCAAAGGTTTTCGGTCAGCACAATAATGTAGCTCTCGTGACCGTATCGCTGTCGGTGAATAGCGACCTGGTGCTGAATGTCGTTGAGCACCGAATCTGCGTCGGTAAACATTTCTGGCAGAATGACATAATTCGCGGCGCCTGCAACGGCGGCACTGGCGCCCAGAAACCCTGCGTGTCGGCCCATGACCTCGACCAAAAATATTCTTTCAAACGCATCGGCGGTATCCCGGACTTTGTCGATGGACGACACCGCAGTATCAATAGCGGTGTAATAGCCTATTGTGGCGTCACACCCGTAAATATCGTTATCGATAGTGCCCGGCAGCCCAATGACCTGGCCTTTCCAGAATCTACTCAGATGCACCGCACCGCGAAACGAGCCGTCGCCACCAATGACGATAAGCGCATCAATCGCAAGCTCATCCAAATGCGTGGCAGCGAGTTCTCCGGATTCATCCTGTTTAAACGCCTGACATCGTGCGCTTCGCAATATAGTCCCGCCACGCTGAATGATGTTGTGGACTTTCTTGCTGTCTAACTGTCGCCAGTTCTGTTCGAGCAGTCCGTTGTAGCCATGTTCGTAACCGATAATAGTATGACCTGCGCCCTCACACGCCACCACAATGGCGCGAATACAGGCATTCATTCCGGGCGCGTCGCCACCGGAGGTCAAAACAGCTATGCGTTTACTGGTCATTGTGCGTCCTTAACAATTTGAAACAAAGCGACAACGCAATGTTACGGAATCATTGTTCCGTTTGCTGGTCGTATGCGTATAGTATATGACACATTATCGTGTCAGGAATATTGAGCTAAGCCAAGTGTTTATCACGTAATTGGTATTTACAGGATGTCATTGTGAAAAAACTGATACTGCTTTTCGGGTTCCTGCTGTTGGCGGGGTGCTCTACAAAATTTACCTATAACAACCTGGACTGGTTGATTCATTGGTATGTGGACGATTATGTCGACCTGAGTGACAAGCAAGAAACCGTGTTCGACAAACATTTTGCAAACTGGATGGACTGGCATCGCAATGAAGAGCTAGCAAAGTATGTTGTACATCTGAAAACGCTCAGAACAGACATTCAAAAAGAAAGTCTGACCGCCCAGAGTATTTCCGATCACTTGTGGAAAAGCCGTCAGCACTGGGAGCGATTACGTGACCATGTGAGCCCCGAGCTGGCCGGTTTGGCCGCGCAACTGACTGACGAACAGGTTATCTCTTTGTTCGACGAGCTGTCAGAAGAAAACGAAGAGATAGCAGAAAAGCTAGCTGAAGCGGAAGGCAAGTCAGAGGAAGAAGCCACAGAAGCCCGTGTTGAGGAAATTGAAGAGGGGATCAGTGATTTTGTAGGCAGATTATCCAAGCAACAAAAAGCCATCATCAGTCAATACGCGCCGGATTTTCACAGTACGCGAGCGCTATGGCTGAGTTATCGGAAGGATTTTCAGACCGCGGCGCGTGCATTGATTGATAAGCGACAAAGCAATCCTGATTTTGAAGCTGATTTTGTTGCATTACTCACACACCCTGATGACTTCAGAAGCACGGATTACCAGGAACTCAGATTACAAAATACCCAGTTGTACGGGCGTATGTTGGAACAATTGTTTTATACCTTGTCAGATAAGCAAAAAAACAAGCTTATCAATAAGATTGACGATATGATTGAGGACTTTGAATACTTGATGAGAAATGACTAGGTGGAAGCAACCTACCGGCCAGTGTTAGGCTTTTCACTGGCCCTGATTACCGCTGTGTTGTGGGGTATCCTGCCGCTGTTTTTAATGGTGTGTTTGCAGGTGATGGACAGTCCCACTATTACCCTGTATCGCTTTTTCGCTGCTGCTATTGTCGTCGGTTTGTGGCTTGCCTCACGGGGCGGTTTACCTAAAATTTCGCGCTATCCCAAAGCGGTATTGCAACTGGCCGTAGGATCTACGGTCATGCTGGTTGTAAATTACGTCTTCAATGTCATGGGGCTTAAATACCTGAGTCCAGGCAGTGTACAGGTACTTATGCAGATTGCGCCATTTGCGTTAATGATGGGCGGCATCTGGATTTTCCGGGAGCAATTCAGTCGTCTGCAAGGATGGGGGGCCGTGTGTTTGCTCGTCGGTCTGACACTATTTTTTAATCAGCGTTTACCACAAATTTTGGCTTCCGAAAGCGAAGACGTTATGGGGATCGTGTGTATTGTGATTGCTGCGGTGACCTGGGCAGGCTACGCTTTATGTCAGAAGTCGATCATGAAAACCATGTCTGCTATGCAACTTACTTTGTTTATTTATGTGCTTGGCGGGCTCATGCTGTTGCCGTTTTGTGATTTAGCCACGATATCCAATATGAACGCGGTGCAAGGCTGGGCTTTGGCATTTTGTTGTGCCAATACGCTTGTTGCTTATGGTGCGTTTACCGAAGCTATGCGGGTATGGTCTGCCTCCAGAGTGAGTGCAGTGATTGCCACCGCGCCAGTATTTACGTTTATTTCCATGGCTGTTGCAGACGCCCTTTACCCCCATACGTTTGAACAACCCCCATTGAGTCTGGTGGCCATTATAGGGGCAGGGATGGTGATCTGCGGCTCAGTAATGGCGGCGTTAGGCCGCTCGCGTAAAACGGCCTAGTTGCCGTTTTCTTCGCCTTTAACGCCAGGTTGGCCAATGGGCTGTTCGCCTTTTTTACAAATGGTGTCGTACTCGTCCCGGTAGTACCGAAAATTCTCACACTCATTTTCAAATCGCTGACGCGCGGTTAATGCCATCTGAGGGTTTTTCGGATTGCGCATGGCTTTTTCCAGTACCAGGCATTGTTGCTCTTGTGCTTTTACTTCCATGATGTCTTCACATAAGTTACTTTGTGAAGCGCATGCGCTTAACAGACATGGGGTAACGGCGGCCAATGTAATTTGTAGCGCTTTGCGATGCATAGGATATCCTTCCTTACGACACTCATTTGAAGGAACTGAGCTACCGGGTTGTTACACCCAATCGAATCAGTTCGTCTTGTAAATTTTCGAATTTAGACTGATGTTGCTCACGCATGGGCGCGTTGTTAACTATTTTATAAACCTGTCTGGCTTCTTTTACCAGTATAGGGTCGAGCTTGGTATCCTGCGCAAATAATTTTACCTGACACTGAAGCAGGTTTAGTGCAATACCCGTATTCACAGGAGAAAGGCCTAACGCTGCGGTAAACGCCTCTTTGGCCTCCGCGTACTTTTCTTCCTGGTAAAGCTGAATCCCCCGACGGTTGATATGGGTGTATTTGTCTTCACCGTATTTTGCTTCCTCACTAAAGCGGGATATGAGTTTGCGTGTGCCGTGATCAAGCTCAGTTTGCTCTTTTTTCAGGGTATCCAGTACCCGACGGACTTCTTCAAACTCGCCTAAATCTAATAATGTTTGAATGCTGCTCGGCGCGAGTGAGGCTGGGTATTCGGTAAAGCGGGATTCAATGCTGATTTGACTGGCCATGATGGCCTTTTTCGCATCAATAAGCTTGCCGTCGATGACATCCACTCTTGCACTCACTATATCGGTAAAAATATCTATATCAAAAGGTTCATCCAAACGCAAAATAGCTTCATCATGACGCCCCCTCTGCACCTGTAATAAGGCTTCCTGCTGATAACGATGGCGTTGGGTCTTATTCTCTGCCGCTTCTGCTGCATCCAACAAAAAGCCAATGTGATTGCACCAATAACTTATTCGCTTGAATATCGTGTTTTTTGACAGCTGCCACGTGGCTAATGAAGATTCTACCAACAAAGGATAATCACCATTCTGTAATGCAATCTGACTGGCGAGCTGCTGCCTTGCCAGCGAGAAGGGCGAATATTTGAGTGCCAGCCGCATGTTTTCCATTGCTTCTTCGGGGAAGTTAAGTGCGCTTTTGGCCTGGGCGATAATGTCATGGGCATCGGGGTCATACCGGTTAAGTTCGAGCACTTTTGCTGCGCACTTAATGGCTAACTGAAATTCACGCTTGGCGAGGTAGGATTTACCTAACGCTAATTGCGCCCATTGGGATGGCAATAGTGCAGTTTCAGATTGCAACAGTTTTATCGCACCACTGTAATTGCGTTGTGCCCAGTAAGCTTCCACTTTCAGGTGAACGCACTCCCGATAATACACTGCCGGCACGTCCATGGTTTCCAGCAACGTTTGTGCTACGGAATACTGTTCATCAGACAAGGCATTGTACACATCGTGAAAAAAGTGGTTTTTCTTCCAGGCTTTGTTCAGACGGTTTTTTAGCTGGGCCTGAGAAAACGGCTTTAACAGGTAATCGTGAGGGTTGTGTTCCAACGACCCCAGTACAACGGGACGGGCGGCGTCAGCACTAATGAGAAGATAAACGGCAGTAGGTGCCAATAACTTTCGATGCATGAGCTCCTGATAGAGCTCATAGCCATTTTTCTTGTTTGAGCCTAAATGCAGATCGCACACCACAATATCGACTTTGTGATTTCTGCAGTACTTTAAAGCTTGATCGGCCTGTGTGGCCATCATGACATCTTTGGCGCCAAGGTTAGTCAGTAAACCTTTTAGCAACACCAGAAAAGGGCGCTGATCTTCAACAACAAGGATGGTTACGTCCTTATAAGGTACCCCCACCAGCCGCTCCCGAACGTTAAAACAAATAATAGACTAAAGAATAATGTTTATTTGCCGATTACGCTAGTAAGTCTTTAATACATAAGAATCATTTTGCAAACACAAGCTGCCACACAGGTAACAGAAATTACGCAACGCGCTCGGCGGGAGTCTACGTTAAACGTAGCGCTTCACAGCAATGCTGATGCGTTTAAACTGTACCTGTCACTCTTCGATGGTGGTCGGCCTGAAATCGTTAACTGGCAGCATGAACCGCCCGTTACAGATGATAATTTCCCACAACGCCTGAATCACTATCGTCGGCCCGCAACAGCATGCTCTGATGAAACACTCGACACCTATTTGCGCTGGCAACAGGCCGTAAGCAAGGCACCCAGTACACAGGCTATCCGGTTCTGGCAGTCTATGCATCCTGATCCCCTGAATTTCACCGACAACCCAAAGCAATTACCGGTTGATGTTAAAATAAACTGTGCATACGGAACCCAATTACAACTGTTAAAAGATACACAGGCATCGTTGGTGATGGACGCTGAGGACAATCCCACTTTACTGGCGGATACCATTCCAGCCTCTCAACAGTTAATCCAGTAAATACATGTCCTTCGCTGTACTTTAAAAGCCCTGGTTGGCATGATACCGCTCAATTATCTTCGTAGCTCTTAACGCTTTTTATGTCTGTAAGCGCATTACAATCCGGCATTCCATACTCCGAATTAACACAGTCAGTGTGGTTTTCTTTACTCGATGAACCTCGTCAACAGGCGCTGCTTTCTGTGTGTAGGCCAGTTAAGTTACTGGCACGAGAATACTTATTTCATCGCGGTGACACATTCAACGGCATCTTTGTGTTATTGGAGGGGGCATTATGGATCAGCGGGTTGGACAATGATGGTAATGAAGTGGGGTTGACTGTAATAAAGCCCGGTGAGTGGTTTGGTGAGATAGCGCTATTCGATAAAGAACCCAGAACCCATGATGTACTGGCCAGTGAACCATGCCGGCTATTACATGTACCTGCTGAGAAACTGAATGGACTGCTGGCATCCGACGCCCAGTGGTGGCCGCTTTTTGGTCAGCTACTTACCGCAAAGGTCAGGATGCTGTTTCAAAGTATTGAAGATCGCAGTCAACCTCGGACTGCTGTTCGCGTAGCCCGGAAATTATATGAATTTGTGCTCAGGTCACCATCTGAGTCAACGCACACTGAGATTAATATGGGGCAAGAACAATTTGGAAAATTGCTGTCCCTTTCACGTCAGAAGACCAACCAACATTTAAAGTTACTGGCGTCCCAGGGCGTTATTGCCGTGAGCTACGGTAAAATCACCATTCTTTCCAATAGTAAACTCAAAGTGTGTGCACAAATTAACGATTAATCTGCTGAATTGTCATCAGGGTGACAGTGTTGAGTGTTTGCCCCTGTTAGCGTGTAAAAACAATGTTAATAACACAGGCATTCAGTATGAAAACGTTAGAACAACATCTTACCCAATATGCGATGTACCATCGTGACCAGCGAAATATACTGACTCATTTTGCGGGTATTCCACTCATTGTATTTGCCGTGCTGGCGCTTACCAGCTTACCTCAGTGGCAGGTATCATTGATGGCATCACAGATCATCACGCTGAGCCCCGCCATCTTCATTTGGATTGCGGCTACGTTATTTTATTTAAAACTGGACGGCAGGCTGGGAGTGACAATGGCAATTTTCACTGGGTTATTGCTGTTTGCAGCGAATCAGGTTGCCAGCTACACAACCAGTATTTGGTTGAGTATATCGATAGGCACATTTGTATTTGGCTGGGTATTACAGTTTATTGGGCACTACTACGAGGGCAAAAAACCGGCTTTTGTTGATGATCTTGTTGGGTTAGTGATTGGGCCGCTGTTTGTAATGGCTGAATGGTGCTTTGCGCTGGGTTTACGCAAGGATCTTAAGGCACATATTGACGCTCATGCCGGTCACGTATCTGCCAATGCAAAAACAAAGCCGGCATAACCTTTAAACTTGTAGGGATTTTTGCTATTCTCCGCGCCGCATTTTTGCTCTGGTTTTACGTTCCAATTCGCAAAGGTTAAAACATGAATCAATTTGTTGTATGCGCGCTATACAAATTTGTGGCGCTTGAAGATTATAAAGCTATTCGCCAACCGTTACTGGAAGCCATGGAATCAAATGGCATTAAAGGTACCTTGCTGCTT
This sequence comes from Aestuariibacter sp., assembly GCA_017794925.1. Taxonomy (GTDB): domain Bacteria; phylum Pseudomonadota; class Gammaproteobacteria; order Enterobacterales; family Alteromonadaceae; genus Alteromonas. The sequence goes on along the minus strand of CP051238.1, from coordinate 3,286,359 downwards.
GCCAGTGAAGGGATCAACGGCACAGTTTCTGGTACACAGGAAGGCATTGATGCCTTGCTAGCGTGGCTGAATAGCGATGAACGCTTAAATCCCATTTCTTTCAAACTGTCTTATCACGACAACCAACCGTTTTACCGCACAAAAGTAAAACTTAAAAAAGAAATCGTGACCATGGGTGTGGAAGGCATAGATCCACGTAAAACGGTTGGTACCTATGTTAAGCCGAAAGACTGGAACGCGCTGATCAGCGACCCTGATGTGTTGCTAATTGATACGCGGAACGACTATGAAATCGAAATCGGCACTTTCGAATATGCGGTAAACCCGAACACTAAGACATTTCGTGAATTCCCGGAGTATGTGAAGAACAATCTGGATCCGAAAAAGAACAAGAAAGTCGCCATGTTTTGCACCGGTGGTATTCGCTGTGAAAAATCCACTGCATACTTAAAAGAGCAAGGTTTCGAGGAAGTGTATCACCTTGAAGGCGGTATTTTGCAATACCTGGAAGATGTGCCAAAAGACGATACCTTGTGGAAAGGCGATTGCTTCGTGTTTGATAACCGCGTAGCGGTAAACCACGATCTTGAAAAAAGTGAATACGACCAGTGTTACGCGTGTCGCTTACCAATCACGGATGAAGACAAGGCCAGTGACAAATACGAGCAGGGCGTAAGTTGCCCGCAGTGCTATGGAACGCATACGGAAGAGCAGATTGCCCGTTTCCGTGAGCGCGAAAAGCAAATCAACCTGGCACGTGCGCGCAACGAAGAGCATGTGGGCACAGAAGCTCGTGATGTTATGGAAGCGCGTCGTAAAGCCAAAGCGGAAGAACAGCGTGCCCGTGCTTTGCAGGCGCAAGATAAGTAGTTAGCATAGACAATCAGGATGGGTAGGGTTACACTGCCCGCATTGGGAAAAACAGAAGGGAAAGGCAGTGTCTACTGAATTAACACCCGAAAAAGTCGCCGAAATTCAAAAAGATTTTAGTTTTTTCGATCGTGATGGTAACGGCCAAATCGATATGAAAGAATTCATTGAATTACTTACCGTGATTTCGCCTAAAACCAAGGCCAGTCATGTGGAAGAAGGCTTCAAACTGATTGATACCAACGATGATGGCTTCATTGATTTTGAAGAGTTTTTGTCGTGGTGGCAGGAGTGTTGGTGGGAGTACTAACAGGTTTCTTCTACTAAACAGCCATACCTAAAACCGCAGTTAACTGCGGTTTTTTTGTATCTGCTGTAGAAACGCGTCGACTTGTGCAGTGTAGGCTTCGTCTTTACCCAGCAACACGTTGATATTTCGGTGTGACATCGATTTTTTCAGTACTTGCACGTTGGTGCCAAACGATTCAACACGCTTTTGAAACTGTAATGCCTGAGCGCAAGGTTCGTCTGGGCGCTTTTCAGAACACACCAATAATAATGGCGGTATTTTCCCCGCTAACACATGTAGGGGAGACGTAGCCTGCCAGAACGCTGGGTCTTCACCAAAAGCGCGTTTATACAGTCGAGGCGTGTTTGTGGCCCGCATAACTTTGATTACGTCGTAAACGGCTGAGTCAAGAGCGACTGTGCCTAGCCAGGGATAGGCAATTTTTGAATCCAGCAGGCCAGTGGAAGCCTGGGCGTTAACCAGTGCAACAAGATGCGCTCCTGCAGAATGGCCCATTAAAATTACCTTAGCAGGATCACCACCCCAAGAAGCGGCGTTAGTCTGTACAAATTGAATGGCTGACACAATGTCCTGTGCCTGAGTAAGCAAATCAGCAGCAGGCAGCATACGGTAATTCAGCGACGTGAAAACGTAACCGTTATTTAACCAGTGCGCCACCTTGTGTTTTACAACGGCGCGATTACCTTTGTCGCCGAAGCGCCAGGCCCCACCATGGACCAGAACAATAACAGGGGCGTTTTTTGCGGCTGTCGGCGAGTAGACGTCGAGTGTTTGCGCTGGGTCATTGCCATAGGCCAGGTCGTTAAATTCGTTGTTTGCCAGCGCGTTAGTAGCAAAGCAGGTTGTGATTGCTACGCACAGCAACTTACAGAATTTAGCGAGTAGTGGGCGCATAACAACCACCTTGGTTTATTTACCTTGGCTTGTTTACTCTTCACTGTCATCCGAGTCGAGTAAATCCTGTGAAGGGTTGGCTTTTCGGCGCATTGGCATATCACCAATATCCTCGCCCTGCATGGCGCGTACGCGTTTAGCGGGTTTACTGTTCCTTGATTTCGCTGTACCTGCTTTCGCTTTACCTGGACCTGTATTGGTTTTAGGCTTCGCGACTTTAGGCTTCTTGCCGCTGAATGTTGCAGGCAGCTCAGGATGAGGTTGCGGTGCGATATCGTAGCTCAACTGCTGAGTAAGCAAGGTATAGGTTTGCCAGTCACGTTTACCCACAAACGACACCGCGGTCCCTTTGTTTCCCGCCCGGCCCGTGCGGCCGATACGGTGAATGTATTCTTCGGGTTGTTTGGGGAGATCGTAGTTGATCACCAAACCAACTTTAGAGAGATCCAATCCACGGGATGCAACATCTGTGGTAACCAACACGTCGAACTGGCCACGCCCAAAATCGTTCATGGTGAGTGAACGTTTAGACTGAGCATAATCACCACGCAGGGCGCGGAACGTTCGGCCTGGCACCAATTCTGCCATGGCAGTAGCGATACGCTCTGCGTCATCGCGCGTAGCGGTAAACACGATTGCCTGATTGTACTCTAATTGCTGTAGCTGGTTAGCCAGCAAGGCATCTTTGTGATCCGGGCCATCAGCGAAGTACAGGCTTTGGGTAATTTCAGTATGCTGGGCATTCGCATTGCCAATGGCGACGCGAACCGGGGACTTCAACAACTTGTCGAGTAAATGATTCAACTCGATATGGTCAAGTGTCGCCGAGAATAGCATGGTCTGGCGCTTACGGTGATCGGCTAACTGATTAATCAGGGTTAACGCTTTGGCAAACCCTAAATCCAGCATACGGTCAGCTTCATCAAATACCAGCATTTCTAAACCGTTGATGAAAAAGCTTTTGTCTTCAAGATGGTCGGCAATACGGCCGGGCGTGCCCACAATGATGTGCGGGTTTCGGCGTAGTGCTTTGGTTTGGTCATTGTAATTGTCGCCGCCTACCACCAGCGTGGTCGCCAGGTTTTTCTTTTGGCACAGCCATTTGGCTTCTGAAAACACCTGTTTGGCTAATTCGCGGGTTGGCGCAAGAATAATCACGCGCGGGTCCTGTTTGCTCAAGGCTTTCTGAGTTAACAGTCGGTGCACAATGGGCACCAGAAACGCCAGTGTTTTTCCCGAACCCGTTTTCGACGAGGCCATAATGTCTTTACCCAACAGGGCCGGCAGAATAGTTTGTTCCTGCACATCAGTCAGCTCAGTAAAGCCTTTATCCTGAAGACGGGTGATAATGGTATGGTTAACGGGTAAATCGGTAATTAACAAAACAGGGCTCCGCAATAAGATCGCGCTTATTATCCCTGATTAACCCATAGAGTAAAGCGAAAGCGGGAAGAGTAGGCCATAAAGCAAAAGACAAGGGCAGCGGGACACGACGCCCGCCGCCAAATGGCCAGGAGGCCGCAAAGGGAATTAAGCGAATTGCATTTCCGGTATGTCGCCTTCGGCAACCATTTTACCTGCTGTTTTTTCGCGAATTTCATCAACCGATACGCCGGGAGCTCGCTCGCGTAAATGGAACGCACCGTCTTTCACTTCCATAACTGCTAAGTCGGTAATAATGCGCGTAATACAGTTCACACCGGTTAACGGCAGCGTGCATTCTTGCAGCAGTTTAGAGTTACCGTGCTTGTCGGCATGAGTCATGGTGACGATGATGTTTTTTGCGCCTGCTACCAGGTCCATTGCACCACCCATGCCTTTGATAAGTTTGCCGGGAATCATCCACGAGGCAATATTACCGTTTACGTCTACTTCAAACGCACCCAGTACCGTGAAGTCAACGTGGCCACCGCGGATCATGGCGAAACTCTCGGCTGAGCTAAAGATGGACGCGCCGGTAATGGCGGTTACAGTTTCTTTACCCGCGTTGATCATGTCTGCGTCGAGCTGTTCTTCGGTAGGGTAAGGGCCCATACCCAATAAACCGTTTTCAGACTGAAGCATGACACTGATGCCGTCTGGTACATAGTTAGCGGCCAGGGTAGGAATACCAATACCCAGGTTTACGTAATTGCCGTCCTGAAATTCCTGGGCCACACGCATTGCAATTTGATCTCTGGTTAATGCCATGACTGCCTCCTATTTAGCCGTTACGCGACGTTCGATACGTTTTTCAAACGTACCCTGAATAACGCGATCTACGTAGATGCCGGGTGTGTGAATATGCGCTGGATCCAGTGTGCCGGGTTCAACGATTTCTTCTACTTCAACCACCGTGATTTTTCCGGCAGTCGCCGCCATTGGGTTAAAGTTTTGTGCCGTATGACGGTATACACAGTTGCCATAACGGTCGGCTTTCCAGGCTTTAACAATAGCAAAGTCACCGGTAATCGACTCTTCCAGAATATACGGGCGACCGTTAAATTCTTTGACTTCTTTACCTTCGCCAACTGGTGTACCGTAACCCGTCGCGGTATAAAACGCCGGAATACCCGCGCCGCCTGCGCGCATTTTCTCAGCCAGCGTGCCTTGCGGCGTTAATTCAACTTCTAACTCGCCATTTAACAACTGTTGTTCAAACAACGCGTTCTCACCGACATAAGAAGAGATCATTTTTTTGATTTGCTTGTCTTCCAGCAAAATGCCCAGACCAAAGCCATCTACACCACAGTTGTTTGATACTACAGTCAGGCCTTTGGTGCCCATTTTTTTAATTTGTGCGATGAGTCCTTCCGGGATACCACACAGGCCAAAGCCTCCTGCAATCACGGTCATGTCGTCAGACAATCCCTGCATTGCTTCTTCGTAACTGGATACGACTTTATCGAAACCAGACATAGCACGCTCTCCTATATGTTGTGAACACAACTAGTATCAAATAGGGTTAAAGTTTTGTAAAATCGAATTTATATCAGTATTGATAAAAAAAAGTTATTAATATGAGTGTGTCTTACCGAAATATGCAGGCGTTTGTGTGTGTGGCTGAGTCGGCTACCTTTGCCGAAGCCGCTGAGAAACTGTTTTTAACCCAGCCGGCGCTTTCCAGTGCCATTAAGAAGATGGAAGAACAACTGGGAGGTCAGTTATTCAGCCGCACAACGCGACGGGTACAGCTAACACCTGAAGGTGAAACGCTGTTGCCGCAAGCCAAACGCTTATTGCATGAATGGGACGATGCCATCGATGGCGTTCAGCATTTATTTGCGATGTCACAGGGCAGGTTAGTAGTGGCTGCTATGCCGTCGTTTGCCGAGTCTAAACTGCCGCCCATATTGATGCGGTTTCATCAGGACTATCCCAATATCCGACTGCGAATACTGGATGTCATTATGGAAGAAACGATCGACGCAGTAAGAACAGGGCGGGCCGATCTGGGGTTTTGTTTTGAACCGGAAGTTATGGATAACCTGGAGTTCGCTCCCTTGTTTACCGATAATTTTATGGCGGTCATGCAAGCTGATCACCCACTCGGGACGCACAAACGTATTCGTTGGGAAGATTTAGTGAGTAAGCCCTTTATTGCGCTTAATAAGGGCTCTAGTGTACGGCAGTGGACCGAGGAAACCGCCGGTCCATTCGGAGCCCTTCAGATAGTGGCAGAAACCGGCCAGTATGGTTCTGTTGGGCAATTAATAGCACAAGGGCTGGGGATTTCCGTTGTCCCTTCACTGTGCCTTGAGCAAATGTTGCGAAAAGGATTGGTTTGCCGGGAAATTGATGATAATCCACTGGTTAAGCGTGTAGGGATCATTCGTGCTGCCCGAGGGGTAACGTCAAAAGCATCACAGACCCTGTGGCAGCAGGTGTGCGAAAGGGCCACGCGCTAGCGTTGCCCCACAGATACAGTCTGATAGCCCAGACATTGAGCCAGCATATCGCGTTCTGGTTTGTATGTGGTTGACGAGACTGATGTAGCGCCTAGTAACGTATCGTAGATATTGTCGTGAGAATAAAGGTCTCTATTGTGCTCAGCACAATGATTTTGTGCGAGCGTTGGCGTATTGCGCCAATACAACAGGGGAACCGTAGTTTGGGCCTCTGGTGCCAATGCGTAAGGAAAGCCATGAAGGTACAAACCAGACTCGCCTAAGGATTCACCATGATCAGACACGTAAAGCATTTGGGTTTGTTCGATATGGCTGTTTTCCAGCACGCGGATTATGCCAGCTAGTACGTGATCGGTATATGCAATAGTGTTGTCATAGGTATTAATTAACGCTTCTTCCGAGCAATGTTGTATATCACTTTGTGCACAATCAGGAGTAAATTTGCGGAAGGAATCAGGATAGCGCTGAAAGTAGGTTGGCCCATGAGAACCCATCATATGCAGCACTATAACGGCATGGCTGGCCTTGCTTAACGAGATATACTCTTTCAGTGCCGTAATTAACACGTCGTCGTAGCAGGTCCCTTGTTCGCATACTGTGGGATCAGTGTGTTCAACGGTGGTTTGGTTCACGCGTTTACATACACCTTTACAACTGGAATTGTTGTCTATCCAATAAACTTCATAACCAGCCTTTTGAATAATATCCAGTACGTTTTCCTGTTTAGCGGCTCCATAGTGACTGTATTCACTGCGGTCCAATCTGGAAAACATGCAGGGAACCGAGACAGCGGTAGCGGTACCGCAAGATGTAATGTCGGTTGCCATGGCTAAATTTGAGTCTGCCAACTCTGGGTTAGTTTCTCTGGGATACCCAAGTAGCTGAAAGTGATCTGCTCTAGCGGTTTCACCTACCACTATAACAGTGAGTGACTCTACACCCATAGCGTCCGGGTTAATGTGTGGTGCGGGGTCGAGGGTTTCGAGCGGCGTATTACGCTGATAAATATGTTGTTTGGCAACCTTGATAGAGGCATCGATAAATGAAACCGGTGTGACGTATCGGGTTAACTCATGATGATTGCGAAAAAAGGCGGCGTAATCCTTGTAATAGAATGAACCAATAAGCAGCACGCTTAACAGAGAGACTGCCGTGAGTTTTAGTCCTGAAAGTACTTCTTTACGATAGGCTTGAGGTGCATAAAAACGAATCAATACCCAGGCAGGTAATATTCCGCTAACGACAACAATAAAAATGGCAAAGCTGTTTATATAGCTCATTGCCTCGTGGGTGTCGGTTTCAAGAAAATTCACAATCATCGATTTGTCGAACACAATACCGTATGCTGCGGTGGCATAGGCTAATGGCGCGCTCAACACCATTAACGTGACACAGGCTGTTCTCAAACCCAAAAAAATTGAAAGAAAGCTGATGAGCAGAATGATCAGGCTGCCAAGAACCCAAAAGATACTACTGAAAAAAAACAAACTGTTAGCACTTAAATCAGGTAGTTGGTGAAAGACCTGATAAAGAAAGCTCCGGTTAGCTACCGTGACTAAAAACAGGGCGGTAGCCACGATTACAATGACAGGCGACGTTATTTTTTTATTTGTGAGCATGGTGACAACTCTTATTGTTCTTCGTTTAAGCCTGAAGCAAATACATTAAGACAACCTTAAAGGTTAAAAAGATTGTTTAACCAGCATTCGCCACTGCCAACTGTCGACGTTCGGGCCGCCCGTTAACGGTTTTGCTACATCGACATGAATGACGTGTTGGTGACTTGAACGACTCGAATAGATTCTGGCGCCAATCCCCGTACTTGCGAGCGTGCCGTTATATTCATTCGGGTTTGCACTGTCGTTTTGCCAGGCTTTTCCTGCATCAGCAAAAGCCGCGAAACCTATGTCAAAGATGCGATAAACATTCCAGTTGGGATAATAACGAAGCTCCAGTGCATTAATTGCTCTGTAATTCCCATGCTGATATTGCAATGGGTATCCACGAACACCACTTTCCCCTCCAAGCGCAACGGGCAGGTCGGCATAATGATTCTTACTTGCGGTAAGCTGGGTAAGGGTATAAACACCAAATTTAGGTGCGAAGCGATAAAAGAATTCCGCTGTCAGGTTGGCATACAACATATCTCGTTCCTGCACGTGATAGGTTTTGTTCAACTGACCACCAAAGATCAGCAGTGATTGAGGCCATAAGTAGCCTTTTTTCCACTGCCATTGCGCATGCACACCGTAGTCGTTGTTCGCTAATGGCTGTGTTTCAAGACCAAATTTGAACGTATGTTGCCAGCCCAGATTAATGTCTTCCTGCTGGTTAGTCAGGTAGATGTCTTTCATTACCTGATAGTCTGCCTGCAGGTATTGGTATTCAATCCAGGGATAACTAAAATTGCGGTTTTCGGGTAAGGAAGTTAACGCGCTAACCTGGTTGGTTTGCACTGTATCGAATGTGTCTTCCTGCTTGGTGTAGCCGACGGTAACACGGTGGTATTGGTTATCTGCCTGATGAATTAAACGGCCGTATGCCAGTGTGAATTGATTCCCAGTGTGAGCAAACAGACGTTGGGTAGTTCCATTTTGGAAAATCTCATCGTCTTTTTCAAAATCGAGGAAGTTAATAAACCAACCGTATTCTGAAGACAACTGGTAAAAAGGTTTTGCAGCATCGAATTGTATAATGCTGCCGTCGTCGTTATCTTCTACATCCAATAACATACGGCTGTAAGGAATAAACGGAATTTGCGAGCCGACTTTAAAGCGATAGCCACTTCGCTGTTCATCTGTTTTATATTCCGCACTTAACTGAATGCCTTTGCCTAACAAGTTGTCTTCTTTTACGCCCAGTTCAAATTTGTTTTTTCCGCCTTTACGGCCGAAGCTAACCGTAGGTAGCATCGACCAGTTGTCCCATGTGGTGACGTCAATAGTGACAGCCTCATCAATATTACACGTATCCGCAAAGGCGACTTTGGCGTCACGTATGTATACTTCTTTTCGAATGATTCGTTCTGCTTCTTCAAGCTGCGCTTGTGTAATGGTGTCACCTTCCTTGAAAGGCAGGCGCTCTTCGATAACAGACGATTTGGTACTGATGTGAAACTGATTGGCCAGGCGATGCAGTAAGTACTGCTCGGTATCTTCCTGATCAAAAATACTCTCAGAATGAATGACTATTTTGTTGATTCTGTGTGCGTTGTTGTCTTCAGCAACGGGATTGGGGCAGGGGATGTTTGCGTTACATTGAAACGCAATTCCCAATGACGTTATGAGAAAAAGATCACGATGGCGTATAGAAAAAGTGCGCATAACCCGGCTGCCATAAAATACCCTAGGGCTATTTATGGCACGGGATGCTTAAGGTAATCTTAAAGAAGTAACAATGGAGACAGGGGGGTTACCATTTCTTTTTGGGTGCAAACAGTTCATCGAGTTCATCACGTTCTTGTTCACGCTTTTTGGCCCGGTCCTGAGCGTTCACGTTTTTCAGGTTTTCCTGAATTTCCTGTAACTGTTGTTTCAGCCACTCTAAACGTGTTTTACAAAATTCGTCGGGTTGTACCTGGTTTTCCAGTGCGGTAACGGCTTTTTCAAAATACTGTCGGGCTGAACCCAGCATATTGGTTTGCTGTGCGGCGCGTCCCCGGCGAATTAATGTTTCAACGTTTACTTTTAACTGCAAGCGTTCTAACTGCTTGTCTTGATCCATAAAGGTATTGCCGTCGATTTTGCCTTTGCTGCGTTCTGAACGGATCATAATACGGAGTTTTTTTACCGCCTGAATGTACTGAATAATCATTTTATCGGTTTCAGGCAGGGAAAACTGGTTCTGGTTATCGGGATCAACATCAATGGATTTTAAGCGGGATTCAATATCCTGAATGTTTTGTTTAATGTCGGGAGAACCGGGGTTGAGTTCCAGTGTAACTTGCAGTGCGCGCTGTATACGCTTCAACAAAATGCGAACCAATCCCTGTGAAATTGGCATCTGTGAAGTGGCCATCAATACGTTTTCTGTCTCGTCGATAATGGTACGCTGCTTTGCGATTTCGGCGCGGCGTTCGGCGTCTATCTTGGCTTTATACTGCTGATAGGCGTTAACCACGATCGCGATGATCACCAATATTACGATCAGAATAATTATTATTATGGCGGTCATTCAGTTGTTCCTGTCATGCTCAGTAGTGTCTCGTCCTGACTGTGTTTTCTTTATCGGCCAATCTTAAGGTATTTTAACCTCAAATACGCTGCCGCCCAGTTGGCCACCATTCGACAGTGAAATTTTTCCCCGGTTACCATTGCGAACATGTGCACTGGCAATTAAATGTGCAAAGTATAAACCCAATCCTGTGCGGCCCTGTGTAACATTAAAATCAGAGGGTTTGGCATCGTCTTTTACCAGCATAAAATCCGGGTAGCCTTTGCCATCATCTTCGACTTTAATTACCAGGTCATCTTCTTGTTGTTGAGCCGATACCTTTATTCTAGACGTACCATACCGTAATGCATTGATTAATACATCATTTACTAGCAGGTAGATAAGATCTGCGTCGAGGTACCACGCCAGGTCTTCGCAACATTCTACGTCAATGTCTATGTGCTTTTGAGAGGCATATAGCTGGTTAGCACTAATAATATCGTCAATTAATTCATTCACAAAGCACTGATCGATTAGCACGGGCAGAGAATCTCTGTTAGCCCGGTACAGCGATAGTATTTGCACTAACCCCGTATTCATACGGCTTGCTTCGTAGTGCAGGTCAACGACCTGCTGCTTTGTTTCCTGCATGTCATCGGGTAACGAACTGGCGATATGTTCAACAGACTGCACCAACAAATTCAGTGAATTTTTCATATCGTGAACGGCAGCAGCCAGTACCGTTGAAAAATCAATTTCATTATCTTGTTTGTTGGCGCTTGTCATTTTGGCTACTTCCAATTATTGTCAGACTTGCTTATGCTAGTATCTATCATAATTGTAAATATTTCCTCTATTTTTGCATAAGCCGTTGACCAGACACAGTTTGCATCGTGTTTGGCAAGGAGCAGTTGGCTTAATATATCTGGCAGTTTGTCAGCACATGGCGTAGACACACAATGAAATTACAACAACTAAGATACATTGTTGAAGTACAGAACAATAACCTGAACGTATCAGCCACTGCTGAAAGCTTGTATACCTCACAGCCTGGAATAAGTAAGCAGGTTCGTATGCTGGAAGACGAACTAGGCGTTCAGATATTTGGCCGAAGCGGCAAGCACCTTACGCATGTTACTGACGCAGGCAATGAAGTCATTAATATCGCCCGGGAAATATTAGCCAAAGTTGAAAGTATTAAAGCCGTAGCAAGAGAACACAACCTTCCTGACCAAGGTAAGCTGAATATAGCTACAACGCATACGCAGGCCCGCTACGCATTGCCAGATGTAATAAAAGGCTTTATGAATAAATACCCCAAAGTGTCACTGCATATGCACCAGGGGACACCGTCACAAATTAGTGACCTGGCAGCGAAAGGTGAAGCAGATTTCGCCATTGCCACCGAATCGCTGCATTTATATAACGATTTAGTTATGCTGCCGTGTTACCACTGGAACCGCAGTGTGATTGTGAACAAAGACCATCCACTGGCGAAAAAAAGCTCTATTACCATAGAAGACGTTGCGCAGTTTCCGTTAGTAACATACGTGTTTGGATTTACCGGGCGGTCTGAACTGGATCATGCTTTCGAGCGAGCAGGGCTAACACCTAAAATTGTGTTCACAGCCACTGACGCCGACGTAATCAAAACCTATGTAAGACTAGGTGTGGGCATTGGTGTGATAGCCTCGATGGCCGTTAGCGAAGAATTAGACGCCGATCTGGTTAAGATTGATGCCAGCCACATGTTTGATTACAGCACTACCAAAATTGGATTTAGAAAAGGCTCGTTTTTACGTAGCTACATGTTCGACTTTATAGAGCGCTTCGCGCCACATTTAACCAAAGACAAAGTCGAAAAAGCGATGATGCTGAAAAACAACGACGAAGTCGAAAAAATGTTCAAAGGGCACACGTTGCCAGTTAAATGAATTCAGTAACACCAAAGATAAATCACAGAGCCCGGTTTTACCGGGCTTTTTATTATTTGTTATAAAAATAGACGATGGGATGGGTTCAAAAAATAATCACCAACAGTGGTGTATTTTACGCAATTGGAAACAATATGCACCAATATGGAGTAAAACAAGGTATTGTATTGAAAGGACTTAGTGAATTATGATGCATGAATTATATACACCAAAACGGCGTAAGTTATTACACCATTTGGAAAGATATTAAATTGTTATACGCCGATTCGGGCTTAGCTATTTCAAGGCTTCAAAGGATCAGATTTTTGGCTAGGTAGGGCTGTTTGCTAGGTTGTTTTTACTCCCACCATTTTCAGTCGTATCAGCAGCTTTATCATCTTGGCTTTAGATGTTCAGCAACGCCAACAGTCAGCATTCCAGGTTGTTTATAGAATCCAATTGGCATCTGGTATTTTGTAGGTTGTTGTTTTAAGGTAATTCAAGAGGTTATGCGTTGCTGGCAGTATCAGCAGGTTGTGGCGGCAAGCCGCGACGGTTCGGTGCTCGCACGTATAACAAAAAAATTATGTGGGACACAAACATGCAGGCTCTGCTTCGCAGTTTAGCCTACATGTTTGTGCCCCATATTTAAGTGTTATACGACAAGGTGGGACTTGTGAAAAGGATTTACCTGTTAATGATATTTTCTGCAATATTCTCTTTTTTTGCATTTGCAAAAGGGGCTGGTAACGTCTGTTATTTTTCCGGTTGTGTATCGATGTATAGTTATAACTTGTGGTCAGTTAGTTTCGGGCTGCTAGCGTTTGTTTGTGGTGTTACCTGTTTAAAGCTCGTAGTTTTCAATTATCTTAAAAGGTCTGAAATTCGTGAGCCAGAGCCACTAAAAATTCAACAAATTTCAGATATTGATATTTTTTAACCAGACTGCTTTAAATATGTCGTATAACAAAAAAATTATGTCGCCCGCAAGCGGGCTGGGACACAAACAGGCAGGCGGCTTCGCCATTATAGCCTGCCTGTTTGTGCCCCATATTTAGAAGTTATACACCAGGGATAAAATGAACAGTATTTGGCCTAGGAAACTAATCACTCCTCACATCGAGCTGGGAATAGATATCGATGAAGGCCTTAATATTCTAAATTTACTAGGCGCTCCAATTTCATCTATAAATGGAAAGGAAAAATCATTTACTTGTAGTACCCCAAAATACGATGTGAGTGTTTATGAAACAGAAGGTAAAGTATCATCAGTATGGTTCAACGACCCCTCCGGTCGTTTTTGGTCAAAAGGTAAGGCAAAAAAAATCTCGCTGTATTTAGCTAGGTATGGCGACTTGGCCGATTGGGAGGCTCGCCTAAATAACGGTTATATACAGTTTTATTTCAATGACGTTTTAGGCTTAAGTATGGCGTATGGCATACATAAAGACGTCATAAGGTTTAATCAGCAGGGCGTATAACAAAAAAATTATGTCGCCCGCAAGCGGGCTGGGACACAAACAGGCAGGCGGCTTCGCCATTGTAGCCTGCCTGTTTGTGCCCCATATTTAGGTGTTAGGTAACTAGTAGGGATATGGCGTGAAATTCTTTTTAAGTGGCGAAATTGATGGAACAAGGCCTCTTGACGCGATAGATAAGAAGTTTCGAGTGTCCAGAGAATTGGTAACGAACAAGTTAACGCCAATCTTAGAATCTAATGATTATGGTAATGCAGTTAAAGAGCTCAGTATTATTCCCATTATAGTTAAGCAGCCTAAAGAAATGGACGATGATGGTTGGTTTAGAGAGCGCAAACTATTCAAAAGAAAAAGAAGCTCCGCTGATTTCAGATTGCGAATTGATTACGATCAATTCTGTAACGGAGATGATAAAGCCCGTATAGACCTGATAGTTAAAAATATAATTAATTCTGTAAAAATTCTAAGCTCTAGAGCAACTAAAGATTTTGATGGTGAACGCTTAGAGGCGGATATATTAAATGCATTTAAATAAGCGAAGTAGTTACCTAACAAGTCAATTAAGTCGGACGCATAACAGTTGGCTGCGTTCACTTCGTTCACAATTTTAGCCAACTATTATCCGCCGCTTATTGGGGTGTTATGTGCCAAGAGTAGATTTATCGTGAAAAGGTCTTTAAAAGTTTTGGCATTAGTTTTCGGGTTATTCGCCACTTTCGTATTCATTTTGGATGGCTTATATATTGGGTTATTTGCTTCTCCAGAAATTCTGGTGAATTACCCTTGGGGTACAGAGTTAGGCTGGGCATACGAAAGCAAATATAATTACATGGTTAAAGGATTAGTTATTGGTGGCATTTGTTGGTTACCCTATTTCGGAATTGTAGGTAACCGAAGTAATGTCACATAACAAAAAAATTATGGCGCCCGCCAGGGCGGGCTGGGACACAAACACGCAGGCTCTGCTTCGCAGTTTAGCCTACGTGTTTGTGCCCCATATTTAGGTGTTAGCTGCAAGGAGGAAGATTTGGGTAAGCCAAATTTTTCAAGCTACTCAATAGAAGAGCTAATGGACTGTAAGCAGAACATTGATAAAGACAAATGGCCAAAACGCTATCAAGAAATCCTTGATGCCATAGCCTTACGGGTTAAAGACCCTGACCAAAAGAAATCGCACAATGAAATTGTTTTTATTGAATTTTGCAAAGAACTACAGGACGATTTAGAAATCGCCATAGATGACAATTTATGGCCTCTCTTGGGTCTGTTCTCTAAGCGTTTTAGAAATAGCGTGCCGAGCACGTTTGACGGTCAGGTTTGCCCTGTGTGCTCAGGTAGTTTAAATATCAGCCAAAGGTTGGGGTTTTGGGTAATTGCTTGTGGAAAATGCAATTTAAGTTACGCCATACAAGAAAGGCCAAATGTAAATTGAGCATTGCAGCTAACAAACAACTGTAGCCGTTCGCTGGCGCTCACTGGGACAATAACACGCAGGCTCAGTCGCTCCGCTCCCAGTATAGCCTGCGTGTTATTGCCCCTAAGTTGGGCGTTGGTATGACTCCCTTTGTCAACCCTGAACGAGTGCTTCCCTGACACTCTTTCAGTCCATAATCAGTTGTATTTCGCACTCAAAATAAATGAGCTAACGCACCGGATGAGGCAGTAAATTCGTCGGTTGGTATGCTGGTATCCGTAGGTTACTTATTCGAAGAATAAGCAGAGCTGACCTTACTCAATCCGCCGTGGCACCTTCTCATCAGTCTATGTTCGTGGATCAATCATGGTTAAGTGATTGCCATCATAACGCCCTCGTAGGTTGTACCACATTCCGCGGCCCGATCCGAATGCGTTAGCTCAAACTCGTTTATCATGCAGGTACTCGGCTCAGTCTTAGTTTCGGATTAACTGGTGTGAGTACCACTTCTTTCGTGATAGCCCAGATATAAGCCGCCATTTCTCTGGCAATCGCCGTAATGATGAGATTGTAGTGCTTACCTTTCTTACTCATACGCTGGTAGCGTTTGCAGAGGCGAAGCTGTGCTTTCCAGGCAATATCGACAATGTCTTTGGGTAACCCTTCCTGGCGCAATTGCAGTTCAGTAGAGACGTTAGCCGGATAACGATAACTGTGCGCACCTTCGATCAGTAAACGCCTGGCTCTGCCGTTGCCGGCTTTGGTAATCGCCCCTAAGTGCCGCTTTCCACCTGATGATTGCTCACTGGGTACTAAGCCTAAATACGCCATGAGTTTTCTGGGATGGTCGAAGCGATGTAAATCGCCCAATTCAGCAATGACCCCAACAGCCACCAACAACCTGACACCCCGCATAGCCTGAATGGCTTTCACTACCGGATAGTAACGCCACTGGTAAACGTGGTGGGTTAATTCGTTATCCAACCGTTCTAATCGTCGGATACGTTCTTCAATGGTTTGCAGTTGTTCCTGTAAAACGATTTGCTGGGCAGGGTGCGGCAATATGAGTTCGGTAAGCCAGCGTAAGTGTTTCTTCGACCAATTGGCTGTACCTTCATAGCGAATGTTATTGCGAAGCAGTAAGGCTTTAAGTTGATACTTGGCTTCTTTTAAATCCTTCATAGCCGCTTCACGAGCACGAGATAAATCCCGAACGGCTTCATCTTCCGGCTCAGGCACATAGATGGGGGTAAGGTCTTCAGACTTTAGTAACTTCACCAACTTTAAGGCATCGCGACGGTCAGTTTTAATACGCTCACCGGGCTTTTTGGGAATAAGAGAAGGGGCGACCACGTAACAACAGTGTCCCAGACTAGTGATTAAACGGTAAATCCAGTAGCCACAAGGGCCGGCTTCATAAACAAAATGCAGTGTAGCGCCAGGGTATTTCGATTCAAATTGACGTAGGAGCTTTTTAACGCTGACCTTGGAAGAGGAGATACGGCCATAGTGAACCGGGCTCGCCCCGCGTTGTTCTTCACAATATGCCACTTCATGGAATTCTTTGTGCGTATCCAATCCGATAAAAATCATGCTATGTTTGTTCATGCTAGCCTCCAAATTGATTTAGTATTGAACAAACTAATTATGGCTCTGGTGAAAACTAACCCACGAAAATGCGGAGGCTAGCATTTCACAGGGAGTCATTGTGTCTAGCTGCCAAGGAGGTAGGTTTGGCAATAGATAGAGATGCATGGATTTTTGGTTTAGCCGTTGCGGCGATTGCTGTCTTATTTAGTCTAACTTCACTAGCTAAACAAGGAAGTATCGCAGCGTATTTCTTGGTGTTTTTCTTGTGTGGCATTCCTGCTGGTGTTGGTTTTTTTATTGGGCAGCGCTCACACAAAAAATCCTTAAAAATTCAGCACATCTTGGTTGCTGCTTTTATTACGTACTTCATTACCGACAATAGTGTAAAGCTTATCGGCCTCACTCAAGAGTATTGGTATCTTACTTTTGCCGTATTATTTGTATTATCAGGGCTTGTTAGTTGGCGTTCACCAAAAATGTTTAACAAAAGTGGCAGCTAACAATCAAATGTTGGGGACACAAACACGCGGGCTCTGCTTCGCAGTGTAGCCCACATGTTTGTGCCACCAAATTAGGGCGTTAAACCCTTCAGTCAGCATCCAGCCTTTTTAACGCTTTTTTATAGGCTTCATTTCTTTCACGTTTTCCGACTGCAAGTACTGTGACTATCACGATGTCATCGTGGACTTGGTATACAAGTCTATAGCCGGATTGTCTCAATTTAATTTTGTATACATTTTCCGCGCCCATCACTCTGTCTGGCGCAACATGGGGTGCTTCAAGTCTTTCTAACAGTTTTTTCTTAAATTGTTCTTTTAATGTACTGCCTAGCTTACTCCATTCCTTAAGCGCGCTTTTCTTAAATTCTAGCTTATAGGTCATCTAAACTTACCGAAACGCTTTCTTCACTATTTCTTTCTTGAACTAGATAAAGCAGCTCCAGATCTTCTAGTCGATCCATCATTTTTTCATAAATTTCAGCAGGTACGCAGTAGAAAGCCGGCTCATTTCTATTTAGTATGGCCACAGGATCACCGTATGCGCTAGCCGCAACTTTCATCGGGTTTGCTTTGAGTTCCGTAATGCTTGCGGCTACTTCGGCTAAAACTCTAGTAGTCATATAGGTCTCCTAACAGGTCTTTATTTAGGTCATTTTAGGCTAAGTTGTAAGGTTTAACAAATACATTAGGCCGCTCGCGGGCTCGCTGGTGCAGTAACACATGGGCTGCGCCACTACATGCGGATAAACCAAAAGAAAAGGACTTTTGAACATAATGGACTTAACACCGATAATTTTTTATTCGATTTGTAATGCCCGTTAGCAAAGGATGCGCATGTTCAGACTCTTAGTGTTAACTTCTATTATTATGGCCTCATTCTTTCCTGTTCAGGCGAATGGGGAATGGGGAATGCAATATCTCGGGCATTTGGGATCACGACGATAAGCCTGCAAAACTACTTTTCGACCTAGACAATGCTGAAGTCACTGTCTATTCCCATGACAACAATACGAAAGCAATTGGCTTAGTTGTGTTGAAAGCCTTAAAGCCAACATCAAATGCTTTGTTGTGGAATGCGCAGATGTATAGTGCAGCAGAAGGCTCGTATGTTGATGTCCAATTAACATTAAATGGTTGTCATCAACTGGCTGTGAGTTTTAATGGTGAAGAGGTTCTGGCGCTTGCCAGGTAACTTCGCCATTAAAAATCATTAATAGCAGACAAATTTTCGTACTTTCATTATGACTATCTTTTTTTACACAAAAACTGACGCATATGGCGAGTTCTCCAACTTCTCGAAACATGGAATAGAAGTTGATGGTGTTTGGTGGCCCACGGTAGAGCACTACTTTCAGGCCCAAAAATTTGAAGACAAAGCCTATCAGGAAAAAATAAGGACTGCTCATACGTCTAAGCAAGCGGCCGAATTAGGTCGGAGCAGGAAGGTTCCCATTCGAAACGACTGGGAAACAGTAAAAGACGAGGTGATGTTAAGCGCGGTTTTAAAAAAATTTAAGACTCACCAATCACTGTTAGCATTACTTCTGTCTACCGGCGATCAGGAGATAGTAGAAAATGCGCCCGGTGATTACTATTGGGGGATTGGTAAAAACGGGACCGGGCTCAATAAATTGGGCAAAATCCTTGTCTCTGTTCGGCAGCAACTTAAGCCATAAGGTTACACGTGCTTAGCTAAATTTTGCGCCGCTATACAAGTTAAGCCAAGCGTTTAATAACGAAACTCTGGGTAGGGGCCATACCTTCCAACCATATTAATTATAAGGATTATAATGAATAAAAAGATTTGGAATTTAATTAGTGTCATAGTGCTTTGGGCATTGGTTGCGTACATATTTGTGTTTGGGTTTGCTCAAATAGTATGGACTGACTGGCAAGGCGGTATACCTTGGTTAGCTGGAGTCGTATTCTTGTTTGGGAGTGCTGGCTTCACATCAAAGTGGTTAATGTATGACACAACTAACCAACAATGATTAGCTAACAACCCACATACAATAATTTGCAATGCACATCGGAGGGCAAAGGAATGAACTTCAATATGGTAAGAACACTTCAATTACTGGCTTGTATGGTTGCAATATTTACTATTTACGGCTCAGTTTTCGACAGCCTTCAGGGCGCGCTTTTGATATCGATCCCCTATGTTTTGTTTTTAACGACAATCAAAGCAAGCGATTCCAGGGACATCATTCGTCTAAGCGCCTTCGTACTGTTTTTGTTAGCAAGCATATCGGCCATTATCACTTTTGGTATTAAGCCAGATGCGCAAGCCTCGATAGGTGTCTCACTTCTTTTAATCCTGCAGTATCTTATTGCAGTCGTATTCTGTATCGCCTACTGGAGAGGTAATGGAAGGATACGAAGAGAAAGCGCTGAATAAATCAATCAAAGCGACTTTACCTCTTCGAGATACTGCGTTGATATTTGAACTGTTTGGCTCTGACTATGTCTTAGACTCCAGGTAAGTATCATGTAAGTGGCCGCAGGTTTTTAGATAAGGACCGCTAACAGGGGAGTGGGGTGAGTAGGGCTTATTTAAGGTTCATGGGTAAGGCCACAATAAATAGGTTTCTAACTGGTTTCTATTCCTCACTTTATGACAAGATACTAAGATTCCCATAGTATTCATTAATATAGTTTCGGGTACTTCTGGAACAAACACAGTAATTACATCAAGGAAGCATGATGAAAGCAAAAACTAAAAAGATAATGGCCTATGCTGCCGCATTTCTGTTTGTTGGTAGTTTAGGATTTTATGCATCAATGAAAGACTATCAAAAAGAGAATATGTCTAAGTTTATTAGTCAAACGTTTTCGTAGTAATCAATGAGAAGATATAGCCAAAGGGTCGGCGAGGAGCGAGTGTATAACGTTTTTTGGGCGGCAATCCTGTTTTATATTTTCTCAAGCAATGCTGCTGCGTGTTCTTGTCGAAACCTGAGTACAGAGGCGTTTTATGACGGCGCTTCTGTCGTTGTCATTGGTACCATCGTGAAATTAGAAGTGGTTCCAAACACTGAAGTGCCGACTCAAAAAATAACAATCGATAACAGTGAATGGTTAAAAGGCCAAACCGATAACGAAATCTACGCCAGCCTGGATATGACAAGTTGTTATGGGGAAGTGTTCGCGCTCAATGTGGAACACCTTTTCTTTTTGAATGAAGATGGCTGGTCTAAAGGGTATTGTGGTGGCACTACGCCAACGGAATTTCAACAGGCGTTTGTGAAAGAAATCAGGGCACTAAGCCAAAATCAGCCATAGAATACCAGTGTTGCTACATGTATTTAGTGCTTGCCAGGCTGCCTGGTAAATCAAGAGCACCTGTATACGCTACGTTTAAAGGAAATCTCAAAGGATTGAAAAGAGAACAAAATACTATTCTCGATAAAGAATTGGCTAAAGAGCAATACAAGAAATACGTCCCTTTCTTATTCATTATATTGTTTCTTCTGATTGTGGTTGCCCTGATCACCGATATAAAGCCCACCTCGAGCGAAGTGGTTATGGGTACTGCGGTCAATTACAAGTCGACACTTCATGATGAGGGCCACGATATTGATATCTATGTGCAACTGGAAGACAAAGAAAAGCCGGTAAGAGTCAGGTTACCTAAAAAAGTCCCGATTCTGATTGGAAGGAAAGTAGCGCTCAATAAAGTATACAGAGACAATTCTGACTATAAGAAGTTTATTTTCCTTCGATATATCGATGATTAACGACTAGATAGCTTAGGGTCATGTATTCAGCACAATATAGTATTTCCAAATAGCAAATATGAATTCGACACATCAAAAAGTAATGACTGTTTTGTACCTGGTGTCTGCTTTATCAGGCATGGGGTTCTTTGGGCTGCTCATTTATTTTTACGTATTGTATCTACAATGTTCTGGAACGGCTTGCTGGGAATTACTCATCGGCCCTGCGATTGCTTCTCTCTCAGGAACACCTTTTTGCGTATTTGCAGCCTTATGTGTTTCTGTGAAAGGCGATAAAGTCAATAAATATGTTCGTTGGCTTACCTATCTTGGTTTTGTATTTATGGGCGGCAACCTACTGTTTTACGTTGTTTATTGATAATGACAAATGTCATAGTGCTACATAACTGTTTAGGGTGATATGTAGTGTGTTTCGTTTAATGTCGCCACCGAACCTACTTGTCAGGTAAAGATAATACATGTACCGATTGATCAGTTTTCTACTTATGACCGCGCTTTATGGTTGCACTGCGACTAAGCCTAAAGAAGCTGAAATAGCATTCTCTTATCAGGATAACTTTGACTATTTCGGTTATATCACGCATTGGGTTCGAAATCCGGCAATCCCGCCTACGGGAGACAACATTTTGGGTGCTGAAAAGGCATTTGCTCGCTGCAAAACCGAAATGAAAGATCGCCTGCTAAATAACCAACTGCCTAAGCGTGATATCCAATATGCATTTATCGTAGCGTGTATGAATAAGCGTGACTTGTTCTTATCTGTCGATATTTATATGTTTACCCAGTAAGTCGAAAAATTGATTAATCGCCTTGGATTGGCACATACCTTCAAGCGCGCTCTGCGTTATCACATACTTGTTTACACTCTAGTCTGTGACATATCAGCTTAATTACTCTATAAAAAAGGCGATTTTACGTACTAACGCCAGCATAGCAGGCCATTCGAGCGCCAATAATATCGTTAAGGAAGAACAGCATGAAACGCTACGGATTTATCATTGTGATTATTGCATTGTCTTTTTATGCAGTAGCAGGTAACAAAGAGGAACCCTCAATAGAACGAGCGGTAAAGGATTACATAGAATCACAACACAAAGTTTTGCCCGAGATGATGGCCAGAGGAATCGATGAATCCCTGGCGAAACGCACTTATTGGCGTTCGTCGGAGGGGAACGAGTTCATTATGGAATCCAGCTACGATGACATGGTAAATCTGGCAGGGTTTTACAATAAAGACGGGAATAAATTTCCGGCGGCGCCAAAAATCGAGATCGAGATTTACGATATCGATAAACGCGTTGCATCGGTAAAATTAACCGCCGATGACTGGATAGATTACATGCACTTGTATAAAAACGAACAGGGGCAATGGAAAGTGTTGAACGTGCTTTGGCAGTTTAATGACATTAGCACTCACACCAGTAAGCAGCCCGGAAGCACGTGACGGATTATCTCTTTCACCTTTGTATAACAAAGGAATTGGCTGTTGAGGTTGCCTTCCGTATGATGTGCATTCCAGTTAATCCCGGAAAGGGACTACGAAGTAAACGGAGTTTGTTTTGAAGAAGTATGTAGCGTTAATCGCACTTGTTTTGGCTGCCACAGGCTGCGTTAGTGTTCAGCCAACACAATTAGATTTACAGCCTGTCAGCAATACGGCCTTAGTGGTTGCCGATAATCGTCCTCTGGATCAAAAAGAAACAGAAATGCTGTCTTATATTGTCACTAACTGTGATTATGGCATTCAGCGTCTGGGTGATGAGTGGACAACGCCAGACAAGATAGCTTACCTGAAAGCAGAAGTCAGCCGGCTTTATCCAAACGCTAAGCGCTTGGATATCAGTCATTTTGTTGTCTATAACAACATGCAATACCAACTGCGCGAAGGGAACATTTACAGAGGGCCAGTTTGGGCGCTGCTTGAGTGCAACGAAGCTACCGACAGGTTTACCCTGTATACACCACAAGAAAACCCAGAGCGTTACGACATGCTTATTGGTACGTTTGAAGGAACCATCGACGGAAAAGCCTATACCGCCAGAGCCGCTGAGTTCCCGGTATGCCCTGAAGGCATGGCTGAATGCGACGGACTGGCAGCCAGGGGCAATGCAATTAAGAAAATCCTGCAAAGCATTGTCGTTCAAATTGAACAAAGTGGCCCGCCAATTTAGTCGTGCAGTGTGAGTTGCAAGAGGGAATAGATGGACGTAGTCAACATTATCAAGTATTCCATTATTTTGATTTTGCTTCAGTTCGCGCTGGGCGCTGTTGTCGCGCAATATTTTAGTTTTGAAACGGCATTATCCGTCGGCTCATTTGAATACCTTGGGTTGAACTACGTACTATCGTTTATTTGCTCAGTCACCTTGCTAACATTTTGTGCTTTAGGTCTGAAATCCAAAGTCTTATCACATTTAATAACCATTTCAGCAATTGTTTACATTTCTGGAAATCTGGTCACGTTCACTTTATTACAAGAGCCTCTTCCCTTAGTCTTGTATCTTATGGATGCTATTTTTTCTGCGGTTGTTGTAGGCACAGCCTGGTTGATAAGTCGGGCCATAAAAAATGCAAGGTCGTTGCAGCATGGAAACTAACAATGGCATTAAAACGCTCGCAGGGGAACAAACACCGCGGCGGTGTCACTTCATTTCGATATAGCCAGCGTATTTGAGTCCTTTATGCCGGTGTTAATCAGCAAGGAATGCGTGAATGAACGACTGTAAACATACGCTGGGCCCCATTCAGAATGCTCTTGTTTCCAGAACCCTTCGTTTCAGGTGCAACCGCTGTGATCAACCTGTCTATCGCGAGCACACACGGGCTGTCTTGTTTTGGGGCCCGCTCATGTCTGTTTGGGGATTGGCGATTGTAGGATTCGCGTTTATCTCTTTATGGTATGCCTTATTTGCAATGGGCGTAGTAAGCCTGGCAATGCTCCTGGCGTATGTCATCGATACCAGACAAGGTGACTTACGAATTTACACGGCTAAAGAGAAAAGCCTGGACAGAGCAAAAGCCCGACAGCGGGTGTATCTGGTAGCAGGGGTCCTAATCTTGGGCGTTATTATTCATTTTACCAAGTGGGTGTAGGGTTGGGCGACGGACTTGCTGCTGTATGTTAGTAAAGCCTGTGCGTGAAATTTGAGAAGCAATATCACTCAACACTTCGATATTGATTACTCTCAACCCGGGGATCACGCCTTTCGAATGTCTAATCTTTAAATTGGTAATGCCAATTAGGGTATGCTCTAACTATATCGCGGTTGTATTAAATAAGTCTGCCTATCTCATATTTCTTCTCTAAGTACCTAATTGTAGGTTATGTTATTTCAGCTTTATTGTGATTTGTCGCATTCGTAAAGCCTGATCTATTTCCTTGTGATTTGTTTCTTGATTTTTAAAATTATGTAAATTAATCTGGCTTTAATGGTTTTGGTAAGGCCAATTAGGGTCTTGTTTAAAGGACAATTTCGATCGGTATTGGATCGACAGGAACAAGTGCTATGAATTTAGTAAAAACAGGATGGGTCGTTGTTTTAAGTTTAATGCTAACTGCTTCACTGGCAGAAGCGGCGGGGGGTGAATCAAACAGCATCGTTGAACCTTTGCTACAGAACGTATCTGGCAGAGACTCCGTGAGCCTGGATGGGCAATGGACCTATATCATCGACCCCTATGAAAATGGCTATTACAACCACAGGTATGAACCGCATACTCATGGTTATTTCAAAAATGCAAAGATGACATCGCCGTCACAATTGTTGGAATACAACTTCGATACGGCCGACAAAATAACGGTCCCCGGAGATTGGAATACCCAGGAAGAGCGCCTGTACCTTTACGAAGGGACCGTGTGGTACAACAAGAACTTTAGGTTTAATAAAGACCGTGATCGTAATTACTTATTGTATTTTGGCGCGGTGAATTACAAAGCCATTGTTTATGTTAATGGCAACAAAGTTGGAGAGCACGAGGGTGGCTTTACCAGCTTTAATTTCGACATAACGGGTTTTCTGAAAGACGGTGATAATTTTGTGACCGTAAAGGTAGATAATCGCCGGGAACGAAATCAGGTGCCTACGGTGAACACTGACTGGTGGAATTATGGCGGTATCACGCGTTCGGTGAGTATCGTGTCTGTGCCGAGCGCATATGTCAGTGACTATCGTCTTCAGCTTGACCCGAACGACCCCAATACTTTGAATGGTAGTCTGGTGGTATCAGGCACTAAAGCGCGCCCGGGTAAGGCGGTCATTGCTATTCCCGAATTAGGTATTAAGGAAACTGTCAGAATTAACGATACATCGAGTGTCGCGTTTTCTTTTAACGCTAAGCCAGAGCTGTGGTCGCCACAAACGCCGAAGCTTTACGACGTGCAAATCAGTTATAACGGCGAGACTATTCGCGATCGTATTGGATTTCGAACCATTAAAACTAATGGCGAAGACATAGAGTTAAATGGAAGGTCTGTTTTCCTGAAAGGGATTAGTATTCACGAAGAATCGCCGCTAACATCGGGGCGAGCGTGGAGTGAGGAAGACGCGCGAACCCTACTGCAATGGGCTAAAGAGCTAGGGTGTAATTTTGTACGTCTTGCGCATTATCCCCACAACGAACACATGTTAAAAGTAGCAGACGAAATGGGACTCATGGTGTGGTCTGAGATCCCCGTGTACTGGACGGTGTTGTTTGACAATAACGCGGTATACAAAAAAGCTGAACAGCAATTAGGCGAAATGATACATCGCGATATCAACAGAGCCTCTGTGATCATGTGGTCAATGGCAAATGAAACGCCCTCTACAGAGGCACGATTGTCCTTTATCTCCAGCCTGATTAAACAGGCGCGTGAACTGGACGATACTCGGCTGATTACTGCCGCTATGGATACGCAAAGTACAACCAAAAATGGCATTCTGATAGACGATCCACTGGCTAGTGAAGTCGACATCATTGGCGTTAACAGCTATTGCGGCTGGTATGTGTCTGAGGCCACGAAATGCGCCGGTTTAAAGTGGGAGTCTGAATATCACAAGCCAATCATCATGAGCGAACTGGGCGCCGGTGCACTGCAAGGGCTCCATGGCGAAAGTAACGAACGGTGGACTGAAGAGTTTCAGGCGTCGGTTTATGTACACAATCTGGAAATGGTCGATAACATGACGGCACTCAGAGGTTTAAGTCCATGGATTTTAAAAGACTTCAGATCGCCTCGCAGACCCCTTAAGCATGTTCAGGATTTCTGGAACCGCAAAGGCCTGGTATCAGAAAAAGGGATCAGAAAGAAAGCCTGGTATGTACTCAGGGACTATTACGAAACGAAATAGTCAATCACGGGGTGCGACCACTCCTACATTTAACTGGCCCTGCTTAGACAAGCAGGGCTTTGTTGTTTCAGGCATGTTCTATGGTAGGCTAGCGACTTACTATTTCTTTACAGTGTGATCGTGCTGGATGCGTGATGTTTGATTTATACGGGATGAAATGGCCCCGGTCCTTTGAGTTTGTTGCGGTGCAAAGGGCTGTCAGTGATCTTAAAGTGGTTATTTTTGCTTTTGGCATAGTGCTGACACTTCTCATTGTCATTCTTGGTTTGCTACATAACGTCGCGTTTAAACCCTACGCTACCTTCACTTTTGCCTACACCATCGCATTGCTGCTGTTTGCCAGTTGGTGCGAAGACCGTCCAACCTTTGCCTGTTCGAGTATGTTTGTTATTGGCTATGTGGTTGTTATATTGTCTGTTTACCAGACCACCTGCGCTTTGTATAAATCTGGACTCAGTTTATACACTCTTTTTCATGGGGTAATTTGGCTATACACAACAGCGGTAGTACTCATGGCGGTACGAGCATCAATGGCCCTAAAAAAACAGAGGAGGGCAAATGGATTCAGTGAGTAAAGCGTTAACCGCCATAGCTGATTCATACTCTGCGGAAGAAGGTGAATTCGGGATAAAGGAATACGTCTCGCATCATCTGGAAACGCTCCCGGCGGAATACTGGATAACCCAGCTTGGTACAAGTGCTCCCACACCCACACAGGTTATCAACCTTCTGGTGCTTCGCGATAAATGGGAAAACGAAGAAGTGTATGATTTCACATTGCCCGGTGACGTTACCGACTATGTCATGTCGGTATCTTTTAATGACGATGGCACTATTCAACAGATTACAATGGAGAGCTAATACAAGTACTGGTTCCGGGTTCCCCCTTGGTTAGCGCTATGTGTGAGCATTAACGTATTTGGAAAGAACATAAAAAGCATGAAACCGACGGTAATTAAATGGGGCGTGTTGTGTACCTATGTGGCTTTATCCTTGTGGCTGGGCAGCGACATTGCATGCCCGTCAGATGATGCCCGGCCGCTGATCCTGCTTCTTGGAATGACACCTATCGTGTATATCAATGTGTGTTTTTTTCTGCGGTTACCGATTAATCTGTTGCATTTACCGGAGACGTCGACTGTCACTCATCATGCCTTGCGACGGCGTGTAGTATTGAGTTCCTGGCTACTAACGATAGTGCTCGTTTTATGGGGCTTCGCTACCGGTTTTGGCTGCAGCGTATAACAAGGGTTCTCACAATGTATAATGTTGATTTATCGGCGCTACCAGGTGATTTCGTTGTTGAATACGAAATAAACCTTAGCCCTGAATTGAAGCAAGCCAAACCACATCAGGGAATGAGAACTGACTTTTTATATGAAGGTGACGATCCTGTCATTGACGGCATTCATATGATTTGGCCGGAATTACTCGATGCCAAGGGAAACAGTATTGAAGATAAAACACCAGGCTCCGCGCCGCTTAAAGGTCTTGCACTCATGTGGATTGTCAGAGACGAGGCCAAACCTTACCACGCTGGCCGGTTAAAATTGGGTACAAAAGGGCATTGGGTAAGAGGACCGTTTAAAGTTGCTGACGTAAAAGTCATTAAAATAGGCAAATTAAAGGAAGAAACACAATGATAAGGATACTATTAACCTGCACGTTATTTCTATTCTGCGTCGCTGCGACAGCAAGCACACCCATGTACTTGCAAGTGGCTAAACAGTACCCTGAAAACGCATTGAGTCAGCAAGAAATCAACAACGCTGCGATGCAGGGTGAATGCCTGGTACAGATAAAAGAACTCACCTTTAAAAAGAAGAATGATTTTGACCCAATTTCTGAATGGATCAATTACCGCTCGGTGTCGCTTTTAGAGAAGTATTCCCCTTGTGAAACCCTCATCATGCTCGAAGTTGCCAATAAGAAACTGCGTGATAATACAGACTGAATCCAATGTAACTTAGCTAATCTATCTGAGCTAAGAAACGAATAAACAACGCTGCGGAGGTAATATGAGTTCCCCAACGGCTATTACTTTACTGGGCTTTATAAGCTGGAGCTTGATTTTACTGATTGTCATGGAGTCAATTCGAACTAAATTGGTGATGACTAAGGAAGTGCCGCCGAATGGCTTTAATCCTGAAAACTCTAATTTATCGCCGTTTATGCAACGGCTTGCCAGAGCACATGCCAACTGTATAGAAGGGTTACCTGTATTTGGCGGATTATTCGTACTGGCCATTATTACCCAGCAGCAGTCAGTGACTGATGGGCTCGCTTATCTGTTCCTTGCGGCAAGGATCATTCAGTCGACGGTGCATTTAATCTCAATAAGCTCCGCAGCGGTCACATTTCGATTCAGTATGTTTGCGGTACAAATGGTCATCGGGGTGATATGGTGTTTCACTTTGTTCAATGCGTTAATGTAGCCAATAACAGCTAATCACCGTGGTTGATAACCATCCAATTTATACAGAAAAGGTAAATAATGAGCTTACTTGAAGAAGCATGGGAAGAACGAGAAGACGTGGTCTATCCAAAGGTATTTGGTGACACTGGCCCGGGTCTTTACCCCTTGACCAATGAGGTGTTTGAGCAACTCGATGCAACATCCGTTGATCCGCGTTGGCTCACCCACGGTGTATTTCAGTCACCGCCCAACGATGCACGAAATACGTGGGCCTATGTTACCTCAGGGATGTCGAATCCATGGGAGTCTGAAGAGCCGCAGGATTACTCAGGGTTCGGTGTAGAGTTTGTTATCGAAACTGAGCAGGAAGCAACATGGGCTATCAACGTGTTGCATACCTTAATGGCATACAATTTATTGCTGGCAAGCGGCCAAATGGGCGAACCCGCGTTGCTAGACTATGGCGATCGCATTCCCTTTGCCTTGTCTGACGACATTACCGCTATGCTTATTGCGCCGCCGTTTCAACTGCCTGAAAGTGTTGATATTCAATCTGGCCGTGTCGATTTCCTTCAAATTGTAGGGATAACGGCATCAGAACTTACGTTCGCGAAAGAGACATCTTCAGAAGTGCTAACCGATAAGTTAATTGAAGAAACGGGTGGGTTGGTTACCAGTAAAATGAGAAGTAGTGTGATTTAATCCAGACAGCCCCGGTTTTGGGGCATGCCATCAGGTGATAAGTTTATGAGTGCAGACCGTGTGCAAGAGTACATTGCAACGAAACCAGACCAAGCTCAGTTAAGGCTCAATGAGTTACGACATTACCTGTTGGAAGCTATACCCAATGCAGTGGATGAACTGAAATGGGGTAAACCCGCACTTGTGAGTGACGGTATTCTGGTTGTTTATGCGGCCGCCCAAAAGCACATTAGTTTGCATCCAACACCGTCAGTAGTTGAACAATTTAGCGACGCGCCTGGTATTCGGGTTGCGTCTCAAAATACGATTCATTTCTCACTTGATGAGCCAATACCCAAAGCACTTGTGATTAAAATCGCGCAACACCGGTTATATGAAAAAGCATCGCTTGGCATAAAATGGAAGTAGCTAATGGAAGGCCATTGTCTTTGTAAACAGGTTCATTTTTCGGTGTCAGACGACATCGTCACAGTCGTGAATTGCCACTGTAATTTGTGCCGGAAAATGAATGGCAGTGCATTTTCAACTTACGTTGTGGTGCAGGAACCGCAATTTCACCTTTTGTCCGGAGAGGTTAAATCGGTACAGGTTTCAGAGAATGCATCAAAGCAGTACTGCCAGCACTGTGGCACGCCGGTTTACAACAAGAACCCTAAATTGCCTGGTTTAACCATCGTCTATCTGGGGGCGATAGACTGCGGCGTTAATTTAACGCCAGTGATGAATATTTATTGTGAGTCACAATTAAACTGGGTGACGGAAATAGCGACATTGACCCATTTTGAACAAGGTGTTTCTTAACATAATAAATTACTGACAAGTAAAGGTTGTTTAAAACGCAATTGCCTATATATCTTAACCGTTTATGGGAATCGAAATGACAGGGAAGCAACATGATTAAGTGGGAAGAATTAACGGTGTATCAAAAGGCGGCATTTTGGATCGCCATTGGTGTAGTAGGGTGGTTCTCGCCTGAAATCGCGTTGCTGTTTCACTTTGGTGGCATTGAAGTCGTCTTTGCGTTTATTGCTATTTACAGTATGCCCATCATCAGGCAACTACAGTCCTATCTCTCAAAAGCAAGAGAAATTGCCCGCCTGGTCTATTGTACCTGCCAAACTAGCGCGTCGGCTCAGCCGAAGGTGTTTTTTGTTCAGGCTGCATTCTGTACGGCAGCGTTTATGCTGACAGGCTCAATCGCGTTTTCTGCTATGTATTTTATGCCTGGGTTAGTGTTAAACGGGTTTCTCACCTGATCGTTGCGCATAGGAATAAAGCACTAATGGAACCGTTGGCTTTTAATGATGTTTTACACCCTCGGCCAACGCCAACGGGCATTGATGTGCTGTGTAAGCTTAAGCATTTTGCCATTATTACTTATGCCGTTGATCCTGAACGATTCTCCAGCCTCATTCCAGCTCGCTTTAAATTAGATACTGTCGTTATTAATGACACCGAAAAAGCACTGATATCGGTGGTGCCTTTCATTGACGTTGATTTTACTTCAGCGGTATTTCCATTCCCCAAGTTCACAATGGGGCAAACCAACTATCGTATTTATATTATCGATACCGAAACCAACGAACGTTGTGTCTGGTTTCTTGGCACCACTTTGGATTCATGGACACTTGCCGTACCACGATACCTGTGGAATTTACCCTGGCATTCAGGAAAGGTTTCGTTTGATTGTGAATATGATGAACGCGACCAGCGGTATATTCGGTATAAAATGCAAACCGATGCCGACTGGGCGCCAGCCCGGGTCGAATTGGTACAGGAAGCCAATGAAAACCTGGTACTACCGGGGTTTCCCGATATAGAAACCGGATTGGTTTATCTCACTCATCCTTTAGCTGGATTTTACCATCGTAGAGATGGCAAGTTGGGTACATACCGCGTTTGGCATAAGCAATTGGCTGTTTCGGCTGCAACATTAAAATCAGCCAATTTCGGGCTACTGTCTCGATTGGGACTAGTGAGTCTGGAAGAACAGCAACATGCGCATAGTGTGCTTATTGAGCCTATTAATGAATTCACTATTTATTTGCCGCCATGTATTGTTGATAACAAGTGCTGCACAGCAGACTAAAGACACTTTTGCGTTTACGGGCGAACTCTGGCAATGTAGCTTTTTGGTAAGCGTTTACAAGGACAACGTAATGGCAAATCCACGTCGTAGAACGTCACCAGACAGTGTGCTGGGCATGTACATGGCATTGGGCACTGCCATAGGAACGGCGCTGGGCGTTGTTTTTGGTGTTGTCTTTGATGTTTTACCGATCACGTTAGGTGCGGGTGTGGCTATTGGTACCGCAGTGGGCTTAACCCTGGGGACAGCCAGGCAAGACAAATAAAGCATTACAATGATGGATTACCGAAGGATTCGGGCTCGTTGTAATTTACAAAAATAACAATAAATCAAAGACAAACGCTTATGAAAAGCAAACAGCTGAAGAACCTGTTCAGAGTTGTTTTATTCGCAGGGACTGCCATTTCATTATTCTACGTGCCCTGGATTCTGGTTAAAGCCTGGGTTTTGCCGTTACCTGATTCCGTGCAGGCACAGGTAGACGAGGCCATATCCCACGGTTTTGACGGCATGATTGTGTACGTTGATCAAGCTGGGAAGCCACCAGAATTCTATACTGCTGGATGGAAAGACCGGCATGCACGCATCCCCGCCGAGCCTGATTCACTGTTTAAAATTGCCAGCATCAGTAAACTCTATGTCGCCGTTTCGATAGCGAAACTCGCCAACGCTGAGCGTCTGTTACTTGATAATACCGTTGCTGATTATTTTCCGGAATTAGTCGGCAAACTCCCGTATGCGGGGCAAATTACTGTGCGAATGTTAGTTCAACACCGCAGTGGTATCCCCAATTACACCAGCAATCCGGTGTTCTGGCAGAACGAACAGGAAAACGGTAAGCACGCGCTGGATTTTGCACTCAGCATGCCAACCAGCTTTGTACCTGGTGAGGGGTATGAATACTCCAACACCAACTATCTGTTACTGCGTCAACTCATTAAAAACATCGTGGGATACGACCATTTCCAATTTATCAAAGAAGAAATCTTAATACCGCTCAAGTTAAATAATACATTCGGCTCTATTAACGACGTGGATTTGGACGATGTAATGAGTGGATATTACGTAGGCATGCCGGATGATTTCAAGGAAAACGAAAATGGCATGCTGGCGACCGCCGAAGATGTCGGGAAATTTATTCGTGCGTTAAACGATGGCTCTGTATTTAAGGAAGGCGAGCAAGCCATTTATTCCTCCATTTACGTGTATGAACACGGCGGGTTAGTACCCGGCTATCAGAGTCTCGCTGAATATCACAAAGATATTGATACAGTTGTCGTTCAGTTTATCAATACCACTGATTTTGAAGGGTATGAATGGAACCTGTCAGAAATCAGCATTAACCGAATTGTAGAAATCCTGAAGCAAAGGCAGCAACATTAACTTCCCATGTAATGTGAGAAAACGCGTCGAGGACACCAAATCATGACCCACAAATTTATAGACGCTGGTGAAGGCCTGCCTAAATGGTCGAATCCGATCAGCCATGCCGTTGTAGTAGGCAACCTGTGTTTTGTGAGCGGGCAATTGTCAGTAAACGAAGCCGGTGACTACGTAGAAGGTTCTGTTACAGAAGAAGCAGAGCGCGCCTTTAACAATGTGTTTGCTGCATTGAAGGCGGCTGGATTCGACAAGCGTCATATTGCGTATATTGATATTGCATTTGCCGACCTCAACGACCTGAATGAAGTGAATGCGTTATATATGTCGTTATTCCCGGAAGGAAAACGACCAGCAAGAACGGTATACGAGGCTGCACGATTACCCTTTGACGGCAAAGTTAAAGTGGTCGCGACGGCGGCAAAGGCATAATGTGAGAATAGTATTATCCGTGAATAAGGACGTTTAATGAGACGTACATCCCCGGATCTCTGGATGTTTATTGGTTTAATTGTGGCATTAGTGGTACTGCCGTTTATAACTGGCTTGCTGGCAGTAAAGCTATTCCGCAAATTTAGACCTATTCAAGTGGAAGAATCTGTATCAGTACTTAACTTTCAGCAAAAGCACCACGATGGCTTTTTTACGATGCTATTGGTGGGGTGGGTAATCTGTGGACCCGTATTCTATTGGATTTACGCTGTCTATTTGAACTAAAAAGGATACCCCAATGCGAAGCCTGCTTTTCTTTATGTGCCTGTTTTTTATGACCATGATAAGCGGTTGTGCCAATATACCGGTCGCGACCTTGTTTGAACTTCGTTCATTCGATGAAAACGCATTTGTCGCACTTAGGCCTGAAGATATCCGTACCAAGATTCAGCTTGATGCGCCGGTTGAAGTGAATGTTGCTGAAACGCGCCTTAGCCTGCAACTCGAGACGAATAAGGGCGAACGTCAGTTTACATACCCACTCATTCTGGTTGCGGAAAGCAAACTAGCCGAAGAAGAAAGCTGGTTTAGTTCAACGCCGGCCCGTACTGAATATGAATTGGCACTTGCCCCCGATGGTATAAACGCGTTTAACGCGGTTCAGGCATCGATTCAGTCAGACAAGCCAACAAACTTTGCCTTTAGTGTTAATGCCAAATTGAAAGAGCACAGCATGATTAACAGCGAAGTGGTACTCACTATTCTACTGAAACTCTATGCAGAAAAAGATTATTTAACCCTGATCGACCGCGCGACTATTGAAGTGACAGTGTCGGATTGATTAGTTTAAGAAACGATTTGTTTTTCGTTGTAAAAGGTTGCCAATAGCCGATGCTTTGCCCAAGAACTCAATCAACCCTGAAGAAAATCAATGTTGGCCGGGTACCCGTGTATTTCAGTGAATCCTGTGGCGGCGTATTCCTGGAGAACCAAACTCTGAAGCAGTTTGAATGCCCTCATGATAAACGAGGGGAAGCCCTGGTTAATCATCTGCGTCAGTTTCATACTGAATTAAAGACGCTTAAACACAGAGTCAATTGTCCGGTATGTGATAATACCGTGATGCTACGTCGTTTTTACAGCCCTTTGCATGTGGTTGAAATAGATGAGTGTCCGGGTTGTGGTGGTATTTGGCTGGATGCCGGAGAGTTGGATAAATTGCAGTCATTAATGCTTAACGAAAAAGAACGGGCATTGCTGCGTCACGATTTAATGCAGGAACATGACACCATTGAAATTAAAGGCTTGCCGCATATTCGGGACAACTGGCACAAGCGTAGCGACAAAGTAGACGCTTTCTTTGATATAGCCTCTTACATTACCAATTTGTTTTAGGTTGTTAGTCTATTTGATTTACCACCCTGTTTATGGATTATGGCTGTAGGACATGAATAAGTGATTGTATTGTACTATCTGGCGGCGTCTGGTTTTGTTGTCGCACTTTTTATCCATCTGTTAACGGTTCTGGGCGTGAATTATTTTGCTGAACACAACGCAACGTTTGTGCTGCATTTTCTGATTTTTATACCGTTCATTGGGATGATCATTCATTCTCGCGAAGGTACTTCAACCGCAGGTAAAACGGCGTATTTTAAAGATTTGCTTAAAGGCATTCCCAAACCCATGAAAGCGTTGGCCATTGGTGTATTTATTTATGCCGGCATCAACTTTATGTATTCAGTCACGCTGTTATCAGAAGGTTCGCCGGTTATTCAGGACGGTAATTTAGTATTGCTCGACCACGGCCGATATGTAAGAGAACTTTCTGAGTCTGAGTTTTTTGAACTGAAGCGGGCTGGCTTAAGGGCATTTTCCGGTCACTGGTTGGTGTTCTTTTTAGTCCCGGCTCTCTACTTCAGATATATAAATAATGGAACAAAAGGATAAGCATCGTCATGGACATAATCTTTAACCTTAGAGAGGAAGCTGACTGGGCCTCCGAACTGAACAGGGACATTGAGCAAACGTTTCCTGAGTATTTTTTGTCTAATCCAAGGCTAGGCACGCCAGAATGGTGGAATAGCATCGAGGAAGATACCAGTTATGGGCGAATTACCTACGTTGGAGAGTACCTTGAAGAGGGGGAAGTACTAGATGTTGTTATTATCCAGGAGCTCGATGAAGAGTTAAATGGTGATGGGGTGTATGACATTCCAAAACCAGAGTACTGCGTTGAACGTGATGATTATTGGTTGAATGAAGCGGTGCGTGTAGACAGGCTGGTGTTTATTAAATCCGTCGTTGTGCACCCCAGTGGCGAACTGGATGAACACGCGATTTATGTTGAAACAGAGGTCGCGTTGAAATAGAACGCCTGGTTAATATGCGGCGAGTGTTGTCGCTGGATTAGCGATGAATGCGATACCCGGTTTATGTGTCATGCACATAAATTGATACACAAAATGGCCTGCGCGACGACTGGCTTTTCAGTATGTTACGTAGTCAACGAGTATCTAAGGTAAGTAACTGGTATGCGCAACGAAGGGACTCTGTATTTTTTTTGTGGAAAAATGGGCGTAGGCAAGTCCACAAAAGCGCTACAACTGACAACCCAAAAAAGTGCCGTGCTGGTTTCAGAAGACGAATGGCTGGCAGCGCATTTTCCCTCTCTCATTAATGATTTTAATGATTATATTACCTACTCGAACCTGATTAAGCCGTTTATCAAGCATCACGTGGTCTCGTTGTTGCGATTAGGCGTTAACGTTGTAATGGACTTTCCATCGAACACGGTGAAGCAACGCAGTGGGTTTTTGCGCGTGTGTGAGGAGGCTGAGTGCCAACATGAAATGCACTACCTGGATATCTCTGACGAGCAGTGTTTAGCTCAAATTGGTCAGCGCAGACGCCAGCAGCCGGAACGCGCCCAGTTCGATACCGAGGCGATGTTCCGCCTGGTTTCAGGTTACTTTGAAGCCCCGGAGGAAAATGAAGGTTTGAACATAGTGATCACTGCGAATGACACGTTAAAGGACGGTTATGAATAAGAAACTCGCCATTTTGAGTACGGTACTTTACGGCGTGTTTGTTATTACGATTGTCGTTGGTATTGTCGAGATCCTGCTAATGACACTGGATCCAAATTTTTCAGTGGGCAATGATCCTAAGCTATTGGCGGGTGCCATTTCGCAAGAACTGGTTTCGGCGGCAATGATAGTAATTATCAGCCCATTCTGCGCTTGTATTGGCGCTGTTATCTTAGCGTTCAATACATATCGAGCCCGATGGTACTTTTATTGGTTATTCATATTGTCGGTGCCTTATGCGTTGTTTTTTCCGTTTGGAACAGGCGTGTTTGTGTTTACCTGGGGATATCTTGTCTACCATAGAAAAGTCTTCCTGAATAACTCAAAAACTGCTTATTAAACACACTGCCATGCCATTTACACCGCTTCACATGGGACCTGGAATACTGCTTAAAGCACTGCTGCAAAGCAGTTTCAGCTTAATGGTGTTTGGCTGGACACAAATCATAATGGACCTTCAGCCTCTTTGGGTCATGGTACAGGGGCATGGTCATATTCATGGATTTACGCATACGTTTTTAGGTGCGTGCTTAATTGCTGTTTTTTCGTGCCTGACCGGCAAATATCTTTCAGAAATTGGCTTGCGTGTAATAGGCGTATCCAAGGCGATCAACCCAATTCGTATCTCGTGGAATATCGCCATGGTGAGTTCATGTGTTGGCAGTGTTAGCCATGTGGTGTTTGATGCCATGATGCACGCAGATGTCGAACCCTTTTTCCCGATTTTTATGGATAACCCGCTTTCGGGCGTGCTCTCGGTAAGCTCGCTACATAAACTCTGTTTGTACAGTGGTCTCGTCGGTAGTGGCGTCTTTTATGCTGTTCAGTGGCGCTTAAAGCGAAATAAAATGATCTACGACAAACATAATGATTAATAAGGATCTAACTGTGACAAGCAACAATACCGCAGGTGCTGCTGCAATTGTGATGGCACTAATTTATGTCGGCGCTTTCGTGTATTTCGGGGCATATTTGGGATTTCCGGATAGTAAACATGCCGACGTGGTGATGCCGTTTCTTGCCCAAAATCATCATGCTCTTTGGTTAGCTTATTTTATGATTTATGTTGCCTTTGGTGTCTTGCTGGCGGTGCTTGTTGAAGCAATTGAGACACGACTGGGTAAAAGTCCGGCAAGTTCGTATCATCAGCTATTGAGGGTAGGGACCTTGTTCGGAAAAGTGTGGGTATGCCTTGTGATAGCCAGTGGTATGATTTCAACCATCGGGATGTCACGAGCGATCGGACTGATGGCCGAGAGTAATGAAGAGGCTTTCCGTTTGTGGCGTGTCGTGTCTATGCTGGTTGAAAGCCTGGGTGGTGGAAATGAGCTGGTTGGTGGTTTGTGGGTATTGGCCATTAGCATAGTTGGGTTGAAACGGGGTGTATTTACCAAAACGATTAACTACCTCGGCTGTGTTGTAGGTGTGGCTGGTATCGCTACAGTGTACCCGGCCGATGTATTTACAGAGATATTTGGCCTGACACAGATCATTTGGTTTAGTTGTATTGGCGTAAGCTTGTTCAAAGGCGCTAAGCCAACCGTTTTATAGTTAATTGTGGTAATCAGAGGAAAGTAAAACCAGTGGGTATGATGCATTCGTTGTTTCGTTGGCAGCGAGGAAGGCAACAAACCGGATACGAAAAAATGCTGTTAGCGGGTATGCGCTGGCCTGTAATGTTTGACGTATATTTGCTTAGGTTCCCTGAAGGTTGTGAAGTACCGCCGCATACTGATACGGTAAATAACGGCAAGCATTACAGACTGAATATTGTATTGAAGCAGGCAGAATCGGGCGGTGAGTTTCTATGTTCTACCCCTATTTACTGTTCAAAACGAATTAAGTTTTTCCGCCCTGATGTCTGCGAGCATGAGGTCACAAAAGTACTCAAAGGTAACCGTTATTTACTGAGCCTGGGCTGGGTGAGAAACAGTAAGTTATAAAAACAATGAGACATATCGCCTAACGATTAGCGGTAATGCTATTCAACTTAAAAAAGGACGCGTTATGAAATCCAGGATTTTACTATTATTGTGTTTGCTTGCGATGTCGTTGCAAGCCGAAGAACACAGTATGGTTCCGACTAAATCAGGGATGTTTGAAGTGGGTGGCTTCAGCCTTTACCTGGAATGCTATGAGAACGACAAGCCCAAGCTTATTTTAGAGCAAGGCTTCGGTCGTTTTGGTTCTGATGGCGTCTGGTTACCCAATATTGAACGATTAAAAAACGATTTCAGTGTGTGTCTTTACGACCGTTCGGGACTCGGGAAAAGTGAGGCTGGGCCTGTGCCGTTAACTGTTAATGATGCCGCAGACAGGCTGCATACCTTATTACAAACTGCAGGCGTTACACCGCCTTATTATTTTGCCGGTGGCTCATACGCGTCGAACATTATTACCGCTTATAATCATAAATATAATGACGAAGTGCTAGGTGCCGTGTTTATTGCGCCATCGCCGTTTGGTTATTTTTTTACCATGGGTACCCGGTGGCCAGAGGATTTCGAACCTAAGAATGATGAACTAGCACGTTATTATCAATTTGAGCAAAGTGTAAAAAATCCGATGTTCAAACGCGCGCCAGAAAAAATTGATCACATGCAAAGCTATGAGCAACTCAAAGATGCACAGGATTTTGGCAATAAGCCATTAATTGTCGTGCTCTCAAAGCCTTCAACTGAACGCTATGATCCACCGTTCGTTCCCGACGACATTGCAGCAACCATGGATACGCTGTTTGATGAAGCTGAAACGAATTTTAAAGCGTTGTCTAAAAATGCTGTCGTTGTGTA
The DNA here is from genome assembly GCA_017794925.1 of Aestuariibacter sp. Classification (GTDB taxonomy): domain Bacteria; phylum Pseudomonadota; class Gammaproteobacteria; order Enterobacterales; family Alteromonadaceae; genus Alteromonas. The sequence goes on along the minus strand of CP051238.1, from coordinate 3,247,387 downwards.
CTCCGAATCAGAGAAACATCATTTGCACATTGCTGACAGGGATCTGGTGGTCAAGAGTATTCAGTCACTCCTGGATTAGTTTTTCGCCCTGTAAAAAAGGCACCGTGCAGGTGCCTTTATGAAATTAAGACGATGAATAATCAGGACAACGTCGCCAGAGCTTTACCTGAATACTGCTGTAATTCATCCATGCGATCTTCTTTGATTTTATTGGCCCAGTTAGGATCTTGCAGTAACGCACGGCCTACAGCGACCAGATCAAATTCACCGGCATCCAGACGTTCCAGTAGATCGTCTACCGCTCTGGTTTCTGAACCCTGGCCCTGAAACGCACCAAAGAAGTCATCATTAAGGCCAACAGACCCGACTGTGATGGTCGGCTTACCTGTAATCTTTTTCGTCCAGCCTGCTAAATTCAGTTCACTACCTTCAAATTCGGGCTCCCAGTAACGGCGTTGGGAGCAATGGAATACATCTACACCCGCTTCGCTAAGGGGTAATAAGAATGCTTCCAGCTCTGAGGGGGTATGCGCCAGACGGGCAGTGTAATCTTGTTGCTTCCATTGGGAATAGCGCAGCACAATAGGGAAGTTTTCTGACGTTGCTGAACGAATGGCCTTGATAATTTCAACGGCAAAACGCCCGCGATTTGCCATGCTACCGCCCCAGCTATCTGTACGCTGGTTTGTGCCTTCCCAGAAAAACTGGTCAATCAGGTAACCGTGAGCACCATGAATTTCAATACCGTCCATACCCATTGCTTGTGCATCCGCTGCTGCCTGAGCAAAGGCTTCAATAACGGCTTCAATGTGTGCGACAGTCATCGGCTCTGCGCCTTGTTTACCAGGCTTGAACAATCCGGAAGGGCCAGCGCTGGGTAACTCAGGGAACGGCGCTTTATCGGCTACGCGTGCCATACCAACATGCCACAATTGCGGCATGATTTTCCCGCCCGCACCGTGTACTGCATCGACGACCTTTTTCCAGCCAGCAAGCGCCTCTTCACCATGAAATTGGGGAATATTTGCATCCATTGTTGCCACTTTGTCATTGACGGTCGTTCCCTCAGTAATGATCAATCCCGTTCCGCCAAGAGCGCGGCGTTGATAGTAACCAGCGACATCACTGGTTGGTACGCCATTAGGGGAAAACTGGCGGGTCATCGGTGCCATCACAATACGGTTGTTCAGGCTTAATTTGCTACTTTCATAGAGGGAGAATAAAGTGGTCTGTGGCATGTCTATCCTTTAGGATCGCTTTTATTGTTCGTCGATGGTAATAGTGCATATTATGATAACCACTTTCAATTTGTGATAGTAAGCTATAAGTCAAACAGCAGTATGGTTAACGAATTGATTTTGGACTGCTTCGCCGGTAGTGTACTGGAGTAATTGCGTACCTGATTTATTTATCAATAATAAGGATTAAGGATGATTACGCTTGTTAGTTTTGGCCCTAAATTTGGCGTCGCCGACGCCAGCCCGTTCGTGTTAAAAGTAAATTTGTACATGAAAATGTCGGGCATTGCATTTACCACTGTGACTGACTTTTCGGCATTCAAAAGAGCGCCAAAAGGTAAGCTGCCATATATAGTGGATGAGGGTAAAACCGTCGCGGATTCCTATTTTATTCTTCAGTACCTCCAGGAAAAATTTGGCAACACCCTCGACAACCATCTGAGCGAAGAACAAAAAGCCACGTCACATGTGATCATCAAAGCCATTGAGGAACATTTGTACTGGTGTGTGCTCCACTCCAGATGGGTGAAAGACGATACCTGGCCCATTGTAAAACGCGCTTTCTTTGGCAACATGCCTTTTCCACTTAAGTATATTGTGCCTGTTGTGGCCAGGAATGGTATGCGCGCAGCCTGTTTAAAGCAGGGGGTCGGTAAGCACAGTGATGATGAAATTATGGAGATAACCAGCCAAATGCTCCATAGCCTGTCTGTTTTACTGGGTGATAAGCCGTATTTTTATGGCGATAAGCCTAGCACACTGGATGCTGTAGCCTTTGCATTTTTGGCACAGGTCACCATTACAAAACTCAACAATCCACTGAATGATATGGCGCGAACATATAGCAACCTGGTCGCCTATTGCGAGCGGATCAATAACGCTTATTATTCTGAGATATAGCCGGGTAAACGATACGGTAAGGACAACATGAAGCAAGGAATAACAATAATAATGAGCTTTCTATCGATATTTGGTGCTAACGCAAACACGACAGAAGAGGATAAATTCTGGCTATGGTTTCAGAAGCACAGTAACGAGATTTTTCACTTCCAACAGGACAGAGAAAACGTCTTTAATAAGCTGTCCACTGCACTGGCAAAAATAAACTCTGATCTTACCTTTGAATTTGGCCCGGTACTCGACAGCGGTCAACGAGAGTTTGTAATAAGTGCTGGGGGCATAAAATCTGCTTTCCCCAGTGTGGAGTCCTTATTCGACGCCGCGCCGCAAATGCCTGATTGGACAATAACAAAGTTCCGCCCCAGAAGAATGCCATTGAGCGACCTTACTTTTGCCAATGTGACGGTAAAAGCTCAAGACGTCTATTTCAACCTGTATCCCGATGGTAATAAGTTGGGAGCAGTGCTGTTCTTCGATGACTTTAATGAAGATCAGTATTCAATTTACGGCAATATTGGGTATTTATTGTTAGATGAATCACTGGGCGAATACGACGTAGAGACAAAACTGGGTTTTATTGAATTTCACAACAAGTCATCCAACTACTTTAAAGGTGCGCGTCCACTCGCGTTACTGGCAGAAGAGGTAGATGCCTTTTATGCAAAACAACCACGAGTGGTCAGATAATGAAAATACAGCAAGCAACGACCGCTGATTACTCAGCTTTAATCGCTATCTGGGAAGCGTCTGTTCGCGCTACACACGACTTTTTACCCGAAGACAATATCGCTGAACTGAAGCCGTTAATATTAGAACACTACTTTGATGCTGTTGAATTACGGTGTGCGAGCATTGATGGTCGCCTCATTGGCTTTATTGGTGTGGCTGACAATAATATCGAAATGCTATTTGTACATCCGGAACATTTTGGTGCGGGCGTCGGACGTGAATTGGTGCAATACGCTCAGGCACACCTTGCTGCAACGCATGTTGACGTTAATGAACAGAACCCAGGGGCAATTAGCTTCTACGAAAAAATGGGGTTTCAACGTTCGGGACGTTCAGAGCTAGATGGGCAGGGCAATGCCTTTCCTCTGATTCACATGTCGTTAATGAGTTAGTTAAAGGGTACCATTTAAGTTATGAAAGTTTATGCTTGGCCACTTTGCGTGGTTGCCTGGGTGTTGGTTTGCAGGAATATTAACGATTCAGCGTTAGCCGAACTGCTAACTGATGTAGGCATAGCCCTAATCACACTCTTTTTTTTCGCGAAATTTATTTTTAATGTACGTAAACGCTTTATCGAGAATAGAGCAAAAAAGGGTGGTGTAGGGGATACTTCTGTCGGTTCCGGTAGCGATAGCAGTTGCGGAAGTGATGGCGGAGGCGGAGGAGGTTGTTGATAATCAGGATGTATGAACTCGTAAATATAAAAAGGTAAGTCTTTTGAAAATAGCCAGATTGATAAAGCTAACTATCACTCATGTCGTTGTTGGCGTGATTGGATTTGCCCTAGGCATCTACAGCCTGCCTATTCTTACTGCTCCAGCTCCACCAAACTCAGCGCAATTGGAAAAAGTGTCTGCTAATAGCCGTTACGATACTGCTTTTACGCGTAATCTTGCCGACAGTGACTTTCTGCATTGGGGAGAAGGTAGCGTAACCATCGGACCCGATTTTATTACGTTTACCGGTGAGTTATCTCCCGGGCCGGATTTTAAGGTATATCTGTCGCCCATGTTTGTTGAGACCGAGACAGATTTCAAAGCGTTAAAAACGACAATGGTTCAGGTAGGTGATGTGCGTACTTTCACAAATTTTATTGTTTCTGTAGACTCAGATGTAAATATCGATGATTACACTACCGTTATCGTATGGTGTGAATCCTTTGAGCAATTTATAACCGCAGCAAAATATAAATAGTCGTTAGTCATTACCATTAACAGCCTGATTATCACTGGCCTCGTGTTTAAGGATAAACCGTTATGTTGTCGCTTTTCCTGCCGATGTTTGCCCATGTATTACTCTGTACATTGTTATATGCCTTGCTGACTGTTGCCCGGGCACCTGCTGTCTGGGGAGTCTGCGGTGATGTACCTGCAGTAGCGGCATTAGCAAACCGTAAAGCGCTCATCAGCGCCAACCTGAGTAATCAATTCGAATGGCCATTGTTCTTTCACGTCGTGTGCCTGATCGCGCTGTTTGCGCCAGTCAGCAATGAGTCTGCGATGGTAATTTTGGCCTGGATTTTTGTTGGAGGCAGGGTGCTCCACAGTGTGGTGCAGATAGCAATGAACGATGTTCGCGTAAGAGGCGTCATATTTACCATTAACTTCATTGCAGTGATTGCCATGTGGGTGATATACGCCAGTATACTGTTAGGGACGTAGGATGAAAAAAACAATAATCGCTCTCGTCAGCATACTGCTGTTATGTAGTTGTTCTTTTCCCAAAGACGAGATGAACGCTAAATTTGGTAAGCAACACTTTGTTTCTGCGGTTGCTTTTATCGAACTTCACAACACCAGAAACGGCGCTTATCCGGACTCGCTGAGTGAACTGCAATTCCTGGGAGACTGGGATTTGATTTGGTTAAATGCCGTGCGCTATGAAAAAACCGTTAACGGTTACAACCTGTATATTGAAAATGGGTGGATAGGTGAACCTGAACTGACATTTCCCGAGGCATTTAAAACGGGCCTTGGTATTCAGCAATCCAATGTGGTGTGGCTATAACCGCCCTCTATAAGTTTTACCCGAAATATGGCAAGGAATAATAGCAATAGTTGTGGTTATCTCTGCCTTATAAACAAAAGGAAACGATGTGTTTGCTAAAGCAAATATAAAACCCTATGAGTGGATGTATTTTGCGTTACTGCTGGTACTCGGGTTAGCACAGATGATCAGTAAGTTCGTTTCAGCTACTGGTGGCTTCGCAAGCCGGTATGGTGCTTTTCTGGCAATTGGTTTGGTATTTATTGCGTTCCTCGGCAACCGTTACAACAAAGCGTTTCTGTATCGCTGGGTGTGGCTGGTGAGTTTCTGGCTACTCACGTTATTAGTAACGGCCAGTTTAGTGTTTTCGACCTATTTACTGGCGATGAGAGGAGAAGAAGCTGGCATTTATGCAGGTGCTTTATTTGTCATGCCGTTTTTGTTTGTTCCCGGTTTATGGCAGCTTTATCAGTATGTTTGGAAACGCAGAGCACTCTGGCAAAAAGGTATCGAACAAGCTAAACAATAACAGGCGCAACGGTCTTTACCGAAGCGCTAGTCTATGGCTATGTTGATCAGCATTCAATAATGTTTACAGCCAGCCCGCCACGAGCGGTTTCTTTATATTTGGTTTTCATGTCAGAGCCGGTGTCGCGCATGGTCTTAATGACTTTATCAAGGCTGACTTTATGCTCACCACTTCCGCGAAGGGCAAGTCGGGAAGCGTTTATGGCTTTAATTGCACCCATAGCATTTCGCTCAATACAAGGTACCTGAACCAAGCCGCCTACTGGATCGCAGGTTAAACCCAGGTTGTGCTCCATACCAATTTCAGCCGCATTTTCAACGGCCTGAATACTGCCACCCAGAACCTCCGTTAATGCCCCGGCTGCCATAGAACAGGCCACGCCAACTTCACCCTGACAACCTACTTCGGCACCTGAAATCGATGCGTTTTCTTTATAGAGAATACCTATGGCCCCCGCTGTTAACAGGAAACGACTGGCAATTTCTTTGTCTACCGGGCGAATAAACTTATCGACGTATTTTAAAACCGCGGGGATAATACCCGCAGCGCCATTCGTGGGGGCTGTGACCACGCGGCCACCGGCAGCGTTTTCTTCATTGACCGCCAGTGCAAACATATTGATCCAGTCCAGCGTCTGCATGGGGTCATTGGAAAATTCAGTGGTAAGCCGACGATGTAACGACGGCGCTCTGCGAACTACTTTTAAACCACCGGGTAATATTCCTTCCGCATCCATGCCTCTGTTGATGCAGGCGTCCATGGTCATCCACAGCTGCTGGAGACGGGTTTTAATGTCTGTATCCGGGTGCAGCGCTTTCTCGTTCTTTAACATTAACGCACTGATGCTCAAGCCGTGCTCTTTACACAAACCCAGCAGTTCCTGCGCGGTACGGAACGGATAGGGGACCTGCGCAACCAATTCGTGGGCTTCTTTTTTGGCCTGGTCCCACTGATCGTCACGTACGATAAAACCACCACCAATGGAATAATAGGTTTGGGCCAGTAACAGGTTCTCACCTTCGAATGCGTGGAAGGTCATAGCGTTAGCATGCCGCGGCAGACTTTTTCTGCGGTGAAACACAATGGCGCTACTACGCGGGAAATGGATGACCTGCTTGTTGTCTAAATTGAGCGTTTGTGAACTGTCGATATCGGCCAATACTTTATCGACGGTATCAACATTGACGGTATCAGGACGCTCCCCGAGAAGCCCTAGAATGACCGCTTTACCGCTGCCGTGGCCTTTACCGGTTTGACCAAGAGAGCCAAATAGCTCGGTTTTGACTTCTGTGACTCGGTGAATAAGCTGGTTTTCTGTCAGAAACGCAGCAAAGTCCGCGGCCGCATTCATCGGGCCGACGGTATGAGAACTGGATGGGCCGATGCCCACGCTGAACATATCAAATACACTAATCATTGGGTACGCTTTGTTATTGTTAATATAGAGTTAGTTTGCCGTGAGCACGCTACTTCAGCAACTCAGATATGCTAATGGTAGCATGAGAAAAATTAATCGACGTTTTTTGTCAGGGGCACAGAGGCTTAAATTTTGTCAGTAAATATTGACGCTAAGCTGTTCATCAGGGCGGCTGTTGCTCCCCAAATCATTTTGTCCTCCCAGAAAATAAAGTAAACGGGGTAGGTGTGGCCTGCGCGGGTAATGTATTCGGCTTGATAGTTGGTCGCATCAATCAGGTACGATAACGGCACTTCGAAGGTATTACTTACCTCATTACCATCGGGTATTAACTCGAATCCTGGCTCTACCGTGGCGACGAAAGCGGTCATAGCAAAGCCAGAAATGGTGCGATAGGGCGGTAGCTCACCCACTATGGAAATGTGAGAGTCCGGTAACGCGATTTCTTCCCATGCTTCTCGTTTTGCCGTATGCGCTAAGTCTGGATCGGAAGGCTCATATTTGCCTCCGGGAAAACTGACCTGCCCAGGATGGTGTTTCAGGTGCTGAGCCCGTTCAGTAAATAGCACCGACAATGCATTGTGGTGTGTCACGATGGGAATTAACACTGCTGCAGAACGACCAGACTTTCGCAAGGGGTGGTCGGGAACGGGTTGCAGTGGTGGTGCACTGTGAAAACGGGTCAAAAACTCAGCTTTCTGCAAAGGTTTGCTCCATAACCGGCAGTATTCTGGCGACTTTGGCCAGGGTTTCATCAAATTCCTCTTCAGCCACTGAGTCTAGCACGATACCGCCACCGGCCCAGCAATACATGGTATTATTTTCAGCCAGTACTGTGCGAATGCAAATGCTTGAGTCTAAATCCCGGCGAATTCCAAAGTAGAAAAAGCTACCGCAATAAATCGCGCGTCGATTAGGCTCGAGTTCTTCTATGACTTCCATTGCCCGAATTTTTGGTGCACCGGTAATAGAGCCCCCTGGAAAGCATGCTGCCAGTAGTTCAAGTGGATGACTATCAGCCGCTAACTGACTTTGAATTTTGCTTACCATATGGTGAACTGCCGGGTAACTTTCCAGCGTAAAAAGATCCGGAACTTTAATACTGCCGGGGACACTGTGCTTACTGATATCATTCCGCAACAAATCCACAATCATCAGATTCTCAGCCCGATCTTTTTCAGATTGTAGTAGTGCGTCAGCACTGGCTTTATCCTTTGCCAGATCATCAAATCGTGGACGTGTACCCTTAATGGGCTTGGTTTCAATGATGCCATCTTTACACTGAATGAATCGTTCAGGTGACACACTAATAATGCTGCAGTCCGGTAGATTGATATAGGCAGAGAAGGGCGCTTTATTAGCTTTTGTCAGGCGTTTATAAGCTTCCCATGTACTCCCGATATACTTTGCGCTAAAACGCTGAGCAAAATTAACCTGATAACAATCACCCGCAACCAGATAATCATGAATATTGTTCAATGCGGCAAGATAATCAGGCTTGCTTAAATTACTTTGCCAGTGACTGGTTAAGGCAAACGTTGAGTCTGACCCGGTGCTCAACAACAATGATACATCCATTGTTTCTACGTAATCGAGCCGACAAAAATAGAACTGATCTCGTTGATTGTCATAAATGATCGCCCGGTCGTACAACGCGGCAGCAAAGTCCGGGCAACGATATTCATTCGCATTGATGTCTGGAAGCACTTCAAGATAGCGGCCATAGTCATAACTGATAAACCCGGCTAATCCTAATACAAAGGGGAGTTCGCCGAACGCTCGTAGCACACTATCATCAACCGATGCTTCAAAATCAGATGACAATGCGATGGCAGCAGTGATGGCTCCGGCACCGATTGTTACGGTATTTGTTTCATCTCGACGTCGATCTTCAATGGTTGTGATGCCGTCTTTACAGGACAAGGTTACCGCCGGTTGCCAAAGTATGATGTCAAAGCGGCTTTTACTGGCTTTGCTGCCACCCGAGTCGAGTAATTGCGCCCAAGGCTTAGCAGCCAGTCCGTCAAAGAGTTCACGCACAGTTATGCCGTCGGGCACTTCAAGCGATGAAATGAGTAACTTGCTGGAAGTAAAGTGGATCGGATTTATCATAGTTTCGATTAGGAGGATTACCGTTACAACATCAAGAGAATCAGTCTCAGAATGCACCATTTGGCGATTTATACACACCAAAGTCGGACATGGTTTTATTGGTGCAGCCTGTCGACATGCGGTAGTATACGGATTCTTCGTCTAGATGACTATGTGAGCCCACAAAATAAGAGGACACCATGACCGTAATCCGTCAACAAGACTTTATTGACAGCATCGAAGATGCATTGCAATTCATATCCTACTATCACCCACTAGATTACGTTAAAGCCGTTGAGAAAGCGTATTTGAAAGAAGAGAGTCAGGCAGCAAAAGATGCCATGGCGCAAATTCTGATCAATTCGCGCATGTCAGCAGAAGGGAAACGCCCACTGTGTCAGGACACGGGTATTGTCACCTGTTTCGTAAAAATAGGTATGGCAGTAAGCTGGGATAAAACCGACATGACCGTCCAACAGATGGTTGATGAAGGTACCCGTCGTGCGTATATGAATCCGGATAACCCATTACGCGCCTCAATAGTGGCTGACCCTGCCGGTGCGCGTAAAAACACCAAAGACAATACGCCAGCTGTTGTGCATATTGATATGGTACCCGGCGATAAAATTGAGGTTATGATCGCGGCGAAAGGCGGCGGTTCTGAAAACAAATCAAAAATGGTCATGCTAAACCCCAGCGATGACATCGTAGAGTGGGTAGTAAAAACCTTACCCACCATGGGCGCTGGCTGGTGTCCACCTGGTATGTTAGGCCTGGGTATTGGTGGTACTGCGGAAAAAGCGGCCGTATTGGCCAAAGAAAGCCTGATGGACCCGGTAGACATTCAGGAATTAATGGAACGCGGCCCGGAAACGACCGACGAAAAGTTACGTTTAGAGATATTTAAGCGGGTTAATGATTTGGGTATTGGCGCACAAGGTCTGGGTGGATTAACCACAGTCGTTGACGTGAAAATCAAATCTGTTCCTACTCACGCGGCCTCCAAGCCGGTAGCCATGATCCCCAACTGTGCCGCAACGCGTCACGCACACTTCTATTTAGACGGTAGTGGTCCTGCCGATCTGAAAGCACCTAAGCTGGAAGAATGGCCTGAGGTAACCTGGGAAGTGGGCGAAAACACACGTCGCGTGAACATGGATGAAGTCACAAAAGAAGACATCAAGGAATGGAAAGTAGGCGAAACCGTGCTGTTGTCGGGTAAAATGCTTACTGGCCGTGATGCTGCGCACAAACGTATTCAAACCATGCTGGAAAATGGTGAAGGTCTGCCAGAAGGCGTAGATTTAAACGGTAAGTTCATTTACTACGTTGGTCCGGTTGATGCGGTAGGTGATGAAGTGGTTGGCCCAGCGGGTCCGACAACGGCAACGCGTATGGACAAGTTCACCGATATGATGCTGGAAAAAACCGGTATTGCGGGCATGATTGGTAAAGCAGAGCGTGGTCCTGCAACGGTTGACTCTATTGCTAAACACGAATCAGTGTACCTGATGGCCGTGGGTGGTGCTGCTTACCTGGTGTCTAAAGCCATTAAGAAAGCACGCGTCGTCGCATTTGAAGATTTGGGTATGGAAGCTATCTACGAATTTGAAGTAGAAGATATGCCAGTGACCGTTGCTGTCGACAGCACGGGGGCGAATGCCCACCAGACTGGTCCGGCTATTTGGAAAGCGAAAATTGCTGACCTCGATAAAGCGCTGTCTGGTAAGTAAACCAACAGCCAGGTGAATATTTCCGGGTTTGATAAACCGGAATAGGCTCTGAACAACAACGGGTACCTGTAGCGTTCGCGTAGCAGTTGTACCCGTTCTTATTTTACGATAGGTGAAATGGAACACATCGACATAATAATAAATGCAGGCATCGCGCTGACTGCATTGGTACTGGGTGGCATTATTGGCACGCTGAAAGGCCGCAATCAGACGCAGCAAGTTCAGTCAGAGAACGATTTACTTAATCAACGGCTGGAACAAGTTCAGCAGCAAGCGGAAGCCAGTGTAGGCTCGCTTCAGGTACAACTGTCTGAGTACAAACAACAGACACAGCTCTTACAATCACAAAACCAGGACTATGCATCGAAAGCGGCATTAGTGCCGGAACTGCAACAACAACGTAATGCCTTACAACAGGATCTTAAATCTCTTCAAGCTCAATACACAGAACTTAAGTCAGTGAGTGAATCTCGCCAGGCTGCGTTTGATGAAGCACGAAAAGGGCATGAAGAAAAACTGGAAGCGCTGCAGAGTGCAGAAAAGCGTTTGCAGGAGCAGTTTGAAAACCTGGCGAACAAGATTTTTACCCAAAAAGCGGAAAGTTTTTCAAATGAAAACAAAACCCGCCTTGATGCATTATTAACCCCATTGAAGGACCAGATTGAAGGGTTCAAAAAGCAGGTTACTGACCAGTATGTGAGGGAAGGTCAGGAGCGAGCGTCACTGAAAACAGAAATTTTAGGGCTTAAAGCACTGAATCAACAAATCACTGAAGATGCTGCTGCGTTAACTCGAGCTTTGAAGGGAGATAATAAACAGCAGGGTAACTGGGGTGAGGTGGTTCTGGAGCGTATTCTGAAAGAGTCAGGATTGCGTGAAGGACACGAATTTGACACTCAGGTTTCTGTGCGCAACGAACACGGTAAGCTGCAGCAGCCGGATGTGGTGGTGCATTTACCCAACGACAAAGACGTGATCATCGACGCCAAAATGAGCTTAGCTGCTTACGAGCGTTATTTTAACAGTGACGATGAAGATGAACGTGCTCGCTATTTGAAAGAGCATGTGAATTCCGTTCGTACGCATATTAAGACGTTGGGGGCCAAGGACTATCAGGAACTGGAAGCCTTAAAAACCCTCGACTATGTGTTGATGTTTATTCCTGTTGAGCCGGCTTTCCTGTTGGCGGTAGACGCCGATCCGGAATTAGTTACGCTGGCACTCAATCAGAATATTATGTTGGTTTCACCCACTAACTTGCTGGTAGCACTGCGCACTATCAACAATATATGGCAATACGAGTATCAAAACCAAAATGCCCAGAAAATTGCTCAGCACGCCGCTAAGCTATACGACAAATTTGCGGGATTTGTGGCCGATATGGAAAAAATTGGTAAGTCAGTGGAAGCCACACAAAAACACTATGATGCTGCACTCAATAAGCTGTCCTCCGGCAGGGGTAACATTCTACGTCAGGTTGAACAGTTCAGGCAGTTGGGTGTGCAACCCAGTAAGCGTCTGGCTAGCGATGCGATGAACGATGAGGATGGCACTGAGGACTAGCTTTTGATGCTGGCCAGGTTGTTTTCACGAACGGTGTGATCAGGCTTAGCAATTAGACTTTGATCACGCCCACTTCGTTTTGCTTCATATAATGCGTAATCAGCCAGGGTTAATAATCTATCCTGGCTATTTACCATGGTGACATCAGCACAACCTGCGCTAATGGTCAGTGGTGGTGTATTGTGTTGCCATTCAGATATGCGGACATGCTGACAAATTTTATTTGCCACTTTAAGGGCTTCGGTGGCGGTTTGTTTTGGCAATAGAATAATAAACTCCTCACCACCAAACCGGGCAATAACGTCGGTTTGACGCACCGTTTCCCTGAATACATTTGCGGTATTTATTATTGCCACATCACCAGCAGCGTGCCCGTATTTGTCGTTTATGCGTTTAAAATGGTCAATATCCAGCATAATAATACTGAAGGGCGTGCCATAACGTTGATATAAGCCGAAATGGTCAGCTAGTTTTGTTTCAAATGCTCGTCGATTTAACAGGCCCGTTAGCTGGTCGTGATCAGCAAGGTGTTTCATTCTAATTATCAGTCTGGCCACGGTTGTACCAACGGCAGTCACATTAATAAAAATAATCAACACAATGTAAATCCACATTAGAATGGGGCTGTTTTTGGAAGAGAGTGGGATAGCGGTGATGACGTCTCTTTGAAAGAATAGCCACATAGCGCTTTTCATACCGATAATGGCGACCAGAGATATATCTGAAATACTGAGTATGGCAGCAATGCCATGATTAAAAGAGGTAGCTAACGCGCGGTATTTCATCCAGGCTGTTGCTAATAACATGAACAAGGCCATCAATAACAATGAAACCGAGGTGATGTTAGCCGATAGCCACCCTAAAACATGGAGGACAGATGCAAATGCTGCAGCGATGAGTAACCAGCGTATAACGCCAGGATCAGAGGGCAATACCAGTAAGTGGCGTAAAGCCAGGTTATACATTACCAGCGTAATTAATAAGGTTAGATCAGCGACGACCCATAAATTAACACCGGAAAAATAAAATTGCTGCGCACCCAGTACCAGGGACAGGGCAAAAAAAACATTTGCCGCAGAAAATCTAACACTACTTTGATAATACAGCCTCAGTGGCTTAGCGATGACTAACCAGCACAAGCAAAAAAATACGGCAATTAAGATGTTTACTTTGCTTAGATCAATACTGGTCGAAAGATAAATGTCCATTATAAACCTTATGACATCACTACAGCTCGAGTATAGTTGATTATGGTGATTACGCCCGTTAACCGTGTTTAAAGGAGATAAGCATGCATACCTTCAACGCCGTGTTCCAAACTATGCGCCCGCCGTTTTTACTGTTGGTTGTAAGTTGCTTACTTCAATCAATTGGCATGCTCATTTACCTTAATATCGACTGGAGTTGGTTATTATTTAGTCTTGTTTGCGTTTGTGCACTGTCTGCGCATATTGCTGTGAATATGCTAAACGAATACCATGACTGCGCGTCTAAGCTTGACTTTGCAACGACGCGTACTCCATTCAGCGGGGGGAGCGGGGCGTTAGTGGCTCATCCCGAGGCGTTAATCATGGTTAAAGCAATCGGTGCCTTATTTGTGGGGATCACCATCGCATCGGGCCTGCTGATACTGGCCATGACGTCTGCAAACACCCTATATCTTACGTTGATGGGATTGACAGGTATCGCTATCGTTGTTGCCTATACACCTGTTTTGAACCGTTATGCACTGATTTGCCTGATAGCGCCCGGTATTGGTTTTGGCATCCTGATGAGCTACGGGAGCCTTGTTGTGTTAAGTGGTCAGCAGCATTTCCTTATGTTGTTATTGGCCATGGTACCGACTTTCCTGACCAACAATTTACTGCTTTTGAATCAATTTCCTGATTCTTTTGCAGATGCGAAACACGGCAGAAACCATTTGGTTGTAAGGCGGGGATACCGAAAAGCTGCCAGTGTGTATTTTATCCAGTGGCAGCTAACGGTTCTGGTTTTGATTATTGGGCTATGGCTGTTAGCTGCCCCATGGTATGTGTATTTAAGCGGACTTCCACTTTGTCTCGGCCTGCGTATTTATGCGTTGGCCAAAGACTACAGAGCATCGACACCGGCATTTTTGGCAGGCATGGGACAAAACGTTATGATGACACTGCTTACCCCGGCGCTACTTGGAGTGTTGTTATGTGTGGCAGGTTAAATGTAGCCGATAGTCCCGGCGTTAAATCGCTCTGTGACCAGTTGGAAATTTCACTCTGGCCTGATGAAGGGATGTTAAAGAATCGCTTTACCCGGGCGACTGACAGAGTGAGTATTGTTTTGCGGGAGCAGGGCAAATTAACGATGCGAAACGCTGTATGGTGGTTGTTACTTGAACCCGACCATCAAGGCCCGGTAATGCGGTTTGTGCCCTCTAAATATACGTCTTTCAATACCCGTTACGATAAACTGAATACACCGAGAAGTGCCGGGTATCATGCCTTCAGGCAACAACGTTGTATAATACCGGCCAGTGGATTTGGCGAGTCACAGAAAATAGGCGTTAGCATGCATTATCACGATTTGATTGCCAGTCACGAGACACCGCTGGCTATGGGAGGGCTTTATCGGGAATGGCATGGCAGGGACAGCCACGGTAATACATTTGTGGAAACATCGTGTTCCGTTGTAACGCTGGCACCGCATCCAAAGCTTCTCCCTATACATCAAAAAGCCTCACCACTTATGTTGTCGTTGCACGATAACAGCATGCAGCGCTGGCTTGACTGTGAGGCCAATCCTGCCGACTCTCTGGCAGACTTATTACAACCAGCCATTCGGCATCATTTTAGGGTGGTACCCATCAACAAACCTTCTCTCTATGAGCCAATTGGCGATCAATTTAACATTGCCCCTGATTAAAAGGCCTGTAAAAACAAACAAAAAAGCCCGCAATGTCAATGACAAGCGGGCTTTTCTTATCTTAATGGGATTTAGCGGTTAAGGCGCTTTCTGCCGCGATGCAGCGTCATCAACGCCAGGCCTATTAATAAACCAATGCCAACACTACCGCCACCACTGGGGCGATTTGTTACGGTGACGCTGACAGTTTCTGTGACGGTAGAATTGCCGTCTGTGGCCGTTACCGTAAAGCTCACACTGGTTGAACTGTCTGTGTCAGGCGCTGTAGTACTCAGGGTGGAGCCCGCGACACCATTAATCGTGAAGGTTACCGTGTCGCCTTCCGGATCCGTAGCTGATGCGCGAATGGTAATTGTGCTTCTTTCCTGCACACTGCTGGGGGCGCTAACAGTGAGTACAGGAGGCTGATTTTCAATGACGGTAATGGTTGCCTGAGCGGTATCACTGTAACCAAACTCATCCGTTGCCGTGACTTCGAGGACCAGCGTATCGCCACTGGATACCGCGGCAGGTGTTACGGTTATCGATTCTCCGCTAATTGAAACCGAAGCTTGTGGCCCACTTAGTTGTTCAACACTCAGGGTAACGGCATCACCGTTAGCATCGCTAACACTAACAGGAAGTAATGTTGCCTGTTGTTCCGTCATAGTCAGCGTCGCTGATTCTGCGCCATTGATTAGTAGCACAGGCGCTGCGTGAATCTGCACATCGCTATTCGCGGTAATAGCTTCGGTGTTGGCACCAGGAATGTTCGTTACCGACGAGGTTAATGCAACCAATACAGCGCCGCTTATATCAGCGTCGTTATCAACCCGGAGCGAGAACGATAATGTTGCGTCACCCGTTGCCTGTATCGCGCCGTTATCAGTAAGACAAAGCACAGTACCTGACGATATTGTTTCTACAACGGAAGTTTCAACCGTATTATCTGACGCACTGATATAACCAAAATGAGCGCCGGTTTTTGCTTGCTCACTTGCGTAACCAATCGTTGTTGGCGTTGCATCGTTATTTAACACGACATTGTCGTAGGCAAACAGTACCGATGGTTGGCCATTGGACGCATTGTGAACCAGTATCAGTTCAAAATCGGCTGATTCAGTATCCGATACCATATCCTGCCATTCAATGACGGAGACATTACCGTCATTAAAAGTCGCAACGGTAATGCCCGCCTTATCCGACTCGGCAAATGACCAGTCTCGCCAGAATGGAGCCAGTGTAACGGCATTATTCTGTGACTTGGTCAGCGACTGATTGATACCTGCACGCGTTGCAACCCGGGCATCAGAACTGGTGACAAAGCCTTTGGAAGATACATTCAGGCTATTGAGTGTTTCGCTCAGTACTTCTGCCGAAACAGGGTAGTTCGCCAATACGGTTTCTAAGCCTGTAAACTCAGGTGAGTATCCCATCGCTTGTAAATCAACATAGCCCGTTCCCTGGCCAACATCAGGCACTGCGCATTGCGGGTCATTTTGATTTGAGGTTAACGAATAAGAAGACGATGTTGGGTTCGCCGTTTGTGTGACTGACCAGGTGATAGTATTACCATTAATGACACCGCCGTTACCAACACTGCTTGCTACTACTGAGGTCCCTTCGGGCACGGTAACACTGACCTCGTAATCACGGTCCTCGTTGCTGGTGTTGCGTTTAATCGTTACTGCATAGCTCGCAGTCTCACCGGGGCCAACACGTCCGGTTGACGTCGCTGCCAGTGTGACATCATTTTCACCACGTATTAAATCAACCGGTATCGTACCAAGGTTAGAGGGGTTTTCAGCATCGCTTCCTACTGTAATTGCACCGAAATAGCGATCACCTGTCAGACTGTCTGGCAACTGCCAGCTTACACGCATATCGAAAGGTTCGCGCAGTGCAACACTGGTTGGCCCATCTACCGTTAACGACCCATCGTCAATGGCAGGTACAGCTGCATACTCCAGAACAAAGTCATCCGAGGCCCGATTGGAACCGGTATAACTTTGTACAAATACATAATAGGTGCCCGCGTCAGGATTGGGGATGTTTATGTACTCATCCCAGCTGAATCCGGTACTGGAAGCAATAATTTCGGTGCTCGATATCGATTCGTCACCGTTGATATCCAACACAATATAAAGATCCAAATCTGGCGCGGTGGAGTCGCTGATAAGTGCAACCAGTCTGTCGGTATTTTCTTCTACTTCAATAACTTCAAGGTAGACACCATCATCAATGTCATCCAAAAAGGCATCTGGATCTGAGTCTTCACTGATGGATTCATTAATCACTGTCGCCGCTACCAGGCCAGAAGGACGTGCAGTAAAATTGGTAATTTCAATGGCAACCAGTTCTTCTATCAGTAACGAGTCTGCATTACGGTAGCTGGTTTGTTCTATGACATCCGGAAAATTACCGTTTGACGCTACAACCGCAATGGGTACATGCAGTTCCGGAGAGTTAGAAGACGTTAGCAGTACATTGGCAAATTCCCAGTCTCCGTCATTGGCATTCCAGGTATTTACGGTAAACATTACGGTTTGAGACTGACCCGCAGATAACGTAAATGAAGCGGGAGAAGCCGAAATCTCCAGGCCGCTCGTCATCGCGTCACTGCTCACGGTCCAGCTGCCGGCCTTAGTGGCGGTAAATGTGCGCTCCCATGAGCACTCGATTAAACAATTGTTGTCAACCAGTGCTGGAATATTCAGTGTTTTGGGCTCGCCGCCAATATCCGGATCGGCGGCTTCGTAATTAGCTTGCGTTTCCTCAATAATCAGACCGGCATTAACCGCATTATTTACCTGAATACGACCTGCACCCATATCCAGCCAGTTCGCATCTTCAAGGGAGTCAGCTACCCGTAATCCGGATTCCGCTGTCATCATTAACGCTGACCGAATGGCATCAGCACTCCAGTTTGGGTTTACCTGACGTACCAATGCTGCAGCACCGGCTACATGTGGCGAAGCCATTGATGTGCCATCTAAGTAAGCAAAGTCGGCCGGTGCAGCACCGGTCGTTTCGTGACCGTAATGTTCGTCTGAGTAGGCCGCATAAATTTGAACGCCGGGCGCAGCAACCATGGGTAACAGTGTGCTGATTTCGGTGTTCGGCCCCCGTGATGAGAAGCTAGCGACCGTATCCAGTGCATCCTGGTCAATCGATAATGTACCTGATGTTGTAGAAATCGTAGCGCGATGTCCACTACCGCTGGCTAGCCAGGTGCGGAGTTGATTACCGGCGGAAAAACTGACGTGGATACCAGGAATGACGTATACATCGCCTACAAGGTTATTTGTCTCTTCCGATACGTTGGCGAGGATGTAACCGCCAGCGCCACCATCAGCCACATTCTTGGCCTTTTGTACCCGTGCAATTTCTCCGCGATCACAGAGCACGATTTCGCCATTGAATGTACCGGCAGGGAAGGGCTCAAGACACTGGGCGGGATCGCCATCCGGATCGTTTGCATTGGTGTAATCGCCGGCATACACAACATTGGCTGTTATGCCTGCGGTATTACTTTGACCACTTAGGGTCGAAGGTACTGAGACCCCACCTGAAAAGCCTGACAACGTTTTACTGTAATCTATTACTCTGCCATGGTCTGTAGCTGCAACTGGCGTAATCCAAGGCGCATATTTGTCGCTTGTCGCGGCAGCAGGGCCATCGTTACCTGCGGAATGAGCGACGAAAATGCCGGCATTGTTTGCCGATAACCAGGCTTCACTCAGTGCATCACCCCATACGGCTTCACCACCGGAGATTGAGTAGTTAATAACGTCAACAATACCGGTTTCAATCGCGTCATCTATTGCGCTTATGGCAAGACTGTAATAACACCCGGTGTATTCGTCATCAGACTCTCCAGGTAAACAGGTTTGAAACGAAATAATATTCGCGTGCGGCGCCATGCCTGACATTTGTGTAAAGGCAAATTCACCGGGATAGCCATCGCTAACTTCTTCATCGTACGCCAGGCCATAGACAGGGACGTTGTATAAAATATTTCCGGCGGCAGTGCCTGCTACATGAGAGCCATGGCCATTGTAATCTTCCCCATTTCTGTCTAAGCCAATTGGAAATACGTCGGTATCGGAATACTGGTTGGTAATTAAAGAATAACTGTAAACACCGATAAGTTTGTCGTTACACAGACCCGGAAAGCTGCCAGCGCAATCACCTAAATAATTACCACTACCTAGAGGATTTGAGTGGGTATAGCCATCGTCACCAGTTGCAGCAAACGACGGATGGTCAGTATTAATCCCCGTATCGAAAACGGCAACCACCGTACCTTCACCCATCGCGTTTAAACCGCTATCCGCAACACCCGACCAGACTTGTCTGGCGCCGGTAAGCTCTGTACTGGTATCGGTATTCAGTGTCAGCTTTTTATCCGCTTCAACCGCTTTAACACCGCTAAGATTTCGAATGGCCTCAGCTTCCGTTTTTGTCAGGTTCATCACCATGCCATTAATGGCATACTGGAATTGTTTAAGCGGCGTGGCGGTGCCAGTTACGGTAGCAATACGACCTAATGCTCTAGCTTGTTTGTTTTTTAAATAGGCCCGATATGCTGCGACTTCGCGCTTTTTGCTATCCACACGGTTAAGCTTGCCACCAGACGTTGTTGTTTGCATAGTCGCTTCGAAGCCACTGATTCCCCCTGTGTACTGCGCAACGGACGGATCGGCGAGGCGAATAATATAGGGCCGCTTTTCTGTAGACGCAGCGTTCGAATTGCTGGTAGTGGAAACAGCAAGGCTAACCGTTTTATTGACGGTTGCAGGTTCAACAACCTGATTATCGGCGAAAACTGTACCTGTGAGTAACAGTCCTGATACAACGAAAGGCACAGTGGATATTGGCTTCACGTATACTACTCCATAGTGGTGGCGGGTTTCTGTCGGTTTTTCTTTTTTAGCGTTTTAACACAACAGAATGTCTGGTGTCATACGCTTTTACGCTTCTTTGTACTAAGACCGATCAAACTGCATAAAGTTTACGGCACGTTCGCTTTACACGTAATATTAGCAGTAGCTTAACCTGAAATTTACATATTCGATAAAAGTGGAATATCCATCACGATTCTGCGTATCAAAAGAAATGTTTATCCTCACCCTTAAGTAAACTAATTGTTAAATTAGTCGGACGCTCCTGTGGGACCTGTTCTACGATAGATATAGGTTAAGAGTCCCATTAGAGGAAGCCAATGAACGACAGAAATCACCTCGACCATGTTGCGATTACGCACGAGGTTAAGATCATTGAAAACGGGCTGCTGGAAATACCCATGCTAGCCATTCTCGATCCAGACGGTAATGTCTATCCTGGTGCAACTGCGCCGGACATGGAACAAGCGTTAGCGGAAAAGATTTATCACACCATGGTGTACACGCGTCTGTTAGATGAGCGAATGGTTGCAGCGCAGCGTCAGGGGCGAATCAGCTTTTATCTTGCCAGTACGGGCGAGGAAGCGGCAGCTGTCGCCAGTGCCGCGGCGCTGTCTGAAAATGACATGATCATGAGCCAGTATCGGGAACAAGGCGCGTTAGCGTTTCGTGGTTACACAACTGATCAGTTCATGAATCAGATGTTCTCTAATCGTCTGGATCCGAACAAGGGTCGTCAGATGCCAATTCACTATGGTGATAAAGCCCTCAACTTTATGACGATATCCTCTCCGTTGGGGACGCAAATCCCCCAGGCCGCAGGCTATGCTTATGGCCAGAAACTGGCGGGCAACGATGCTGTTACCATCTGTTATTTTGGTGAAGGGGCTGCTTCTGAAGGCGATTTCCATGCTGGCGTAAATATGGCCGCGGTATTAAATTGCCCGGTAATATTCTTCTGCAGAAACAATGGTTATGCCATATCAACACCTGCCGCAGAGCAATTTGCCGGTGATGGTATTGCGTCTCGCGGTATTGGTTATGGCGTGAAAACCATTCGCGTAGATGGCAATGACCCATTAGCCGTTTACAGTGCGACAAAGCAAGCAAGAGCAATGGCATTGGAAACCAATCAGCCGGTCTTGATTGAAGCGATGACATACCGACTGGCTGCACATTCTACGTCAGATGATCCAAGCGGTTATCGCTCAAAAAATGAAGAAGATAAATGGCGATTAAAAGATCCATTACTGCGCTTTAAGCAATGGTTACTGAATCAAGGCTGGCTGGACGAGGCCGCAACTGAGCAGTTTATGCAACAAACCCGCAGCGATATTCTTGCCGCGCTTAAAGCATCTGAACAGGTACCGGTAAACCCGCTTGCTGACATCGTTGAAGATGTATACGCCGAAGTACCCTGGCATTTGAAGGAACAGCGTGACGCATTAATTGCACACGTGAAAAAGTATCCGTCAAAGTATCCAAAAACGTCAGGGGAGCTATAAGCATGGCAAAATTAAATCTATTACAAGCCATCAATCAAGCGTTAATAACTGCCATGACCGAAGATGAAAAGGTGGTTGTGTTTGGCGAAGACGTTGGCTATTTCGGCGGTGTATTTCGCGCGACCAGCAATTTACAGGAAAAATTCGGTAAAGCCCGTTGTTTCAACACACCGCTTACTGAGCAGGGCATTATCGGGTTTGCGAATGGGCTGGCTTCCCAAGGTAGCGTGCCTGTGGCGGAAATCCAGTTCGGTGATTACATTTTTCCGGCATTTGATCAGATCGTTAACGAAACCGCCAAATTCCGCTATCGCTCGGGTGGCCAGTTTACCTGCGGGTCATTAACTATCCGAACCCCTTATGGCGGAGGGATATCGGGAGGCCTTTATCATTCCCAATCGCCAGAAGCTTTTTTCAGCCATGTACCAGGCTTAAAAGTCGTGGTGCCCAGGGACCCGTATCAGGCAAAAGGCTTGTTGTTGGCCTCAATACGCGAAGACAACCCGGTCCTGTTTATGGAGCCGAAGCGTCTGTATCGAGCTTCGGTCTGCGAAGTCCCTGAAGAAGATTACACCATTCCATTAGGTAAAGCGGAAGTCGTGCAGGAAGGAAACGACATTACGCTGCTAGCCTGGGGCGCACAGGTTGAAACCATCAAAAAAGCAGCAGATATGGCACTGGAAGACGGGGTGTCCTGCGAAATTATTGATTTACGCAGCATACTGCCATGGGATGCGCAAACTGTGGCCGAGTCAGTCATGAAAACCGGACGTCTGCTGATCAATCACGAAGCGCCCGTTACGTCAGGATTTGGTAGCGAAATTACTGCCAAGATCCAGGAGATGTGTTTTCTGTATCTGGAAGCGCCAATTACTCGTGTGTGCGGTCTGGATACCCCATACCCGCTGGCACATGAAAAAGAATATATGCCGGATGAATTCAAAACTTACGAAGCCATCAAGCGCGTACTGAACTACTAAGGGACAAAACATGACAGATTTTATTTTGCCCGACATTGGTGAAGGGGTAGTGGAATGCGAGTTGTTGGAATGGCTGGTTAACGAAGGTGACCGTGTTGAGGAAGACCAACCAGTCGCCGAGGTAATGACAGACAAAGCAACCGTGCAAATTCCTTCTATGCATTCAGGAACCATTACCAAATTGTTTTATAAAGCTGGCGAGATCGCCAAAGTGCACGAGCCGTTATTCGCTATGATTCGTGACGGTGAAGATAACAGTGTGACAAATTCGCAACCGGTACCTGAGGAAGAGTCACAGTTACCAGCACCCGATACGTCAATACAAAGCAACGTTGCCAGCGTTTCATCGGAGGCGAATGAAACCTTTATTCTGCCAGATATTGGCGAAGGTATTGTGGAATGCGAAATCGTTAAATGGCACTTTAACGAAGGTGACAGTATGGAAGAAGACGATGTTGTTGTTGAGGTGATGACCGACAAAGCGGTGGTAGAAATTCCTGCTAAATATGCGGGTACCATGGTCAAGCGTTATCATCAGGAAGGTGAAGTTGCCCGTGTACACGAACCCTTGTTTGAAATGAGTGTATCAGGGCGGGATCCTGTTACCAGTAACGCGTCCGGGAATGTGAAAGCAAGCGCCGGGACCAAACTGGCATCACCTGTACCTTCACAATCAGTGGCAAATAACCGCTACCAACCCGCACATGGTTTCAATGAAGGAAGTGTTGAACCGGAAAAAAACATTCCGGGTAAAATACCTGCCAGCCCCGCCGTTCGCAGACTGGCGCGTGAAAACGGCGTGGACTTAAAATATGTAGACGCAACAGGTAAGAAAGGCCGTGTGTTAAAGAAAGACATAATGGCAGCGTTGAACCAGCCGATGGTAGAAAAGGCACCAGAGCAGGTGAATAATCAACCTGCTTCTGATGCCAGTAACGTCTCACGTGTACCGCTCACACCGGTGCAACGTGCCATGGCTAAACAAATGACGCGTTCAGTCAGCACCATTCCGCATTTTACGGTCTCAGAAGAGCTGGATATGCGTGGGCTGATCAATCTAAAGGCAACATTAAGTGATACGTTTGCTGAGAAAGATATAAAGCTAACTTATATGCCGTTTTTTATTAAGGCATTGTCATTATGTATGCAGGAATATCCGATCTTTAATGCTCGAATGAGTGAAGATGAATCTGCGTTGGAATACGTTACTGACCACAATATCGGTTTTGCTGTCGACAGCCCAATCGGCCTGCTTGTACCCAATATAAAAGGCGTACAGGATTTAAGTGTGATGGAAATTGCGCAGCAGATGCAGGATATTGTGAAAGCAGCGCGCGCTGGAAAGCTGTCTTCTGAACAGCTTAAAGGCGGTACTATCAGTATTTCAAATGTGGGGGTGTTAGGGGGAACAACCGCTACGCCAATCATTAATCATCCGGAATTGGCTATCGTTGCACTGGGTAAGATGCAAACGCTGCCGAGATTTGATGAGCAGGGCAATGTAGTCAGTGCGAAGATTATGCATGTGAGCTGGTCGGCCGATCACCGGGTCATTGATGGTGCAACCATGGTCAGATTTAACAATTTGTGGTGTGGTTACCTGAGCGAACCTATGAAGATGCTTAGCCAGCTACGCTAACTAGGCATTGTCACAGACCAGTGCTCAGCGATACACTTAGTACATCAACGCCAACAAGCTGATGTTGGCACAGTTACACAGCCTGTAGTAAGCACTGCAGGCTGTTTTTTCAGTAAGAGAGCCCGAATTTGCTAAGTTACCTTCATGGTTACCACGCTGGTAATCACGCCGACCTTATTAAGCACACTACCTGGATGGCAGTGTTAGACAGACTGCAACAAAAAGCCAAACCATACACGTTGATTGATACCCATGCGGGCGCGGGCTGCTATCCGTTAGATGGTGAACAAGCATTAAAAACTGAGGAATTTAAAACCGGGGTTTCACTTTTGCAGGACTGGCAGCCAGAGCATCCAATCCTTGTCCGTTATCAGCATGTGCTGAGTGGGTATATCAACGAACAACAGTATCCTGGTTCTCCTCTGATTTCGGTATCGCAACTGCGGGACGCCGACCAGCTTCATTTAATGGAACTGCACCCGACAGAGTACGAGCGATTACGTCAGTCGGTTAAACGGCACAGGGGCGCTGGTCATACTCATATTCACCACCGGGATGGTTTTGAGGGCGTGATAGCTCTTAGTCCTCCTAAACCCAATCGCGGTGCGATCCTGATTGACCCACCTTACGAGCAGCGAAAAGAATACGATTTAGTCATTCAGGCGGTTGAGCAAATACTCAAACGCTGGCCCCAGGCGCAAATAGTCTTGTGGTATCCGTTGTTGTCAAAACGTGCTGGCGATAAATCAGGTCAGTCGGAAAAAATGTGTGAAACATTGAGTCAACTTCAAAACAACGTACTCAAAGCCGAACTTTGCATTGATGATCCAATCAATGATACCGGTATGTACGGTTCTGGTGTGTGCCTGATCAACCCAGCCTGGCAACTGGATAGTATTGTTGATGACATGCTCAGGGAGCTTAGCCCCAAATTAGGCGATACTGCAAAAGCATCAGTAACCTGGCTAAATAAAAACGACACATGAAATCCCAGGGAATTAAGCACTTTTACATTCCGGAAGAACAGTCAATTTATCTGTTGTCGCATACCGACGCGAAGAAATTAAAAGACTGGTTGGCGTTATGTACAGAGCAGCTTGGTGCCTTGGGCTACCGTGATATTCATTTGATAGGAAAAGGCGCCTATGGCTTTGCGTTTGCGGGCACAGACGTACAACAGCGCCACAGGGTATTCAAATTTACCCGTATTACGTTACCTGCCAGCATACAGGACAGATTAGAAGAAGAAGCCTTTATGCAATCCCAGGTGAGTCACCCGTTAGTCCCTAAGGTCATCGATTTTCACCAGAAAGGTCGTCAGTCTATTTTGATGATGGAACGGGCGCCTGGACAAGATTTAGAGCAAGTGAGCTTGCGTGAAGGGGCGTTGCACCCGCGTCTGGTAGTTAAGATTGCTGTTCAGTTAGGGAAAATCCTGTTGGATCTTCGTCATCATAACCATCAGGGGCAATTCCGCCCCATAGTGCATGGTGACATCAAGCCTTCTAATCTGGTTTGGGACGACACGAATGAGCGTATTGCACTAATAGATTGGGGCTCGTCTGTTTTTGCACAGTTGGACGAACAGTTGCAACCGGTACAAAACAACGTGCTTGACCTGATGTCCGGTGATTTACAGCAAACCAATGCTCGTTTGGGGGATGTGTACTTTATCGGCGATGCACAGTTAAACGGCGCACTATCCAGCCCGCGCTTTGATGAACAAGGGATGGCGAGTACGCTGTATGCATTGGCTTCCGGTCAATCTGCACGGTTTGCCCGACATGTTATCCCGCCCTCATCCCTGGGTTTGCCCCGGGTACTTTCAGATATCCTGACATACATGCTAAGTGATGATGAAAAATCACAAAGGGAAGGGGGCGATTACCTGCTTTCCCATCTGTCGTTGCTGGAAAACCTTGTCTTCGGTGATCACGAACCTACGCCAGTAGAGGCATTGCTACCGGTATGGGTGAGCAGAAGCAGTAAATCTATTGAAACCGTCGTCTACAGTTCCCGTAAGTCATTTCTCAGGGAGCGGGCGTCCGACGGGAATCAGGAAGAGACAGTTCAGGCACTTAACTATATCAATGACGCGCAGTTTGAACGCTATTATAAAAACTACCTGGATGGGATGGGCGAAACAGAGAAAGGTTTCCTCGCTGCTATAAGCCGTTTGGCAAAATACCCTGTAGTGGGTGGTCTTGCAATTAACTGGCAGCCAGAAGGGGTTTATATCGACTCCAGCCTTAATCTTCACGAGCCTGATAAAAAGCATGCGTTTGATCAGGCCGTCAACAATGTCGTGATGCTGGCGCGGGCAATACACCGTAAAGGGGTATTTAAATGTTGTTTGTTTGATGCCAAAAACACCTTGCACTTCGACAGGTCGACGCCGGAAAGTGCGTTTATTGCGGCGTCTGGCACACGTATTCCCTATGAAAAATCCATGCAAACGCTTAGTGCCAGTGAAAGCCGTTTGCACTCCTATTTCGAAGACGGCGAGGACCCTGATGAATTGCTTTCACTTCCTCCTCCCATTATGGACGCCATAGCAAAACTCAATGGGATTCATCATACAGGCTGTATTATTTTTGAGGCGTTAAGTCATCATTTAAAAATTCACAGTTATTATCGTTTACTTGATCACACCAAAGAAAATGAGTTTAATGCGCTGTTAGACAACATCGTGCAGGCTTTACCAGAAATCAGTGGTGAGGGAATCAG
Organism: Aestuariibacter sp.; assembly: GCA_017794925.1. Taxonomy (GTDB): domain Bacteria; phylum Pseudomonadota; class Gammaproteobacteria; order Enterobacterales; family Alteromonadaceae; genus Alteromonas. The sequence continues at coordinate 3,220,569 of CP051238.1, read as the reverse complement.
TGGTTTTATGAAGCTTCCCTATAAAGATACCCGTTTCTTTGATCATCGGGCACGGTGCGCAGATAAATTTTATCCTAGAAACCCCAAAGCGCAGTAGTCAGCCTTATCTTTAGTGGCTAGCGCCATGTTTCCCCCGGGGTTCTGAATACGTTGTAGGAGATATCCTTGGAACAGCAAAACGAAGTTAAATTGTCTTCATTATTGGAGCTAGAGACCCTGGAACACGGTTTATACCGCGGACAGAGTTGGGATCTTGGGTTTCGGGCCTTGTTTGGAGGCCAGGTGCTTGGCCAAGCGCTGCAGGCGGCATATCAAAGCGTACCGAATGATCGTGTTGTTCACTCCTTTCATAGCTATTTTTTGTTGCCGGGTGACGCACAAAAGCCCGTTGTTTATGACGTCGAAATTGTCCGCGATGGTAAAAGCTTTTCGGCGCGCCGGGTGAAGGCAATTCAGAATGGGCGTAACATCTTTTATATGACCGCATCGTTCCAAACAACTGAAGCGGGCATGAGCCATCAGTTTGCTGATATGCCGGATGTACCGCCACCAGAAGAGGTGGAGCCAGATATCAGAATGTATGAACGCAACTATGAACATTTGGGTCGGCGTATGCGTGAAGCGCTGAGTTACCATCGCCCAATTGATATTCGTACTGTGGATGCCGTTGCATCATTTACAGCAAAGAACCGCAAACCAGTGCGTGCTACCTGGTTAAAAACGGCTGAAGTGCTTGGCGACAATCAGGCGATGCATCAGGCTGTACTGTCTTACGTGAGTGATTACCATTTTCTGAGTACCTCTTTGCAACCCCATGGTGTTCAAATTACGGACAAGAATTTAATCATTGCCACTATCGATCACGCAATGTGGTTCCACCGCCCGGTCAACATCAACGAATGGCTTTTGTACGTTATGGAAAGTCCGGTGAGTGAAAATGCCCGGGGTCTGGTACGAGGGCAGATATTCAATCAGCAAGGCGAATTGGTGGCTTCCACCATGCAGGAAGGATTGATGCGATTAAGAGACGAATAATACATTACCGGTCGGACATTTTGTCCGGCCTTTTTGTATAAGGCCGAGATTTGTTTGCGCATAAAAAATGCCCAGAACTTAGAAAGCTCCGGGCCTAGGGGAATGGCTCATTGCTGAGCCGTGCGCTAACTTTTACAAAGGGAGAGATGTATAGTATTCACACGGTCTGCTAATAATAGCGCAAACCTGCTCACTTTATAAACAACTTTTTAGTAAATCTTCAAACTGTCTGAATTATAGACCATTATTTAGACGCTTCAAGTCAACAAAATAAAAAATTTGTTCGATATGAACAGTAATTGAACAGGTTGTACAATATTTATCCACAGTGTGATATGTATCTGCTCTTTAAGACGACTCTCTCTGCTAATAAATATAATGCGATAGCTTTGTCGGATTTACTATCCATTCATGGCGTGAATGTTAGCAATCTGTATTCTGCCTAAAGGATTCATTGAGGTTTCTTATAGGCAAAGTAAAATGCCGGTAATGACGTTATTCCTCATGTGGGTTTGCTGCAGTGATTAACGCGTTTTGAATTTTGTTCGATAAGGCATCCAATATGAAAACTTACACTAGCCATATTCCTCCTCAGCGTACGCTAATGGGCCCTGGTCCTTCTGATGTTAGCCCTCGTGTACTGAATGCAATGGCACGCAGCACTGTAGGTCACCTGGACCCCGATTTCATTGGCCTGATGGACGAAACAAAAGAACTGCTGCAATATGCTTTTAAAACAGACAACGCATTAACCATGCCCATTTCTGCTCCAGGCTCAGCAGGAATGGAAGCCGCTTTTGTTAATCTGGTTGAGCCGGGCGATACCGTGATTGTATGTATTAATGGCGTTTTCGGCGGCAGAATGAAGGAAAACGTTATCCGTTGTGGTGCTAATGCGGTTGTAGTTGAAGATGCCTGGGGCACCCAAACCGATCTGAATAAACTGGAAGAGGCGTTAAAAGCGCACCCAGAAACGAAAGTCGTTGCGTTTGTGCATGCAGAAACCTCAACAGGTGTTCGTAACGATGCGCAAGCTATTTGTAAACTGGCTCAACAATACGATTGTCTGACTATCGTTGATGCCGTTACTTCCCTGGGCGGTATTGAAGTTGCGGTAGACGATTGGGGTATTGATGCCATTTATTCGGGCTCTCAAAAATGTCTGAGCTGTGTGCCGGGTATATCACCGGTGTCATTCAGCGATCGTTCGGTTGAGGTCATTCAGTCAAGAAAAACACCGGTACAAAGCTGGTTCCTTGATATGAATCTGATTGTTGGTTACTGGGGGCAGGGTGGCAAGCGTGCTTATCACCACACTGCGCCGGTTAACAGTATATATGCAACACATGAATCGCTGGTGATTCTGCATGAAGAAGGCCTGGAAAATGCCTGGGCTCGCCATGCACGTTTGCACGACAAACTGGTCACCGGTCTTGAGTCCCTGGGGTTGGAAATGGCGGTTGATAAGGCATACCGTTTGCCACAGCTAAACGCGGTTAAGATTCCTGACGGTATTGATGACGCAGCGGTCCGGAGCAGGCTACTGAATGACTTTAACCTGGAAATTGGCGCTGGTCTTGGTGCATTTGCCGGTAAAGTCTGGCGCATCGGGTTGATGGGAGCCGGTTGTACCGATAAGAATGTCGATTTTTGTGTTGGTGCACTGAAAACCGTTTTAAACTAAAAAATTCCAAAGATGGCTAATGGTTGTAATAAAAAATTTGTTATTTGATTACAACAAACGCTAGTATCATCTCTGTTAGTTAATCATACCCGAATGACTAACAGGGATGTGTTTCAGTTGCGGGCACTCGGGTGCCACACACTTCATTTCCCTTATTGATGATGTTCGGGCAGTTCGGTTTATACCGTTGCGCTTAATTCCAATAAGGTGTTTCTATGCTTCACAGAATATGGCTCGCATTCATTGTCAGTGCGTTCGCAGCCACGTTATATCAGGCATTTTTTGGTAATAACCCACAAGGGTTCCAGGATGTAATGTCGATGGTAAGCAGTATGGCAACACTCAGTGTTGAAATTGCCATTGGCTTAATTGGCGTGTTGGCATTCTGGTTAGGCATATTCGAAGTGGCAGAAAAATCCGGGCTCATCCAAAAATTTTCACGTTTACTGGCGCCTTTTTTGTGTCGGATTATGCCTGATATTCCTCGTGATCACCCTGCACTTGGCAGCATCACCATGAATATGTCGGCTAATTTGCTCGGACTCGATAATGCCGCCACACCGTTCGGCATTAAAGCGATGCAGGATATGCAAACACTGGCTCCCCAAAAGGATACCTTAACAAACAGCCAGATTTTGTTTCTGGTACTCAATACGTCTTCGGTGACCCTCTTTCCCATCGCCGTGTTTCTTTACCGGGGCGAACAAGGGGCGGCACAGCCAACGGATGTATTCATTCCCATTTTACTTGCCACGAGTGCATCAACCCTTGCAGGCCTCATTGTAACGTGTGCAGTACAGAAGATTAATGTGTTTAATCGGGTCGTGCTTTTGTACCTGGTAGCCGTGTTCGGTTTACTTGCCGCTGTTATTTTATATTTTGCCCAGCTCGCAGCCTCTGAGCTTGCAAGTCAGTCTGCTATCGTAGCAAACAGCTTATTATTTACTTTTGTGGTCGGTGTACTTATTAGTGGCTGGCGAGTAGGGAACAATACCTACGAACAGTTTGTGGATGGTGCGAAAAAAGGCTTTGACGTGGCGGTCTCACTGATTCCGTTTTTGCTGGCCATGCTAGTGGCAATTGGTATGCTGAGAGCCAGCGGGGTAATGGATATTCTGGTGCAATGGATAGCCAGTCTGGCTATGTGGCTAGGATTTGATCCACGCTTCGTTGACGCGTTACCCACGGCACTTATGAAGCCTCTCAGTGGCAGTGGAGCCAGAGCTTTAATGATTGAAACCATGCAGCACCATGGCGCGGATTCATTCGCTGGCCGTTTAGCATCAGTCATGCAAGGCTCAACAGAAACCACATTTTACGTTCTTGCCGTCTATCTTGGTGCTGTTGGTATTAAGCATTCAAGATACGCTGTTGCATGTTGTCTTGCCGCAGATCTGGCGGGTATTGTGACCGCAATTGTCGTCAGTTACTGGTTTTTTGGTTAAATACGTTTCAGGATTTATTCAGAAACCGTTAAGGATGCAGATGCCATGCTTCAGGTTCATTTATTGGGGAGTTAAACATGCGTTTTAAAACATTAGGTGCATTATTAATTGGTTTCGGATTAACCACCAACGCGTTGGCGGCAAACACCCATGAACATCGGCGACTGGTTAATGTATCCGGTCAGGGTGTTGTGAGTGTAGTGCCCAATGCATTCACCGTAAGTGTGGTTCTGGAAGAACGTGGGCCGGTCGTCAGCAAACTGAATCAACAAATGACAGACAGATTGTCGTCAGTCGTAAAATTCCTGCTGGCATCCGGCGTAGAAGAAAAGCATATTCAATCAATGTCAGTGAATTTAAACCCCTGGTATGAACATACGCCGAATGGCAGGCAGGATAAGGGCTTTATCCTGTCCAGAGAGGTACGCGTAACCTCAGAAAAGATTGAAGCCTATGATACGGTGCTCGATGGCATATTAAGTCGCGGTGTCGATCGCATTCAGCGTTTTGAATTCATCAACACGGACTCAGGAGAAGCCTATCAGCAGGCGCTAATTTCTGCCGTTAAGGATGCAAAATTACGAGCAGGCTTGTTAGCGCGCGAAATGGGAGTAAAATTGGGTAATGTGATTACCATAAACGAATCAGCAGGGCACAGTATGCCACCTGTGATGGCGACAATGCGGATGAAAGAAGAAGTGAGCAGCAGTTTACCTGGTCAGTCTGACATCACCGCTGCGGTTTCTGTGTCATTTGAGCTGATCGAAAACTACCACTAAGAGAGACAGAATTTGACTAGCAGTACCCTATATCCCCAGCTTATCGCTCAGGCCAAAAGCCTGGTGGAAGGTGAACACGACCTGATTGCCAATATGGCGAACATCAGTGCCTTATTATTTAATCAGTTAGACGATGTGAATTGGGCCGGTTTTTATTTGTACAAAGAAAAGCAGTTGGTGTTAGGCCCTTTTCAGGGACAACCAGCCTGCATCCGGATCCCAATGGGAAAAGGCGTATGTGGTACTGCGGCAGCCACCAATACCGTTCAACGGATTGAAGACGTACATCAGTTTGAAGGCCATATTGCCTGTGATGCGGCGTCTAATTCAGAAATCGTTATTCCCATCGTTGTAAAAGACCAGTTGATTGGGGTGCTGGATATTGATAGCCCGTTGTTGTCTCGTTTCAGTGCAGAAGATGAAGCGGGTTTGTGTGAGATAGTCAGTGTGCTGAGTCATACACTGGTATGAAGCATTTAATTGACATTCAGGTCGTACTGGCTACCTGGCAGGACATGGAAGATGTATTTGAAGAGCCGGATGAAGCGGCAGAGCGGTTAAATACTATTTTGCACATGGTCTACGATCGCGCTGAAGATGACATTTCTGTGGAGCGTTTGGAAGGTTTGTTGTCCCACACCTGGTCAATTTGGCATCAAGATGAAAATTTATTGTACGTAAATGACGATGATTTGCTTGATTGGGTTGACCATCTGCTAGCAACTTGGGATGATGCAGACAATCTCGATTAACTCTTATACACGTTAATATTGATGGAATCATCACAGAAGTTTAGTAACAGTAAAGAAGTCATTGCGTTTCTCGCAGAGACTTTTCCTAATTGCTTCAGCCTTGAAGGTGAAGCTCGCCCTTTAAAAATTGGTATCTTCCAGGATCTGGCTGAGCGCTTGCAAGAAGAGGAGCGGGTGAGTAAAACCCTGCTTCGCTCCAGTTTGCGTCATTACACCAACAGCTGGCGTTACCTTTATAGTATTAAGAAAGGTAACTTTCGCGTTGATTTAGACGGTAACAATGATGCTGCTATTGAGCAGGAGCACGAAGACCACGCTAAACAGCAGTTGGAAGAAAGCAAAGCGAAAGCGGCTGAAAAGCGCAAAGCTGCAGGCAAGCCTGCTCGTAAAAAGCCAGATGGTCGTCCAGGCGCAAAAAATGGCGGTGAGCGCCAGGCGAAGTCAGCACCCGGACGCTATAATGGAACTAAATCCAAAACTAACAGACCAACTAAAGTACCCCCAGCGAAATTAACTGACGCTGATTTAACTACTGGTACCGCGGTCACGGTAAAGCTTGGTAAAGCGCCAATGCATGCTGTGATCACTGAAGTAGCCAAAGATGGTGTCCATGTTCAGCTGGATACGGGGATGGTGGTTAAAGTCAACCAAGAGGCTTTACGTCTGGCACGTTCCAAGAGGTCGTAATATGAAAGATTTACTCCGAGTCTCAGTCGCCGGCGCTATTTTAGCGCTAAGTGTAGGCGCTGGTGCAGTTACATCAGGTAATAGCGTAGAAGATTTACCGGTTCTTCAACAGGAGCCACAGCATTCCTCTGCAGCTAAGCGAATAAGTACGTTGTTCACACGGGAACACTACAAGCTTATTCAACTCGATGACGCACTCTCGGAGAAAGTCTACGATAAATTTCTACGTGCGCTTGATGGCAACCGCAATGTATTTTTGCAGTCTGACATTGAGGGGTTTGCAAAGTATCGCGATGCGTTTGACGACGCACTAACCCGCGGTAATCTTCAAATCGCTTACGATATGTACAACCTGAATTTGGAACGTCGTGTCGAGCGTTATGAGTTTGCTTTAACCGAATTAGATAAGCCTTTCAATTTTGAAAAAGCGGGTGATAAGTTCTATTACGACCGTGAAGAAGCGCCTTGGGCGTCAACAGAAGCGGAGTTGGATGAACTTTGGCGTCAACGCGTTAAATACGATGCGCTTAACCTAAAGCTGGCCGGTAAAGAACCGGAAAAGATCAAAGAACTCCTGACTAAACGTTACGAGCGCGCGATCAAGCGATTAAAGCAGACTCAGAGCGAAGATGTCTTTCAAACGGTAATGAACTCGTTTGCACGCAGCATTGAGGCGCATACCAGTTATTTATCTCCACGTAACGCTGACCGTTTTCAAATGGACATGAATCTGTCTTTGGAAGGTATTGGGGCAGTTTTACAAAGCGAAGATGACTTTACTGTCATTAAAAGCATTGTACCAGGTGGTCCGGCTGACAAGTCGAAAGCGCTTAAGCCGGAAGACAAAATTGTTGGTGTTGCTCAGGCAGACGAAGATTTTGTAGATGTGATTGGCTGGCGTCTTGATGATGTTGTAGAACTGATTAAAGGGCCAAAAGGCAGTGAGGTTCGTCTGCAAGTCCAAAAAGGCACAGGTGACAGCACAGCAATTTCAGTCATTAATATTGTTCGAGACAAAATTAAACTGGAAGACCGCGCCGCTAAGTCTGAAGTGTTCGTGCCTGATACAGGCCCCCATCAAGGTGAAAAAATCGGTGTAATTAATATCCCGAGTTTTTACAACAATCTTCATGTCGATGTGCTGAAAGAAATTAACACTTTAAAAGCGCAGGATGTGAAGGGCATTATTGTCGATTTACGTGGCAATGGCGGTGGTTCGCTGTCGGAAGCGACGTTGGTTTCAGGCTTGTTTATTGAAGCTGGCCCTGTTGTTCAAATTCGCTATGAAGGCGGTCGCATGAGTGTAAATAAAGACACTGACGGTCGTGTTTCATATTCTGGTCCATTAACTGTACTGGTTGACCGTTACAGCGCGTCCGCGTCAGAAATTTTTGCCGCAGCGATGCAGGATTATAATCGTGCGCTGATCATAGGTGAACAAACTTTTGGCAAGGGTACCGTTCAGCAACATAAAGGTCTGGGCCGGATTTACGACTTATATGAAAATCCGTTAGGCAGCGTGCAGTACACCATTGCTAAGTTCTACCGTATTAATGGTGGTAGCACACAACACAAAGGTGTAGTGCCGGATATTTTATTCCCATCGCCAATTGACCCGGCAGAGTGGGGTGAAAGCCAAGAAGAGAATGCGTTACCGTGGGATAGCATTAAACGTGCGAATTACACAACGTTTGGCGACTCTCAATCTGCGGTAGATGTACTGGCAGCAAAACACAATGCACGAATTCTGCAGGATCCTGAATTCGCTTACATTCAGAAAGACATCGAAGAGTATCGCAAGAATAAAGACAAAGCGTTTATTTCCTTGGTGGAATCCGAGCGTTTAGCTGAGAAAAAGGAAAATGAAGCTGAAGCATTGAGTCGTGCTAATGAGCGTCTGTTGCGATTAGGCTTACCCAAAGTCGAAAACCTTGACGACGACTTACCAGAAGCGCTTGAAGACATAGACCCATACTTGTCTGAAGCAGCAAACATTACTCTGGATATGGTTGAGACCGGTAAGTACGCATTCAAACAAGGGTAATATCTGAAATACCGAAAGGGCTGGCGTTTGCCAGCCCTTTTTCATTCAAAACACAGTGTTGAAAAATACAACAATAAAAAAACGTTATTAAAACAATAATAAAGGGAACAATATGGCGATTCGCGGTGAGTTTTCTTCTCGTATCGGGTTTATCCTGGCGGCAGCGGGATCAGCAGTGGGACTGGGAAATATCTGGGGATTTCCAACCCAGGTAGCCAGTAACGGTGGTGCGGCATTCGTATTGGTATATTTGCTTTTGGCGTTCGCGCTGGCATATCCGGTATTAATGGCTGAACTGGTTATTGGGCGTGCCCACAGAGCTAACATGGTGGATTCGCTGGGGCAGATTACCTCAAATCCACTGGGAAGATTAACGGGATTATGGGGTTGTATAACCGTGTCCCTGATACTGGCTTTCTACGCTATCGTTGGCGGCTGGATGATTGCTTATTTCGGTGAGTCGATCACGCGCCCAGTCGTTCCTCAGGCAGTCAGTGACTGGTTTATCAGTTATTCTTTAAGCAGCAATCTGATCTTCTGTGCACTCTTTCTAAGTCTTACTTCTTACATTGTGCTGGGTGGTGTAAAAGCCGGTATTGAACGTTGGTCAGTTCGCCTTATGCCTACTTTGTTCATCCTGATGGGCCTGTTGATTGTTTATGTTAGCTTTCAACCCGGTGCCAGTGAAGGGTGGGCAGCCTATCTGGTCCCTGACTTTAGTCTGGTATTGAATCCGGACCTGTTGATTGATGCAATGGGGCAGGCCTTTTTCTCAATGTCCTTAGGGGTCGGTACCATGTTGGTATACGGATCTTACATGAGTAAAAATGAAGACCTACCGAGCATTGGCGCAGCTGTTGCTCTGGTAGATATTGGGGTTGCGATTATCGCCGGTATGCTGATTATTCCAGCCATGTACGTGGCATTAAATAATGGTGTTCAAATCTTTGCTGAATCCGGTGAGTTAATCGCAGGTGATCAGCTAATCTTTACGGTGCTGCCGGCATTATTTAAAACAATAGGACCAATTGGACTGCTGGTATCCGTGGTGTTTTTTGCGCTGATGGTAATTGCAGCACTAACCAGTTCTATCTCAATGCTGGAAGTCCCTGTAGCGTATTTGTCTGAAAGCCGTAACTTACCTCGTAAACGCGCAGTGTGGATTGTTACCACAACCATCTTTGTGCTCAGCGCCATTATTATTTTTAATTTCTCAACATTGTTTGGATTCGTTATTGCGTTGACCACGAAGTACAGTCAACCCTTGCTTGGATTCGCCTTGTGTATTTTTGCCGGGTGGGTGTGGAAGCGTAACGAAATTCTGGAAGAGCTCAAGGCCAGCGCACCAGATATGGAACAACGTTTATTTTGGAAAATCTGGCCTTGGTATGTGAAATTTGTGTGTCCGGTTGTCATTCTTGTGATGTTTTATCGGTCAGTGATGTAAGGAAGAATCATGACGTCTCATCAGGAAATTAAACAACCCAGTTTACTGGATGCGCTTATCCCCATTGTAGCGCTGGTATTAATGATGGGGACGGCAGTATATCTGTTTTCAGATAACTCGTCGTTTGGGCCGAATCAAATTGCATTGTTAATCGGTACAGGGTTAGCTGCAATCATCGGTATGAAAAACGGCCATCGCTGGAAAGATATAGAAGCCGGCATTATTCAGGGTATTTCAGTGTCTTTAGGGGCATGCCTTATTCTGTTAGCAGTAGGTTCGTTAATTGGTACCTGGATGTTAGCCGGTACGGTACCCACGTTAATCTATTATGGCCTTGAGTTACTTAATCCGTCTATGTTCTACGCTGCAAGCTGCCTGATCTGTGCAGTGGTTGCTATGAGTATTGGTAGTTCTTGGACAACCGCGGCTACCGTTGGTGTGGCTTTGATGGGTGTTGCCGCCGGCATGGATATGTCCGCTGCAATTACGGCCGGTGCAGTCGTGTCCGGTGCGTATTTTGGCGACAAGATATCCCCGTTGTCAGAAACAACTAACCTGGCCCCAGCAGTGGCAGGCGTAGATTTGTTTGAACACATTCGCTACATGCTTTGGACAACCATTCCCAGCTTTATCCTGGCGCTTATTTTGTTCGTTATTCTGGGCTTTAGTGCTTCAACTGCGCAGTCTGCAGCCAAAATACAGGAAATGCAGGTGTTGTTGGAAAATACCTTTAATCTGAATATTCTGATGCTGGTGCCGCTGGTTGTTTTGTTGACACTGGCTGTGCGCAAAATGCCCGCATTCCCAGCGGTTGCTATTGGCGCATTATTGGGCGGTGCCTGGGCAATCATTTTTCAAACCGACGTTGTAATAGGTATGAAGGATGGTGCAGACTCTGATGTAGTGGGTACCGTAAAGGTGGTTTGGACTGCGTTGTTTGATGGTGTTAGTTTCGATACGGGTGACAGCACGCTGGATAGCCTGTTAAGCCGCGGCGGTATGTCATCAATGTTAAATACGATCTGGCTGATTATCTGTGCAATGTCCTTTGGCGCGGTACTTGAGCGGGTAGGGTTACTCAACCGGGCAGTCAGTGCTATTTTGCATGGCGCCAAGTCAGCCGGGGCGATGGTAAGCCGCACTATCTTTACTTGTATTGGTACAAACCTGATTACAGCTGATCAGTACATGGCAATCGTAATGCCGGGCCGCATGTACAAGCAGGAATTTGAAAAACGTGGATTGAATCAGTTGAACCTATCCCGCAGTTTGGAAGACGGTGGAACGTTAACTTCTCCACTGATTCCGTGGAATACGTGTGGTGCCTACATGCATGGCGTATTGATGGTGCATCCTTTTGAGTACATCTTTTACGCGTTCTTCAACGTTATTAATCCAATTCTGGCCATGATTTATGCGTATTTCGGTATCAAAATTCTACGTATAACACCTCCAGAGTCGATTGTTGAAACCGTTCCATCTGCAAAATAATACATCTAAGGAGAGTATATGACATTAGTGGCTAAACGCCGTGCCGATTACCGCGCGCCGGCATTCACAATCAGTGATATTGATTTGAATGTTACCTTGCATCCAACTGCAACGCGAGTAGTCAGCAACCTTCAGGTAGTCAGACAAGGTGATCACACTGAGGCACTGGTACTGGACGGAGAGCATTTATCACTAGTGTCGATACTGTTAGACGGCAAGCCGTTCACCAATTACACCGAGGTTGACGGTGGGCTGTCATTAGCGAATGTACCAGACAGCTTTACGCTCACGATTGAGACTGAAATTAACCCCGATGCCAACAAGGCGCTTGAAGGGTTGTATTTGTCTAATGGCGTTTATTGCACACAGTGTGAAGCTGAGGGTTTTCGCCGTATTACGTATTATTTGGATCGACCTGATGTGTTAGCCCGTTTTACCTGTACGATCACCGGTGACAAAGCGACGTTGCCTACTATGCTGGCAAACGGAAACCCGGTGGCACAGGGCGACAACGACGATGGGACGCACTGGGTGACCTGGCAGGATCCGTTTCCGAAGCCCGCGTACTTGTTTGCGTTAGTAGCAGGCAGTTTCGATCAGCTTTCCGATAGTTTTACCACGGCCAGCGGTAAGTCAGTCGCGCTCGAACTTTATGTCGACAAAGGCAAGCGGGACAGGGGCGTCTTCGCTCTGGAAGCGCTAAAACGCTCGATGCGCTGGGATGAAGAAGTTTTCGGATTGGAATACGACCTTGATATCTACATGATCGTCGCGGTCGATTTTTTCAATATGGGCGCGATGGAAAACAAAGGGCTCAATGTATTCAACAGTAAGTTTGTGCTGGCCGATCAGGAAAGTGCTACCGATGAAGACTTCTTTAATGTCGAATCAGTGATTGCCCATGAATATTTTCACAACTGGACGGGGAACCGGGTTACCTGTCGCGATTGGTTCCAGCTTAGTTTGAAAGAAGGGCTGACGGTATTCCGCGACCAGCAATTCAGTTCCGATATGAGTTCGCCACTCAGCAACCGTATCAAGCAAGTGCGAGTGATGCGTGAGCATCAGTTTGCCGAAGATGCCAGTGCAATGAGTCATCCCATTCGTCCTGACGAAGTTATTGAGATGAATAATTTTTATACGGTCACAGTCTACGACAAAGGGGCTGAAGTTATTCGGATGATGCATACCTTACTAGGACAGGATGGCTTCAGGGCCGGAATGGATGAGTATTTCAGACGTCATGATGGTCAGGCCGTTACCTGTGATGACTTTGTGTCGGCAATGCAATCTGCAACCGACATTGACTTGACGCATTTTTCCCGCTGGTACAGTCAGTCCGGCACGCCGGTAGTCACGGTTCAGCGTAGAGAGGACGATGCAGCTAACACCGTTATCACGCTGAGTCAGCATACACCACCAACGGCGGATCAGGCTGAAAAAGAAACGCTATATATTCCTGTACAGATAGAGTTTATTAATGAACTTGGCGAACACGTGCAGCCAGATACGCCTCTTTACCGGGATAACTTGTGTATTTTAGATAAGCCGGAGATGACATTAACGTTTACCGGTAAGGGAAACAACATTACGCCGGTTGCGTTAGGCAATTTCTCGTCGCCGGTCAAATTACTGTCTGATTTACGCCCCGAAGAATATTTACACGCCTTCAGGTTCGCCAAAGACGCCTTTTCACGTTGGGATGCAATACAGCAACTGTATAACTGGTCTATAGAGCAGTATTACACTCAGCAGTCAGACAACGTCAGTGGTGATATCTGGCAAGGACTGGTTGCAGCTGTAAAAGCAGAACAAAACAATCCTGAACTGCTAGCTGAGTGCCTGGTTGTACCCAGCTTTGAATCTTTGGTGCAAACCAGAACGGATATTGACGTGCATGCGTTGTACAACGCACGTGAAGCATTTGTTGGGGATTTGTCTGAGACACTTGCTGAGTTGCTGCACAATGTGTTCAAACAAAACCAAACCGGTGATTATGCATATTCCGTAGAGCAAGTAAGTGCAAGACGCTGTAAGAATACGGTATTGACGTTATTAGCCAGATTGGAAGACACTGAGGATTTAATTCGCGATCAGTTTGAAAAATCAGACAACATGGCAGATTCACTGGGCGCGTTAAAAGCGGCACAGGTCCACGATATCAAGCTTTTCAGTACGTTAATGCAGCAATTTGAACAGCGCTGGCACAACGATCCCCTGGTACTGGATAAATGGTTTGGTTTGCATGCGACTTGTCCGCGAAACGATATTCTGGCGCAGCTCACGTTGTTACGTCAGCATCCTCAGTTCAGTCAGCAAAACCCGAATCGCGTACGCGCTGTTGTGGGAAGCTTTGCGTTTTATAACACAACAGGATTCCACGCAGATGACGGATCAGGCTATCAGTTTCTGACAGACTATTTACTTGAACTGGATAAAACCAATCCACAAGTTGCATCAAGACTAGTGACACCACTCACCCAATGGCAACATTTTGAAAAACAACGCCAGGCGTTAATGAAGCGTCAGTTGTCACGCTTACTGGACCACAAGGGTCTCAGTAAGGATCTATATGAAAAAGTCAGTAAGGCATTGAGCTTTGGTCATGAAGACTGATGCCGATACTATTTACTTTTTCACGCTAAACGAACCTTATTCTTCCTGCCAGGCCCTTTACAGTGGCCTGGTACCACATGCTGTGTTAACCGCTGAGAATGGGGCGCGTGTTCAGGTGCCTGCTGGTCGTGTCAGGCAGTTCATTGATAGTCGTGGTTTATGCGGCAGATTCAGGCTAATTATAACGCCAGAAAATAAAATCAAATCTTTTGAGCGAATTCGCTGAGTTTGTACTATAACTATCAATCAGTTAATCCAAATAAATCGGTTTAAATTCAGGACTTTCATCTACTCAAACTCATGATGTTTACGGCATTTTTCCAACTGGTACGATTAGTTCTTGCTATCCGTGTGAAATGATGTAATCATTTTGTTAAATAAACCGATGTGTGTCGTTTTATCAGCAGCTTACTGCTGAATCAGGAGTATAAAAATTATGATAACCAGGCCTAGCGCATTCAAAAAATCGCCTATCGCAGCTGGACTACTTGCTTTATTTGGAGCGGCATCGCTTCCTGCAAGTGCTGCGTCTTGGGATGTTGGTGATGTATCCATATCACTCGACTCCAACTTTACACTCGCTACCAGTATCCGCATGGAAGACCGTGACTATAAACTGATTGGTAATAGTAACCATCCTCAGTTTAACTGGTCTGGTTATAATGCGGCGACGAATGTCATTTATCCGAGTGGTGACGTTTGGTCACTGGCTGACGGTAGTTATTCAAGCAACGGTGATTTAGGTAATCTGGCTCACGATGCCGGTGAAGCGTTTTCTACGCAGATTTCCGGTAACCACGAACTTGACATCCGTTACGGCGACATCGGTTTCTTTGCTCGCGGTTTCTGGTTCTATGATTTCGAACAGGAAGATCATGATCGTCCTTGGAACAACCCTATTACCGGTCAAAAGACGGAGCTGTGTGATGATCCTAAAGCGAAAGAGCTTCTGTGTTCAGACGTCCGCTTACTTGATGCGTTTTTCTACGGTGACTGGTGGGTAGGTGATAAGCCGCTTACTGTTCGTGTAGGTCAGCAAGTAATTAGCTGGGGTGAAAGCACGTTTATCCAGCACGGTATTAACACCACTAACCCAGTGGATGTTACCCGTGCTCGCACGCCTGGTGCAGAACTGAAAGAAGTCTTCATTCCGGTTGGGATGGTCTATGCGTCGTTGGGTATCACTGACAATCTGAGTATCTCTGGTTACTACCAGTACGAATGGGAGCGCAGCTGGTTACCTGTTGCAGGTAGTTACTTTGCAACAAACGACTTTGCGGGTGAGGGCGGTCAGGCCAATAACATCCAGTTAGGCTTTACCGGCAACCCGGATATCGATCTA
Source organism: Aestuariibacter sp. (assembly GCA_017794925.1). Taxonomy (GTDB): domain Bacteria; phylum Pseudomonadota; class Gammaproteobacteria; order Enterobacterales; family Alteromonadaceae; genus Alteromonas. The sequence goes on along the minus strand of CP051238.1, from coordinate 3,205,247 downwards.
GATTTCCTGCTTGCTTCGTTAAACGGTCTGGGTGATGCGCTCCGTGCAGGTGCGGATGCATCTCAAATCAGTCAGGCATATCTTGCTTATCCTACAAAAGTCGCGCTGCGTGCATACAGTGATAAGGCTCACGTTGATGCAGATGATCAAGGGCAGTACGGTATACGTGTCACCTATTTCGCTGAAGCATTAAACGAAACTGAATTGAGTTTCTACCACATTAATTACCATAGCCAGCGTCCGTTAATTTCAGGTGAAACCTCTAACTTTACTGCGGCTGGTATTGGTGCTGACCTGGCCTTCCTGGCTACCAACAACATTACCCGTGACAACGTGACTGAATTACAGGCGTTTACTGAAGCTAAGTTTTATTACCCTGAAGATATCAAGCTTTACGGTATGAGCTTTAACACCAATATTGGTACTACAGCATTAGCGGGTGAATTTGCTTATCGTCAGGATGAACCATTACAAATCGACGACGTAGAGTTGTTGTACATGGGTATGCCTGAGCAGCTAGCCAATGCAGGTCTGAGACCTGATCTGGGCGGTATCTCTCAGCTTAATAACATTGGCCGTGCTGTAGGTCCGGGTGAAACTGCGCAAGGCTATGTGTTCTCAGATACCTGGCAGGCGCAATTTACCTTATCTCATGTATTCGGTCCGGCGTTTGGTACTGACAACTTTATACTGCTGGGTGAAGCAGGCTATGTGAACATTGTTGACTTCCCGGACCCATCAGTAGTGCGTCTTAATGCACCGGGTACAGCACGTACGCCTTCTCTTGAGCCAACGGAGACAGGGAACCCGCGTACTGGTTTGCACACTGGCTTGTCAAATGGTCCGGAAACAAACCCATTTGCTACAGACGATGCATGGGGTTACCGCCTACTGGCCGTTGCTGATTTCAACAACATTTTTGCCGGTGTGAATTTACGTACACGTGCGACCTTCTCGCATGATGTAGAGGGTACTACACCGGATCCGCTGTTCTTATTCACGGAAGGTACTAAGTCAGCCAATATTTCATTTACTTTTGATTACTTGAGCCGTTGGTCTGCGACAGCGTCTTACAGCAGTTTCTGGGGTGGCATTGGTACCACTAATGCGCTGTCTGACCGCGATTTCATCTCGTTCAACGTCAAGTACGCAATTTAACCGAGAGTAGTATTGTTATGATGAAAAAGATTGGATTTATAGCTGCAGCATTAACCGTGGCGTTATCTGCAGCCCCTGTACAAGCAAAGATAAGCAGTGCTGAAGCTGCAAAATTAGGTACTGAACTTACGCCTCTGGGTGGAGAAAAGGCGGGTAACGCTGATGGCTCAATTCCAGCATGGAACGGTGGCCTGACAGCTGCACCTGCGGGCTATACGGAAGGTGATTTCCATCCTGATCCTTATGCTGGTGAAGCGCCGTTGTTTACTATTACGGGCGCTAACTATAAAGAGCACAGTGCGCATTTATCTCCTGGCCTGATCAAGATGTTCGAAACCTATCCGGATTCGTTCAAGCTGCCTGTGTACAAGACGCACCGTTCTGCATCTAACCCTCAATTTGTGTATGACGCAACTAAGACGAATGCAACCCGCGCTGAATTATTGGATGGCGGCAACGGTATTTCGGGTGCATCAATTGGTATTCCATTCCCGATTCCAGCCAATGGACTGGAAGCCGTATGGAACCATATTGTGCGTTATCGAGGCCAGGCTGTTCAGCGTAATGGTGGTCAGGCAGCGGTAACCGCAGGCGGTGACTACAACGTTATCGGTTTTGATGAGCAGTTACTACTGCAATATTCTCAGGATAACGCAACGCCTGAATCGTTGCTGGAAAACAACGTATTGTTCATGTTTAAGCAAAAGGTCACTAAGCCTGCACGCCTTGCAGGAACTGCTTTGCTTGTTCACGAGACCGTGGATCAGATTAAAGAGCCGCGTAAAGCATGGACGTACAACACCGGTCAGCGTCGTGTTCGTTTAGCGCCTAACATTGCGTATGACACGCCGGGAACAGCAGCAGATGGCCTGCGTACGACAGATGACTTCGATATGTTTAACGGCTCACCAAACCGTTATAACTGGGAGTTAAAAGGCAAGAAAGAAATGTATGTTGCCTACAACAACTACAAGTTACATGGTAACTCAGTGACTTACAGCGATATCCTGAAACCAAATCACGTTAATCCTGATTTGACTCGCTGGGAGAAGCACCGTGTTTGGGTGGTTGAAGCGACATTAAAAGAAGAATTCCGTCACATTTACCAAAAACGTGTATTCTTCATCGATGAGGACAGCTGGCAGATTCAGTTGGCCGATATGTACGACAACCGTGGTGAGTTATACCGAGTAGCAGTGGCTTACGGCGTAAACTACTACGAAGTACCTACGCACTGGTCAACGCTTGATGTTTATCACGATCTGAACTCTCGTCGTTACCTTGCCATTGGCCTGGATAACGAAGAAAAAATGTATGACTTTACCGTTCGCCCGCTAGAAGCAGAGTTTACTCCTCAGGCGCTGCGTCGCGAAGGTATGCGATAAGAGGGATTACCGGGCACATCAGACGTGCCCGTTCAAATTAATGAGGTAGTCAGTGAGAACTTTCTACCTCATTGTTTTACTAAATCGGTGTTAATCGTAAAGTGGTTAAGCACCGCGCACTGCAACTCTCGAAGAACAATAATAAGCCCTGAATCAAAAAGGGTAATTGCGTTGCTACTAAAGCAGTACCACGCCATCTAAGCGTGTACTTTATCCGGAGGTTTAAACCTTTAATGCACAAACTGATTTCTTCCGTGCTACTTCTCGCTTTTTCTTTTGTTTGTCAGGCAGAACAAGCATATCAGGCTCCCCTGGTGCGAGAATCACTGTTACTTGATATCGATGCTAAGTCGTTCACTGTTGCTGTGGGAGAGCGTGGACATATCTTACTAAAGCAAGGTGACAAGGCATTCACTCAACTCGAGGTACCTACACAGGCCACGTTAACAGCAGTCACTATTGTCGGCGACAATATATGGGCGGCTGGTCACGATGCCATCATTATTCATTCTGCTGATCGCGGTGAAAACTGGGAAATCCAGCACCTTGCTCCCGAGTTGGAACGTCCGTTCCTGGACATTGTTTTCTTTGACGAAAATCAAGGCATTGCCATAGGTGCATACGGTTTGTTTTATCAAACTGCTGACGGTGGACGTACCTGGGAGTCGGTTCGCCACGCTTCATTTTTAAATCCATACGACCGGGAATATCTGGAAGAGATTCGCAAAGAAGACGAAGATTTTTATCAGCAAGAATTAGAATCCATTTTACCGCACCTGAACAGAATCAGTGTTGCTGGTGACAATACGCTGTATTTGGCAGGGGAAGCTGGCTTGCTAGCGTTCAGTAATGATCAGGGAAAAACCTGGGAACGTTTTGATATTGAGTATACCGGGTCGTTTTTTGATATCAGAAAACTGGACAACGGCACGTTGGTCGCCGCGGGTCTACGAGGCAATATCTTTGCAATGACCGAAGGCGATGACTGGCAATACTTATCAACCTGTAACACCGCCACGATTAATTCAATTGTTGAGCAGTCACAAGGCCTTTTCTTTATTGGCAATAGCGGTGTGATTGTAAAAACCCAGGTACCCTTAACTCTGAGTGATTATGACCCTTATGCGTCACCTGCGAATTGCACGGTCGCTGAGGGCGTTAGTGTGTCAATTACGGAAAGCAAAGCGGCCTTATTAAACGCCGCCACCGTTCAGGGTGACACTATTGTTACTGCCGCTGATGGCATTTATTCACTTTCTTTGGATTAAATCAGTTATATGTCTTCATTTAGTCAATTTTCAGAAAGGTTGATCTTTAAAAACCGGGCAGTGGTTATTATGCTGTTCGTGTTCGCTACATTAGTACTGGCATTTCAGGCTTCACGTATGAAGCTGGATGCAGGCTTTGAAAAGAACATTCCACTAAACCACGAATACATGCAGACCTACATGGCGCACCGAAAAGATTTTGGTGGTGCTAATAATGTATTGGTAGCGGTGTGTGATCGTGACAGTGATATCTTCAATAAGAACTTCTTTGATACGCTCAAAAATGTTCACGACGAGCTGTTCTTTATAAACGGGGTGAACCGCTCACTGGTTGTTTCTTTATATTCACCATCAACTCGCTTCACGGAGATTGTTGAAGGTGGCTTTGCAGGCGGTCCGGTTATTCCGGCAGATTTTAATTCGTCTAACCCGAAAGCTCTCGAAACCGTTGCGGCGAATATTGAAAAAGCCAAGATTGTTGGCCGTCAGGTATCCAATAATTATCGCTGTGCCATGGTCACTGCGCAGTTACTTGAGCTGGACCCTGAAACGGGTGAGCAGTTGAATACTCTGGCGCTGGCGCAAGAGTTGGAAGATAAGTTACGCGGTCAGTTCGAAAATGACGATGTCAGCATTCATATCATTGGTTTTGCCAAAATGATTGGTGATGTGGCAACCGGCGCTAAATCTGTTGTCCTGTTCTTCGCCATTGCTATCGTTATTACGGCACTGATGGTGTATTTCTTCTCCCGCAATATCATGCTGACTATTCTGCCAATTGCGTGTTCTGTTATAGCAGTTATATGGCAAATGGGTTTACTGACATCGCTGGGCTTTGGTCTTGATCCTATGTCCATCCTCGTGCCATTCCTGGTCTTTGCGATTGGGGTCAGTCACGGTGTACAAATGATCAACGCCGTAGAAAAGAACATTGTTAAGGGAAATAACGCAAGGCAGGCTGCAATGGCTGCATTCAGAGCGTTACTTATTCCTGGTGGCATTGCTCTGTTGTCGGATACCGTTGGCTTCCTGACCTTGTTAGTGATTGATATCGGTATCATACGCGAGCTTGCTATCACAGCCAGCTTGGGTGTTGCCGTCATCATTCTGACTAACCTTATTCTGCTGCCTGTTCTGATGAGCTATATTCGCTTCCCTGAACACTATTTGGATCAGTTTGCGGGCAAGGAAGCAAAATCCGAGGGCGTTTGGCATCTACTGGATGTATGTACCAAAAAAGGTACCGCCATTGTTATCGTTTTGATCACTGCCATTTTGTTTGCAGTAGGCTTTGTTCAGTCGAAAAAAATGCAAATAGGGGATATTCAAGCCGGTGCAGCAGTGCTTCATGAGGACTCGCGGTATAACCAAGACACCGCATTAATCACTGAGCGCTTCGAAGTGACAGTGGACTACATTTCTGTATTGGTAGAAACAACACCAGAGGCTTGTACGTCCTATGACGTAATGCGTGCCATCGACGACTTCCAATGGAAGATGACAAATGTCCCGGGGGTTCAGTCTGCGGTATCGTTGGCGTCAATTGCCAAGGTGATCAATGCCGGCTATAACGAAGGCAACCCCAAATGGCAGGTGTTACCGCGTAACCAACAAACTCTGGTTCAGGCAATCTCGCGTGTACCCACATCTTCTGGCCTGCTTAATGGTAACTGCTCGGTAATGCCAATTATTCTGTTTATGGAAGACCACAAAGCAGAAACCATTACACGTGTAGTTGATGCCGTTAAAGCATTCCGCGACGAATATCAAACGGATGACATGAAGTTCAGCCTGGCGTCAGGACCGGTTGGTGTTATGGCTGCGACGAATGAGGCGGTACAGGCAGCGCAAATGCCAATGATGGTGTATGTATTTGGTGCCGTTATCATATTGTGCTTACTGAGCTTCCGCTCATTGCGTTCAACGATTGCGGTAGTGTTACCACTTTATGTTGTTTCCGTGCTGGCACAGGCACTAATGACATACCTGAATATCGGGCTAACCGTTTATACACTGCCAGTTATCGCTCTTGGGGTGGGAATTGGTGTTGATTATGGTATCTATATCCTGTCGACAATGAGTATCCTGATCAAACAGGGCATGTCAGTCAATCAGGCGTACCTGGAAGCGTTAAAGGAGCGGGGCAGTGCTGTACTGTTCACGGGTGTTACGCTGGCAATAGGCGTGAGCACCTGGGTATTTTCAACGCTTAAATTCCAGGTCGATATGGGCATATTGCTGACCTTTATGTTTCTGGTCAACATGTTGGGTGCCATTGTTGTACTGCCAGCATTGGCGCGGCTTCTCTGGTTCAACCGCAGCAAGAGCTAGCAAAATTTTTTTTCGCATAAGTAACCAAAAAAGGAGCCAGTATGGCTCCTTTTTATTTGCATTATTTGCATAGTTATCCAAAATGTAAAAAAGATGTAAAACAAGCGCTTTTATTTCATCGGTTATTTAGCGAAAATATGCTTGTACATTCTATACTTAAACAAAAAATACTCTATAGGTAGGCACATGACAGTCAGCTCTCAGCGCTATTCAGTTTTGCTTGAGAACGTTTTTTCGTTAATCGACAAAAAAGTCGATAACCAAAACCGAACATTAATCACCACGTTCGGACGACAACTATTTAAAAATATTTCTTTAGATGACTTAGAGCATCGTAACGACAGTGACTTATACGGGGCAACACTCAGCTTATGGAATGCATTTGCTGATTATGACGGCAAACGCCCTTACGTACGCGTATTCAATCCGGAAATTGATAAACACGGTTGGAAGTCGAGCCATACCATCGTGGAAATGATCATCCGGGATTTACCTTTCTTGGTTGATTCAATTCGGATGGCACTAAATCGCCTTGGTATTACAGCGCACATGTTAATCCATAGCCCGATGAATATCGACCGCGATGACAACCACAAGGTGGTTAAGTTTGGGGAGGCATCACATGCTACGACATCCCGTGAAACGGTGGTGTTTATTGAGGTAGACAGACAGACAACAAAATCTGATATTGAAGCCCTGACCGATGAATTATTCTCAACGCTGGATGAAGTATCTCTGGCGGTGGCAGACTGGCAGCTAATGCGAGACAAACTGGCTGAAATTACTGCAAAGGTCAAAAAGGCTAAATTGCCGATTGATAAAGATCGCAAGGACATCGCGACAGGCTTTCTTGAGTGGATGAACGATCACAACTTCACGCTAATGGGATATCGTCATTACAAGGTAAACGCCATTGAAGGTGACCATCAGTGGCAACCAGAAAACGACACCAGTCTGGGGTTAATGAAGAATTCCATTAGTGACAAGCCGCGCTTGTTATCGGCGTTACCTGCCAGTGCGCGTCAGGCTGCGTTGAGCCAGCAATTACTGATGCTAACTAAAACCAACTCGCGCTCACGGGTGCATCGTCCTGCTTATATGGATTACGTTGGGATTAAAGAATTTAACAGTAAAGGTCAAGTGGTGGGTGAACACCGCTTCCTCGGTTTATATTCTGCCAACTTTTATAACAGTAGCACACGCGATATTCCGTTGCTGTCAGACAAAATTCAACGCATTTGTGCATTGTCTGAATTCGATCCGCAAACGCATGCGTTTAAGGCCTTTAACAATATTGTTGAAACTTACCCGCGCGACGAGTTGTTACAAACCCCTGAAGAAGATATGGCAGAGATTGTTCGCGGTATCTTCCAAATGCAAGAGCGCGGTATCACCCGTCTGTTTGTTCGTAAAGACACGTATGGGCGATTCTTCTCGTGCATGGTCTACGTACCCAGAGAACGCTATAACACGCAACTGCGCAAAGAAACGCAATCGCTGCTTAAGCAATCATTTGGTGCAGCCGGCGAAGTGGAATTTACCACTTTCTTCTCAGAGTCGGTATATGCCAGAACACACTATATCGCCCGGGTCGAAGACAACAATGCGGAATTTGATGTGAAGGAAATAGAACAAAATATCATTGAACTGACCAAAACCTGGAATGACAGATTATCGTCAGCCTTGTCTTCAGCGTATGGTGAAGCCACTGCGAAGTCGTTGGAGCGCAATTATGTCAATGCGTTCTCCCGCTCTTATACCGAACACAACTTACCCACAGCAGCTTTAGTAGACATTGAGAAACTTGAACTGTTGTCGGAAGACGCGAATATGGGCATGTTGTTCTATCGACCGCAGGAAGAACAGTCAGACAGTCAAATTGTAAAACTGAAGTTGTTTCATCTTCATGAGCCTATTCACTTGTCTGATGTACTGCCCATTCTTGAAAACTTTGGCCTGCGTGTTATCGACGAGAGTCCTTACAAAATTAATTGTGCAGACGGCACGGTTAAATGGGTAATGGACTTCACCATGTTGCATAAAAGCGGCAACGATTTAGACATGGACAAGGCACAAACGTTGTTCCAGGATGCCTTTGCCAAGGTGTGGTACAACCAACTCGAAGATGACGGCTTTAACCGCCTGGTACTGAGTGCAGAACTCACCGGTCGAAATGTAACTATTCTGCGGGCGTTTGCAAAGTACATGCGCCAGACAGGCAGCAGCTTCAGCCGGGATTACATTGCAAATACGCTCTCAAATTACCCGCAAATTGCCGGCTTGTTAATCAGCTATTTTGATGAAATCTTTAACCCGGCTCGCAAGGCACGTAAAAAACGTCTTGAAACGCTGGTGAATAAGATTAATGAGGCGCTGGATAACGTCAATAATCTGGATGATGATCGTATTATTCGTCGCTATCTGGACATGATTGATGCGACCTTACGTACCAACTTCTATCAAAAAGCAGAAGATGGTAGTGAGAAGCCTTATATCTCCTTCAAACTGATGCCGGAAAATATTCCGGAAATGCCATTACCGCTGCCGAAGTACGAAATCTTTGTTTATAGCCCGAAAGTTGAGGGTGTGCACCTTCGTGGTGGGCGTGTAGCCCGCGGTGGTCTGCGTTGGTCAGACCGTCAGGAAGATTTCCGAACTGAAATTCTTGGCTTGGTTAAAGCGCAAAAGGTAAAAAATACCGTGATTGTGCCGGTAGGCGCAAAAGGTGGTTTTGTTTGTAAACAATTACCCAGTGGCGCAAGCCGTCAGGAAATCTTCGAAGAAGGTAAAGCCTGTTATCGTACCTTTATTCGCAGCTTGCTGGATATTACCGACAATATTGTCAACGGTGAAATTGTCCCTCCAAAAGATGTAGTGCGTCTGGACGAGGACGACCCGTATTTGGTTGTTGCAGCAGATAAAGGCACCGCGACGTTCTCAGACATTGCGAATGGGATTTCAGAAGAATATAACTTCTGGTTAGGTGACGCCTTTGCATCAGGCGGTAGTGTGGGATATGACCATAAGAAGATGGGGATCACTGCCCGTGGTGCCTGGGAGTCAGTAAAACGCCATTTCCGTGAAATCGGTATCGATTGTCAGACGACTGACTTTACCTGTGTGGGTATCGGCGATATGGCGGGTGACGTTTTTGGTAACGGCATGTTGCTATCAGAGCACACGCGCTTAGTATCTGCGTTCAATCACCTGCATATTTTCTTTGACCCGGATCCGGATGCAGCCAAAACCTATAAAGAGCGTCAGCGCCTGTTTGAAAATCCCAGCCTGTCCTGGGAAGACTATGACAAGTCACTGATTTCGAAAGGCGGTGGTATTTTCAGTCGCTCAGCGAAGTCAATTACGCTAACGCCTGAAATGAAAACATGGCTGGGTACCCGTCAAAACAGCATGACGCCGAATGAATTGATTCACAATATCCTTAAAATGCCTGTCGATTTAATTTGGAACGGCGGTATTGGGACTTACGTGAAGAGTAAAAAAGAAAGCCACACTGACGTTGGCGATCGCGCTAACGACTCTTTGCGGGTGAATGGTCAGGATATTAAAGCGAAGATCGTAGGTGAGGGTGGTAACCTTGGCTTAACTCAGCTAGGCCGTATGGAATTTGCCGCTAACGGTGGTCGTGTTAATACTGACTTTATTGATAACGTGGGCGGCGTTGATTGTTCGGATAACGAAGTTAACATTAAGATCCTGTTAAACCAACTGGTAAGCAACGGGGATCTGACCGTAAAACAACGTAACAATCTGCTTTACGACATGACCGATGACGTATCCTCTATTGTATTGCAGGATTGCTATCGTCAGACTCAGGCAATCTCAATTACCGAGCGCACGGGCGTGTCGTCGATTAAGGAGCAATTGCGCTTTATTCATGGCCTGGAGCGTGATGGTGCATTGAACCGTGAGCTGGAGTTTATTCCTACTGACGATGAAATCTCAGATCGCGCTGCCTCTGATCGTGGCTTGACTCGTCCCGAGCTGAGTGTGTTAACTGCCTATGGCAAAATGGTACTCAAAGACGAGTTAAACATTCCGGCTTTAACGGATAACCCTTATCACGGTAAGTTGTTGATTAGTGCGTTCCCGCCCGTTTTACGTGAACGTTTTGCTGAACAAATGCAGCAGCATCCTCTCCGTGCTGAGATTATTGCAACCAAGTTAACGAATAATATGGTTAACGATATGGGGCATAACTTTGTGTATCGGATGCAGGAAGAAACCGGTGCCGATATCGTCGAAATTACCAATGCTTACAGCGTGGTTAAAGGCGTGTTTGGTATAGGCAAGTTGTGGGAAGACATTGAAGATCTGGATAATAAGATTGATGCCGAAGCACAACTGGCTATGCTGGAAAGTGCACGTCGCCTGATGCGCCGGGGTACCCGCTGGTATATCCGCCATGGTGACAGCAGTGCAGATATTGAATCGGCCATTCTTAAATATCAGCCGGCAGTGGATGATTTATGTGCCAATCTGTCGAACTACTTGGTTAAATCCGAAATCAAACAGTTGGAAGATGCTACAGCCAAGTGGATAGATAAAGGCGTGCCGCAGGATATTGCGGGTAAAGTAGCTGCATTCAGTAATGTATTCAGTGCTTTGGATCTTACTCAAATCGTAGATTTAGACAGCCACAGTATCGATGTTGCTGCGCGTCTTTACTACCAAATGGGCTCTAAACTGGAATTACACTGGTTCCTGGAGCAAATCACCAATCAACCGGTTGGTAACCATTGGCAGGCACTTGCTCGTGCATCGTATCGCGAGGAATTGGACTGGCAACAACGCTCAATTGTATCGAATTTACTGTGTAGTCACTCAGATTCTAAGGATGCTGATACAATTCTTGCCAATTGGATGCAAAACAATGAAGGTCTGCTAAAACGCTGGTATCATATGATGAGCGAATTTAAGACCAGTTCAAACCACGATTTTGCGAAGTTTTCTGTTGCGTTAAGAGAATTGATGCTTTTAAGCATGAAGTCTAGCCAGTAAACTACGCACCTTCGGGATTTGCAGGTATCCCACTTACAGAGTTGGGTACCTGATTGACTTAGTTAGCCCCGCCAGTCGGGGCTTTCTGCCACCTGCAATCTGGTTATATTTTGTGTTGTCATGCAGGGGCAGCCACATTTAACACGGTGTTATAACACTTCATGTACGAATTAATTCAAAAAGCCTTATTAAAATGCGAGCCGGAAAACAGTCATGATTTTACCATCAAATGGCTTAACCGAACTCAGCGTACACCTTTGTCGGCGCTCTATACTGAGAAGACGCAGGACAAACCGGTAACCGTTGCCGGGGTGACGTTCAGAAACCCTGTAGGCTTGGCTGCCGGACTGGACAAAAATGGCGAATGTATTGATGCTTTCGCCGCCATGGGCTTTGGATTTATTGAAGTGGGGACGGTAACACCCAAGCCTCAGCCAGGTAATCCTAAACCGCGTTTATTCCGCCTGCCAGAAAAGCACGCCATTATTAATCGCATGGGTTTCAACAATAAAGGCGTTGATTATCTGGTTGAACAGGTCAAAGCCAGTCGCTACGACGGCGCGCTGGGCATCAATATTGGTAAAAATAAGGATACGCCAGAGGAAAATGCCCTGGACGATTATCTGATTTGCCTGAATAAGGTGTATGCATACGCGAGTTATATCACGATCAATATTTCATCTCCCAACACCCCCGGATTGCGCAATCTGCAATACGGTGCTGCACTTGAGGCCTTGCTGAGTGGTTTGAAAGAGGCACAGCAAACCCTGGCGAATGTGCACAAAAAATATGTGCCCCTGTTTATTAAAATTGCACCTGACTTAACAGCAGAAGAAGTACAAGGCATTGCTGACTCATTATTGAAGTGCGAAATGGATGGCGTGATTGCCACCAATACCACACTGGACCGCAAAGCTGTTGAAGGACTGCAACACGCCGGTGAAGCGGGTGGCCTGAGTGGTGAAGTACTGGTCAATCAAAGCCAATGGGTCACAGAACAGCTTCATTCAGCGTTGGGTGGTAAATTACCCATCATTGGTGTCGGTGGTATTCACGATGTCAGTTCTGCAAAAGCAAGATTGCAAGCCGGAGCGTCATTGATTCAGGTGTATTCTTCTTTTATTTATCAAGGTCCCAAACTTGTTAAGCAACTGGTACAGGGGCTTTAATGAGTCAGCTTGGATTTTTAGTTACCACCAGTCGCGGACTGGATGAACTGCTTAAAGACGAAATCAATACCTTATGTCCTGATGCTTCGGTAAAACAAACACCAGGTATGTTAAGGGTAGATGGCACGCTGGAAGATGCCTATCGCGTGTGTTTATGGTCACGTCTGGCCAACCGTGTGATCTGGGTACTTACTGAAGGTGATGCCAGTAATGCTGATGCGATGTATGAAACGGCCAGTAAAGTTGACTGGTCAATGCAGTTTTCTACCAAAGAAACCTTCAGCGTGCAGTTTCATGGTAGCAGCAGAGCCATTAATAATACCCAGTTTGGTGCGCTTAAAATCAAGGACGCTATCGTTGACCATTTTTACGATGAAAGTGGATCCCGTCCGGACGTTGAGCGCTCTCAGGCAGATATCGTCGTAAATGCGCGTCTCAGTCGAGACAAAATCACACTGGGTATTGAACTATCCGGTGGAAGTTTGCATCAGCGTGCTTACCGTCAGGAGACTGGCCTTGCACCATTAAAAGAGCATGTCGCTGCGGCGATGCTTATGCGTAGTGGCTGGGTGCAGGACACCACGCAACCGCTGGTCGACCCAATGTGTGGCTCCGGTACAGTTGTTATTGAAGCCGCCTTGATTGCCGCTCATCGGGCTCCGGGTTTACAACGTCCGCGCTGGGGGTTTACTCATTGGCAAGGTCACCGGGAAGACACCTGGCAAGCCTTGTTAAACGAGGCAGAATCAAAACAAGTCAATCCCACCGTGAAGCTATTCGCCAACGACATTGACCGTAAGTTAATTGCAATGGCGAAACACAACGCCAATGAAGCAGGAGTGTTTGATCTTATTCATTTTAGTGTAAATGATGCACTTGGTTTTGAACCGCCTAAAACGGCAGGTACTGCCGGCGTATTGGTTTCTAACCCGCCTTATGGTGAGCGTCTTGGCGAAATGACCACGCTGATCCCGTTGTTCTCACAATGGGGCCAACAGCTTAAATCCCATTGGCAGGGATGGAATATGTCTTTACTTAGCAGTAATCGGGAGTTACTGCGTTTGTTAAAGCTAAGGGCATCAAAAGAATACAGTCTGATGAACGGTAAGTTGGAATGTAAGTTGGTTAACTACGCGCTTGACGACGCCAACTGCCAGCAGTATTCCGATAAGCAGGACAACGATTTTGCTAACCGATTAAAGAAGAACCTGAAGAAGCTCAAGCCGTTTATTAAGCAAGCGAACACAAACTGTTATCGCATCTACGATGCTGATTTGCCGGAATACAATGTTGCAATAGACGTTTATGACGATTGTTTGGTCGTGCAGGAATATGCGCCGCCAAAGTCAATTGATGCAGAAAAAGCTAAACGTCGATTACAGGAAGTATTGTTATATTTACCGGCAGTAACTGAAGTTCCTGCAAAGCAGATCATGCTAAAAGTGCGTGAGCAGAAAAAAGGAAAACAGCAGTACGAAAAAGTGAACCAAACCGGTAATCGTAAGGTTGTTTTCGAGAATGGCGCGAAGTTTTACGTTAATTTGACGGATTACCTGGACACGGGCTTATTCCTGGATCACCGCATTACCCGACAGGAAGTACAAAAACGCGTTAACGGTAAGGACGTGCTGAACCTGTTTTCCTATACGGGCAGCGTATCGGTTTTTGCAGCCCTTGGGGGGGCGCGATCGGTAACGACCGTTGATATGTCTAACACGTATATCAGTTGGGCCAGGGACAATTTCAAGTTGAATAAACTCACTGGTGCATATCAGTTTGTTCAGGCTGATTGCTTGCAGTGGTTGGCGGGGCACAACGGCCAGTATGACTTTATTTTTGTTGATCCACCGTCGTTTTCTAATTCAAAACGCATGAACACCACGTGGGATGTACAACGTGATCACGTGATGTTATTGACGCAGGCAAAACGCTGTCTCAAACCCGGTGGGACAATTATGTTCTCGAATAATCGTCGGGGCTTTAAGCTTGATAATGACGCAATGGCAGCACTGGGGCTGACGCCACAGGATATTTCTGCATCGACGATTCCGGAAGATTTTAAACGTCACAGTAATATTCACCAGTGTTGGATTTTACAGTCATGAAAATAGCCTTGTTTACTGGCCCTCAGTGCAGTCTGTGCGAAGATGCCAAAGCGCTGGTAAGGCAATGCAGTAAAGCGTCCATCATCGAGCTGGGCGAGTATAATATCCGTGAAAACACGGATCATTATCACCTCTATGCCGTGCGAATCCCGGTACTTAAGCGCGGTGATAACGGCGCTGAGCTGGGATGGCCATTTACTCTGCAGGATTTGGAGTTGTTTTTGCAGTGAGTGTATTACAGTTAAAAAACGTATCCGTATTGTTTGGTACGCCGCCGTTACTCGATGGTGTGGAACTGGTTATTCAGCCAGGAGAACGGGTTTGTATTGTCGGCCGAAATGGCAGTGGTAAATCCACATTACTAAAAGTCATCAGTGGCGATGTTATAGCCGACGACGGTCAGCGTATTATAGAGCGCGATACGATTGTCGCGCGTCTTGAACAGGACCCACCCCAAACGACTGACATTGCCTTGTTTGATTATGTCGCAGAAGGTCTCGCAGAAGTGGGAGATATTCTTAAAGGATACTTTAAGTGTACCCAGCTGGTTACCGAAGACCCAAGCGAGCAAAACCTGAAAAAACTGCAAACCTACCAGGAACAGTTAGAAACCCATAACGCCTGGCAATTTGAGCAGCAAATTGAACAAACACTCACTATGCTGCAATTAGATGGCAGTGCGTCATTAGCGACGCTCTCTGGTGGATGGCGCCGTAAGGCGGCACTGGCCCGCGCATTGGTACGGTCCCCCGATATCCTTTTGCTGGATGAGCCGACTAACCACCTTGATGTGCAAATGATCCGATGGTTGGAACAAAGCCTGCAACAGTACAAAGGTGCCATCGTATTTATCAGCCACGACCGGGCATTTATCCGTGCGATGGCGACACGAATTGTGGATTTGGACCGTGGTCAAATTACCAGCTACCCCGGTAATTATCAGCAGTATCTCGAAAAGAAAGAGCATGATCTGGAAGTGGAAGCCAGCCAGCAGGCAGAATTTGATCGCAAGCTCGCCCAGGAAGAAGTATGGATTCG
Source organism: Aestuariibacter sp. (assembly GCA_017794925.1). GTDB lineage: Bacteria > Pseudomonadota > Gammaproteobacteria > Enterobacterales > Alteromonadaceae > Alteromonas. Next base: position 3,189,774 of record CP051238.1, on the reverse strand, counting down.
TCAGGGCATTAAAGCCCGTCGTACACGTAATGAGGGCCGTGTTCGCGCCCTGAAGAAACTTCGTGAAGAGCGAGCGGCTCGCCGTGAGTTATCGGGTAATGTTGCCATGCACCAACATCAGGGTACGCGCTCTGGCAAGTTGGTGTTTGAAACGACCGACTTAAACTACGCCATTGAAAATAAGACCATTGTTAATAACCTGAATTTAACTGTATTGCGTGGTGAAAAGCTGGCGCTAATTGGTCCTAATGGATGCGGTAAAAGCACACTGATTAAGTTACTTCTGGGGCAATTGACTCCGGACAGCGGGCATTGCCGACAAGGCGCAAATTTGGAAGTGGCCTATTTTGACCAGCACCGCATTGCACTGGATCTTGAAAAATCAGTGATTGATGTTGTCGCGGATGGCAAACGTGACCTTATGGTAAATGGTCATCCAAGACATGTCATGAGCTACCTTCAGGACTATTTGTTTAGTCCTGAGCGGGTAAATGCGCCGGTTAAGTCTTTGTCAGGGGGTGAAAAAAATCGCCTGATGCTGGCAAAATTGATGCTAAAACCCAGCAATGTACTGATTCTCGACGAACCAACTAATGATTTGGACGTGGAAACCCTTGAGATGCTGGAAACTCTCCTGTTAAATTACGCAGGCACCGTGATTCTGGTAAGCCACGATAGGGAATTTGTGGATAATGTGGTCAATGCCAGTCTGCTATTTACCGAACAAGGTGTAGTACAGGAATTTGTGGGTGGTTATACCGATATAGAACAATGGTACAGTGAACAGGGCAAAAGCATTTATTTGTCAGGCCCGTCAAAAACTGTAAAGAATGAAACTAAATCGGAAAATAGCAGTCCGATTGCAAAACAACCGGCCAAAAAGCCGAAGAAACTGTCTTATAAAGACCAACGTGAACTGGAAACCTTACCGGCGACCATTGAGTCACTGGAAGAGCAGGTTGAACAACAACAAGAACGTGTTAATGACCCTGACTTCTTCAAACAGGACAGTGAGACTACCACCGCTGTGTTAAATGAACTGGCGGCATTAGAAGAAAAACTATCTCATGCTTATGCGCGATGGGACGAATTAGAAAGCTTGCTGGATAGCACACAGCAGTAACAGGATTTTGAATGAAACTTAAACAGCTTACATCTGCAGTAATCCTTGCCACCACCGGCATGTCAGCAGCGGCAGCAACATATACGTTAACGCCAGCCCCGGTTCAGGACTTATCGTTTTACAATTTTTCCCAGTCCATCGATAACACCGGTGCGATGGTGGTCATGACACAGACCGAATACAACCCGCCAATCGACCTGGATCTACTGGATTTTACCAACGAGAATTTTACGGCGTTATTCGACGATCCCGATGCCGTAGAGCAGGGTGTGTTCAGCAATCTTGATTATCAGATATTGTTTTCGTATCTCACTGAACAGAGATCCAACAGTGCGTTTATTCAGGTCTTTGCAAACTACCGCAGTTACAACGCAGATACAGTTCGTGCTGATTTATTACCGGGTTTTGATGTAATCCACGAGGACTTTAACGATTACAGCCGAAGCGCTTACACCATTGCCAGAGATTCAGTGGGTGGCGATTATTTTGTCGGTACCGCAAACGGTGCATTTTTCGAAGTTGACTATACAACCGATGATGGCGATGACCTCACTTACATCGTAAATGACATGCCGCTACAACCATTTGTACAGGTTAACGGTGAATCCAAAGTGCTGACACCGTCAGAGAGTGAACCGCTAGGTGGATACGGAGAGGCCTTCGCAGTTAACAGCCAGTTACAGGTAGCAGGTTATAGCAGTGCGTCGTTTACCGATACCTATATTACCTCCGCTGAAAACTGTGAAGACGATGAAATACGCGGTGAAGTGCCTATTGAGCTATGCCAGTACAACCTGATTGCCAGTGAAAATTCGTTACTGTCTGCTGGTTATCGCAGAGCGACTATCTGGGATATGGATACACAAGGTGAAGTGGTGAACACCACAACGTACGGATTGGTTTTCGAGCCTGATGAAGATGCCAACTTATTAAGTTATTACAGTAAAGCCTTTGATATTAATGACAACGGTACCGCTGTTGGTGAGTCGTCTACGGGAGAAGTTGTTATTTATACTCTGCCCGGGAGCAGTGCAGCCAGATACAGTGGTATTGTAGCCACCGCCTTTATTGACGGCGAAGTAGTAGAATTGCTGCCCCGGGATGAAAATTTACGAAGTACGGCAACTGCCATTAACAATGACGATTGGGTAGTGGGCAATGTGATGCGTGAAAACAACGGTGTAGCGCGTGAGCAAATGTTTATCTACAACGTTGAAAGTGGTGAAGCTCAGTATCCGGATGGCTTTTTTGCTACTGCTGCAGTCAATCCACGCGCTATCAATAATAATGGCATTATTGTGGGCGAAGGCGAGTATGATTCAAATGTTCAGACTAACCGTCAGTTACGCGCGTTCATGTACGACATCAATGTGGGCGAGTTTATCGACCTGAACACCTTACTGACGTGTGAACAACAAGCTAAGTATACGTTGGTTACCGCAAACGATATCAACGACAACAATGAAATTGTCGCTAATGCCGTATTTAAGAGTCCTCAGGTATATATTACCGGTGAAGAAGTACTGGATGACAGTGGTGATACCAATGACATCACCCGTATCATTGCCGTTAAACTTTCACCTACCGGTGCTCAGGACATTGAACAGTGTGATGCTGACGACGAGGAGAACTATGAACGGAAAGGCGCGTCGTTGCCGTTCTACGCGTTAATAGCACTGGGGGTATTTGCCTTCTTCCGCCGTCGATTCAAATAGTCTTTACGGATTTAAAAACACCTCGCATCAGCGGGGTGTTTTTGTATGTGCTACGCTTAATTGGAGTTATCTTAATGACTTAATTTTTAAGAGAATAAGCGCTTATAGCGTTTACTTTTAAAAGTTGAAACAATTATGCAAAAAAAATGTAATATAAAATTCAAAAGGCTTTCATTAGCTTAGAATTTGTCAATAGCAAAAAAAAATAAAGTTTCTTGAACCACTTGGTCAGTTGCACTATCTAAGTAATGGTGAACAAAAATGATAGCCACGTCTGCATTGACTAAAGTATTGAGTCGTTGGCCGAGTTAGCGTTCACTGGTTTAATCCAATTAAAGAGGCTAATCAATGAAAAGACAGAAAAGAGATAAACTGACTCGTGCCCATGCAAAAGGTTACCATGCTGGAATCAGCGGTCGCTCTAAAGAAATATGTCCGTTTCAAGCGAGTGATGCTCGTTCAGAGTGGTTAGGTGGGTGGAGAGAGGCCATGGAAGACCGTCAGTTAGGAATGACGGTTCGTTAACATCTCTTTAGTCAAAAGCCCCATTAAAGGGGCTTTTTACATTAGAGGCTTTGGTTGAGCCCTTAGAAAGAGCTCGTATCCTGGAACAAACCAACTTTTAAGTCTTTCGCCGCGTAAATCTCACGACCATCTACTTCGACAATACCGTCAGCCAGACCCATAAACAAACGACGCTTTACAACGCGCTTCATTTGGATCTTATACGTTACTTTTTTGGCAGTAGGTAAAATCTGGCCAGTAAACTTAACTTCACCTACACCCAGTGCACGGCCTTTACCAGGACCACCACTCCAACCAAGGAAGAAGCCAACTAATTGCCACATAGCGTCCAAACCCAAACAGCCAGGCATTACCGGATCGCCAGGGAAGTGACAATCGAAGAACCATAGATCTGGGGTAATATCCAGCTCTGCAATAATTTGACCTTTGCCGAACTCGCCACCTTCTTCTGTAATCAGGTTAATGCGATCCATCATAAGCATATTAGGGGCCGGTAACTGACTGTTACCCGGACCAAACATCTCACCACGACTACAGGCTAGCAGGTCCTCTCTGGTGAAACTTGATTGATTAGTTGTCATTGTTTTCCCATCGAAAAAAAAATTCCCGTGTAATTTAGCGAACAGTTGTAAGCTAAACAACTCTGAACAGTAATTTTTTTGCATTAACTGGCCGTGCTACAATAAAACCACGACAAAATAGGTATTGTGCAAGTTGCCTTTGCAGCGCAATACTGTATCCATCTTCTATTGAGTGTATAGCTAATTCATGACACAGCCGAAAAAAAATCCGCGCGTCAATGCAGAAAAACAAAAACGCTTTCGCGAACGTCAAAAAGAAGCAGGTAAAAAGCAAGTTAGGGGTTACGTGAGTCCTGAAGCGCTAAGTTGCTACGAAGAGATTCAACAGAAAACGGGCTGGAGTGACAGTGAAATTCTATCCAATTCGATTCGACTGATGTTTGCTGCTTACAAATGTGGTCAAATCAAACTGCTTAATGAATGGCTAAAAGATCATAAACGTTAAGATTTTGACTTTTATGCCACATTGACTTCCCCCCAAAGACGCAGGAACTCGCCCTGTGGATCATACATTTGTGCTTGTTTAGTCAGGTTAAACTGGCGCTGACCACGTGGGTCACTGCCAACACCGGCCAGGTATTGCCAGTTGCCCCAATTTGCCCCGACATCATAATCAATTAACTGTTGTTCGAAGTAGGCGGCACCGTATCGCCAATCCTGAGCCAGTTCATTGACAAAGTAACTGGCAACCCATTGTCGCCCTCGATTAGACATGTACCCGGTTGCATTTAATTGCGCCATACAGGCATTTACGTAGGGGTTATTGGTTTTACCCTGTTGCCATTGGATAACAAGGGTTGCGTTATGGGTGTGTTGCGGAATTTTGTCTTTAATTCCGGTTTGTTTAAACCACTTTATCCCGTGCTTGGTTTGTTGCCAGTAAAAGAACTCGCGCCAAAGCAATTCAAAATACAGCCAGTAGGTAGAGTCATTTTTAACATGCTCTCGTTCATACCTTTTCAGCTCAGCATAAATGTGCTTTGGTGACAGGCTGCCGTTAGCAAGCCAGGCTGAAAACTTACTGGAGTAATCCCAACCTTCCAAACCATTTCGGGTTTCTTTATATACCGAGACTAGTTCGCTATCGAACAAATAGAACTGCAGTTGTTTTAACGCTGCGTTTTCACCACCAATGAATGCGGAGTGGGCGCCGTGATGAAGGGGGAGCCCTTCCCAGTCTGTCTGAGAGATTTGTGGGGGAGGCGGTAATGCCCTGGTTATACCTACAGGCGACTCAGGGTAAGAAGACTTTTCCACCTTCTTTCTGAACGGCGTAAAGCTGTCTGGCATTTCCTCTATTAAAAAGGGTAAGGAATCCGGAGTGAACAGACCGGCGTTGGGGGCACTCACCAGTTCCAATGAAGGTATAGCCTCTCTTATATCAACGATTTGCTGACGCTCGTTGTAGCCCTGATGGTCGCCATATCCCAACACAGTTATGTTGTGCTCGTTACACAGTTTGGATAATTCTTTTATGGGATCACCGACAACGACATGCAATAACTGGCCTTTTGTATGCAGATTGTCATTCAGACACTGTAGCGTTTCATACAAAAACTGCTGGCGATGTTTACCGATGGACTTGGTATTAAACGGCGTTGGTTCAAACCATGTTGGGTCAATGACATACACCAAAAGCAGCGTGTCACACTTTTCAGCCGTAGCAGCAAGTGACGGCTGGTCATGGAGTCTGAGATCATGTCTGAACCAGTAAAGGCCAGCAATTTGTTCTGTATTCATAAATTCCATTACGTTTGATACTTTTTAATGGATTCAATCATGATCAATTTTATCGAAATACACCGATCGTTTTGGCGAGGAAAACGTATATAACCGATAGCAAAAGAACAAGAAATAAGGAATACATGTGACTCAACCTGTTAGTTTGGTTTGGTTCAGGCAAGATCTTCGTGTAAAAGACAATCCGGCACTGCAAGCAGCCGTTGATTTTGGCTCTGTGGTACCAATCTACATTAAAGACACGTCCATTAAGAATGAGGAACAGCCAGGAGGCGCTTCAAACTGGTGGCTTCATCATTCTCTTCAGGCATTGAACAAGCGTCTTAATGGACATCTTCAGTTCTTCGAGGGTGACCCCGAATTGGTCCTGACCGAACTTGTAGACAAGTTTAGTGCAACTGGCGTGTTTTGGAATCGCTGCTACGAACCAGCGGCCATCGAGAGAGATACGCGAATCAAACAAACGCTTAAAGATGCGGGCTGTGCGGTAGCGAGTTTCAATGCATCACTGTTGTGGGAACCAATGAGCATCCGCAAACAGGATGGCGGTGTGTATCGCGTTTTTACACCCTACTACAGAAAGGGTTGCCTGCAGGCGGCGAGTCCCCGCTATCCAATGTCATCACCCGATAGGATTACGTACAGCAAGGTAGACAATCTCGGTACTTCGCTGGAAAAGCTCGGGTTGTTATCCACACTGAATTGGGCAGATGATTTTTCTAACCACTGGCAGCCCGGAGAAGAAGGGGCCGCCAGCAAGCTGAGTGAATTTATCAGTAACGCCGCCAGTGACTATGAGGACCAGCGAAATATTCCTTCAGTGAAAGGAACGTCACGCTTATCACCTCACTTACATTTCGGGGAAATATCACCCAATCAAGCGTGGTACGCACTGATTGATGCGTTTAACCAACCAGACAATAAGCACCTTGATTGTTACCTTAGTGAGCTGGGCTGGCGGGAATTCAGTTATTATCTGCTGTTCCATTTCCCGACACTGCCAACCGAGAACTTTAACCAACAGTTTAATCATTTTAGCTGGCGCAATAAGGACGACGAATTTACAGCCTGGTGCAAAGGGAAAACCGGTATTCCAATAGTGGACGCGGGCATGCGTGAGCTTTGGCAAACTGGGTATATGCACAACCGGGTTCGAATGATAGTTGGTTCGTTTCTAGTTAAAAACCTGTTGGTAGACTGGCGTAAAGGTGAACGCTGGTTTTGGGATTGTTTACTGGATGCAGACCGGGCAAGTAATGCCGCCAGCTGGCAGTGGGTTGCAGGATCCGGAGCAGACGCTGCGCCTTATTTCAGAATTTTTAATCCGGTGCTGCAAGGCGAGAAATTTGATAAACACGGTGAGTATGTCAAAACCTATTGCCCTGAACTTGCCAATATGCCCGACAAATACATTCACAAGCCATGGGATGCCCCACAAAATATATTGTCTCATGCTGGGGTTGTACTGGGTAAAAATTATCCTAACCCCATCGCCGATTTAAAGGCCAGCAGGCAGCGTGCGCTCGATGCTTATGCTGAAACAAAGGGCAAATAAATGAGTGGTGTATTGAGACTCGTACTGGGGGATCAGTTAAGCGAGAGCATGTCTAGCCTGGCGGACTGTGATAAAGATCAGGATATTGTCCTGATGGCTGAGGTGAGAGAAGAAGCCACCTACGTAAAGCATCACAAGAAAAAAATCGTACTGCTGTTTTCTGCAATGCGCCACTTTGCCGACCGGTTGCGTAACAACGGTATTAACGTCGAGTATCGTTATTACGACGATGATAATAATCAGGGTTCGTTGCTCGATGAAGTAAAGCTAGCGGTAGCAACACACCATTGCACTGCGGTCGTTGTGACGTTTCCTGGTGAGTATCGACTACTCAAAAGCATGCAGCAGTGGCAACAGGTTCTCGGTGTGCCGGTTGATATTAGGCCAGACGACAGGTTCATTTCAACGCCGGAACAGTTCAGCAAGTGGGCAGAAGGTAGGAAACAATGGCGCATGGAGTATTTTTACCGGGATATGCGTAGACAAACCGGCTTGTTGATGGAAGGGGACCAGCCAATCGGTGGTAAATGGAATTTTGATCACGATAACCGAAAAGGCATGCCGGCCGATATTCATCCCCCAAAACCTTTTACTGTCTCGCCAGATGACATCACAACATCAGTGATTGAATTAGTAGAGCGCACATTCTCAGACCATATGGGGAGCGCTAAAGACTTTCGTTATGCCGTTACTCGTGAACAGGCGCTTGAGGTAGCAAACCAGTTCATCCAACAGCGGCTCCCCAATTTCGGTGACTATCAGGATGCCATGCGGGAAGGTGACGTCTGGTTGTTTCATTCCCATATCTCGTTTTATTTAAATTGCGGATTGTTGCTACCCATGGAAGTCATGCAGATGGCTGAACAGGCTTACTTTGACGAATCAGCACCGCTGAATGCGGTTGAAGGCTTTATTCGTCAGATCCTGGGGTGGCGGGAGTATGTAAGAGGGTTTTACTGGCATTGTATGCCAACGCTTCAGCATGATAACTACTTTGGACACACCAGAGCGTTGCCTGATTTTTACTGGACCGCACATACGAATATGAATTGTATGCGCCAGTGTATAGGCGATACACGTCAACATGCCTATGCGCATCACATTCAACGCCTAATGGTTATTGGTAACTTTAGTTTGCTGGCCGGTTTGGATCCGGTCGCGGTGAATGAATGGTATTTATTGGTTTATGCCGATGCCTACGAATGGGTAGAAATGCCAAATGTCAGTGGCATGATTCTGTATGCAGATGGTGGTAATCTCGCCAGCAAACCCTACATTGCCAGTGGGCAATACATTAACCGCATGTCTGACTATTGCAAAAATTGCGGATATGCCGTGTCGAAAAAGACAGGCCCAAAAGCTTGCCCATTTAATTATTTGTATTGGGATTTTCTGATCAAGCATCAGGACACCTTGTCAAAAAATCCTCGGATGGCGTTGATATATAAAAGTCTAAGCAGAATGTCGGAAGAAAATATAGCCTTAATGCAACAGCAGGCTGAAGCACTTTTAAATAAACTGGAATCTGCCTGATGAAAAAGTCAGCACTCCCGACTAAAATTTGTCCGATTTGTCTGCGCCCATTTACCTGGCGGAAAAAATGGGAACGAAATTGGGATACCGTGAAATACTGCTCCAGGCGTTGCAGCGGCCAGCGTCACGCTGCAAACCCAACGCTACGCTGATGCAGTTTATTTAAACCTTCATCAATCTGTCATTCCTCTGTCTGGTAATCTTTTGCTAGTATTAAAAGACCAACTTACTCAGCACGGCCTTTAATATGGCGGGAACTATCCTGAACGTGCTTACAATGTAGAAGTCTGCGAATTGAAAACCTATTCCTGTAAGTGTGGAAATACACTGTATTTTGTAAACAGTCAGTGCCTAAGCTGCCAACGTGTGGTGGGGTTTCTGAGTGACGAGCAAGTTATATCTGCTTGTGACATAGACGAGCACGGCCAGTGGATAGCGTGCAGGAATGGCAGAGCCTATCGTCCTTGCAAAAACTACAGTGACCACAATGTGTGTAACTGGCTGGTTCCAGTAGCTGTTGACGACCATTTATGTCCTTCCTGCTTATTAACGGACACCATTCCTGATTTGTCCAAACCAGAGAACATGAAGCTGTGGTTTAGAATGGAGCAAGCCAAGCGGCATTTACTTTATACGATCAACAAACTCGAACTGCCGGTTACTGGTAAGTCCGACAACATACACGGATTGGCTTTTCGCTTTCTGGAAGATGAAGTTGAGACGCTCTATGGTCGGGAACTCACAATTAAAAAGTTGGTACTGACCGGGCACAGTGACGGTGTGATCACGATTAACCTGAAAGAAGCCGAAGCGGCCAAACGCATTAAGATGCGTGAAATTATGAACGAGCGCTATCGAACGCTCATCGGCCATTTTCGTCATGAGTCCGGGCATTACTACTGGGATCGCTTAATCAAGAACAGTAATAAGCTGGATGATTTCAGAGCACTGTTTGGTGACGAAAGACAAGACTACCAGGCCTCACTGGAGCGCTATTACGCAGAAGGTCCGGTTGCCGACTGGCATCATCACTGTATAAGCGCTTATGCCAGTATGCACCCTTGGGAAGACTGGGCAGAAACCTGGGCCCATTACCTGCACATGGTCGATACTCTCGAAACCGCGCATGAATATGAAGCCAGCCTGGAAAACCGGGCGCTATCTAATCCGTTAAGCGGTGGTCAGCCGCATACATTGAGTTTTAGTGAAGACAGTTTTAATACGCTGTTGGATGATTGGGAAAAGTTGACCACGCTATTAAATGCGCTTAACCGCAGTATGGGGCTGGATGATGCGTACCCGTTTATGATCCCGCCACGGGCACGCGAAAAGCTGCACTTCATTCACCTGTTGGTGAGAAATACTGGCTAAGGTTGGTTTTTCTCCCACTCAAAACGAGGCAGGCGGTTAAAGGCGCGTTTTAACCCTTGTGTCCATTGCTTTTGCATCGATTTATACATTGGACTGTTCAGTGTATAGGTATTGTGAAATGGCTCATCAATATTATCGGTTTGATGCATGGCCAGCTCAACCGGTGGCCCAACCGAAATATTACTACGAATCGTCGAATCTAATGACACCATCGCGCACCGCGCTGCATCTTCTAATGACGTTGATTTAGCGATAATTCGATCAAGAATGGGCTTGCCGTATTTATTTTCACCGATTTGCAGATAGGGAGTGTCGTCAGACGCACTGATAAAGTTCCCCTGCGGATAGACATGGAATATCTCTGGTGCCTGGCCAGCAATCTGCCCACCAAAAATGAAATTAGATTCAGCACTGCTACCTGACTTTTCCATGGCTTTGGCATGACGCTGCTGTTCTTCCTGGCTAAGCTTGCCGATATATTGAGCAACTTCGTAAAGCTGTTTACCCGAACGTAAATTAAATGCCGCATCCGGATCCTGAAGGTCACGGTTAATCGCATTCATTACGGCTTGGGAAGTGGCAAGGCTCCCGGAGGTTAACAACACACATACACGCTCGCCCGGCCAGCAATAGCGGCGCATTTTACTGTAGGTTGCAACGTAATCCACGCCAGCATTGGTTCGCGAATCTGATGCGAAGACTAATCCCCGATTTACTTTTACTGCTAAGCAATAAGTCACAGTCGTTCTCGTTTTAATAAATGTGAACAATGCAGATAGAATGTCTTGATTACGTGCAATTTTCCACAACATTTTGTCATTAAACTGACATTTTTAGGATTGCAATTTCACTCAAAAGTCGATTAGATGGGCTTGTACATTTTATAACAACAATCTAGGGACCTGAGCATGGCAATCAGATGGGGTAATTATCGGACAGGGGATTTTTACGATGAACTCATTCGCGCAGCGAATAAACCCCGACCCGCTGCCGAGCAAATCTGCAAATACTTACGAAATCTCTCAGACAAAGAACTCGAAGAATACAAAACTGCCGCGAGCACCGCTATTCACGTAATGGGTATCACCTTTACGGTATACAGTGAAGAAGAAGGCTCAATCGACCGGGCATGGCCATTTGACATTATTCCGCGCATTATTGATAAAAAAGAGTGGCTTGAAGTCGAAAAAGGCCTGAAGCAGCGAGTAAAAGCGCTGAATATGTTTATTGATGACCTCTACAATGAACAGCGAATTCTGGAAGCAGGTATTGTGCCCAGAAGCTTATTGGACGCGTCTAAAAACTTCCTTCCTGAATGCATGGGCGTTAAACCCAAAAATGGCGTGTGGGCGCATATTTGTGGTTCTGATTTAGTCAGGGACCAACACGGAACTGTGTACGTACTGGAAGATAACTTACGCGTTCCTTCAGGCGTGTCCTACATGCTCGAAAACCGCCATGTTATGAAGCGGGTCTTCCCGGATATGTTTGAACAATACAATATCCTGCCAGTCGACGATTACCCGTCGCAGCTTTACGATATGTTGTGTCAGCTCTCACCACGCGACATTGAACAACCTGAAATCGTGGTGTTAACACCGGGTATTTATAACTCCGCTTACTTCGAACATGCCTACCTGGCTCAACAAATGGGGGCTGAGTTGGTTGTTGGCAGTGATTTAGTGGTTGACGACGAAGACAAGGTTTACATGAGAACCGTTGATGGTCTGTCCCGCGTTGACGTGATTTACCGACGTATTGACGACGCGTTCCTGGATCCTGAAGCGTTCCGTGAAGACTCCATGCTGGGTGTACCAGGACTCATGCGAGCCTGGAAAGCTGGCAATGTCGGTTTGGCCAACGCGCCGGGCGCTGGTGTCGCTGACGACAAGGTCGTTTATGCCTTTGTACCTGAAATCATAAAATTTTATTTAGACGAAGAACCGCTACTGCCCAACGTACCAACGTATAAATGCGTGAATAAAGACGAGCGTGATTACGTTATAGAAAACATCGATAAAATGGTAGTTAAGCCTGCCAATGAATCGGGTGGTTACGGTATGTTAATCGGCCCTCATTCTACAAAAGCCGAGCGAGAAAAATTTGTACGCCTGATCCGCCGGGATCCGCGTAATTACGTAGCTCAGCCTATGCTGTTGCTATCTACGGCTCCAACCATTGTAGGAACAAAAGCCGAAGCACGACATTTGGATTTGAGGCCGTTTATACTGAGTGGCGAAGATATCAAAGTAACGACGGGCGGATTAACCCGGGTAGCCATGCGGAAAGGGTCTACTGTCGTTAATTCCTCTCAGGGCGGTGGCAGTAAAGACACCTGGATAGTCGACATGGAGGGTGAATAATTATGTTGTCGCGGGTTGCTAATCACATATACTGGATGGAGCGCTATTTGGAGCGGGCTGAAAACACAGCACGTTTAATTCAGGTAAATACGCACTTGTTGTTGGATTTACCCAGAGACGTCACGTTGGGTTGGGAGCCGATTATCGACATGCTGTCGTTTCGGGATACCTTTTACGAAAACTACAAAGAAGCGGATGAGCGCAGCGTTATCAAATTCATGGTTACGGACACGGCGAATCCAGGCTCAATTATTAACTGTTTGGCGTTTGCCAGAGAAAATGCGCGTATCATTCGCGAAATCATTCCGTCAGAAGCCTGGGAACATATCAATAACCTGCATCTGACCGCTAAAGCCGATGGCCAAAGTGTACTGACACGACGTCACCGTTTTGATTGTTTGAATAAAATCATTGTTGCGAACCAGACGATTACTGGCTTGTTAGGTGGCACCATGCTTCGCGGTGAAGGCTATGCGTTTTTGCGTCTGGGTAGACACCTGGAACGCGCTGATATGACATCAAGGATCATTGATGTGCGTTCAGCGTCTTTACTGCCAGATTTGTCGCCTGAACACTCTGCCTTCGAGAATATTCAGTGGATGGGCGTACTCAAATCTCTGACTGCGTATCAAATGTATCGCCAGGAAATGCGGATCAGAATTAACCGCTCCGATGTACTGGAATTCCTGTTAACCAACGAACAATTTCCTCGTTCTCTCATTCATGGCCTCAAGCAAATGGGCAAATGTTTAAAAGAGCTACCGAAGTCAGACGAGATTGAAAAGCAGGTTGATGCATTAGCAGACGAATTGTCTAAGCTGGATACGCATGAGTTAATGCAAAGCCGTTTGCACGAAGTGATTGATGACATTCAGCAAGGGCTGTTAAACATTCACAAAGCCGTTAACGCGCAGTATTTTTAACCTTTTTATTATGCTTTTAAAGCCGTTATGCGTTTGCATGGCGGCTTTTTTATTGTCTGCAGAAAAACATTAATCCCTCGTTAAAACAATTAATTAGACGATCAGTCTAAAAATAATCTTGATTTATAGACGAGCGGTCTATAATAATGATGTTAAGATTAATTATTAAACAGACCGTCATGAACACAGCAAAGCGGGGAAGGCCTCCAAAACAGGCAAGAAGTTTTGATGATACTAAAGACGCACTATTGCTTGCCGGGATGGCTATCCTGACTGAACGCGGTTTTAATACCGTAGGTATCGACCATATCTTAAAGCGTGTCGGGGTTCCCAAAGGTTCCTTTTACCACTATTTCAAGAACAAAGACGATTTTGGTTTACAGGTTATACAACACTATGACCAATACTTCTGCGCGAAACTGAGACGTTGCTTTAACAGTGATCCTGAACACCCAGTAAATGGCCTGAAACTATTTATCGACGAAGCTGTCGAGGGCATGGAAAAGTACCGATTTACGCGGGGGTGTCTCATCGGTAACTTTGGTCAGGAAATGCCCATATTATCTGAAACCTTCAAACACCCCCTGGCTGACTGTCTTCAGCATTGGACTGACTTGTTAGCAGATAACCTAAAACAAGCTCAAGCACTCGGCCACATAGCAGCTTCGGCGAATTGTGACGAGCAGGCAGAGTTTTTTTGGATTGGCTGGGAAGGCGCCATTTTAAGCGCAAAAGTCATGCAATCTGAGTTACCCATGCGAAAGTTTGCCAAAGGTTTCTTAGCGCAATTAATTTCAACCGAACATGCCCATTAATAACCCCTACAGACTCTACTAAGGAGGCATTTATGTTTAACGCCATTTACATTACCAAAGACGATAATGGTTATCACGCTGACATTCAGTCACTGGAAGAGTCCGCATTACCCGATGAGGATGTAGTGATTGATGTTGAATACAGCACACTAAACTACAAGGATGCACTCGCCGTTACCGGAAAAAGTCCGGTAGTCCGAACCTTTCCCATGGTAGCCGGTATCGACCTGGCTGGCACGGTGTCGTCAAGCCGTTCTTCTCGGTTTAAAACTGGAGACAAAGTGTTGGTTAATGGCTGGGGATTAGGTGAACAATACTGGGGAGGCCTGGCACAAAAAGCCGCTATCAATTCAGCTTTCGTTCAGGCATTGCCAAATAACATAACTGCACATCACGCAATGAATGTGGGAACCGCTGGTTATACCGCCATGTTATGTGTCATGGCATTGGAATCACAGAATATTACCCCCGACAAAGGTGAGATTCTGGTAACCGGTGCTAACGGCGGTGTGGGTACAACTGCCATCGCGATTTTAGCTAAATTGGGCTATACCGTGGTTGCCTCGACTGGCCGATTAGACCAAGCCGATGCGTTAAAAGCATTAGGGGCCGCTGAAGTTATCGATAGGGCCCAATTAAGTGAACCTGGCCGTCCGCTGGCAAAAGAACGTTGGGCAGGCGTGGTTGATTCTGTCGGTAGTCACACACTCGCGAATGCCTGTGCGTCGACTATGTCAGAAGGTGCAGTAGCGGCCTGTGGATTAGCGCAGGGTATGGACTTCCCATCGACGGTAGCGCCCTTTATTTTGCGAGGCGTTAAGTTACTGGGCATTAACAGCGTGACACAGCCGTTGGAAATACGTGAGAAAGCGTGGGCAAGAATTGCCACTGACCTTCCGGCTGAAAGCCTGATCTCAATTACAAAAGATGTCGGGCTAGCTGAGGCGTTAGCCATTGCCCCTGACTTTTTGTCAGGTCAGGTGCAGGGCAGAGTAGTTGTAAATGTAAACAAATAGCACGTTTGTCTATCTTCATTGACAGTGATGCACTGTCTGTTGGCACGATAGAAAGCAACACGTGCCAACAGACCTAAGTACATCAATCAAGGAGGATATTTTGAAACTATCACGATTCTCAAACCTTATTGTATCGCTGTCAGTCGCGTTACTGCTCACACCTTTTGTTTCGGCTTCCCCGGATAGAGAGGACATCGAGATCATTACCGTTACCGGCGACCAGTCTCTAGCGCAAATGCGCAGTGCCATTAAACAAAAACGGCTTGAGTTTTACGAAGCCTATAACGACGTGAATACGGATAAGTACTTCGACATGATGTGCGAATGGCGCGCAACAATCGGCAGCAATATCAAATCTATAGAGTGCGAACCCAGGTATGTTCGGCTAATACGTTCTGAGCAAACCCGGGATAATATTCACGGTTTTGATTTCTATTTAAATAAAATGCCCGCCGACACTCACTTAACGCCTTTGCTTCGTGCGAAACACGAAGATGCGGGAGCGCACATGGCAAAGTTAATTCAGCAACATCCTGAATTGACAAATAAATGGAACGAATTACTGATTGCGGTATACCGCTATGAAAGTCAGAAATCATTGAATAAAGACGAAAAGCAGCAATAGGAAGACAACGTGAGAAAGAAAATTTTTGCAACGTTATTGCTTGGCTCAATAATAGCGCCAGTTACACAAGCAGCGACAGAACAAGACGATGTTGAAGTGATTACCGTCACCGGAGACCAATCTCTTGTTCAGATGCGAAGTGCAGTAAAGAAAAAGCGCCTCGAGTTTTTCGAAGCCTACAACGACATTAATACGGATAAGTATTTCGACATGCTGTGTGAATATCGCTCTAAGGCGGGGAGTAATATTAAACGCATTGAATGTGAGCCCCGTTACGTAAGACTGATTCGGTCTGAAAAAATACAGGATAGCTTCCAGGGCATGGCGATAAATGCCGCCATGCTGCCAAATGATTCAGATTTAGAACCTTATTTACGTTCAGAGCATGAAAAGGCCGAGGCTCACATGGCAAAGCTCATCGAGGAAAACCCGGAGCTCACGAACAAGTGGAATGATTTACTGATTACGGTATACCGTTACGAAAGTCAAAAGGCACTGGAAAAAGACGAAGAATAAGAAAATACACCGAAAAATTCGTTACGCGTTACCATTTTAGCAGTGTTAAGGGTTCGCGTAACGATATAGCAATCTTATTAATTTCAATAATATAGGTTAATTTTTAAATTCGGTAAGCAACAAGCCCTCTAAAATGGCACTACCTGCAAAGTAATTGCCAATTCTGAGGTTTTCATTAGGGGCATGCTGGTTGTTATCGCGATTTACCAGCGGCAATAAAACCACCGGAATACCCAAACCTTCCGCAATCCCCTCTGTTGGTACAGTGCCTCCCATAATTGGAATTTCAATCGGCGAGTGATTGCCATAGTGCTCCATGGACGCTTTAACCCAGGCTCCCACCGGAGAGGTAAGGGGAGTTTGAAGTGCGGCTGCACCACCTAAATACGTTACGCTTGCCAGTTTCTGGTGTTCGCTACGTACTTTGTCATCTGGCTCGCTGTCTGTAAGATGAAAACCTTGTGCAGTCATAAATGACGTTATGAGTTCAACTTGCCTTTTACCCGGGGTAGCGCTCACGGTTCGTATATCTATTCTTGTAGTCGCTTTTGCAGGAATAACGGTGCGAGGCTTGTCCGGATCGGCGGCGACAACACTGTTAATATTCAATGATGGGTATAATAGTGACGTGTAGTAATTGCTATCCAGTAATTTAAAATCGCTAACACCTACGCTAGCTGCTAACTGTTTATGATCAATAGGAATACGCGCAATTGCTTGCTTTTCCGCTTGCGTAATCTGAATACCCTCATAATAGCCGGGTATGACAACACGGCCATCAGTGTCTTTGAAACTGGCTAATAAAGACGCCAGTGTTTCGGCTGGGTTCATAACCACGTTACCAAAATGGCCGCTATGGATGTTGCCTTTTGGCCCATAGACCGTTAACTCAATTAAGCTAATGCCGCGGTGACCATAAACGATAGTGGGCTTATTGCTGTCATGTATCGGGCCATCCATAAAGATAGCCGCATCCGCGTATAATACTTCGCGGTTTGCCTGAATGACCTTTTTCAGCGTCGGTGAGCCATTCTCCTCACGAGAGTCCAAAAGCACCTTAATATTAATAGCCGGCGCTTTACCTGCATCACGAAGGGATTTTATCGCTGCCAATAGCATCATGATCGGCGCTTTATCATCCGATGCGGAACGGGCAAATACCCGCCATTCGGGGTTTGGCTGTGTTGATTCCAAGAGGGATGTCATTGGCAGGGTTTTCCAGCTATCACCATCCTTAATTTTTAACACAGGTTGCCAGGGACTGGCTTGGTCCCATTGTTCTGGTGATACCGCTTGTCCATCAAAATGCGCGTAAAACAACACGGTAGGACGGCCGGGTACGTTACCTTCATATTCAGCAAACACCATAGGCATGCCGTCAGGCTCTGCCAGTAGACGACTATTAAAGCCATACGCAGAATAAGTTTTCTGTAACCACTTCGCATTAATCACCATGTCCTTAGTAGATTCTGAAGCGACATTGGGTAACGTTAAGAAGGACAGATAATCATTCAGTGTAGAACGTACTGAATGATAAGAAGGCGTTTCAGGCTGAGTAGCAAAAGACGGGGTGGTGACGAGCGCACAAAGTGCAGAAAGCAAAAGGGAGTATCTATTCACGACATGGACCAGTAATAATTGAGACAACCTATCCTATACATCCTAGCCAATGATTACACCGTCTTTGATTGTGAAATACGACTAATATCACTCAATGAGTGATAAAGCGAAACGGACATCGGTATATTAAATTCCTTTTTGTTAGGGCATGCTTTGACGTAAAAAATAAAGGGTGTGTTCGAGCGTGAAGATTACAAGGCAAGTGTAAACGATTCAGACTAAAACCCCTTAATTTAACATAATATAAAAGTTAGAGGTTTTAATAGAATTATTGTGCCCGGTTGCAACCACGAGGAATATTGAACCACTAGGGCTAGCAATAAATGACTTAAACGAATTCATTAGGCACGTATTAGTATCATGAAGTTCTGAGTATGGAGCAATTAAATCATCTTGGAGTTTAGTTCTCAAAACAAAATAATCGCCAAAATATGAAGTTTATCCTCAATTCACGTTCTATGACGACGAACCAATATTTTAGGAAAGAACTAAGACAAGGACGTCAAACGTGCAAACAGACTTACTCAACAATCTAATCTATCAAACCTTAAATCGGTTAAAGCAATGTGTAGAAGCCATTGAATATAACGCCGACATCACACCTGAAAACGATCTCGAAAAGTCGTTGAAAGTTGTCGTTGCTGAACGACTTAAAACTGACTTCGACAAACATTACGTAGACATCATCAAATTGTTATCTGACAACCAATCACGCTGACCGGTGAATGCCACGTCAGCGCCACGGCGCTGAACGTGGTTGAACCGGCAGCAATGGTTAGCTAATGACGAGGCGCGAGCACCAACGGGAGCGCAGCAACGAGGAATAGCTAGCCATATCAAGCCCCTACACACCAAATACTTAATTACGCACAATGTATATTATGTTAAATAAAGTATTTTAATACAGATATTGATGTGGTACTCCACAACTATGGCCATAGCTTGGCCTGCTGATATCTATCTAACTCGTCTTTTTTGTAATCCGATATAGGTAGTGTTAGCTTTAGCGTACTTTCAACACTAAGGACAATAAATGGCTTTTGCTAATGCCAGTGAATGGAAACCTTCCAAATTCGTTGCAGGAACACTCGCATTATTTCTTAATGCGTTTGCATTTTTGTATGTGAACAAGATTAAGTGGTTTTGGTTTTATCTTGTTATTGCAATGAGTGTCGCTGTGACGTCTATGGGAAATTACGACCAGCCACTATTACAATCAATAACACACAATGGTTATTTATCTATCGGTTTAGCGTTGGTGTGTATTTGCCACTCAGTGTATCTCGCTCATCACTATAGACAGGAACAACGAAAATGGTTTGCAAGATGGTATGCAGTGTTAATGATTGTCGTTGGAATATTTGGTCTGATAGCGATTATTCGCCTGTTTATTGTTGCACCGTTTCAGATACCATCTTCAGCAATGGCGCCTACACTCACACCGGGTTCTCATGTATTGGTAAGTAAAATTGGATTTGCGAATAAAACATCTTTCAATGTAGAAATGTATCGCACTGTACAATCAACTGAATTAACCAGAGGTGACATCATTGTTTTTCGTTATCCGGTAGAACCGGATATTTTTTACATTAAGCGTGTTATCGGTTTACCCGGAGAAACTATTCGTTACCAAAATAAGCAAGTCTCGGTTAAACCAGCTTGCGAATCCGAAGAGAAATTGTGCGATGAATTTAAGCCTATGGCGCTTACTTCAATTCCGGAACATGCATTAAGTCATCCTCCTTTATTGATATATCAGGAAAACCTGGGCCAACTGAAACATAACATTGCCATCAACACGCAGAGAGACATCCCTGCCCAGTTTTATTACTCCCAACCAGGCACATCTTCCACTGAATGGAAAGTTCCAGCTAAACACTACTTCGTGATGGGTGACAGTCGGGATAACAGTCGTGATAGTCGGTTTTGGGGTTTTGTGTCCGAACAGGAGATTGTTGGCCGGGTTGTCTACAGCTGGTGATTTTCTGGGTAATATTTGCGTAAAACTGACGAGCTATGCGGTTAATTAGTCCGTCACACAGTCCAATGTTCATTATTGGTGCGAACTCATCAGTCCCCTGCGCTACTTTTGTTCAATACATGCTATTTCAGCTTTACTTGATTCACCTAAATATCTGTAAAATAGTCACTTTAATTTATTGGCATTAAAGCTGCTGCTCGTTGTTGCGTAATTCTAAGTACACAATTTTATTCGGATAAAGGCGTCCACCCAGGCTAAGCAATTAGTCTGCGTGGGCGCTTTTTTTTCGTTTTGGCTCTTAAAAAATTACATGTTTTGTACAACCCATACAGAGGAACGAACAATGATCACAGATCGCACACAAGTAACGGCAATGATTCAATCCGTAAAAGTAAAGAAAGGCATTAAATGGGCACATGTTGCCGATGTGATTGGTCAGTCTAAAGAATGGAGTACGGCAGCTTGTCTAGGTCAGATGGCGATGACCAAAGAACAAGCTGAAAAAGTGGGTGATTTATTTGAATTAAGTGATGAAGCTGTTGCCTGGTTACAAATCGCGCCTTACAAAGGCTCACTGCCGACTGCAGTACCGACTGATCCACTAATTTATCGCTGGTATGAATTAGTGAATGTATACGGCACAACGTTGAAAGAATTGATTCATGAAGAGTTTGGTGATGGCATTATGAGTGCTATTGATTTTTCAATGGATTTGCAACGCGAACCTGATCCTAAAGGTGATCGAGTAAGTGTCGTCATGTCCGGTAAATTTTTACCTTACAAAACATACTAGAATCAAACAGGGCATTCATTGTTCGGGTGATATGCCCTGCTCTCTGTTTTTACACAATTTCTCAGTCATTCTTACCGCCTTATGTATTTCATAAGCGGCGCTTTTCTGCGTTCTGAAATTATAGTGTTATACTAAAGTTGTGCTTGGATTATGGAAATTGGCACCGCATGCCCGGTATTAACACTTATCACGTTTTTTCTTTTCTAATTAAAATACTTATCAGTATTGCTGTTAGTGTCGCCGTGTATATTTCCGCAACGAAATACCTTGAACATGACTTCGAGCAGGTAATTCACACGGAAATTCAGGATTCTTTCAAAGAAATCTCCCTTATCACTGAAGAACTCAATGTTGTAATTCGGGATTTAAAATCACTCAATGCAACTGAATGTGATGATGCATTATTACTTGCTATGCGCCAGCATCTGTTCAGCGCCCGATTTATTAAAGATATCGGTTTCGTTCAGGGAGATTATATGATCTGTTCGACGGGTATTGGTCGATTTACCTCACCGGTTTATGTGGATATTGCAGACTACCAAGGTCCGAAGGGGTCAGAAATTTGGGTTGATCGCGGTATAGAATTATTCAACCAGCAAGTGAAAGCGATGATTGTTCGCAATGGTGACTTCAACGCGGTCATTACACAAAATCAATTCGATTCGTTTATCAAAATTCCGGTACAGTGGCGCATCATGTACCACTACGATAACGAGCACGTTCATGTTGCAGGTCACAAAACATTACCCGTACCCGTTGAGCCACAACATAAGATTGATGATGCGTTTTTTTATCAGACAGATTGCAGTAACGAAGTGCCCTACTGTATTGGTACGCTAACACCCCGAAGCTATTTCGAACAATACAATCACCAGCTTCTTTCTTTGTGGTACCTGATAGCTTTACTGGGCGGCGTTATCACGCTTAGTGGGCTCCTGGTTGCCAGTAATTTTCTACACTCCGCGAAGTCGCGTATATTGCGTGGCCTGAGATCGTCGCACTTTTATTGTGATTACCAACCCATTGTAGAATTGAAGACCGGCCGTATTATTGGTTGTGAAGTATTAGCCAGATTCAAAGATAATACCGGGCCTATTTTTCCTGATGAATTTATCCCGATAATTCAGGACAGCAACAAAACCTGGGAGTTTTCGGTTCAAATCATGAATCGGGTATTTAAAGACTTGTCACCAGTTGCCGCGAATTTGGCACCTTTTAAAGTCAATATTAACTTTTTTGCGCGGGATATCGACAATGGTCATGTCCTTGCTATTAGCAAGCATGCTCTGACTTCACTAAACGATATAAATTTGGTTGTAGAAGTTACCGAGAGTGAACAGCTGGCGAGTATGTCCAGTAAGAAAACCTTACAGTCTTTAAGTCAACAAGGCTTTCAGGTTGCCATTGATGATTTTGGTACCGGCTATTCCAATTTGGGGCAATTGCGCCAGTTTACCTGTCACACCCTTAAAATCGATCGCAGTTTTGTAAGTGAAATGGAAGATGGTTCGATTCGCTCGTCATTGATACCCCACGTAGTCGATATTGCCAAAAATATTAACGTGAATATTGTTGCTGAAGGCATCGAGAACGATAAACAACGCGTTGCGTTATTGAACGCCGGTATTGAATTTGGTCAGGGCTATCATTTCGGCAGACCAATGCCAATTAACCAGTTGGTAAGGCTACTTCAATCAGACAAGTCGTTGTGAATAATGGTAAAGTAGCGCTTCTTTTGAATAGTACTACACCTTAAGCATGACCCAATCCCCTTTGTTTTCTACACAGTTTTCCTGGTTTTTGATTGGTCGGGGCGTTTTTAGCACCATTGAATCCATCATGGGTGTCGCTTTTGCCTGGCATTTGTATCAGCTCACCAAAGACCCTTTTGACCTGGCGCTGGTAGGCTTATTTCAAATCGTACCGGTTTACCTGCTATTCCCTATTACTGGCTGGGTTGTCGATCACTTATCCAGAAGTAAAATCCTGGTACTGGGTGCAAGCGCACAATTAACCGTATTAGTTGGCTTTGCCTTACTGATGCAAACGCCGGAGTTTGATAAATGGTGGCTGTTGTCTCTGATTAGTGTGTACGGTTGTGCAAAAGCGTTTATGTCACCAACACTTCAGGCAACATTACCTAACCTGGTGCAGTCCAATCAGTTGAATCAGGCTGTCGCTATTACCAGCACGGTTTGGAACCTTGCCCTGACTATTGGTCCCTTTGTGGCGGGATTATTAATTGCCCTCCTCGACCGGCATATTTATTGGCTATTAGTATGTGCGGCATGCGGTACCTTGGTAAGCTTTCTACAGCTTCCAGCAATGGGAGCAGCAAATACGGCAGGCGGCAAGCGAGATATATTAGGTGGATTACGCTTCCTTAAGCATAACCAAATTGTACTGGGCAGCTTAAGCCTGGATTTATTTATCGTGTTATTAGGTAGTGTGGTGGCGCTGCTTCCTGTCTATGCCGCTGATATCCTGCTTGTCGGCCCGGAGGGCTTGGGATTACTACGCGCAATGCCTGCTGCAGGCGCAGTACTGATGGGAATTTATCTTTCCAGATTTAAAACAGAATTTACTCATACTGGCACAACGTTATTTAACGCCCTGCTGATATTCGCCGGTTCCATTTTGGTCTTTGGCTTGTCTACCAACGTTTGGATTTCAGCTATAGCTCTGTTTGTATATGGCGCATCAGATATGATCAGCGTGGTAATCCGTGGGGCTGTTGTTCAATTAAATACACCTGATGCCCTGCGTGGCAGAGTCAGCGCTGCCAACTCTATCTTTATTGCATCATCGAATCAGTTGGGGGACTTTAGAGCTGGAAGTACTGCTGCAGCGCTAGGTCCGGTCAATGCCACCCTGTTGGGGGGCATTTGTGCTTTTGGTGTAGTTATTGCCGGGGGATATTGGTTTAAAGATTTGCGGCAATTAAAATCGCTAGAAAAATAAGCCGTACAGAATTCCGCCCCAGCACAGTAGCATTAACACAATTGCCATGAACACTGCGGCAGAGCCAATATCTTTGGCTTTACCGCTCAGTTCGTGTATCTCCGGGCCAATGCGATCAACAACGGCTTCCACAGCGCTATTTAGCAATTCAACAATAATGATCAACAGTAAACTCCCGATCATCAGAATACGTTCCACTATCGTAACTTCTAGCCAAAGACTGATAGCTATTCCAACCACTAATAAAAAGGTTTCCTGACGAACGGCAGGTTCACTTAAAAACGCTGCTTTTAACCCTTTTAGTGAATACCAGGTAGCATAGTACAAGCGCTTATAACCTGTAACCTTTGTAACAAACATAGCGTTATCCTTTAACTGCGAGTACGGCATAGTAGCAAACTAATGCGACGAGAATATGAATCTCTGGTGTGTCGTTTGCAAGTTTTCCAGTTACGGAGTGTGTCAAAACCTTTACCGACACCCAGGGAGTTCAGGTAAGTTATGGATTTAACAAATATTTTAACCACAAAACAAACACTCATTGCCTCTGCCTGTATTATTGTCGTGTTGTGCCTTTATATGGCAAAACGCCTTTTTTTGGTGCGTTTACGCGCACAAATTCGAGAACAAGATAGTCAAATTACACATTTTTATCAGGTACTTGCACTTGCCTTAAACGCGCCTTTGAATCTGATTATTTTTACTATCCTGTTGTGGTTGAGCCGGTTTGGCTTGGATATCACCGGCGTCTGGTCCTATGAAGAAAGTGACGTTGTCAGCGATATCATTCGCGCATTAATTATCGTTACCTTTATTCTGTTTATTGAGCGATGGATAACCTATGCCATTAAGGTGTATGCAGCCCGTTCTTCACTTCTCACCAATACGCGCAGCATCGCCAGTGGTGCAATTCGAGCCTGCCTGATAGGTTTAGGTATCCTGTTAGTATTAGGCTCAATGGGTATTTCTGTCACGCCTCTTATTGCCTCGTTGGGGATCACCTCACTTGCCGTTGCACTTGCACTGCAGCCCACATTGGAAAACTTTTTCTCCGGTGTTCAAATTCTTATTGATAAACCCTTTCGCATTGGTGATTTCATTGAGTTAGAAAGCGGTGAGCAGGGCTTTGTTGAGAAAATTGGCTGGCGTTCAACTTGGATCAAAATGTTGCCTAACAACATCGTTATCGTGCCAAATGGTAAAGTGTCCCAATCTAAAATCATCAATTATTACTACCCGGAAAAAGAGCTTTCAGTGCCCGTTGAAGTGGGCGTGCACTACAGTTCAGACCTGGATTTTGTTGAACGAGTGACACTTGAAGTTGCCAATCGAGTATTGCTTGAACACGAATGGGGAGTAGAAACCTATGAACCCTTTGTGCTGTTTCATACGTTCGATAATTCCAGTATTAACTTTACCGTTATGCTGCGCACAAAAGAGTATTTTAATCGTTTCTTTGTAAAGTCTATGTTTATTAAAGAGTTGCATAAGCGCTACAACGAGGAAGGGATCGTCATCCCCTTCCCCATTACTGCCATCAACTTACAACAAGAACAGGCAGACAGCCCGGAATTACCAAAAGATTAATTCAATTTTGCTTCAACACGTTGTTTTAGTGTGGCGATTTCGAGCTGGCGGCCTTTATCAGCTAAAGGTCTGTCAGCGCGTGGTGTCGCTGTTTGTGCAATCTGTAAATGCGATAACGCTTTGTCGTATTGTTTGTTGTCAAAGAAAAACTCAGCGGCAAAGTAATTACTATCAATACCATCCGGACTTTGCTCTAGGCCTGCTAGGATAAGATCTTTGGCTTTATCATCGTCGCCAAACCCCAACGGCCAGCCTGGTACCTTGTGATACAGCACACCAAGACTTACCATCGCTGAGCCACTCAGCGCTTTTTCATCAAGGCGTAGCGCTTGTTCAAAGTTCTTTTTAGCTTTTTTGGCCAGTGACAGTGCGCCTAATCCACCTTTAACAGCCGCAAAGCTTGACTGTGTAATCCCTAACCAAATGTGTGCTTCTGCGGAATCGGGTTGTTTTTTAACCCATTCTTCCGCTTTATGCAGGAGCACGTTAAACGCCTTTTCCTGTTCATCGCCCGTCAGATCATAGTTCACATGTGCCCAATCACGTTGAACATCCAGTAATGTATCGGCTGTAGCCGAAAAAGAAAGGGCTGATACAGAAAGTATTATTGCTGAAAGTAAACGTTTCATTATTTTGCCTCCGAAACAGAGAAGTTGGCATACCGCTTAATAACCGGTAGCTGCTTTACTAACGCAGAGTCCACAATTGAGGGAAACACTGCGTTTATTTTTACAAAAAATCGTTCTGGCCAACCCAGTGTTTTTCTGGGCTGCTGTTTTTCGATTTGTTTCACTAGTTCACCCGCCACCCATTCAGGGCTATCGACAGCAGTGCCCAGTGCATCATTCAGTGCTGACGCTTCACCTGCGTTAATACTGGTTTCAGTGGCCCGCGGTGCGAAATACATTACATTCGTTCCGCTTCCAGACAGTTCCCGGTATAAACTTTCAGTGAAGCCCTTGAGTCCAAATTTACTGGCGCAATACAAGGCTTGTGAGGGATACCCAATACTGCCGTAAACAGAACCGACATTAACCAGGTAACTTTGCCCCTGTTTTTTTAACACCGGGAGAAGTTGCAATGTTAACGCTATTGTCGATGTCAAATTCGTTGTTATGACCCGCTCAACCTGATTAATATTGGATTGCTCGAACATGCCAAAGCCACTGACGCCAGCATTATTAATCAACATCGTTAGCCCCCCAATCTGCTTAACGGTATGGAAGATAGTATTTCTTCCCTCCTCTGTAGTCAGATCGGCAATAACACTGCAGTGTCGCTGATTGTTTAACTCATTCAGCAACGCCCGTAATTTTACTTCATTACGGCCATGCAATATCAGCGTCGCGCCACGTGCTGAAAGTTGTCGGGCTATCTGTTTTCCAATACCACCTGTTGCACCGGTGATAAGACATACCTGATCGTGCCAATTCATCAGTCAGACTCCTCACGCCGCCATGGGCAAACCATGCTGGTTATCTAATTCTCGGAAAATGCCTGCGTACAGACGGTAGAACATTTTCGCGCTATGAATAATGCAAGCTTGTTCTTCTTCATCGGTAATCTTGTTCATCAGGTTTTCAAAGAAGACAATATGTTCTTGATCTAATGCACCATGAGACGTCAGATAGCTAAATGCTTTCTTGGGTAGTTCCAGGGTTGTCGAGATTTGTCTGGCGGCACTGTCCGCGATGGTAATACTGGTGCCCTCCAACACGAAAACCATGCCGAAAAAGGCCAATGGATTCTGACGTGTTACCGCATCGTAAGCATAAGCAACCATCAGTTCAGTTGATGCAGCCGGTTTGCTGTGACGTGCCGACTCTTTGTCTGCACCACAAGCAGCCAGGTCGTTCAGAATCCATTCCTGGTGCCCCATTTCTTCTTCAATATATTCACCAACCGCTTCACGAAGCCACTCTTGCTGATCGGTTAAACGACTTCCTGTTGCCATCAGCAAAGGAACAGTATGCTTTACGTGATGATAGGCCTGCTTTAAGAATGCAACATAATCATCAAGGGATATCTCTCCGTTGAAAACGCGTTGAAAAATCGGGCTCGACAGTAAATACTCGCGTTCCGCTTTAGTTTCGTTGTTCAGTGTTTGATAAAAAGTCATCATCTACTCCTGGTTGTACTGCTTAAAGTACATCGGACTAATTGTCCCATCGTAATATTGAGAAATTGCTTGTCTGACTGGCTTACCTGTTGCAGTCAAACAACCATTTTGCATTGAGGGCATTTCAGGGAACGCGTCCCAAACAAATACCCGTGCGTAATCCGGTAGCCTTTCGTTCACGGCATGAAAAATAGCGTCTATGTAGCGGCGGTCGATATTCGGGTTCGCTAATGAATACAGTGCGGTTAAGTAGGGTTTGGCATCGCCCGTTACCACAATATGCTGAAAAGCGCCGCTTGCTAATAACTCGGCCTCTATCCATTCCGGTGAGATATTTCTTCCCCAGGAATTAATAATAAGGTGCTTACGACGACCGCTTATGTATAAAAATCCATTCTCGAATTGACCCAAATCGCCAGTAGCGACTTGCTTCGGATAAAACGAATCGGCATCGTTCAAATAACCCAGGAAATGACTTCCTGAAACAACAATTTCGTTATTTTCTATAGTGACATTATTGTGCTTAAGGCAAGCGCCTACAGCAGTATCGTCCTCGTTAGACGGCGTATTCAATGCCACCACTGAGCAACATTCCGATAGACCATATCCCTGATAGACCGGTAATCCAAGGTGTCTTGCTTTAGCAAGTAATTGTGATGACACTAATCCCCCACCAACAGCAATATACTGAAGCGACGAAGGAGGCTGCCAGCCGTTACTGGCCGCTACCACCAGGAACTGCAGTAGTTCTGGTACTAATATCAGCGTGTTGGGTTGAACAGAGGAAATTAAACCCAGAAGTCTTTCTGGATTAGCTAAGCGACTCCCCTCAAACCCTCGCTCTGAGCCATTAGCCAGAATGACCTGACCTCCAGACAATAAAGGACTGTAAATTCCTGCAATGTTTTCAAGTAACAAACTTAACGGTAAAACCGCAAGGTGTTTTACCCCTCGAATGTTGACTGCTTCTGCGAGGGAATCCGCTACGCTAAATTGCGCATTTGACGATAAACACACCCCTTTAGGCGCACCGGTAGATCCGGACGTAAACGTAATTTTTGCAGTGCCTTGTGGGATCAACGCGTCTTCTTTACCGGGTGACAATGGCGTCACATCCACACTGAACCCTGTGACGGGGTTGGCTTCACTTCGCTGAGTAATGACAAACTGCACATCGGCACTATTAAAAAGGTGCTCTCGCTGTTCTTCTGAGAAAAACACAGGTACAGGTATCAGCACACAATCTGCAAACTGACAGGCCAAATCAAAATAAACCCACTCGATACAATTATCAGCTAAAAGCGCGACACGCTCTGCGTTCAATCCCCTCAGGTACTGAACACGCGCCGAGACTGCTGCATATAATTGCTCGTACGTCACCTGTTCATTATTTGTACTGATCGCAAGATCTTGGCTGGTTTTAAAAGGATAAGCATTAAGCATGACGTAACCACCGAATCTGTGACGCAATAACCGCCGCTGCACTTTGTTGTGCGCTATCTATATCACTCAACCGTTGATTACTTTCGACCACAGACGCGACGCGTGCCAGGTCCAACAACATGACGGTTGGCCCTGCCTGATAATAACTGCCCCATCCACTCGCCTGACCATTGAGTTTGTCAGGGTTGGCTTCACACATTGCTTGTGCCTGTAAGCCATATCGCATAAACAACGCCTGGACACGTGTAGTAGCTGTAAATAACGCGTAGTTAAAACCCGCTTCCCGAAGTGCTTTTACCGTAGTCAGCAATAATGGCAAAGTGTAAGCATGTGATTCACTGTAAAGGTTACCTATTTCAGCAATTTTTCCCTGAAAGTCAGTCATACCAAGTGATTCAAGGGTATCATCCAACGTCGCATCAAGGTAACGCGTAACCATCATTTGTTCCGGATTGGTGCGTAACCCCAGTACCGAATGAATTTTTTCTGCTCTGGCACTTATCAGTAAAGGTAAAAAATCCTGAACATCTGCGCGATACCACTGGTAGAAACCTTTGCGTACAAATTCCTGAACTTGCCGGCGACATGAGGCGTTGATATCACAACCAACAACGCCGACTGAGGATAACCCCGTAACAGCTGGTTGTACTTGTAGTGCATTTGAAGAGAAAGCATTCATCATGTATCAGCTCAATAGAATTTTCAGAACATGATGAAAAGATAAATTTGAAAACTTAACGCAACATTAAGACAAACATATTTTTATAAAAAAATAAAAAAGGCAGTGAGTGGTTGGGAACTCACTGCCTTGCATAGACAGACACAATGCCGCCTTAAAGGACCTGGTTAAGCCATTTAAACTTTTACAGCAAGTAAATCGCACTCTATACCGTGTAATACAGAACTGGCTGTAGAACCCAATAGCAATTGAACGCCACTTTGGCCGTGGGTGCCGAGTACAATCAGATCACTGTTGAGTTTTTTGGCAACTTCATGAATTTCTTCTGCTGCTGAACCAATGGCTACCTGCACATGCGTACGAGGAATGCCATGACCATCAGCAATGCCTTGCAGTTTTTTCTGCGCCTGGTCACGCACTTCTTCAGAAAAATCCCGCTCCAAAAATAAACCATAGGGTTCAAAGTTAGTTTGCGGATAAGCGACATAGATCAGATTGATCTTATTTGCAGAACCCGCAACCGCTAACGCCTTTTCCACCACGGCTTCGTGTTCGTCTGAAAACACATCAATTGCAACTAAAACACTGTTATAACCACTCATAATCAGCCTCCTTTGGCTGTTTTCTATATATTGAGTATAGAATAGTCATGTTCAATAACTGTTGATTTTAATCAATATTCCTTACGAACTGCCGACGGTCTGGGTTTTATTTTCTACCTGAGCAAGAATATTCACCGGCTTGAACGATGTAGCAGACGCTTCTTTCACATGCAGTGCATAGGCCTCGGGAACATGCTCACTACAGAAACTTCCCGGTTCAACAAGCGGAAATATTTCATCATAGCGCTTAACCATTTGCTGGTTCAC
This sequence comes from Aestuariibacter sp., assembly GCA_017794925.1. Lineage (GTDB taxonomy): Bacteria > Pseudomonadota > Gammaproteobacteria > Enterobacterales > Alteromonadaceae > Alteromonas. The sequence continues at coordinate 3,159,321 of CP051238.1, read as the reverse complement.
CCGTCGGAATATATGGGTACGATTTAATTCCTCAGCCGATCTGTGCCCCGTAGAGGACAATATATCCACCATGGCCTTAACCGTTTTATCGTGAAACATGGCTACCCGTGCGCTTTTGTCTTTAATATCCAGCCCCTTATACAAAGATGGATCCTGGGTAGCTACCCCCGTCGGGCACGTATTGGTATGGCACGATAACGATTGCACGCAACCTAAGGCCAGCATCATACCCCGGGCGCTATTACAGGCATCCGCACCTAACGATAAGTTTTTTACCATCTGGAAAGCCGTAATGATCTTCCCTGATGCAATGATTTTAATGTTCTCACGCAAACCAAACCCAACCAGACAATCATCCACAAAGGCCAGTGCCTCGCGAAGCGGAAATCCAATGGAGTTAGAGTATTCCAGTGGCGCTGCACCTGTACCGCCCTCTCCGCCATCTACCGTGATAAAATCAGGCATGATGCCCGACTGCTTCATGGCTTTACATACTGCAATGAATTCGCTCTTGCGACCGATAGCCAGCTTAAAGCCAACGGGCTTACCACCACTCAGCTCGCGCAATTGCTTAACAAATTCAAGCAAGCCTACGGGCGTTGAGAATGCGCTGTGTGTGGGAGGGGATATAACATCAGTACCGACAGGCACATCGCGAATACCGGCTATTTCAGGCGTATTTTTATGCGCGGGTAAAATACCACCGTGTCCGGGTTTCGCGCCTTGACTAAGTTTGATTTCAATCATTTTCACCGCGGGCAACTGGGCTTTTTCCTGAAATGTAAGTGGATTAAAGCTCCCGTCTTTATTTCTGCAACCAAAATAGCCGGTACCAATCTGCCATACGATGTCCCCCCCATTTTCAAGATGATAAGGGGTTAATCCGCCTTCACCGGTATTTTGGTAGAATCCCCCCAGTTTTGCGCCTTTATTAAGTGCCAAAACCGCATTTTTACTCAGGCTACCAAAGCTCATCGCTGAAATGTTCAGTAAACTGGCTCGATAAGGTTGAGTACAATCCGGGCCACCGATCTCTACCCGAGGATCTTCATCCAGCTCTTCCACACTCAGCGCCGACAAAGAATGACCAATCCATTCGTACCCCGACTTATAGGTGTCGATCTGAGTACCAAATGGTACGGTATCCAGGCTGTTTTTAGCCCTTTGATACACAATTGATCGGAACATACGGCTTATCGGACGGCCACTGGTTTCTGTTTCGAACAGATACTGTTGAAAGAACGGCCTGAATTCTTCAATAATCCAACGCATTCTCCCGACTAACGGAAAGTTAGCCAATAACGAATGTCGCTTTTGCATACTGTCATGGACGGTAAGTACCATCAGTACCGCAAAAATGGCGACAACCCACCAATACCCTGAATAAGTCAGTGCCAACAATATAGAAGCCACTAGCCCCAAGCCTACTAACAACAAAACCCTGTTTTTCACGTTAACTCCGTTCATCCGTACTATCGGGCTCAATGTGTATCACAACATCATCCAGTTCCACATGGTTTTTGAGATAGTCTTCAAATTCATGGGCCAGGTTGTGTGCTTGCGTAATGGTTAAGTCGGGTGAGACAAGCAAAGTTAGATCGGCATTAATTTGCTCACCCATCCTGCGCGTCCGTACTTCTGAAACACAGGTTATCCCCTTAAAATTCCGGGTGTATTCTGATAAGACTTCTACGGTAAGCGCTTCATCATCGGCTTTTGCATCCACTAATACCGGAAGTGCTTGCTTAAACAACTCCCATGCCAGATGCCCAACTAATACGGCAACACCCAGGCAAAATACAGTATCCAACCAGTACCAGCCCGCCGCTGCAAGTTGCCACCCCACCAGTACCGCAATCGACGTGAGTACATCACTAAAAGTATGTTTGGCATCGGCTGCCAACAACTCTGACTTCAGTATTTTGGCCTTGCGCATTTGCCATCGGCTCAAGGAAAAATTTACGACGATAGCCAGGACCAGTAACACCAAACCGGTTGTGTTTTGTTGAACGACATTACCGTGATGTTCTACGGCGTATATCACTAGCTCCAGAGACACCACTGATAAAAGCACGGCCAGTAAAAAGATGGCGAGATATTCAAATTTCTGATGACCATAGGGATGAGACTTATCGGGCGGCTTTTGGCTGATTCGTATCGCCACAAACGCAATCACGTTATTAAACAAGTCGGTCAGAGAATGCAGGGCGTCAGCCAGAATAACAGAGGAATGCGTGATTAATCCGACGACCAGCTTGGTAAGGGTGAGTAACAAATTTACGCTACCCTCAATCACTAAAACACGTTTAATAGCGGAAAACCGCTCAGATTTATTCAAACTGTTTCCATAATAATGTGACCTGGTTAATTCAACCTGGTCATTTTTGAGACAATTTACTGCACCGACCAGCACGATTAGTGTGTATTTTTTGACAATTTCACTCAAAATGTGTCAAAAGTTTGACTTTTGTAGTATTGCGTGTACAAATATTCAACAGTACTATAACGCAGAATATCGGCTACTTGTCGAAATTTTATAATAATATCCATATAAACCAACCTGATCGTTGTTTGAATCCGGTATAAAGAAGTGCGCTAAAAATGGAAAAATTAGAAACCGTTAAGAGCTTGGTAAGAGCCAATAACTATAAAAACAATGATGTTACTTATAAACAGTGCCTTGACATGGGTGTGTCAGTAAACCGTGTCGGGTTGGAGATATTTGCGCGTAAATTACGTGCAATGGATCGTGCTGAAGAAATTGAAGCACACAAAAACCAGTCTATGCAAAATAGCCATTCCGCAGGGAATCGCTCTGAATCTATGATGACCTTTGAGAAATCATCGATTGAATTTGGCTCAGGTTTTCAGCGCTCGCCCAAAAATTCAACCAAGGAATTGGGTAAAGTCACACATATTGCTGAACTTGAATCACGTCGTAAAGCCCATGGTTTTACCCCCTCTGAACGTAAAAAAGAAATAACCCTCGAGCTAGGCACAATCAGAGTGCGTGAATATGAGCTTCTCCAGGAATTAAACCTGCTCATTGCTGAAGAGACGCAGGAAAAAACCAGACAAGCGGTAACGTTTTAGGTCATTCGCGTTTATGCCCTGATATAACGAAAATATCAGGGCTACATCCCCCAGGCCTTTCTCACACCTATTCACAATAGCTATAATCTTCATTGAACAGACTGCTGTGATATTTTTGCCACTGCTGCGTATGTCGTGATATTTTTACTACCAAAGCGGGCCATACATTTGTCTTTATAATGGAGTATATCTTTTTACTGTTTGCCTTCGTTTGCGGTCTGGGCGTAAAACTTGTCGGCATTCCACCTTTGGTAGGTTACCTGGCAGCAGGTTTTCTGCTACATGCTTTTGGTTACTCTACAACACCCACGATCACTACACTGGCCAACCTTGGCATCACCATAATGCTGTTTACTATTGGCCTTAAACTCAATATAAAGGATTTATCCAAACGAGAAGTGTGGTTTGGCAGTATTGCGCATACCCTGCTGTGGGTTGTCATCACCAGCGGCATCATCATTTTTGTTGGTAGTCTGGCTGCAGCAAGTTTTGGCAATCTGGACTGGCAGAGTGCGTCGCTTATCGCCTTCGCGTTATCATTTAGCAGTACAGTTTGTGTCGTCAAAGTACTCGAGGAAGCCGGCGAATCAAAAACACGCCATGGTAAACTGGCCATTGGTATACTGGTGATGCAGGATATTTTTGCGGTGGTATTTTTAGTCATTGCTACCGGAAAAATCCCGAGCATTTACGCCCCGCTACTACTCTTAATTATCCCGGCCCTACCTTTGTTAAACCGGGTGCTCAACCAATCCGGACACGGCGAGCTTTTACCTTTAACCGGCTTCATTTTTGCACTAGGTGGTTATCACCTTTTTGAACTGGTAAATATTAAAGGTGATCTGGGCGCACTCCTATTTGGCCTACTGTTTGCGAAACACGCGAAGGCCACTGAAATGGCCAAGTCCCTCATGGCATTTAAGGACCTGTTCCTGATTGGTTTCTTCTTATCGATTGGGCTTACCGCCCTGCCCGACATGGCCATGCTGGGAATGGCATTAGTCATTACCTTGTTGATCCCCTTGAAAATGGCGCTCTTTTTCTGGTTGTTTACTCGCTTGTCGTTGCGTGGACGGACTGCCTATCTTGGCGGTCTGGTACTGTCAAATTACAGTGAGTTTGGCCTGATTGTTGGTGCACTAGCCGTTAGCCTCGGTTTGTTAGCTGAGAGTTGGCTCGTAGTTCTGGCAATTTCAACCTCACTGTCATTTGTATTAACCAGCATTGTGTATCGTTATTCGCATAGTATTTATCAGCGTATTAAAGAGCCCGTAAAACGCATGGAAAATGACAAGCGACTTAAAGAAGATATATACCCTGTTATCGCAGATGCAAAGATACTGGTAGTAGGCCTTGGCCGGGTCGGTATAGGTGCATTTACGTCTCTCAACAAATTAATGGAAAACCACGTTTGGGGAATGGATGCCGATCGCGTAAAAGTACAGAAAATGCGTAATGAGGGTATGAATGTGATCACCGGTGACGGTGAAGACGTTGACCTTTGGGAAAACCTGGATATACGTCATGTAGAACTGGTGTTACTCGCACTCCCCTCCATTGAAGATGCGATGAACATCAGTAAACAGCTGAAGAATGCCGGATACCAGGGAAAAATCGCTGCCATCGCACGTTACGAAGATGAAGTTGATGCTTTATTAAACAATGGCGTAGACAAAGTATTTAACTTTTTCACCGAAGCCGGTTTAGGTTTTGCAGAAGAAAGTTTGTCATTAGTCAATTATCAGGTTACCCGTACCGAATAGTAACAAAGGCCAGACTAATAACCATTCTCATTAGTATATTGTTGTTTTTAAAGGAAAAACTTGATTTATCGTACAATCGCCACTACACTTGTGAGCATTCCACGGTGAGGAACTCATTATGCAAGGCGATAAATCCGTAATAGCCATATTAAACGAAGTGCTGACAAGTGAATTGACCTCGATCAATCAATACTTCCTGCACGCTCGAATGTTCAAGAACTGGGGCTTAAAAGAGCTCAACGAAAAGAACTATAAAAAATCCATCAAAGACATGAAGCAAGCCGATGACCTAATCGAGCGCATCCTGTTTTTGGAAGGCCTGCCTAACCTTCAGGCGCTTGGTAAACTCTACATTGGTGAGCACACAGTGGAAATGCTGTCGTGCGATGAAAAATTCCAGGAAGAACAACTTCCCCTGCTCCGCAAAGCCATCGCTTTATGCGAAGAAAAGCAGGATTACCTAAGCCGTGATTTGTTAGAGTCAATTCTGGAATATGAAGAAGAACACCTCGATTGGCTGGAGACCCAGTCTTATCAAATCGATAACATGGGTGTTGAAAACTATCTGCAAGCACAAGTAATGGGAGACGACTAATGCAAGGTAATCAAAAAGTCCTTGAAGGTCTTAATGAACTGCTCGCTTACGAGCTTGCAGCAATGGACCAGTATTTTATTCATGCTCAAATGTACCTTGATTGGGGTTTCAACAAGTTGTACGAGCGAATTAATCATGAATTCGACGATGAAAAAGGTCATGCGACCAAACTAATTGATCGAATGCTCATGCTGGGCTTTGCCCCCGACATGACACAGCGCACCGGTTTTCAAGTAGGTAAAGATGTACCTGAAATGCTGGAAAGTGATTTACGTGTTGAATATCACGTTGGCGATAAACTGAAAGAAGTTATCGCTATCTGCGAAGAGGCACAGGATTATGTGTCCCGTGACATGCTGGTGGAACTGTTAGATGACACCGAAGTTGATCACGCTCACTGGTTAGAGCAACAACTTAAGCTAATCAAAGTCCTTGGATTACAAAACTACCTGCAATCGCAAATGTAGAGTTTGTTGTTAATTCATACCTAGACGCCAGCACCTGCTGGCGTTTCTTGTATATACAGCTAAATCCCTGTTTATTGCGTTGTGGTAAACTCTACGATAACCGGTGCAGCATAGCCTTCCAACTGTATCAGGAGTTGCCACTGCATCCGGGGCTCACTGCAACTTCCCAACATAAACCAGCCCGACCATACACCACCACTCTGTTCTGATAACAACACGGGTATAACGCCCATATACATATTTGCACCTTCAATTCTTGCTTGCTTGATAGCAAGATCGGCTGGCAGTTTTACCGTTATATCGAGCGGCTCTTCCGTTTGCAAAGGACCAGCCAAAGACACTGTCATTAGCCCCTCTGTAAGCCATAATTCACAAGTGCCATTGGTCAAATGACAGAAAGAATTTTTATCTTCGTTATTGTAGCTATTATTAATGGGAATAATGCCCAGAGATAAACTGGTTAAAAGTCCTACAAAAATCAGCAAAACAAGTACTTGCAGTACCTTAGCGTGTCGTTTAAATGTTAATTTTTTGTTCATTTATTTAACGTTAATGTTAAGCGTGGTTTTTCTTTATTGACAGAGATCAAGCTGCCCTAGTTTATGGTATCTTTTTATTATTAAAAACTTTATTATCCGCGGTACCAACTGGCCTGGAAGATAATAAGTCATACACTCCGGGCTCAGTGTGCAGGCCGCAACCTCACCTGAAAATTCAAATTATTGCAGTTGGAAACCCTTTTTATAAAGAAGTGGAAGATTCATTACAATGAGTGAAATAAGCCAAGCAAAGCCGGATTACAACTATAAAGTTGTACGGCAGTTTACCATTATGACCATCATATGGGGTATTGTGGGAATGAGCCTTGGGGTATTTATTGCTGCGCAATTATTTGCCCCCGCGCTAAACTTCGATATTCCATGGTTAACCTATTCCCGTCTCCGTCCTCTGCACACCAATGCCGTAATCTTTGCATTCGGTGGCTGTGCATTGTTTGCAACCTCTTACTACATTGTTCAGCGCACCTGTCAGGTTCGTCTGTTCAGTGACAAACTTGCYGCATTTACCTTTTGGGGTTGGCAAGCGGTAATCGTCGCTGCGGTAGCTACCCTGCCGTTCGGTATTACCACGAGTAAAGAATACGCAGAATTAGAGTGGCCAATCGACATTCTTATCGCGTTAGTTTGGGTTGCTTACATTATCAACTTCTTCGGAACACTGGTTATTCGTCGCGTATCACATATTTACGTAGCGAACTGGTTCCTGGGTGCCTTTATGTTAACGGTTGCGGTGTTACATATTGGTAATAGTATGGCTTTGCCTGTTTCATTCTTTAAGTCTTATTCAATTTACGCCGGTGCAGTAGATGCCATGATGCAATGGTGGTACGGCCACAACGCGGTAGGTTTCTTCCTGACTGCAGGCTTCCTGGGTATGATGTATTACTTCGTACCTAAGCAAGCGGGTCGCCCTGTTTATTCATACCGTCTGTCAGTTGTTCACTTCTGGGCACTGATTTCACTGTATATCTGGGCGGGTCCTCACCACTTGCACTACACTGCGCTGCCTGACTGGACTCAGTCACTGGGTATGGTGATGTCTGTGATCCTGTTCGTACCGTCATGGGGTGGTATGATCAACGGTATCATGACGCTGTCTGGTGCATGGCATAAACTGCGTACTGACCCTGTTCTGCGTTTCCTGATCGTTTCTCTGTCTTTCTACGGTATGTCTACCTTCGAAGGCCCGATGATGGCAATCAAAACAGTAAACGCCTTGTCTCACTACACTGACTGGACTGTTGGTCACGTTCACTCCGGCGCACTGGGTTGGGTTGCAATGGTGTCAATTGGTTCTGTATACCACTTGATCCCTCATCTGTTTGGTCAGAAATCCATGTACAGTACTAAACTGGTTAACGTTCACTTCTGGTTCGCGACTATCGGTGTAGTTCTGTATATCGTAGCGATGTGGATGTCTGGTGTTCTGCAAGGCCTGATGTGGCGTGCAGTTAATGCTGACGGTACATTGACCTACAGCTTTGTTGAATCTCTGGAAGCGTCTAAGCCGTTCTATGTTGTTCGTTTCGTGGGTGGTTGTTTTGTAGTAGCCGGTATGCTGATCATGGCATACAACACATACAAAACTGTAAGTGCACCGAAGGGCAGCCTGGCTGATGAGCCAGCAGGCCAGGCAGCATAAGGAGTAGATACAGATGCGTAATCCACATGAAATAGTAGAAAAGAACGTTGGTCTGCTGACTATCCTGATTCTTATCGCGATTAGCTTTGGTGCTCTGGTGCAAATCACACCACTGATGTTCCAACAGCAAACGATGGAGCCAGTTGAAGGCCTTAAGCCTTATACTGCTCTGCAGTTAGAAGGTCGTGACCTTTACATCCGCGAAGGTTGTGTTGGTTGTCATAGCCAGATGATTCGTCCTTTCCGTGCTGAGACCGAGCGTTATGGTCACTACAGCGTGGCAGGTGAATCAGTGTGGGAACATCCGTTCCTTTGGGGTTCTAAGCGTACCGGGCCTGATTTGGCGCGTGTTGGTGGTCGTTACAGTGATGAATGGCACCGCGTGCACCTGATTAACCCACGTGATGTGGTGCCTGAGTCAAACATGCCAGGGTTCCCTTGGTTAATGGAAAACACCCTGACCGGTGAAGACACCGCTAAGAAGATGGAAGTACTTCGTGATTTAGGCGTGCCATACACGGATGAAGACATCAGTGGTGCGCAGGCGGCAGTGAATGGCAAAACCGAAATGGAAGCCATTATTGCTTACCTTCAGTCTCTTGGCACATATTTGAAATAATATGGACCAGGGTACTGTAGGCAGCATTTTTACTGTCATCGTCTTTGTCATTTTTATAGGCATTGTCTGGTGGGCATTCAGTAGTCGAAATAAGAAGAAATTCGACGAAGCCGCTAACCTGGTATTTGCAGACGAAGACCAAGAAGAATCAAAGAAGAATAGCGGGAGTTAACACTCATGAGCATGTTTTGGACAATCTGGATCTCTGTGATAACACTGGGCTCCATTATTGGTACTTACCTGCTGTTACGTTGGAACCTTACCAACTACACAGGTCATCCAGAAGGCGAATCGATGGATCACGAATTCGACGGGATTGTGGAAATCAATAACCCACTTCCCCGTTGGTGGACCATCTTGTTTTATATCACCATTATATGGAGCTTTTTCTACCTGGCTCTGTATCCTGGTCTGGGCGCATTTGAAGGCTTCCTGGGCTGGAGAAGTTCTAACCAGAACGTCCAGTCTATCGAAGAATCAATGCAGGCTCGTGCTGATGCCAAAGAAGAAGGTTTAATCGTTCAATACGATCGTGAACTGGACTATGCGGCAGAAAAGTTCGATCCCATCTTTGAAGCTTATTCGAAAATCCCGGTTGAAGAGCTGGCGAAAAACGAAGAAGCCGTAAAAGTAGGTCAACGTTTATTCATGCAGAACTGTTCTCAGTGTCACGGTTCAGACGCACGTGGTAACACGGGCTTCCCTAACCTGACTGATGATGATTGGCTGTATGGCGGCACAGGCGCGAAGATCAAAGAAACACTGACCAATGGCCGTCAGGCGGCAATGCCAGCCTGGATCGATGCCATGGGTGAGCAAGGTATTCAGGAAACCGTTGCCTATGTACTGAGCCTGAGTGGCCGTGAAATGAAAGAAAATCACGACGCACTGGCATCAGCAGGTAAACAACGTTTCATGGCTTGTGCAGCCTGTCACGGTATGGACGGTAAAGGTAATCAACTGCTTGGCGCACCTAACCTTACCGACAATATCTGGCTGTACGGCGGATCTGAGCGTGCTCTTACTGAGACATTGACTCACGGTCGTAACGGCGTAATGCCTTCATTCAAGAAAACCCTGGGTGACGACAAAATCCACGTAGTAGCAAGCTACGTATACAGCTTGTCTCACTAATCGGGCGTTAAATAATAAAGCCTCGTTTTTACGAGGCTTTTTTTATGCGACACTATTAATTAAACGATATTACACGTTCTTAGGTATTTGGATTCATGGAAAAATCGGACGTAAAACCCTGGTACAAGCAGTTTTGGCCGTGGTTCTTGATTGCCATCCCTACTTCGTCTTTCATCATGGCGTATTTCATCGTTAAATTTGCTACCAATACGCAGGACTCACTGGTAGTCGATGATTATTACAAAGAAGGCAAAGCCTATAACGTCAATCATCAGAAAGTAGAGAACGCACGTAAGCTGCGTATCATGACAGATTTGACAATTAATGACGGTCAAATTGCTTTAGAATTCCATAGCGGCATTCCTGCAGAAGGTAATGCGCTTAAGCTCAGCTTTTATCATGTGACCCTTGCCGAACGGGATGTGTCATTACTACTTACCCGTGATGCAAACGGTATCTATCGGGGCTTTGTTAAACAAAATTTAGATGGCAAGTGGCGGGTTACCCTAAGCCCCCTTGATGATAGCTGGAAGGTCCAGCAGGAAATTGGTCTGCCTCGCGCTGATAAAATTCGATTTGTACCCTAAATGAGTAATACGACCCCTTGTTATCACTGCGGCCTGCCTGCGCCACACGATAGCGACTTCCATACAAACATATTGGGTGAATCCCGCACAATGTGTTGCCTTGGTTGTCAATCAGTCGCGCAAGCTATCGTGGATAACGGTCTGGAAAATTATTATCAATTCCGAACAGAGCCGGCAGCGCAGGGCGAAACTGAAATTCTTGATACACTCGATAAACTGTCCGTTTATGATGACCCGGCATTACAGGAAGACTTTGTTTACCAGGAAGGCAAACATAACCAAATTCAACTGACTATTGAAGGCATTACCTGTGCTGCTTGTGGCTGGCTGATAGAAAAACAGCTTTCCAGAGTAGACGGCATTAGTCAGGTCGCTGTTAACGTAGCGGAACGTCGCGCTCTGGTTACCTGGGAGCCTGATAACATCGCGCTTAGCGGCATATTAAAAGCACTCAAAAGAATCGGCTATAAAGCCTTGCCGTTTCAGCCTGATCAACACGAAGCGTCTTATTTAGCCGAACAAAAACAATTTTTGAAAAAAGTCGGTTTGGCCGGGCTCATGACCATGCAGGTTATGATGTTAATGACAGGTCTGTATTTTGATTTATTCGGCAGTATTGAAGCCGAAACCCGCCAGTATTTTCATTGGATTGCGCTCGTCCTGACCACGCCGGTCGTGTTGTACTCGGGCAGTACATTTTATTTAGGCGCCATTAAGGCCATTAGCGCTCGTACCGTCAATATGGATGTGCCCGTTACCATTGCTATTTTCGGCACCTACGTTGCTGGCCTTAAATCCACGACACTGCAAACCGGTGACGTGTACTTTGAGTCCATTTGTATGTTCATTTTTCTGCTGCTGTTAAGCCGCTATCTTGAGCACCGTTCACGGCATCAGGCCACGCAAATATCAGCAAACATGATGCAGTACATACCGGTTACTGCTCACCGACTGGACGCAGATGGGCAGTTAACAGACTGCCTGGCCAAACACCTTCAAACCGGTGACACGGTAATTGTTAAATCCGGCGAAACGATTCCTGTAGATGGTGTCATTCTCGAGGGCTGCAGTGCCATTGACGAATCCATGTTAACAGGTGAATTTGAACCCGTAACCAAACAGCCTGCTGCCGCTGTTTTTGGCGGTACGGTGAATCAACAAAGTACGCTTACCATTGAGGTAAAACAGCCGCTCAAGCATGCCTTGGTGAATCAAATTATTCGGTTACAATCCAGCGCTATGGCCAATAAGCCCAAAGTAGCGCAGATGGCAGATACCTTTTCGAGCTATTTTGTCACTGCTGTCTTATTCATTTCGGCGGCGACGTTTGCCTTTTGGTATTGGCAAGGCAACGAGGAAGCGTTTTGGATTGCCATCGCCGTTTTGGTGGCAACCTGTCCTTGTGCCTTGGGACTCGCAACGCCTTCCGCCCTTACCTGTGCAATGGCAAGGTTAAACAAGCAAGGTGTGTTATTAAAACGTGCAGATGCCCTTGAACAGCTTACTACCATCGACACCATTGCTTTAGACAAGACTGGCACCCTCACGGCGGGCCAATTTGGTTTACAGCACTGCTGGGTTGCTGACGGGTATGAAGATGATCAGGTGAGACAGATTGCAGCAAGCCTGGAGTCACGTTCTGAGCACCCTATCAGCAAAGCATTTACACATGAAAACGTGTTGGCAGTCAGCAATTTTGAAGTCACCGCTGGTGGTGGTATCAGCGGGCAGGTTTCAGGTCAGCAATGGCGAATGGGCTCAGCCCGTTTTACTGGTGTAACGCCTGATTCAATAGCACCTAATGCAAACGTTTTTTTAACGAACGATAGTCATTGTGTCGCGGCCTTTTTGGTTAGCGATAGCCTGAAGCCAGATACAGCTGTAACGTTAGAGGCATTAGCAGACAAGCAACTCGTGCTGTTAAGCGGAGACACGCAACACAATGTGGACGTTATTGCCAAAACACTGCCTATTGAAAACGCGTATGGCGGCCTGACGCCCGAACAAAAGTTTGAGCATGTCCAGGCTCTACAAGCCAAGGGCCATAAGGTTCTGATGTTAGGTGACGGTATCAATGATGCACCAGTACTGGCTAGCGCGGATGTCTCACTGGCCGTTGGCAATGCAACTGATGTAGCAAGAAACGCTGCCGATGTGGTGTTGTTAAGTGACTCATTGAGTACGGTGCCCCCTTTACTTTCACTTGCAAAGCAAACACGTCAGAAAATCCGCCAGAATATATTATGGGCCGTGGGTTATAACCTGCTAATTCTACCCTTTGCCGTTTCAGGGCTTTTATTGCCCTGGATGGCCGTGATTGGCATGTCACTTAGTAGTATCATAGTAGTTACCAACTCTACCCGATTGTTAAAATAAGAGCATATTGTGAGTATTATCTACGTCCTGATCCCATTGGCCATTTTACTGGTCGCGTTGGCTATCGGTATTTTCTTTTGGGCCGTTCGTTCTAATCAGTTTCAGGATCTGGAGCGTCAGGGCTACAGTATCTTGTTCGACGATGATCTGACAGACGAACAGAAATCGGGTGAAACGCCACCTCATCAGTCCTCCACAGACCAACAAACCACTACAAAACAGAATGACTGATTTCACTCTGTTGTCTGCTTTTCTGGTAGGCCTCGCGGGTTCTGTTCATTGTTTTGGTATGTGCGGTGGTTTCGCAGGGGCGTTAACTGCCGCTATCCCTGGAGGCAAACCACCGTTCATGTATATCCTGAGCTATAACACAGGAAGAATCATTAGTTACTCATTTGCTGGAGCCTTAACCGGTGCATTGGGAAGTATTGCTCAAAGTTCAGTAAAGTCATTGTTGTATGGATTTCAGTTGTTCAGTGCACTGATGTTAATAGCCATGGCACTTTATCTGGCACAATGGTGGCGGGGTCTGACTAAAGTAGAAGCATTGGGTCGTGGAATTTGGCAATACTTGCAACCTGTATCCAGGCGTTTTTTGCCGTTTAGCAGTCCCCTCTCTGCGTTACCCTATGGCATTATATGGGGCTGGTTACCTTGCGGCCTAGTGTATTCTACGCTGACCTGGTCACTGGCAGCAGGCACTGCGCTTCAGGGAGGTCTGTTAATGATGGCGTTTGGATTAGGAACGTTACCCGCACTTTTTTCAGTGAGTTTCAGTGCCAAAAAGTTTCTGTCGTTACTTCGTAATCCGCATACCCGAACATTCATTGCAATGACGTTAATTATATATGCGGTTTTCTTGATTTATCGCACTGTAAATAGTATTAGTTAGGCCTACGGTTACACGGAGACGTTACATTATGTCAAAAGGTTCAGAATTCTCTATTCATTGCCAAAGCTGCAGTTTCAGCCACTTGTGTTTACCTGTGTCTCTGAATAAAACAGAACTGGACTCGCTGGATGACATTATCGAGCGCAAGAAGCCGCTGCACAAACACGATAAACTGGTAAAGACCGGTGATACTTTTACGTCTTTATTTGCAGTACGTGCCGGTTCGTTTAAGTCATTTGTCAGTAGCAAAGACGGTGAAGAGCAGATTATCGGTTTCCACTTCCCTGGCGATATCATTGGTTTTGATGCCCTGCGTGGTAACACTCACCAAAGCTACACACAGGCTCTTGAGACCGCTATGGTTTGTGAGTTGCCATACGAAACCCTCGATAAAATGTCCGTTCAGTTCCCCAAACTGCGACATCAAATCATGAGTTTTATGAGTGCGGAGATAAAGCATGATCACGATCTGATGATGCTCCTCAACAAACGTACCGCGGAAGAACGATTGATTTATTTCCTGGCCCACTTATCCAAGCGCTTTGAAGAACGTGGCTTCTCTGCTCGTCAGTTTAATCTGAGTATGACGCGTAATGAAATTGGCAATTACCTTGGGCTTACCGTAGAAACCATTTCACGTTTACTAACACGCTTTCAGAAAGAAGGGATTATTCAGGTAGACGGCAAACTGATTACTATTCTTGATTTTGAAGCGATGGACGCCAAGCTTCACAGCATGGATATTCCCACCACCACAGTGGATTAACCGCTCGCGTTGATCCACCGCAACACCAAAAACTGGTGAAGATGGCACTCTGTGCATACACTCATAGTGAGTACAATGTCCGGAGGCCGTCATGATTAACTACACACACATCCTTGCCGTTATTGAGTCTGAGCGCGAAAGCCAACCTGCGTTATCCAGAGCCGTGGAGTTAGCAAGCAAAACCGGAGCAAATATTACCGCGTTTATGACGATTTACGATTTTTCCTACGAGATGACGACTATGTTGTCGGGTGAAGAACGTGAAGCTATGCGTGCTGCTGTCGTAAAAGAGCGAACCGAGTGGCTGACAAAGCAAGTTGCAGACTACGCCGGCGACATCAGTGTTGCAGTGCAATGGGATAACAGACCCTATGAGGCCATTATCAAACATGCAATCAACTCAGATGTTGATATTGTCGTTAAAGCCACGCGTTCTCATGATGACTTGCGTTCAGTCATTTTTACGCCAACAGACTGGCATTTAGTGCGTAAGTGCCCTACCCCGGTGTTACTCGTTAAGGAACACGATTGGCCTGCGGATGGAAACATCATAGCTGCCGTAAACGTAGGAACCGAAGACCGCGAACATGCACAGCTCAACGATAAGATCACAGAAATAGCTCAGGACTACGCGAATCTACTGAGTGGACATGTTCATTTAGCAAATAGTTACCCCGGCACTCCATTGAACATTGCTATTGAAGTACCAGAGTTTGACCCGGAAAGTTATAACGCATCAGTAAAAAACCATCACCTGGAAGAAATGGAGAAGCACAGTACCCGGTTTGGCATACCTTTGGACAATTGTCATGTAAAAGAAGGTTTACCAGAGAAAGTCATACCATTAGTGGCTAAGAATACAGACGCAGAGCTGGTTATTATTGGCACGGTCGGCAGAATAGGCATTTCTGCAGCGTTAATTGGTAACACCGCTGAACATGTTATCGATGAGCTCAACTGTGATGTGCTGGCCATTAAACCGGATGGTTTTGAATCACCTATCAGGGCCTGACATGCCAGAGTGCGGCTCACTTTATGGTCATTAAGCAATTCTGAATACGCCACGCTGACTGCGTGGCTATTCTTCTAAGCGCCAGGTGTTGATGATACAATAGTGACCAAGCAGTTACAGGTCGCCAGATTAATGAGTTTACAGGTCAATTCCCTGGGCACGGTTGCACCGTCTCAGTCCAAACAAAAATACAATTT
Source organism: Aestuariibacter sp. (assembly GCA_017794925.1). GTDB lineage: Bacteria > Pseudomonadota > Gammaproteobacteria > Enterobacterales > Alteromonadaceae > Alteromonas. Next base: position 3,143,618 of record CP051238.1, on the reverse strand, counting down.
CAACAAGCTTCAGAAACGCTTGCGTCGCAACGTGGGCAAAGCGATTGATGATTTCGGCATGATTGAACATGGCGATAAGGTCATGGTATGTCTGTCAGGCGGTAAAGACAGCTACACCATGTTGGATATATTAATGTACCTGCAACGTATCGCCCCAATTTCATTTGATATTGTCGCCGTTAATCTGGACCAAAAACAACCCGGTTTTCCGGAGCATATCCTGCCCGATTATTTAAAGGCGCTGGGCGTCGACTATCGTATCGTCGAAGAAGATACCTACTCAATCGTTAAAGACAAAATCCCTGAGGGGAAAACAACGTGTTCACTGTGCTCGCGTTTGCGTCGGGGCATTTTGTATCGCACAGCTACTGAGTTAGGCGCGACCAAGATCGCACTGGGCCATCATCGTGACGACATGCTGGAAACGCTGTTCCTGAATATGTTTCACGGTGGTAAATTAAAGTCTATGCCACCTAAATTAGTGAGTGATGACGGCAAGCATGTTGTGATTCGTCCATTAGCTTATTGCAACGAGAAAGACATAGAAAAATATTCTCAGGCGGTAGAGTTTCCAATCATTCCATGTAATTTATGTGGTTCTCAGGAAAACCTCCAACGGCAAAATATCAAAATGATGTTACAGGACTGGAATCGACGTTACCCCGGCCGTATCGAGTCGATGTTTCGCGCCATGCAAAATGTCACGCCATCGCATCTGGTAGACAGTAACCTATTCAACTTTAAAGAGATCAAGGCAACCGGTGTTGCATCTGAAGACGGTGATATCGCGTTTGATAAGCCTGATTTCAGCACGCCGTTAATAACCGAAGAAACAGAAGATAACGCAATTCAAATTGTTAACTTAACGGAATAAATTAATGAAAATTGGCATTGCTCTTGGGTCTGGAGCTGCAAGAGGCTGGGCTCACATAGGTGTAATTCAGGCGCTGGAAAAGCTCGGTGTACGCATAGATGTGGTTGCCGGCTGCTCAATTGGCGCTTACGTGGGTGCCGCATACGCCAGTGGTCAATTGCAAGGTCTCAAGGAGTGGGCTTGCTCATTAACTGAGTGGCAAACCCTGAGTCTAATGGGGATTGGTATCCGGCGAGGCGGCCTTGCCAGTGGTCAAAAAGTCTTTGATAAGCTGGCTAACGATTTTTGTGCCCCCACCTTTGAAGAAATGAAGAAGCCATTTGCCTGTGTTGCTACCGATTTATATTCGGGTCGCGAAGTCGTGTTCAATAAAGGGGATGTAGGCAAATCGATTCAGGCTTCATGTGCCATTCCCGCCTTGTTTTCACCCATTAGTCACGATGACCGGTGGTTAGTTGACGGCGCAGTTGTTAACCCGGTGCCCGTTAACCTATGCCGCCAACTCGGTGCAGACTTCGTTATTGCAGTTAACCTCAATGCCGATTTTCGCCCGCTACAAATCGCCCGGGAAACCCAAAAGCACAAACAAAACCAGGAAAAGAACGAACATTTCTTTAAGAAAAGTCAGGACATTGTTCGCCAATGGTTTTCGCCAGAAACCAAAGAAGAAGATAACAAACAGTCCCCGGGTATTTTAGGCGTGATGAGCAGTTCACTTGAGATATTACAAGCGCGAGTTACCCGGTCGAGATTAGCCGGCGAGCCCCCCGATATCTTAATAGAACCGCCGTTAACCGACGTTGGGCTCATGGACTTTCACCGGGCTACGGAGCTTTGTGAAACCGGAGAAAAAGTCATTCAGCGACTCGCTGAACAAATACGCTATCAATTGGTACTTGACGAGGTCATTCCGCCCGAGCCAATGGGTCCACCGGCACCGGATACAACGGACTCGACATCACTGGAAAACAAGGCGGATTCAGCGCCTGAAGAAAATTAATCAGGGCGGAATTACCGCCCTTTTTACATTTCTCTCTAGCCTTTAGCAATGGCCGTGATACGCAGCGGCGCTTCAGGCAGTCTTAGCCCGTTCCCCTGTTCTAGCCATGCTTTATCGAGCATAAGCATGCCATTATTAATACCACTGGTACCAGGAATGGGTGCATCCAGCTCGGTATCAGAGAAACGAAAGATCAAGCCATTCACTGATGGCATCATAAAAGACAGAAAACCGCCCATCTCATTAAAGAACGCTTCGTATTGGCGAGTAATATAAGCAAGCTCTTCAGCAGTGTATTCATTCTTTACATATTCAGCTTTAGTTTCAATTTGAACAGACATGTCGCAAACGTTAGCAGCTTCAGTCAAATCAATCAGAATACTGGCGTCAGCCAGTTTGAGCGCCCTTTCTTTAGGAACAAGGAACCGGTGTTCTTTACTCACTTCCAGCGCGATAGTTTGCTTTTGCGTTACGATTTTCGCACTGTTAATCGGGCAAAGGCGATCTTCACCCACTCGCAGGAAACCAAAAGCAAACTGCAACGCCGCCGTGTCTTCATCACCGATTTTATTAATGTGGCTGTAGAAGCGTTTGTATTCCACTTCAATTTGCTCAGCATTGACGTGTGCAGACAGTACAAAGAAAATTAATAAACTAAGGAATCGCGTCATTCGCTGAGATACTCCTGATTAAAACGAATCATATGTTGTAGTTCGTTGACGTAAGCGGCGCCGCGCTCAGAATAATTCATAAGGCCTTCTGCCAGTGCCAAACCAGTTACAGGCAATTGGGCGCGCCTCAATGAAGCACGAATATGTCTAAGCTCTTTGTAAGCCGCGTGACGATTTATGTTGCGCATGTAATTGTACGTGGCTCTGGACACGTTATCGAATTTAGCTACTTCGTGTTTAGCACCACTTGTACGTCGACTTGGTACGAAGCCACACCCTTTTTTATAGCACCACAGCCCATAGAAATTATAACCTTCCCGGGCAAAGCGCGAGGTGCCCCATGCGGACTCATTTGCCGCCTGCATAAGCACCAGTTCTACCGGCAAAATATCAACACGGTTTAGTAATGCTTTAATCTGGTCTTCTGTTCGTTTGTTATCGTCAACGCGGTACTCTTCAATTAACCAGCTTAAACGCTCATCATCTTCATCAGTAAGCCCTTGTCCGGCATTAAGCTTTCGCTGAATCGTTTGTAAATAGTGTCGCAAGCTCAGAATGTATTCATTCTGTTTTTCTATCTCTGGTCGAAGGTAATTAAAAAACGCACGCTTCTTCTCGTTAGTATCCGTAATTGATGAAAAATCAGGTACAGGATTACTGGCCTCTTCCGTTTCCGGGTAATCTAGAATATCGGGGTCACTGGTGCCGGTCTTCCACGCAAGTGCCACTATAATCGCCATAACGGCAATCGCAATGAGCACAATTTTGCTGGTTTCTCGTTTATGCATCTAACACAGAGTCCTGTGAAGGTGTTTCTGTCTCTACTTTCGACTGTTCACCAAATAGATCGTTGTAGAGCTGCCCCAATACCAATGAATAAACCGGCCCAACCCAGAGTATTGCCAGGCCCATGGTCAAAAACACTAAGGTAAACAATAAAACAAAGATGATCAGCAAAAGGAAAAATGGCAGTAAATAGCGATTAACGACCTTTGCCGATAGAATAATGGATTGAATAACACCGGCACGCCTGTTTGCTAACAACACAACAGAAAACTGAGTAACCAAGTAAACATACACCCCAGGCAGAATCATCAGCATTAGACCGAGCTGGATAAGTAAGCTGGTCAATAAATTTAGTGTCACCAGGGCCAGCGTCAGAGAAAAATAATGACCCAATTCTGAGGTGTCAGCCTGTTTATTGGCTGATAGCTTTACGCCAAGCATGCGGAAACCGGCCAGTAAAGGCGACATGATCACGAGCATGATAATGTCCAGCATGCCCGCAGGGCTACTTTGCATGCTTTCCACTGAGCCAGGATCAACGTTCAGTACAGACATCAATATCAATGTGCTACCCACACCGATCAGCATCAGTAAACCGGTAGACTTCAGGAAAGTTAGTAAATTGGCTTTATAAAGCGACTGGCTGCGGTTAAACAACGTTTTAAAATCGAAGCGGTACTCACCGTTCAATGCGCGTTCCAGGTTACTCTTTCCTTGTTCAGGCTGCATATTTTCTGACAAAACTTATACTCAATAACTAATGGCGCGCGCAGTATAACACTGCCTCACACCTTACCCAACCAGCTTCAAAAAACTGGCTAAACAATTAAAGTGTAACCAGCCTCACTGCCAATCCAATCAGTACCACGCCCATGAACCTGTCCAACCAGTAACCTTTGTCGCCAATCAGTTTCACAACGCCGGACGTACTTAACAAATAGGACAGCATGCAAAACCACACCCCGGTTGCAACTGCCAGGTAAATGCCATAAAACGCTTTCACCGCGGTGGGCGTATCTACATTTATAAATGCAGTAAACAACGACAGGAAAAACAACGTAGCTTTAGGGTTCAGACCGTTGGTTAGGAAACCGTTTATCAGTGCTTTTTTAGGGGTAACAGACGTGGCCTTTGTGTCGGTACTGACACTGGCTGATGAATTGCCCGGTTTACTGCGAAGCGCGCCGACGGCAAGGTACAGCAAATAGGCTGCCGATAAGTAACAAATCGTATTGTACAGCCAGGGTGTGGTTTTAATAACGACACTCAGCCCAACCAAAGAGTAGGCAACATGCAGTAAAATGCCTAACCCTACGCCGACACTGGCGTACATGGCGATGCGCCGGCCGTGATTAACACTGTACCGAACAATAATCGCAAAGTCGGGGCCGGGACTGGCTACAGCCACCAGGTGAACCAATGCGATAGTGATAAATTCGCTTAAATATTCCATGGATTTCTCAGATTATTATTTATACTGCTGAATAAACTGTGCAACAAATTGCGGCAGGGTCTCACCCGCGGAGCCGGTAATACACTCATCAAACAATTCATTTCTAAGACCCGGCTCCAGATTTAATTCAACGGTTCGCGCCCTGTATTCAGAGGCAATAGAAACAAAATTTGCAGCCGGATAAACATGCCCGGACGTGCCGATGGCAAGGAATAAATCTGCCTGAATCAGTGCTTGCATAATGTCTTCCATGAAAAGCGGCATTTCACCAAACCAGACAATATCCGGCCGTAGTGTTTCTGCCGGAACACAACACCGACACCCTGTTGTGTGATCAAAATCATCATGCCATACACGCGATTTGCCTGACGCACAACAACGGGCTGACAACAGCTCTCCATGCATGTGTAATACACGCTCACTACCGGCTCTTTCATGCAGATTATCTACATTTTGCGTAACCAGTAAAAAATGATCGCCCAAAAACGTTTCCAGGTTTGCTAGTGCCTGGTGAGCAGCATTAGGTTTGACATCCGAAGACTGCAACTGAGCCCGCCTTTCATTGTAAAAGCGATACACTAAAGACGGGTTTCTCTCGAATGCTTCAGGTGTCGCGACGTCTTCTACCCGATGGTTTTCCCACAGGCCATCGTTATCCCTAAAGGTCTTAAGGCCGGATTCTGCTGATATGCCGGCCCCTGTTAACACCACTACACGTGGCAAAGGAGAATTAGTCATGTTGCGTCACCACAGGAAACGTATTGCTAGAACCCCACTCTGACCAGGACCCATCGTAAACGGTAACCCGGGAGGCGCCTGATTCCAATGCGGCCATGCCTACAATGCAGGCAGTAACACCAGAACCACAATAACAAAATAGCGGATTCGTCAGGTCGATGTGGTGGTGTTCGAAGTATGACTTCAAGGTATCTGGCGAAGACAGTAATATTGAATCGGTTAGCAACTCAGTGAAAGGCACATTCACCGCTCCGGGCATGTGACCACTGCGCAAACCAGGTCGTGGCTCTGCAACCTGACTGTTGAAACGCGGTCGACTGCGAGCGTCGAGAATAGTCGACTCAGGTTGGTCTAATACATTCATGATACCAGCAGCATCGCAAAACCAGTTTTCTTCGGGCGTTGGACAGTACTCTATCGGGATATTGTTGTCTGCTGGCTTTAGTGCAGGACTTAAAGGATAACCTTTGGCCTGCCAGGCAGGAAGGCCGCCATTTAACACGACCACATTCTGATGCCCTATGGATTTAAGCATCCACCAAAGCCGTGGTGCACAAAATAAACCGTAATTATCGTATAACAATAACGGCGTTGACTCAGAAACCCCCAAACTCCCTAACAAGGTTGCGAATGCCTGTGGAGATAACAACGTATGGGGGAACTCGCCACTGTGATCACTGCCTTCTGCATCGAGATCAATCCTGATAGCATCAGGCAAATACCCATCCTTAGCGGTGTCTTTTTCGCCCGAGACCGGGTTACTCATGGACACTAAAATTACCTGATACTCGGAAACGGTTTCAGGCGTCAACTCGTCAACTGAAATTAGCCGCTGCACTGTTTATCCTTTGTCGGAATACAATACAAATGAGTGTACCACTTTGTGTTATTTGAGTAACACCATAACTCGGTTTAATGCCTGATTTAACGGGACATCCGGATAAAAGCGGATTCGTTGTACTATGAGAGGATAATCGGCAGCCTCCTCCTTACTGTCCGGTATAAAATTGTTAATCAATGCATGCGCAGATTGTTGAATAACATGATCACCGCCTGCAGAATCAATCACCGCATATCTGCCTGCGGGCAACTCACTCTTAAACACGTTACTACCCTTCGTGATTTGTACTGGCCGGACGGCTTCACACATTATGTCAATGCGGAAATCACTACCTATATTTGCGGAATCCTGCCAAAAGGCGTTAAAAGTTCGACTGGTTGTGGGCGACAACTTATGTTGCTTTCGCCAACGAATGAATGCGCCTACGGTGACCGGAATGTGCGCCGGATGACCGGTATGCGTCATTGCATACACCGGCACGGCAGGTAAGCACATAATCGTTGGATGACACGCCTGAGAATGCTCATCGTCTATCAATGGCTGTAATTCTGACAATACTTTCATGTACGGTAATGTATCGATTCTTATATGCTGACGCTGAAATTGACTAGGTGGGTACCCTGTTACGCGCTTAAATGCTCTTCTGAAACTGTCTGAACTATCGTAACCACAGAGAATTGCAACATCAGTGCAACGCATTGCGTTTCGATAGTGCAATAAATAACACCCCCTGTGCACCCTTAACAGTTCAATTAACTTTGCTGGCGTCATGCCTGTGCACTGGTTAACTACACGATGTAACTGCGAATCACTGCATTGTAGAAGACTCGACAGAACTCCAATATTTATCGGTGACTCAACATTTTCTTCAACAAAATTGATAAGCAGACCAATATCCATTCTATTTTTACTGATCATCTATATTTTCATCGCACTCAAAAACCGAATTTAATAAGAGAAATTTATCGTAAATCTGCCACCGGTGTCCGACAAAAACTCCCAAATCTAAAAAATCACAATGAGCTATAAAAAAGCACCATCGCACTACCATGGTGCAGGATTTACTGAAACATACTCTACTCCCCTGCAATCTGCCTAAGAATCAATCGCATTTATCATGTTGAACATGGCGCAAAGATTGCTGTGATCCTGCTTTCAAGGAAGCAATAAGTTAAGGACACGATTTATGCTCTCGTTGTTAAGATTCCCTGGCATTATATTAATTAATGCATTTGGGCTAAAACAAGCCGCCATCCTTACGGTGTTATTTAACCTCGGCGGGTATGGTTTTATTTTACTTAATCCTGGTGAACCACTCGCATTAACCATTCCCTGTACAGTACTCATGACCTGGGTGGTACTGTCAATATTGTTATTGTTAGTGGACGAAATTCACACTATTGATACGTTACTTGCGGAAGTAAAAAATGATGAAGAAGGCTATCAGAACCTGGTTGATAGCCCGACCATCCTTACTGAACATGTAAAGTCTGTTTTCGACATTCTCAAAGAGGTTGCCAGACAGCGCGACAAGTTTGCTGAGCATTTTTCGGAGATGAAATATTCATCCGAACAAATGATTGAGTCTGCAGTACAGGTTTCTGAAAATGCGACATCACAATCCGCAGCCACCGAATCAACGGCCGCAGCAGTTAATGAGCTAACGGCTTCATTGAATGAAATTGTTGAAAAATTCAATCAGGTAAACGATGCCGCCCTGCAAGCATCAAACCTGGCTCAGCAAGGTCACCGTTATATGGGCGATCTGGTTACTGACGTTGAATATGTTGGTAAAGATGTCGACGAGACTCACAGTGCTATTAATATTTTGGGCGAGTCTATAGAGACCGTGTTAACACTAACAGCAACCATACAGAACATTGCGGAGCAAACAAACTTACTGGCGCTCAATGCGTCAATTGAGGCGGCCCGCGCTGGTGATATGGGTAGAGGCTTTGCCGTTGTAGCAGATGAAGTACGTAACCTAGCGTCTGAGAGTCGGCAATCTGCCGATACCATAAACCAGAGTATTGCTGAGCTGGATACTCAGCGAAAATTGGTTGCCGAAAACATGCAGCGTGTTACCCAACGTACCCATGATTGTCTGGATAAAGCCAAAGATGCGGCTGACATCCTGGCCAATATAGAACAACAATCAGAACATTCACGCAATCAGGTGATGGAGATTTCGGCTATCACCGAACAGCAGAGTAAAGCCACGGAAGAAATATCCCGCAGCATAGAGCGTGTGGTTGAAGGCGCTGCGGCAAATGCCCACATAGCCAAAGAAACATCATCGGTCGCAGAGTATCTGCGCTCGCTGTCGGTCAGGTAGGAGGGATTTTCATGGAAATGATAATGCTAGGTCTTGTATTACTGTTGCTAGGGCTGATTGCGTTTCAATGGTTCCGCAGTCAGCGTTTACAAAAGCAACGTTTGTATGATGCACTCGAACTAATCGGGAGCGTCAAAAAGATAATCAGCTATACGCAGAAACATCGTGGCCTCACAGCCTCTTACTTACAAGGAAATGAAAGTGTCAGGAATGAACTTATCGCGTTAAAGCAACACATTTCGTCTATAGCCGATCCGCTCCGACATAACGATATGTTAAAACGCGAAGCTCGTTGGGATAGTTACCTGGACCACTGGAGCCGGCTAAAAGGCAACGCCGAGAAGTTAACGGTAGTAACCAGCTTTCAGCAACACACACACCTCATTGAGACGCTTTTGTATTTACTTGAGGATGTGGCCGAAAACATCGAGTTTGGTGGTGAACAGCAGAAAAACCCACAAATTCATTTTTTGTGGCACGAGTTCCCGAAGGTCATTGAGTTTATAGGTCAAGCCCGGGCTATAGGGGTTGCAGTAGCGACAAAAGGAGAATCTACCCAAATTGACAAAGTAAAGCTGGGCTATTTATACGAAAAAATCAACACGCTGAGCGGTCAGTCCTTCGATCGGTTGAGCCTGTTGCAGGCTGGTTCAACCGTTTCGCAAATTGAACAGGCCAAACAAGCCTGTACTACGCTGACGCAGACCATCAGAGAGCAACTGATTAACGTCAATAAGGTTAATTTGGAAAGTAAACAGTACTTTGACCTGGCAAGTAATACGATGGACCAATGCAATACCGTGTTAGATAACGAGATTAATGCTATAAAACATAGCTATCGATAGTGATTCATTGTAAGTAAATGATTAGGGCACTCGATGTGCCCTTTTTATTTTTAAGGACTTTATTATTAACAAGCTGATACCTACTCTACTGGTTACATCGTTTATTGTAGGGTGTAGTACTAATGCACCGACAACCTCCGCGCCGACTGAAACGCGGAATGACAAAGTCAACATTCCATACAACGATGTCATTGCGTTACCATTTACAAGCTATGACGCCCAGCAGGCGTATGGCAAAGACCCGCTCCAGCGTATATACCACTGGCCAGCAAAAGGCACGACGACGTCTTCACTGATATTCATTCATGGCGGCTGTTGGTTAAATGCCTTTGACTATACCCATGGACAAGCCATGTTTACCGCTTTATCGAATGCAGGGATTAGTGTTTACGCCGTTGAATACCGCAGGACGGGCGATGATGGCGGCGGATGGCCGGGTAGCTTCAATGATGTCGTTGAGGGAAGCAGGAAAGCGTTGGAATGGGCACGGGCAAATGCACAGGATGCGCCGGTTATTCTGGCTGGACATTCAGCTGGTGGGCACCTGGCCTTGTTGGTGGCACAAGAACTTCCAACCGAATTCAATCAAGTCATTGGTTTAGCAGCCATAACCCAGCTTAAACTATACGCAAAAGGCAGTAACAGTTGTGAAACCGCTACGCCTCAATTTTTCGGTGGCACGCCGGATGAAAAACCTGACGCCTACTCAGCAGCAACGCCATCGATCGAAAATATAGAGTCTCCCGTAGTGTTAATACAGGGTACCTCTGATCACATTGTCGCAGAGCAACAAAGTTATCTTGCCGGTACATCCAGAATAGTGGTGCCGGGTGCTGGTCACTTTGATTATTTACACTCAGGTTCCCTCGCCTTTCGCGAGTTTTTAGATTTACTGTCAGACGGACAATAGTATGCATGAAGAAGCCCGTAAACGGGACCAACAGGATCCATTGGCATCCTGCCGCGAACACTTTGAAATACCAACCAACTGTATCTACCTTGATGGCAATTCGTTAGGCGCGTTACCGAAAGCGGCCAAAACGCGGGCCCTGGAGGTCGTTGAACAACAATGGGGCCAGGATCTTATTACCAGTTGGAACAAACACGCCTGGATTAACCTGCCACAACAATGTGGTGAACGCATTGCGCCATTACTTGGCGCTAAACATGATCAGGTTACTTGTTGTGATTCTATTTCCGTTAATTTGTTTAAACTATTATGCGGCGCACTGGCGTTGCAGCCAGGCAGAACAAAGATCGTCACCACCAACGATAATTTCCCTACTGATGTTTACATTGTTCAGGGTATCCAACAGTTGTTAGGTGAACAACGTTGCCAACTCGTTACTGTTGAAGAGGCAGGCATCGAGTCGGCATTAAACGATGAAGTCGCGATATTGCTGCTTACACAGGTAAATTTCCGAACCGGAAACGTATTGGATATGGCTACCATAACTAAAAAGGCGCAACAGCACGGTATTCTTACCGTTTGGGATCTCGCACATTCTGCTGGCGTATTACCGATTAAGCTGGACGAGTGGAATGTAGATTTTGCAGTGGGTTGTACCTACAAATATCTGAATGGTGGTCCGGGCGCTCCGGCATTCATGTACGTCGCAGAACGTCATGAAAACGCGTTTATTCAACCTATTACTGGCTGGATGGGTCATGCTACTCCATTTAATTTTAGTAGCAGCTATACACCGCATGAAGGCGTTACGCAAAGTTTAACAGGTACGCCGTCGGTCATATCCATGTCAGTACTTCATGCCGCGCTAGGGATTTGGAATGACATTGATATTGAACGAGTCCGGGCTAAATCAATCGCATTGGGCGAGTTTATGCTTGAGTGCATGGCGCATTTTAAACTAGCAGATGAGCTTGTACTTGCCAGCCCACTCAATGCCTTACAGCGTGGCAGCCAGTTGGCATTTAAACATGATCAGGCTTATGCAATCTGTCAGGCCTGGATATCGGAAGGTGTGATTGCGGACTTTCGGGCGCCCAATATTCTGCGAGTAGGCTTTGCACCGCTCTATATCGGTTTTGAAGATATCTGGATCGCATGCGAGAAGCTAAAAACGATTATGGACCAACAAACCTATCTGCACGACCATTTTCAAAAGAAACACACGGTGACCTAAAGCCAAAACACGAGAAAGCCCCAACTTGTTTACGATTGTTTTAAGGGGCTTTCATCTCGTTTTTCACGACAGATGTTTAACACACCTTCATTTTGCATTCTTTGCTAATAATGCTTTCGAGTTTGCTCGTCTTTATGTATTCGAAATACAGAGATAAAGAGCCATTATTAGACGGCCGATAAGATTGAGTATCATAATCCGGATATCAAGATGTAAAGATAGTTGAAACTTGGGGGGATATAACACTAAGGAAATGGTGCCCGGGGCCGGACTTGAACCGGCACGCTGTTACCAGCGAGGGATTTTAAATCCCTTGTGTCTACCAATTTCACCACCCGGGCTTGGGTTGCACTGATGTGCTGGTGTGGGCTGGTTGCCCGAAGTAATGGAGGCGGAACCCGGAGTCGAACCGAGATCCACGGATTTGCAATCCGCTGCATAGCCATTCTGCCATTCCGCCATTGCTGCGTAACAACGTAAGGCCAGACCTTATTTATAACGCAAACCATTCGAGAATTTGGAGCGGGAAACGAGACTCGAACTCGCGACCCCAACCTTGGCAAGGTTGTGCTCTACCAACTGAGCTATTCCCGCTTCGAATGTGGGAGGCATTCTACCTGCCCAAACAAATGTGTCAACTACAAAAAATGCCTTTCGCTGCCTTTTTAATCAAAAAAAGTTTGTTTGCTTAGAATTCGGTCATTTCGGTTTAAAATCAGCCTTTTCGCTGCTCAGGATTTACCCGCCAGGTGTGGCCACGCCGCCTTTGTATAGCTCACCATCGACCAAACAGACAACACCGTCGCAATATAAAGTAAGCCATAACCTAACGTTACCCAATAAATAGGGAATCCCATAAACGTTTCAAGACCAGACAACAAACCAATTAAGGCTAACATCTGCGCAGTGGTTTTCGCTTTACCAATAAACGACACCTGGACCGTATCACGAACGCCCTGAGAGCCCATCCATTCTCGCAATGCTGACACATAGATTTCGCGAATTAACAAAAGAATGGCCGGAATGGTGATATACACGGAATCGTACGAGTGCGTAATCATGAGCAAAGCCGCGGCAACGATGAGTTTATCTGCCACAGGGTCTAAGAATGCGCCAAAGGGCGTTGATTGCTCTAGTTTACGAGCCAGATAGCCATCAAACCAATCGGTAATAGCCGCAAACCAAAAAATAAATGCACCCGCCTCGTGCGCCCAGCGCCAATCGAGGAAATACACGAACACAAATACTGGAATAAGAATTACCCGAATCAGGGTAATAACGTTTGGGATTGTCCACATACACAACTCAGAAGGGTGATCCTTATTATTTGACCGTATTGTCACACGATATGCCAAATTAAGGAAGTTTGAATCAAACGGGTGTTCGTTTCTCTGGTTTAATTGTGTAAATGATCATAAATGATATCGGCAAGGTCCTCACTAATACCGGGCACACTGGCAATCTCACTTTTGCTGGCCTTCTTCAGGCCCTGTAATCCCCCCATATATTTAATCAGGGATTGACGACGTTTGGCACCGATACCGGGAATAGACTCCAGCGTGCTGGTATTTTTTACTTTTTGCCGGCGATTACGGTGACCAGAAATGGCAAAGCGGTGTGATTCATCACGAATATGCTGAATAAGGTGCAAAGCAGGCCTGTCGGCATTCATTGGAATAGTCTCGTGACTATCAGCCATGATAAGCGTTTCTAAACCGGGCTTTCTTGTTGTGCCTTTAGCCACCCCGATCAGGAAGGGTTTCTTGTCATGGGGCCATTCTTCAAAGAACTGCTCAGCCTGTGATAACTGCCCTTTCCCACCGTCTATAAACAAAATATCCGGGATTTTTTCAGCATCCTGCACATTTTTATAACGCCGTGCCAATGCCTGTGCCATGGCTGCATAATCATCACCCGGCGTGATCCCTTCAATATTATACCGACGGTAGTCACTTTTAAGTGGTCCTTCCCGATTAAACACCACGCAGGAAGCCACAGTTTGCTGGCCCGACGTATGACTGATATCAAAACATTCCATTCGTTGAATGGGCTTTTCCCACTCCAGCGCAGTCTCTAAATCGATGTAACGGGCAAACACCGACTTTTGCTGACCGTATTGTGCTTCTAATGCGTTTAACGCGTTTGCCTGAGCCAACTGCAAATACTGTCGTTTTTCTTCACGAGCACCTTTAAAGAACTTCACCCGGTAGTTGGCTTCCTGACTTAACAGATCGGCAATGGCCAACTCATCACTGAGTTCTTTGGGCAATACAATTTGTTTGGGAATGACTTTATTACCGGCCAGGTAGAACTGCAGTAAAAATGCTTCGAAAATTTCATCTTCGGTCGCCGTCGACGGCACTTTGGGGAAAAACGCTTTGCTACCCAACAACTGGCTGTCACGAATAAACATCACCTGTATACAGGCCATGTTGCCTTTAAAGGCAAATCCGAAAATATCCATCTCGTCCTGTGTACCAGCAACCCATTGGCGTTCCTGGACCTTTCTGAGCGCATTGATTTGGTCCCGGTAGCGCGCCGCAGCCTCGAAGTTAAGCTGTTCGCTGGCTTTTTCCATTTTTTCGACCAGCGAATTGATTACCTGTTGATTCTTCCCTTTCAGAAAGAGTCTTACCCATTGCACCTGCTCTGCATATTCATCATCAGACACATAACCTTTAACACAAGGCGCGGAGCATCGCTGCATTTGGTACTGTAAACAGGGTCGGCTACGCGCACGGTAATAACTGTCTTCACACTGACGGACCGGAAATAACTTCTGCATTGAACGCAAACTTTCCCTTACCGCCCAAGCACTGGGATAAGGACCAAAATACTCGCCTTTCTTCTTTTGTGGTCCGCGGTGAAATGACAGTCTTGGGTGTTCATGATCAGACAAGAAAATAAACGGATAGGACTTGTCGTCCCGCAACAATACGTTGTAGCGTGGTCGGTACTTTTTAATAAAATTATTTTCCAGCAAAAACGCTTCGGTTTCGCTGTTAACCACAGTAACGTCCATTTGCGCTATCTGGCTGACTAACGCTTTGGTTTTTGGGCTGTCTACGGTTTGTTTAAAATAGCTGGAAACGCGCTTTTTGAGGTTCTTGGCCTTTCCAACATAAATCACATCACCAGCCTCGTTATACATTCTGTATACGCCTGGCTGGTGAGTAAGTGATTTTAGAAAAGCGGAAGCGTCAAAAGCACTCATTAATTACGGAGACTTAGGCCAAATCAATGAGTTTGTGGCGAAGTGCCAAATGAGTAAGCTCTACATCTGTACTGATGTCTAACTTGTCGAATAACCGGTAACGATAAGTATTAACGGTCTTTGTTGCGATATGCAGCTGTTCTGCGATATCCGGTACCTTTTCACCACGTGTGATACGCATAGCAATATCCAACTCGCGACCAGACAAGTCGGAGAATGGATTTACGTTATCGGGCATAAGTTTGCCCATAGCAATACGCTGCGCAATCTCAGTGCTCAGATATTTCTGACCCGCTGCTACTTTGTAGATAGCGTCAATCATTTCACGGGGCTCAGCATCTTTGGTTAAAAAACCAAAAGCGCCAGCCTGAATGACCTGTGATGGTATAGGATCTTCTTTTTGCATCGACAAACCAATTACACGGATATTTTCACCTATTCGCATAATTTGACGCGTAGCTTCGAATCCACCCATTCCAGGCATGTTCAGATCCATCAGTACTACGTCCGGTGCATCTTTACGGCAGTATTTAACCGCCTCTTCACCGTCTTTTGCTTCACACACTATTGAAAAATCAACCACATCTTCAAGGATGCGTTTGATACCTGTTCTCACCAGGTCATGATCGTCAACTAATGCGATTTTGATCATGTGAATCTCACTTTGGCTATTTATAGTCATTATTAGGAATTGTCCGACACCCTGCCCGCCTGACTACTGCGCGAGCAAATTGCACCTATTCCTGTGCCTGAGCGTAATAATAATCAAAATTGGTCATGAAGGTAAGTGTTTAAGTTAGGTAAATTAACTTTTTGCGGCGAATGCCTTTTAAAATGTAAGCGCTTTCTACGCCGTTATAATTAGGTTGTTAAAAATAGACTGGATTATTTAGTGACTATTACAGTCATAACCCAAAGGCAACCTCAGTGACGTAATATTTATGCCGTGAATAAAAGAACCGTATAGACCAGCGCTGCTGTTGATTTATAAGAATTCTTACCTTCACAACCTGCTTCAAAGATTTTCATTAGGCAATAAAAAACCCGCAACAGTGTGCGGGCTTCTTAAATATGGCGGAGAGTGAGGGATTCGAACCCCCGGAAGGTTTGACCCTTCGCTTGATTTCAAGTCAAGTGCATTCAACCGGACTCTGCCAACTCTCCTGAGTTGCTGCGAATCTTAATGATATTTTTGAGGCTGTAAAGCGTTATTTCACATTTTGCCACTGTTTGCCTGAGATTTATGCAAATCTACGAATAAATTTACGATCATAGCTAAAAAGTAAACAATTCATTACTTTGATAGTCATTAGCTATTGAAATTCGGAACTAAAACCCATACAAATGCACTAAACTATAGCGTAATATGGTTTGCAACTTAGTTAGGTCTATCCTATTGGAGGAAACAATGGATAATCGTTCGATGTATACCAGTGCATCAAGCCAGTCAGTTCTGGAAACCAACAAGGTACTTCGTAATACATACATGCTCCTGGGCATGACGTTATTGTTCAGCGCAGTGTGTGCGGCGATAACTATGGCTATGGGTATTTCACCTATGGTCTCGTTACTGATGACGATCGGTGCATTCATTACATTATTCGTTGTCAATAAAAAGGCAGACTCTGCCTCCGGCATTTATTGGATTTTCGCTTTCACCGGTCTGATGGGTGGCTCGTTAGGCTACACGCTTAACTTCTACCTTGGCGTTGCAGGACCAGGCCTTATTATGGAAGCGTTGGGTGGCACAGCCCTTATCTTCTTTGCGCTGTCTGCCTATGCCCTGACCACCAAGAAAGACTTTTCCTTCATGGGTGGTTTCTTAAGCATCGGTATCCTGGTGGTACTGGTTGCGGCAATCGCGAACATTTTCTTCGCAGTACCTGCTGTTCACCTGGCAATTAGTTCAGCAATTGTCTTCCTGATGTCTGGTTTCATTTTGTATGACACCAGCCGTATCATTCACGGTGGTGAAACTAACTACATCCGTGCAACGGTTGGCTTGTACCTGAACATCTACAACATCTTCGTATCACTGCTACACATCCTGGGTGTGTTCGGTGGCGACGATTAATATTCGTTAGTAACAGCTTAACGAGAAAACACCCCGTTAAGGGGTGTTTTTGTTTATTATGACGACAACTTCTGTACTGATTACCTGTTCACCTGAATCGCTGAATACCAGCCTGAACGCCCTCGCGTTTTGCGAGGAACTGGCGAAGCAGTCTGCTATAAATCATGTCTTCTTTTATCAGCAAGGCGTATTGCAGGCTAATGGCATGATTGCCCCGGGCACCGGTGATATTCACCTGCCCTCACGATGGGCAGCGTTAGCAAAACAGTATGGCTTTCCGTTGCACGTTTGTGTTGGCGCTGCCACCAAGCGTGGTATTGTCGATGAGACACAGGCAGAAGAATTGGGGTTGGCTCAGTCAACGCTTCATGCTGGTTTTGAAGAAGTTGGCTTAGGCGAGTTTTTTACCGCGCTACACCAATCAGATAAAATGGTACAGTTTTAATGGCAACGCTGGCAGTTATCCTTACACAGCCCCCATACGGCAATATAAGTGCATCTGAAGGTATTGAGTTCGCCCTTGCATCAACAAATTATGGCCATGAATGCAGTGTTTTTTTCGTGGGTATGGGCGTGCTGCAATTAATGTCGAATCAACAACCGACCGAACAAAAAAACCACGCGAAGCAATTAAAAGTGATGCCCTTGTATGACATCGACCATTGTTATGCCTGCGCGGTCTCTCTGCTAAAGCACAATGTATCAATGAATTCAGCGCCCATGGATATTCAGCCTTTAACACCAGAAGAGTTAAAGGCAACACTGGCAACATTTGATCATACGGTGACCTTCTGATGTTGTATGTATTAAACCAGCATATCGACCTGCATGAACTGTCAGGCCTACTCGATGGCCACTCAGACAAAACCACCATAGTATGCAGTTCTGATGGCGTGTATCTGGCCCATCATATTGCTCAGCAGTGGCCACACATCAACTGCTTTGCCCTCGCCTCGGACTGTCAAAGTCGCGGTGTAGACGCGCCGCAAACGCTTAGTCACAGCGAATGGGTCGCGCTTTCATTTCAACACAAACAATGGATTTCTTTGGCACCATGAGTCAGGTTTTTTCTTTCGAATTTAACGGCAACACCATAGCAACCGACAAGCAAGGGTATTTGCTGGATTACACCCAGTGGCATCCGGATATGGTCCCCCTATTGGCCGAACAGGAAAGCATTGAGCTGACTGAAGCCCACTGGGAAGTCGTTAAGTTTGTTCGTGAATTTTATGAGGAATATGAAACCAGCCCGGCGATCCGCGCTCTGGTAAAAGCCATGGCGGCGAAATTTGGTACCGAGAAAGGCAACAGCCGCTATTTACAGCGGCTGTTTAAGAAAGGGCCTGCTAAGCAAGCAACTAAGCTGGCTGGACTGCCAAAACCGGCTAAGTGTTTGTAAGCTGAATCATCAGCCTACAAACAGATGTCTAGCCTCAGGCAGTAATTTCCGTTACGCCACCCATGTAGCTCACCAGCGCTTCTGGAATCTTCACAGAGCCATCAGCCTGTTGATAGTTCTCCAGAATCGCTACCAGCGTGCGCCCCACAGCCAAACCAGAACCATTCAGCGTATGCAGTAGCTCAGGCTTGTTGGTTTCAGGATTGCGGTAACGTGCCTGCATACGGCGCGCCTGGAAATCCAGCATGTTTGAACATGATGAAATCTCACGGTACGTGTTCTGAGCAGGTAACCACACTTCCAAATCGTAGGTTTTACAAGAGCCGAAGCCCATATCACCAGTGCACAACAATACCTTGCGGTACGCCAGCCCCAGTTTTTGTAAAATCACTTCGGCGTGGCCCGTGAGTTCTTCCAATGCGTCGAAGCTGTCTTCAGGCTTCACCAATTGAACCATTTCAACTTTGTCGAACTGGTGTTGACGAATCAGACCTCGTGTATCACGACCATAGCTTCCTGCTTCACTTCGGAAACACGGCGTATGCGCGGTCATTTTAATTGGCAGCTCTTTAGCAGCAAAAATCTCGTCACGCGCCAGGTTCGTAAGCGGTACTTCCGCCGTTGGAATCAACGACAGTCCCTGACCTTCCTCGGTTGCAGGTTTGGTATGGAACAAGTCTTCACCGAACTTCGGTAGCTGACCGGTACCAAACAAGCTGTCTGCATTTACCAGATACGGTACGTACATTTCCTGATAACCGTGTTCGCCGGTATGCACATCAAGCATAAACTGCGCCAGCGCACGGTGCAGACGGGCAATCTTGTCGCGCATGACCACAAAGCGGCTACCGGTGAGTTTTACCGACGCTTCAAAGTCCAGACCTTTGTTCAAGCCTTCTGCGATATCGACGTGATCTTTTACTTCAAAGTCGAACTGAGGAATCTCGCCCCATACCAGGATTTCCTGGTTTTCGGTTTCATCTTTTCCTACTGGCACGCTTTCATGCGGTAAGTTAGGAATACCCAGCGTTAGTTCATTAATGTCAGCCAGCAAGGTGTTGAGTTCCGCTTTCGCCGCGTCCAACTGTTCGCCTAAATCAGACACCTCAGCCAGTAATGGCGCAATGTCCTGCCCCTGACTTTTTGCTTTACCAATGGATTTACTTCGCGTGTTGCGCTCATTCTGCAGCTCCTGCGTTTTTATTTGCAGGGCTTTGCGTTTTTCTTCAAGGGCATTAAAAGCTTCGACATCTAACTTAAAACCACGGCTGGCCAGACGCTCGGCCGTTGAGTCAATGTCACTACGCAAACACTTTGGATCTAACATGTGAGTTTCTTTATCCTTTGGTTAATTCCACGGCAAGCCAGGCTGCAAGCAGGCATGCACATACATTCAATACAATGTTGGCCAGGGCTTTAAGCCACAGCCCATTTTCTAATAAGGTGAGGGTTTCAATAGTAAAGGTTGAGAAGGTGGTTAATGCACCTAATAGCCCTACCCCAATTAACGCGCGGTAAGGTTGTTCCGCCAAATCGCCGCGTTCGATAAACCCGTACAAAGTCGCCAGTAAAAATGAGCCGACCACATTGACGGCAAGTGTACCAAAGGGCAAGGCTTTTCCAAACCAGGAATCCACTAAACCCGTAAAGAAAAAGCGCAAACACGCGCCTACTGCACCGCCACTGGCGACAAAAAGATATAAAGTCAGAGTATGCGTCATGAAGGCTTCCGTTTTTGATGACTGTGAAGATTGAGTTCGTCGAGATAATCGCGTTTGGCTTTCAGGGCTTTTTCCAGCCCGCGCTCGCTGGGAGAATAATAGCGGGTATCGGCCAATTCAGGCGGTAGGTACACCTCACCGGCTGCAAATGCGTTAGGTTCATCATGGGCGTATCGGTACTCTGCGCCATGGCCCATTTCTTTTAATAGTTTAGTTGGTGCGTTTCGTAAGTGTACCGGCACCGGGTAATCAGGATGCTCACGGGCATCACGCATGGCTTGCTTAAAGCCAACGTAGACGGCATTGCTCTTTGCAGCCAGCGCACAGTAAACTGCGGCCTGAGCAATAGCGCGCTCACCTTCGGCAGGCCCTAGCCGGTGATAAACATCCCAGGCGTTTACCGCTATTTGCATGGCACGGGGATCCGCATTACCAATATCCTCCGACACAATAGCCAGTAATCTGCGCGCTACATATAAGGCATCACCGCCACCATTTAATATGCGAGCATACCAGTACAATGCAGCATCGGGGTCTGATCCCCTTACCGATTTGTGAAACGCTGAAATTAAATCGTAAAAGGTATCACCTTGCTTGTCGTAACTGGCCACTTTCTCGCCTACGGCCTGTTCGATATCTGCCAGGGAAATTTCAGCGCCTTCGGTAAAATCACTGGCCAGTTCCAGGTAAGTGAGCAATCTGCGACCGTCACCGCCCGATAAGCCTATCAGGGCCGAGCGTGCATCGTCGGCTATCGCCAGCTTTCGCTCGCCCAGGCCTTTTTCTGTGTTGCCCAGCGCGCGATCAAGCAGGGCGCTTAGCGCGTCTTCATCGATGGCCTTAAGTACATACACGCGCACTCTGGACAGTAACGCGTTATTAAGTTCAAAGGAGGGGTTTTCTGTTGTTGCCCCAACAAAAGTGACCAAACCGGACTCAACAAAGGGTAAGAACGCATCTTGCTGAGACTTATTGAAGCGATGTACTTCGTCAACAAACAACAACGTACGTTCGCCCATAGACTGATTTTGTTCAGCCTGGTCAACCGCCGCACGAATGTCTTTTACACCAGAGGTAACAGCAGATAACCTGACTACCTGGGCCTGGGTGTAACGCGCAATTAACTCAGCCAGCGTGGTTTTACCGGTACCAGGCGGCCCCCATAGGATCATGGAATGGCAATGTCCGGACTCGAGCATTTTACGCAGGGGCTTGCCCTGTCCAACCAAATGTTGCTGCCCAACATACTCGTCCAGATTTTGCGGACGCATACGGGCTGCCAGCGGCTCGTATTGTTGTTGGGCAAATAAACTCATGAACGCTGATCGTCCAGCATAAATCCGTCAGGTACGGCAACGGTAAACTGCTCAGGAGAGATCACCGCGTTGAATTTGCGATTGGTAAACTGAATGACACTTTGTTGTTGCTGACTGTCGAGCATCACTAAACCCGCCAGACCTGCTTCATCAAACTGCACGGTGAGCGTGCGAATTTGCCCGTTACCCGACGTGGGCGACACATTAAACGCGTTGTCGTCTACCTGAGTAATACTGTATTGCTGCCAGATTGCTTGGCTGTTGCTTGTGAGCAGTACCATAGGGTTATTCTCGATGGCCTGTTGTTGAGACATGACTGTCACTTGCTCAACAAAAAAGTCGACATGCCACACAGATTCACCATCGGCGATCAGTGACGTTTCGTCGGGCATGGTTGTTTCCCAACGCAACTTGTTAGGGCGCGTCATTGTGATAGCTCCCTGGGCTTCATGCACAGCCGTGCCCTGTTCGTCTTTCACGGTTTGGCTAAATGCTGCTGTGAATGACTTCAAATCAGAAAGGCGTGCCTTCAACAATTCAGCATCATCGGCAACGGCCTGTCCGACAAACATTAACTGGCTCAACACCAACAACTTAATTAGGTATTTTTTCATAACTGTCCTGTATTAATCTCGGGGAGCAGGCGGCGCTAATACTTCGCGGTTACCGTTATGCCCTGCAGCACTAACGACACCACTTTGTTCCATTTGTTCAACTAAACGCGCGGCCCGATTGTAACCAATTCTGAATTTACGCTGTACGCTGGACACAGATGCTCTGCGGGTTTCAGTAACAAAAGCAACGGCTTCGTCATAGAAAGCATCCATTCCCTGATCGGCGCCTTCAGGTTGTTCTCCCGGCAACAGAATTTCTGCGCCCATTTCTGGATTCAGAATTTCATCGATATATTCTGGTTTGCCGCGTTTCTGCCAATCGGCGACTACGGCATGCACCTCATGGTCGTCTACAAAAGCACCATGCACACGCGTCGGTACCGGGCTACCCGGCGGCAGATACAGCATATCACCCATACCAAGCAGCGTTTCAGCACCCTGCTGATCCAGTATGGTTCGCGAGTCAATCTTACTGGATACCTGGAACGCTATCCGTGTAGGAATGTTGGCTTTGATCAAGCCGGTGATAACGTCAACAGACGGACGCTGTGTTGCCAGAACCAGGTGGATCCCGGCAGCCCGCGCTTTTTGCGCGATACGAGCAATTAGCTCTTCGACTTTTTTGCCCACAATCATCATCATGTCGGCAAATTCGTCAACCACCACAACAATCGCGGGTAGTTTGCCTAAATCCGGCGCTTCAGTTTCCATGCTGTCTTCAGAACGCCATAACGGATCTTTAATTGGCTGACCATCTGCAATCGCCTGGGTCACCTTGGCGTTGTACCCTTTCAGGTTACGTACCCCAAGGGCTGACATGAGCTTGTAGCGACGTTCCATTTCACCCACACACCAACGCAGCGCGTTAGCGGCTTCCTTCATGTCTGTCACCACTTCAGCAAGCAGATGCGGAATCCCTTCGTATACCGACAATTCCAGCATTTTCGGGTCAATCATGATCATGCGAACGTCTTCTGGCGTCGACTTATACAGCAAGCTCAGAATCATGACGTTCACACCCACTGATTTACCTGAGCCCGTGGTACCGGCAACCAACAAGTGAGGCATTTTAGCCAAATCAACCACCACGGGCTTACCGCTGATATCAGCGCCCAGCACCATTGTTAGCGCTGAGGGATTAGACTGGAAGGCATCTGCGCCAATTACTTCACTCAAGCGCACCATTTCGCGCTTTTTGTTCGGCAGCTCAAGTCCGATAACAGATTTACCCGGAATCACTTCGACAACACGCACAGAGGTCGCCGACATTTCACGCGCTAAGTCTTTGGATAGGCTTGTTATTTTGCTGACCTTAACGCCTGGCGCCAGGTCAATTTCAAAACGGGTGATCACCGGGCCTGGGTAAACACCTACCACCGACGCCTCGATGTTAAAGTTAGCCAGCTTTTCTTCTACCAGACGCGACACAATATCGAGTTCTTCCTGAGAAATTGGATTCTCGTGTTTATCCGCACGTTCCAGTAGGTCAAAGGAAGGCATTGGGCCTAAATCGGCTGTGTCCTCGGCTATCTGTTCCGCTGACGCACTTTCTTTAGGCTTTGAAGTAACTGGAATTACTGGTTCAGCCGCTTTTTGAACCGCGGGTTCAGGGTTGTCTTTGCTCTCCCCTGCCCCACTGCCCAGGTCAGTAAAGTTCACTTTCTCTGAGGTACTCTTCACAGCCGACGCGGGTTTAACGTGATCGTCAATATGGAACGGTGGCAAATCATCGGCGACGTCGTCGTCCAGATCGGTCGCGAAAACTTCATCAGGAATCGTCATGGTCGGTTCACTGCGTTCATCCATTCGCGGCGCGCGTTTTTCTGGTTCCGATGGTGGTTCCGCACGCAGACTGGTAATATTCAAATCGTCGTCTTTTGGCGACGCTTCTTCAGATTTGTTCGGCAACGACAAGGTTGGCATATTTAACGCCAACAGCTTTTGCGGCCCAGCGATGGCTTTTTGGCTCGCCCAAATGGTACTTTCACCCAGCTTATCGATAATCAATAACCAGGAAATGCCCGTCATCAGCGTAAAGCCAACGCAACAAAAACACAGCAGCAACAATATAGTACCGGGTGTATTAAAATACGGAATCAACGCTGAACTAATCACGTCGCCAACTAACCCGCCGGCACTGAAGCTAAACAGGTCATCGAAATTAATGCTGGCAATGCCACTCAAACCAAGTAACAGCAAAAGACCGCCAACAATACGCAGCCCAATAGTCAGGTAGTCCAGCTCACGCCAGGATTTAACGTGATGAAAGACAAACCAGCCCAGAAAGGCACTGCCAAAAGGCATGATGTATGCCAGATAACCAAAAGTGAAAAACAGTAAATCTGCGGTCCAGGCACCAGTAGGCCCTACCCAATTGTGCACGTTCGGTTGTAAGCCAGCCTGACTCCACCCCGGATCGCCCGGGTGGAATGACGCTAGCGCCAAAAGTAAGAAGAACGCCAGGGCACAGGCGATGATCATACCTGTTTCCCATATGCGTTGAACGCCTGAAAGTCGCACCATATTCCCTAAAATTCTCTGTTCGTTTGCCTCTTTGGGCATACTGTCATTATTTTATTTGCTTTGCGCTAAGCCGGTATCTGTTAAACCTTTATCAGATGCCGTTACAGATTGTTATATCACACTTGTTACGACAATGACGTGTTAGCGCACTTGTATACATGCTTAATTACACTTTTTGCGTGTGGAACTATTTCTACCAGCAATATCTGCGCCTGATTGTAACAGTATGCGGCATTTTATCCTGTATACGTAATCAGCTATCGCGCTATTTTGTATTAATTCTAAGACTATTGGTACTCTTAACTTCCTCCATTACCACATAGGTCCGCGAAGCACTTACCCCGGGTAGTCGAAGCAACGTATCCCCTAATAATTTACGGTAACTCGACATATCTGCCACCCTGGCTTTTAACAGGAAGTCAAAATTGCCTGAAACCAGGTGACACTCCTGTATATCATCATGTTGCTGAACCGCAGCTGAAAATTCTGCAAAAATATCCACTGACGTTTTTGATAACGTAATTTCAACAAACACCAGCATAGCCGCGCCTAGCTTCTGTGGATCCAGCACAGCGTGATATCCCTTTATATAGCCCTGAGACTCTAACCGTTTAACCCTTTCTAAACAAGGACTTGGACTCAACCCTACTTGTTTGGCCAATTCTACATTAGAAATACGTCCGTCTTTTTGCAATACAGAAAGTATATTTCTATCAATACGATCGAGGTGTTTCGGGGTTTTTACCAGCATATTATATTTTGCGTATTCGAATTTACTCAAAATATAACACTGCAAAGTATGAAATTACAGCAGATATATTTCTAAATCATTGGCTATACTCAGCATCTTTATTGAACAACCCAATTTGAGACGGGGAAAAGCATGTTAGTTGGTGTACCAAAAGAAATAAAAAATCATGAATACCGCGTAGGTTTAACTCCGGCCGCAGTAAAAGAGTTTGTCGCTCATGGCCATCAGGTAATAGTAGAAACCAATGCAGGTACGGCAATTGGCTTTACTGACGAACTTTACCAAAATGCGGGTGCAACCATCGTCGATACCGCAGAGCAAATTTTTGCGGAAGCAGAAATGATTGTGAAGGTGAAAGAACCTCAACCGTCTGAATGCAGACAACTGCGTAAAGGCCAAACGCTGTATACCTACCTGCACCTTGCCCCGGACCCGGTTCAAACTGAATTATTGATTGCGTCTGGCGCTACCTGTATTGCTTACGAAACCGTAACTGACAGAAACGGCGGCCTGCCGTTGTTAGCACCTATGAGTGAAGTAGCTGGCCGTATGTCAGTACAAGCCGGTGCTCATTACCTTGAAAAAGCGCATGGCGGAAGCGGCACACTTTTAGGCGGTGTACCAGGTGTTGCTCCGGGTAAAGTGCTGATCATCGGTGGTGGTGTTGTGGGAACTCAAGCCGCTAAAATGGCGTTGGGCCTGGGTGCTGATGTCACTATTCTGGACCGCTCTTTGCCACGCTTACGCCAGTTAGATGATATCTTCAATGGTCAGGTTAAAACGGTGTATTCGACGGTTGATGCCATTGAGCATTATTCTGCCAATGCAGATCTGGTTGTGGGTGCGGTTCTGATTCCAGGTGCAGCTGCGCCAAAACTGCTGAACCGTGAACACATCAAAAACATGAAACCAGGCTCAGTGCTAGTGGACGTTGCCATTGACCAGGGCGGCTGCTTTGAAACGTCTAAAGCCACCACGCACCAGGACCCTGTTTATATCATTGACGACGTAGTTCACTACTGCGTTGCTAACATGCCTGGTGGCGTAGCAAGAACATCAACCATGGCGCTGAATAACGCCACATTGCCATTTGGTCTTGCTCTGGCTAACAAAGGCCCTAAGCAAGCCATGCTGGAAGACATTCACCTGTTAAACGGTTTGAACGTTCACGAAGGCAAAGTGACTTACCAGGCTGTTGTTGAAGCCCTGGGTGAACAGTTGGGTATTACCTACACCCCGGCATTGGATGCATTAAGATAATTTCGGTATGCCGATGTCTAAAGGGGCTAATCAGCCCCTTTTCTATTCTCTTTGAGCTAATTCCCGCTGTCACAACTCAACGTTGCCACCTACTAAAATAGCCATACAGGCCTCGCTTAAAAACTATATTGCATTCAGTTACTACGTGTGATTATATTTTAACCAGCTCCTATTGAATGTCGTTTTTCTTACGGTTGTAGCTTTATCTCAAACGCTTTTCTGTCCGCATTAGTTCTGATGTTTCACTGATGTGGTAAACCTTGTGCCATAGTAAAAGGAATTATTAATATGGACAAAAAGCTGGTGCTTTTATTCAGTGTCGCTTTTAGTGTTCCCGCGACTGCCAATCTCGTCTTGGAACCCCAAAAGACCTCCTCACCGGGTCAAGTCTCTCAATATGGTTCATTCGTTATTCAGACCATCCTTAAAGATATGGGACTTGAATTAAGTGAAAAAGACAAAAATGCCACCATTGACGAAGAACAATCAAAGGAAGATACGCCCTCTCCCACAGAAAAAGACAAGGCCCAAAATAAAGGCAATAGCAGTGATGTTTACTCTGGCATGAGCAATATCATGAAGGACTTCCAAAAAGATTACCGCAATATTGTTGATACCTGGACAGAAGACTACAACGCGGTAACCGCAGAATGGGGTATGGCGAAAAAGTACTATATGAACCACCGCAAGCAATATACGGATGAAAACGACGAAACAGAAAACACGATACCCAAAGATAAAAGTGACATAAATGATTTACCTCTGCCGCCGGGAGAGGATCCTTTGGATTCGATGAATGCCGGAGACTTTTATGTTATTCCCAATGCAATGGACATCGACATTCGGGACCAAAAAGAACGAGGTACGGGTATTGCTTTTACTGGCATAAGAGCCATTGAAACGGTATTGGGTCAACATCAACGGTTCTCTCCCAAAGAACTTGACCTTTCAGAGCAGCATTTTTACTGGCTGAGTAAACCTGACTGCGTTGATGCCCCCTGTAATCAGATTGAGCATACAGAGAGCGCCTACTTTGATACCGGGTTCCTGAATAGCCTGAAGATGAAATCAACAGGATATATACGCCAGGAGCTATACTGCCCTTACTCACCAAAATTAAACAAAAACAATTTAACGCACAGTCCATTGTCCCAACAATGTATGAATGAGCGTGGCGCATTATTTGAAGTCACTGAGATTAATCAGCACCTCTCGTTTAACGAAATAATCAGCGAGCTTACTCAAAATAAGCCCATTGCCGCTGGCTTTACTCTCACCGACAGTTACGTAGAGACAAATGGTGTGGTTCGCCAGAATGACGCCATAAACCAGACAACCCATGCAAGAACATTCGCCCGTGGACATGCCATGTTACTTGTCGGCTTCATAAAGCTACCGGACACAATGCACGCTAAAGAAGGACGCTACTGTGCTATTGCAGCCAACAGTTGGGGCCAGGGATATGGCGTTGGTGGCTTCGCCTGCCTGACAGAAGCCTGGATGCAGGCCAATCGCTTTACGCTGAAGTCAGACCCAACCAAAAGTCTTATGACGTCGGTCAGTAAAGTCACTTATCTAAATGATTGATAACACTATTTTGTGTCATTGTTATAGCAAATTAAAAGGAAGTAATATGCAGCACATCAATCGAGCTCGTGCAGCCTCACTCAGTCTTGTGACTGTCTTACTGTTCTTCATCTCCTGCTTTTCTTCCGCTAATGAATTAATAAATGGAAACTTTGTCGAAGGCGAAATTGCCACACCAGGCGAAAGTGGCTTATGGATGTTTGAAGCAACAGCAGGAGAAATCTTCAGCATTAATGTTGCCGATGTCAGTAACAATAACCTGGCTGTTCAGGTCGTCATTTACAAACCAGATGGTGCTGTCGCCATTGATAGTACTAACGACAACGTCGTTTTAGTACATAACTACAAACCGGACATGACGGGTACCTATTCGGTAGAAGTTAAAGACGGTAATACATCATCCAGCCGCGGCTTCAATGAAACCGGGCGTTACCGAATTTACTATCAGAACAATTATCAATCAGAACATGGGGCCATAGCGCCTGGCCGTTATGTTGATGAGACAATTGATCGGGGCGATATTGATTCATGGCAATTTACCTTAAATGCCGGGGATATATTTACCGCAACCATTGTGGATCATTCAAACAGTAATTTGGCCATGCATGGCACCATTTATAATCCGGATGGCACTATACTGGTAGATGGCGGTAATGACACCGTCCAATTATTCCACGCTATTGAAGCCCCCCAGTCCGGCACCTATCTACTGGTTGTTAAAGACAGTCATACGTCTTCAAGCCGCGGACATGCAGAGACTGGGGCCTATCGTGTCTACCTTGCTCAATCCACCATTTCTGAACTTGGTAGCCTGAAGAACGCCGGTGTTGTAGAGGATGTCATCGATAAGGGAGATTTAGATAGCTGGTATTTTGATGCAGTAACAGGGCAAACTCTGTCTATTACTGTCACAGATCTGGATGCAAAAAATTTAGCCGTACACGCTATTATATTTGCACCGGATGGGAAAATTATGGCGCAAAGCGGTAACGATAATGTGTTGCGATTTAATACAATAAAAATTCAACAAACAGGACGTTACATTGTACAAGTCCAGGACGGTCATACGTCATCCAGTCGCGGTAATGCGGAAACAGGCAAATACCAGATAAGGATGACACTGGTACCCATCATGAAAATGCCTGAACTTCCCAGTATTCACATTAGTGGCCCGTCGAATATCAAGCTGGGAGAGCAGGTATCACTTACTGCTTCACTACAGCATACCCCGCAAGATACTGATATTAACTGGACAGTGTCCCATGCACCTGAGAATGCAATCGCGACGGACCTGCTTGTTAGCGAAAAGGAAACAGGCCCTCAAACTATACTATTTAAAAGTGCAACACCGGGAGATTACACAATAACATCAAGCATTCAGGCTGAGGGGAAAACATACACTGCCACCCATTCCATACACGTGGTTTATAAAGCCCCAACTATTTCGTTGTCAGCATCAACAGGCAGTGATGTCGGAAAGCCCGTAATACTGGAAGCCATTGTTATCAATGATTCAGATGTAAATGTTAACTTTAACTGGGTATTTATTAAAACACCCCCGGAGAGTCGCAGTGAACTGGTCGTTAGTTCAGGCCTGAAAGCACAGTTCACCCCGGATATGGCAGGTGAGTATGAGGTTCAATTCGTGGCTAGCGACACGATAGATGAATACGTTAAATCCCTTTCATTAACCGCGACAGAAGTTGCAAAGCCCGCCCCCCCACTTTCAGCAATACTAACGGCAAAAGCGTCGATAACCCTCGGGAGCAACATTGAGTTAGATGGTTCAGATAGTGACGTTGGTGATAGAAATCAGGTTGAGTATCGATGGAGTATCCAGGCAAAACCCGAAAACAGCCTGTTAAGCGTGACAAATGGCCCCCCCCGGATGTCTGTCACACCTGATAAAGCAGGCAGCTACACCTTTACGCTAACAATAACCGATGGAACTACCGAAGATACCGCGTATGCAACGGTAGCCGTTCAGGAGCCTGAGACGCCAAAAGAATCGTTGTCCTGTGACACTAATGGGGATTATTTTGTAGATTTGTTCGATATTGAACGCGTTGGAAAACACCGTGGCAACCCAGTTTCAGCAGAAAACGAACGAATGGATATTAATCGTGACAGGATTATCGACTCTAACGATACGCTGTTCTGTGAAAACAAATGTACGTATGAAGGGTGTCAATCTGCCCTCTTCTAAACTAACAAAGGCTACTTTTTAAAGTAGCCTTTTCGTTGATAGTCATTCCGTTTCCAGAGACTCAGGCAATTGACTCATTAATGCTGGTAAGCGTAGCCAAAGGGTTCTCTGATTGGGTAATCGGACGGCCCATAACCAGATAACTCACACCCGCTTCCATTGCATCAACCGGCGTCATAACACGTTTTTGGTCGCCAACATCCGCTCCTGCGGGGCGGATACCCGGGGTAACCAGTAAGAACGACTCAGGCAATGATTCACGCAGCATAACCGCTTCTTTTGCGGAACACACAACACCATCGAGGCCGGATTCCGCTGTTAATGCAGCCAGCTTCGATACTTGTTCAGCCGGGGTGACACCGGGAACTACATCGCTAAGTTGCTCCTGATCCATACTGGTTAATACCGTTACGGCAATGAGTTTGGTTTGCGGGTGTGATGAGCTTTCAATAGCTTGTTTAGCTTTACGCATCATTTCTGCACCACCGCTCGCATGTACGTTTACCATCCACACGCCCATCTCAGCCGCCGCTTTGCAGGCTTTAGCAACTGTGTTGGGAATATCGTGAAATTTAAGGTCTAAAAAGACATCAAAGCCTTTATTAATAAGCGATTTCACAAATTCCGGGCCATACAACGTGAACATTTCCTTGCCCACTTTAAGTTTGCAAGCCGAAGGCTCCAGTTGATTGACCAGTTGATTAGCTTGTTCGACATTGTCGAAGTCCAGCGCTACGATGACGCGAGGATCTTGAGTCACAGTTTACTATTCTCCGTCTAAACCACGAATGGGATGTACCACACCCCACTTTTTACATGAAGGACATAACCAATAGAGTTTACGTCCGGAAAACCCACAGCTCTTACAGCGATAACGTGGGCGTTGTTGAATTTGTTTACTAACCAGTTCTGCCAGATGCTGATACGTCATTTTGGCATCATTATCAGTGGTATTGTCACTATACAACTGCATTAAGCGGTGAAAACCACGCATTGTGGGTGTTTTTTGCAATTGTGAAAATAAATAATCTGCAGCTTGTTGATTACGGTTTTGCTTAACCATCACCGCAACCATGGCAAGATACGCTGTAGCGCATTGCACCCAGTGTGCTTTTAGCAAATTTTCAAAGTTATCCCAGTCCCCGGTTTGTTCGGTGATTTTATGTAGGACAGGAATGGCCTCTATAAACCAGTCTTCTTCGCGCTTGGCAACCTGCAACAAGTATTCTATAGATTCCTGGTAGCGCCCTTCATCAAAAGTAACCTGCCCTAGCATTAACCAGGGGCGTGTCGCATTTTCATCGGCATTTACGGCTTTTTGTAGTAGGGCAAGGCCCTGCTCTATATGCTGTTTATCTAACTCAATTTGCGCCTGCTCACAGTAGAAGTGGGCAAGCTTAGAGCGTACAACGTCGTTGTCTTGTAGCATTTTCTCTGCTAAAGCAATTGCACGCTCCCATTCTTTGGTCGTTTGATAAATAGAAAACAACTGTTGCTGCGCAAAATCAAAATGTTTGTCACTAGACAAAAGCTTTGCAAACGTATCTTCCGCACGCTCAAGAAAACCCGCTTGCATGTAGTCTCTGCCCAGTTCACGCAATGCATTTTCTCGCTGTGTCGATTGTAACTCGTCACGACTCACCAAATTTTGGTGAACACGAATGGCACGGTCAATTTCGCCACGGTGTCTGAAGAAGTTTCCCATGGCAATGTGGGTTTCAGCCGTATCGTTGTTCAGATTGATCATTTTGATTAGGGTATCCACTGCCTTATCTGGTTGATCAGACAGCAGGAAATTCAAACCGCGATAATAGTGCTTGGAGAGAATACTGGACTGTTTGCGTTGTGCCTGTCTGACACTGTTACGCCCCATGATGTAACCATAGCCGGCGGCTACAGGAAGCAGCAGGAATAGCAGCTCTAACATGGAGATTATTCTTTCTGCAGTCGATTGAGTTTAGCTTGCAGCCTGATCACTTTTACGCGCAGGGTTAACCAACTACTCAAAACAGCTAAGACGCCGACAATAACGCCAAGTGCTACAGCAATGGCAATTAATGTGGCAATGGTCATCTCTGCTTTGGCTATAAGGTAGTTTACCGGAATTACTGCATCATTTTGTGAACCAACAGCCACAGCCAGTACCAGTAACACCACAATGCAGATAAAAAACACTAAGCCTTTCAAGAAAGAGTTCCCAACAGAATACAATAGCGACAGGATAGCAAAATGCTTACCCTGTTACAGTATTGATATACAAAAAAAGCACTGACAACAGTGCTTTATTTTATTTAGCTCAGGCTATTGACGCGTTAACCCGGTCACGTAGCTCTTTACCAGGCTTAAAGTGAGGAACGTATTTACCGTCCAGTTCCACCGTTTCGCCAGTCTTTGGATTACGACCAACACGGGGTGCCCGATAATGTAGTGAAAAACTACCAAAGCCGCGGATTTCAATGCGGTCACCCTTCTGCAGGGTTTGCGCCATTTGCTCCAGCATTTCTTTGATAGCTGATTCAAGCTCTTTCGCCGGGATATGGCGAGCCTGATCAGCGAGCCGCTCAATTAGTTCAGACTTGGTCATGGTAACCTCTTTGTCATCGTCGATATGAAACAGCTTACATCAGTAAACACACGGTGCAAAGCACTTGTCTTAACACCGTGCGTCAGATGCTACAAAAGGTGATTACTCGCCTTTCGCCGCTTTAAAGGCTTCAGCCATTGCGTTAGCAAACCCAGCGTCTTCTTGCTGATTTACTTTATCGATAGCTTCTTTCTCGTCAGCCTGGTCTTTAGCTTTAACAGACAGGTTAACTACGCGGTTCTTACGGTCAACACCGATGAACTTAGCTTCGATTGAATCGCCAACGTTCACTTCTTCAGAAGCGTCTTCTACGCGGTCGCGAGACAAGTCTGCAACACGGATGTAGCCTTCAACTTCTTCAGCCAGGTTAACAGTAACACCTTTAGCATCAGCTGCGGTAACTGTACCAGTAACGATAGCACCTTTCTTATTATCTGTCAGATACTTGTTGAAAGGATCTTCTTCGATTTGCTTAACGCCTAACGAAATACGCTCACGCTCTGGGTCGACTTGCAGTACAACTGCAGAGATTTCGTCGCCTTTCTTGTAGTCACGAACGGCTTCTTCGCCAGTCTTGTTCCAAGAAATGTCAGACAGGTGAACCAGACCATCGATGCCACCGTCAAGGCCGATAAAGATACCAAAGTCAGTGATTGACTTGATCTTACCAGACACTTTGTCACCTTTTTCGTGTGACTTAGCGAACGTTTCCCATGGGTTATCGATGCACTGCTTAAGACCCAGAGAAATACGACGACGTTCTTCGTCGATTTCCAGAACCATTACAGTTACTGTATCGCCCAGGTTAACAACCTTAGATGGGTGGATGTTCTTGTTAGTCCAATCCATTTCAGAAACGTGAACCAGACCTTCAACACCGTCTTCGATCTCTACGAAACAACCGTAGTCAGTCAGGTTAGTTACCTGGCCAGTGATGCGAGTGCCTTCTGGGTAACGCTGAGCGATTTCTTGCCATGGATCGTTGCCCATCTGCTTCATGCCCAGAGATACACGTTGCTTGTCTTTGTCGAACTTCAATACTTTAACATTGATTTCGTCACCAACATTTACGATTTCACTTGGGTGCTTAACGCGCTTCCAAGCCATGTCAGTGATGTGCAGCAGGCCGTCTACACCGCCTAAATCAACGAACGCACCGTAGTCAGTCAGGTTCTTAACGATACCTTTAACTTCATGACCTTCTTCCAGGTTCGCAAGCAGTGATTCGCGCTCTGCACTGTTTTCAGCTTCGATAACAGCACGACGAGAAACAACAACGTTGTTACGCTTAGCGTCCAGCTTGATTACTTTAAACTCAAGCTCTTTGCCTTCCAGGTGAGTAGTGTCACGAACCGGACGTACGTCAACCAGTGAACCAGGCAAAAACGCGCGTACACTGTTGACTTCAACAGTGAAACCGCCTTTAACTTTACCGTTAATAACGCCTTTGATAGTAGCTTTGTCTTCGTAAGCTTTTTCCAGCTCAACCCATGCTTCGTGACGCTTCGCTTTTTCACGAGACAGGATAGTTTCACCGAAGCCGTCTTCTACTGCGTCTAACGCAACATCAACTTCGTCACCGATAGCGATTTCTAATTCGCCTTCAGCATTTTTAAATTGTTCAGCTGGGATGGCACTTTCTGATTTGAGACCTGCGTCTACCAGAACGATGTCTTTGTCAATTGATACAACAGTACCTTTTACAATTGAACCAGGACGTGTTTCTAGTTCTTGTAAGCTCTCTTCAAAAAGTTGTGCAAAATTTTCAGTCATATTATTAAGTAAATATATTCAGTTGACATCCACGCTACATTCCCGATACCGTGGGGTTATTAAACAAAGTCATTACGTCCTGTAATAACTGTTGCGATGGCGAAAATCGCCTCCTGACTTACAGTCTGGAATTGATGATTTCCATAGCACTATCAAAGACTTGGTTAATATCCAAATCTGTTGAATCGATAATTACTGCGTCTTCTGCCGGTACCAGTGGTGCGACAGAACGTTGTGAATCACGTTCGTCCCTAGCCTTGATATCGGTTAAAAGGCGCGCAATATTAACATCCATCCCTTTATCTTTCAACTGCGTATAGCGACGCTCCGCGCGGGCTTCAGCACTTGCAGTAAGGAATAGTTTCACGACCGCATCGGGGAAGACAACCGTTCCCATATCGCGTCCATCAGCAATTAAGCCAGGATTTTCCTGAAATGCGCGTTGTCGGCGCAATAAAGCTTCGCGAACCCGGGCTAATGATGCTATTTGAGATGCTACAGCGCCGACTTCTTCGGTGCGGATATCATCGGTTACGTCTTCACCTTCCAACACGACACGGCGTTGGTTATTTTCTGTTTCAAAGCTCACATCTAAGCCTGATGCCAGCGGCACAATGGCAGCTTCGTCATCAATGGGTAGATCGTGATGCATGGCGGCGACCGCCAAAACCCGATAAATGGCGCCGCTGTCCAGCAAATGCCAATTCAGTTTTTCTGCCAATAAAGCGCTTAAGGTCCCTTTCCCGGCACCGCTCGGGCCATCTACCGTTACTACGGGTGTTGGATGCATACCTGCTCCAGTTATTTAAATTTTTTGTTAATGGATCGTCGAAATCGGCCGCAATTATACGCGTGTCAGGCAAATAGGCAATGATACAAGTCAATATTGCTCCGACCTGTTTGATTTTGTTTGCCAAATTTAAATGGCAGAAAGTGAAGATAATGACCTGGATGGAAATTATGCTCACCGCTGTGCGACCAGTGAGCATAATAAAAAGCAAATCTGACTTATCGATGACAGATTGTGGCAAATCGCGTGAAATAATCAGGAAATGTTTTAGCAGTACACCCCGGATCATTAATTGTTACCGGTGTATCGCTTAAACTAACCAAAGAAAAGCACATCGCGATACGGTGATCGTTATAGGTGTCAATTTCCGCGTGCTTTAATGAAGCAGCAGGTGTAACACGAATATAATCATGCCCCTCTTCTACTTCAACGCCTAATTTACGCAACTCTGTCGCCATCGCATTCAGACGGTCAGTTTCTTTTACCCGCCAGTTATAGATATTGCGGATACAGGTTTCGCCTTCAGCAAATAATGCTGCTACCGCAATCGTCATGGCCGCATCAGGTATATGGTTCATGTCCATATCGACACCTTTTAGCGGGGCACCGTGGATCACGACACAGTCGTCAAACCATTCAACCCTGGCCCCCATTGCTTCCAGCACATCTGCAAAACGAATGTCGCCCTGAATGCTTTGTTTACCAATACCGGTAACTTTAACGCTGCCACCTTTAATGGCGCCAGCAGCGAGAAAGTAAGAGGCCGAAGAGGCATCGCCTTCAACCAGAAAGCGTGATGGTGCAATGTACTTCTGACCGGCTCGAATAGTGAAATGCTGGTAATTGTCGTTTTCTACCTGAACACCAAATTTAGCCATAGTATCCAGCGTGATGTCGATATAGGGTTTCGATACCAACTCACCTTTAATGCTGATCACCGTGTCCTCACTGAACAAGGGTGCAGCCATCAGCAATGCAGTCAAAAACTGACTGGATACACTACCGTCTACAGACAGCTTACCGCCTTGCAGCGTTTTACCCGCTATGTGTAGTGGCGGATACCCATCGTTTTTCAGGTACTTGATATCAGCGCCTGCTTCAAGCAGGGCATCAACCAGATCGCCAATCGGACGCTCTTCCATGCGAGGCTCGCCGGTCAGCGTGACGTTCACACTGGAAGCGGCCAGTGCTGCGCACAACGGACGCATTGCGGTACCGGCATTACCTAAAAACAGTTCCAGGTGCTCATCGTGATTAAACGCGCCACCTAAACCCTGAACAGTACATTCTGTTTTGCACTCGCTTAATTCGTAGCTTACACCTAGCTGAGTAAGCGCCTTTAACATGTGGCGAATATCATCACTGTCCAGCAGGTTCGTCAGTGTGGTTGTCCCTTCAGCCAGTGCGGCAAGCAATAGTGCGCGATTTGACAGGCTTTTTGAGCCTGGTACGTTTACTTCGCCGTCTATAGACGTGACCGGCGTTAACGTTAACTGCTCTACTGTCATGCGTAATGCTCCTCAAATTCACGCATGAATTTCACCAGTGCTTCTACACCTTCAACAGGCATTGCGTTGTAAATACTGGCGCGCATTCCGCCCACTGAACGGTGGCCTTTTAAGGCCATCAGTCCGGCTTCTTTTGATTTTTCCAGGAAGACTTTGTCTAAGGCAGGATCAGCCAGATGGAACGGCACATTCATTATTGAACGGTTGTCAGGATGCACGTTATTGCGATAAAAAGACGAGTCATCAATGGCACTGTAAAGCAAGTCTGCTTTGTGTTGATTAATACTGGCCATGGCTTCCACACCGCCCTGCTCTTTTAACCACTGGAATACCAGTCCGGCTAAATACCAGGAAAACGTAGGTGGCGTGTTGTACATAGAATCTTTAGAGGCCATCAACGCATAATCAAATATTGATGGTGTGCTCTGACGCGCTTTGCCAATCAGATCATCGCGAACAATAACAAGCGACAGACCCGATGGGCCGATATTCTTCTGTGCACCGGCGTAAATAACACCGTATTTGCTCACATCAATTGGCTTAGACAGGATATTCGACGACATGTCAGCCACTAATGGTACGTTACCGGCCTCAGGTAGCCAGTCAAAGGCAATACCATCAACAGTTTCGTTCGGGCAGAAATGCAAATAAGCCGCAGACTGATCTATGTCAGAAAGTGCAGGCTTTGGCACGGTTTGAAAACCATTGTGCTCGACCACCTGACCGATGATTTTAGCGTTGTTGTATTTGTTGGCTTCGTCTACTGCGCCGCTTGACCAGGAACCGCTTACCAGGTGCAACGAGGTATCGTCACTGGTAGACAGGTTTAACGGCACCGCGGCAAATTGACCACGACCGCCACCTTGTAAAAACAGGACTTTGTAGTTGTCAGGTACCTTTAATAAATCACGCAGATCCTGCTCTGCCTGAGCAGTAATCTCTATGAAGTCGGCACCACGGTGGCTGACTTCCATGACTGAACAACCACTGTCACGCCAGTTTATGAATTCTTGTTGTGCTTTGGCCATCACAGCTGCTGGCAGCATGGCAGGACCGGCACTGAAATTAAATACTTGTTTCATGAGCTTTCTTAAACACTGTTATGGAGGCCTTCCTGATCCGCTGGTCTCTGTTAAACCAACAAACAGCCAGGCTTCCCTGACGGCAAAAAAACAAGCGGCACATAGCCGCTCGTTCACCATTTATAGTCCTGTTGAATCAGGATTTATTCGTCTGTCGCAGGCTCATTATTATCACCGTCTGTTGCGGTGTTTGTGGCTTCCAGCGCTTCACCATTTTCGTCAAGCTCTGGCAGGACTTCTTCTACTTCTTCAATACGCTGCAACGCCACTACATGCTCGTCGTCAGCAGTACGAATCAGTCGCACGCCCTGTGTATTTCGACCTACCGTTGATACTTCGCTAACACGGGTACGAACCAGAGTACCGGCATCGCTTATCAACATAATTTCGTCGTTTTCGTCTACCTGAACCGCGCCAACAACCTTGCCGTTACGCTCAGATACTTTTATTGACACCACACCCTGTGTCGCACGGCTCTTGGCCGGGTAGTCTGCCAGTGGTGTACGCTTACCGAAACCGTTTTCAGTAGCGGTTAGAATAGCCCCGTCACCTTTTGGTACAATCAGTGATACAACCTTCTGACCTTCCTGAAGCTTAATACCGCGCACGCCGGTTGCAGTCCGGCCCATTGGACGCAGCGCATAAAGCTCCTCGCCTGTTTCTGGGTCCAGTTTTACTTCACCGGTTTCTGAGTCACGCAGTTTTTCGTTGAAACGAACAACCTTACCTTCATCAGAGAACAGCATAATGTCGTCATCACCGTGAGTAATCGACACGCCAATCAACTCATCGCCATCATTAAGGTTTACAGCGATGATACCGTTACTGCGAGGACGTGAATACTGAGTCAGGCTTGTTTTCTTCACTACGCCATTGGCGGTAGCCATTAACACGAACTTGTCTTCTTCAAACTCTTTAATCGGCAGAATCGCGGTAATACGCTCGTCGTCTTCCAGCGGCAGAATATTCACGATTGGACGACCACGGGCATTACGGCTGGCTAGTGGCAACTGATACACTTTTAACCAGTACAGTCGACCACGGGTCGAGAAGCACAGAATATGGTCGTGGGTATTGGCTACCAACAGCTTTTCGATGAAGTCTTCGTCTTTCATCTTCGTTGCAGACTTACCTTTACCGCCGCGGCGCTGGGCTTCGTACTCAGTTAATTTTTGGTACTTCACATAGCCTTCGCGAGACAAGGTAACTACAACGTCTTCCTGCTCAATCAAATCTTCGATATCAATATCATGACTTGCAGCAGTAATTTCTGTACGGCGCTCGTCACCGAATTCGTCACGGATTTTTTCCAGCTCTTCACGAATCACTTCCATCAGACGCTCAGGGCTGCCCAGGATATGCAGTAACTCTGCAATCAGCTCAAGCAATGCCTTGTATTCATCAAGGATTTTTTCATGTTCCAGGCCTGTCAGTTTATGTAAACGCAGGTCCAGGATTGCCTGTGCCTGTTGTTCAGTCAGGTAATACTGACCATCGCGAATACCAAACTCTGGCGCTAACCAGTCAGGACGAGCAGCGTCATTACCGGCGCGCTGCAGCATTTCTGCTACGTCGCCTAACTGCCAGCCCTGTGCAACTAATGCTTTTTTCGCATCAGCCGGACTGGATGACGCTTTGATAAGGTCAATAACCGGATCAATATTCGCCAGTGCAATCGCTAACCCTTCAAGGATATGTGCGCGCTCTCTGGCTTTGCGTAATTCAAATACAGTACGGCGGGTAACCACTTCACGGCGGTGAAGAATAAAGCATTCTAGCGTTTCTTTAAGGTTGAATACCTTAGGCTGACCGTTATCAAGCGCAACCATGTTAATACCGAATACCGTTTGAAGCTGGGTATTGGCATACAGGTGATTAAGCAGGACTTCTGCAGATTCGTTACGTTTAACTTCAATAACAATGCGCATGCCGTCTTTGTCAGACTCGTCACGCAGTGCAGAAACACCTTCAATTCGTTTTTCTTTAACCAGCTCAGCAATCTTTTCGATCAAGCGGGCTTTGTTAACCTGATACGGGATCTCGTTAACGATGATGGTTTCTTTACCGTTATCTTCGGTCTCAATTTCAGCACGCGCACGCAGGTAAATTTTACCACGACCGGTGCGATAGGCATCGTCAATTCCCTTACGGCCACTGATCATAGCAGCAGTTGGGAAGTCCGGGCCGGGAATGTATTCCATTAACTGATCGATACCCAGTGTCGGGTCTTCAATAAGTGCAATACAGCCGTTAACCACTTCCGTTAAGTTATGTGGCGGGATATTGGTCGCCATACCAACGGCGATACCCGAGGAACCATTAACAAGCAGGTTAGGTACTTTGGTTGGCAAAACCGCAGGGATCTGCTCGGTACCATCGTAGTTCGGTACAAAATCTACCGTTTCTTTTTCAAGGTCGGCC
Organism: Aestuariibacter sp.; assembly: GCA_017794925.1. Lineage (GTDB taxonomy): Bacteria > Pseudomonadota > Gammaproteobacteria > Enterobacterales > Alteromonadaceae > Alteromonas. The sequence goes on along the minus strand of CP051238.1, from coordinate 3,103,108 downwards.
AGCAACTCATGGGCGATTTTCGCCATGCGCACTTCGGTGTAACGCATTGCAGCAGCTGAGTCACCGTCTACAGAACCAAAGTTACCCTGCCCGTCTACCAGCATATAGCGCAGTGAGAAAGGCTGTGCCATACGTACGATAGTATCGTAGACGGCTGAGTCACCATGCGGGTGATATTTACCGATTACGTCACCGACCACACGGGCAGACTTTTTATAAGGCTTGTTGAAATCGTTTTTGAGTTCGTTCATCGCGAACAGTACACGGCGGTGTACTGGCTTTAAACCATCTCTTACGTCAGGCAGCGCTCGCCCAACTATAACGCTCATCGCATAGTCGAGATACGATGTTTTTAGCTCTTCCTCAATATTAATCGGGAGAATTTCTTTGGCGTTATCAGTCATAAACTGCTTGGTCCCTTATTATAAGTTTCTCGTGACAGGACAGTAATGTGACGTCCTTGCGTCATATTTCCCTTCTGACACGCATTTGGGGTCTTTTGATTAACCATTGAGTCTACCACCCAAAACAGCATTTATGTAGTGAATAATGTCGCGGATCGCAGCAAAAAAGCACGAGCGGACATTTTTTGTTCAATTACTCATTGCTGGTTAAATTTAGCCGTGAAGCAATCGCGGTTTTGAGGTATGTTGCGTTTCAAAGTACTCCATATAAAGGTATTGGAAATCCCAATGTCATCTACTCAAAACGTTGACCAAACAGAAATCGACAAATTCTCGCAAATCGCAGAGCGCTGGTGGGACCCGGAAGGTGAATTTAAGCCGCTACACACTATCAACCCACTTCGCCTTTCCTTTATAGAAGCAGAAAGCGACGGTTTGTTTGGTAAAAAGATTCTGGATGTGGGTTGCGGCGGCGGCATTCTGGCAGAATCGCTGGCTCAACGTGGTGCTGATGTAACGGGTATCGATATGGCTGAAGCCTCATTGGAGATAGCACATCTTCACGGTCTGGAGTCTGGGATTAAAGTTGCTTATCACTGTACCAGTGCAGAAACCTTTGCCGCAGAGCACGCCGGCAGCTTCGATGTAGTGACATGCATGGAAATGCTGGAACACGTACCCGACCCCGCCTCTGTGATTAAAGCCTGCACTGATTTGGTTAAGCCCGGAGGAAAATTGTTCTTTTCTACTTTGAACCGCAATGTTAAATCCTACTTGCTGGGTATTGTCGCTGCGGAGTACGTGCTGCAATGGGTACCCAAAGGCACGCATCAGTACCAACGTTTTATGAAGCCTTCAGAACTCATGAAGATCGCCGATCACGCCGGGCTGATCCCACGTTCAACGACGGGCATTCACTACGATCCGTTTAACCAGCAATTTTTGCTGTCGAATAAAAACATCGATGTGAACTATATTATTCATTGTGAAAAACCTGCTCTCTAACACAATATGTAGTGCTGTAAAATATAAAACAGCACTATATAGCGGTTTTTTATAAAAACGTTTTTTTCCGTCAAAAAAAATTTAAGCCGATCAAAAAAACGCAAAAATGCTTGCATTTATGCAAATGTCGCTAAGTTAGATGATAAACAGTTAGTCAACACTAACCAAAATATCTCTTGTGTTTGATCGGTGAATTAAGCACCAGATATTGGGTTGCAATAAAGGCAAAACCTCACTATCTTGTGGTTATCCGCACGTAGTCCTGTTCTGAGTCAGTTGAGTTTGAGGTCATCTGATCCCCCAGAACATTTGCGGATCGGTAGGATCAATCATCGATCCTACGGTAAGGAAAGCATTTAAAACAATAATTGGGCAATGCATCACCTGCCCCGCGACAAGCGCTAACAGACAAACGGCCAGTAAAAATGAATAACAATTTATCTGTCACCAAACGCAATGGTGAGAAAGAGCCCATTGATCTAGATAAAATTCACAAAGTCATCACTTGGGCAGCCAAGGACCTTCACAACGTCTCTGTTTCTCAAGTTGAAATCAAGGCACACATTCAGTTCTACGACGGCATAAAAACCGCCGAAATTCACGAAACACTGATTAAGTCTGCAGCTGACCTGATTTCTACTGATGCCCCGGACTATCAGTATTTAGCCGCTCGCTTAGCGATTTTCCATCTGCGCAAAAAAGCGTTTGGCCAATTCGAGCCGCCAGCGTTGTTTACGCATGTGGCTCGCATGGTGGACATGGGTAAATACGATCAACACCTGCTTGAAGACTACACGCCGGAAGAATTCGCTGAAATGGATTCGTACATGAACCACTGGCGTGACATGAACTTCAGTTATGCTGCTGTTAAGCAGCTTGAAGGAAAATACCTGGTGCAAAACCGGGTAACCGGTGAAATCTATGAAAGCGCCCAATTCCTGTATATTTTGGTAGCCGCCTGTTTATTTGCGAACTACCCGAAATCAACACGTTTGGATTACATCCGCAGATTTTATGATGCTGCGTCTACGTTTAAGATCTCATTGCCTACGCCTATTATGGCCGGTGTACGTACACCTACCCGTCAGTTTAGTTCTTGTGTGTTAATTGAAACCGGTGACAGTCTGGATTCAATCAACGCTACAGCCAGTGCAATTGTAAAATACGTTAGCCAACGCGCCGGTATCGGTGTGAATGCAGGTCGAATTCGTGCACTAGGCAGCCCTATCCGCGGTGGTGAAGCGTTCCACACCGGATGTATCCCGTTCTATAAGTATTTCCAAACGGCGGTGAAGAGCTGCTCTCAGGGCGGTGTTCGCGGTGGCGCAGCTACGTTGTTCTACCCACTGTGGCACCTTGAAATTGAATCATTACTGGTATTGAAGAACAACCGTGGTGTAGAAGAGAACCGCGTTCGTCACCTGGATTACGGTGTGCAATTTAACAAACTCATGTACCAGCGCATGATGAAGGACGACTACATCACCCTGTTTAGCCCGTCTGACGTGCCTGGATTGTACGACGCGTTCTTTGCTGATCAGCCGAAGTTTGAAGAACTATACGTAAAATATGAACAGGACGAGTCGATTCGCAAAAAGCGTATCAAAGCCATGGAACTGTTCAGCCTGTTTATGCAGGAACGTGCAAGCACTGGCCGTATCTATCTGCAAAACGTTGATCACTGTAATACCCACAGTCCGTTTGATCCGGCTGTTGCCCCGGTACGTCAAAGCAACCTGTGCCTGGAAATTGCCCTGCCTACCAAGCCGCTTGAGCACGTAAACGACGAAAACGGCGAAATTGCGTTGTGTACGCTGTCGGCGTTCAACCTGGGTGCAATTAAATCACTTGATGAATTTGAAGAGTTGTCAGACCTTGCAGTACGTGCACTGGATAGCTTGTTAGACTACCAGGACTACCCTGTTCCTGCGGCCTACAATGCTACAATGAATCGTCGTACGTTGGGTATAGGCGTTATTAACTTCGCTTATTACCTGGCGAAAAACGGCGTGAAATACTCAGATTTCAGTGCCAATGGCTTGGTTCACCGCACCTTCGAAGCCATGCAGTATCACTTGCTGAAAGCATCGGTTAACCTAGCGAAAGAAAAAGGCGCGTGTCCTAAATTCAACGAAACGACGTATGCCAAAGGTATCCTGCCAATCGACACCTATAAGAAAGATCTGGACAGCGTGTGTGATGAACCGCTGCACCTGGACTGGGAAGGTTTGCGCGCAGAAATCGTCGAACATGGTTTACGTAACTCTACCCTGTCTGCCCTGATGCCTTCAGAGACTTCATCGCAGATTTCAAATGCCACCAACGGCATTGAACCACCTCGCGGCCATATCAGTATTAAGTCCAGTAAGGATGGTGTGCTGAAACAGGTTGTTCCTGAGTATGAGCGTCTGAAAGACCAGTACGAATTGCTGTGGGATATTCCGTCTAACGACGGTTATCTGCAACTGTGTGGCATTATGCAGAAGTTCATCGACCAGACAATCTCTGCAAACACCAGTTATAACCCGTCTAAGTACGAAAACAGCAAAGTGCCAATGCGCTTGCTATTAAAAGACTTATTAACGGCATACAAGCTGGGCGTTAAGACCCTTTACTACCACAACACCCGTGACGGCGCTGCCGATGCGGCACCGGTTGAGGCCAATCAGGCTGAAGCTAAGCCGCAAGCACAAGCTGTGGTGGAGACCGAAGATGACGATTGCGCAGGCGGCGCCTGTAAGATCTAATATAAGAATAATGCCCGGCTACGATGTCGGGCGATTTTTTGCGCTAGTGAAGTGATTTGAACTATGAAATACACCACGTTTAATCAAGAAAAAACAAACCAACTTGATGAACCTATGTTTTTCGGCAAGCCGGTTAACGTTGCCCGATATGATCAGCAAAAACATTCAATTTTTGAAAAGCTCATCGAAAAGCAAATCAGCTTTTTCTGGCGCCCTGAGGAAGTAGATGTAAGCCGTGACCGCGTTGATTTTCAAAAATTAAGCGATCCGGAAAAACATATTTTTATTTCAAACCTGAAGTACCAGACTCTGCTCGATTCTGTTCAGGGCCGCAGTCCGAATATCGCATTTTTACCGATAATCTCGTTGCCAGAATTAGAAACCTGGGTCGAAACCTGGTCTTTCTTTGAGACGATTCACTCTCGCTCTTACACGCACATTTTGCGGAATCTGTTTGTTGATCCCAGCGAAATCTTCGAAGATATCGTGGACAACGAAGAGATCAAACGTCGTGCGACCGACATCTCACGATACTACGACGATTTGATTTACGCGACCCAGCTGTGGCAAACACGCGGCGAAGGCACCTACGAATTAGACGGCGAGCCCTACGTTGTTACCATGCGCGAACTGAAGAAAAAAATGTACCTTTGCATGAATTCAGTTAACGCACTGGAAGCCATTCGTTTTTACGTGTCGTTCGCCTGTACCTTTGCGTTTGCAGAACGTGAACTGATGGAAGGCAATTCAAAGATTATTCGTTTGATTGCCCGTGACGAAAACCTGCACTTAACCTCTACTCAGCACATTTTGAATTTGTGGGCCAGAGGAAAAGACGATCCTGAAATGGCCGAGATTGCAGAAGAGTGTCACGAAGAAGCCAAAGCCATTTTCCTGAAGGCAGTTGAACAAGAGAAGCAATGGGCAGAGTACCTGTTCCAACACGGCTCTATGATTGGTCTTAACAAAGAAATCCTGTGTCAGTATGTTGAGTACATTGCCAATCAACGTATGTCAGCCATTGGTATGGGAACGCCATTCGACGTAACCAGTAACCCACTCCCATGGATGAACAACTACCTGGTATCAGATAATGTTCAGGTAGCCCCTCAGGAGTCTGAAATCAGCTCTTATTTAGTCGGCCAGATTGACTCGTCAGTCAGTGAAGATGACTTCGCGGACTTCGAATTATAAGGAATGACCACCAAGGACGATGAGCACCGTATCGAGATAATCGATACGGTGACGATCACCTCACACGCCAACAAAACCCTGCTAGAAACCCTTGAAGCACAGAACGTTGAAGTGCAATACCATTGTCGGGAAGGGTTTTGTGGTGCATGCCGGACAAAAATTTTGTCAGGAGACGTAGACTACACCACCGATCCCCTCGCCTTTATCGACGACGATGAAATCCTGCCATGTTGTTGTAAGCCAAACAGCGACATTACAATTAAAATAACGCCATGATGTTCAAATGTAACCCCATTTAGTTAAAGGCATCTATCAACAATCACAGCTACCAGTGATCAAATTAACGATATCATTGCGGAACAAGTGAAGTAGAAAGGCTCAATCAGCGCTGCGCTTTTACCCAGATAACCAGGGCAATGCCGCCTAACACGCAAATAGCACTGAGTAACATTCGATAAGTGATGGGCTCTTGCAATGCTCCGCACCCCATGATCATAGCAATCACTGGAACAGACAGCTGAATAGTCGCAGCTTTTAGAGCGGCAATGTGTGGCAGTACCGAATACCAAATGGCATATCCCACCCCAGAAGCAACAGCCCCTGAGGCAATGGCATAAGCAATTCCCGGGGTATTTTCGAAACTCGCAGTAACATCGGGTGCAAATACCAATAAGAGCATTAACGCCATAGGTGCAGCTCTTAAAAAGTTGCCTGCTGTTGCTTCGGTCGGCGCACCTGCCGTTTTACCCATGATTGAATAAAAACCCCAGGCAATACCGGCCAACGCCATGAGTAACGCGCTACCCAACGCTGGTACGGCGCTATTGGGCAACAAGAGCATGATTAAACCCGCTACGGCCAGTCCGAAACCCAACCATTGGGTCGCAGAAAGACGTTCCCCCTGAATGATCCCCCAAACCAGCATGGTAATTTGAACAGAACCAAACAATACCAACGCTCCCGCACCTGCGGTCATCGTAATGTAGGCAAACGAGAATGCTGCAGCATAAACAAATAAGGCCAATCCCATAAACCAATTGCCGCGCTTAGGTAACGAGTACTGCGACAACAACACAATGACCAATAGCGTAACCGCACCGCTTATAAGGCGCCAGGCTGTAAAACTGGCAGGGTCGATCGCCGTTTCTACCAATGCCATTCTGCACAGTAATGAATTTGCTGCAAAAGCCAGCATTGCAAGGCTTGCCAAAAGGCTAAGTTTAAAAATATTCATAGCATTCGTCCTGATAGCAAACCTCATCATTCATATTCAGATAAAAAAATACCCGCAAATGCGGGTATTTAATAGTAAATTTCGTTTACTAATTAAAGCGACAAGCCTAAACGCTCTGCAACTTCAATGTAGGTTTCAACCACAGAGCCTAAGCCCTGACGGAAACGATCTTTGTCCATTTTCTTGTGGGTTTCTTTATCCCACAAACGGCAACCATCAGGCGTAAACTCATCACCCAGAACAATGTTGCCCGCAGTATCAATGCCGAATTCCAGTTTGTAATCAACCAGAATCATACCCGCTTCATCGAACATGGCTTTCAATACGTTATTAACGGCAAACGTCAGTTCTTTCATGCGAGCAATTTGTGCTTCCGTCGCCCAACCAAATGACACAATATGGTAATCATTCACCATTGGGTCATGTAACGCATCGTTCTTAAGGAAGAACTCAAACAAAGGTGGATCCAGCAATTTGCCTTCTTCAACACCAAGACGGCGTACCAATGAGCCAGCGGCAACGTTACGAACAACGCATTCAACCGGGATCATATCCAGCTTTTTAACTAAAGACTCAGTATCAGAAAGCAACTCTTCTACCTGAGTAGCAATACCCGCTTCTTCCAGCTTGTTCATGATAAAGTGATTAAACTTATTGTTCACTTCACCTTTACGATCCAGCTGTTCAATTTTTTCGCCATCGAAAGCCGATGTATCATTACGAAAATAAAGAATCAGTTTATCGCTGTCATCAGTCAGGTATACAGTTTTGGCTTTACCACGATAAAGCTCTTCGCGTTTTTCCATTGTGTGTCTCTTAGTTAAATGTCTAGGCCGTCTTCAGTCATTACCTGTTCAAAAGGTTTGAACAGCTTGGTTACCATTTTAGCATCAAATGGTTCACTCTCGTTATTCATAAACGTAATGGCAGTCTTCTCACCCAGATTGGTAATTTTCAGGCGGTATTCGTCATAATCCAGTAACTGCGCTTTGTCTGATGAAAATACGTTTTTCCACCAGCTCACATTCTCATCGGTATACTGAACAAAAATCAAACCGTTAGATTTATCGAGATCTTTCACGTTAAATCCAAGCTTACGCAATACCAACTGAATTCGAGGCCAGGCAATGTCGTATTTAGAATCCACCACAAAAGCTGGATTGCCGTCTGCGTCAAAGCCCATTTCCATACCCAAACCCTGGCGGATCATGGCAATACGCTGATTGGTCTCCAACTGATTCAGATATTCATAATGCCCAATCACACGGTTAAGCACCGATACCTCATCACGACGACGCTGCATGGACGTAAGATCTGCCAGGCTCGCTTGGCCTTGTTCAAAATCCATCAGTGATACCGTTAATTGCGCTGTCCGGCCATGAGGTTTCATCTCTAACTGGAACCGATATTGCCCCTTGGCGGGTGTTTCGGTATCTGAAGACCAGTCAAACCAGCTGCCTTCTTCATCTTTCGGGTTTATGACCATCCAACCTGTTTTCAGCTGACCCGTAGCAGGATCGAAGTTCTCAACAGCGACATTGCGATCTTCAAGATAACCAATTAACGAATTCCAGATAGTTTTATCAAGAGATTCACTGTCTTTAACCTGATCCAACAATACCGTCGCGCCTTTGGAACCTTCCTGTACGTGCGAACCTGTCACTAACGGAATAACCAGTGATGGTGGCACGACTTCAAGATTTCGACCGATCAGTTGCTCACTGTCTGGCTGGTTAACATCGGGAATAGCAAAGTCGTTACTAAATTCTGGTGAATCCAGGTCTGCAGGCACCTGCAGGCGCGTTCTCTCGGTGGATTTGACGTAGGAATAGCTTCCCGACGCAGTCACGCGTTCCTGTTGTGAAGCGCAAGCTGTCAGAACAAGGCTGGCAATACCGCTCACCAGAGCCAGTTTTTTATTCATAATTATCTCTTATTCAGAAATGATGGCGTATTCAACTAATAACTCTTCGATGCTTTTTTGGCTCGCAAGTTCCGGTAAAACCATCGGTAATCGCAAAAATGGGCTTTTCATCAGTCCCATTTTGTACAATGCCCATTTCGGCATCACTGGATTGGGTTCAATAAACAACGCGGAATGAAGTTTCTCAATACCCGCATTAATGTCCATACAGCGGGCATTGTCGCCTTCCAAAGCAGCTTCGCACATCTGTGCAATTGCCTTAGGCACAATGTTGGCAGTCACTGAAATAACGCCGTGACCACCTTCACACAAGAATTCAGCCGACGAACCGTCATCACCACTCAATAGCGCGAAATCGTCGCCTACCAAAGCCTGGGTGGCTTTTAAACGTGCTATGTCACCCGTGGCATCTTTCAGGCCTACAATGTTTTTGTGCTTTGCCAGTTCTGCAACCGTTTCTGGCAGCATGTCTGCAACGGTACGTCCGGGCACATTGTACAGAATAACAGGAATATCTGTTGCATCTGCAATGGCAGTAAAGTGTGCGATCATGCCTTTTTGCTGGGGCTTGTTGTAATAAGGCACAACGCTAAGGAAGCCGTCTATGCCCAAACCGGCCATTTGCTCACTCAGGAAAATGGCTTCATCCGTGGCGTTAGCGCCACTACCAGCAATGATCTTCGTTCTACCTGCTGCGGCTGCGACCGTTTGTTTCACAACTTCGATGTGCTCATCAAATGGCAAGGTGGCTGACTCACCTGTGGTACCCACAGAAACAATACCATGTGTGCCCTGCTGGATATGAAACTCAACCAGTGCATGCAACGCTTCGTAATCGATCTGGCCATTGTCAAGCATCGGTGTAACTAGTGCAACGTAACTACCGGTAAACATAATCTCTCCACTTTTTTCGAGCGCACATGGTAATTGTCAGGCTGCATAAAAACAAGCGTTTGCCGTGATTCAATAGCCATTATTACACTAAAATATAGGTCGTCAGGATATTCTGATTTTTTTGTCCGGCTATCTTTTGATTATATAAAGCGTTTTATGAGTCATCCGGGCAATTCGACTTTATAAAGTACTATGTTAGAATCGGCGCCCCATAGCGTGAGTCGGGTTTATGAAACATCAATTAATCGCCGTAATATTAGGAACTGATCAAGTGGGTATTTTAAGTGATATCGCCACTCTGGTCAGCGAATCTGAATGTAATATTCTGGATAGTCGCCATGCCATTTATGGGCAGGAATTTTCACTGACCATGATCATTGAAGGTTCTCATACTGCGATAACACGTGTGGAGCTTAGTATTCCGGAACTGTGTCAGCGACGTGATCTGCTCTCTATTCTGAAGCGTACTCGTGAGCACACTAAACAAAACCTGACCCATCTTTACGATGTCGAATTTAGCGGTGTAGATAATCCAGGACAGATCCAGGCAGTTACGCGTTTTTTTGCCGACCAACAGGTATCGATCAGTGCATTCAGACAGACCACGTCAGTCGATGAAGCCAACGGACATAAAATGATGCGCTTCAAGCTGGTAGTTAACATACCCGATGACGTTCACCTGGCTGAATTTCAATATCGCCTTGAGTTGCTGTGCCAGGTTCTTCACTTAACCGGAAAAATTGTAGATAAACACAAAGGATAAACCATGAAAACTCTCGTAGCAGGCGATACGGCGCCAGCCTTTACCCTTTCCAATCAAGACGGTGACAGTGTTTCGCTGGCATCGTTTCAAGGTAAAAAAGTACTGGTTTACTTCTACCCCAAAGCAATGACACCAGGTTGTACCGTTCAGGCTCAAGGCTTGCGCGATATCCAGCAGGAACTCAAACAACACAATGTTGTAGTATTGGGTATAAGCCCGGACGCCGTTAAGCGTCTGCCAAAGTTTATTGAAAAAGAGCAGTTGAATTTTACGCTACTATCTGACGAAGACCATGCTGTTGCCGATGCTTTTGGTGTATGGGGCCCGAAGAAATTTATGGGTAAAGAATATGACGGCATTCACCGCATCAGCTTTTTGATTGATGAAGACGGCAAGGTTGAACAGGTTTTTGACAAATTTAAAACCAAGGAACATCACCTGGTAATACTCAATTACCTGAATGCCTAACTAATACAATAAAGCCGGTTTAAGCCGGCTTTATTGTTTATGTGTCAGTCAAACACATGGCGGTTTTTTTGAAGAAATGTTTTAAATGATGTTGGCGGCCGGCCTAACGCCTGTTGCACACCATCAGCCAGATTAGCATTTCTGCCATCTAACACTTCGGTGAAGAGATAGTGAAGTATAGCAATCGCACCTTCATCCACGCCTATCCGGGTGAGATTTTCGGAAAACAATGGCAGTGATATTTGGTGAAACGCCCCTTTGCGTTGAAAAGCTTGGTTAAACGCCTCAACCACATCACTAAAGCTCAACAAATCCGGGCCCGTTACCTCGTACAGTTTGTTTTTATGTTTGTCATTGATCAACGAATCAAAGGCAATATCCGCTATATCATCAATATCAACAAAAGGCTCTTTAACATCACCCACAGGCAAAGCTACCGAGCCATCCATTAAAAACTGAGCGAACAAGCCTTCCGTAAAGTTTTGCATGAACCAGGATGCACGCACCACGGTCCACGACATGCCAGATGATGTAACAATACGCTCGCAGGCAAGTGCTTCACTCTCTCCCCGTCCCGAAAGCAGTGTAATGTGACCCACATTTTGCTGTCTTGCTAGCTCGCAAAGCGCTCTGATATCGTCCGGAGCACCTGGTATAGCAAGATCAGGGAAATACGTAACATACATGGCTTTTACATTACGTAAGACGTCAGGCCAATTCGATTTATCATTCCAATCAAAAATTACACTGCCCGACCGACTTGCCGCCTTCACGGTTTTATGCGCTGCCCGTAATTTACTGATCACCCGTTTACCTGTTTTGCCCGTTGCGCCAATGACTAAATACTGACTGTTACTCATAGCTGCCTCCAAAAATAATCTTAAAGTCAGGCTATGGTAGTGATTAACCAGATAGTCTTTGCGATAGTACGTACACAATCACCTGCAATTCGTACAGATAAATCATTTTCACATGGGAAAATCGCAGTAACTACACAGGTTTGGACTGACGGTCAAGAAAAGCTGAAATGAAGGATATTGCTACTACGATAACGGCAATTAACACCGCCAAATCCACCCCCAGAACAGGCGCTAGTGCATTATCAGATTGTACGCTTAACGACAGTTGCGTTGACAGGCTATTGGCTAAAAATATGCCGCCCATAATGCAGCTCGTTATCATAGCTGCAGTGAACAAATCCGATCGTCGCCAGACGAACCAAAGTGCCAGTCCTCCAAGTAACGTATTGGTGCATAACTGCCAAACTTCATGGAATCGCGCATGTGCAGGCCATGCAGGATTAAAAACGTGGGAAGCGTTCCATTCAAGGTAAGGTAGCAAGACCATGTAAACCAGAATACAGAAACTGGATGTGCATTTAGCAACTGCATTGGCAGGCAGGTTCACTTGCCTTCCTGCCAGTTTACACTGTAATTATTGGCATGATAGTCACTGTTAAAATGGGCACTGAAAGACAACGCTTGTTTAAAGGCCGCTTGGGCACGTTGAGTATCACCTTGTAAATAATAAACATAAGCCAGGCTGTCATACGCTTGCGGCGCTGTTGGATAAAAATGACTCAGAAACCCAATAACCTCTAACGACGCTTCTGTCATTCCCGCTCTGGCAAGGCTCAATCCTGCTTCATTGATGGCTTTACCCATAAAGCTGGAATACCCGTGCTGTTTGTAGACCTGGGCAAAGTTGGCTTTGAAGCCTTCGACACTTAACGCCCGATACTGCTGATAGACAAAATGCTTGGGGGGTAACGCAAATGGCGCAACGTCGTTATCCAACGCTAACGCTACCATGCGGTTTGAAATTCTTTCTGCAACCAATTCATCACTGTTTGCAAGTGCAACAATAATAATTTCCTGATCACGTAATACTTCAACGGCAGCGCTAACGCCTGTCCCGCCACCATAAGCACCAAAATGAGAATTCTCACCAAAGTACCAGTTAAACGGTTCGTCTTGTCGCGTTAACAGCTTGTCGGTAAAAAACAGTGTGTGAAAAAACGCGTATACGTCATCCACCGTCGCTTCAATACCGCCGTCGGGACCGGATACTTCACGAAAATCGGTTAACGCCAACGTCTGTTCAAGGCTAAACACGTAGCGTTCAGACTGACATTTATTGCCATCCAACCGATATAATGAAGCTGTTTTTCCGTTCACCACGTCAAAAATATTGTCTCGCAATAACGCCCCAAAAGACTTACCTGAAAAACCTTCCAATACGGCACCAAGCAAAATATAACCGTAGTTGGAGTAACGTTGGTCCGTACCCGGTTCAAATAGCAGCGGCTTGTTTCTGAGTAACGCAATTTTCTTGGTCAGGGTATCGAATTTAAGCGGGTCTTCCATGTAGTCAGGAATGAATATATCGCTGAATCCGGCTTTATGCTTTAGCAAGTGGCCTATAGTGACGTTCTTTGCAATGTCAGGGTCTATATCGATGTTAACACCGGTTTCAGCAATCGACGTATCCAGGCTAAACGTACCTTTTTCGATGTATTGAAGCACTAATACTGCAGTGTAAATTTTAGCAATGGAACCAACGTTAAAACGGGTACAAGCCTGATTGGGTATGTGTTCTGCTATATCTGCATATCCATATGATTGCAGGACACTTGCCCCACTACCGCTACCGACAAGAATATTGCCGGAAAACCAACCTGACTCAACATAGTTGTCGATCATCGACGCACTAATTTCTAATATCGACCCGGGTGTCATAGTTTCGGCTTGAGGCGCATTGCTTTCTTTTGCCTCCGCCAAATTACCGATAATGCTTACCAGTAACATAAGTAGGGTAATGATTTGCGTTATGCTCATTTCGGCGTTCCTTTGCCTGCATAGTTGGCACAGGCTGAATGTATTTTTTAACCCTTTCAGTATGCAAATTTAACCGGTCAGTTACCCGACGAATTGTTCGCATAATTTAGCAAATCGTACAATAGCCCATAACAACGAGCGAAGTCTGCGACAATCTGTAAACAGGTGTTGCTGTCAGGATGTACTCAAAAGAGCATAAAACGGTTACTTTGTTTCGGATTGGAGATAGGCATTTATGCTGGAAATATATTTCTCGGCATCTTCTTTCCACAACGGCTCTTCCTGGCTTATTTGAGTAAACAGGACTAGGGCTTCATCACGTTTACCCACCTTAAACAGTGCCCTGGCCTTTGCCCACATAAAATCGGCATCACCAGGGTACATGGCAATCATGCTATCGACATTTTCCAGAATTGACTGGTAGTCGCCTTTAGAACTCCAGTTTGAGAGTCTGCGAGTGAACCTTTCATTTATTCGCGGAAACAGGATGCTTTTAAGACTGATCGCCGTGCGAATGAACCACAGCAACATACAAGTGCCGAACAAATAAAAAAGAATATCAATTTTTGCTTCCATGCATTCCTACTCCTAAGCAATCAGGCACCAATTAACGCGCGATAATTAACTGTATTGTTTTACAAATTCGTCCAGTTGTTTTTCGTATCGCTTCCATTTTTTTACTGCATTAGTATTAATAGGCTGGCGAACCTGCCACAAACTGGGGGTTTCTACGTGATTACTGGCACCGCGAATTTCATCTGCGGATGGAAGTGTACGCCCTAAAAAGCGTCCTATGTTATCCACTTGTGTCTGATAATCGCTCACCAGGGATTGATAGGACACCGTAAGCACATCTTGTTCAAACAGCGAATTCCAGTGCTTCATTAAACGCTGGTATTGGTCATAAACAAAGAAAATGTCTTTTAAGTCATTGGTATAAGCGAAGTACTGCGAAAAGGTTTCAAAAAACACCGACACTGCCACGTCCAGCGGGTCGCGATGCATGTTAATGATCTTTGCTTTTGGAAACATCAACTTAATTAACCCAACGTGGAAGAAATTAGTTGGAACCTTATTTACAATCAAGTTACCTGAAAAGTTAGCGAACTGGGAGAAATAGTCCTCATAAGCCTCACAGGCAGCACGCCAATCAATCGGCGTCCCATCAATTAAAGATTGCGTGTAATTTCCGCCCTCTTTTGTGAAGCCCAGCGCGTACTCGAGTGCCGGAGTCTCACCACCGGCATAGTAATCATCTACAATCGATAGAATCTGCTCTGCCAGGGTTGTGCCCGAGCGAGGCATTCCAACAATGAAAACATGTTCCTGAATATTGTCAGATTGAGTAGCTTTTATCCGGTCTGCCGTAAATACGTCGATAATATGATCGACTTGTTGTTTAAATACCTGAGCATCGAATTTTGCTGCTTTACGGTTATACTGATTACCTTTTTCTGCGAACTCCCACGCTTTGTCGTAATCCCCCTTGTCAGCATAAGCCTTACCCAGTGCCAGGTTAATCCGGGCTTTAGCTTCATCGTCACCATCCTGGGTCCCGGCATTGTGCAGTGCTTCCAGTGTTTGTTCTGATACACGACCACATTTGGCAATTCGCGCCGCGGCGTAGCTATTGCCAGGTTCGTTTGCCAGCACAGTATGAAAATCGCTAATGGCCTGTTCAAAGTGACCTTGCATCGACGCGATATTCGCACGAGTGTGCATCAGGTATGGGTTACTGTTCACCAGATCTGATGACGTGTTCAACCACTTCTGCGCTTCTGCTAGTGCTCTTGCATCAATCGCGCAATGACAGCGGGCCGCTAGCACTTCTACATCTGACTCAAGCGCTTTGGCAACATTCGACGACAAGCGCAAACCGGCTTTGAAGCGGTTGTGTTGAATAAACATCCTGATCAAATGCAGGAACTGTTGTTTATCGGTGATTGTCGTCGGATCGGTCAGCAATGTATCAATATAACCCTGCGCCTGTGCATATTGCTTTTTATTCAGAGCAAAGCCAATTAAATGCGTTAGTACCACGCTATTATCAGGATATTGCGCGTGTAATTGCAGCAACAGTTGCTCGGCTTGTTTTGGCTGGCCTGTCGTTAGCCACTGATGAACCTGTGCTAGTGCCTGTTGCAGGTTGATGTTATTCATAGCGTCGTTCCAATGTATTTACTGTTACTGAGAAGATGTAACAGGGGCCATTTTAAGTATGTGGTGATCCAACTCGCATTTGAGATTGTTTAACTGAGGTTAGAACCAATAATCTGACTGGCCGAATATTATTATGCGGCTAAAAATAGCAGGATGACCTGGTCGTTGCAACACTGCGCAATACAGCGTTGAGCAGGCATAGGCAACAGTTGATCTTTTTTATCGTCGACTTTAACTCAACGCGATTGATAGCGAGAACCTAAACGGCACTAATAGTCATAATAATTTACCTGGAGAGACAAACCATGTGTGATGAAAAAACCGAACGCGATGCCGCTCAGTACGCAAGGGAAAACAATACCCTGAACCGCAGACAGTTTAACACACTGCTCGCGATGGGTACGTTGAGCGCAGCGTTTCCACAATTTGCTATTGCAGGTTCATCTGTGAATCGCCAGGAAGTTATGGTTAGCACGCCGGATGGAACCGCTGATTGTTTGTTAGTTAGCCCGTCATCGGGCAAGTACCCGGCAGTGATAATGTGGCCGGATATTAAAGGCCGCAGAGAAGCATTCGATAGTATGGGTAGCAGGCTTGCAGCAGAAGGCTATAGCGTGTTGGTAGTAAATCCTTTCTACCGTGACGTTAAAGGTGCAGCCCTCCCCGATGGCATTGAATTCCCGGCTCCGGAAGCGCGCGCAATACTGTCTCCAATGCGAGCAAAACTAGTACAGGATGCTGTTGTCAGAGATGCCACCGCTTTTTTCAGTTTTCTGGACAACCAGGCTAGTGTAGATACAGCAAAACAAGGGGCTGTTATGGGCTATTGCATGAGCGGTGCATTCACCATGTACGCTGCAGCAGCGTTGCCGCAGCGCATAGGTGCTATTGCCAGCTATCACGGCGGAGGCCTGGCAACCGACAAGGAAAACAGCCCACACCTTACCGTGTCAGACTCTGACGCACTGGCGTTACATGCTATTGCCGAAAACGATAATGAACGGGCGCCAAATATGAAACCCTGGTTATCAGACGCGTATATAGAGGCTGGGATTACCGCTGATATTGAGGTTTATCCGGGCACTTTGCATGGTTGGACACCTCCGGATTCACGCGTATATAACGAACAGCAAGCCGAAATCGCCTGGTCAAAGACTCTTGCCATGTTCAAAAAAGGATTGGTGTAATTACTTAGGAAGAAGTCAGGCTACCCCCTGTGGCAGCCTGACTTTCATTCTATTTAAGGTTCAGCAGGTACTTCAGGTGAACTGGACCACGCCGTAACAACCGCTTTTACCAGTGTGGCAAGAGGGATCGCAAAGAACACGCCCCAGAACCCCCATAAGCCGCCAAAAAACAAAACCGCAATGATGATATACAGAGGATGTAAACTCACTGCTTCAGAAAATAGTATAGGGACCAACAAGTTGCCATCCAGCGCCTGAATGATGCCGTAGGCCACCATCAAATACCAAAACTCCGGCGTAATACCCCACTGAAACATGGCCACAACTGCAACCGGTATGGTGACGACAGCGGCACCGATGTAAGGAATCAATACTGACAGCCCTACCAGCACACCCAGCAGCAATGAATAGCGCAAATCCATAATGGCAAACGTAATGCAGGACACCGCACCGACTATAATAATCTCTATTACTTTACCTCGAATGTAATTAGCTATTTGTACATTCATTTCATTACCGACCTGAGTAATCAGGCGACGTTCTCTGGGCAAGATACGCAAAATGCTATCAGTAAAATACGGTTTATCCTTTAACATAAAGAATACCATTAACGGCACTAAAATCAGGTAAATAAGCAACGCAGCCACACTGGCTATAGAGCTAAACGATGCCGATAAAGCCTCCTGTCCAAAGTCAACCAAATGCTGATTTGCACCTTCCATCATTTCATAAATTTGCGAAAACTGAACGTATTCCGGATATTTATCAGGCAATGTTAGCAGCCAGTCCTGCGCTTTCTGCCAAATGTTTGGCAATTCCTGAACAAGACTCATGCTCTGCTTAGTGACAATGGGCACCAGTCCCACCATCAATAACACCATAACTGACACAAAGCAGATCAAAACCAGACTACATGACAACGTGCGTTTCATGCCAAACCGGGTCAACTGAGATACTGGCCAATCCAGCAAATAAGCGATGACGGCAGCAACGATGACCGGCATCAGCATATTTCCCCAAATCACCAATACAGCACTGGTGATCAAAATGAGGATCAATAACATGGTGGCATCGGGATCTGAAAACTTGCGTTTATACCACCGTCCAAAAATACTTAACATCTGGATATCCTATTCAAACCCATCTCGGGTAAGTTACCTGTTCATTCGTCTGGCTAGCACACCTGACCATTGATATTATTAGAATTTTTAATTTAACACCGACATTAGAACGTTCAGCGGTAAGGGGCCTTACTATACCGACAAACCCTGAAACGCACTAGTTCTAATACGATGAATTCCCAACCCCATCAGACCGTATAAATTTGCAGTAAGAGACTTGCTTGTATAATAGGCTTGTGGTGTGATCTCAGTCGACTGTATTTGTCTATTTACCCGACAAGCACATTAATTTAATTCACATTTTAGGGAACTGTCAGGCAAACCGTTGTCCAATATTATTGCAGTATTGGCCTTGCCAGAGGAATCATGATTTCATCGTTAGTTTTTCGACGCTTTTTTAGTTTAGCATTACTCGCGACCGTGTTTGTCGCAGCAAATAGTAGTGCGCAATCCCTGGGTAGTGATAAAAATACATTACCGGAAATCGGTGTGGTGGCCTCAGAAGCCCTTACCCTCGATAAAGAAATATTGATTGGCGACGCCATTATGCGCCAAATGCGTGGCCAGGCTCCCCTCATCGGTGATCCGGTGATTACAGAATATATTCAGGACCTGGGAAATCGCCTGGTTTTGCAAGCCGACAATACAAAATTTCCCTTCCAGTTCTTTGTCATTAACAACAACGCCATGAATGCATTTGCGTTTTATGGTGGTCATGTCGGTGTTCACACAGGCATTATCACTGCTGCAGATAATGAAAGTGAATTAGCCTCGGTACTGGCCCACGAAGTAACCCACGTTACACAACGTCACCTCGCGCGTCGTGCGTTATCTCAAC
This sequence comes from Aestuariibacter sp., assembly GCA_017794925.1. Taxonomy (GTDB): domain Bacteria; phylum Pseudomonadota; class Gammaproteobacteria; order Enterobacterales; family Alteromonadaceae; genus Alteromonas. Next base: position 3,084,332 of record CP051238.1, on the reverse strand, counting down.
AGCGCAGTTCACCGCTGGCTCTGGCCTCAATGTTTGGAAGTATTTTGCTTGCCATGGCAAATCCCGAAGCCGGTATAGCGGCATTATCCACTACGCAGGCAATGTCTGCTCAAATGGGCATAGATTACACGCGTTCTAACGAACAGGAAGCTGACCGAATTGGTATTGATATTCTGTATTCAGCCGGCTTTGATCCAAAAGCAACGGCAAGCTTCTTTGGTAAAATGGCTGAGCAATATCGTATGAGCTCAAGACCACCTGAACGACTGCTTACGCACCCATTGACTGAAAAACGTATTGCAGATGCCCGTATACGAATGGATGGTTACCCCAACGTTAGACTGGCTCCAAGCAAATCATTCCACCTTGCAAAAGCCAGAATACAAGCTCGCTATCAGTTTAAGCCCGACTATGCACTGGAATATTTTGAGGCCGTGAACGAATCTGGCAGCTATTTGATAAAAGACGCTGCTCAGTATGGCCTTGCCATCGCCTTGTTTGAAAATGAAAAGTATCAGGAAGCGAAAAAAATAAACGATACCCTGATGCAAAAAGACAGCGAAAACCTGTTTTATCTGGACCTGGCGACTGATATCGAAATTGCTTTGGGCAGACCACAGGTCGCCATTGACAAACTTGAACATGTATTGGAGCAAAAGCCCAGAAACAGCGTCGTTGTGCTCAATTTATCAAACGCACTGGTTGCATCGAAGCAACATGATCGGGCGATTGAGCTATTACGTGATTACCTTTTGATCCATCCTCAGGACGAAATTGCTTACCAAATTCTTACCGATGCTTATAAAGGTGAGAAACACTACATGGGCATGCACCAGAGCAAAGCCGAGTTACTCGCGTTGTATGGCGCCTACCCTAATGCGGTTGATGAGCTACAACACGCTTATAATTTCACTGGTGATAATCATTTGGAAAAACAACGCATCAGGGCACGTATTCAACAATTCCGGGATGAGCAGGAAAAGCTTAAACAAATGCAGTAAGCCCTCGCCCGAAACGCTTTTAAAGAGAAGACAATGTCTCCCTCAAACCGGCTTCCGTTTGTTCACCGTGTAGCGTTTTTACCAACTTCCCCTCAGGGGAAATAATATAAGTGGTCGGCAAAACCGCTGGCATAGGTACGGGTATATTGTTTATGTCGGCGCTGTTGACCACAGGAAACTGAATATCCTGCCGTTTGATCATATCTTTCAATTCATCCGGCGCTAAGTTGTCATAACTCACGCCGATTAAGCGTGCCTCTCCGGAGTGATAATAGGCATTTAATTCGGGTAACTCACGCAGACAAGGCGCACACCACTCGGCAAAGTAATTCACCACCGTCCAGTTATCAGATTGCCAGGCAAAGCGCTTGCCCTCGACGGTGGTAAATGTTGCCTCGGGTGACGATGACATAAAACGCTGGGCAACGACGCCTGCCAGCATGGCCAATAATGCCAATACGACTAATACAGCCGTCTTAATTGATCCCCGTTGTTGCGTTTGCCGTTTAAAATCTGAGACAATTTTGAATTCAGTCAAGCCGATACTCCTTCGCGCTAACAAAACAGGACATGAGAAACGCACATGGCAGAATTAAAAATACTACACAATCCACGCTGTTCAAAGAGTCGTGAAACGTTAAAGTTGCTGCAGGACAACGGGCATGAGCCTGAGGTTGTCGAATATCTGAAACAACCACTCAGTGAGGCTGAATTAAGAACACTGTTCTCTCAATTAGGCCTGGATGATGTAAAAAGCATGATGCGGGTAAAAGAAGCTGAGTATAAAGAAGCCGGTTTGCAAGATCCCAATACCACAGACGATGAGCGGTTTGCCGCCATGGTTAAATACCCAAAGCTGATTGAGCGTCCTGTGGTTGTTAAAGGGAATCAGGCTAAAATTGGACGACCACCGGAATCCGTGCTGGATATCCTGTAAATGGGCCCCATCCTAATCCTCTATTACAGTCGCCATGGTTCGACTGCAGCCTTGGCGCGAGCCATTGCACTGGGCATCGAAGCTGAAGGTGCTACGGCAAGACTTCGTACGGTGCCGTCATTAAAGACACTTGAGGAAGACGAAATGCCGTCAATCGAACCGGAGTCAGGCCCCCCTTACGTCACGCTTCAGGACTTAAAGGAATGCAGTGGCCTTGCGTTGGGTAGCCCAACCCGCTTTGGCAATATGGCCGCCCCGTTAAAGCATTTTCTAGACAGTACCAGCAGTCTGTGGCTGGATGGCGCGCTAATTAATAAACCCGCGTGTGTTTTTACATCCAGTAGCAGCATGCATGGCGGACAAGAAAGTACATTATTGTCAATGATGATACCGCTGCTCCATCACGGTATGGTTATAGGCGGATTGCCTTACTCCGAGCCTGAGCTACACAACACCAGTGAGGGTGGCACGCCTTATGGCGCCTCCCATGTCGCTAACAGCCATCAGGGAAGTCAGCTCAGTACAACTGAAAAGCAATTATGTGTTGCACAAGGCAAACGCCTGGCTAAACTGGCCACCTCGCTTTATCAAGGTAATATGCAATGACCCCCATGGCTCCCACTACAAAAAAATTCCGCTATCTGGCACTTGTATCCACGTTGGCACTCTTCGTTTGGGTCATCAGTTGGCAACTTATTTTCACAACCACAAAACAGTATTCGCTCAATTTTATAGTCCTTATTTATGCTCTTCCCTTACTATTCCCTATGTGGGGCATTATTAAAGGAAAGCCTTACACCCATGCCTGGGCAAACTTCATTGCTTTGTACTACCTGATGCATGGCTTTACTGTGTTATATGCCGAACCCGCAGAACGCTGGTTTGCGGTTATTGAGCTGGTTCTTGTCGTTGGCATGTTTACCGGTTGCAGTGTTTACGCTCGTCTTCGGGGCCGGGAATTAGGCCTCGGTTTAAAGAAGTTAAAAGAGGAGATGCAGGAAGAATGCGACAGGTTTTCAAAGCGCTCTTAACCACCTCGGCTATCATTACGTTAACCACGGGCCTGGTTGGCTGTGGTGGAAATGGTAGCAGTACTGCTCCGGGTACACCTGGAAACAGTTCACAAGATTTCATCCGCCTGACGCCATCAGTTCAGGAAGATGGCTTGTCAATATACGGCGATGTCATGGTTGATGTGAACACGTCAGCCGGGTTTGTTGTGCTAGCCAATAATGGCCAGTCTCTTACTCAGGTTCAATGGCAACAGACCTCTGGCCCAACAGTGACTATCCTTGCCGACCAATCCCAGGCAATCGGTTTCGATGTGACTGAAACTGGTGATTACACGTTTACCGTCACGGCAACGACTGCCAGCGGGAATACCCGTACTGCTAGCGTGTCATTGACTACCAGTGACAACAGTACTAATGATATCGTTAACTTGCGCTTGGATCACATGGCGACAGAACGAGGCCGTATTTCAATCAGGGTGGATTCCCCTGCAAATAAAATCATTACTGAGACGCAATGGTCACAATTAGGCGGGCCTGAGCCAGCGTCGATCACCTATCAGGAAGACCGCACTAATGGTCCGTTTCGTTCCGCCTTTATGGAAGCACCTGAAGTCTCGCGTGACGAAGTCATGGCATTTCGTGTAAACGTTACCTTCGACGACGGTTCATCCGCCTCTGATGATGTATTAATTGGTGTAAAAGATGCGCCAATTGTGAGTAATGCCATCTTCACTGACATAGACATGTTCGTTACAACGGATCTTCGTCCCTTTAACGAAAACTCCCCTTATGCCGAAGCCCTGCAAGACTGCGTATATAACAATACCGTTGTAGACAGTTGTTCTTTTAGTGACTTACCCTTGATTGGGATGGACACCATGTCACCGACCATCGACACAATTCTTGATCGTACCCTGGTATCCCATAGTTGGATGGGAGAACGATTCAGGGAGTTCCTGACAGAGTCACTTGCAGCTGAAGACATCATTAAACTGCTTCGCGGTGTCACAGCGGTTGTGATTTCTTATGATGTACGCCCTTCATTTTATTGGGTCAGAACAGGCGCCATTTACTTAGATGCTCGCAACTTCTGGCGTACGCCGGAAGAACGGGACACATTAAATACCATACCTGACTACCGCTCAGGTTTTGGCAACGAACTCCAGTTTGGTATTTACTGGCGCTATGTGAAAGACGGTGAGTACTACTACCCGCAGTCCTCGCTGGCTGCCAGCAGCAGACAATCCAAGAGCTTTGCACAACTTGAAGCGTCTCTGGCATGGCTGATGTACCACGAACTGGCCCATGCAAATGATTTCTTCCCGCCTGCAAGCTGGGCAAGTATTAGTTTATCCAGTGATCCGCTCAGTCATTTTCAGCGTTCTGGCGCACAGTCTTCTATTATGTCTGCGAACTACCCATTGCAATCAACCTTACTGGAAGGCTTGGCTGAGGTGTCGTTTGGCGGTGAAGAAGCCACTACGGCGCAAAAGAACACGACACCCTCGCAGGTTGCCGATGCGTTTAGTGCTGACATAGCTCCTACCTACTATGCGTATTACACTGAACGGGAAGACTTCGCTATGCTGTTTGAGCAGTTTATGATGCTGTACCGCATGAATGTAAGTGCAGACGTTGCTGTCATTGGCAGGAATAATAACGACAACGCACTCATTACCTGGGGTCAGCGACACCGCATCAATCAAGACACCCTGCAAGCGAGAACGGCATTTACGGTCGAACGCATCTTGCCTGAATTGAATGTAGCGGGTATTCAGGCCGAATTACCTGCAGTTATTCAAATGCCCAGCGGCCAATCCTGGTTTGACTTAGTGCAATTGGAAGGCGAAAGCGGCAAGCGTGAAACTACAAATATTAGCGGTAAAACAATCACGGTCAGACCGCCATTACGTATCCCTCAATTTGAACGTCATTTGCATTAAGCACGTCATTAACACTGCAGCAACGCGGACTTTTAGAGTGACTACTCTGATAGTTCGCGTTTAACCAAGGCTACCGAAATCTTTTTCTGCTCCTGCAAAGAACGCTGGTCCAGTCTGTCTAATAACGCCATTAAGCTCGGTAGATCCCGTTGACTGTGATTCAGCAAGTAGTGCAATGCCTGTTCAGACAGGTTCAAACCCCGTTGCAGTGCACGGGAAGACAGTACTTCACCACGTTCTTCATCGGTTAGCCCCTGCAGTTGAAAAGTAAGCCCGGCACTTAACCGAGAACGCAAATCCGGTAACAGAAATTCACTGTGTTGCGGCCCCAGTTGAGAAGCAAAAATCAATAAGCCTAAGCGTGTTTCACTGACGCGGTTGATCAAGTCGAAAACCGCCTCTTCCCAAGCCTCATTGCCACGAATATTTTCAAGGTTGTCCAAACAGATAACCGGCAATTGCTCTAAGGAATCCAGTACGCGTGGTGAGAGTCCGATTAAATCAGCGCAATTCAGATAAACATGAGGGATTTCGCGGCTAGCCAGTTGATGGCAAACCGCATAGAGTAAATGACTTTTACCTTTGCCATTGCCAGCAACCAAATTCACCAGTGGTATAGAAGCCGCGTTCAGAATAGCTAACCCAGGCTCCTCTCGCCAGTCCGGAGAGTGCTCAGCCACACTTGCCAACAACGCCAGGACCTGCTGATTTCCTCCGGCCACAAAACTGGCAAAGGTTTCATCATCAGGTAGCGTGACAGGCAACGGCAACTGCATTAATCACTGGCTCCAGAAGTAATGCATGCCTTCCAGAGGCTGGCCAAATGCATCTCTGAGGGGCTGTAAACGGTTATCCAGGCTTAGTACAGCGCGTAAGTCACGCTCACTGCCGAGTAATCGTAAGCTAAACGTACTGACAGTACCTTGCTGACGAACCAGCATGACGCTCTCAGTTACACTCAACGCTTGTAAATATTGTTGCACGGCAACGTAACCTGCTAAATCATGCAAATTACCAACGGATAATTCGACGCGTTGTTCACTGTTGGCATCGGTTGGCAATATTGCATAATTCTGACCCAGAAAATCAGCATATCTGTTTATCAGGGTAACAATGAGGTCGTTTGGATCATCGCCGATGATAGTGTCATGCACGACTTCTGAAGACGCACCATTAGCCGGGATATAAAAGTAATCCAATGAATACCGGCCTTTCTTGGCCCGCTCAGCCAACGTGGAAAATTCTTCCTGGGTAAAGAGTGGTCCTTCGTAAGCCGGTTCATTGTTCTCATCGGTATCAACAAGCCCGCTGCTCGCCAACTTACCCAACGCTTCATCAGTAATGGCAGCAATACCTTGCGTACCTTTCACGCTGGCACTGTTGATTGGCGTAATGCCTTCATCAGGCAAGGCAAACAACGCCCCCTGTACCGTGTCGTCAGTTCGCGCTTGTTGCGTGCCCTCTCGCATTGCCGCTTCTACATCATTGACTGCGGCGCCATCAGGATTGCCCGAGGCGTCGGTTTCTTGATTCAATATGTCTGAGAGTTGCCCATCACCGGGAAGCGTCATTAACGCATCCTGGGATTCAGCTTGTGGTGCAGGAAAGACGATTTCCCGGGTACGATTACGGTAAATTCGTGCGCCAAGCACGAAATCGACATTATAACGTACTGCGGCCTGGTTGAGCTGACGAGGAAATAGTCCCCAGACATCATACGCATTAATGCGAAGCGCATCGTCGAGATCCATTAACGGCAACGCGAGCGGTACGCCGCGAGCCTCTGCCTGTAAACGCGCGGAAATTGAAAAGTCGTTTAGTTGGCCATCATCAATAATGCGGCGTTCGCCATTTTCATCTTCAACAGCCAGCCACAGTAAGGCGTCCGGACGACGCTCTCCCCATATGGGTAACCGCTCGCGTATCAACACGGATTCTATTTGCTGGCGCTCAAATTCCGCAACAAAATACAACTGACCGTTTTCTTCCGTATACCGGTAAGCTCTTAAATAACGGTTAGCATCTTCACTAATCGCTTTTAAGGCCTGATAGCGACTAATGTCTCCCTGTCCGGTTAATTTAACCAGCAGTTGGCTCAATGCTTCGCGCGTCGCAGTTCGCTGAGTTCGACTTCCGCGATCATCAACGGCCACTTTGCCAGAATTAATATTGATGGTCGAACTGGCACTGGCTTGCAATGCAGTCAGACTCAACAGGCAGCCCAGCATCCAGGCTGCACAACCTAATTTAAATTTTGCAATCATAAACCACTTAAGCGAAACGCTACTCCCTATGCCTGAACAGATCAGCCTGTTCGAGAGTGAGTTATTGTGCATTATAAGAGAATGCAGTCACCGACCGTTTGCGAATAACAGAACACAAACCGATTGTTACTCACCCTGGGTACCAACTGGTCAACACAGTGGCAATAATTACTGTATTGTGAGCTATTTAGAACTGATTTTCACCACAAAAATGTGTTTTAACCATAACTACTCTCGCTGATTTGTTTGTAAAATAATCAAAGATGCTAATTCCACGGGCCTGCAGCTAAATATGTGTACTGGAGACACACTACACTTTTGACTAAATCCGTTTAACCAATAGGGATTACGCATTGGACTTAGTGACGGATACTGGTAGAATCCGCGCATTCAAACCTGTCCACCTTAAAAGGCTTGCCCGTGACTGACAAAAATACCTCGTTGAGTTATAAAGATGCAGGCGTCGATATCGATGCTGGTAATCAATTAGTAGAACGTATTAAATCGGTAACCAAACGTACTCAGCGCCCTGAAGTACGTGGTGGGCTGGGTGGATTTGGCGCATTGTGTGCGTTACCTGAAAAGTACAAGCAACCCCTGCTGGTTTCAGGCACCGATGGTGTAGGCACGAAATTGCGTCTTGCTATGGATTACGCCCGTCACGACAGTGTTGGAATCGATTTGGTAGCCATGTGTGTTAATGACCTGATTGTACAGGGCGCAGAGCCACTCTTCTTCCTCGATTATTACGCAACGGGCAAATTGAACGTAGACACTGCCGCGGACGTGGTAACGGGTATCGGAGCAGGTTGCGAACTTGCCGGCTGCGCGCTGATTGGTGGTGAAACCGCTGAAATGCCGGGCATGTATCACGGTGATGATTATGACATCGCGGGTTTTTGTGTGGGCGTGGTTGAAGCATCTGACGTGATTGACGGCACCAACGTGAAAGCCGGTCAAAAAATTATTGCTTTAGGTTCATCTGGCCCGCACTCGAACGGTTACTCACTGATTCGCAAGATTATCGAAGTCAGTGGCGCAGATGTAACTCAGCCTCTGGACGACAAAGCCATCATTGATCACTTACTTGCGCCAACCCGCATTTACGTTAAATCGGTGCTTACCTTGCTGGAAAGCGTCAAGGTTTCTGCCATTTCCCATATTACCGGTGGTGGTTTCTGGGAAAACATCCCGCGCGTATTACCTGAAAATGCCAAAGCCGTGATCGACGGCAACAGCTGGGAATGGCCAGCCGTGTTTAACTGGCTGCAAACTAACGGCAACGTAACGACACATGAAATGTACCGTACTTTTAACTGCGGTGTTGGCCTAGTTATCGTTGTTGATGAAGCCGATGTTGACGCTGCACTTTCTGTATTAAATGATGCCGGTGAAAACGCATGGTTGATTGGCAGCATCGCTGATTTAGATGGCGATTCACAAGTCGAAATTACAGAGTAACGTTTAATGTCCAGTGCAGTGCCTAATATTTGTGTATTAATTTCGGGTAATGGCTCTAACCTTCAGGCTATTATTGATGCGGTAGAAGCCGGCAAAATTAACGGCAGGATTGCTTGTGTCATTTCCAACCGCCCTGACGCTTATGGGTTAGAGCGAGCCGAAAATGCAGGAATTCCTGCTGTTTGCCTGGACCACAAATCTTACGAAGTTCGCGAAAGCTATGACGCTGCACTGATGCAAACCCTCGACAGCTACGCCCCCGATTGTGTCGTACTTGCCGGGTTTATGCGTATTCTCACAGCCGATTTTGTTGATCATTATCTGGGTAAATTATTGAACATTCACCCTTCCCTGTTGCCCAAGTATAAAGGGCTAAATACGCACCAGCGCGCTATTGATAATGGCGACGATGAGCATGGATTAAGTGTACACTTCGTTACACCGGAACTTGACGGCGGTCCCGTCATCATTCAATGTAAAGTACCGGTGTTCAGTGACGATGATGCAGGCACGCTGGCTCAGCGGGTGCAGGAACAGGAACGCCATATTTACCCATTGGTGGTTCACTGGTATTGCAGTGGCCGGTTAACAATGAATAATAATAAGGCTGTATTAGATGGGAATGTTCTTCCGGAAAGCGGTTACGCGAACGATTAAACACTTAGCAGTTGTTTCTCTGTTTGGCTTGTTTTCACAAGCCACCCTTGCTACAGGGTCGAATCAAACCGCCAGTGATCTTATTAAGCCCTATGAAGCGGTATATTACGCTTACAAATGGGATGACAATCTGGGTTCAGCAAAAGTCTCGCTGGAAGCGTTATCGCCTGGTCTCTACTCACTGACATATCAATCCAAGGTATCTAAGTTTTTCTTATCCGATAAACGCTTTGAGCACTCTATTTTTACGGTAGAGGGCGATACAATAACGCCGCAGGAATATAATTATTCGCGGACGGGAACAGGCTTAGATAAATCACTTCAGGTACAATTTCAGCCGGGTCCGCCAGCAGTCATCGACATCGACGACGAAGATGAACAAAGCCAACTGCCATGGGCTAAAGAGCTCGATAATCAATTGTACAGACTGGATTTAACCGTAAGACTTGCACAAGGAATAAAGCAACTGGATTACCAGTTTATTAATTACCGAGGCAAACCAAAGCACTATGGTATTCGTGTTCACGGCATGGAGCAACTGGATTTACCCTATGGGTCAATAGAAGCGCTTAAAGTAGAAATAGAGCGCGATTCAAGCTCACGCGTTACATACGCCTGGTTCGCACCTGACCTTAATTATCAAATGGTACGTCTGCAACAATTCAAAGATGGCGACGAACAAGGTGATCTGCGCCTGAAAGCCTTCGCATCAAAGTAAACCGCTTTCCATTTGACTGCGAGACACAATGTCACGCAGTCAACTTTCCTGCTGTCATAAGCTTTTTACACTGCTTTAACACCCTTTTCACTTGATTTTTTACCCATGCAGAGATAGCTTTAAACTATTCTGGTCAGACCTCAACAGGACACCATGAGGAGTAAAAATGTCTGATTTAGTGTGGATAGTCATCGTATTGGTTGCACTTGCCGTTTGCGCATACCAACGATGCAACTTAACAAACACCGTTATGACTGGCGCTGCAGCGCTACTAATCGCAACGCTGTTTGGCAGCCTGGGCTTTTTTAGCTGGGTATTCTTTGCCCTGCTCGCCGTGCCATTCGTGGTACCGTCTGTGCGAATCCCTTACCTAACCAAACCGATGCTGGCTTTTTACCGGAAAGTGATGCCCGAGATGTCTTCAACCGAACAAGAAGCCATCGATGCGGGCACCGTATGGTGGGATGGAGAAATCTTCTCTGGCCGGCCAAACTGGAATACGCTTCACGCGATCCCCAAAGGGCGTTTAACCGCAGAAGAACAGGCATTTCTGGATGGCCCTGTCGATCGCGTTTGCAGTATGATTGATGAATGGCAGGTCAATCACAAAGACGCAGACTTACCGCCTGAGGTATGGGCCTATCTGAAAGAACATAAGTTCTTCGCCATGATCATTAAAAAAGAATATGGTGGCCTGGACTTCTCGGCTTATGCTCAGTCACGCGTCATTGCTAAGCTTGCTGGCACCAGTGCCGTTTTATCAAGTACTGTTGGTGTACCTAATTCTCTCGGCCCGGGCGAGTTGCTTCAACACTACGGCACCCAAAAGCAAAAAGACCATTACCTGCCACGCCTTGCCAATGGTGACGAAATCCCCTGCTTTGCACTAACTAGTCCTGAGGCTGGCTCTGATGCAGGTGCTATCCCTGATCAGGGTATTGTATGCAAAGGCGAATGGGAAGGCGAAGAAGTGCTGGGCATGCGCCTGACCTTCGACAAGCGTTATATTACGCTAGCACCCGTAGCGACGGTAGTCGGCCTGGCTTTCAAACTGTATGATCCGGATAAATTACTGGGAGACAAAACCGATATTGGTATTACGTGTGCGTTAATTCCACATGACACCAAAGGGCTCGACATTGGTCGACGTCACTTCCCACTGAACACGCCGTTCCAAAATGGACCTGTCCGCGGCAACGATATATTCGTTCCTCTGGATTTCATTATCGGTGGTGCCGATATGGCAGGCAAAGGTTGGCGCATGCTGATGGAATGTTTGTCTGTAGGGCGTTGTATTACCCTGCCCTCAACGTCTGCGGGTGGTGCCAAGTCCTGTGCAATGTCAACCGGCGCCTATGCACGCATTCGTCGCCAGTTTAAGATCCCAATTGGGCATATGGAAGGCGTCGAGGAAATGCTTGCCCGTATTGGTGGCAATGCCTACATGATGGATGCCGTTACACGCTTATCCACAGTAGGCGTTGATCTGGGTGAAAAACCTTCGGTTATTTCAGCCATTTGTAAATACCATCTGACTGAGCGCTCGCGGACCGTTGTGAATGACGCAATGGATGTGCATGGTGGTAAGGGTATCATGTTAGGGCCAAACAATTATCTTGGCCGTGGTTATCAGGGTATGCCCATTTCAATTACCGTAGAAGGTGCCAACATTCTTACCCGAAATATGATGATATTTGGTCAGGGCGCCATGCGCTGCCACCCTTATGTGCTGGACGAAATTAAAGCAGCCGCTATAGAAGACAAAGACGAGGCAATCAAAGCTTTTGATAAAGCCGTGTTTGGTCATATTGGTTTTGCTATGGCCAATGCCGTGCGCAGCACGTGGTTTACGCTTACCCATGGTTACTTCCATAAATCACCATTTAAAGACAGCACTGCCCGTTATTATCAGCTGTTACAAGGCTACAGCGCTAACCTGGCACTGTTAACGGATTTGTCTATGGGCATTCTTGGCGGTTCACTGAAGCGCCGTGAGCGTTTGTCTGCGCGTTTGGGGGACTTACTGAGCTATATCTATCTTGCCAGCGCTACCCTGAAACGTTTCGACGAAGAAGGCCGCCAGCACGAAGACCTACCTCTGATGCACTGGGCTATGCAGGATTGTATTTATCAGTTGGAAACCGCCCTTATCGATTTTCTGGATAATTTCCCCATTGCGTGGCTGGGCAAGGTACTTAAGTGGAAACTGATTCCGTTTGGTCACCGGGTAAGCAAGCCAAGTGATGTTACTGAGCATGAAATTGCCCAATTACTGCAAACACCTGGTGCTGCGCGCAGCCGTCTTGGTGATGGGCAATATCTGACTCGGGAGCCAGGCAGTTTACCTGGTGAACTGGAGCAAACGTTAGATGATGTTTTAGCCTCCGAGCCAGTATTTGATAAAGTGTGTAAAGCACTGGGCGAAAAACGTCAGTTTACACAATTAGACAAGTTGGCGGATATCGCACTGGAAAAATCACTGATCACGGAAGAAGAGGCTGAGCTACTGAGACGAACAGAAAAAGGTCGGGCTAAAGTAGTGGCTGTAGACGACTTTGATCATGAAGAATTGGTCGCAGCTATTCGCTAATATTGCAACACCGTACCTATCAATAAAAAAGAAGCCATTGGGCTTCTTTTTTATATTCCATTTGCAAAATATGAACTATCGATTAGCCGCTAGTGTAAACAGCGCTTGTTTTTCTGATGCAGATAAGAACGCCTGCTCTACTGCATTACGCTGTATGGCATCGAGTTCTATATCAGTTAATGCGATCACTGACTTTGCCACGCGATACTCATGAGCCAAATCTATGGCTGACACGCCAGGATCATCAGTATTTAAGGTAACCGCTAATCCCGCATCCAAAAACCTCTTCATTGGATGCTCAGCCGTATTTACCACCGTCGCCGTCTGGTAGTTAGACGTTGGACATGCCTCAATACCAATGTTGTGCTCAGCCAAATACGCCATTAGCTTTTCGTCATGCTGTGCTGCCACGCCATGACCAATACGCTGAGCGCCAAGTAATTCAATTGCGTTCCAGATACTTTGTGGTCCGTCGGCCTCACCAGCGTGAACGGTAACAAACCAGCCTGCATCTCTGGCTTGATTGAAATGGTCGGTAAATAACGGCGCGGGAAAACCGAGTTCATCTCCGGCCAAATCCAGCGCCGTAATATGATCTTTGTATGCCAGTAAACCGGCCAGTTCCTGAGAGCAAGCATCGGTACCAAATGTGCGGCTCAAAATACCAATCAGATTGACTTTTACACCAAAATCCCGCTCACCGTCTTTACAGCCTTGTACAACCGCCTCAACAACATCGGCAACAGACAGTTGATGTGCCCGGGCCATGTAAAACGGTGAAAACCGCAGCTCAACGTAGTCCAACCCCTCTTTTTTTGCATCTTCTACGTTTTCGTAAGCAATACGGTGACAAGCATCCGTATTGGCTAGCACAGACACGCCACAATCCAGCTTAGCCAAAAACGCCAGTAAATCGCTGGTTTTATCCTGAATCTGGCAATAAGGAATAAGCCCCGCGACTGAGGTAGCGGGTAATGACAACTGATGTAACTGCGCCAGCTCCCAAATGGTGGCCGGACGAATGTTGCCATCCAGATGCCGATGAAGATCTACTTTAGGAATGCGTGGGTTCATCGGCACCTCTTGGGAAGGGTTAATTTATTTGAAGCTTGTCCATTAGCAGTACCGCTTGGGTACGGGTATTAATATCGAGCTTTTTCAGCGCCGCACTGATGTGTGCTTTGACCGTCGCTTCCGTGACATTCATTTCATGCGCAATTTGTTTGTTCATCATACCTGAACGAACGTAACGCAACACCAGTAACTGCTTTGGTGTCAGTTCTTTAAAGCGCTCCAGCATGTCACTCATATTGCTGCTATGGTCAGTAAGTCGCTCTGCAATGTCTGCAGGTAACCATTGTTCTCCACCTAAGACTATTTCAATCGCTTCGGCAATCGTCCGTGTCGGTGTCGACTTCGGTATGTAACCAGATGCACCCAACGTCATTGATTGTGAAATGACATCAATGTCATCATTAGCTGACACCATAACGATGGGTAAATCAGGCAATTTTTCTTTTGACGCTGAGAGCGTATCAAACCAATTCGAACCAGGCATAGATAAATCTAACAGCAGTAAGTCAACGTTATCATTACGTTGTAAAAGGTCGAACAACGCATCGGTTGACTCGGCTTCCAGCACCTCTAACCCATCAAACAAAGGGGTAAGTGCTGCGGATAATGCCTCCCGAAATAACGGGTGGTCATCAGCAATAACAAATCGCATTAATAAAGGCCTCAATCGCTTTCTACTGCATAATCAGCATAGGGTAATACTAAAGATTAACATAATGAAGTAAAGAATTGGATTGTTGATGAATTTTTTCCATTTTTGCTTGGTTTTCTGTGTTGGCAGAGTAAAATTGCCGGCCGTCATTTGAGCATTGGAGACATTGTGGCCAATAAAGACAATATATTTGCTACGCCGCGAGACCATGTAGGCGATTTTTGTTTTGATGATGCAGTCGCCGACGTATTTCCGGACATGATTAATCGCTCAGTACCAGGTTATCAAACCATCATAGATACTATCGGCGAACTCGGTCAGGCCTACGTTACCCCGCATAGTAACGTCTTTGATTTAGGCTGCTCACTGGGCGCTGCGTCATTATCTGTCGCTCGGCGCTGTCCGGCTAATCAGTGTGACATCTTCGCAATAGACAGCTCTGAAGCCATGGTTAAACGCTGTCAGCGAGTAGTCGACGCGTTTAATTTACCCAATGCTATTCACGTATCTGAAGGCTATGCGCAATCTGCCAGCATTAATAATGCCTCTATGGTAATCATGAATTTTACTATGCAGTTTATCGCACCTGATGAACGACGAGAGATCGTAAAGCGTGTCTATGATGGCCTTAATCCTGGAGGTATTTTTGTGTTGTCTGAAAAAGTTCAACATGAACAGGAAGCAGGCAACGCGCTAATTAACACACTCCACCTCAATTTTAAGCGCCATAATGGCTACAGCGAGCTGGAAATCAGCCAAAAGCGTGCTGCGCTGGAAAACGTCATGTTAATCGACAGTTTTTCTACTCATGAAAAACGATTACGCAATGTGGGTTTTTCAGACGTAGTCATGTGGTACAAGTGCTACAATTTCATGTCATTAGTCGCGATTAAATAAGGGCAGTTTAATGAGTTCACAGGTTTTGTTTTCGGCAGCATACCGGGATTTGCTGGATGGCCCTCTTTCTCACTGGTTAAACACCCTGCCCCAACAGCTCGACGACTGGTATCGTCATGCACTACACGGTGAATTTAAAAAGTGGCAAAAGCTGGTTGATAAATTACCTGTACTCGAACCACACACCCTGGAGTTCGCGAATGGTGTAACCATTGGCGACGGCACGTCTGTTTCGGAATACCAACAAAAACAAATAGAAGGCCTGCTCAGGCAGTTTATGCCCTGGCGAAAAGGCCCATTTAATATTCATGGTATCCACATTGACACTGAATGGCGTTCAGACTGGAAGTGGGACCGCGTAAAACCCCATTTAGCGCCTCTGGCAGGAAAGCAAGTGCTTGATGTTGGCTGTGGCAGCGGTTATCACCTGTGGCGAATGCTGGGAGAAGGCGCAGCGAATGTGTATGGTATTGATCCAACCCAGCTGTTTCTTATTCAGTTTATGGCTGTTAAGCACTTTATCGGTAAAGCCCCCGTACATTTACTGCCGTTGGGTATAGAGCAAATGCAGCCATTGAAAGCCTTTGATACCGTGTTTTCAATGGGAGTCCTGTACCACCGCAAGGATCCGATGCAATTTCTGCAACAGCTAAAGGACCAATTAAAGCCAGGAGGTCAACTGGTGCTGGAAACACTGGTTGTTGATGGTGACGAAAATACTGTCCTGATGGCCGGTGAACGCTATGCACAAATGCGGAATGTATGGTTTCTGCCCAGCTGTGAAGCGTTAAAAATATGGCTGGCTCGCCTGGGTTTTGAAAACTGTCAAACCGTAGATGTCAGTGTCACGTCCGTTGAAGAGCAGCGCGCGACCTCGTGGATGACAAATCACTCCCTTGTAGATTTCCTCGATCCTAGCGATCACAGTAAAACAATTGAAGGTTACCCTGCACCGACTCGTGCGGTGATTACTGCAATCAAAAAGTAATGTTTAAACCGTGTTTGCAGGCCAGTGAGCGATAATTTACTGGTCTGACGCTGTGTAAATATTACAGCAGCAAGATGTCTTTCAGAAATAAACTCTCCTTTTCCATTTCCAGTAAAATCAATAAATTCGGGCCAGAACACTGCAAACGACCAATTTTTGTGCAACACTGACAGCCAAAATGTCGTTCTTCGCTGTAACTTGAGTTTTTACCTAACATTGGCACAGATGTTGTAGGCATTAATGACTAATAACCTTAGAAACTGTGCTATCAGCTCATACAATAAGGCAGCGCCATGGATATTTCTTTATTTCTTGAAGAACATCAGCTCCCGGAAAGCTACAAAGACATCGCACAAAAGTGGTTCATACCCTTAGCTGAGGATTTAGCAGAGCACCAAAATAGTGCAAGCCAGCCTTATTTCGTTGGCATAAATGGTTGCCAAGGGTCAGGCAAATCAACATTGTGCGATTTTTTAGTGTATTACCTTTCACAGCACAAAGGCCTGAAAGTCGTGTCCTTGTCGATGGACGACTTTTATCTTGACCAGTCCAGCCGAAACGCGTTGGCTGTTAAAGTACATCCGCTATTGGTAACGCGAGGCGTGCCAGGGACACATGATACCGAACTGACTCTGAAGACCTACAAACAACTTGGCCAATATGGCACTGCATCTATACCGCGATTTAACAAAGCAATTGATAATCCGTTTCCGGTAACCGAATGGCCCGTAGTGAATACTCCCGTTGATATTGTCTTAATGGAAGGCTGGTGTTGGGGAGTCATGCCGCAAGAAAAAGATGCCCTCGCCTTGCCGGTTAATGCGTTAGAGAAAGATGAAGATTCAATGGGGATCTGGCGCAGCTACGTAAACCGCCAGTTGGCTGAACACTATCTGCCATTATATGACTATATGCAAACTTGGGTAATGCTCAAAGCGCCTTCCTTTGATCAAGTTTACAAATGGCGAACCGAACAGGAACATAAACTTGCAGCACGCGTCGGCAGCGACCACCCTGGCATCATGACAGACGAGCAAATAGCCCGGTTTATACAACATTATCAACGGCTAACCGAACATGGATTAGCCACATTGCCTGAAAAATGTGACTATGTGTTTCACCTGGACGCGCATCGTCAGATAAGCCAAGTAGAACAAAAAAGAGAAAAGGTACTTGAATGAAACAGTCAGATACTGTGATTTTTACTGACATGGATGGCACATTGCTCGATCACCACACTTACAGCTTTGCCGCCGCCACCCCCACACTGGACAAGTTAAAAGCCCAAGGCACACCCGTTATCCCCAATACCAGCAAGACCTTTTTGGAAATGGTGGAGCTGAGAGAGAAAATCGGACTAAAAGGCCCGTTTATCATTGAAAACGGCGCAGCCGCTTTCATTCCCCATGGCTTTTTTGAGCAAAAACCAGCCGGTACAACATGGCAGGACGGGTTTTGGTGTAAGTCATTTATTTCATCAAAGGGTTATTGGTTGAAACTCCTTGAGATAGTTAAGGCAGATTTTGCAGCTGAGTTCACTCACTTTAGTGAAATGTCAGTACAGGAAATTATGGATGCCACTGGCTTGAGTGAAGAAGACGCTCAGCTAGCGGCTAAACGCCAGTATGGCGAACCCGTGCTATGGCTTGGCACAGAAGATAGGAAACAAGCGTTTTTACAAGCCGTAAAAGAACGCGGTGCCACACCGCTGGAAGGTGGCAGATTTATACACATTTCCGGAGAGTGTACCAAAGGTAAAGCCCTACGCTGGTTTATGGAGGAATATCGTCGCCAAACCGCTACCGATGTCACGTCTGTGGCGTTGGGAGATGGCAAGAACGATATTGCGATGATGGAAGCAGCAGACATTGCAGTTCGCATAGCCTCGCCGACTCATCAACCACCGACGCTGGATAAAAAAGATAACGTATATACCAGCACCTTACTCGGCCCCGAAGGCTGGACGGAAATGCTCACACAATTGCTTTCATTGAAAGATTAGGAGGACACATGGCCGATTTTTATCAAAACGGTGTAGTTACCACGTTGCACAACCTTTCAAGCCGATCTACAGAAGCGCTTGAAGCTGAGTTGTTGCGATTCTCGCAGAAGCGCCCAATGGCGCTGATTCTGCCTTCACTGTTTTCGGAGTTGGAAGGCCCTGCTTTATCTCATATTGTCGACGAACTGGTCGATGTACCCTATTTATCTGAAATCGTGATTGGTCTGGATCGCGCCGATGCGGATCAGTATCGTCACGCCCAGGGTTTCTTTAAACGATTACCACAACACCACAGAATTCTGTGGAACGACGGCCCGCGTTTAAAAGCCATCGATGAAGAGCTGCAAGCGCTTGATCTGGCGCCTAAAGAGCTAGGTAAAGGCCGCAATGTCTGGTATTGCATGGGTTACATTCTGGCCTCTAATAAAGCGGAATCAGTAGCACTACACGACTGCGATATCGTGACGTATAAGCGTGATTTGTTAGCCCGTCTTATCTACCCTGTCGCCAACCCTCAGTTTAACTACGAGTTCTGTAAAGGCTACTACGCCAGGGTTGCTGACGGCAAAATCAACGGCCGCGTCTCGCGCTTGTTAGTGACGCCGCTACTCCGCGCGTTAAAACGCACACTGGGCGATAACGAATACATTGAGTTTATGGACAGCTTCCGCTATCCACTGGCGGGGGAATTTTCGTTCCGTCGCGACGTGCTTAACGATATCCGAATTCCCAGTGACTGGGGTCTGGAAATTGGCGTATTGTCAGAAATGCACCGCAACTATTCACACAATCGACTGTGTCAGGCTGATATTGCTGATAACTATGATCACAAACATCAGGACTTGTCGCTTAACAACGAGCAAGGCGGTTTGTCGAAGATGTCTATCGACATTACCAAAGCGGTATTCCGCAAGCTTGCCACACAGGGCTTTTCCTTTAGCAATGAAATGTTCCGCTCGATTAAAGCGACCTATTTCCGTATTGCACTGGATTTCATTGAGACCTATCACAACGACGCCGTGATGAACGGACTCACTCTGGATATCCACAGCGAAGAGAAAGCCGTAGAGATGTTCGCCAGCAATATCATGAAAGCCGGCCAGCACTTCCTGGAAAACCCAATGGAAACACCGTTTATTCCAAGTTGGAACCGTGTTACCAGTGCGGTACCGGATATTCTGGATCGCTTGCTGGAGGCCGTTGAAGCAGATACCGAAGAATTCAGAGGGTAGCCAATGACAAAACGCTGGGATTACTTACACGAGAAAATTAGCCACCACCTGCAGTTTATTTATGCTGATGTGGTGACAGATATCCCTATGGGTGAATTGGCCACTCAGTTAATGAATACCATTGGGTTAAACGACGAAGATGACATTCAGATCCCTGCTCCACACCAGAACTACTGGGACGAGCAGGACATCATTATGATCACCTATGGTGACAGCGTGATGAATCAGCATGAGTCTCCGTTATTTACGCTTTTCCGTTTCTTACATACTTACTGTAAGAGCACCATTAACAAAGTGCATATTCTACCGTTCTACCCTTTCAGTTCCGACGATGGGTTTTCGGTAATTAACTATTCCAGTGTTAATGAAGGGCTTGGCACCTGGTCTGATGTTCACCGTATCGCCGCTGAGTACGGATTAATGTTCGATTTGGTCATCAACCACTGCTCGTCACGCAGTGTGTGGTTCGATAACTTTATCAAGGGCGAAGGTCCGGGTAGTGACTTCTTCATGACCGCAGATCCCTCTGAAGATCTGTCTGAAGTGACTCGTCCGCGAACCAGTCCATTACTAAGAGAAACAGAAACCGCCAACGGTACTCAGCATGTGTGGTGTACGTTTAGTCACGACCAGGTAGACTTCGATTTCAGAAACCCGAAGGTTTTGCTAACCTTCATTCAGATTATCAAGCATTACATTGATAACGGGGCCAAGTTGTTTCGTTTGGACGCAGTGGCTTTCCTTTGGAAAATCATTGGTACTAAATGTATTAACCTGCCACAAACGCATGAAGTCATCCGGTTGATGCGGACGCTCATAGAGCACGTAGATCCCAGTATCATTATCATTACTGAAACCAACATTCCCAACCGGGAAAACCTCACCTATTTTGGTAACGCCAACGAAGCACATGCGATTTATAATTTCTCGCTGCCGCCGTTGCTGGTGAATACCATGGTCAGTGGCGACTGTACTTATCTGAAAAACTGGATGATGAGTATGCCACCAGCGCAAAACGGGACGACGTACTTTAATTTCATCGCTTCACACGATGGTATAGGGTTACGTCCAGCCGAAGGCTTGTTGAGCGACGATGAATTAGGTACGTTGGTGCAGGCTATGCAGAACTTTGGTGGTCGTATTTCATGGCGCTCATCAGAAAATGGTCAGCAAAAGCCTTATGAAATCAACATTACCTTGTTCGATGCTATGCAAGGCACGGTGAAAGGCCCAGATAAATATCAGATAGACCGTTTCCTGTGTGCCCATGCGATTATGCTGGGTATGGAAGGTATTCCTGGTCTTTACATTCACAGCCTGCTAGGCACATCAAACGATTACGAGAAAGTGGCAAACACCGGGCAAAATCGTTCGATTAACCGCAAACGCTGGGATTATGGTGAACTCGAAACTTTACTGGACTCGCCCTACTCTCAGCATCACAAAGTGCTGACGCGTTTGTCTCAGTTGATCCGGATTCGCAAGGCGCAGGAGGCGTTCCACCCGAATGCAACGCAGTTTACCTTGCAGTTAGGAACCAAATTGTTTGGCTACTGGCGTCAAAGCCTTAACCGCAAACAGAGCATTTTCTGCATCAGCAATGTGACCGATGAAGAACAGTCAATTCTACTATCGGATATTAACCTGATTGGTACGGATAACTGGATTGATCTCATCAGCCGGGATCAGGTTGAAGATGTACTTGGTTTCATTCAGCTTAAACCTTATCAAACCGTTTGGCTGAGCAACATGGATTACGAGGAATACCGTAAAGCGAATGCTTAACGCTTAGCGGTAAACAGCTACCACCGGGTTACGCTGTTTGCCGCGATTCTCTTCCCCTCTACCAGTTCTTTGGTGGTATACTTCGCGCCTTATTGAATTGTAAGACATTATTATGGCTGCGAATCCCTGGTTACCTTTACAAGATGCGTTAAACACACTGCTTTCTGCTGCGCCATCAGCAACAGAATCTGTCACAGTACCTTTACTTGACGCATTAAACCGGGTTGCCAGTCAGGACGTGATCGCGCCGGTCAGTGTGCCACCTTGCGATAACTCAGCAATGGATGGCTATGTCGTGCACGCTGAAGACGCCAAAAAAGGCAATAAATTACCCATCGTCACCAGTATATTCGCGGGGGACAGTGAAGATTACTACATCGAACGCGGACACTGTGCTCGAATAATGACAGGTGCCCCCGTTCCAGATTCTTGCAATACCGTTATCATGCAGGAAAATGTGGAACGGTTTGACGACCATATCGTTGTTCGACAGACCGCAGTGAATGGCGAAAACATTCGTCCCACTGGGGCCGATATTGTCTCGGGGCAGTCTGTCATTCAAGCCGGTACCCGTTTAATGCCATCTCATTTGACGCTGCTCAGCTCTCTGGGTATGGCAACCGTTAGTGTTTATTCCTCTGTGACTGTTGGCCTGCTGGCCACCGGCGATGAATTAAAAACGTCCGGCGAGCCATTAGCCAAAGGCCAGATTTATGAATCCAACCGTGTTGGTGTTGCTGCGTTGCTGAGCCAGTTCCAGGTTAACCTGATTGATTACGGTATCGTACCCGACCAGCCAGAAACCATAAAGGCAACATTAGAGACTGCATCGCAACAATGCGATCTGATCATATCCAGCGGTGGCGTGTCAGTGGGCGACGCCGATTTTATCAAAGACATCCTGGCCGAATTAGGCGATGTCGGATTTTGGAAAGTCGCCATAAAACCGGGTAAACCTTTCGCGTTTGGACATATCAAAAATGCGCTATTTTGTGGACTTCCCGGCAACCCTGTATCTGCCCATGTCACGACAGAGCAATTGGTCATTCCTTTAATTCGTCACTTACAAGGTGAGCCGGTCATTGCTGACACACACCGGCAATTATTACCTGCCACCCTCACTACATCCATAAAACGTCGTGCTGGTCGCCTGGATTTTCAGCGTGCAACGTACCAGACAGATGATAACGGCACTATTTTGGTTACCCCGCATGCTAAACAAAGCTCGGGCGTGATGACCGGTATTGCTCAAGCGAATTGCTATATGTTAATCCCGGCTGAAGTCAGTGAATTAGGTGCTGGCGATACCATTATGATACAGCCATTCAGCATTTGGGCTTCCTCGCCGGTATGAGTATGATTTCCCGTCGTACAGCACTCGAAAGTCAGCGTCTTATAAAACTGGCCTGGCCCCTGCTGATCGCGCAAATAACCCAAATGCTGATGGGCGTCAGCGACACCATTATTGCCGGCCGATATAGTGCCGTGGACATGGCAGCCGTCGCCTTGGGATTCAGTATTACCATTCCGGTGATGAGCTTTATTCAGGGAATTGCACTGGCTATCCCGCCACTGGTATCACGCCTGCACGGCGCCAAAGCACACCATCAGGTTGCCAATACCACACAACAAGCGGGTTATCTGTTATTACTGATCAGCCTACTGCCCTTCACGGCTGCGTTCTTTGCCCCGGATATCGTGTCTGTGTTTCCGATGGACGACACGCTCGCCGCCATTACTGCGGACTATGTGCGCTACGTGTACTGGTCGTTTCCGGCATTTGCGCTTTATCAGTGGGCGCGAAACTATTGTGAAGCACTTGGCCATACGAAACCCAGTATGACCATCACGGTTATCGGTCTTTTAGTTAATATCGCCGGTAATTTCCTGTTTGTGTACGGTGGCTGGGGCATTCCAGCATTCGGCGGCGCGGGTTGTGGAATTGCCACGGCTCTTGTGTTCGTAGCAATGAGTCTCGCTACCTTGATCTATATACGAGTAGCGCCACGTTTGCAGTCATTTAAATTATTTGAGCACTGGCACGCCCCAAGCTTCACCGAAATCAAAGCGACGTTATTATTTGGTTTACCCATAGCAATGACCATCCTGTTCGAAGTCACTTTATTCGCAGTCATCGCCCTGCTGTTGGCTCCTTTTGGCGCAAACGTCGTCGCTGCACATCAGATTGCGCTTAATTTCTCAGCGTTAATGTTCATGTTCCCTCTGAGTATGGGTATGGCAACGTCAATAAGAGTGGGTTATAGAATCGGCCAGCAACGGCCACAGCAAGCTCGGATTGCGGTAAAAAGTGCACTCTTTATCGGCGCTTTAGTCGCGTGTTTAACGGCTTGTTTTACTGTTCTGGCAAAAGGATTCATTATTGGTTTATATACTAGCAATGAAGAAGTGTTTGCCATCTCATTTAAGCTGCTGCTCTTTGCGGCCATTTTTCAATTCTCAGACGCGGTACAAGTTATCTCTGCCAACGCACTTCGCGGCTACAAAGACACCACGGCGATGTTTTACATTACCTTTTGTGCTTACTGGCTGATAGGCCTGCCGGTTGGCGTGATTTTGGGAAGAACTGACTGGCTAACAGCAGCCCCACTGGCCGCTACCGGCTTTTGGCTGGGTATTATTGCCGGATTAACCAGTGCCGCTATTATGCTCGGCGGACGATTGTACATCATTCAACGCAGGTTGAACTGAGACAGGCCCGCCTATTAACTTATTAACAACCGTAGTGTTGTTAAACTATTGTCTAATTATTTCAATTAGGCATAAATTAAAATCTATTCTATATCTTAATCATATCCTTTAGCTAAGGTACGGTTTGCTGTGCCTGCAAACGAGTAATCGATATGGTTTCTTCCAGTCACGGCCACTTTCCCATTCGTTATTTGGCTTTTTCTGTCATCGCATCATTCGCTGCTGGCGCTGATGAAGTCAAAAAGAAAAGTAACGAACTGGAATTAATAGAAGTAACAGCCCAAAAAAAGATCACATCGATTCAGAATACGCCTATAGCAATAACAGCCTTTACCGGTGAGCGCTTTCAACAAAGAGGCATCGACGATTTAGCAAACCTGCAAGCTTATGTTCCCGCATTACATGTCGGCCAGGAACAGGATGGATTTAAAATATCGTTGCGTGGTATCGGGTTACAGGGAACCAGCTCTATTGCTGATTCAGGTGTGGCATTTTATATTGATGACCACTATGTTGCCCGGCCTGCCGGAGGATCGGCAGTCTTATACGATGTCGCCCGCGTCGAAGTACTCAAAGGTCCTCAAGGCACGTTGTATGGCCGCAATGCTACAGGTGGCGTCGTCAATGTCATTTCTAACAAGCCCGTAAACTACTTCGAGTCAACCGTAGGTGTATCTTATGGTACGCGCAATCATAACGAATTACGCAGTATGGTTAACATACCTGTCTCAGAGTGGGTAAGTACACGTTTTTCAGCCGTGTATACGCGTGAAGAGGGTTACGTGGAGAATCAGTATAATAAAGGCGCTGGAGATGATTATTTTGGTAGTGACGGAGATTTAACATTACGAGGTCAGGCCCTGATCGATACTGGTGAAACCTGGCAGTTGTTACTGTCAGCTACACATAGTGAGCTTAAAGGTACTGGCGTCAATATGGTTTATCTGGAACGCAACCCAGGTGGTCCGCCACCAGCCAGGGCATTGGTTGCTACTATTGGCGATGACCCTACCGACCCATTAATCGCAATGAATGACGCTAATGCGTTTAACAACACGGAAACCACCAGCGCTTTCGCACGCTTAACAAAACAAATTAAAACGATGAACCTGTTTGTTCAGGCGGGTTATTCAGATCAATCTACGCGTTTACAGCAAGATTTCGACGGCTCCCCTGTGGATATCAGTATCTTTAATAAAGATCAGGACAGCAACGCCCAAAGTCTCGAGGTGCGTTTGGCTTCCGATACGGATGATACATTCAGCTGGATTTTAGGGGGATACTACTTTGAAGAAGATACCTTTATTTTTCGCAGAGTACGTTTAAACGGGCTGGCTGGTCCTAACGCAATTAGCCTGCCTGACTTTTTGCTGGATGAATACGGTATCAGTGAAACACTCGCTGCATTTGGAACCGCCACCTATTCCATTACCGATGACGTTCGATTATTACTGGGGTTGCGTCAAACTCAGGATGAAAAAAGCGGTATTAAAGTGACCCGAGGTAACTTTGGCGCGCCTTTTCCCCCCGATATTCCAAATGACCTTTATGCCGGAATAGCCAAATTCTCAAAGAACACCTGGAATCTTGGCGCTGAATGGGATGCCTCGAAAGACGTATTTGTATACGGGTCAGCTTCGACCGGATATAAGGCCGGAGGGTTTAATCTCACGTCCAATGGACTCCCCTATGAGCCAGAGACCATTAAGGCCTACGAATTTGGTATCAAATCTGACCTTTTGAATCGCAAAGCCAGAGTCAATCTGGAGACCTTCTATTACGACTACACAGATTTACAATTAACGACCCTCACGACGGTTAACAATGCTCCCGGGCAATTTACAACCAATGCGGCCAAAAGCACGATTTACGGCATTGAAATAGACTCACAATTCAAGATATCGCCCGATTTACTGCTCACTGCGACTTTCTCGCATATTAACGCAGAATTCGACGAGTTATACAGTACCGACACAAGGGACCCAAACCCGGCAGTGAATCCCAGTGATCCTGCAGGTCTGGGTAGGACCGATCTCAGCGGCAACGCGATCCCATATGTGCCGGAAAATAGCCTGTTGCTGGGGATGGATTACCAAACTGACTTGTCAAACGGGGGAGAAATACAGCTTTTTATCAATCTGTTATGGCAGGATGATATGTATCTGCGTGAGTTTAATCATCCTGACATTGACAAGGTCGATGCTTATACACGAACAGATGCAACGTTTAGCTACCTGTTCCCCAACGATGATTTATCGGTAACCCTGTTTGTGACGAACCTGGAAAACGACGTGCAGAAAACCAATGTTTACGTCAGTCCGGGCTTTCTCGGGCTTAGTGCGACAACAGCATACAGTAAGCCTCGAACCGCGGGCATCAGAGTAGACTATCGTTTTGAATAACTGACGTGAGTCTCGTGTTATTATCACGATAAGGAACGTTTGCCATCTGTAACCCTAAATGAAAAAAACCATAAAGAAACTGGATAACAACGTTATCAAGGCACTCACAACAGCATGTGAAATCGCAAAAGACTGGGACATTGGCTTTGAATGGCTGACGCACTCTGCTAAATATGACAACTTCCCAGGCAGCTTGTTGGTTACGTGTGTGTTCAGTATCGATGCGGAAATTACGCTTGCGCAGCAAGACGGAAACGACAAACGTTTGCGTAAGTTAATCCAGCAACACCTGCTAAAAGCCGGCATTAAACTTAAAGACAGTCGACACCATGTGCGCTATGACAGTGAAGAAAGTTGTTTGCGGGAAGATGATGGAAACTGGCAAAAACGTTTAGCGCGTTTAATAAAATAACCTTATGAAATCCCAAACATCGTTATTTTCAGTCAGCGCAGTGAATCACTGCCTCGGCGTATTGAACTTGCAAATGCAGGACTTCACCAGCATAGTACCGGATTATATAGTTTGGGAGACTACATGGACGATTTTTACGCGTTGCGCGTATTTTTAGCGGCCTTTTTTACTTTTGTTGCCGTGTTCTATACCACGCTGGTGGTAATTAAAAACCGTAAACAGAAAAAAGTAGTCTGCATGGGACCACGCTTTAGTCAGCATTGGTGGAATCATGTTACCTTCAGAGTGTTCCGTGTCAGTATCTGGGCAGTCTGTGTTGCCCGATTATTTGCTCCCTCTACAGATAACTATCTGGTCCGATTTAGCACTCTTGAATTACCTCAACTCATGTGGGCCGGCGCGGCATTTATGGTATTGGGCTTCGGATTGGCCATCGCCGCCAACTTCTCACTGGGTAAACATTGGCGCAGTGGTGTCGACAGCACCGCGACTCAACAACTTGTCAGTCATGGTTTGTACCATATCAGTAGAAACCCTGCCTATGTCGGTGTGGCGGTAGCACAAGCAGGCTTTTTTATGGCTTTGCCATCATTGTTTACCTTGGTGTGTTTACTGGTGGGGTGGCACGCGCTGTACAAACAGGTAAGAATCGAAGAAGTGGAACTTGCCCACAAATTTGCTTCCCAATATCAGCATTATATTCAGAGTGTCCCCCGCTGGTTATAACATGATCGACTTTATTCCCGTTCTGATTTATTTTTTTGCCGTTATCGATCCTATTGGCACCCTACCCGTGTTCATGGCTTCGACGGCACACCATACATCCAGGCAGCGCCGAAACATTGCACTGATTGCGTTTGCGGCATCCAGTTTTGTTTTACTGTTTTTCATCGTAGCCGGTGAATTAATTTTAACCGCGATGCATATTCCATTGCCGGCATTTCAGATTGCTGGCGGGATCGTGCTGTTTTTATTCGCTCTTTCAATGATTTTTGGTGAAGGAAAGCCTGAACAAGAACTTAAAATGGCTGACAATTCAAGGGAAACCGCTATTTTCCCGATTGCTGTTCCATCTATTGCAAGCCCGGGTGCCATGCTAGCCGCCGTGCTGCTGACCAAAAACAATGTCTATACGATTTGGGAACAGGCGCAAACCGCAGCCATGATGATGATTGTGTTAGTCATAACGCTTCTGCTTATGCTTGGCAGTAGTGTGATTATCCGGGTGATTGGACCTATGGGCGCCAATATTATCAGTCGGGTAATGGGTTTCATTCTGGCGTCACTGGCCACCACCAACATTCTCGCCGGCATTACCGATTACTTTGGGCTCGTGCTGCCTCAGTGATAATGCCGATCGTGACGGTGCGAATAAGGATGAGTCTGTTGTTCGTGCTGAGCATCGTGCTCGAAACGCGTTTGCGTAGCTGATTGGTCAGGATGGGGGGACTGTTGCCACAAATCGCCAATGACCGGGTCTTCTTCATCTGCTTGCTCTTCCCACTGATAACGCTTGACCTTGGGCTTAGGGTCGCGCTTCCAATACAATACCGCCGCAATCACACCGCCTAGCGCACCAAAAAAGTGAGCTTCATAGGAAATGCCGGGATCCCTGGGGAAAATACTCATTACCATGCCGCCGTACATAAAAAATGCAATCATCATTAACGCCACAGAACGCTTGTCTTTGCGAAGCAGACTGACAGTAAACAGGAAGAAAAACAGTCCGTGACTCACCCCACTAGCGCCAAGGTGAACCGACTCCCGACCGAATAGCCATATCCCTAGCCCGGATGTTAACCACGCCCACAGTAAGACCTTGCCGCGTGAAGATGGATAACCATATCGCACCATACTGCCTAGCACGATCAGGGGTAATGTATTATTGAAAAGGTGTTCGTAAGACCCATGCACCAGAGGTGATGTAACTATGCCGTACAGACGAGTAAGTTCATGGGGAACCACCCCCAGAATCGACACATCCCAATGAAACAACACGCCGGCCGATTGAATTACCCACAACACGGCAACGGCCATCACAACGGGCATGATTGAGGGAGTGAGTTGATAAGCGGTTTGTCGTTTCATTCCCTAGATATAGGGACAACTACTTTAAAGATCAATCCAGCCAGTCAGAAGGCGTATCAATATCCCAGCCCGCTTCGCTTAGAGGGACGACATTAACGTTTCGCGGATTTTCGTTATACCGCTGACGAATAATTTTACCAGCGCCCTGATCACCGGTAACCAAATCCAGATAGTGACGCTGATCAGGCGGAAATATTGCGGGCGCGCCGAGTAATCCCAGGTACTGGCTGGCTGAGATAACATCTTGTCGATAAGCTGAGCAGAGTGTGGTGATACTTTTTGACGTAAGCCCGGCCTGGTCTCCGAGCCCCAATAATAGTGACTTATTCGCATCGACAACCTGATTAGCCAACTTTACACTGCTGGCTAACCCGGATTGCCAGTGTTGATTAAATACAACCTCAATCTCACTGGGCATATTGGCTTTGATCGCTTCATGCCAATGTCCGGTGATCACTGACACTGCTCCTAGACCAGCGCGGCGATATTGCCGGTAAATATGCCATAGCAGTGGCAACTGTGAGTCGGGATGAGTGGATAACAACTTGTTCCCTCCATACCGGCTCGCCTGCCCTCCAGCCAGTATCACGGCATGCATGTTTAACATGGGCTCATCAGGTTTTTTCAAAATGTTCGGCTTCTTCAAGTAACTGAGGAATGGGCACCGCGCCTATGGGACGATATAACACCAGGGTTTCAGCAATTTTATCCTGGATAGTCTGCCTGTTGGGGTCCCAGAACACCTGAATAAATCCGAGTAATCCGGTCGCGATCCCTGCACCATAACCACCATAGCGGCCAAAGCTCTCCCACAAATTAAGTGGGCTACCATCCAGCTTAACCACTTTAATACGCAGCAGCTTTTTACCAATGGTGTGCCCGCGCCACCAGGCGGTTAATACACTGTAATACAAAGCCGCCCAGCCAAAACCCAAACCCAGATCCCGAATGATCCCTTCTACCCAGCCAATAATACTCTGAGAGCGCTTTGTATTATTGTCATTACCAAGGCCGAGCTTTACCGTAGGCTCATCAACGCTATTTACTTTCGATGGCGTTGCGTTGGCCTCTAACGTAGTGTCAGTCTCTACAGCAGGATTGGTACCATCCGACTTTTTATAAGCCATGAACGCCGTCGTATAGAGTTGGGTTAATTCCGCTTGTGTCGCCGGATCAATGTCTTTATCAGCAAAAAAGGCATCGAGTTTACGATCAAACTCGTCGCTGGAAATACCCGTTTCGGCAATAGCTTCACCAAAATCAGACGCAATCTCCTTGTAACAATCCACGTTGTCCTCACATGCCTTCCATGCGAGGTGTTGTGCAATGCCTATTCCGGCTTCAGCCCATTTTTTAGTACTCTCAGGTGAACCATAATTTACCACAGGTGGGACATTATTGTAGGAGTCCACTATGCCGTAGGTCACAAGAAACAACAGGCAAGCAGCGGAAAACCTCAACATTTTACGAGCTGTCGTGCGCTTGGTCCCTTTAGCCAGATGGCTACCCGCTTTAAAAAAAGTAATCGCCACAAAGCATGCCAGTACAAAGGCGTGAGCAGAACTTAACATGGCTATGATGGCAATATCGATGCCTTGTGCAAGCAAGCGACGCATTGGCGAAGCCAGCGGTTGGCCTAATAAGGCATCGGCGACCCCAAACGCATAAGGCGTGACAATCTCGCGGGTCTCCTTATTGGATAACACCTGTTCGTCGGTATCATTCTGCGTTTTTTCTGGTTCTGTAGTGGTTGCTGGTAGCGGCGGTGATGTATTGGTCATACGGTGCCATCCCTGTCGTATCGTTTTTTGTTTGTATTTATTGTTATTGAATGTATCAGACTGTGTGAGTATAGGGTGGCGCTAGCGCACCGCCCTATTTGCTAGTTATACGCCTTTTTTAACCACAGTGACAGTGGGTGTATTATTTTTTCTGTAAGGTTTTAATACCCCGGCTCAGGCCATCCAGTGTTAACGGAAACATTCTGTTTTCCACTAGCTCGTTAATCAGGCTAACCGACTGATAATACGGCCAGTAATTCTCAGGCTGTGGATTAAGCCAGATACAGTGTTGGAAGTGTTGAGTAAGGCGTTGCATCCAGGACGCGCCGGGCTCTTCGTTCCAGTGTTCGACACTGCCACCGGAATAGGCAATTTCATAGGGGCCCATGGTGGCATCACCGACGAAGATGACTTTGTAGTCGCGACCGTATCGGTGAATGATATCCCATACATCGATACGCTCGTTATCCCGGCGGGCGTTATCTTTCCACACCGATTCATACACGCAGTTATGGAAGTAATAATAATCCAGATGCTTGAACTCTGTATGTACTGCCGAGAACAATTCCTGTACCCCTTTTACGTAGGCATCCATGGAACCGCCGACGTCGAAGAACATTAGCACCTTTACTGCATTGTGACGTTCAGGCTGCATGTGGATATCCAGCATGCCACCCTGTCTGGCCGTGCTGGAAATAGTCTGCTGCATGTCTAATTCTTCGCTGGCACCGGTTCGGGCGAACTGGCGTAACTTACGCAATGCCATTTTAAGGTTACGCGTACCCACTTCAGCATTGCTATCAAAGTTCTTAAATTCCCTTTTATCCCAGACCTTTACGGCAGAAAACTTGCGATTTCCATCCTGACCAATACGCACACCTTCGGGATTGTCACCATAGGCGCCAAAAGGGCTGGTTCCACCGGTCCCTACCCATTTATTACCACCGGCGTGACGCTTTTGCTGTTCTTCCAAACGCTCACGAAGGGTCTTCATCAACTCTTCAAGGCCACCCTCCCGGCGCAATTTTTCACGCTCTTCCGGGGTCAAGTGCTTTTCAAATTCCTTACGCAGCCACTCCTCAGGAATAGTGTCACCAAACAAATCAATGGCCTCTACCCCTTCAAAATACGCTGCGAATGCCCGGTCGAATTTATCGAACTGGGATTCATCTTTCACCATCACAATGCGGGCTAAATAATAGAACTGTTGCAAGTCAGCATAGACCACCTGCTTTTCCAGTGCTTTTAATAAATCCAGCAGTTCACGCAATGACGTACTGACACCGTATTTACGTAACGTGAAAAAGAAATCGACCAACATTAGCGACGAGCCATAAAGACCAGTTTCTCGAACAAGTGAATGTCCTGTTCGTTTTTAAGCAACGCACCATATAGCGGCGGGATACTGGCCTTGCTGTCGCTGTTTTGTAGTGCTTCTGGCGGTATATCTTCTGCCACTAGTAATTTAAGCCAGTCAATGAGTTCGGATGTGGAGGGCTTTTTCTTTAGGCCCGGCACTTCACGTAGGTTGAAAAATGACGTCAGGGCTTCTTCTAACAACCGCTGTTTTATATCCGGGCAGTGAACCTGCACAATCTGGCGCATTTCATCGGGTGTCGGGAATTTAATGTAATGGAAGAAACAGCGGCGTAGGAAGGCATCGGGTAATTCCTTCTCATTATTTGACGTAATGATAACCACCGGGCGCTGAACGGCTTTAACATATTGTTGTGTTTCATAAACAAAGAATTCCATTTTATCCAGTTCTAACAACAGGTCATTAGGGAATTCGATGTCGGCTTTATCAATCTCGTCAATTAACAATACGGGTCGTTTTTCAGCTTCAAAGGCCTGCCAAAGCTTGCCTTTTACGATGTAATTGCTGATGTCATGCACCCGGTCATCACCTAATTGGGAGTCACGCAGACGCGATACGGCATCATATTCGTACAGGCCTTGTTGGGCCTTAGTCGTGGATTTGATGTGCCATTGAATTAAATCTGTGCCAAGGCTGGCAGCTAACTCTTCAGCCAGTCGGGTTTTCCCGGTACCCGGTTCGCCTTTGATCAGCAACGGACGTTCCAGCGTGATAGCGGCGTTAACCGCGAGCTGCAAGTCGTCACTGGCGATATAATTTTCAGTACCTTTAAAAGCCATGTTTATCCTCAGAACGTTGAACCATTAAAATAACCATAACATATAGCGAAAATCACTTTGCTTTTTTCAGCTTAATAACAATGATATAGGGGTAAGTAAAAAGAGCTCTAATGTGCACCAACGACACACGCTATGTTAGCCAGTCACTATGTTCTAATATTGTAGGGCTCAGGACAAACAAAAAGGAACAAGCATGCAAGTTTTTGAAGACAATTCACTTTCTATCGGTAATACACCGCTGGTAAAACTCAATCGCGTCACGTCTGGAAACGTTTATGCGAAAATTGAGTCACGTAACCCTAGCTTCAGCGTTAAATGCCGTATTGGTGCAAACATGATTTGGGACGCGGAGAAACGCGGCGTGCTGACTGCGGGTAAAGAAATTGTTGAGCCAACCAGTGGTAACACCGGTATCGCTTTAGCATTCGTTGCAGCAGCGCGTGGTTACAAAATCACACTGACCATGCCATCAAGTATGAGTCTTGAGCGTCGTAAACTACTAAAAGCTTTGGGTGCAAACCTGGTTCTCACCGAAGCACCGAAAGGCATGAAAGGCGCCGTTGCTGCCGCTCAGGAAATCGTTGATGCTAATCCTGATAAGTTCGTGCTGCTTCAGCAGTTCGAAAACCCAGCGAACCCGGAAATTCACGAAAAAACAACTGGCCCTGAAATTTGGGAAGCCACCGAAGGTAAAGTAGATGCCTTCGTTGCCGGTGTGGGTACAGGTGGTACTATCACGGGTGTTAGCCGTTATATTAAGAATACACAGGGCAAAGCCATTACTTCTGTTGCGGTAGAGCCTACTGATTCTCCTGTTATTACTCAGGCAAAAGCCGGTGAAGAATTAACGCCCGGACCACATAAAATCCAGGGTATCGGTGCTGGATTTATTCCTGGCAACCTGGATCTGGATCTGGTTGACGAAGTTGAACAGGTAACCAATGAAGAATGTATGGAAATGGCACACCGTCTGATGGTTGAAGAAGGTATCCTGGCGGGTATCTCTTCGGGTGCTGCCGTCGTTGCTGCCAAACGTTTTGCTGAACGTCCTGAAAACAAAGACAAGGTCGTAGTGGTTCTGCTGGCAAGTGGTACCGAACGTTACTTGTCCAGCCCATTATTCGCTGGCGCATTCGGCGACCAGGAAGAAGTACAATAAGTACACGGGTAAAAACGACCTGACTGACAACGGGGCCTTAAGGCCCCGTTGTTCGTTTAGCTGACTTGCCCCCCCCTTGTCGTTTAACCTATTGTCATTCAAAAGCATTCCTTGCTACTCTAAGCTGAACAACTACAGGTTGATATACAATGAAAAAACTCCTTCATTTGCTGTGTATAGCCAGTCTGATTTTTATGATGAGTGGCTGTGAAAAAGAAGAGCGTATCGGGCGCTATGGTATGCTCGACGAGAACACGCCGGAATATACTGCCGTGATGTTTATTCGTGGCGTCTATGCGGATGAAAATATAAATCGTGCGGTTGAAATAAGTACCGACAGGTTAGCAAGGATTCTTAAGCGCTACCACACCAACAACAATATCCAGCGTCATCTTTTTAACCTGAAATACGACACTGTTGAAGTCACCCCACAGACAGGCCAGTCTATCGGACGTAACGAATATGCAGACAGTGCCGTTGTCACCCTGTTTTTTTCCGGTGAATACAATGGCGACAAAGTCGAAGACTTGCGGACACT
The DNA here is from genome assembly GCA_017794925.1 of Aestuariibacter sp. Taxonomy (GTDB): domain Bacteria; phylum Pseudomonadota; class Gammaproteobacteria; order Enterobacterales; family Alteromonadaceae; genus Alteromonas. The sequence continues at coordinate 3,049,872 of CP051238.1, read as the reverse complement.
TGAGCTGGTTAAAGTAAATGGCCGCTGGAAAGTCGATAAAGTACAGGCTGATCCGTTCTTATAACGGATCAAATCCCTTCTGACGATTTCTTTTACCTGCTCCCGGCTAAAAGCGTTCCCATTTACCTTGCTTCATCGTAAACCCAATGTTTGAAATTGGATGTGCAAATCCCTGCTCATCAAACAGGATTTCCTGAATCGTAGCCAGGCTGGTGATATCTTCACTACCCGTAATCAAAACAACATCCCTTGCCGGTACATACACAACAATATCGCCTTTTACCGGAAATTGCTGTTTATTCCATATTCCCTCAAACAGCAACATGGACGCTTCGTACATGCCATCTGCCACCAACATCGACAAGGATGCCGGATCGCCTTCCAGTTGCACGTGCTGCAATATATTTTGCAAATTGACTAAGGCGGTCTCCCGTAAACTACTCTGCTCAACACCAAGCGCAGTCAGATCGGCCTGGGTCATAAAACGGACTGATGTTGGTGTATCAAACACATAGACAACAAACAGGGCCTCATTCAAGGGTTCAAAGACCAGACCATTGTCAGCATCGGCGTCTTTGAGCATCTCGCCAACCTGCTCAATATATAAGCGGTCCTTAATGACCGGCATAACCTCAGCCAACGTAAACCCGGCACTATCCAGCTCCCTGGTTTGGTCAAGCCCTGATGCATAAACCATGATGAGATCGTCTATATTGCTCGGATCCTGTTTGTATTCAATATAGGCGTTATCTAAAAAACTATTCATTTTGCCGCCATCAGGATATTCGATAGAGATGGCCAACGGCTCGTTAATCGTCACCTTTATATCCGGATAGGTTTCTTTTATGACGTTTACGTAGTGAGCCGTAAACGCATCGGGACTCAACACATCGGCAGCATTAGCCCACAAAGAATTGATAAGTAAAAAAAGTAAGGCAATTCGTTTCAAGTGCTGTTCCTGTTATCTGCTAGTAATTCAATGACAATAGTCGGTTAACGGTGGATAGGCTTACCCCACATTCGATGGGTGGTAGTTCCCGTAAATAACGTTGGATGAGTCTTAACTCGTCTGGCTTGTCGTAAACTTTAAGGGCAAATAAACCCGCGGCTTTACAACGCTGATAGTCATCAACAATCGCAGGCATAATTTCAGAATATACCGAAAAGTCACTTGCTTGAAGTAGCGCATCACGAACCAGATTGCGAGACATGCCATAGTCACTGGTAGTATCAAACTCGAATGCATTGAGATTGTGCAGCGCCGTTTCATCGTGGGTAAACAACCAGCGAAGTAAATCGACCTCAATGGCATTGCAGGCATGGGGATTGTCCTCAACATCAACGACTTGTTGCAGCAAGTTATCCGCTTTTTCTAACCAAAACTCAACACGCTCTCCGGTCTCCATGCCGGTAAATTGCAGCGATGCCAACGAAGTAGCCGAAAAGCCCCCTGCACAACGTGCTCTTGTGCCGGTATTGACCACCTCTTTGTGCCAGTACACAGCCTGAGTTTCATCCAGCGGTGTCGTGCCCTGCCCGGACTCATAGCTGCTAGCCATAATATTCATGCATCCAGCATGATCGAGTTTAGCGCAACTGAACCAATAGCGGTTACCCAACACATTGTCATCTAAAATGTGGGAGGCAATATGGCCCGCAGTGTACAAGATATTTCCCTGCCCATGCTCAAGAGACGGAATCAGAGCGTCAAGCCTGTCAAGGCTGCGCTGTAAGGCAAACACATCGTAGGGTTCATCAACTAATCGTGCGCGCTTAATCAGCATTTTCTCTGCATTCAAATGTGCTTCGAGCAACATGCGGTAACCCGCTGGCCCTGTAGAGAACGTGTCTAACGCCTCATTAAGGCGCTTTGAATGTTCTGCCAGTACATCGGCATCGATTTCTCGTAACGATCCGTTGGCGCGCTGAAGGTCAATCACATACCTGTATGACGCTCTGGCTTGCTCAACGGTCACAGAATAAGCGTTGGCGCTGGCTAGCAACAAACCAGCCAGGCAATAGATAAATCCCTTCATTTAACGTCCTTTTTCCGTTGAGGATGTTCAATGCATGTCCGGTCAACCAGATCCCAGTCACGGCCTGGCTGGCGATACAAACGTTTTTGCTTATCCGGGTAATCGACAACATCATGAGGTAACCGCTGACCTACAACAATACATACCAAGGGTTCATTGGTATGGTTATAGAGGGTATGCGCCTCACCACCCGCACGGTAACCAATAAAATCACCCGCGCTAACCACAGTCTCTTCATTGCCAATATATGCCATCGCATTACCGGACAATATATAAATACATTCATCTTCATCGTGATGAACATGACGTTCTGTGGAGTAATCGCCGGGGGCAACTGAGATAAGGTGAAACCCAAAACCGGTTAGGCCGGTTAAATCACCCAGAGACAGGTTTACGCGTTTCGCGTTGTCATTAAGAAAGTGTGTTTTTTGCTCGCCGCTTAGCGCGTCGATATGCTGCTTACGCAGTATATAGCCTTCCATGTGCTTTCCGTATGCCATTGACAATACGGATTTATAGCACCGCAGTAAACACTGTTCAAATTGATTCAGTTTTCCTTATCTACGGTGCGTAAACATTAATCCGCTAAATGCAAAATCCAACCTACCAATTCGTCGGCTTGCTCTTCATTCAGCACAACCGAATTGGGTGGCATTGCAAAACCGGATACCTCTCCCTTCCAGTGACTTTGATAGGGGCTGGAACCATTTAGCACTGTGGTAACTAAAGCCGCTTTCGCATCTGGATCGCTACCGTATTTTTTAGCAACATCCTGCCAGGCAGGACCAATCGGCTTAAGACCATTCGGGCCTTTACCTGCACCTGAAATGGCATGACACGTAACGCAGCCGCTTTGATGAGCGAGATTGATCATTTTCACGTCCTGCGATACCGCTTGCTCAGCATTAGCTAACGATGTAACACTGGCCAATACACACACTAAACCAAGTTTACCTAATCTCATGATATTTCCTTAATAATGTGAAACTGAGATTAGGTTACGCCGCCACCCAAAAGGCCTCTATCCTCCCAAAGTACTGGTTTAGAGCCCGCCTGATTTAGATCAATAAAAAACAACTCAAAATGACAACTCAGGCCTGTAATTCTTCATCAGGCTTACATTCAGTGCATACCCACTGCCCTTTTACTCGTAAACCCGCCCATATTGCTGTGCCAATGATAAACACAATAACCATCCAATGAGTAATAATGCCATTTGACAATCCAATCCCCATTGCCGCGCCCCCGATCACAATTAACGGCAACTCAACGAGTTTATTACTCTTTCGCTTGTGGTAATGTAACTGATACGACGTTATTTGATGGCCATTGGCATTTAGCGTACAGGTCATTTTACCCTTTAGAATACTGTCGACTTTTAACCCTACTTGGTATGCAATCCCTTGATAAGTAAATTCATGAACAGAGTGCGTTTTGATGTTCCGCGCTTCGCTCACCAACTGCTCGTTAATGTAGACGGCTTCCTTACCCGTTAGCGCACTGGCTTTTAGCACAATCCGGTTTTGGTCGTGGCTGAACGCAAAGGTCATTCCTTTGCGGGTGGATATCTCAACGTCTTCGCTTAGCTTCATAGGTCCCTCTGAGCTCAGTATTGTGGTTGTGTCTTCCGATGATAAATTTCCTGGATATTTTTGTAGCTAACCAGAATGAGCTTATTATCTTCAAGGCATACATCGTGTTTTTGAATATCCAGAGGAATACGCGTGTCTTTGAGCTGCAGGGTAAAGCAGCGCCCATCTTCTGAGACACTCTGAATTTCGTAGGGTGTGTGCGTTTCACCGCGATGAGAATAAGTAGAATACGTATCACTGCTTATTTGCAGTTCTGCCGGCTTAAATATTTTAGAAAAACGCCGGTGTTCTTCATCGGTCAGATCTGCGTATTTTAGCGCATCCACCGTTTCCTGAATATTAAACACCCAACGACCTTGTAATGGATTAGCCTGAGGTAATTCGCCCGCCAAAACGCTAAGCGGGCTTACAGCAAGCAGTATCAAAAAAGCAATCGGTCCTAAAGTACGGTGTTTACGCATGCACTCCCTATTCTTTTTTGCCGTTAATTGGTACTACTTCAGGAATTTAATACTTAGCGGATAAACCCATACTTGACCATTGTTTGCTTTAATCGCCGCGACAATAGCAAAAATCAGATTTAACAATGCCAGTATACCAAGGCCGATAATGCCTATAAATATGAACACCAGAATGGCGCAGATCACGGAATAAATAAACAGGCTGATCAGCCAGTTTATTGTGACTTTGCCGTGAATATCGATGGCTTCGTGTTTATCTTTATTTGCTGCCCACATTACGATTGGCAGGATAAAACCCAATCCCGGAATGACGATACTGGTCAATTGGCTCAGATGAATAGCCATACAATAGGTATTAAGGGGCATGCCCCAATAGTCTTCTTTGGTGCTCATACAACGCTCCGTGTTTGGGTTTGAATTGACGCGCTTCGTGCATAATACAAAAAATGGTAACGCGCTTTGACTGAACTTATTCAGATATCCTTGTTATACCTAAATATTTTCACCGAGTGAAGTGTTTTGCCGTCGCATTCAAATCACTATCTGTGGTTAATTATAATCCGCGGTAGCGAGACAACAGGTGTTTATCGGGTATTTGACATTGGTCAGTACCACCAAATAACCTGATGCGATTTCTCGCGAACAATTTATAAACGATGTCGCGAAAGCCACTGGGAAGAATGGAAAATACCCGAAAAAGATACCAAAAACCGGTTAAATCCCGGGTAATTTCAAGCGCCGCGTCAGACCATAAATAAACCTGGTCGTGTTTCACCAACATAAAGGTATCTACCCCAATGGTTTGTACACTTTTCTCACGAATGATCGCTTGTGCATAATCTGACTGCATGGGAGAAAAAATAAACCGTTCGTATTTGTCCCGCTCGATAATAAAAGACACCGCGCCATTACAGAAATTGCACACACCATCGTAGATAACCAGGTATTTATCATTCTCCAAATCATCCACGTGTTTAGCAGGCGTTTCCATGATTTATTCATCCCTCTGTGAATGTATTGTGACTAACACGGCACTAGTACTCCGGCTTGTCCTATCGCAGACAGAAAACCATTAACGATTTCGGTTGTCACTCTGCCTTTGTTAAAAGCTATATCGCAAAGAATGGTAAATATCAGCAACAAATAAAAGACATAGCCAAATCCGGTGTAATCGTTGTAAATGATGGTGTAAAACCAATTCTGTTGAAAAAGATAAAAATAGGAACACATTGCCGTAGACAGCACAAGAAGCACGCCGGGTAAAAACAGGTGGCTTACTGCGGCGGGTTTGAAGAAAGACACACTGAATAACAATAAAAATACCAGAGTATTGGCAGCTAAAAATATTCTCACGTCCAGTGTTAACTTTCGAACAATATCCATATATTTAGCTTGGGTAAATTCTGCAAGCTGCGTTTTTGCTTCTTCCGCTGAACCGATTCGAGATAGCAGTGCATTCGTCAGAGCGTTTTCCCATTTTTGTCTGCACTCACAATCCAGGTTTCGTATTTGTGCAAGTTGTTCTGCAATAATGGCTGGCGCATCCTCTTTTAACTGTTGTTTTAAAAACGACAGTCTGGCGTCGGCTTTTTTGTGTAATTCGGCCGCCCGTTGTCCAAGTAGCTTTTCCAATGACGTGTTCTGAGGCACCGCAATACTATCAATTTTCCCGATGGCTTCCTGCTTTACTTTCCACTCAATAAACGTCTTGCCAGACTTCTCTATCAGATGAGGATCCGCAAAAGTAAATATAAATAAGGGTAAAAACAGCATAACGCCTAAAAAGCCAAAGCCTCTTAATGTATGAATTCTCAAATCACTTCCTTGTCTATGCGGTTGCTCAAAATGTGTGCACCTTCTTCCACCAATTTACCTGAATACCCGGTACCGCTTTCATTATCTGATTAGTGAGCCAGACGACGTCACCATTTGACATATTAGGATTGGCATACACGGTAATGGCATTCAAGGGAACTGAGCATTTGAGACGCAATTGAGACAGACTATTTATAAATGCAGCGGGCTGATAAACAGTCCCTCTGAAACTGATTGTACCGTCTGATTGCACATCAATCGCTACATTGCCGCATAACGGTTCACATATGCCATTGTCTGGACATCCAGCCCCTGAACTCACCGGCAATATGGTGTCGTTGGACCGTAGTGATTGATAGGCAAAAAACATCACTAAACCAAGTAATACCGATAAAAATGCCATTTGCACCTGACCTGTCATCTTAAACTCCCTGTCAGCTCTGTCTATGCATTGGCTATAGTACGCGTAATCTTGTTATTTACGCAATCATATCAATATCTTATTGAAAGAAAAAAGCCACCCGAAGGTGGCTTATTCTGTCATTTCACTGCACGTAACACGGAGTTACTTACCTACGGCAACGCCTTCGCGCCTAGGATCTGCACCACCGAGATAGCCTGTGGGTATGACCTGAATACCGTGAAGACCACTGTTTAAATCCACAATTTTAACTTTATGACCTAACGCTTCCAACGGCGCCTGCAATGCCTCAATAGGCGTACCTTTTTCCAGCGCGGTGTAGTCATTGCGGTTTGTGATCTTCGGCAGGTTGATGGCCTGCTGAATGTCTAATCCGTAATCAATAACACCAATGAGGGTTTGTGCCACATAACTTACGATACGGCTGCCGCCAGGAGAACCCACCAATAACTCAAGTTTCCCGTCTTTGTCGAATACCATCGTAGGACTCATCGCACTTCTGGGCCGTTTGTGGGGTTCTACACGATTGGGGACCGGGAAACGATTCTCAGACGGCGAAAACGAAAAGTCGGTTAACTGATTATTCAATAGAAACCCGTCAACCATCAGACCAGAACCAAACATAAACTCGACACTGGTCGTCATCGATACGGCATTACCAGCCTTGTCTACTACCACGAAGTGACTGGTGTTTGGTTGTTCCAACGTACTACCTGCAATCACCTGGGTACTGAACGGCTCTCCTGCGCGGGCAAATCGCCAGGGTTTGTCAGGCGCAATAAATTCGCCCCGGCGTTCCAGATAGCCTTCGTTGATCAAGGCCGCATAAGGCAGATTAGTGAAATCACTGTCAGCAATGAACTTCTCGCGATCGGCATAAGCGAGTGCGCTGGCTTGCGTATACAGATTGGCAAACTCAGGGCTGTCAATGGCGTAGTCAGTTAAATTAAACCGCTCCAGCAGTTTCAGAATTTGATAAACGTTGATCCCGCCTGAACTGGGCGGTGCCATGCCGCAGATCTGCTTGGCTCGGTATTCTCCGCACACCGCTTGTCGCTCAATAACTTTGTAATTTGCCAGATCTTCTTCGTTCAATACGCCGGGGTTAATATCGGCAGTTTGAACGGCTTTGGCAATTTTGGCAGCCAGATCACCCTTGTACATGTAGTCTGTGCCCTGCTCTGCAATGTTGCGCAAGGTTTTACCTAATAGTGGGTTCTTCTTGGTCGTTCCTGCTTTTAACGGCTTACCTGCCGGATAAAAATACGTCGCCGTTGAGGGAAATGTCTTCATGCCTTTGTGGTACTGCTCAGCCATAGTGACCAGTTTTTCAAGGCGCTTTGACACTTTAAAGCCTTCTTCCGATGTGGCAATCGCGTCAGTAAATAACGCCTTCCACTCCAATTCACCGTATTTTTCATGCGCGGTTTCCAGCGCCTTCATCACACCTGGTACACCAACGGATTTCCCGCCTACTACGGCATCGATCCATTTCATAGGCTGACCATGCTCCATGAACCAATAGGCATTTACGCCAGCCGGCGCCATTTCCCTGCCGTCAAAGGTATGCAGCGTTTTAGTTTCATTGTCCCAATAGAGCATGAACGCACCACCACCAACACCTGACGACTGTGGCTCTACCAGCGTAAGCATGGCCTGAATAGCCACGGCAGCATCGATTGCATTACCACCGTTTTCGATGATGTTTTTGCCAGCCCAGGACGCATAAGGATTGGCCGCGACGACCATGTAATCTTTGCTGGCCAATGCTTGTTTTTCAATATATCCCGTAGCGGCTTCAGGTTCGCCCGCTTCACGCGGTGCTTGCTGAGAAAAAGAAGGGAAACTGGCAGACAGGGCTAAACACCCTGCCAGAATATAACTACCTGTGCGACTACGACTCAAAGTGAATCTTCCTCTATTTAAATTTTTCCGGGTTAATTGGTCGCTTGTGCAGAAATGCATCGAACGCTTCCTGCGCAGCGTCAGTGCCCATTGCTTCAATGAAAATATCCAGCTCGTAGTCCATGTGTTGCTGAATATCTTCTGCCTCATTATTTAATAATGCTTTTGTTTGTAATAAAGCGAATTTCGGTTTGGCTGCTAGCTTATTGGCAACATCGCTAACCATGTCCCGTAAGGCTTCGGGCTCTACTATTTTTGTTACTAAGCCAAAATCGCTGGCATCTTGCGCACTGAAGGGCTCACCCAGCATTAACCATTCACTGGCGCGACGGCGTCCTGCCATGCGAGGAATGATGTAGCTGGAGGCATACTCGGGTACTAAGCCTAAGTTGATGAAAGGTAATACAAATCGAGTGCCGGTAGCGCAATACACTAAATCACAATGTAACAGCATGGTTGTGCCAATGCCAACCGCTAATCCCGAAACTTCGGCGATTACTGGCTTTTTGCAGTTGGTTAACGCTTTCATGAAGCCAACCGTCTCAGCCAGATGCGGTTCTTTACCATGATTGGCAAAACCTGAAATTTCGTTGCCAGCACAAAAAATATCACCGTTTGCGCGAATAACCACGACTTTACAGGTCTCACTGGCATCCGCTTCAATCAGTGCATCGCCCATCGTTTTGTACATGTCACGGGTCAACGCATTTTTCTTTTCAGGTCGGTTAATGATGATTTCGGTTACTGCATTTTGGCTTGTAATTTCTATCTCTGACATGGCGCTCTCCGTTGTTATGTCGTTATAGGCGGCGTCCAGTTGCTGGACTCAGTATGCTAGGGTGACACACTTTCCGCAGATTAATTGGTACCGGATAGGTTTTTCGTTATCATAGCGCTCCACTTACCGATACAAAAATTGATTCCAATGATAGTTGCGCTACCACTTAAACCACAGTTTAGCCTTGGTCCGTTGATCTTGCTCGTTACTGTGATCCTGCTGTTTTTAATGGGGTCATCAACCACAGAACTGCTGGCTTACGACCGCTATGCGTTGGAAAGTCTTGAAACCTGGCGTCTGTTGTCGGGTAACCTGGTGCACACCAACGGATACCATGTCATGCTAAATGGGGCTGGCCTTTTCTTTTTGTGGGCTTTACATGGTGAACACTATAAACCGGTCTTGTTTATCAAATTGTTTTTATGGTGTGGTCTGGGCACCAGCCTGGGTATTTACTTCCTCTCGCCGTCACTGATCTGGTATGTGGGGCTATCCGGTGCTTTACACGGGTTATTTGTCTGGGGCGCTTGCATGGATATACGCAATAAAGTGTATTCAGGTGCGCTACTGTTACTGGGTATTGTGGCTAAAGTAGGCTGGGAGCAATGGCAAGGTAGCAGTGAAGACGTTGCTGAATTAATTGGTGCTTCAGTGGCAATTGATGCTCATCTGTACGGTGCGGTAAGCGGTCTCACGCTGTTTTTATTAATGTGGCTGATGTCGGCGTTGTATTCACTCATTAAACCTAAGCAAGCGGCTTAACGTATAGATTAAAAAGGCGAAAAATGAAAAAGCCAGTCCATTCAGACTGGCTTTTGTTTTTAAGCGGTAAAGTTGACCTGCTTGAGTACTTAGTTACAGATTTTCCTCGAACAGCTTAAAGATACGGCGGTATTCATCAAGCCAAGAACTCGGCTGCACAAAACCGTGGGGCTCCACCGGATAAATAGCGGTTTCAAAATCCGTTTTCTCCAGTTCAATCATACGCTGAACCAATCTCACCACATCGACAAAAAAGACGTTGTTATCTACCATAGGCGCATTTATCAGCAACGTTTTTTCTAAACCTTCAGCAAAATAAATGGGCGAGCTTTTGCGATACGCAATAGGGTCAATATCGGGCGTATTCAGGATGTTTGACGTATAAGCCGTATTGTAATGAGCCCAATCAGAAACAGGACGAAGTGCGGCCCCTGCCTGGAATAGATCCGGCGCATTAAACATTGACATAAAGGTTAGGAATCCTCCATAAGAGCCCCCGTAGGTACCAATACGCTGTCGGTCTACATTCGCATTACTTACAAGCCAGTTAACACCATCGCGCAAGTCCTCTACTTCCGGCGTCCCCATTTGACGATAGATCGCAGTGCGCCAGTCTCTGCCGTAGCCAGCCGATGCACGGTAGTCCATATCAAGTACGACGTAGCCTTTCTGTACCAGCAGGCTATGGAACATGAATTCCCGGAAATATCCTGACCATCCCAGATGTGAATTCTGTAAATAGCCCGCACCATGGTTAAAGACAACAGCACGCTTGGCTTCTCCTTGATCGTATCCTTCTGGCAAATAGACACGCGCATAGACTGGCTTGTCGGTGTGCGTTGAAGGGATAGCAACGATTTGTGGTGCAGTCCAAGGCAGCGCTTTAAATGCCTCACTCACTGTATTGGTAAGCTGAGTTGGCTGTGATTGCATAGCCAAATTTTGCAAAAACAACTCTGGCGGCAGCGTAACTTTTGAATGTGTGAGCAGCAACGCATCTTCGTTCGGGCTCAGCACATAATCAGTCATTCCGTTCAGGTCAGTTAGTGCCTCGTGCTCACCTGTTTCTACATTAACGCGGTAAATCTCATATATACCCGGATGTTTTTTGTTGGCTTTAAAATATACGTACTGATCGTTTTTGGTCAGCGTAATTTCATCAACAACATATTCTCCGGCTGTCAATGCGCGAGCCGCCTGGCCTGGCGTTTGAACATAGAGGTGGCTGTAACCCGTATGTTCTGACTGATAAAACAAGGTATGGGAATTATGTAACCAGCCAAACTGATTGTAGCGATAATTCACCCAAGCATCGTCGTGAAGACGGTGTTCGGTGTTGAATTGCTTGCTGTCAAAATCGACAGTAACGATCCAGCGATCCTTGTTATCCCAGGCTTCCAGCATAAGCGCGACGGCTGTACCGTCCTGATGCCAGCGAACAGAAGGCTTGCTCCAGTACCAGCTATTCAGCAATCCGATTGCACGAGGCAAACGGTTGATTGTGTAAGTCTCACCGCGAGCGGCCGCGTTTTCTGCTTTCACGTCAGCCAGCACGTCATCGTTGTAACCAGGCAGATTGAAGTAAGACAATTTATGCTGCGAATGTGCTTGTAAGTCTACCAGCCATACTGTCTCTTCGACCGGTTTCGCATCGGCAACTCGCTGACGTACATCAATGGCAGCAATACGGCCATCTTCCTGAATGTAGTGCGGCATGATGTCGGTTTTATCGCGGGGGCTGCCCTGCTTTGTCGTTACCACAATGGCATGCTGTCCATTTGGCGACATGGTCGCAGCAACCAGGCGATCCCCTGAAGGGAAATAAAATGGAGCTGGGGCCACGGCAGGACTCACGTCACGCATCGCCGCTTCGTGATTAAACTTATCTTCCCGGTTTTTACGTTGTACCTGGATATATTGAATCAGCGTTTGCTGTTCGGCGGCAATGAAATCTTTTGGTGGCTTATTAGCTTGTGGTTCGTCGGCAAATTTCCAGCTCATCAGTAAAGTTTGCTCGCCCGTATTCAGATCAAACGCGACAAAGCTGTCACCGGTTCTGGCCATTAGACGATGGTCTGTCATAAAGGTCAGATCCTGTAGAGCCTGACCGCCACGAGTCAGCTGAACAACCGCGCCATCTGACATTTTTACGAAGACACTGTCTTCAAAGCGCCAGGCGGTAAATTTACCGTCTTGACTCTCGACTTTTTCGTCATAACGGTATTGGTGTTGTGCAGACAACGTAATTTTACTGCCGTTACCCGTTGTACCAGCTTCGATTAGGTAATAATCGTTAATGGTGCTGCCTTCTCGTTTTCGGGCATAGACAATGTCACCATCCAGTGACCATGAAGGTCGGGACGGTTGTCTGCCAAGCCAATCGGGGTCGGCCATAATTTGACTGAGTGTAATCTCGCCAGTTGACTCACTTTTGGCGACCTCAGGGGTTACTATCGAAGGTGGAGCCTGCACTGAGGACTGTGTATTGGCGACTGCTGGAGAGGTAGATTCTGCGGTATTAGCGCATGCGAACAACAACAGGCTTAAACTGCCTGCAACTAAACTTCTGGTTAGGTGATTTGGCATATTCTTATTTACTTTTTTGCTACAACCCGGTCATTATAGCCGTGATATGCACATGCTTGTTAATATTTATCCTTAAACTTACACGGTTTGCCGTATGCACCAACCTTTCACTATTGCAGCATATAAAGTTAGCTCAACAGCAACAAATTAATCTCAATGGTGATCCAAGCAGGTACTTAGCACTGTATTGCTCAACGAACATCAACCTAACAGGATGACACAATGAAAAAACTAATGGGCGCCCTATTACTCAGCGCAGTAGCCTTTACCAGCCAGGCAAATTCCTGCCCGGACGTGCTGAAATTTATGAAGCGTAAACTTAACTCACAAGAAACCGTTAACCTGTGTAACGAGTTCCAAGGAAAAACCTTACTCATTGTTAATACGGCAAGTTATTGCGGATATACGCCTCAGTTTGAGGGACTTGAGGCAATGTATGCCGAGTTGAAAGATGAGGATTTCGTTGTGTTAGGCTTCCCTTCTCATGACTTTAATCAGGAAGCGAAAGACGAAGGCAAAACAGCAGAGCTGTGTGAACTGACCTACGGTGTTAAATTCCCGATGTTTGAACCGACTCATGTAAAAGGTGATGACGCAGATCCGCTTTTCCGTATGTTGGCTAAAGCAACAGGAGAAGCGCCAAGTTGGAACTTTAACAAATACCTTGTCGATAAGAACGGAAACATCGTAAAACATTACAAAAGCTCAGTTAAACCCTCAGATAAGTCACTTCGAGAAGACGTAGCGAAAGCCATGGCGATGTAATCCCCCTGCCCGTTGAAACCAGCTCATTAACAGTATCTGGCAGGCAAAAAAAAGCCCCGTAAATTACGGGGCTAAAGCACACTCAACTTGGAACACACTTTAGCATCAATAGACCAGACATTGATTCTGTGCCATTTTTGCTAACTGCATAGAGTTTGTCTGTTTAGTTAGACAAAAGTTCAATAATTTTTTCATTTGCTGCAGAAAAAGCATTAGCCGCGGCTTCTTCGCCCATATTCAGCCCTTCCGCGTACACAAAATTCACCTTGGTAATGCCCATTAATCCAAAAATATGACGAATATACGGCGTTTGGGTGTCGTACTCCGTACCAGCATAAACGCCACCACGGGCTGCAAGTACAGTAACGGGCTTGTCGGCGATAAGGCCAACCGGACCATTTTCTGTGTATTTAAATGACTTACCTGCTCGTGCCAGGCGGTCAATCCAGGCTTTAAAGGTAGAAGGTACCCCCAGGTTATACATCGGCAGACCAATCACCACCTCGTCGGCTTCTTCCAGTCTTGATAATAATGCGTCTGAAACACCCGCCAGTTCAGCCTGTTCACGGGTGCGCTCTTCAGGGGCGATCATCCAGGCTGCCATTTCTTTTTGGGTTAAATGCGGCAGTTGCGCCTCATTTAAATCCAGAATATCCAGTTTCACCTCGTCACCAGGCAATTTTTCCAGGTAACTTGCTACTAGTTTTGAAGAGTTTCCTGCATCGCTGTTTAAACTGCTGTTTACTACTAAAATATTTTTCATGTCTGCCGCTCCTGTCAGTTGATGGTGTAATTTAATCAGCTGTGTGACAGGACATCCATGGCTAAAAATACCGCTTACCATTCTATAAATTAGAATGAATTTTACATAGTAGTTATAAGAGGGTGGAAATTAAAAAAGCCCTGACGCACGTTGGCAGTCAGGGCTTCAAATACATTGACACTTACCACAACTATAACTGAAAGCTGTTTAGCGCCTGCTCAAAATCAGCGACCAGGTCATCAGTATCTTCAATACCCACAGACAATCTGATCATCGTTTCGGTAATGCCCATCCGCGCGCGCTCACGCTGACCATTTTCAAAGAAAATCGTCGGCGCCACTGGCAACGCTAATGTGCGGGTATCGCCTAAATGGGTAGCAGAAATCACCAATGCCAGCTTATCTAAAAACTCGCATGGCTCTATACCGGGTACTAAATCAAAACTGAGTATGGACCCATAGTTAGCAAGCTGCTCACGTGCTATAAAATGTTGAGGGTGATTTGCCAGCCCCGGATAATAAACCGTTTCTACATTCGGGTGCGATTCCAGGTATGTTGCCAGCTTAAGCGCATTTTCGTTACTACGCGCGGTACGTAGCGACAAGGTTTCCATTCCCACTGAAATAAGGTGTGCAGACTGTGGTGAAAGCGTGGCACCGATATCTCGTAACCCCTTTTTCTTAATCTGAGTTATACCCCACATCGCTTCATCAGCGACTTGATATTTAGGGCTGATATTCGGGAAACGGGTCCAGTCAAACAAGCCCGTGTCTACCACTGCCCCACCTAACACGTGGCCATGTCCGGCGAGATACTTGGTAAGCGAACACAAAATTAGCGATACTTTCATTGCTTTTGCATCAAAGCTCGGCGGTGGCGTCATGGTGTTGTCCACCATAAACAACAGATTATTTTCTTCGCACCACTGACCAATTGCGCGGGCATCGGATACCTGGGTAACCGGATTGGCGATGGTTTCAGCGAACACTGCACGTGTATTGGGTCGTTTTGCTTCAATGACGTCCTGGATAGATGTAACGTCTACAAACGTCAGCTCAACACCAAAGTCCTGTAACGTATCCATAAAACTACGGGTGTTACCAAACAGGTATTGGCTGACGATAATGTGATCGCCAGCTTTAAATAAAGACAAAAAGGTACTGGTTATCGCTGCCATACCCGTTGCAAAACAAACGCTGGTGATGCCGCCTTCTAAATCAGCGATCATATTTTGCAATGCAACGACAGATGCCGATGAAGAACGCGAATAAACATGCCCCACTTTCTTGCCCTGGAACACATCTACCAGGTCCTGAGATTGCTTAAATTCGAAGAGAACTGAATTAGTGGTACTACTATGCACTGCACCGTCAGTTGGCTGATTAAGTAGTCTATCAGCATGGATTTGACGGGTGGTTACTCCCAGTTTTGTCACGCGTTGGGCTCCGTTACTGTTTGCTGTGGATACTTGGCATCAATGGTGCGGTAAAAAGCGTAAATATCGTCCATTGATGATACTAAGTCATCGGATACGGTAAGAACCGGACCAAACACCAACGCTTTGCGTCGATAGTCCAATCCTACACACTGAATGGGGATTCTAGCGGTTTGTGCTATGTAAAGAAAGCCGCTTTTCCATGGGAATACCGCTTTTCTTGTACCTTCGGGGGCTAATGCTAATACCAGTTTGTCAGTTTCCGATATCTGTCGCGCAATATTTTGCACCACCCCATGAGCCTGACTACGCTCCACCGGGATCCCGCCAATTTTTCGCATAAAATACCCTAAAGGCGGCACAAAAATAGTATGTTTACCAAAAAACGATAAGCGAATACCGATAGCGAACATCACGGCCACACCAAGAATGAAATCCCAATTAGACGTATGGGGTGCGACGGCAATCACCATTTTGGGTTCATTGGCCATCTGTCCGTCAATTGTCCAACCGCGTTTGTCCAGCCACCACTGGCACATCCGACCTATCCAACCAGGCGTCCGGTGAGGCACAGCCTCAGGTAATGTGTAACATGCAAAAGACTGCTTATCGAGCATGGAAAACCTTTTATCGTTATGATTATTCTGTCCCAATCGTAGCATAATTGGGAATAATCAGCGCATTACCGCTATTGAATTTAAACCAATTTGATACACTCCGGCACGAGAACAAATTCAATGACAACATTTCTTCGGCAGTAGCATGTGTATTATATTTGCAGCAATTAAGCAGCACCGCGATTACCCCCTTATTATTGCAGCTAACCGCGATGAGTTTTATTCCCGTCCTACTGAACATTCTCACTTCTGGCCTTCACCGCAAGACATGCTGGCGGGTAAGGATCTAAGTGCTGGCGGGACCTGGATGGGCGTTACGCGTAACGCTCACATCGCGGCACTTACTAATATTCGTAATCCGGCTGCGCAACAGAATGACAAAAAAAGCCGGGGTGGCTTAGTGGTGGACTATCTGAGTCAACAACCCTTCACAGGCCGTTATCTCACAACGCTGGAAGAAACCGCTGAACAGTATAACGGCTTTAATTTATTGTTCGGGCACTATCAGAACCTGGCCGTATTCAACAGTCACACATTTCAACATGAGTTCCTAAGACCCGGGGTGCATGCCTTGTCAAACGCATCACTCAATACGCCTTGGCCTAAATCACTGAAAGGGACTGAGGCGCTCAGCCGCTATATTCAACAAGCTTCCCACCTCAACGTTGACGAACTATTTGCGTTATTGCGCGATTCAACGACCGCCCCGGACGAGCAACTACCTGACACTGGCGTTTCTGTTGAGTGGGAAAAAGCGTTGTCGCCTGTCTTTATTCAGACCAATGAATACGGGACCCGAAGTTCAACATTACTGCTTATCGATCGCAACCAACAGGTAAATTGGTATGAATGTACTTATTCAAAGCATGGAACACCGGCACAAACGCAACATTTTAGTTGGAAAATCAGCTAATTTTAGGATGATTTTCTATTCGTATTTGATGTCGTTAGTGGCATAATGCGCAACCTGTGCGTTTACTCCCGTTTAGCACACATTAATGCAACGCCAAGAACATACTTAGCGCTGCTAACTTTTTCTGGTTATCAACCGGCCCGTTTTCAGCCTTTGATAACATTGACTAATGAAATCGTGAGGACATATCGTGTTTGAAGTGTTACCCCAACTTGCCCCGGATCCTATTCTTGGTTTATCTGCTGCGTTTAAGCAAGACAACAACCCTAGTAAGATTGATTTAGGCGTCGGTGTTTATAAAGACGAACAAGGCAATACCCCTATTCTGTCGGCGGTAGCAAAAGCGCAGCAAGTTCTGCTTGAGCGTGAAACTTCGAAAACCTATATCACCCCGCAAGGTGTACAAGGTTTCATCGACGGTATGTTGCAACTTATTCTGGGTGCGCAAAGCCCGGTACTTCTGGCCGATCGCGTTGCGGCTGTTCAGGCTCCTGGAGGTTGTGGCTCATTGCGTATTCTAGCCGAGTTACTGACCCGCGTTAATGCCGATACCAAAGTATGGGTAAGCGATCCTACCTGGGCAAACCACATTCCCTTAATTGGTAACGCCGGTTTAACCATTGAAACCTACCCCTATTTCGACAAAGCATCTGCGTCAATTCGTTTCGATGCCATGATGGAATGTCTGCGTAAGGTCAATAAAGGTGATGTGGTATTACTTCACGGTTGCTGTCACAACCCGACAGGCGCAGACCTGACCAAAGACCAATGGAAAGAAGTCATGAACGTTGCGAAAGAACGCGAGTTCCTGCCATTTGTTGATATTGCCTATCAGGGCTTTGGTGACGGCCTGGAAGACGATGCCTATGGCGTTCGTTTGCTTTGCGAAAATTTACCAGAAGTCATCATTGCAGCATCATGCAGCAAAAACTTTGGTTTATACCGCGAACGTGTTGGTATGGCTGCTATTGTGTGTGCAGACAGCAATACCCGCAAAGTTGCGCAAGGCCAAATCCAGAGCGTTGCCCGTGGTATTTATTCAATGCCACCTAGCTATGGCGGTGCACTGGTCGATATCATTCTGTCAGATGATGCCTTAAAGCAAGAGTGGGTTAACGAAGTTGACGAAATGCGTAACCGCATGCGCACACTACGCGGTCTGTTAGTTAGCAAGCTGGCGGAATATGGCGCACAAAAAGACTTTAGTTTTGTAAACGATCAAAAAGGCATGTTCTCGTTCTTGTGTATCACGCCTGAACAGGTTCAGAAAATGCGCAACGAACACAGCGTGTATTTCGTTGATTCGAGCCGTGTTAACGTGGCAGGCATCAGCCAGGCTAACGTAGATACACTGGCAAAAGCGATGGTAGAAGTTATCAACGCATAACTATTGAGAAAGCAGGCGCACTGCCCTCCAGTGCGCCTGCCTAATATCGAATTTCCCAACAAACAGCTAAACATTCGCAAGTAATCGATTTTTAAATATACGGTTACATAGACGTACATTTTAAAATCTAATTAAATCTTTAAATTCTTCATAATGATAGCATCGAGCAATTATCGCTTGCTCTCGGAAAAATAATGTCCGACTGATCTTTAATAGCATTCAGAGAGAATCCAGAGTTAACCAACACTATCAGGCTTACCATCGAACTATCAGGACCTTTTCACGAGACAAAAACGTATTAGTAGCTCATAGCTTGTCTGTCAGGCAGCTGTATAAAAACTGTTTAAAGATTGGCCCTATCAATTCCAACGAATCATTCAACCGATGATCGCCAGGCACAAGATGAAGGCTTGCGCTTTGCTCCCTCGCAAATTTCAGGACATTTTCTACGGGTATCACCTCGTCTTGCCAGCCATGCACACAAGCGACTGCGCATTTAACCGGGTATGTTTGCTTTGCATACTGGGGCATGTATACCGCTGGCGCTAACAGGAAGATCCCTTTCACGTTATAGTCCAATGCCGACACCAGGGAAACGTATCCCCCCATGCTTGAGCCAACCAGCACAACTTCCGCATTATCAGCAGGAAGCTTATCCTGCAGCATGGCAACCCGCACTTCAGGATCAAGGGTGGCTGAATAGTCAACACTTTCAACCTGACATCCCATCTCTTCAGCGATATCTGCTAAAAAGCGGATTTTAGTACCCCAAGGGCCACTTTCTTTACCGTGCGAAAAATAGACTTTCACGTATGTTCCTCCAAATGGAACATCGATTATCGCCAATCAAATACAAATAACAATGACATTTATCTTACAGCAACTCTAAATAGGCTTATTACTTACGTTAACCCATTGTTTAACTGCGTTTTATGCCGCTACCCGGTTAGACGATAAGTATGCAGATTGCACTAACGACTGTAACTTTTTACTTGCTTTCACGTATTTGGCATCACGCTGATAGTATACCTGCTCAATAATTCTGCCTTGTGCATTAATTAAAAAGCTGGCTAACCGTGCTTTACGGTGTGGCAAATAAAAATGGTGTAACGTCACATTTTGCGTTGCGGGTAGATTGGTAATTAGCTGATAAAAACAAAAAGGTAGCTTGTAATGTGCTACACGAGGATCGTTACCGCTCCAACTCATCACTTGCTGGAACGTGTCTTGGGATTCATCGGTTTTAATACCGTGACGCAGAATCAGATCATCAATAGTTTTTAATCCTGTATTCATAACACACCTCTTACTTGTCTGGATATACAGTACTGTATATCCAGACAGCAATCAAGCAAAAATGTGCAATAAACAGACAGTATGTTTCAAAATAAACCGAATTATTTTAAGAGGCAAAAAAAACACTGTACCTGCTTTATTAGCAAATACAGTGTTTTAAAAGACAAATTTATTTTGCGGCTATTTCTTCATGCACTGATGCCATATTTTCTGATGCCGGTTGGGGCTTTTTAAATAGCTGTCGAATATCATCAAGAATCACGTACAGTGCAGGTACCAACAAGAGTGTGATTACCGTCGCAAACAATATACCGAAAGCCAGTGAAATCGCCATTGGGATCACGACCTGCGCTTGCAAACTACGCTCGAACATAATGGGTACTAAGCCCATGAAAGTTGTCAGCGAGGTAAGAATAATGGCTCTGAATCGCTGTGTACCGGCATTAATAGCGGCGTCAATTAGCCTGTGACCTTCAGCGCGAGCCCGGTTGACAAAATCAACCATAATTAAGCTGTCGTTTACCACTACCCCAGACAGCGCAATGATGCCGCAAATAGACAGTACACTGACCGCATGGCCTAATAATAAATGGCCAACAATGGCGCCAAAGATACCAAATGGAATCACTGACATTATTATTAACGGTTGGCTGTATGACCGAAGAGGCACCGCCAACAATGCGTAAATGGCAAACAATGCGAATAACAACCCTTTGGCCAACGACCCCATTGCTTCCATCTGTTCACGTGAGTTCCCCTGCAGCTTAAATTCAACCCGCGGGTATCGCTTTAAGATATCGGGAATGACCTGACCAATCATTTCCATAGTCACTTTGTTGGGCTCTACCAAATCGGCATTCACTGCAGCAGACACCGTTACAGAGCGTTTGCCGTCTACACGAATAATTGAGTCATACCCTTTACCCATGTTGATATCAGCAACTTGATCAAACGGAACGTCCTGACCATTTGGCGCTCTGACTCGCATAGTTTCAAGATGCCCAACAGAATTTCTGGCATCCTGAGGGTAACGCACCATCACTTTAACTTCTTCATCATCACGCTGGATACGCTGTACTTCCGCACCATAGAAGCCATAACGCACCTGCTGACCCAGTTGCTGCAAGGTAATCCCTAACGCTTCGGCTTGAGGTTTAAGTTGCAATTGAATTTCGTCAGAACCACCCGCAAAGGTGTCATTAATATCTGATACACCGTTGTACTCGGCCAGAGCCGCTTTCACATCCCGGCTTATTTTCTCCAGATCGTCAATATGCGCTGAGCTGAACTCAAAGCTTAAATCAGAGCCTCCACCGGGTCCGCCGGGAGACGCGAAGCTCAACGTCTTAACACCAGCCAGCTCAGGCATTTCATCGCGCCAGCGCGCCTGAATTTCCGTGTCTGTCATATCTCGGGCTTCGCCTTTGGTCAGCTCTACAAAGACCTGCCCCCCCAGCGAACCACTGTCAAACGCCACTGCGTGTTTCACCACACCCTGACCGGTTTCCTGTATCAATTTCGCATCCATTCGATACATAGCTTCCAGCATGGTATCCATAACCTTATCCCGCTGCGAAAGCGATGATCCAGGCTCCAATTCAACGCGGGCCTGTACAAAGTCACTAGGAATAGTCGGGAAAAACACGAAACGAACCCAATCCCCCTTAAACAACCCAAAGGTCAAAATCAGCATGCTGACAAACGTCGCCAGTGTAACATAGCGGAACTTCACTGCTTTTTGTAAAAACGGCGCATAGGTGTTTCGAATAAACGTCTTTATCCCTTCACTAAAGAAGTCGCGGAAGCGTTGGAAAGCGTTGGCCTTGGCGGGGTCGTAAGGCTTCATTTTCATGTGTGCAAGGTGAGCCGGTAAAATCAATTTCGACTCAATTAACGAAAAGACCAGACAGACGATGACCACCAGCCCGATCGTTTTCCAAATAACACCAAAAGGGCCAGATACCATTAACATAGGCGAAAATGCCGCGATCGTGGTTAACACCCCGAATGTCGCTGGCATCGCCACTTTCTTAACGCCAGCAATGACATTGTCGGTGCTGTGCCCTTTAGCATCTATCTCGGAATAGGCGGACTCGCCCATGATAATGGCATCATCCACCACGATCCCCAGTACAAGAATAAAAGCAAACAAGCTCAGCATATTTATAGAGACGCCCATCATATCCATAGGCAGCACCATTAATGTTCCCAGGAAACAAACCGGCAAGCCAACCATGACCCAGAAGGCTAATTTAATCTTCAGGAACAAGGACAACACCAGAAATACCAGTACCCCACCCCAAAACATATTTTCCAGCATCATGTTTAAACGATCAGCGAGATAAAAAGAAGAATCGCCCCAGGAGTCTGCCTGAATGTTGGCGGGGAACTCTTTCTTGTTTATCTCCAGGTATTGATTTACTTCCTTTGAGATCTCGAGTGCGTTTTGATCACCCACTGCACGCACGCGAATGTTAACGGCCGGTTTGTTATCAAACATGGCATATTGTGGGTCTTCAACAAAGCCATCATCGATCGTGGCAATATCGCCCAGGGTTAACCGGCTCCCGTCAGCTCTGGTGAGTAACACAACCTGAGCAAATTCATAACCGGTATAAGCCTGCCCTTTGGTTCTCAGCAAAATATTGCCGTTATCGGACTTTATCGCGCCTCCCGGCAAATCCACTGACGACTGACGAACCGCATTGACCACCTCAGAAAAGGTCAGATTGTATTTTTGAAGCGTGTATTCAGACAGTTCAATAGAGATCTCATAATCTCGATCGCCTACGACCTGAACATTCGAGATACCCGGTAAATTGGCAACATCATCACGTAAGTTTTTGGCAAACTCTTTGAGTTCTCGTTCGCTGGCATCGCCATACACAGCAATCCACATTACGTCCTGTAAAAATTTTGTGCGGTAGACAATCGGCTTTTCCGTATTGCCGGGGAAACTGGGAATGGCGTCGACCTGTGCTTTTACCTCATCGAGCACAAGTTGTACGTCGTAGTCTTCTTCGACTTCAATCGTGACAGAGCCCATGCCTTCAACAGCAGTAGATGTGATCTTCTTAATACCATCGAGGTCTTTTATGGCGTCTTCTACCTTTAAAAGAACACCCTCTTCCACTTCCTGTGGAGCTGCACCTAAATATGGTACGCGCACAGAAATAATATTCACTTCAAAATTGGGGAATACCTGCTTTTGAATGGACATGGCACCGAAAATACCGCCAATCAGCAGTATCCACATAAACAGGTTTGCCGCCACATTATTACGGGCGAACCAGGCAATCATGCCTGAATGCGTGTTATAGGATTGCATGGGTTATTCTCCCGTACTCAATGTCGCCGATTCATCCGCTACATCGTCCTTAGCAGGATCTTCCCCTGCAATACGAACAGGCATACCGTCGAACGGATTGGGAACCGCACTACGGATAACTTTATCGCCGCTTTCAAGGCCCTCAGACACATAAACATGTTCAGGGCTTGAACGGGCAATAGTCACGTTGCGAATAGACAAGGTGTTGTCTTCGCTTACTACCAGCACTGAACCGTCAAGTCGCAATAAACTACGAGGAATAACAATCAGTGTCTGGGCCTGGGTTCCACTGACCGTGGCCTGAACAAACTGACCAAATCGCAACGGTACCGGGTGTAAATCTGCATCGTCACGTCCATAGGGGTCGGTAACCTCCACAACGGCATAAATCAGGCGATTAGTGGTGTCGAGCACGCCCTCACTTCTCACCAGACGACCGTGCCATTGATGAAACTTCCCGCCAACCACAGCTGAAATTGAAACCGGATTTTGTTCTTTTACGCCAGCCGACAAATCAATGAATGCCAAATCTGCATCTGTTAGCGGCAAACGCACTTCCGCTATGCTGGTGCCATATAGCTCTCCGACCTGTGCCCCGGTGGATACATACTGACCCAAATCGACATTTCGACTGATCACGATACCGTCATAGGGGGCAACAATCTGAGTTCTGGACAAATTGCGCTGAGCTCTTGCCAATTTGGCTTTAGCCGCTTTTACATTTGCCTGCTCTTTTGCTAACTGTGGTTTGCGAAGGCCCAGCTCTGGTGGTACGACGCTTCTCACCGAACGCCACTCCTCAGCAGCAACTTTTCCTCGGGCGATTTCTTCTTCTAACGCAGCTTCTGCCTGTGCGAGTTCCGCTTCAGCCAGACGAAGATCAGTTTCATAGTCATCCTGTTCAAGAGTAAGTAATACATCGCCCTTGCGAAACATGCCCCCTACCACGAAGTTATCTGACAACGCGACAACACGCCCGCTTACCTGTGCAGCAACCTGTGTTTTATGTTTGGGTAATACATTGCCCTGAGAGCTGACAGTAAATTCAACATGCTCACTGAATACTGGCTGTGCATCGACCAAAAAGGCTTTTTCTTCAACCTCCTTTTTCTCGGGAGGCTTTTTACCCAAAATCATTACCGCAGTTACTACAATGGCAACCAGCAGTATTACCAATGGAATACCGGCTTTTGCTATAGAAGAAGATTTCATGTGTGTGTCACCCGATTGGCCGAAAAGCATAACGCTTTTTCATGTAATTATTGTGTTTTGTCTACAGGGTGCCGATTGGGATTTGAAAAAATCTAACAAACGGCATTCCTTATACTGAAGTGTAAAGTGACTGGATGACAAACGCTTTAACAACTTTGTTAGAAATTGTAACCAGGCTACATACTTTTCTTCACACTGTTCTATGCTTTTTAGCATCTGTACTGACGTAACGACCATAAAACTTAATCGATTAAGACCAATTGACAAAAAACTTTCAAAAACTGTATGTTTTTTGCGCCAAGCCTCTTGAATTGCTAGTTTTTTGAGCGTAACTTGTAAGTTAATTACACGATGTAATGCTGAGGAGAGATCAATGAGCCTGAAGAAACAATATTTAAAATCAAAGCCAGTGTGTAAAGTGACCTTTAAGCTCACTGCAGAAGAAGCCAACAACGCAAGTTCAGCCAAACTGGTTGGGGATTTCAACGAGTGGGATCTTAGTGCGAAGCCGATGAAAAAGCTGAAAAACGGTGATTTTACGCAAACCGTAGACTTGCCGGCCGACAGCGAATATCAGTTCCGCTATTTACTGGATGAAGATGTGTGGGAAAACGATTGGGCAGCAGATGCCTATGTTGCTTCTCCAGTCAGTCTGGAAGAGAATTCACTGGTTCGCGTGTAAAAGAAAAACAAGGGCTTCAATACAGAAGCCCTTTTCGTTTTTTACTGCTTAAAGAAGTCTACAAACCGGCTTCTAACTCTGGTAGAGCTTCAAATAAATCTGCAACCAGTCCGTAGTCTGCCACCTGAAAAATAGGCGCTTCAGGATCTTTGTTGATTGCAACTATCACCTTTGAATCCTTCATACCTGCGAGATGCTGAATCGCACCCGATATGCCTACAGCGATATAGAGTTGTGGGGCAACAATTTTACCTGTTTGACCAACCTGCATATCGTTGGGTACAAAGCCTGCATCTACGGCAGCCCGGGACGCTCCAACAGCGGCGCCTAACTTATCAGCTATGCCCTCTAACATGGCAAAGTGCTCACCATCCTGCATGCCGCGGCCACCGGAAATGATGATATTGGCTGCAGTCAGTTCCGGACGATCAGATTTTGTCACTTCTTCGCTAACAAATTCACTAACCTGATTTGCGTAAACAGCGTCAACATTGCTGATTGACGCACTATTACCCGTTGCCGCCGCATCAAATGCAGACGCACGAACAGTAACCACTTTTACCGCGTCACTACTTTGAACCGTAGCAATTGCATTTCCCGCATATATAGGCCGGACAAAAGTGTCTGCACTATCAACCGCAATGACATCTGAAAGTTGTACAACGTCCAGTAATGCCGCAACACGTGGCATAAAGTTTTTACCCGTCGTCGTTGCTGCAGCAACAATGTGTGAATAGTCACTCGCAAGGCTATGAACCAATTCTGAGATATTCTCTGCTAACTGATGCTCATAGACGCTGTTGTCTGCCACTAGAACCGATGCGACGCCATCTATTTCACTGGCTTGTGTAGCAACGCCTGCGCAATTCGACCCCGCCACCAGTACATGCACAGCATCACCCATTTTATTCGCTGCCGTGATCAACTTATGCGTTTCGGTTTTTAATTCATGATTATTGTGTTCTGCGTAAACTAAAACAGCCATTAGAGCACCTTCGCTTCATCACGTAATTTGGTTAATAACTCTTGTACAGAGTCAACTTTGATACCCGCCTCACGAGTCGGAGGCGGTGTGACTTTCAATGTCGTCACCCGTGGAGTGAGATCTACGCCTAATTCATCTGCCGTTTTTACATCCAAAGGCTTACGCTTGGCTTTCATAATATCAGGCAGTTTGGCATACCGGGGTTCGTTCAGACGCAGATCGGTTGATACCACCGCGGGTAAGGTTAATTTGAGTGTTTGCAGACCACCGTCCACTTCCCGGGTCACCAATACATGTTCACCCTCTACCACGACTTCTGACGCAAAAGTCCCCTGAGGCATACCGCTCAGTGCCGCAAGCATTTGCCCTGTCTGATTGTTATCTGAGTCAATGGCTTGCTTACCAATGATCACTAAACCAGGCTGTTCCTGCTCAACCAGTTTTGCCAGCAGTTTAGCTACTTGCAGTGACTCCGGAAAACTATCACATTCAACATGAATACCGCGGTCTACCCCCAACGCCATTGCGTTTCGCAATTGCTCCTGACAGGCTTTCGGCCCAACGGTAACTGCAATGATTTCGGTTGCAACACCCTTTTCCTTTAACCTGACGGCTTCTTCTACCGCGATTTCACAAAAAGGATTCATCGACATTTTGGCGTTTGTCAGATCAACGTCAGACTGATCTGATTTCACTCTTACCTTTACGTTGTAGTCGATTACCCGTTTTACCGGTACGAGTATTTTCATAATTTCCTCTGATTTGAATCAATTGCCGAATATTGAAAAAACACTACTGTAACTATCTATACTGACATCATGTCATAGCCGCTTGAATTTGCTTTGACGACAATCAAAGCATAGTGTCAAACAAGGATTACAACAGTTTTATAACATTTATATCATAAAATTTACTTCCAGTTGACGTAAACGTCAACCTGGTTTAGTTTGACGCGACGTAATCAAGCGGTCGTTGGTGGCAAAAGTTCTTGCCATTACACCCACCTAACGCCTTAACGATGAGGAGTGAAACTGTGGAAAGAGAATCAATGGAATTTGACGTGGTTATTGTTGGCGCCGGCCCCTCAGGGCTGTCAACCGCAATCAGGTTAGCCCAACAAGCTCAGGAACAGTCTCACGAAGTGAGTATATGTGTGGTCGAGAAAGGCTCGGAAGTTGGTGCACATATTCTGTCAGGTGGCGTGATGGAGCCAGATGCCCTGACCGCCCTCATTCCCGATTGGAAAGAAAAAGGCGCCCCACTCAATCAGCCTGTCACAGCAGATGAAACCTATCTGCTACGTAGTGAAACCAGCGCCATTAAGCTGCCTGGCTTCATTACGCCCATGACCATGCACAATAGCGGTAATTACATCGTTTCATTGGGGAATGTGTGTCGGTGGTTAGCTGAACAAGCTGAATCAATGGGCGTTGAAATATTTCCAGGCTTCGCTGCGGCTGAAGTATTTTACAATGATGACGGGAGCGTTGGTGGTGTCATCACCGGTGATATGGGCGTCGACGCCAGCGGTGAAGAAAAAGACGGCTATATGCCTGGTATGATTTTACAAGCAAAACATACGGTATTTGCGGAAGGTTGCCGGGGTCATCTGGGAAAATCCCTTATCGAAAAATTTGAACTCGATAAAGATGTCACACCACAACATTATGCCATTGGATTTAAAGAAATTTGGGATATTGATCCTGCCAAACATCAACCCGGTCTGGTCGTTCACAGTGCGGGATGGCCGCTTACAGAGGCTTCTGGTGGCAGCTATCTTTATCACGCAGAGAACAATCAGGTCTTTGTAGGACTTATTGTAGATTTAAATTACCACAATCCGCACCTGAGTCCTTTCGATGAATTCCAACGCATGAAACATCATCCGCTATTTGCCCAGTATCTGAAAGGTGGTGAACGTGTTGCTTATGGCGCAAGAGCAATTACAAAAGGTGGCCTTAACTCACTGCCAACCATGTCATTTCCAGGTGGTTGCCTGGTAGGTTGTAATGCCGGCACACTTAACTTTTCAAAAATTAAAGGCATTCATACCGCAATTATGTCAGGTATGTTAGCAGCGGAAAGTATTTTCAAATCATTAGTTGACCAGGAATCTGTTGATTTCTGCACAATGTTTAATCAACAGTTTGAAAATAGTGAGCTTAGAGATGAATTATTTAAGGCTCGGAATTTTGGACCGGCTTTGCATAAATTTGGAAATATACTTGGTGGCGCGTTCAATACCTTTGAACAAAATATTTTAGGCGGAAGAAGCTTTTTCACATTAAAAGATTTAACGCCCGATTACGCAAAAATGAATAAAGCGGTTAACGCTTCCAACATTGATTACCCTAAGCCAGATAATACCCTGAGCTTTGACAAATTGTCGTCTGTCTATCTGGCGAATACCAGTCATGATGAAGACCAGCCCTGCCACCTTCAGCTAAAGGACGCGTCGATACCAATCAGTGTTAACTTGCCGGACTATAATGAACCAGCACAACGCTACTGCCCTGCCGGAGTTTATGAGATCGTCAACGATGATGACAATCAGCCTCGTTTACAAATAAATGGGGCCAATTGTGTTCATTGTAAAACCTGTGACATAAAAGACCCATCACAAAATATTCGTTGGGTTGTGCCGGAAGGTGCAAGTGGGCCTAATTATCCGAATATGTAAATTAAAGATTCAGTAAATTTATTAAAAAATACTTTTGAAAAATATCGTACTTAAATTAAACTTAAGTGCGATATTTTTTTGTGGGTCTAATTTAATAGGTAATTTAATGAGTGAATTTTTAGAAATCTTAACTCATGGAAGACGTTTACAAGGTGCAGTTAAGGATTTAACTGTCGAAGAATTAGAAAGTGTTATCGAAAAACTGAATAACATCATCGAAAAGAAACAAATTCAGGCCGAAGCTGAAATTCAAGCCCAAAAAGAAAAACTGGAAAAGCTCGCTGAAATTAAACAGCAAATGGCAGAAGCTGGTATTGATATTAGTGATTTACAAGACGTAGCTGAACCCAAAGCAAAACGGAAGTCATCGGGTAAAAAACGTCCGGTAAAATATAAAATCACGGTAGATGGTGAAACAACAGCCTGGACAGGCGTTGGAAGAATGCCAGTCGTATTTAAGCAAGCACTGGAAAGTGGTAAATCTTTAGAAGATTTCGCAATCTAATCGAATTTACTATTAACTACTTTAAAAATGGGGGCTAAGCCCCCATTTTTGTTTTTATTGGTTAATTAAAAACAGAAGTGCGATTTACATTTTCCTATGTCAATTCAACTACATCATCAGGTCTACGCCCATTCAGATAACGCCCCATGGGTTGTATTAATCCACGGGTTATTTGGTAATCTGGACAACTTAACGGTACTGCGTAAGCCTTTGTCAGAGCAATATAATGTCATTACCCTGGACTTGCCTGACCACGGAGAGTCGCCCCATGTTGACGCATTTACTCTTGAAATGTGTGTGACAGGTATTACCGCTCTTTTAAGTCAATATAACGTGCAATCCGCACATATAGTTGGCCACTCGCTCGGTGGTAAAGCAGCAATGATGACGGCTTTACTAGAGCCAGAAAAAGTAAAATCACTGGTTGTTCTCGATATTTCACCGGTTAACTATCCTCCACATCATCAAACCATCTTTGCCGCCTTGAAACAGGTAGACTTAACTAACGTGCAGTCACGTAAGGACGCCGATAAACAACTGCAGTCAGGTATAAAAGAGCCGGGTGTAAGGCAATTTTTACTAAAAAGTTTATATCAAACACCATCCGGTGAATGGCAATGGCGTTTTAATTTAACTGGCCTTGAATCAAATTACACGAATATCAGTCAATTCAATGCGCCTGACGGTGCCAGCTATGAGGGACCTGTAACCTTTATAAAAGGCGGGAATTCCGATTATATTCAACGGGAACATCAATCTGCCATTGGGGCTTTATTCCCCGCGGCGAAAGCAAGAATTGTCGAAGGCACCGGACACTGGTTGCATGCAGAAAAGCCGCAGGTTGTCGCCAAACTGACAGAGCGGGCTTTAATCGGAGCAGAATAGAATGTAGTAGCAGTGAACTGATCAAAACCACCAGCAGGCCGGTATAACGAAAAGTACGTCAAGACGCCTGCGTATCTGCAAACTCTGTGGTATAGTTTGCGCGCAAAAAATAGCGAAGGTTTATTATGCTTGCGGAAAATTATGAACTCATTGAAGCAATTATGCTCAATTTGGGTTTAGTTTGTTTATTTGCATTGATGGGATTTGCGGTACACGACGTACTGAAAAAGAATGACGTTCCCATGATTGGACGCGTTGTAGCTTATGGCGTTTTAGGCCTGGGTGCAATGGGCTTTGTCGCTAAAGGCATAATCCAGATATTCTGGACAACCAGCGGCGTAGGCGGTTAACTTAGTTAAGTGACAGGATATAGAGGTTAAATATGGCAAGTGTTGGCCTGTTTTTTGGCAGTGACACCGGCAATACTGAACATGTTGCCAAAATGATTCAGAAAGAGTTGGGCAAGAATCTGATTGCCGTTCACGATATTGCGAAGAGCACTAAAGAACAAATCGCTGAGTTCGACTTACTGCTTTTCGGTATTCCAACTTGGTATTATGGTGAAGCTCAATGTGACTGGGATGACTTCTTTCCTGAGTTAGAGCAAATCGATTTTACTGACAAGCTGGTGGCCATTTTTGGCTGTGGCGATCAGGAAGATTACGCAGAATACTTCCTGGATGCTATGGGTATGGTGCGCGACATTGTCGAAGCTCGCGGTGCCATTCTGGTTGGTCAATGGTCAACTGACGGCTACGATTTCGAAGCATCGAAAGGTATGGCAGACGACAATCACTTTGTCGGTCTGGGCATTGACGAAGATCGCCAACCAGAGCTGACTGACGAACGCGTCCGTGCCTGGTGCAAGCAACTACACGATGAGTTATGTCTGGCGGAATTAGCATAACGACATTACCAATGTTACAAATCAAAAAAGCCCGTTTTTAAACGGGCTTTTTTATATGTAAATTGAAGCGTTACTTATTTACGCTTTTTAACTGAAGCGATACCTGCCAGTCCGAGCCCTAAGAGTAATAACGTTGCAGGAGCCGGTGCAGGTGTAGGCGTTGAAGACAGGCCGCCTTCCTGATAATAAATTGTGCCGTTCCAAACGCGAGGTGAGAAGGAAGAATCAAAGCTATACGCTTTACCCAATCCTTCAAGAATTTGAAGCTCACCGTTATCGGCATAAACACTACCCTCTGATGAACCATTGGTATAATTCATGGCTGTAGAATCCGCGGTAATATATAACGCAGTGGTTGCAAACCCGCTTAAAACAAAATCAGTAACATCGAAAAAGGTGGCAACATTCACGCCTGAAGATACAACTGAACCAGTACTAATCAAAGACCATGCACCCGGAGTAGTATCAAATCCACTGTAAGAACCACTCTTGGTATAAACCTCGATAGTATGAGTACCATCGTCCAGATTTAGGTCAAAGCCCGTTACAGTGACATCACCAATAAGGTTAATAACGTCAAACATGTTACCTGCCTGACCGTTATTAGAAGAAAACGTAGTGCTAATAAGACTCGCTTGAGCCTGACCAGCAACCATTAATAATGACGCAACAACACCAATCCACTTTTTCATATTAAACTCCAGCTTAACTACTCAATAAACAATTAATACACGTTGGACGTATCAAGTTTCGCGCCAAAATTTTAATGCATTGATTTATATGAATTTACTGTATTTAATCGAGCTACAGTAATTGGATGTGTATATTTTTTCGACAGGAGAACTAATAAAATCGAAATTGCTATTTTGGACGATCAGCTAAAGCTGAAATCAACTCAAGCGCTGGCGCGCTTGAGAGTTGAGTGAGAAGAATATTAAATATTGTTTATAACTTAAACTGAGTGACCGCACGCTTAAGGTCAGAAATCTCTTCTTCAATTTTTGACGTAGACTCATTTGCTTTTTGCGTACTGCTGGCGCTCAGTTCCGCCAGCTCAACGATACGTTCAAGACTTGCTGCAACATCAGTCAACAGCCCATCCTGCTGCTGTGTATCGTTCACGATTTCAAGATTGATACTACTTAGTTCTTTTATAATGGCGCTGATATTTGCAACCTGTTCAGTTACTTGTTCGGTCAGGCTTACCCCTTGTTGAGACTCGTCGCGTCCACGGTTAATTGCCTTCACCGCCTGAGCGGCGTCACGCTGCAAATTACCAATCATCGACTCAATTTCTTCAGTCGAGTTATGGGTTCTATTCGCCAGTGTTCTAACCTCATCAGCAACTACCGCAAAGCCTCTGCCCTGCTCACCTGCTCTTGCCGCTTCTATTGCCGCGTTTAATGCCAACAGATTAGTTTGTTCAGCGATAGTTTTAATAACGTCAAGAATACTGCCTATGCTTCGGCTGTTTTCGTCCAGGCGATGCACAACATTTGCCGACTCCTCGGCCTGACGTGCCTGACTTAATACTTGTTGACGGTTAGTTTCCGCCAGTTCAGCAATATTGTGTGACTGCTCTTCAACCGTTCGCAGTTTATCCATGGCGGTATTAATTTGCAGCAAGTTATTATTACTGGTTTGTCTGACATGTTGCGTATTCGTTGCGGTTACCTGAACCTGCGCACGCTGCTCATCCACCTGCTGCAGGCTTTTCTCACCTAGCGCGACACTTGACTTAATGACTTCTTCCAGACGGTGTTCCTGAGAAATGATATTTCCTACCAGGTTGCGTAAACTCTCGGTAAGAGTATTAATTTTTGCAGATAGCGCTGCAAACTCGTCGTTTCCGGATTGGTCCAGCTTGCGGGTTAAATCGCCCTGACTTAACTGTGATAAGCCCCGGTTAATTTTAACCAACGGCTTGGCAATACTGCGAGTCGTTAGCACCCCCAAAAGCACAGCCGCAATCAAACCAATCACAAAAACCGCAGCTGTTTTCAACAACGCACCTACCACGGTATCAAGAATTTTTTGCTGCGCGTTAAGTGTGCTGTCGTTGACCTGGTTGTACAGCACGCCAATACTGTCTAGTGCTTGCTTTAGCGCTGTGTTTGCCGCTTGCTGATGGGCAATGCTGTTCGCAGCGTGGTCCAGTTTTTCCTGTTGCATCCACACCAATCCTTCAGCACCATTGAGTGCATTGATGAGTTTTTCAAACTGCTCATTAAAACTGTCGACTGTGCCTTGTGTGTCGACTTGTTCTGCTAAGCGGTTGAGATAATCTTTATCCACTTGTAGATTGCTAATTTGATAACTCAGATCATCAATGATCATCGCTGTCGCTTCAGGGTCAGTGCTGGCCGCCAGATCCGTAATAGCCGTATTCATGGTAAGCAATTTATTATCGATATTGGTACCAGCACCAATAATGGTCTCGACCCCTTGCTGACGTGTATCGAGATAACTTAAATCAAGCATCAGCGCACTGGCTTCGTCAGCAATCATCAGAACGTCTTCAGTATGTGACAGCAACCTTTGTTCAAATTGTAACCGCAAGGCTAATTCGGTATACATTGAGTTACTCTCGGCCACATAGGTACGACTTGCATCGATTGCCTGAGCCGAGATTTGGCCGCTTCCTAACATCTTGGCTAATTTATCGAGCTTATCAATAAATGCATCGGAGCGGCTTTTGAACGCATCATGACTATCAGCTAAACCCTGACTCGTAGATTCATGAAATCCGTTCGCGGTGACGGTCGCGAGCGTCAGAATATCGGTGTTGACGTCATTCATCTGGGTCTGCACCGGCATTTTGTCTTCAATGACATCCTCTGCTGAAGATTGGATAGCAGACAAACCGGTGTAAGAGAGAATACTTGTAATTAATAACAAGCAGCCAAAAGAGGCAAATCCAAGAATAATTTTATTAACGACGGTTAATGGCATGAGTTGACCTGCTTTGTTCACACATTGCTCTTTATTATTGTATTCGTAATCTAAACGCGCGCTAACTCCGTCCTTAAGTTGCCGGCGCTATTTAACTACAACGTTACGATAGAGTCTGTTTTAACAGGACAGACCACTAATTTGCAACGCTTTAATTACGTTATCGGCACAAAATCGTTATATTTCAGCGTAATTTATTAACGTTTAGTTAAAGATAGTCTACATCTTATACGTTAGCTGACAAATTCTTATTATTTTGTCTATAAAGTGCATTTCATTGAAAGCTAACCCTTTTAAATCTGATTAACTCACCTATAATAGCCTGATTATTTCTATCCCCGATGTAGGCGTCTCATGGATCAAAACAAAGAATTAAAGAAAGCCGGCCTTAAAGTAACGTTGCCTCGACTGAAAATCCTACAGATTCTACAAGAACCTGAGAATCAACACATTAGCGCTGAAGATGTGTATAAGATTCTCATCGAGCAAGGTGAAGAAATTGGGCTGGCCACGGTTTATCGTGTTTTAAACCAATTTGATGATGCCGGTATCCTAAATCGACACCATTTTGAAGGCGGTAAATCCGTTTTCGAAATTAGCCACAAAGCTCACCACGACCACTTGGTGTGTCTGAAGTGTGGCAAGGTTATCGAGTTTGAAGATGATTTAATTGAACAGCGCCAGGAGCAAATTGCTAAAGACAACAATATTAAACTGACTCATCACAGTTTATATTTGTACGGAGAGTGTACCGACGGTAATTGTGATACTGTTGATTAACTTTGGGTAAAGAATTGAATGAAAGGGAGCCAATGTTAAGCTCCCTTTTTTGTGTGCGAAGATCAGAGTTCAAATTTTAACTTACTGTAAAGCGCAAATGCCTGCTCCCAAACCGGCCCAGCCTTCCCGTCAGCAATAACGTTTTCGCCAACTTTCACAATCGGCATGATTTCCTTGCCTGAACTGGTAAGCCACACTTCGTCTGCTGCGTATAACTCGTCAACAGTGAATGCCGTTTCACGGTGAGGAATGCCCGCTTTTTTCAAACACTCCAAAACTAACAAACGAGTAATGCCGGGTAATAATTGGTTGTCCAGTGGCGGTGTTAGCACTTCGCCGTCTTTAACAATAAATACATTACTACTACTTGCCTCTGTAATTTGTCCAGCCTCGTTGTACAGCACTGTCTCGGCATTACCTTCACGATAGCCTTGCTGGAAATGCATAACATTACCTAGAAGCGCAGTAGACTTTATGTGGCAGCGCTGCCATCGCAAATCTTCCGTTATCGCCACTTTCGCACCAGGATGATTATGACGATCAGCAACGGCCGGGGCCGACAATGCAAATGCAAACGCAAAGATGGTTGGCTGCACGCCATCCGGGTAGGCATGGAAACGACGGGTATCAGCACCGCGGCTCACGTGCAGATATACACCAATATTTTCTCCCAATGCCTCGCTATTAATATCAATCAAACGCTGACATATTTCCCGGGTATCAGATTCGGCCAAGCCGGAAACAATCTCCACTAGCGCCAGACCTTGTTCCATTCTGGCGAAGTGTTGTTTAAACCCCACCATGCGACCACCATAGCTAGGTACCACCTCATAAATGCCA
Source organism: Aestuariibacter sp. (assembly GCA_017794925.1). Taxonomy (GTDB): domain Bacteria; phylum Pseudomonadota; class Gammaproteobacteria; order Enterobacterales; family Alteromonadaceae; genus Alteromonas. The sequence goes on along the minus strand of CP051238.1, from coordinate 3,014,584 downwards.
TCACCGAACAAAAAACCCCGATCCAGAGGCGAAATACGTGCTTCCTGTAAAGGCAGGAATTCCCCATTTAGGTACGCTGTTGTCATGAAAATCTCGTGTGAAGAAACGCTAACTGCCAAACCAACGGGTGATTGATGCCTGTTGAAGAAGCCATTTGGCCCGTGCATTGGCGGCGTCGAGTTGATAAAACCTTATCTTATCACCAGGCAGGCACTGGGCGAAACGGTTAAGATCGCAACGAGCAAGCGTGCCCACCTTTGGATAGCCGCCAAGGGTCTGTCTGTCTGACATCATAACAATCGGCTGTCCATCGGGCGGAATTTGCACGCTTCCCAAGGCGATTGCCTCAGAATATAGCGTCGATACCTGGCTCTTAATTACTGTGCCTTTTAATCTGACCCCCATGCGGTCCATTTGTGGTGTAATTTCATAGTCACTGGAAACGAATTGCTGCCAGGCTAATGAACTAAACGAAGTGTGTTGATACCCTGGCACAATTGCAATGGGTAGCGACAAATCATAGGCCGGAATTAAATAGTCAGGTAATACTGATGGCGTCGATAAGCACTTGTTTACAGATATATCACGGACCGTCAACTTATCGCCTGCTTGTAATCCTGAACCATTGGCATTTACCCCGCCAATTTGTTCGCGCTTCACAGTACAGGCGCTTCCGACCGCAGGCTTGATGTCGAACCCTGATGGTACAGCTACGTAGTAACGTGAGCCTAAACGCGCAGGCTTAATGGTTACCGTAGAACCTGCTTTCACTTTTACTCGTTGCCAGACTTCAGCTGGTTCATTGTTCACCCACAAGCATATATCAGGGCCAGTTATACTCAGACTACACTCGCTCGTGAACATTAATGTCAGGTCTCCTATAACTTCAAGAGTAGGTGCATTGTTCTGACCTACCAACCTGTTTGCCAACTCAAAAGCCAGGGCATCCATTGGCCCGGACTGGCAAAAACCCTGATGTTGGACACCTCGTCGTCCAGCATCAACCGTTATCGCGGCAAGCCCAAGATACTCAATACTCACCGTCACGATTTACCCCCTTCTCGGTGTAAACCGTATTGCGTAGCCAACCGCTCAAACGTGGACTGATCAATGGGTTTGAATGACACCGTGTCACCGGCATTGATCAGGACCTTCGCGCCATCGGCAGGTCTGTATAAAGGGACAGGACACAGTCCGAGAAGGTGCCAACCTCCAGGAGACTCGCTTGGATAAATAGCGGTTTGACGGTCAGCAATGGCTACCGCACCTGCAGGCACTTTTGTTCTGGGCTGAGACATTCTGGGTACAGATAGTGCCGGATTCAATTCCCCCAGATAGGCGAAACCGGGCGCAAAACCTACCGCAAAGGCCCGGTAGGTGTTCGAACTATGGATGTGAATAATGTCGCTCTCTGACAACCCGGTAATATTCGCTACGTTTTGCAAGTCGTTAGCCTCAGGTGCACCGTACCAAACAGGTAAAATATGGTGCTTCCCCTTACTTGCCGATGTGGTATTTCCTTTCTTCAGGCTGCGCAAAGCCTGATACACAACGTGATGATCAACCTGATGCATATCAAATACCAGCATCACGCTATCGTAAGACGGAATCACTTCAATCAGCCATTCGAACTTTTGCCCGGCTATTCCTGACACCAGAACTTGTATCGCGGCATTTTTATCCGACAGGTTTTTACCGGAAGCGTAGAGGATCAAACCATCCTCACCCGCAATCTGCATGTCCCGGATATCACCGAATGGTATCATCAGGCGTTGATTCCAGGTCTAACATGAGTAAGTTTGCGTTTAGTGAGTGCTACTCGCAGTGATTCAGCCATTGCAAGTGCTCCGGGGGAGTCACCGTGAACACACAAGGTGTCTACTGGCATCGACAGTATGGTGTTGTCTGAAGCTACAATTTCACCGCGGTCCATGATCCTGATCGCCTGTTCAAAAGCTTCATGTTCGGTTAGCACTGCGCCGGGTAATCTTCGCGACATCAGATAGCCGTCAGAGGTATAGCGACGGTCTGCAAACGCCTCGAACAGTAACACCAGATTATATTGGCCGGCTTGTTGGCTAATAATCTGATGATCAGGATGCGCCTGTAACATGAGTGGAATACCGGGTACAGAGCAGCTTGCTACAGCCTTCATTACCGTATCGCGTATCTGTGGGTCTCGCATCATGTCATTGTAAAGCGCGCCGTGAGGTTTAATATATTCGATTTCCATGCCCTGCACCGCAGCCATACCGGAAATCGCGGCAATCTGGTAATGCAGGCAAGCGGTCAACTCTTCGGCAGACATAGCCAGACTGCGGCGCCCAAAACCTTGTAAATCCGGATAGGAAGGATGGGCGCCTACTGATACCTGGTGCTGTTTTGCAAGTGCCAGCGCGTGTTGCATCACTAATGGATCACCTGCGTGAAAGCCACAAGCAATGTTTGCCATGTCGATATGAACCATAATCTGTTCGTCTACCGGCATGCTCCAGGCGCCAAAACTTTCGCCCAAATCGCAATTTAACATCATAAGCAGTTAGCTCTTAGTTACTGATCGGTTATCATGTTACCTATTTCCTACTAAAAGTCAGTGTTTATGATCACATTAGGCCAAATCAACACCTTGATCGTACAAGGTGAATTCCCGTTTGGATTCCAGCTCTCTCATCCTGAAGATGACAGGGTTGTCGTTTTGCCAGGGCCGGTAGAACACGCGTTAGAAGAAGGCAGTGAAGTGTCGGTATTGGTGTATACCGACGAAAACGGCCAGTTAACTGCCAGCCTGCAGTCGCCGAAAGTGCTGGCTGGAGAGGTGAAAGTACTTAAAGCCGTTGGCGTTACTGGTTTTGGTGCGTTCTTTGATTGGGGCATAGAAAAAGACCTGTTGGTCCCACGTCACAATCAAGCCGGGCCAATCAGTGAAGGCATGGTATACCCGGTTTATGTATTTGAGGATACGGCCACTGAGCGTCTGGTTGGCGCTACAAAACTGCACCCGTTTCTGAGTGAAAATGGCAGCTATTTTAAGCCGGGCCAGGAAGTGGAATTGATTGTGTATGCCAAAACAGACCTGGGCGTCAAAGTTGTAATCAACCAGTCTCACCTGGGTCTGATATTCGCCAGTGATGCGTTTAAGCCGCTTCGTATCGGTGAAGAGACGACCGGCTTTATTAAGCAAATTCGTGAAGACGGTAAAATCGATGTCAGCCTTCAACAAGTTAATGCAACCGGACGCGACAAATTACAACAAGAGATACTGGACGATCTTGAAGCCCATGGAGGCATGTCTACTCTTACAGACAAAAGTCCACCTGACGAAATTTACGCGCGCTTTAACGTGAGTAAAGCGGCGTATAAACGCGCATTAGGTGCGTTGTATAAACAACATAAAATCCGCTTGGATAAACAAAAAATAACGTTACTTTGAGGTGACTATGAAAGCGACAGTAAGCTGGCAACAGGCCCTGACATTTAGCGGTCAGACCGAGTCCGGTTATCAACAAACCATGGATGGCAATGGTGAAGCTATATCGCCAATGGAATCCGTACTTCTGGCAGTAGGTGCCTGTTCCAGTATCGATGTGGTCGACATTTTAAAAAAGCGTCGGTTAACCATTCATGATTGTGAATGTGACTTAACCGCTGAGCGCGCTGAGCAGCCACCACGAGTTTTTACCGCAATCCATGCGCATTATAAGGTGAAAGGCGATAACCTTTCTGAAAAAGACGTGGACCGCGCTGTTGCGCTGTCCGCCGAAAAATACTGTTCCGTCATGTTAATGCTGAAAGGCAATGTGAACATTACAACCAGTTACGAAATTCTGTAATAAACGTTGGCCAGTTAACCAAAAGTAGTATAGCTGGCCAATGAATTACATTTCACGCCAACAAATAGTCAATTAGGCTATCTTTACCAGATACATCTTCTTACATATCGACACAATAAGTCGCTAATTTATTGTTTTACTTGCACTTATAATTTTATTAACAAGCTGGCACACCACATGCTCATTGCGTGTATACACATAAAATTATTGCAGGTACCTGACCATGGAACATTCAAAACGCACTACCCTTTCAACTTTATTGCTTGCTGGCACCCTGCTGACATGTGCCGGCCTTTCTGGTTGTATGGATGCCGAAGCCACAAACGCGACAGAAGAAAAAGAAGAAGTCGTCGTGAGCATTCCGGTAGAAGCTGTCGAGATTAGCACAGGCGACATCTCTTCAAGTTACAATACGACAGCCATTCTCGAAGCCAAAGAAGAAGCATTTGTGGTAGCCCGAGCCTCAGGCATTGTTGAACATATCTTCGTGGAAGAAGGCGATTATGTTGAAAAAGGTCAGGTCCTGGCTCAACTGGATCAAAAACGCTACGAATTAACCTTGAGTAAAGCCCGGGCAGATTTAACCGGAATTGAAAAAGAACTTAATAAAGTTGATAAAGTATATTCCCGCAAGCTGGTAAGTGACGATACTTATGACAAACTAACCGCTCAGTATGAAGCGGCAAAAGCCGTACTCGCACTGGCAGAGCTGGATTTAAAAGAAACCACGATCACCGCCCCAATCAGTGGTTACATTGCAGAGCGTAATGCAAAGGTGGGTAACCTGACCGAATCTTTCCAACGCGAAAGAATGTTCCATATTGTTCAACAAAAAGCGCTGCAAGGCATTGTTCATTTACCAGAGAGTGAAATGTCAGCCATTGCCGCTAAACAACCGGCAACACTGAAGGTTGCAGCATTAGGCAATGCAGAAGTCACTGGCTATGTTGAACGTATTAGCCCTGTGGTAGATGCCACAACCGGTACGTTTAAAGTTACCCTCACCGTACCTAATCAGGACGGCCGTTTGAAAGCGGGTATGTTTTCTGAAGTTGCTATCAACTACTCCACGCACCAAAACGCGACGCTTGTTCCACGTAAAGCCTTATTAGCCATCGACAGTAGTACCAGCGTGTTTGTCATTGACAATGGTATTGCAAAGAAAATGGACGTGACCACAGGTTTTGAAGACGCAGAATATGTCGAGATCACTAACGGCTTGAGCGGTGCCGAAACCGTCGTCACTGTCGGACATCACAACCTGAAAGACGCTTCACCTGTCGTGATTGTAAAAAGCTAAGCAGCGGCTGGCGGAGAACTAAAAATGAGTATTGTTGATATAGCCGTTAAGCGGCCAGTGGCGATAGCCATGTTTACCCTGGCGATCCTGTTATTCGGTATGGTTTCACTGGGCAGATTGTCAGTAAATCTGTTGCCCGAGCTGGCATACCCAACCCTGACGATTCGCACTGACTACACCGGCGCGGCGCCTGCCGAAGTCGAGCAGTTAGTGTCGAAACCCATAGAAGAAACCATCGGCACGGTGAAAGGTGTCCGTTCCGTTAAGTCTGTTTCACGTCCTGGCCAGTCCGATGTTGTATTGGAGTTCGCCTGGGGAACAGAAATGGATTTTGCCAGCCTGGAAGTCCGCGAAAAACTGGATGTCCTGCAGTTACCGCTGGATGTTGAAAAACCTCGCCTGTTGCGTTTTAACCCCAGTTTAGATCCTATTTTACGTTACGGCCTGAGCTTATCGGCTCAGGATGGCGGTAACCAGACCGACGCGATGAAACAGCTCCGCGTTTATGCAGAAGAACAAATCAAACGTAAACTGGAGTCTATTGAGGGTGTTGCCTCGGTAAAAATTGGCGGCGCACTGGAAAATGAAATTCAGGTTCTGGCTGATCAACGCCGGATGAGTCAGCTGAATATCAGCGTAAATGACATTATCAAACGCCTTAAAGAAGAGAACATTAATACCGCCGGTGGCCGCATTGACAATGGCAACCAGGCATTCCTGGTACGTACTCTTAACCAGTTTACCCATTTGGACGAAATTGGGCAGATGTACATTGCCAACCGAAACGGCACATCGATACAGTTAAAGGATGTGGCGACTATATCGAATACCTATAAAGAGCGCGATGCCATCAGTCGCTTTAACGGACTGGAAGGTGCCGAAGTAGCCGTCTACAAGGAAGGCGATGCAAATTCCGTCGATGTCGCCCGTTTAGTCAGCATTGAACTTGATCAAATCACCCAGCAACTGCCTGCACAATACACACTCGACAAAGTGTACGACCAGAGTGAATTTATTAAACAAGCCATCGACGATGTAAAATCGTCTGCCGTGATTGGTGGCATACTGGCCATGCTGGTACTGTACTTATTCTTACGTGATTTCTGGCCCACGTTTATTATTTCGGTGTCTATCCCCCTGTCAGTGATCGCGACATTTAACATGATGTACGGCAACGATATCAGCCTGAACATTATGAGCCTGGGCGGCATTGCACTGGCTGTTGGTTTATTAGTCGATAACAGTATCGTGGTTCTGGAAAATATCGACAAACACAAAAAAGCCGGTAAAGGCATGATCAGCGCGGCTCAAGCGGCTGCAGCAGGTACAAAAGAAGTCTCTACGGCGATTCTTGCCTCCACATTGACCACATTGGCCGTATTTGTACCGTTGATTTTCGTCGAAGGTATTGCCGGTCAACTGTTTAGCGATCAGGCTATGACTGTCTCTTTCGCTTTAGTCGCCTCATTGCTGGTGGCACTTACTGTCATTCCAGCACTCGCTGCAAAAGCGAAGCAGGCTGACGAACCTTTTGAAACAAACACTGAGCTGGAGCATGTCCCGCCAGCGAATCCAACGGGCATAGCCAAAGTGTTTTACATTATCACCTGGCCAGTTCGTATGCTGTTAAAACTAGTCTTTGTATACGTGCCAATGCTTATTACCACGGTAATCATTTCAATTTGGCGAGTACTGAGCAAAGTATGTGGTCTGGCGTTGTACCCGTTCGCACAATTCTTTAACCTGGCTTTTAACGCTATTCAGGCCGTTTACAATAAACTGTTACGCGGCGCACTGCGCGCACGTGTTGTTGTCCTTGCCGTTGCTGCTAGTCTTACCGCACTGGCGTTCCTGCTTATTCCACGACTGGGCATGGAATTAATTCCACGTATGTCACAGGGTGAGTTCTTTGTAGAAGTCAATTTGCCTGCAGGTTCCCGGGTTGAACAAACGGATACGCTGTTGAAAAAAGTCGCGGCCTACACCGAAGAATTGCCCGGCGTAGCACGTACCTACTCGCTGGCAGGCACTGGTAGTCTGATCAGTGCGGCACCGTCTCAGGGCGGCGACCACTGGGGTAAGCTAAACGTCGTGCTTAATAAAGGCGCGACTGAGTCTGATGAAGCCCGTGTTCAAAATGCGATGCGCGGATTCCTGCAACAACAAGCCGGTGTACAAAGTAAATTTGGTTATCCTGAACTCTTTACTTTTGCTGCGCCGATTCAAATCGAATTACAAGGCTATGACTTAACCACACTACAACGCTACAGCGACTTACTGAGTGCCGAGCTGTCGAATAACGACCGGTTTGCCGATGTAACAAGCAGTCTGCGCGTAGGCAATCCTGAACTTAAAATAAACTTTAACCATGCTGCACTGGCACGCCTCAATATGGATGCATCAACGGTCTCAAAACTGGTTGCGGCTCAGGTCGGCGGTGAAGTAGCGACCCAATACAGCATGCAGGATCGCAAAGTCGACATTCTGGTACGGACAAACGAAACGCAACGTGACCAAATTGAAGACATTGGCCAGATCATGGTTAACCCGGGCGCGGATCAACCCATTCCACTGCACGCTGTAGCAGAGGTTTTTATCAGTAATGGACCAAGCGAAATTACGCGTGTAGGCCAACAGCGCGTTGCATTAATTGAAGCAAACCTGCGCCATGGTGACCTTGCACAAGGGGTTGAAGCAGCGCAAAAAATCATTCATAGCTTAACACTCCCCTTGTCGCTTAAAGCCACCATAGCAGGTCAAAGTGAAGATATGCAGCAGAGTTTCGACTCGTTAATCCTGGCACTTTGTCTGGCGGTATTTATGGTGTATATCGTCATGGCGTCACAGTTTGAATCATTGGGTCACCCCCTGCTGATTCTGTTCTCAATTCCAATGGCAGTAGCCGGAGCGATTTACGGGCTATTTATTACCAACACCCATGTCAGTGTCGTAGTATTCATTGGCTTAATAATGTTGTGCGGTATTGTTGTTAACAATGCGATTGTTCTGATCGACCGTATCAACCAGTTACGTGAGCAGGGCCAGGACAAACAAAGTGCAATTATCGATGCGGCAAACCACCGGTTACGTCCCATCATCATGACCACACTTACTACGATTCTGGGTCTACTGCCCATGGCCATTGGCTTTGGTGAAGGTGCAGAAGTGCGCACACCAATGGCTGTTACCGTGATTTTTGGTCTGCTGTTCTCTACCCTGCTAACGCTGATTTTACTGCCAGTGGTGTATTCACTGTTCGATAGAAAGCGTTTTAATGTATCCACCTCGGCAGAGTCAGTTAACGAGGAGCCGGTTTATGGATAAGTTTGCCGAAGCCGGTGCCAGCCTGGCGGCGTTTGCCCTGCGCAAACCCGTCACCATCTGCATGATCTTTATCTCGTTACTTATCTTTGGTATTGCCACATCCCGGTTGCTGCCACTTGAGAAGTTCCCTGGCATTGATATTCCGCAGATGATGGTTCAAATCCCCTACAATGATGCCACGCCAGCGGAAATTGAGCGGATGATTACCCGCCCGGTTGAAGAAGCCATTGCGACGATGTCGGGTATTAAACGTTTACAGGCATCCTCGTTTGAAAACCGCGCAGAAATCTTCGTTGAATTTGCCTGGGACGCCAACATTAAAGCCAAGAGTATTGAGGCCCGGGAAAAGATCGATACCATTCGAGACGAACTACCCGACGATGTAGAGCGTGTGCTGGTGTATAAATTCAACACCAATGACATGCCTATTTTTCAATTACGGGTATCCAGTGACCGGGATCTGTCTAACGCCTATGATTTGCTGGATCGTAACCTGAAGCGCGTGATTGAACGCGTGCCGGGGGTGTCCAGGGTCGAACTATACGGCGTTGAAAAGAAACAAATCAGTGTTCGTCTGATCCCTGAGCGCATTACGTCATTGCATATCGACACCGATCAGTTGGGACAACGGCTACGCGCCGCGAATTTCTCAATGAGTGCCGGACATTTCTTTGCCAATGACCAAAAATACATGGTTAATCCCCAAGGCGAATTTACTGACATGCGCGATGTTGAGCAGTTGTATGTCGCTCCAGGTATTATGCTGAAAGACATTGCGACCATCAGTTTCGAACTGCCAGAACGCAGCGAAGGCCGTCATTTGGATCGCACCTATGCGGTAGGCTTTAACATCTTTCGTGAGTCCAGTTCCAACCTGGTAGAAGTCTCTCGTCAGGTGATGCAAGTTATTGATAAGGCAAAAGAAGATCCAGCTTTCAATGGCATTAATCTGTTCGTAATGGATGACGTCGCAGACTCAGTCACATCGTCGTTAAGTAATTTGATTGAAGCAGGCCTGGTCGGTGCGCTGTTGTCTATTGTGGTGCTGTATCTGTTTTTGCGTCAGCTAACCACCACATTGCTGGTTGTGTTGTCAGTCCCCTTCTCTATTTGTATTACGCTGGGCGTGATGTACCTGTTTGATTATTCGCTGAATATCTTATCGCTCATGGGGCTCATGCTGGCGGTGGGAATGCTGGTCGATAACGCGGTGGTAGTTACAGAAAGTATCTTTCAACAGCGAGAGCACTACAGCAATGCGGAAACGGCCACCAAGGTTGGCGTCGGCAAAGTGAGTCTTGCCGTCATTGCCGGTACTACCACTACTGCAATCGTCTTTTTACCGAATATTGTCGGGGTAAAAATCGACGTTACCGTATTTTTGGAACACGTGGCCATTGCGATTTGTATTTCCCTGTTTGCCTCTTTGCTGATCGCACAAACCCTGATACCGCTTTTAGCATCGAAAATGAAAGCGCCTAAAGCGCTGCAGTCGGGCACCCCAGGCTACATTAAGCGCTACCGGGCGATTCTGAACTGGACCATGAACAATCAGCGTAAGTCAGCCCTTATTGCTGTACTTATTCTGGTAAGTACAATGATTCCACTTACCGTGATTTCCAGTGATGATGAAGGCAATGATGATCAGGGACGTATCTGGTTAAACTACCATATTACCCAGAACTTCACTTTGGACGAGGTAGAGAAAACCGTCGATAAAATGGAAGCTTACCTCTACGATAATCAGGATAAGTTCTTTATCAAACAGGTGTATACCTACTATCAGCCTGGCTTTGCAGTCTCCAATCTGACGTTACAGGACGATTTACCCATTCCCGTGTCGGAAATAAAACGCCGTATTAAGGAAGACATGCCACAGTTTGTGCGTGCCCGTCCCTCCTTCCGCTGGAACGATGGCAACGGCGGTGGTGTTCGCCTCACTCTGTTAGGAGAATCCTCTGACCAACTGCGTACTATTGCCGACCGCGTTGTAACCGTACTGGGTAACGTGGATGGATTAATCGATGTAAAAGCAGACGTTGGTAGCGAACGTCAGGAACTTCAAATCAATATTGACCGTCAGAAAGCGTTTAAACTTGGTTTAAATGCACAGGAAGTTGCCAATTTAATCGCAACAGCACTTCGTGGCAGTAACCTGCGTACGTTCCGCTATGGTGAAGCGGGCGAAATCAATGTGAAGTTGCTGTATGGCAAGTCGGTACAGGAATCGCTGTCTGCCCTGCGCAATCTGAATATTGCTTACAATGACGGCCGAAATATCACGCTTGATATGGTGGCAAACATTACTGTTGCCCCCCAATTATCGCAAATTAACCGGTATTACCGCCAAACAGCCCTATCAATTGGCGCTAACCTGGAAGAAGGTACCACCATGGAACAGGCGCGTGAACGCATAGAAACTGCTATGCAGTACATTGCGTTGCCGTCTGGGTATGACTGGACACTGGATGGTGGTTTCCGTCGCCAGGATGAAGCCTTTGCGGTAATGCAAATGAATATGCTGTTGGCAGTGTGCATGATTTATATTGTAATGGCGGCACTGTTTGAATCCATTCTGTTGCCTACCGCGGTGATCAGTTCCTTACTGTTCAGTATCACTGGTGTATTTTGGGCCTACATGATCACCGGTACCGCCATGTCGGTAATGGGTATGATAGGTATGCTGATCCTCATGGGTATTGTAGTAAACAACGGCATTGTACTGGTCGACCGAATTAATCAACTGCTAAACGAAGGTGAAAGCCTACTGCATGCTGTTGTGGATGGGTGTAGCTCGAGGATACGACCAATACTCATGACGGTTGCCACAACGGTGCTGGGATTAATACCGCTGGCATTGGGTTCCGCGCGTATTGGTGGTGATGGCCCGACTTATGCCCCTATGGCTATAGCGATTATAGGCGGACTGCTATTTTCTACACTAACCAGCTTGTTTCTGGTGCCATTGGCTTATGTGTTATTACTCAAAGTACGTTACCGTACAAGCAGGATGATATACAGAATGAAACAATGGGTAGGACAATGGATTACGGCGAGTTAATTTGCGGGTAAGGACACAGTTTAAACGGGAGCAATGCATGTACAACTGCTGCTCCCGTTTACTGGTACCGCCACGATTAACTTCTGGCTGTCAGGAACTGATATACGCTAGATGCAGAGCGAGACTCTGAAAACTCAACCAGGCTTACACCGTTACAAGTAACACCGCCTTCAGCATTGATTACACGCAGAACTTCACGCTGGCTAGAACCAATCAGACCAACATTACGTGCTACAGCTGAACGAAGCAGACGTACGTCATCTTTTACTACAGCTTTACAAAACCCAGCAAATTCAGTGTCGCCAGTAAAACGAACACCTTCAGCGGTTACGTCAGCCATTGCAGAGCTTGCGCTGGTAGCTAATACAGTTGCTACTAAAGCAGATTTGATTACGTTTTTCATAGTAGATTTCCTCTCAGGATTATTTGAAACACACAATCAACCGTCGTTAGGTAAGTTGCTTTGTGTGACACCTGACGTTTCGTCCTGGTGCACTATATTTATGCCCCATCTGAAATAAAATTACTGTTTTTTTATTGTATAAGCTTGGTGAAATTACGGTAAATTCAAATGTGAAATCAGCGTTAATTCAATAAGACACTGTTATATATGAATTTATTTTTTACAAATATAACCAAAGGAGATAAAAGAATCGCTATCAATATGATTAACGTCTTAAAAAACTTTCAAAATAGGTTGCAAAACAACGTAAAAAAGGGGTTAAACACCATATTTTTACAACTTAAGTGGAAGATAAAGCCCTTACTTAATCGTGAAAATGTAATTTTATTACAGAAAGGAGTGGATTTTTGTTAGTAAGAAACACTTTTTAGGCAAACTACAAGAGCTGAAGGTGCGAGTTATTTCTGTTTGCCGGGCTTGAAAACAAAAAAAGACCCGTAAATACGGGTCTTTTTAGTCAATGAAAATAATTTAGACGTAAGCACGTTCTCGCTTTGTTTCTATTGCATCGATATAACCATGCCAGGATGCAAATCCCAGAATAGGCATCAATACAATAAATCCAATAAAGCCAGTTACAAACCCAATGGCTACCATAGAGAATATGATACCGGCCCAGGTAAACATTGGCACTTTATTTACCCAGACTGCATTAACACTAGTCATTACGGCAGTGGCCAAGTCAACTTTGCGCTCCATTAATATGGGTTGCGTAAACGCCGTTACGAAAAACATACCTACACAAAAGATTGCTCCCACTATCGAACCCAACACCAGAAACGGCAGTAAGCTTTCCAGACTCTCGATCTGATGTTGTGGATACAACGCGTGAATCAGAGAAGCGACACGAAGCCAGAAAATCATCAGAACCATTAACAAAATGCCAAAGCCCCACTCGTTAACCGCATTGCGGCGTATTGCCCGCATAGAGTGGCGGAGTGACGGTTTGTGCCCTTTTTCCAGTTCCCAGCTCACATCATATAAGCCCGCGGCCAGAAATGGACCGATCAGCATAAAACAGACTATGGATGGCAGAATAACCAGATGCCAGCCGGTCAAAGCTACCAGATAAGAAATAAACCAGGGTATTGCAGCAAAAATTAATCCGTAGAAAATTGAAATGAGTGGTGTACGCAGAAAGTCCTGCAAACCTAACGACAACCATTTAATGGGATCGCCAACATCCAGCTCCTTACAAGGTATTACGCGGGCAATTCCACTTTCGGTTATAGCATTTTGCGGTGTTTCTTTGAAATGTTGTGACATAGCTTCCCTCAACCATACGCTATTGACTCAATAACACCGGTATAAAGGCAAGATTCCCACACATTCACGTATGCCTTTTATTCCGGTCTTACTATATACGATAGCGCCGAATGGAAAAGTTCACAATTATTTAACACAATTTATTCATAAAACTTACAGAGTCACACTAGGCGATAATGGGTTGCCATCGAATTTTTTGTTTAAAATACCTGCTAAGCTTATGATTAAAATCATAAAAGCTAATACATTCTTGATCGATACCCGACACGCAAGTCAGTGAAAATCGGTGGCAATTATTACTGATAGGATCATAGTCGATATAACGAAAGACCTGCTTAATGGCGCGCATATCACATCCCTCAGAGACCAGCGGCTGATGAAGTTCATTGCAGGCTACAAATATCTGACTACCACTACGCTGATGAAGAAATCGTTCCTGCCCTACCGCTTTAACCAAGCCACTCCCATGTAATTCAATAATTTCACCGTCACACCAAATACCCGTGTGATCGAAAACCCCATAAATCCCACAGCACACAATACAGCCATTAACAGGCTCTACCTGCAGCGGACTCTCGCCCGGGTAATTATCTACCACACTGTGTTTACGGGCATTATTTGCTAAGGCGCCACCTGCATAGGCTGACGCTAACCCCGCGCCTAACAAAATGAGTGGAAGTGGCATTGTCCCTCCGGTTAACCGTAAGCTGGCTGTTTGATAGACAGAACATACTTATATATAGGTGTAACACACACATTCTACAATCAAAGAAATGTAACAGCGCGTGTTGTCGTTCACATCAAAACGAACTGATTTATTCTAAGCCAAAAAGAGAATTGCCCTGCTACGAAAAATTCGTCCTATTAATAGCCTTTATACACAAAATTTTGCTTAACAGATGACCTGTCGATGCGATACCCTGTGGCCCTCTGTAATTTAAGTTGTTGAAGATGAAACCCTTACACAAGTCGCACAAGTTAGATAATGTTTGTTATGACATTCGAGGCCCGATTGCTGCACAAGCACGCAAAATGGAAGACGAAGGTCACCGTATTCTTAAACTGAACATAGGCAACCCTGCCCCATTTGGTTTTGACGCCCCTGACGACATTCTCAAAGATGTGATTCACCACTTGCCGACTTCACAGGGTTATTCTGATTCTACAGGTATATATGCTGCGCGCGTTGCCGTAATGCAGTATTACCAACAGATGAACATTCGCAACATTCAGGTTGACGACGTGTTTATTGGTAACGGCGTCAGCGAAATGATCATGATGTCGATGCAGGCGCTGCTAAATTCAGGCGATGAGGTGTTACTACCAAGTCCTGACTATCCGTTGTGGACGGCCGCGGTAAGTTTGTCATCTGGTACACCGGTTCACTATCGCTGCGATGAAAAAGCGGGCTGGTTCCCGGATATTGAAGACATTAAAAGCAAAATCAATAAGCGCACCAAAGCGATTGTGCTTATTAACCCGAACAACCCAACGGGTGCGGTGTACAGCAAAGAACTGCTGCTTGAAATTGTTGAATTGGCCCGTGAGCACGATTTAGTGGTGTTCTCAGACGAAATATATGACAAGATTTTATATGACGATGCCAGACATACGTGTATTGCCTCACTTGCCGATGACGTGTTTTTTGTCACCTTCAGTGGTTTGTCGAAGAATTATCGTGTAGCCGGTTTTCGGGCTGGCTGGCTGATTGTTTCTGGAAATAAACGGATTGCGAAGAGCTATATAGAAGGTCTGAACATGCTGTCTTCTATGCGGATGTGTGCCAATGTTCCTTGTCAGAGTGCAATTCAAACTGCACTCGGTGGCTATCAGAGTATTAACGATCTGATCAGAGACGGTGGCCGCCTGAAACTACAACGTGATTTGGCAGCAAAACGCCTGAATGATATTGATGGCATTGAATGCGTCACGCCCAAAGGCGCAATGTATTGCTTCGCTAAGGTAGATGCGGCCAAATTCAACATTGCCAGCGACGAACAAATGATTCTGGATCTGCTAAGCAGTGAGAAAATTCTGCTGGTACATGGCCGGGCATTTAACCTCAATGAAGGTATTTATTTCCGCCTGGTTTTCTTACCCCACAGCGATATCCTGGCCCCCGCCTTGGATAAGATCGAAAATTTCTTTAACGGCTACCGCCAAAAAGGAAAGTAAGATGGCCGACAACAGCCACTTCTTTGCCCATCTGGCCAGAATGAAACTGATTCATCGCTGGCCACTGATGCACAACGTGCGTATCGAAAACGTGCAGGAACACAGTCTGCAGGTCGCCATGGTTGCACACGCACTGGCTTTAATCCGAAATCGTTACTTTGACGGTGATCTGAATCCCGACCGCATTGCCACTCTGGCTATGTTTCATGACGTCTCTGAAGTATTAACCGGCGATTTACCTACCCCGGTAAAGTACTTTAACCCTGCGATCAAAGATGAATACAAGAAAATCGAAAAGATCGCTGAGCAGAAACTGATTGATATGGCGCCGGTAGACTTCAGAGAAGATTACGCCAAACTGATAGACAGTCAATATCACAGCGACGATGAAGCCTTTATTGTGAAAGCGGCCGATGTACTCTGTGCGTATTTAAAAACCCTTGAAGAACTGAACTCGGGTAATCGTGAGTTTACGCTGGCCAAAAAAAGGCTCGATCAAATGCTAAAAGACTACCACTCCGACGAAGTGGATTATTTCTTAAAGCGTTACGTACCGAGCTTTTCACTGAGCCTGGACGAAATTACCCAGGAAGACCCACATAATTAAGCAACGGAAGTCACATGCAGCATTACGACCCTACCCTGGCAGACAATGATGATTGGCAATTAACCTGGTGGGAACGTCGGTTGCCGCGCACCCAGGCCAGAGATGGCGACCACCGGTCGCCGTTCCAGCGAGACAAAGCCAGGGTATTGCATTCTGCCGCTTTTCGCCGTTTACAGGCAAAAACACAAGTGCTTGGCGTAGGTTTGAGTGACTTTTACCGCACTCGGTTAACCCACTCATTAGAAGCAGCGCAAATTGGTACAGGCATTACCGCTCAGCTTCAAGGTAAATTTCCCCGTTTAACTGAACATGTAGGCCTGGATCCCTATTTAATTGAAACCTTGTGTCTGGCCCACGATATTGGTCACCCGCCCTTTGGCCACGGCGGTGAGATTGCATTGAATTACATGATGCATGGACATGGTGGGTTTGAAGGTAACGGACAGACCTTTCGCATTGTTACCCAACTCGAGCCCTACACTGCCGAACACGGCATGAACCTGAGCCGCCGCAGTGTATTGGGCCTGGTGAAGTATCCGAATTTTATTGATGCGTTAACGAATCACGAATTACTGCCCTCACCTTCTGTGAGTCTGCGGCAAGTGAAAGCGGAACAATGGCACCCACCTAAAGGCCTGTTTCGTTGCGATGAAACCTTGTTTGACTGGCTAGTTGCCCCCTTTAGTCAACAAGACAAAGACCGACTCATGTCGTTTGAGCAAGTCAGTGGTAAACACCACAAAACCACACACAAATCCTTTGATTGTAGTGTCATGGAGTTAGCCGACGATATTGCCTATGGCATCCATGATCTGGAGGATGCCATTGTTATGGGTATGGTGAAACGTGCTGAGTTTGTCGAAGAACTGCAACAAGAACTGATGCAGCTCCAGGTTCCGTGGTTGTCTGAGCATATATCAGGTATTGGTACCCGGTTGTTCAGTCAGGCCCAACATGAACGAAAAAATGCGATCGGTGCGTTGGTTAATTGTTTTATTACCGCCATTCGTATCGAAGACGATGCGGACTTTGAGCACCCTCTTCTGCGCTATAAGGCTGTATTGCCAGAACACCATCACAATGCGCTGGGTTTATTTAAGAAGTTTGTGTATACAAAAGTCATTCGCAAACCAGAGGTTCAACTATTGGAATACAAAGGCCAACAAGTAGTAATGGAATTGTTTGAAGCCTTTAGTGCAGATCCTACACGACTATTGCCAGAAAACACCCGCAAACGCTGGTTGGCAGCCGAAGAAAACAACAACGGGCATCGCATTATTGCCGACTACATTTCCGGGATGACAGATGAATTTGCGGCTCGCCTCTATTCCAATATGTTTGTCCCCAAGCGAGGCGGGATCGCAGATACACTGTCTCTGTAATGGTAATTTGAAATCTTTTTGCACTCTTTACGGTCTTATACCGTAGCAATAGTGAAAATGTCATCACAGAGCAGGTATATGAAACGATTTCGCCCATCACAAACATTTACGGATAACCAGGTAACCGACGAGCGTGTATTTCAGGATCGTCGTCGCTTATTAAAATCACTGGGGTTTGTGGGTGCCGGCACGTTACTCAGTCAATCAGCCCATGGGGTTGGCTGGTTCGACAGCGAACCAGAATTTGAAGCTAAGTCGCTGTCTTTTACTCCCTCTGATAAGTTCACCACTGACGAAGCCAAAACGCCCTATACGAAGGTGACGTCCTACAATAATTTTTATGAATTTGGCACCGGTAAAGATGACCCGGCCGAGCGCGCGAAAAGCTTTAAAACCGATCCCTGGACACTTCGCATTGACGGCTTGGTGAAGAATCCGATTACGCTGGATTACGATGCCATTATGAAGCAATTTGCGTTTGAAGAGCGTATTTACAGAATGCGATGCGTCGAAGCCTGGTCGATGGTGATCCCCTGGGTTGGTTTTGAGCTCAATAAACTCATTCAATTAGCTTCGCCACTGGGTTCTGCCAAATACGTCGCATTTGAAACCCTGCACGATCCGAAGCAAATGCCAGGACAACGCAACCCCTTTATTGGCGGCGGCATTGATTACCCCTATGTGGAAGGATTGCGACTTGATGAAGCAACGCATCCCCTCACGCTCATGGCTACCGGCGTTTATGGTAAGACCCTGCCACCACAAAATGGTGCCCCAATTAGACTGGTCGTCCCCTGGAAGTATGGTTTTAAAAGCATCAAGTCTATTGTTCGGATAACACTTACTGAACGTCAGCCACCGACGACCTGGAATCGACTGGCATCGAATGAATATGGGTTTTACGCAAACGTGAATCCGAAAGTAGCGCATCCCAGATGGAGCCAGGCCAGTGAACGGCGTATAACTGACGGTGGCGTGTTTAACCAACAGCGTATTGCTACGCGTATGTTCAACGGTTATGAAGAAGTCGCGCCTCTGTACGCGAATATGGATTTAGCCCGATACTACTAAGTCCTGTTTGTGAAGCGATTACTCAAAAAACCACTGCGTTTAACGCCCCTTCAGTTACGCTTGTTTAAAACAGGCTTACACGCCGTATTTATGGGCTATCTGATATTTTTAGGCTGGGCGGCAGTGACAGACAATCTGGGTGCGGATCCGGTCAAAGCACTAATACACGGAACCGGCACCAGCGCATTAAACATATTGCTGTTTACATTGCTAATAAGCCCGATCGCGAAACACCTTCCCTTTCCATCGCTAATGCAATGCCGTCGGTTAGCCGGTATATATGTGTTCGTGTATGCGCTGATACACTTATCGAGTTATGTGAGTTTTGAACTTCAGTTTGACTGGGCACTGGTAACAAGCGAAATAATTGAACGCCCCTATATCACGGTTGGTTTTATTGCGTTACTGGATTTGTTCCTGCTTAGCATCACCTCACCAATGTGGGTAAGACGCAGGATGAAGCGTACCTGGCAACACTTACACAATAGTATTTATTTAATACTCCTTCTGGTATTAATTCATTTCAGTTGGTCACGTAAAACTGCGCTCCAGGAACCCTTGATATATTGGATTATCGCGCTACTTATCATGACTCCCCGCATTCAATACTGGATTCAACATATTAAGCGCCGCCGATAGCGGCACTCATATACTCCACCAACAAATTATAAGTCATTGAATTAAATTAATAATAAAACAAACATCCAATATCGACCTGTAAATTTACAGGTTATAAAGTCCTCATGTCGCATAAAAAAACCACAAAAAATCCTTGCATGTTGTTTTATACAGTACTACTGTATATCCATACACTGTATAAACAGACACTATTTATTGAGAGGCAATACCATGGCTACTGTTACCCAATTACACAATATTATTGAGTTTCCGGTTTCTGCTAATATTCGCTCGGCTACGCATAAAGGCTGGAGCTATTTATTGTCCTCATCATTGGCTTTTAACAAGCGTGTTGATCACGCTATTCGAATTCAAAAGCCCAATGAAGAAATGGTACCCAAATGGATTCGCAAACTGATCACAAGTGGCCAGTGCAGCACCATTTATGTAGAAGACTTATCACTACCACAGCATGAACAAGTGCTTATAAAACAGTTGTGTGATCAGTATTCGGTATCGTTGATTGGTTTATCCGTTAATGACAAACAAGCGGGTAATCGAGCAAATAACGTGCTACAAGGCCCTTGGTAATACCACTTGCTCAAAGAAGGTAACAAAATTCTTTAGCCTACGAGTCTCTGCGATTACACTTCAATAATAACGAAGCATTGAGAATAAAAATGGCAGAGAATTGTTATTGTTGCAGCGGAAAACCCTATCAAGCTTGTTGTGAACCCTACCATAAGGGTGACCTTGCAGCCCCTTCGTCAGAAGCATTAATGCGCTCACGTTATACTGCTTATTGCCTCCGCAAGTGGGCTTACATTCTTAATACCTACGCAGATGAACCACGACAAGCGTTAACAGAAGCAATGTTAGCTGAAAATGCTGATGAACAAATCTGGTTGCATTTATCCATCATTCCCTCGCCATTGCTTACCTCTGATCAAGTTGAATTTAAAGCGTTCTACGCTATTTCGAGACAGTGTTATGTTCTGCATGAAACCAGTGACTTTATAATGGAACATGGTCAATGGCGATACACAACAGGAAAGCTTCACGACGACACAGGCAAGCTGAATATTGGCAGAAATGACCCTTGTTTTTGCGACAGCGGGAAAAAACATAAACAGTGTTGCCTGAAACGTTTTTAAATCGTTTCCAAACTTAACCAAACTTGATTTATTTACCCCGCGTATTACATTGGTAACCGGTGTGAACAGTGTATTTAGTTAGATTAACTCTGATGTTTTATATTTTATGGTGAATAGCTTTTATTTTCCTGAAGCGTAGCTCAGCAGTTACCACTCTGCTCACCAGTAACACACACCGCAGTAACGTTTGCATTTTATGATGTAAAATTTCATTTACCGCGATAATAATAACTAACGAGAGAAACAACATGAAAGCGATCTCATTTACGCTGGTAGCGGCCGCTGTTGCCGGTGTGCTATCGGGTTGTCAGCCAGCCCCGGAACCAACTGAGAGTCAATCGACTCAACCCATGTTAACCACTGAAGATGCACAAAACTTTGTCGATTCAGCGCAACGTGAAATGACCAAAATGTCGGTACCGGCAGCCAAAGCAGCCTGGGTATATGCCACCAACATTAACGATGATACAGCTACAGTAAATGCCTATCTTTCAGAACTCTACAGCAATCGCGCCGCAGAACTGGCAAAACAAGCTGCCGACTATAATCATGTAGAAGCCGATCCTGATTTACGTCGCAAGCTCGATTTAATGCGTGCAGGTCTAACTATGCCACCACCTGCTGATCCAGCTAAATCTGAACGTCTGGCGCAGATTGGCTCAGAACTGGATGGCATGTATGGTAAAGGCAAATATTGCCGCAACGAAAACGACTGCGTAAGCCTGGTAGAAATGAGTTCAGCCATGGCGACTGAGCGTGATGCCGATTTATTACTGGAATACTGGAAAGGCTGGCGCGAAGTATCTGTTCCTATGAAATCGCTTTACGAAGAACAGGTAGCCATTGCAAACGAAGGTGCCAAAGAACTGGGTTTCAGTAACGTCAGTGAATTATGGCGTAGTAAATACGACATGCCAGCCGATGACTTCCCGATTGAATTAGACCGTCTGTGGGGTCAGGTTAAGCCACTGTACGATGCATTGCATTGTCACGTTCGTGCTGAACTTGGCGACTATTACGGTGAGGATGTTGTTGCACAGGATAAGCCAATACCTGCACACCTTCTGGGTAATATGTGGGCGCAGTCCTGGGGTAATATCTATGACATCGTGAAACCTGATACGCCCATGCAGGTACCAGATGTCACCGCAGCACTTCGCGATCAGGATTACGACGAAATCAAAATGGTAAAACAGGCTGAGTCATTCTTCTCTTCGTTAGGCTTTGAAGAACTTCCGGAATCATTCTGGACCAATTCACAGTTTAGCAAGCCTGCCGATCGTGATGTGCAGTGTCACGCCTCAGCCTGGAATGTAGACAATGTGGACGATCTACGTATTAAAATGTGTATTCAAATCACCGGGGAAGAATTTAATGTTATTCACCACGAGCTGGGACATAACTACTACCAACGTGCCTATAATACACAGCCCTTTTTATATCAGGGCTCTGCCAATGACGGTTTCCATGAAGCTATTGGCGATACCATCGCTTTATCGATCACGCCAAAGTACTTAAAAGAAATTGGTTTGATTGACGAAATCCCCGATCCGTCTAACGATATCGGCATGCTGTTGCAGGTTGCTCTGGATAAAATTGCCTTTATTCCATTTGGGTTAATGGTAGACCAGTGGCGTTGGAAGGTCATGGCTGGCGAAGTAAGCCCTGAAGAATATAATAAACTCTGGTGGGAGCTGCGTGAAAAATATCAGGGCGTCATGGCACCAGTTGCACGTGATGAAGATGCTTTCGATCCAGGTGCAAAATATCATGTACCGGCCAATGTGCCTTATACACGTTACTTCCTTGCGCATATTCTGCAATTCCAGTTCCACAAGGCATTGTGTGACATCGCAGGCGATGAAGGCCCGTTAAACCGCTGCTCTATTTATGGCAGTGAAGAAGCCGGTAAAGCGTTAGATGAAATGCTGAAGATGGGCCAAAGCCGTCCATGGCAGGATGCATTGGCAACCATTACTGGTTCACCTGATATGGACGCCAGTACGATTGAAGCCTACTTTGCTCCACTGAAAACCTGGCTGGATGAGCAAAATAAAGACCGCCAGTGTGGCTGGTAATACTTTTTAAAATGAGGGCTGCATTCGCAGCCCATTACCAGTCAATATATACAGGCTGATCCCGGTCGGTCTGCAGCCATTCCCCATCAAACTTAAGTTCACTTACCTGAATAACACTTCTGCGTGTGCTGGCGTCATCATTGCCTTTATTAGCCGGAATTTTACCGGGGTGAGTAAAATAGAACAAATAAGCCCGGTTATCGTGTACTACAACATCCGGATGCTGACCGATAACGCCGTCCTGCTCCCCCTTTCCGGCCTCACTTAACAAAAAGCCTGATTGTTGCTGCCAGTTATCAAGATCGGCAGAGCGGTAGACTGACAAGCCTCGCCAGGCATCCACAACCATCCAATACCAACCCTGCCAGAAAAACACCACCGGCCCCTCTCCCCGACTGGTAAGCGCGGCTTTGCCTTTATCCTGCCAACGATAAAGGTCGTCACTGTCTGCAAAATATATCGATTTACCATCGGGTTCATCATTATAAAACAGGCGAAACCCGCCATCCGGTTTGGCAATTACATCGGCATCGATCACCTTCTCAGTATTCAGATCCAATGTTGATTGATACGTCCAATCCACTAAGTTTTTACTGGTGTAATGTGCAATAGTGCGAGGGTGAGACCAGTTGTCGAAAACACCGGGAACCAATGTTAAATACATATGATACTGATCACTATGTACGAACACATCCGGCGCCCACAATGTCGGGAGAACATTACCTGTAAACACGGCATCCTGAAGATACGTCCACTCTCGGCCATTCCGTGAGGTAGCAATGCCAATCGGTGTACCGTGCACCCATTCAACACCGTTCAGGCCCTCAACATTAGCGCGTCGGTTTGTGTAAAACATTAACCAACGCTGCCTCTGTTTATCCCATACAATTGACGGATCAGCGGCACCATCATAATTTCGATCCTCATATAATGGTTTGGGTGCGGTTGCGGAAACCGTGGCCCCCGGTAAAACACTGCATCCAGACAATATACTCACGCTCGTCACTGCGACAACTAACAAGCGCAACACCCAAGAGAACGCGCAGCACACTGTTTCACCACATCGCTTTTTCATACCACTTTCCGAATTAGTCCTACTGAAGTCTGCACTGTAACAACAAGTCACCTGTATTCAGTCAGTTCAAGACTTACTTTCCACTGTTTGATTTATATATGAACTGGCGACGAACAACTACCCTCAAAAAAACCTTTCAGGTATGCTTGACTCTGGAGTTAACTCCAGGGTTTATACTACGAATATGAAGACACAAAACAGCTTTAAAATCGGACAACTTGCCGGACTCACTGGCTTAACAGCAGACACTATTCGCTTTTACGAAAGCAAAGGTCTGCTCACCCCCAGTAAACGCAGCGCTTCCGGCTATCGCCTCTACACTCAGGTAGATGTTACGACCTTACAGTTTATTCAACGCGCCAAACGCGTGGGTTTTACGCTCGATGAAATACATGAATTACTGGCGTTAAAGCTGCAGCCGGACGATCATACCTGCGAAGAGGTAAAGCAATATACCGCAGATAAAATGCGGGAAGTGAATGAAAAGATCGACGAGTTAGTGCGGATTAGAAACTCGTTACAAACGTTGCATGATATATGCTGTGGAGGCAATGAAAGTGCAGCCCATTGTTCAATTTTACACACCCTGGATTCGGTAGACACGTTATGAATGAACTCTCAGCTCTGTTTGAAAACTTTGCCGTGTTATTTATGGAATCGGCTCCCTGGCTACTGCTCGGCTTGCTTTTTGCCGGATTAATGCATGAGCTGGTCCCTGTCGACATACTCAAAAAACACATGGGTAACCCGAGCACTAAAGCCATTGGTAAAGCCGCTGTCATCGGAGCTCCCCTTCCACTTTGCTCTTGTGGTGTCATTCCTGCTGCTATTGGTTTACGAAGGAGTGGCGCATCCAAACCGGCAACGGTTTCATTCCTGGTAGCCACACCTGAAACCGGCGTGGACTCGGTTTCCGTGTCTTATGCGTTACTAGGCCCTGTATTTGCCATTGTCCGTCCCATTGCAGCAATAACAAGTGCGATATACGCAGGATTAATGGTGAAGTGGTTCGATACACCCGATACAAACACGAAAGTAAATAGTGGACCTGACATCGAGGAAATGCCTGGATCAGATTCTTCTTGTTGCAGTTCCAAACAGCCTGAGGTTAAGCCTGAACCCGTATCAAGCTGTTGTAGCACCGAGGTTGCCCCGGTCACAAAGACAGACAGTTGTTGCAGCAGTGCAACGCCAGTGCCTACAAGCTCAACATCGTCTTGTTGTAGTACAACGCCAGAAAGCGATGCAGAAATAAAACCAACCGATGACCCCGGATATGGCGCTAAGCTTCACGCTATCTGGCAGTTTTCTACAATAAAACTGCTTAATGACCTGACACTGTGGTTACTGGTTGGGCTGTCACTGGCTGCCGCGATACAAACCTGGGTCCCCCACCAATTTCTTACTCAGTGGGGAGATGGGTTCTTCGCTATGTTGGTGATGGCACTCATTGGGATCCCTATGTACATTTGTGCAACCGCCTCAACGCCTGTCGCAGTCGGTTTCTTAAGTGCAGGACTGTCACCAGGTGCCGTCTTGGTATTTTTGTTGGCCGGGCCCGCCACCAATATTTCGACCATGGGCATGATCGCAAAAGAGATGGGTAAGCGTACGCTGGCTCTGTACGTCTTCAGTGTAGTCAGTATCAGCATCCTGTTAGGCTATAGCCTGAACCTCGTTATTGAAGCACTTGAGCTATCAACCTGGATCCCGGTTGGTCAGGGAGGACATGATCACAATGATATCTCAGCAATTTACGCATTGTGTGCAATGTTACTATTCGGTCTCATGATCAGAAATGGCTGGCAGTCGCTGCAACAGCGATTTACTAAACCCGCTGACGGCAGTTGTTGCCACTAAAACCAACCACTTACACTGGCGGTAATGACTTTACCGTCAGTGCCAATATCAATATTGCATCGATACATTCTCAGGCTCACCGCACTGTCTGATACAACCCTGATACCATAATCCGTTGTTAGCTGTGTCACATCCAGTAAATTGGCCGTAGCCAGTTGATTCATTACACTTTGCTGGCTAACGCCAGTGCCAAAATTACCACACAAATAAACCACTTCCTTACGTGCTTCATTCCAGAAAAACGAAGATAAAACGAGACTAACCGCCAACAGGCTGATTAATGTATTACGAATACTGTGTGGGGGAAGTGACATACTCTCGTCCTTGAAACAGCGTTACCGCTTCAATTTTTGCAGATATTCCCGATTGGTCAATAGTTCCGTATTCACACGGTTAACGTGTTGCTGAATCTCTCTTTTGAAGCGCTCAATAAGGGGCTTCTGCAAGGGCAATAGCCCCGATGTTTGCCAATCTGTCGACCGGAACCCCATACCAAACAACACATACTGCTTACTGGCTGACGAAAACAATTCTTGTCGGTTATTGGACTCGTTGAGACCTGGCGGCTGACTTTGCCAAAGCTGTAATGCCTCGCTTAAAGATTCAGTCCAGCTTTCGTGGTGCTGATGTGTTCGCCAGTAAGCTGAATCTGTACGATCAGACAACACATAGTGTAATTTTATAAAGTCGATGATTTCCTGCCAACGCGCATTCGTCATCTGATTAAAGCGTTTAGCCAGTACTTGCATTGCAGCCGGTGTTCGGGGCAATTGATCCGCTATCCACTCTGCCGACTTTTCAATCAATACTAAAGCGGTTGCCTCAAGGGGTTCAACAAATCCGGCTGACACGCCAATCGCCACACAGTTATGATGCCAAAAGTATTTTCGGTGACCGGGATCAAAGCGTATGACACGGGTGGTGACATCATCTTGTAGCAGGTTGGCATCACCGGCAATGTAACGTCGCAATGTTTGTTCAGCTTGCTCAGCATCGCAAAATTCACTGGCAAATACATGGCCAATCCCACGGCGGCTTTGCAATGCAATATCCCAAATCCACCCGTGTGACTGCGCAGTTGCTACGGTAGCTGACGCGATAGGCGTCTGCTCCTCTGTATAATTGACCTGTGCAGCAATCGCCGTATCGTTAAACAAAACGCCACGTTGCGATACAAAAGGCACCTGATAGTGCTTTCCAATCAGTACTGACGAAAAGCCACTGCAATCAACAAACAAGTCGCCTTCAACAACATTGCCATTGTCCAGAGTAAGCGATTTGATCGCGCCGTTTTCATGACTCTCAATACTTGTTACATGGCCTTGCCGATAAGTAACACCCAACCTGTCTGTGCAATGCTCATGTAATAATGCAACAAACTTACCCGCATTTAAGTGATAGCCATAATTATAGGTAAAGGCATATTCTGGTAGTTGAGGTAACTTGGGAGTGAGATGTTGTTCACAAGCATGCCCTTGTGCACTGACCCAGGATTCAAAATCACCCGGACACCCGGCATCTGTCCAATCATCCGCCAGGCTTACAACGCCATAACCGGCAGGCGCTGTAAAGGGATGGTAATAATAGTGATTTGCGTCTTGTCGCCAGCCGACAAACTTAGATGCTTGTTTGAAACTGGCATCGCAACAACGCAAAAAAGCTCGCTCAGATATACCAATTTGCTTCAGCGTATCGCGCATGGTCGGCCAGGTTCCCTCACCTACCCCCAGGTTTTTAACGTCAGGAGACTCAAGCAACACCACTTCCGTAGTACTATCTTCTCCCAATAATGGGTTTCGCGACGCGATAATGCCTGCAGTTAGCCAGCCAGCAGTTCCCCCACCAACAATGACAACTCGGGTTTTCATACTTGACGAGTTCCTCGGTTATACGCCTTTATCAGCCGGACAGTACTGTTGCAAAAAGGTGCCGTGTTCAGGCAGTTGCGCCAGCGCGTTATTCACCGACTGCTTGAAGGCCGTTAATTGTTGAGTCAACGACTGTGTTGGTAACATGCGACTGGCACCGTGATGACGTTTTGGCATTAACCCTTGCCCCATCATTACCTGTACCCAGGAATCAACCCGGAACAACGCCACATCATCAGGCCACACATAACCATGTTCGGCAAACATCGCCATGCGATGCTGCAAAGATTCAGGAATATCCATGGTCCGGTAAAAATGCCAGAAATCACTGTCGTCACGCTGGGTCAGGTGGTAATGCAACACAATGAAATCACGGATGGTTTCCATCTCTTTTCTGGTTTCGCGATTGTACCGTTCCGCCAGCAGCGTGCATTCACCCTCAAAGGGAAATAGCTTCATTAAACGAATCAATGCCGTTGTGACCAGATGAATACTGGTAGACTCTAACGGCTCCAGGAAGCCACTGCTCAATCCAATCGCAATACAGTTGTTAGCCCAGGCTTTCTGACGTATGCCGGTTTTAAACTTCAGATAACGTGGCGCTGTTACTGCATCGCCAGTCACATTCGACATCAGAGTATCCAGCGCTGTCTCGTCATCTGAAAAGCGACTGCTATAGACAATGCCGTTGCCCACTCGGGACTGCAAAGGAATTCGCCATTGCCAGCCGGCTTTATGTGCTGTCGCGATCGTGTAGGGTCGAGGAGGTTCAACTGCCGTTGTCTGTATGGCAATGGCGCGATCTGCGGCTAACAGATGGCTCCAGTCATCGTAACCGACGCCAAGCTCTTCACCCATTAACAATGCCCGAAACCCGGTACAGTCAATAAACACATCGCCTTCAACATGTTTGCCATTATCCAGAACCAATGCATTCAGGTTACCCGATTCTGTGTGTTTAGTGACTGACGTAATTTTACCTTCAAAGCGCGTAACGCCAGCTATTTCGGCTTTTTTACGTAAGTAAGCTGCGTAAGCCGTGGCATCGAGATGGTAAGCAAAGTTAAGCGGTCTGTTCCCAACTTTTAATGCAAACTTGTTTTGTTTGGCCGCTTTTAATTCCAGGCAATAATCTTCCAGTGTGTCCTGCTGACCGTTGGCGACGGCCTCCATCCAAAACTCGTGAAACTCTGCCATCCAGGAACGCTGGCCTATCTCGCCAAAAGAGTGTACGTAGCTGTCGCCCTGGCTTCCCCAATTGTCGAACTGTATTCCCAGTTTAAATGTGGCCTGCGTCGCCGCCATAAACTCACGCTCGTCCAGCCCCATCAGACGATGAAAATTACACATGGTGGGAATAGTTGCTTCGCCCACCCCCACGGTACCAATCTGATCAGACTCTACTAACGTGATGTCCAGTAACCCACCTAACCGGGTAACCAGGCTAAACGCGCTTAACCAACCAGCGGTACCACCACCGGCAATGACAACGCGAGTTTTATTTTGTGTCATTTACACACTCGTTTAACGGTTTAGATTGTTTAGTAACATCGCACGCATTCGTCGCGCCGACACATCGTTCATGGGTGCCAAAGGACCATGACACTCAGGTGGAAGATGCGCAGTGACCTGCGTTGATTCACCAAATACATAATAGTCGAATAATGTTCGCCAGGCGGCTTTCTCAGATTCGGGTTTATCACGCAGACTCAACATCCCGTGTAATAACGTATCCATAGGATTACCAAGAAACGGTTTAGCCGTCATCCACCAAAAATTCACCATGACATTAAAGCGGTCCTGCGCTTCCACTTCGTGCCACCACATACTCGGATAATACAGACCATCACCCGGTTCGAGATCGGCAATATAGGCATTGTCCAGCGCGGTTTTCAATTTCGGAAAGGTATCAAAGTCCGGCTCTGCAAGATTTGCCACGGTAACAACCTGCCCACCAGGCGTAGGACTGAGCGGTCCAGGATACAGATTTTCAACTTGTTCAGGTGGGAATAACGTGAAACGACGCTTACCTAATACACAACATGCAATGTTTTTTGGTTGATCAAAGTGCGCAGCAGCGACTGACTCTGTTCCAATCCAAATTTTAGGAACCGGCTGATTATCATCGAATTCAGGATGAGTAAATTGCAGTGTATTCTGAGCACTTAACTCAGGTAACCCCTGGTCGAAACGCAATGAATTGATATAAAGGTAATCGTGTTCTTCTTGTTCAAGTTGTTCAGAAATGTGTGCCAATACGTTGGATAGTCGGGCTTTTTCGGTCACATAATTAAACCCTGTACACGTATCGTTGTAGCCAAAGCGGCCCGAAATGTTAGGGGCGCCTTTGTAAACTAACAATGGGTTTCCATTATCGGCGTTGGTCAGTGTTTCGAGTAATGCCCGTCCAGAGGACTGCCCTTGTTTAACCAACGGCCAGGATTTTACCAGCCCTTTCAGAATGACCGGCTTGTTAAGCGCAAATAAATCGTCAAACGGAATGCTGTCGGGCGTTATACCTTCCAGCACCAATACAGTATTTTTTGCCATGCTACAGCCCTGCTTAAATCATTGCATTCCTGGCGTTTTTCAATGCGATCAGCCGTTGAAAATTGCCCATGGACGCCATCAGCAAATACAGTGGACCAAGCATACCGAACTGATTTAACCGCATTAGTTGGTCTCCGGATAAAGCAGCCAGTTTCTGCTGATTTATAGTGAAGTAGTTATTTAGTTTTACCTGTTCAACATTACTCAGTTTGATTTCTACCGACACAGGCTCAAGCAAATCCATCTCTGTCACCAATGCAAACAGAGTTTGATTGTACTGCGCACCGCTTTCGACGGTCTGAAGTGCCTTTTTTATGTATTGTAAATAAGAAGACTCACCGCCCATTGGCAAAAAGATGTCTTCACCTGAGTGTTCATTCACTCTGTCATCGTCCAAATCGATGCAAATCATAGGGGCCGGTTTCTCCCCCTCTTCCACACCCTGCTTATAACCTATACTAAAAGGCCCTCTTGCCAGCAGTGACGGCACAAAACGCGTCGTCCAGCCGTTCTCATCCAGGAACAGGTTTTCATCTTTTTCAAGGCCCAGAATCGCATGAAGCTGAAGTACTTCAGTGGCTTCATCGCGATAAATGAGAACAGGAAACTCTTTTTGAAGATCGGCAATTTCTGAGGCATAAACCTGCGTGCGATTGACGTTAAGCGACGCATTATCTGCAGGATTAACATTGACCTTCAGAGCACTGTGATCAATGTTGTTTAACACGGTAATATTTGACATAACATACTTCGCAAATAGCTAAGAAAAGTATCAATAAACCCAATTTTGTATTTGGCAAAACAGTTAACGGTAAAATGAGAATGCTACCGTTTGAACAAAGGCTTATTCACACTGTCCCTAAAATGAACCGCCAGTGTGCATCCTACCTCTACCCGGCAAAGCAGGCAAACCAGAATCTGGCGGTAATAGAAACCGCTGCCTGACCCAACCAATCAGGCAGCTTTTACGGATTAGAAGTTGTAGCGTGCACTCAACACGAAACGTCTATCCAGTTCTTGTACAAAGAACGTATTGTTGTAGCTACGACCATATTGACGCTGACCTTCTTCAGTCAGGTTAATGATGTCCATGCTAACCGTCAGATCTTCGCTGAAGTCATAGCTTACGTTAATGTCGATTTGCTCGTACTCGTCAACAAATAACGGGTTACGAACAGAGGACACTGACCGGTTAACTTCTGACAAGAAGGCATCACGCCAGTTATAAGCAACACGAGCTGACAGACCATCTTTCTCGTAAATGAATACGATGTTAGCACTGTCTGACAGACCTTCCAGGGCAAACTGGTCAAGTGAAGGATCGGCACCTACGTCGTAGCCAATATCGCCGTCTACGATGGTAAAGTTAGCCTGATAACCAAACCCACTTTCACCAAAGAAGTGCTGCCACGCCAACTCGTAACCAGAGATACGTGCGCTTTGGTTGTTCACCGGCTGAGTCACTTCAAACTGCAGCAACGGATCACCCGCTTCAGGGGCTACGTCATAAGCAGCAAATACTTCGTCTGCGAATAACTGACCTTCTTCAAAGTCATCTGCTCCATTTGGATAAGCATCCGGGTTAGCCAGCAATGCGGTCATAGTAAAGTAGTTACGCTCGGTAACCTCAATGCCGCGTTCCTGCAATGCCGCAATAGCATCACCAGAGGTGGTTCCGGCATTACCTGATGTGGCATCAAGTAAACCGAACAGACTTTGTGAAACCTGTTGCGTACCTACGAAGTTTTCTACGTCTTTGCGGTAGTAACCGACTGACACCATGCTGGCATCATCGTAGTAGTATTCCAATGACAGGTCGAAGTTATTCGACAGCAACGGATCCAGTTTGGCGTTACCACGGCTACCCGAAGCAACACCACCCAGGTATGTCGGACGACCTGGTGCACCAATGCTGGTCGCGGTATACATCTGATTATAAGCTGGTCGCGCCAGCGTCATGCTGTATGAAGCACGGGCTTTCAGATCATCAGTCAGGTTCAACGACACGTCAATATTTGGCAGGAAGCTTTCATAAGTATGATCTTCTGACAACGCTTGTGTATTAGAGCCTAACTGAATACGGAAATCGTTATCCGAGGTCCATAAGATTTGCTCAGGTACCGATTGCAGTGAAATTGACGTTACATCAGTACGCTCGTAACGCGCACCAACCACTAAGTTGGCTTCATAACCACCAATTTCACCGTCCATCGTCGCCATAGCGTACAACGACAAAATGTCTTCTTTTACAGTGTTATTGGCAGAGCTAACCGCTGGTAAGTCACCAGGTGTGTAACCATAAGCAGGTGCCACTGCATTTAACAGCTCAACGGCATTACCGCGGAACGACACGCTACCCAGAGGAATGGTAGTTGCACCAGAAGGTACAGCAATTGAATCAGCACCGGCAACACCGTTCATGTTGTGATCCTGGAACGCACAAGCTGTACAGGTAACGTCCAACAGACCTTCCGGAATATTGCCTACATCAGCAACACCCCAACCACCAAGCTGAGCCTCAGTTTCATAACGAATCTGCTGCATTTCTGTGGACATATAACCTAAACCGAAATCCAGTTTAACGTCAGCGCCTTTATCCCAGGTACCGTCGAAGCGGAACTGATTAACTTTAGATGTCTGATCAGACGAAATAGCGCGGGTTACCTGTGGACCAACATCTGGCAAGTCAAAGATACCGTTGTTGTTACCCTTGATAGAGTCATCTACCACGATGCTGGCTTGAGGCAGTGACTGTGAGTAGTCAACGGTTTGCCAACCAGCCGTAGCACCGGCTACGTTAAAGCGGATTACGTTTTTACCGTACGGACCATTACCGCCACTGCTTGCTTCTGCAACAGACGCGTCAAAACGCAGGTTTAGCGAGTCATTTGCCCACCAGTCAACGTTAAAACCAAATGATTTAAGCTCATCTTTCGCTCCCATAACCAGGTTCTGGAAGAAGAAGTCTTTACCGCCGTCGATGTCTTCTGTAAAGCGAATAGGTGTTGCTACTACCGGGTTACCGTCAAATTCCATATCAGTGAACTGACGTGCAAACCAGATACCATCAACAATTGACGTTGAAGAAATAGTGTTGCTGGCGTAAGTCGCATCAGCCGTAATCGTCGTGCTATCGTTCGGCGCATACTGCACCGTTAACATACCGTTGATACGTTCGCGATTGTCTTCGTTCAGACCAATACCCAGGTTTGAAGGCATAGCCACTAACTGGCCTTCGTCTGGTGCATTCGTAACAGTCGCACCGTCAACTAAACCGAACGTACCCGGAGAAGTAGAATCCCAGTTGTACAGTTGGTAGTTTTCCACACTCATGTGGCGGCTACCAGAATCACGTTCCTGATAAGAACCAAACAACGCAACACCGAATTTTCCGTCATCATTAACCCAGTTGGCTACACCACTTAATTCTGGTGTTACGCCATCACCGCCTTCATCTTTCATGGCTTTAACACCAATAGATGCGCGGTCATTACCTTGAGCAAGCGGCTTCAGAGTATTGATATTAATGGTGGCACCAATACCACCCGATGGCACGGCAGCGCGACCCGTTTTATAGACTTCAATACCACTAACACCTTCTGACGCCAGGTTAGAGAAGTCAAATGAACGAGTCGTACCCGACGCACCCTGATCAAGTGGGTTACCTGTAATGGAGGCAACGTTTGCTGCTGGCATTTGACGACCATTCAGCGTAATCAGGTTAAAGTTACCACCAAAACCACGAACGGTTACTTCAGATCCTTCACCGTTTACACGGTTGATCGATACACCTGTAATACGCTGGAGAGACTCCGCCAGGTTGGTATCAGGGAATTTACCCATGTCTTCTGCTGAAATGGCATCTACAACCCCCGCCGATTGACGCTTAACGTTCATCGACTGAGATAAACTGCCTCGTACACCTCTTACTTCAATCTTTTCTACTGTGCCCGCTTCCTGTGCATAAGCGCCTGACGCGACCATGACACAAAGTGCCCCGGATACAGCTGTTGCTAGTTTGTTCTTATGAAACATAGTTTGGTTTCCAATTGAGATTAACACTTTTGTTTATATGTGCGTTTGTGCCTGCTTGCTGTCATCGTTGTCATTCAGTGACCCAACCACTAAAACGATGACAATAAGTCGTAGGAAGTCCTACACGCAGTACGCAGTGCTAACATTCAATACGATTTCTCTCATTCGTATTGAACCGCCACAGACATCAACATTGTTAAAATTCTGTAACAGTGCAACTTATAGCTTACAATATAGTAACAATGCAAGTATTTTGTAAAGAAACCTAACAAATAAGTAAAATAGCTGCCATTCATCGAAATTCTAGTCAAGCCGGTGCACTATTTGCTAAGCCTGTTTGGAAAGAAAAAAGAGATTAAAAAGCGCAACCTGGTTCAACGCAATAAAACCATGACAACGATATCTCCTAAAGATGTAAACAATTTGATCACATTAGAGATACTCGCTTAACACTAAATCACTGTTATAAATATGGTTTATTGCGAAAATTCAGTTAAATTCTAATTGATGCAACTCGTCACTTAGTTTGGCGACAGAAAAAGGTAAACGTTGTCCTCGCTGCTTTTTCAAGTCCAGCGTAAAGATTAAAAACTGGCGGCAACAGAAAAAGCAGGTATATTAACAAATGTAAATGTGAACAAATCTCAAAGCAGTTGTAAACATAACGTATTGTTCATTGTAGAATAAATAGAAACCCTACAGGCAAGCGCAGCGCGCAGACATTTACCGTATGTGACGTTGTCGTAAGAAAGACAAGAAATAATGCAAATTAATAAGCAAGACGAGCTAAATACAGAGAAACGTGTGCCGACGGCACTGATGCCCGATCGGTGTTTCTTTCACACCATAAAACAACACGGCCCGATGAGTCGCGCATCGATTGCAAAGTTAACCGGTATTTCGCGCCCTACCATTTCTGAATCAGCTCAAAGGCTGTTAAAACAGGAGTTGGTTATAGAAACCAAGCGCAAGTCGCAAAACAAACAAGGCCGCGCAGGCATTATTTACGAAATTAATGCATCTAAAGGCATTATTCTGGCTTTGGCGATCGATGTTAAGCAAATACAGTTGCGCTTGACCAACCTGGCCCTTGGCGTCATCCGCGATCAATGTTTCACCATTGATCCTCACTGGGACAAACAAGATTTTATTAAAGCGGTTATTCAAATTGTTGAATTGTCATTGAGTGACCAGAATGCGCCTTTACTGGCCATCGGCGTATCTGTAGCTACCCCGGTTAATACATCAACCGGCGAAATCATCGCTCTGCCGTTTTCGCAATTTACGGTAATCCACGAAATCAATTTCAAACACATGTTGCACGCTCAATTTGATTGTCCGGTCACCATTGACAACGACGTGAACTGGGCAACGCTGGCAGAGAAAGCAAATGGTATCGCCCAACACGAATCAAGTTTTGTTTTTATTTACTTTGGTGAGGGTATTGGTGGCGGTGTTTACTTCGATAACCACCTGATTAGAGGTGCTGCCGGTATGGCCGGAGAGCTTGGCCACATCATGATTGAAGACGGCGTAAACCTGCAGGATTACGTGCACAAACACAAGTTGCAGGAAGCGCTTGAAGCCGGTGACGACCTGACAGAACATCCGGCACTGAAAGTCATTTCTCAAATCATTGCGTCAATGGCAACCGTTATGAACCCGGGTATGTTTGTACTGGGGGGACCACTGACTAAATACCCAACGTTTATTCCGGCCATTATTTCTCTAACGAGGCCGCAATTGTTCACTCCCACCCTAATCGTACCCAGCGATGCGCCTAACTTTGCACCTTTAAATGGTGTGGAAGCAGGTACCTATGAGCTTGCATTGGCGGGATTTGGGCTGCCTGCGCCGGAGGCTTCTCCGGTATAACACTTACCGTTCGGAGAAGCCCTGAACTGCCTTAGAACAGCCAACTTAAAAGAGCGGCAAAAACAAAGGCAAGCGTTCCTAGCAGCGTTTCCATTACCGTCCACGTTTTCAATGTGGTCTTTTCATCCATTTCAAGCAATCTTGAAACCAGCCAAAAACCTGAATCGTTAAAGTGTGACAACACGGTCGCTCCGCCAGCAATAGCAATCACAATACAACACAAATCCATAGCAGATAGCCCGGTTTGTGCTGCTAAAACGGGCGCCAGCAACGCAGCGGTTGTTGTTAACGCCACCGTAGCAGAACCTTGTGCAACGCGAATACAGGACGATAGAACAAACGCGGCGACGATAACCGGCAATCCGGTATCAGCCAGTAATGCAGCCAGAGCATCGCCTATACCCGATGCGCGGAGCACACCACCAAACATCCCCCCTGCACCTGTAATTAATATTACGGCGCATAAAGGACCTAATGCATCGTTGCACAACGATTCTAACTGCCTGCGGGAAAAGAGCGAACGCAGTAACCAGAGCGCCAGTAATAATGTCACTAACAACGCGATCGGGGTTTTGCCGAATAGCCTGATATTATTAAGCCAGGCACCAGGTTCCAGCATACCCGCAGTGACCAGGGTATTGGCCACCGTATCCAGTGAAATCAGGAAAAACGGCGTAAGTAATATCACTATGACCCGACTGAAACCTGGCTGAGCAGAAGCAGTATCATTTATTGTTTCACCGGAAAACCAGGCAGGTACAGGCAGGTTAAATGACTGTCCTGCATACTTACCGTAGAGATAAGCACCGGCATACCATGTGGGTATAGCAACCAGTAATCCCACCAAAAGTAACAGCCCCATATTGACCCCCAACAGGTCAGCTGCTGCTACCGGACCCGGATGGGGCGGAACAAATGCATGCATAACAGCAAATGCACCTGCAGCTGGTAACACGTAGGTCAGGGTAGACTGACCCAGTTTGCGCGCTACTGTTAATAGTATTGGCATCATTACGATAAGACCCGCATCAAAAAAGATGGGAAAGCCGAATAGTAACGATGCGACGCCCAACGCAAATGGAGCCCGTTGTTCACCAAAATAATCCACTAAACGCCTGGACAACACCTCTGCACCACCACTGGCATCCAACAATTTACCAATCATACCGCCCAGCCCGACCAAAAGCGCAACGGCGGCCAGCGTGCCACCAAATCCCGATAACATCACAGATACTATGCTGGTAGGATCGACACCTGTAATACACGCGGTAATAAAGCTAACAAGAATTAATGCAATAAACGCATGCAGTCTTACCACGATCACCAATAACATCAGTAGCAGAACCATAACGGCACCGGCGAACAGTAACATCCCCTGCTCCACTGTTTTCTCCTTACTTTGCGTAATGTGTACGCATTTTTTGTTTACATTCCGCAAGGCATCGCTAGAATGTTACGCATAACATTACATTATACATTTTTTTAACAATAAACAAGTGCAGACTATGAGTTTACCTTCGTTACGCCGCCTTCCGCCCCGTTGTATTATAGTAATGGGGGTCAGTGGAAGCGGAAAAAGCAGTGTTGCATCGCAATTGGCAACAAAAATGAGTGCCGTATTTATCGATGGTGATGACCTTCACCCTGCGAGTAACATTACTAAAATGGCAAATGGCATGCCCTTAACCGATGACGACCGCGCACCATGGCTAAATAAGATATGCCAGCAAGCAAATGTGCAAATGGCTGATATGTCAGACGTAGTTGTGGTTTGTTCCGCGTTAAAACGCAGTTATCGGGACGTATTCAGACAGCATCTGCCGCATCTGACTTTTCTCTTTCTGGACGGGTCTTATACGGTGATTGAACAAAGAATGCATGCCCGACAGAACCACTTCATGAAAGCCGGTATGCTTAAAAGTCAATTTGAAACACTGGAGCGTCCTGACAACATGGAAAACGATGTCATCACCATAAGTATCGACGCGTCAATTAACGACATTGTTGACCAGGCTTACCAACTTTTACCTTCAGTTAGCGAATAACCAAGGTCAAAGGTGCGTTGTGTATCTCGACTTCCACTAATCGCCGCCAGCAATAATTCTGCGCTCTTAATGCCAATCTGCTCTCTTGGTGTTACAACACTGGTTAATCTGGGCTTCATCGCCTGGCCAATATCCAATGCATTGAAACCAACAACCGCCATATCATAGGGCACGCGGATCCCTTTTTCCAAACAATACTGCATAGCGCCTATCGCCAGGTCGTCATTAGTACAAAAAACACCGTCAATTTTATTGTAGTTATTCAGTGCCTGACGCATCAGTGCCTGCCCCTGTGTAAAGCTGGAATGAAAAGGCGTAGCGACACTCGAAGGCGTGAGGCCTGCATCCCACATGGCTTGTTCATATCCCTTCTGTCTCAGGCGTGTTCGGTTATCCAGGCGGGCTGCCAGATAGATGACATGTCGGCATCCACGCCGGACCATTTCACTGACAGTGTCATAAGACGCTCGCTGGTGATCCATCCCCACAGCCATGTCCAGAGGCGATTCAGGCAATTCCATTGCTTCGACGACCGGAATACCAGACTGTTTTATCATATTTATGGTTTTCGATGTGTGGGATGTTTCACATAGAATCAGTCCATCTACCCGGTAGGACAACAGCATCGCCACTTTACGCTCTTCAACGCGGGCATCGTAGCCTGAATGCGCAAGCAGAATATCAAACCCAGCCGGTTGGGTAATGGACTCGATACCTTCCACTAAAGAGGCGAAAACCTGATTTGAAAGAGACGGAATGACAACACCAATCGTATTCGTAATCGCTTTGGACATCAGGGATGGCGCACGGTTTTGAACAAAGCCCTGGTTTTCTACTATCTTCGCAATACGCTCCCGCGTTGCTTTGGCCACGCGTTCTGGTTCCCGAAAATAACGGGATACCGTCATTTTGGTGATGCCTAATTCATCGGCAATATCCTGCAGCGTGAGTGATTTCTTTTTATTCATAATGTCTCCCTTGCAAACAGTATGTTACAAGTAACATTTCAAGTCAAAATCGTCTGCTTGGCGGGATTGTTTATTGTTGTTGAGAAAACTGGCGAGTAGCCAAAACGCTTTCAAACGCACGAAATACCTGCGTATCTGTAAGATAAAAAGTTATTGCCAGTGAATCGGTGTATTCACCAGCTACATCAATAGCAATGGTTGCGGCTTCACGATGAGGGTATCCATAAACACCACAGGAAATAGCAGGCACAGCAACGCACTTACATCCCAGCTTAAGCGCCAGGGAAAAGCTGGCGTGATAAGCCTGGGCGAGTGTTTTCGCTGGATGGGCATCGGTAGAATAAACAGGTCCTACAGTATGGATCACATAACGTGCTGCGAGATTGCCAGCCGCAGTATGACGTGCCTGACCGAAAGGGCAACGGACACCATTTAGCGACGGTAATTCTTTACACGCTTCCAATAGTGAAGGACCCGCCGCACGATGGATTGCACCGTCTACACCGCCACCGCCAAGTAATTGCGGGTTTGCAGCATTAACGATGGCATCCGTGTTAGCCTGAGTTATATCGCCTGCAAATAAAGAAACTGGCATTTACTTTCCTCTTACGGAATGATTTCGTTAAGCCGCCACTTTGAACCAACCAGGTCGTAATGTTCACGAATCTGTGGATTGCCTCTTAAACTAAGATAGTCAACATCATGAATATCCAGACGCAACACACAAAAATGCGCTGGTGGTGTCGCCTCAATTGGCATTTCAGCAACCAGTGATTCAGCAGCGTTAAGGCGCTCGAGACCCGGCTCTCCCCACAAAAACTGGGTCTTAGCCGGCTCTGATAATAATTGCCAGTATTGTTGGCACAACGTTGCATGGGCGCTGGTAGTAAAAACTTCACACGTGACGGAAAAGCGATATTGCTCACGGGTTTTGGCAATATACCAACACACCGCCGCCTGAGGGTTGTTAAGGATATCGCTAACCTTCTGGCTTCGTGTATCAGTGATTAACCACAGTGCATCACGCTCATCATCGAGCCCTCTGCATACCACCGTCCGGTTGTGCAACCTGCCGTCTGCTGACTGTGTAGCCAGTTGAAAATAGCGACTCTCTGGCGTACTACGAGATTGATACAAGCTTTTTACCAACCGCTGACGCCAGCCATTCATACGCTCGCCACAGCCTCAGATTGCTTGGCAAGTGAAAAAAGGCGGTAGAAATTAGCGGTAGTTTCCTCGGCCAACGCCTTTGTAGAAATTCCACGCAACTTGGCAATGAACTCGGCAACCTCAACCACATATCCCGGCTGATTTTGTTTTCCCCGGTAAGGCACAGGCGCAAGCCAGGGAGAATCCGTTTCAATCAACATCCGCTCAAGGGGAATGGCTTTAGCGACTTCCTGCAGTTCAGCGGCCGATTTAAATGTCACAATGCCTGACAACGAAATATAGAAGCCTAATTCAATGGCCGCTTCAGCCATCGCTAAATCTTCAGTAAAACAATGCAACACGCCCTGGGTACCTGGGGCTAAATGCGCTTTTAACAACTCAATCGTTTCTTTTCGAGCGTCACGCGTGTGAATGATCAACGGTTTCCCCGTTTCATTAGCGACCCGAATATGGTCTATAAATGATTGAATTTGTACTTCACGTGTATCAGCACTGTAATAATAGTCCAGCCCGGTTTCACCGATAGCCACAACCTTGTCATCGCTTGCAGCCTCAAGCAGTTCCTCGTAAGAGCAGGCTTCGTCCTGATGCAAAGGATGCACACCACAAGACACAGACACATCATCAAATTCAGTTACCGTTTCAACCATCTTAGGGTAATCGTTCACTGAGACGGATACACACAAGAAGTGCTCGACACCGCGGCGGCGCGCAAACTCAAGCGTTTCTCGTAAAGCGTCGGGTGATTTGTCTAAACGATCTAAATGACAATGTGAGTCAACAAACAAAATTGGCCTCTTACTGTTGAATAAGTTGAGAAAAAAGCTGAGTTAACAGCAGTGATTTATTGATTCCCGGGTGCTGAGCACGCTTTGCAAATCCAATGCACTGTTGATACCGCTCGAAATCACTGCTACGTAATTGCTGGCGATACTGATCATGATAATACTGCTGACACCAATCAATCACTAACTCAGCGTTGCCCTGCCACTTACCGGCAAACGTTGTAATGTCAGCGTTACCCGACAACATGTCAGCCAACCCATCAGTAAACTCCCGGTACGATATGCTTGCATCGTCCTGGAGTGCCTTAAGCACTCTTAACGGGGCATTACCGTAAGCCAGCAACAATGCGCCTGTTACTTCAAAATCCCCTTGAGAAGCAAGCCAGCTCAGACTTTGCTCAGGATCCGGCATAGGTAAATTAAGCTTTTCACAACGACTCAATATGGTGGGCAACAAACTGGTGATTTTGCAGGTAATCAGAATCAAATAGGTATTGTCGGTTGGCTCTTCCAGTGTTTTAAGTAACGCATTGGATGCTGCCTCCGTCATTTTATCTGCTACAGGAATCAACAACACTTTGTGACGACCAATCTGCGCCGTTGAATTTAATTTGCCGATAGCGGTTCGAATCGCATCAACACCCAACTGCTTGTCGCTTTCTAACACATGGTGATCAGGATGCGTACCAGCACTGACAAGTTTGCAACTTTGACAACTACCGCAAGCACCATCAGATGATGGCTGTAAACACAACAAGCCTTTCATTAGCTCATCGGCCAGATTGCGCTTACCGATGCCCTGAGGACCGCTCAATAGCAACCCATGATGCAAACTGTGTTGCAAAAAGCGCTGCATAAGGGACTGTTGTATCGATACCATCCACGGCAGTAACGTACCTGATGCAGTTGTACTAGGTATCATTGCAGGAATTGCTCCACGACTTCCCGTACCTGCTGGTGAACATCCGGCATTGATTGCATAGCACTGATTGTCACAATGCGTACGTCCTGTTCGGCGAGTGCCAGATATCGGGCTCGGGTCCGTTCAAAAAACGCCAGTCCGGATAGTTCGATACGATCCAACTCGCCTCTACCACGGGCTCGCGCAAGTCCTGTTGCTGGCTCGACATCCAGATACAAGGTTAAATCCGGCGTAAACCCTTTTAAAGTGAGGTCGCGTAATGTAGTTAACGTGGTTTGCTCGATCTCTCGTCCGCCGCCTTGATAAGCTTGTGATGACAGGTCATGACGATCGCCTATTACCCAGGTTCCTTGCGCCATGGCAGGTTTAATTACATTTGCCAGCAGTTGCGCCCGTGCAGCATACATAAGCATCAGTTCAGTTTCTTCTACTACGTCTTCCTGCCAGTTTTGTTTCACGCACTCGCGAATAGCTTCTGCCATAGGGGTGCCACCCGGTTCCCGGGTCGTAATGGTGTTGTAGCCTTTGTTATTAACCAACGACTCTATGAGAGCAATAACTGAACTTTTACCTGCGCCTTCCAGGCCTTCAACAACTATAAACTTTCCGCTCATGGGCGCTTAATTTTCCTCTTTTTTTAACTGGTACTGCCTGACCGCCTTATTGTGCTCCTGCAACGTAGCAGAAAACGCATGACTGCCGTCACCCTTGGCCACAAAATACAGATCTTCGGTGATTTCAGGTAACAATGCGGCCTCTATGGCGGCTTTTCCTACCATAGCAATAGGGCCAGGCGGCAAGCCTTTATGCACATAGGTATTATACGGCGTATTTTCTCGTAAGTGTTTGCGGGTCAAATTGCCATCAAACCGTTCACCTAACCCATAGATTACTGTGGGATCGGTCTGCAGGCGCATGTCACGCTCGAGGCGATTAACAAAAACACCGGCGATATGTGAACGTTCGTGTTCCAATGCCGTTTCCTTTTCAATAATCGACGCCATAGTCAGTACGTCAAACGGCGATTGATAAGGTAAGCCGCCTATACGCTTTTCCCATACGTCTAACAAATACGATTGCATCGCGTCTGAGGCTCTTTGAACAATCTCACTGGCTTTGGTGCCCTTGGTAAAGTGATAGGTATCAGCCAAAAGCAGCCCTTCTAACGAGGTGATCTCGCGCTTAGTCAACGATTCCCAGTTATCCATGACGCCCTGCAGTGTTGGCTCGGTTAAATCATTTTCCAACAATTCACTGGCCGTCAATGATTGCCTCCACTGTTCGAAAGTCAATCCTTCAACCAGGGTAATATCAAACTGTACTTCCTGACCTGATGCAAACAAAGAAAA
This sequence comes from Aestuariibacter sp., assembly GCA_017794925.1. GTDB lineage: Bacteria > Pseudomonadota > Gammaproteobacteria > Enterobacterales > Alteromonadaceae > Alteromonas. Next base: position 2,971,753 of record CP051238.1, on the reverse strand, counting down.
AACAGTATCAAGATTTGCACCCGGCTTTAATTCATAGGTACCTGCACGAATATGCGTATCACCAGCCACGAACTTTAGCCATAATCTGGCCGCCAGACGCGGCATCGGCAGCCAGCCTCTGCGCTCGAGATCATGAATAGTCGCAATCGCAGACTGCCCGCCTGGCAAGCTGTAATGTACTGGCTCACTGATTAACAGCGGCTTATTTGTCTGATACTGAAACCAGCCATTAAACGTCATTACGGCTGCTACCAGAAGCAGAACCAGAATAATCAGTTTACGCACTGGCTCGTTCCTGTTCGTAGGCATCAGCGAGAGCTTGCCGTAGTGTGTGTACCGGTTGAATTTTATATTGTGGTGATGCTGATAACTTTTTGTCGGTATACGTATGCACGGGTACCATTTGCATTAATGCATTGGTAAGCATGATAGCGTCCGCATCATACAAGTTACGAAGATGGTACTCTCCCACCTCAACAGTCTGACAGTGCTCGATAATAAACTGTCGCATTACACCATTTACACCGGCATTCGACACCGCGGGAGTGAACCATGTGCCTTGTTTATACCAGAATAAATTAGCCGCACTGGCTTCAATAATCGTACAGTTGTTGTCTGTGACTACACAGTCATTACAGTCCATGCTTTGCATGGCGCGTTTTATCAGAACCTGTTCCAACCGGTTTGCATGCTTCAATCCAGCGAGAAGGGGTTGTACTGCCAGTTTTATTGGCGATAAGCCCAAACTGATACCGTCTGTTCGCCACGTATCATAAAGGTCAGGTACAGAATGCCAGCTTACTGCAACAGACAGTGTGGGCGATTCTGGTCTCGCATAACCACGCCCTCCCTGTCCACTGCCCACCAACAGCTTCAAAACGCCATTTTGCCTAGCCGACAACGCTTCCCTAGTCAACTGTTCAAGATCGGACTTTTCTACCATTAAACCCAGCGCAGCCGCATCGTTAACCAAACGCGTTAAGTGGCGTGATAACAAACCAACCTTACCATTTGAGACATGCATTGTAGTGAAAACACCGTCACCGTAATTAGCCAAACGATCGTTCAGCGCAAACTGGCTAAGTGACTGTAATTGAAGCGAGTCTGACATGACCTGTTATACAAACAATTCCATAATGAAAGCGAGTATAACAGTTATTAGTGGGGAAATTTACTCTGATAGAAAACAAAACGGGAGCATAAGCTCCCGTATTTAAATCCTTTGTAGCAAGCAGCAACTACGGACGTTTGAAAATTAAACTACCGTTAGTACCACCAAATCCGAAGGAGTTACACAATGCGTACTCTTCTTCAAATCCCTTGGCTTTGTTGGCAACAAAGTCAAGATCACACCCTTCACCCGGGTTATCCAGGTTAATAGTTGGCGGAGCCATTTTGTCACGAAGTGCCAACACCGTAAAGATTGCTTCAACCGAGCCAGCCGCACCAAGCAAGTGACCTGTCATCGATTTTGTCGAGCTTACCAACAGGTTATGCGCATGCTCGCCAAACACCCCCTTAACCGCCGAGACTTCCGCTATGTCACCAGCCGGTGTTGAAGTACCGTGCGCATTGATATAGCCAATCTTTTCACGGTCTATTTGTGCGTCGTTAATCGCATTTACCATCGATGCTGCTGCACCTTCGCCATTTTCAGGCGGCGAAGTCATATGATAAGCGTCGCCACTCATGCCAAAGCCAACAAGTTCAGCGTAGATGGTCGCACCGCGTGCAACGGCTGATTCATACTCTTCCAGCATGACAACGCCTGCACCTTCACCCATAACAAAACCGTCACGGTCTTTATCCCATGGACGACTTGCCTGTTGTGGCGCGTCATTACGTGCAGACAGCGCGCGAGCGGCGGCAAAGCCGGCAATACCAAGAGGCGTGATGGTCGCTTCCGCACCACCTGCCAGCATAGCATCCGCGTCACCGTATGCTATCGTTCGCGCTGCAACACCAATGTTATGTACACCGGTTGTACATGCTGTAACGATATTCAGGTTAGGCCCTTTTAAGCCTTCCATGATCGACAGGAAGCCAGAGATCATATTTGTGATTGTTGATGGCACAAAGAAAGGCGACACACGTCGCGGCCCACTGTTCATCAACTTCACGTGATTCTGTTCAATTTGTTCAAGACCACCGATACCGGAACCGATAGCAACACCTACACGGTGTGCATTGTCGGAGGTAACTGCCAGACCTGAATCTGCCAAAGCTTGTTTACCCGCGGCAATCCCTAACTGGATAAAGCGGTCCATTTTCTTGGCTTCTTTTTTGTCGATATATTCTTGCGGATCAAAATCATTGATTTGACCGGCAAATCGGGTGGAATAGTCACTGCAATCAAAATGGGTGATTTCACCGATCCCGCTTTCACCCGCTAAAATGCGTGTCCAGGTTTTGTCAACTGACAAACCCAGTGGGGATAGCATGCCCAGACCAGTAACCACTACGCGACGTTTTGTCACAAAATGCCCTCGCATTGGAACTTATAAGGAAGGTAAACAGAAAACGGCTCGATATCGAGCCGTTTTATCTGGAAAAAGATGCTTACGCGTCTTTGTTTGCGTTGATGTAGTCAACAGCTGACTGAACAGTCGTGATCTTCTCAGCTTCTTCATCTGGAATCTCAGTATCGAACTCTTCTTCTAACGCCATTACCAGCTCAACTGTGTCAAGCGAGTCAGCGCCTAAATCATCAACAAACGATGCTTCGGCTTTAACTTCTTCTTCTTTAACACCAAGCTGCTCAACGATGATTTTTTTTACGCGCTCTTCAATGTTACTCATAATTCTAGGTTTCCCTTAACGTCACTAGATACAAAAAATGCCGCTAGTTTATTTTGCAAGTCTTAACCTTGCAAGCAACCAGTAGAAACAAATGGCCTGGTCAAACCAGCAGCGAACCAAGTTTAATCAACAAGATTTTTACATTCAAGGTTTTATCTGGCCGCGTGTCAATGTTATTTGCAAAAAACACGCGAAAACAGACTTACCCCATATACATGCCACCATTCACCTGAATGGTTTCACCTGTTATATAAGCCGCGCCAGTACTTACCAGGAAGCTGACTGTCGCGGCAATTTCTTCTGGCTGACCCAAACGGTTCGCCGGAATATCTTTGAAAATCGCTTCGCGTTGTTCATCGCTCAGCGCTTTCGTCATATCAGTATCAATAAAGCCAGGTGCTACTACGTTTACCGTAATACCACGTGATGCAACTTCACGCGCCAACGACTTAGAAAAGCCGATTACACCCGCTTTTGCAGCAGCGTAGTTTGCCTGACCAGCGTTACCTGCACAACCCACTACCGATCCGATCGACACAATACGACCGAAACGCTTCTTCATCATTCCACGCAAAACGGCTTTTGACAATGAAAATATAGACGTTAGATTGGTATCCATGATCGCCTGCCATTCGTCATCTTTCATGCGCATTAGCAGATTATCGCGTGTGATACCGGCATTATTCACCAAAATTTCAACCGCACCAAACTCGTCAGTGATAGCTTTTACCAACGCTTCAGATGCGCCTGGTTCAGTCACATTCAGCGTCATACCTTTACCACCAGACGCTTGCAAATACTCGGTAATTGCGGCAGCGCCTGCATCACTGGTTGCAGTACCAATTACAATCGCGCCCTGCTCTGCCAGTTGTGTAGCAATGGCTTTACCAATGCCACGGCTAGCGCCGGTCACTAACGCAATTTTACCCTGTAAATCACTCATGTTGTTACGTTCCTGTTTACGCTTCCTGCCACGCATTCAGCGTGTCAGGTGTATTAATAGCAGTATAATTAATTGATTTAGCGATGCGCTTGCCCAGACCTGTCAGGACTTTACCCGGGCCGACTTCGATCACAGTGTCGATTCCTTCAGCAGCGAGAAATTCAATGGTTTTGGTCCATTGCACCGGGCAATATAGCTGGCGTACCAGTGCATTGCGAATGTTGTCCGGGTTTGTCTCAACAGCGACATCCACGTTATTTACTACATTTATTGTCGGTGTACTTAACGTGATATTAGCCAGTGCGTCGTCCAGTTGATCAGCAGCAGGTCGCATTAACTCGCAGTGAGAAGGCACACTTACCGATAACGGCAACGCGCGTTTGGCGCCGGCTTCTTTACATGCTGCAGCCGCTTGTTCAGCCGCTTTAGTTTCACCCGCAATGACGACCTGGCCAGGCGAATTATAATTAACTGGCGCGACAACATCCCCTGTTGCAATGGCAGTCTCGTTACAGATATCAGCAATCGCGTCATCATCTAATCCAATGATGGCATACATCGCGCCTGCCCCGGCGGGAACAGCTTGTTGCATAAACTTACCACGAGACTCGACCAGCTTAACGGCATCTTCGAATGCCATGACACCACTACATACTAATGCTGAATACTCACCTAAGCTGTGTCCAGCCATAAATTCAGGTTCGATACCCTGCTCAGCAAGAATACGATAGATAGCCACACTGGCAGTCAACAAAGCAGGTTGCGTAACCTGGGTTTCATTGAGTTTTTCAGCGTCATTTTGTACTAGCGCCCACAGATCGTAACCTAATACGGCAGAGGCTTGAGAAAATGTATCGATAATCGAAGCATGTGACTCTGAAAGTTCTTTCAGCATGCCAACCGTCTGAGATCCTTGACCCGGAAATACGCAAGCGATACGAGACATAAGAATTCCTTATTATTTTTCTGATTAAGTACGAATTACATCTTATGCGCTTAGTAGCGCACTAATGCAGATGCCCAGGCAAAACCACCGCCGAATGCTTCCAGCAACAAATGCTGGCCACGTTGAATTCTGCCATCACGAACAGCGGTATCCAACGCCGTTGGTACGGTCGCTGCTGAGGTATTGCCATAGTTTTCCAAGGTCAGTACAACCTGGTCAAGAGACATATCCAGCTTTTTCGCTGTTGCTTTGATAATTCGGAAGTTTGCTTGGTGAGGAACCAACCAGTCAAGATCAGATTTGACCATATTATTGGCGGCCAGGGTCTGCTCTACTACCTCAGAAAGTTTGGTTACTGCCACTTTGAAGACTTCATTGCCTTTCATGACGCCCCAGTTTTCGTGCACAGACTGCTCGTCTCCACGCGTGGGATTACCAACGTATAACAAATCGCTGTACGACCCTGCCGCATTAATATGGGTAGACAGGATACCCGGCTCATCACTGGCTTCAATAACGGTTGCACCCGCTGCATCACCAAACAGAATCACCATGGTGCGGTCAGATGGGTCAACTAAACGGCTAAGACAATCGGTACCAATCACCAAAATGCGCTTGGCCATGCCACTCTTGATATATTGGTCAGCTACGCTCAGTGCGTAACAATAACCAGCACATGCTGCAGCAACGTCAAAGGCAGGAATGTTATCCAGTTTAAGGATATTTTGAATTTCGCATGCTGTGCTGGGTAAGGCGTATCGCCCGGAAGTCGTAGCACAAACAATCATGTCGATGGATTTGGGGTCGATACCAGCAGCTTCAAACGCTTTTTTACTGGCTTCAGCGCCCATTGTTGCGGCCGTTTCGTGCGGCCCGGCAATTCGGCGTTCTTTAATACCGGTGCGGTCTGTTATCCATTCGTCGCTGGTGTCTACCATGACTTCGAGATCAGCATTAGTGCGCACATCACTGGGATAATAACTTCCCGTCCCGATAATACGTGAAAATTTGCTCAAAGTTGCTCCAATAAAACGGTTTCTATTTTACTTTTTATTTTTTCTGGCACGTTCATCTCGGCTTCCTGCTTGGCTTGCAGGATGGCATAGTAGAATGCATCCGCCGAGGCGTTACCGTGACTCTTTATCACAATGCCGCGCAATCCTAACAGACTGGCACCGTTATACTGGTCGGGGTTCACCCGGTTGTAGACGGTTTTTAACAACGGAAGGGCAATTCTTGCCATCAATCGACTAAAAAAGCTTTCCTGAGACTGACGCTTTACTTCATTTATTACCAGCTTAGCCAGACCTTCACAAGACTTAAGCGCTATATTGCCGGTAAAGCCATCAGTTACAACGACATCAGCGTTGTCGGTAAAGATATCATCGCCTTCTACATAACCTATGTAGTTCAGGCCGCGTGCATTGCGAAACAATTGATCGGCATACTTTACCTGTGCATTACCCTTAATATCTTCTTCACCCACATTCAACAAGGCTACACGAGGCTGATGAATACCACTGATTTGTTCAGCCAGTACTGAACCCATCACACCGTACTGGAACAGGATTTCGGACGTACAATTCACGTTTGCGCCCAAATCCAGTAAAAATACGCGGTGGTGACTGGCAGTGGGCATATCTGACACCAACGCAGGCCGGTCAATACCGGGTAATGTTTTTAAAACATAAAATGCGAGAGTGAGTAATGCGCCGGTATTTCCAGCACTTACGCACGCATGCGCTTCGCCAGCTTCAACCAGTTCCAGCATTTTACGCATGGAGGATTGTTTCTTATTGCGTAACGCAGAAGTAGGCGCTTCGCCCATTTCAACGGATTGTTCGCAATGCTGAACAACAACACGGGCACGTTGGCCTTCGGTTAAATCTTCTAATGCGGGAGATATGATTTCTTCGCGACCGCACAGTATAAACTGAACATCGGGAAGTGTTTGAATAGCTTGCTTTGCAGCGGAAAGGATAACAGGGGGACCATGATCGCCCCCCATGATATCTAACGCAATGGTTAGTCTAGACAAAATGTCGGCACCAGTAACTTAGTTACCGATGACTTTTTTGCCTTTGTAGTAACCATCAGCGGTCACGTGGTGACGGCGGTGTGTTTCACCCGACGTTGAATCGACAGACAAAGTCGCGCCTGTCAACGCATCGTGTGAGCGACGCATACCGCGCTTAGAACGCGTTTTACGATTTTGTTGTACTGCCATAACTTACTCCTGGTCTCGCTTAAGTTCTTTCAAAACCGCGAAAGGGTTTGGTTGCTTCTGTTCCGGTTCAATCTCACCGAATTGCATGTCATCACTTGTCACTGTACACGCTTCCTCTGCATGGAAGGGTACAATAGGCAATGACAAAATCAACTCGTCTTCAAATAAATGAAGCAGACTGACTTCTCCGTGGTCGCCGACCTCTACCGGATCATAGGCTTCGGGTAATGCTTCTGCGTCTTGCTGTCCCTGCACTGGACTAAAACAAAACGCTACGTGAAGTGGACAATCAAATGCCTCATTACACCGCTGACAGATAAGTGAAACCTTAGTCTCCAGCGTTCCGTGGAAAACAGTAAGACCCTGCTCGTCTTTTTTGAACTGTACTTCCACGTCGACCCACTCGTCATAACTGACAACTGAGCCGGCTAATCGTTCCATATCCTTAACGGCTAACACGCCCTGATAATCAGACCGCTTTAACGCGCTTTTGACCGGATCGACCTGGTGAGGTAATTTCACTTTCTGCATAGGGCGCGCATAATATAGCGTCAACCCTTTACTGTCAAAGGATTAATGGACTTTTTCATGAATTAGCAGGAGTACATCCTTTTCCTGCTTCGTTAGCGCGTTCTCTGTGTTTAAATTCACGTTGAAAACGCGACATCCTGTCTAAAATTCCGCTACACTATCTGAAAAATTCGGCGTGATAGCTCTTAGCCGGACAACCATAATGATAATAAACTAAACGACTGAATTTATGAGCAAAAAATCTTATCCAAGACTCATTCTTGCTTCTTCATCGCGCTACCGTCTGGCGCAATTGGCCAATATCGGACTGCAATTGCCCGGCATTTCCCCCTCGATTGACGAAACACCACACGACGATGAGGCGCCCGAAGCGCTGGCAGCCCGCCTGGCTCAAAGCAAAGCAGAACAAATAGCTGCAGATTACCCTGACGCCGTTGTTATTGGCGGCGACCAGGTTGCCGCGGTATCCGACGCCAACGGTGTGTTGCACAAACTAGGCAAGCCTGGCAATTTGCCAAACGCCATTGACCAGCTTAAATTGTGTTCCGGAAATACGGTTACCTTTTATACCGCAGTCAGTCTGGTGCACGATGCCAGGAATGCAACGCTGACTCAGGTGGAAACGGTAAAAGTCACATTTAAAGCATTGTCTGAAGCCACCATTGAGCGATATCTATTGAGTGAGCAACCCTATGATTGTGCGGGCAGTTTCAAATCAGAAGGCAAAGGTGTCCTTTTATTTGAACGCATCGAATCCCGTGATCCGAATACGCTGATAGGCATGCCGGTTATGATGCTCAGAGACATGCTAGCCAAATGGGAAATCGATCTGGCCAGCATTGTATTGCGTTGAGTGTTGAATTTCTTAAATTGCCTGACAGCCTCTATGCTGTCAGGTATGCGTGTAATTCAGTAATGGAGTGCACGATGGTTTTTGGTTTGTGCTTTTCCAGGTGCACCTGTGCATGCACGCCGTAGCTTACCCCTACCCTGTCCATGCCAATGGACTGGGCCATTTGCATATCATAGGTGGTGTCACCAATCATGAGCGCCTGTGCTGCTGTTAGTCCACGCTCTTCTAGTAATTGTATTAGCATATCGGGCGATGGCTTAGACTCAGCTTCATCAGCACAACGCGAGGTAGTAAAAAAATGCCCGGTTCCGGTTTGTTCCCAGGCCCGATTCAGGCCACGGCGAGCCTTTCCTGTTGCCACTGCCAGTACATTACCTGCTTCAGTAAGTGTTTTAAGCATATCGCTCACACCACTAAATAAAGGACATGGCGTAGTATCTGCACCAAGGTACACTTCTTTATATGCCAGGGTCAGACGTTCAGCCAGTGCATCATCATTAGTATTAAAAAGCTGCTTTATCGCCGGTTTTAAACTAATGCCTATAATATGACTGACCGCGTCTGCCGACGGGATGTCGACGCCACAATGCTCGGCCGCTTTTTGCATACAGCTTACAATTTTAGCTGCCGAATCCATCAGCGTACCGTCCCAGTCAAAGATAATTAATTCATACTGCTTCATTAAGATTCTCTAATGTCCGGCTCAACACCTCATCAATGGGTGCATTAAAGGTAACGGGTTGTTCTGTTTTGGGGTGAAACAATCGCAGGCTGGCTGCGTGCAAAAACAAACGATTCAAACCTTTGTCTTGCATCGCCCGATCAAACTCTGCATCACCATACTTATCGTCGCAGGCAATAGGATGGCCCGCATGTAAGCAATGAACGCGAATCTGATGTGTTCTGCCAGTAATCGGCGATGCTTCAACTAGCGTTGCCTCTACATAACGTTGAAGAATACGATAACGTGTTTCGGACGGTTTTCCCTGCTCAGACACACTCACCAGGCGCTCACCAGATTGCAGCACATTTTTTTGCAAAGGTGCTTTAACTTTAAAACGGTTTTCTGGCCATGCTCCGCTTACCAGCGCATGGTAACGCTTGTCCATTTTACCTTCGCGCAGTTGCTCGTGCATATGACGCAGCGCTGAACGTTTTTTAGCCACGAGAATACACCCCGACGTATCGCGGTCTAATCTGTGTACCAGCTCCATGAATTTGGCCTGAGGACGCAATGCTCTTAGGCCTTCAATAAGACCAAAACTCAACCCGCTACCGCCGTGTACGGCCAAACCAGACGGTTTATTGAATACAATCAAATGATCGTCTTCAAACAGGATATGGTTTTCCAGGCTGGCAATTTTATTTAGCTTGGGTGATGGCGCTTCAGGCTTTTCGCTGACTTTTACAGGCGGTATGCGAATAACATCGCCGGGTTGTAACTTGTATTCAGGCTTTACCCTTTTTTTATTCACCCGTACCTCGCCTTTGCGAAGAATACGGTAAATCAGGCTTTTCGGTACGCCTTTTAATTGTGTGCGTAAAAAATTATCGATTCGCTGTCCCTCGAGATCGGGGTCGGCTTCGACAAACTGGACTTGATTGTGCACTTGAGATTGATTCGATGTGTTCATGCGGCGGCATTTTATCCTATCGTCTGTCAGGGCGTAAGCAATTTAAAGAAGTTTATTTTATTGATTGTAAAAAAACGAAAACTGTTCAAAAAACACACTGAACACTAGATGTACCAGGTTTTTATTTGCCCTATTAATCGGTATTACTTGCCTATATTTGAACTTTGATGCGATAATCTGAATGTTTTAACCGCAAAGACACTACATTACGAAGTCATGCGCGTAGTTAAAATAATTCACGTTAAACTTAAAAAGGTTTAACAACACATCGTGATGTCCTCATGTGTAACGGATAATCCGTAAGCAAATCATGAAAGCAATGAGGGAATAACGCAGTGATGGCATTAGCCCGCTTCGACAACTATCACGATAAGAGCGAAAATCGTTTTGCCGTTTAGAAATACAGAATTGAATTGACAAAAGCGTACTGACTCTCTGAAGTTAACGTCGGTACCTACAAGAAAAGTGAATCAGGGGCCGTTGTTCCCGACACCCAATAACAGACAGAACACCAGGCTGAAAACAGGCTTTGGCGGACAAAACTAAGGGTAATACAACGTACAACAGGATCCCCGCCCAACGAGAGGTTGCGCGGTGAGGTTTTGCACAGTCAACACAATTGTGTATCTAGCTTAACGGCTGTACGAAAACAGAGTTAGATACAATGAAAAGAATGCTAATCAATGCAACTCAACAAGAAGAGTTGCGAGTAGCCTTGGTCGACGGGCAGCGCCTGTACGATCTGGACATCGAAAGTCCTGGACACGAGCAGAAAAAAGCCAATATTTACAAAGGTAAAATTACTCGCGTCGAACCCAGTCTGGAAGCAGCCTTTGTTGATTACGGCGCAGAACGCCACGGTTTCCTTCCCCTCAAAGAAATTGCCCGCACTTACTTCCCTAAAGACTACAAGCTTGAAGGCCGTCCTAACATCAAAGATGTGATCAAGGAAGGACAGGAAGTTATCGTTCAAATCGACAAAGAAGAACGCGGTCAGAAAGGCGCTGCGTTAACCACCTTTCTGTCATTGGCTGGTAGCTATTTGGTGCTTATGCCAAACAACCCTCGTGCAGGTGGTATTTCGCGCCGTATCGAAGGCGACGAGCGTACCGACCTAAAGGCGGCGTTATCAAAATTAGACCTGCCTGATGGCATGGGCCTGATTGTACGTACCGCGGGTGTAGGTAAATCTTACGAAGAACTGGATTGGGATTTACGCGTTCTGCTGACCCATTGGGAAGCCGTTTCCAAAGTAGCAGAAGAGCGCCCTGCTCCATTCCTGATCCACCAGGAAAGTAACGTTATTGTTCGTGCAATCCGCGATTATCTGCGCCGCGATGTTGGCGAAATCCTGATTGATAAAACCAGCGTTTACGAACAGGCATTACAACACATTCAATTAGTTCGCCCAGACTTTGCGAACCGCGTAAAACAGTACAAAGGTGATGTGCCTTTGTTCAGTCACTACCAAATCGAAAGTCAGATCGAGTCGGCGTTTGAGCGCGAAGTGCGCCTGCCGTCAGGTGGTTCAATTGTTATTGACCCAACCGAAGCACTGACCTCTATCGATATCAACTCTGCCCGTGCAACCAAAGGCGGTGATATCGAAGAAACTGCATTAAATACTAACCTGGAAGCCGCCGACGAAATCGCACGTCAGTTGCGTTTACGCGACCTCGGTGGTCTGGTCGTTATTGACTTTATCGATATGACACCAGTGCGTCACCAACGTGAAGTAGAAAACCGAATTAAAGAAGCGGTTCGCCCTGACCGCGCTCGCGTTCAATTAGGTCGTATATCACGCTTCGGCCTGCTTGAAATGTCTCGTCAGCGTCTGCGTCCGTCTCTGGGTGAGTCTGCACACAATGTATGTCCTCGCTGTTCAGGTCACGGCACCATCCGCGGTACTGAATCACTGGCTCTGTCGATTTTGCGTATTCTTGAAGAAGAGAGTATCAAAGACAACACAGGTCAGATTGAAGCGCAATTGCCTGTACCCGTGGCCACTTACCTGCTGAATGAAAAGCGTAAAGCAATTCAGAATATCGAGAAACGCCACAACGTCAGCTTGTTGATCATTCCTAATCCGAATTTCGATACGCCGCATTATCAAATCGTTCGTCACCGCACCGACGATGTCATCACAGATGCCAGCTACAACGTGCAACTGGCCGAAGCAGAAGCCGAGGAAACAACAACCAGCACTGCAACGCCGGTTAAACGCGAAGAACCCGCGCTAAAAGGCCTGATTGCGCCTACCCAGGCACCGGTAGTTCCAGCAGCGGCACCTGAACCTAAAGCGGAAGAAAAACCCGGCTTATTCGCCGCACTTGGCAATTGGTTAAGCAAGTTGTTCAGCAGCGAAGAAGAAGCGCCTAAGCCAGAGCCGAAAAAAGGCCGCAACAGTGGCCAGAATAATCGCAAGCGTCAGAACGACAAGCGTCGTAATCCGCGCAACAACAAAAACCGTCGTAAGAACACCAACGACAAGGCCACAGATGCGCCAGAGAATGACAACAAAAATGAGTCTACTGGTAATAACAAGCCGCGTCAGGATCGCAACGAACGTAACAACCGCGGTCGCAATCGCTCTCGTAAGCCACAGTCAGATAAAGCCGCTGACAACACCAATGCGGTAGAAGCAACTGCTCAGACGAATGAGTCAGAACAGGCTACCGAGAAGAAAAGAGTGGTGAAAGAACGTCGCCAGCGTCGTAACATGAAAGGCAGTGTTCGAGCTAAGAACAACCAGGCTCAATCTGCAGCTTCAGAGAACGCGCAAGACGAGAACGTAAAAGCACAACAAGCTAATGCTGTAAAAGCTGAAGTTGCAGAGAAAGCGACGCAAAGCAATGAACAGGAAGCTGCTGAAGTGAACGCAGTTAATACACCTGTTCAGGCAGAAGCCGTTGTTACTGACCAAGCAGCACCAACAGCGAAAGACGCTGAATCACCGGCAGTAGCAAATGAAGCTGAAACCAGCGAACAAACTGAGTCTGACGAAGACAAAGCGAAATCGGAAAAAGGCGCACGTAGCCGCAGTCGCCGTTCACCTCGTCACGCTCGTGCAGCTGGCCAACGTCGCAAGAAGGACAAGGCACCTGAGGCTGATGCAGAAGCCACTCCGGCAGTGCAACAGGATGAGCTACAGTTCGATATGCCTGAAAGCAGCGCAGAATCAACTGAAGCCGCGTCTGAGCCTAAGCAGGTAGAAATCAATCTGGATGCAGACAACGCACCAGCTGAAGCCACTGTTGCTGAAGACAAAGCTCCTGAGGCTCCGGAAGCGCCGGCGGAAGTAGAGAAAGCAGAAGTAGCAGAGGAAACACAACCTGAAGCTGCCGTTGAGTCTGAAGCGCCACAGGCAGAGGTTGTTGAAGCAGCCACTGAAACTGCGCCTGTTGAAGCTGAATCAAAAGAAGCAGCAAGTCAGGAAAAAGCCCCTGTTGCCGAAGGATCAGAAGCAGCAGAAACTGCACCGGTTGAACCAGTTCAAGCTGAAGAAGCTGAAGCGCCAGCAACGGCGGAGCCAGTTGCAGAAACCAGCGAACCTGAGGCAGCTGAGCCGGTAGTTGAAGCGCCAGCTCAACCAGCTGAGAAGCCTGCGCCTGTAGTAAAACCAGCAGCCGTTGTTCACATGGCCAGCAGCTTAGGCAAATTCAACGTGTCTCACCCTATGGCCAACCCGGCTGAGGTGAATGACCCGGTTGTTGACGTTGCACTCACTGCCAAGCAGGACGATCAACGCCCCGCGCTGATTGTATCAGGCAGATTGGCGACCATCGCCAGTGCGTCTAACGCCGCTTCGGCGCCGACAACACGGCCAACAACGTTGTAATAACATTAAGGCGGCTAACTAGCCGCCTTTTTTATCATACCAATGAACACACATTCCGACTTACTCCCCCACGACATAATGCAATGGTTACTCACCGTAACCGATGACCCTGAGTTAACGCAGTTTTCTCTGGTGCAACCGTTATGGAGTAACTTTGGTAAATTGATCCGCTGTTTTTCCCCTCTCCGTCAGGCGCCGCTTATTGTGAAGTGGATATGCCAGCCAGAGGAGTTTAATCATCCCAGGGGCTGGAACAGCCAAACCAGTCAGAAGCGTAAATGGCAATCTTATGCTGTAGAGCGCGAGTTTTACCGGGCTTACGCTAAGCCACATCAATACGCCGTGCCACAACTTATTGCTCAACAACAAATAGGCGACAGTCAGGCACTGGTGCTATCTGATTTGGATGATGAAGGGTTTCCGTTAAGGCCTGCATACCTCACGCTGAAGCAGTGCGAACCCGTGCTGCAATGGTTGGCTGCCTTTCACGCAGAGCATCTCAACACACCTGCCGATGCATTGTGGGAAAGAGGCAGCTACTGGCATCTAGCGACCCGTGAGGATGAATGGCACGCCATAGAAAGTGGCCCACTTAAAGATGCAGCGGCCACCTTGGACTCAGCGCTACGCAACTGCCCTTTTCAAACGCTGATCCATGGTGACGCTAAACTGGCCAACTTTTGCTTTAGTCGCGATTTAACCCGGGTTGCCGCGGTAGACTTTCAATACGTGGGTGGCGGCATTGGCGTGCAGGACGTAACCTATTTCTTAGGTAGCGCGCTAAGCGATGAAGATTTACTGAATCACACACCGGCCCTGCTCAACACGTATTTTGAGGCGTTGAGCAAACGATTGTCAGCGCACTATGATAAGCAAACAATCGCAACCCTGTGCGACACCTGGCGGAACCTGTACAACGTGGCCAGTGCCGATTTCCACCGCTTTTTAAGCGGCTGGAGCCCGTCTCACGCTAAAATCAACGAAAGTCTGCAGCACCATACTCGCTTAGCACTGGCTCAAATTAACTAGCGAGAATTTAGAACCAGCCAAAAAAGCCGGCGCGTTTGTTCAGCACCATGATGTCTTCATAGTTATCGGTTCCCCTGCCAGCAGCGCCAGCGCATACATGCAGAGGCAACAAATGCTCTTCTCGCGGATGGCAAAACCGGGCTCCCGGCGCTTGTTCCCAGTTAGTCAGTTGTTCTCGAATTGAAGCGTAGCTGTGTTTTAAAGACAGGCTGTCCTTCAACCACTGTTCGAACGCGTTGTTTAACTGTTGTGTTTGCGCCGTTGCCGGTGAGAAAAATGCCCGCATATTGTGAAACGAAAAACCAGAGCCAATAATCAACAGATCATCCTGTGGTATTTGCGCCAGAACTTCGCCCACTTGCAGGTGCAATGCAGGATCAAGCGTTGCCGACAGCGACACTTGCACCACCGGAATGTCAGCCTCAGGGTACATGAGCTTCAGTGGTACAAATACGCCGTGATCAAGACCGCGCTTAGATTCTGTTTTAGCCGGGATCCCTGCACCGTTGAGTTCAGCCACAATACTCTTCGCTAATTCAGGCTCTCCCTTACACGGATATTTGATTTGATAGCTTTCAGGCGGAAAACCATAGTAATCATAGAGTAGTGCCGGAGCTGATGCGTCAGTAACCCGAATCTCATCTGCTTCCCAGTGGGCACTTATCACAATAATCGCTTTAGGCTTGCGCAGTTTCTGTGGCAGCGTTTTCAATTGCTCGACCAGTGCAGCATGTGCAGGATCGTTCAACAAAGGCAGTGGACCGCCACCGTGGGAAATAAAGACAATCTGCTTTGTGGTATTCATAAATCAGTCTCCGGCCCTTTCGGCACTATACCCGATGGATTCAATGCTTTAATGGAGTAATAACCCGCTTTGATATGGTCGATATTAACGGTCTCTGCCATACCCTCTAATTGGTATATGCGCATCATGTAACGCTGCAAATGCGCGTAGTCGCGGATCGGCTTTTTATTACACTTAAACAAACCGTAATACGCAACGTCAAACCTTACCAGCGTAACAAACAAGCGAATATCGGTTTCGGTTAACTGATTACCCAGCAAATATTCCCGTCCATCGCCCAGCGTGTTTTCCAACACGTCGAGCATGGTAAACACATTGTCGTACGCCTCGCCGTAAGCTTGTTGGGAAGAGGCAAAGCCCGCCTGATACACACCGTTGTTTAACTGGGTATAAATCCTGTCATTCCAGTGCTCTATGTCATTTGCCAGCGCTTCAGGATACAGCTCTGGCCCGTGTTGGGTAAAGTCGGCAAACGCCGTATTCAGCATACGCACGATATCAGCTGATTCGTTGTTTACTATGGTTTGTTGTTGCTTGTCCCATAGCACAGGTACGGTTGCGCGGCCGGTAAAATGGCAGTCAGCCTGGGTGTATATTTCGTGCATGTAGCTGGCGTTCATCAACGGGTCTGGCTGAGCGCCTTCATAGCCACCAAATTGCCAGCCCTGTTCACTTAATCGCGGATTAACGATGGTTACGCTGATATAGCGAGTTAATCCTTTCAACGCTAGCACTGCTAGCACACGGCTTGCCCAGGGGCAGATTAACGCAGCGTACAGGTGGTAACGACCCGGTTCGGCTTTAAACCCACCTTTACCGGTGGGTCCGGGCGCACCATCAGGCGTGATCCAATTGCGAAAGGACGATGTTTGACGAATAAACCGGCCTTGCTCATCTTTGCTTTGAACGGGATGCCAGTTGGCATCCCATTTTCCATTCACTAACATCTTCGTCTCCTTTTTTTCGACAAAGCTACTGGGCCGACACGAATTTATTCGCAATCAGGTTGTCCACTGCTAGTCGCCCTGCTCCGCTAAACACCAGCGATAAGGTTGCGGCAAACAGTGCCAGCGCGTATTCGTAACCGCCGTTCGACAGGAATAATCCGTTGCTGATATGCGCGGTAAAGATGGCCATAAGCATGGTAAAGGCACTCACCAGTGCGGCAGGTCGTGTCAGCAAGCCTAACACCAACGCCAGACCACCGAAGAATTCTGCACTACCGGCTAATAGCGCCATCAGGAAACCTGGTGCCAGACCAATGCTTTCCATGTACTGCCCGGTGCCTTCCAAGCCGTAGCCACCGAACCAAGCAAATAATTTTTGCGCACCGTGAGCTGCTAGCACAATGCCAACAGGCGCTCTAAGGATCAAAGCCGACAGGCCAGCGTTAGATGTAAACAGTGAAGTTAGTAATTTCGTATTCATGATAATTCCTCAAAATAGTGTCATTGTGCTCAAAGGGAACTACCCCTTCGCGTCATCAGTGTGCTAACTATACTTAACTCCTATTGATTGATTAACCCCAATGAAATAGACTAACTATCAACATTTCATTGATAATCTAAATGTCACAGTGGATAGAATTGAAGCCATGCGTGCTTTTGTCTCAGTTGCCAGACTCGGCGCGTTTAGCGCTGCTGCAGACAAACTCGACAAGAGCCCACAGTTAATCAGTAAATATGTTTCGCAACTGGAAGCCCATCTCAATACACGATTATTAAATCGTACAACCCGAAAGGTGCACCTGACAGAAGCGGGTGAACGTTATCTGGTAAGGGCAGCACAGGTACTCGAAGATATTGATGAAATGGAAGACCAACTGGGTGAAATGCAAACGGCAGCCAGAGGCCTGTTGAGGATCAGCGCCCCAGTCGCATTTGCCACAATGCATTTAGCGCCGCTGATTCACGCCTTTCAGCGACAGTTTCCTGATGTCGATATCGACTTGCAGTTAAACGACCGCAAAGTCGACATTGTCGAAGAAGGGTTTGATATTGCCCTGCGTATCGGCAACCTGAAAAACTCGTCTCTTATTGCAAAAAGGCTGACCCAAATTCGTATGGTGATGTGTGCATCACCTGACTATCTGGCGAAATTTGGGATGCCAAAAAACCTGGAAGCCCTGAAAACACACAATTATTTACGCTACAGTTACCTCGATGCCGACAATGGCCCGCTGCCTCATCAGTACTTATCTGACACAACGCACGACCAAATGGGAAGCCTGAGTTGTAACCATGGCGGCTTGCTCAGTCAGGTAGCGGAACTGGGTCAGGGCGTTGTATTGCAACCTACCTTTATTTGCTTTGATGCACTACGACGTGGAGACTTAACGGTAATCTTGCCTGAATTGGAACCTGAGCCTATTAACTTGTATGCGGTTTATGCCCATCGACAACTGCTGGCCAGTAAAGTACGGGCATTTATCGACTTTGCCAGCCAGTATTATGGGGATATCCCTTATTGGGATAACGACCTGCCAACGGTGAACAAGCGTTGACAGGTCAGCGACAACGCTAACTTTGTTCTGCCATATCGTGATACAGCTGGCGGATGCGTTTAACCATCGGGCCGGGTTCACCCTCGCCAATACTGCGCCCATCTACGTCGATAACTGGCGTTTGTGCACCAAATGTGCCGGTAACAAAGGCTTCATCTGCACTGTATACGTCTACTAAAGAGAAGTTTTTCTCGAAAACCGGTATACCGTGCTTCCGGCACACATCAATGGTTTTCTGCCGCGTGATCCCTTTCATTGCATAGTCACCGGTAGACGTCCACACTTCCCCTTTTCTCACTATAAAGAAATTAGTGGAGTTACAGGTGCTCACAAATCCGTGCGGATCTAACATCAGCGCTTCATCAGCACCGGCTTTGTAAGACTGAATCATAGCGGTAATGCAGTTTATTTTACTGTGTGAGTTCAAGCGCGGATCCTGTACATCCGGGTGCCCTCTTCGCACATGCACGGTAAACAGTTTAATGCCCTGCTCTACAGGTGTCAGGTCCTGTGATTTATACTCCGCAATAATCACAATGGTCGGCCCCCACAAACTGAGCCTTGGGTCCTGATACGGCGTTTTCTTTGGCCCACGGGTCACCATTAAACGTGCATGTACACCATCGGTCATATTGTTTGCTTCTACTGTGGCATAAAGCGCATCGGTAAGCTCCTGACGGGTTTTACCAATATCCATATCCAGCGCCTTCGCACCGGCAAACAGGCGATCTAAATGATCATCGATAAACGCAAATTTGCCTTTGTGAAGTCGTAATCCTTCCCAAACGCCATCTCCCAGCATAAACCCACTATCATAAACGGATACTTTGGCTTCGTGCTTGGGTACCAAATCACCATTCACATAAATTTTGATATGTTGATTTCTTTCATCATCAATCGACGCGTGAGCGCCGCCAGCTTTGTGTTCCTGCATCGTGTTTCCTCAATACTGCGCTACAGCTTATTTATCTTATCTTGCTTTTCGCTTGTGGTTGGCATAAACCAGTTTAATGCCGCCCAAAGCAGGTCAAACAGCGGCGCAAACCAATTTGCAAATGCAAAAGGCGCATAAAACAAGGTCGGCATACCCAGTGTACCTGCCACAAAAACGCCCCCCGAATTCCACGGAATAAGCGGCGCACTCATGGTTGCACCGTCCTCCAGTAAACGTGACAAATTAGCCCCGGACAACCCGCGCTGTTGATACGCAGGCAACAACATTCTGCCCGGTAAGGTATAAGCGATAAAGGCATTGCTGGCAAAGTTAAAGCCCAGTGCCGCCAACAGCGTTACAACAACCAATCTAAATCGTGTATTCGCTATTTTCAGCAGCGCGTGCAATAAAGTTTCAAGACTCCCGGTTGCTTGTAACGCGCCACCCAACGCCATCGCCAGAATAATCAATGAAATGACCCACATCATCGACATCAGGCCCCCTTTGGACAGCAATGCGTCCAAACCGGGTTGTCCGGTTTGACTCTGAAAACCATTCATTAACAGCTGAACCAGTGAATCCAGACTCTCTCCCTGCCCGAGCACTGCTACAATAGAGGCAGATACGACACCAAAAAATATGCCAGGAATAGCCGGGAGTCGAAAGTAGATTGTCAACGCAATCACACCGGGCGGAATAAGCACCCACCAGGCCAAATCAAATTGCTTTTCAAGACTGGCAGAAAGTGAAGCTAATACGCCATCGTTCAGCGTCTTAGTTGACGTATCAGGCCCCAGCCAATAATAAATGACCAACGCAAGACACATTGCCGGTAATGTACTGGGGATCATATTGCGAATATGCGCATACAAATCTACCCGGGCAATAGCTGCGGTGAAATTGGTGGTATCGGATAGCGGCGACATCTTATCGCCAAACCAGGCCCCGGAAACAATAGCACCTGCACACAGTGCAGGCGAAATCCCCAGTACGTCAGCCATCCCCATTAAGGCTAGACCAATCGTCCCGACAGTTCCCCAGGACGTACCGGTAAACACTGACACCAGCGCGCACAATAAACAGGTCGCCGGCAAAAACCAGTCTGGAGAGATCAATGCAATTCCCTGCGCGGTAAGAAATGGTACCGTCCCCGCCGCAATCCAACTACTTATGGTCATACCTACCAGCATAAAAATGCCCAGCACAGGGAGGCTTTCTGCGATGTTTTTAATCATTGACGATTGCACATCCTGCCAACAAGTACCGTGGTAAACGCCAATCAACGCCGTAATGGCACAACCGACTAATAAAGGAATGTGCGGACCACCTTTCAATACAAATAACACATACATCAGGATGGCCGCGGTTAGGATAATGGGCAGTAAAGCCCAACCCAATGCCCGGCCTGATGGAGATGACACCGTCGTCACTTGCGCTCCTTTTTTATGTACTGCTGGCGGTTAACTGACGAAAACAGATGCAAGAATCATGGCAGATAAATACGGTCTAAATGCCTAATATATTGCGTATTTTTGTGCTAAAAATTACCAAATCACCACACACTGCCAGATATTGGTGCATCGTCCGTGCAGAAAAGGGAAATACGTTGCAACGGCTTAGCTAGTTTCGTAATGTTTAGTACTCATCCAAACGTTGTTTATATGAACAAGGGAAATGTAATGCGTATTGCAATGTGGTCAGGACCCAGAAACCTTTCAACCGCCATGATGTATGCATTTGGTGCTCGCGCCGATTGCGCTGTATGGGATGAGCCCTTCTATGCCCCGTTTCTGAAAATTGGCGGCAGAGCGGATCCCATGCTGGATGTCATTTTTGCCAATGAAGAAACCGACCCAGTAAAGGTTGGCGAGCGTTGTGCCGGCCCTATCCCCGACAATAAAACCTTGTTTTACCAAAAACACATGCCCCAGCACATGTTAGCCGGCTTTCCTGATAAATGGATGGACGCTGTTAAACACGTGTTTTTAATTCGACATCCAGCCCGGGTCATTGCCAGTTACACCCGGAAAAACGGTATTCCCGTACTCAGCGACATTGGTGTGAAAGAACAAGCTGCGCTTTTTGACAAACTAACCAGTCAGCCTGATGCGCCACCTGTTGTGATTGATTCAGGCGATATTCGGTCCAACCCTGCCATGTTTTTAGAAAAGCTATGTTCGGCGATAGGTATAAAATGGGATCCAGCCATGCTGAATTGGCCGGCCGGCGGACACAAATCTGACGGCGTATGGGCATCACACTGGTATCCGGAAGTTTGGAAGAGTACCGGTTTTGCAGGTCCAGAAGGATCGTTACCCGACGTGCCGGACGACTTACAGCCGCTGCTTGACGAGGCAATGAAGCATTATGAACATTTGGCGAAGTACCGGCTTACCTGAAGTCTGTTAATTAGGCGTTGCGTAACTTATCCCGGATATCCATCCACGCTTTGCCAATATGATTCAATCCTCGCTGATCACGACCAATACCCCAGAAATAATCGTATTGTGATGTTTCGACAATCAGCTTGTCGTCAGTAGCCAGTAAGGCTTCCCGCACTTCCTCGTACATTTGCACTTTAGTGTACAGCGCCCTTTTCATCAGTATCGGCGCTGTGCTTTTATAGTCCTTAATTTTTCCACGGTACCAGGCCTTACCATAAACGTAAGCTTGTTCACCCGAGATCAATGAAGCAACCTTACTGGCTTGCTGAGCACTTTTTAACGTTTTTGCCTGAACATAGTGTTCACAGGTAAGCCAGTTTTGGTCTTCCAGTAAAATAGGATGTTCTGAACACGTTGATAACGGATTATCGAGGTCAAAACGAGAAAACTGATTTGCTTTTTCCATTGCGAGGTTGGCTGAAAACAAAACGGGTCCGTGAGTTGAGTAAGATTAACGTCAGTATAAAGAATTATCAGCACGTTGTAATTTCTTAGTACTGATGAAGTGACTATATGTGAGTACCAATGAATTCTGACAATTCTGCTAGTGATCAAGAGCGGTTATTTAGGTATAGGCCAAATAATTCATTTTAGAACTAATAATTTTGCATAAGCGGTCATCAACGCCCGCATAACGTGCAGTAATGCATGGGCTAAAATTTGTGTGACTGCCCCAGCGAGCCTACGAGCGGCATACTGTGATTGTTATGTGCAATTGACTTCAATGCACAAATACCATAATTAGGTATATATTGGTACTTAGAGAAAGCCAATGGCTAAAAATACCAGCATTACCCTTGGAGATCATTTTGATGGCTTTATTACTAGTCAAATTCAAAGTGGTCGATATGGTTCAGCAAGCGAAGTGATTCGTTCAGCTCTTCACTTGCTAGAAGCGCAGGAGACCAAATTAAACACTTTGCGTCAGTTACTTGTAGCAGGTGAAGAAAGTGGCGAGGCTGAATACGACCTTGAGCACCTGATTTCAGAACTAGATGATGAATTAATAGAGTGAAACCATTCAAGTTATCTGTACTCGCAAAATCCGATTTAAAAGATATCGCGTTGTTTACGCAACGTAAATGGGCCGAGAACAGCGTAATGCATACCTAAAGCAGTTCGACAATTCATTTTGGATGTTATCTGAAAATCCTGATATCGGCAAAAGCTGCGACGAAATAAGAGACAGATACAGAAAATTTCCGCAAGGTAGTCACGTTATTTTCTACAAGCAAACAGGTAGCCAGGAAATTCGGATTATAAGAATCCTTCATAAAAGTATGGATGTAAATCCTTTCCGCTTTGGCGTAAAACAACCATAATCAGGTGACCAAAAATACCTGACCAATACAATCTTTGAAATCTCAACATAATTATTTAATAACAATACCTTGCATCTGACTATAGGCTGGATTCAAATGTTTTATTTCAGTGCTGCTTTGTGCCGAAAGATAATACCTAAAGTGATTGGCACTAACATGAAGGGATTTGAGTAAATGTGAAGATATTCGCCTAAAGGCAATTAACCTGTTTTTTCGTGGCAATTAGTCACTGCCGTCCTCTAATTTGAGAGGAAAATGCATCACAAATTCTGTGTACACACCGGGTTCACTGTTGCACTCAATTCGCCCATCCAATCGCTGAACAATGTTATACACCACCGATAAACCCAGCCCTGTTCCCTCGCCTATAGGTTTGGTGGTAAAAAAGGGTTCGAAGATCTTCGCTTTTGTTTCTTTACTTATGCCGGGGCCATTATCTTTTATACGAATTTCTAATTCATCGTCCTTATCAGCAATGTTGATAGTAATCTCAGGTGCCTGCGTTTGTGCTTTCTCCATGGCTTGAACAGCGTTTTTTATAATATTGAGCAGCACCTGTTCCAGCAATCCAGCATAAGCATAGAACACGCCAGTAAATGACACTTCCTCAATAATAGAAACCTTATTGTCTAAATCATAACGAAGCATTTTAAGCGACTCATCAAGCACCGTTTTGATGTCACAAAACGTTTTTTCTCCCGCCTGGTTGTGTGAAAAAGATTTCAGGTCAGTAATGATATTCTTTACGCGCTGTAACCCGTGGAAGGAGTCAGACACAATGGCCCGGATGTCTTCCAGAATAAACGGGATCCCGGCTTGTTCCTCAAAATCGTTCAGTGATTTTTTGAGATGTACCGCTTCGTGATCCTGCTGAATGTCTATGGCAGTCAATAGCTCGGACTGCATGGACTGCAACTGAATAATGCTTTCTACATAACCGTCCATGGACGAGAAATTGCTCATAACAAAAGACAGAGGGTTGTTTATTTCATGGGCAATACCGGCAGCCATCCGACCAATACTGGCCAGCTTTTCATTGTGCGCCAACGCTTCTTTCGTCGTTTTCAGTTCGAGTAATGTATCCCTCAGCCGTTGATATTGTTTTTTTAGGCTCGATTCTGCCTGTTTACGTTCAAGTAAAACGGTAAGCTGCTCAGCGGCCTTATTAATAATATTGATTTGCTTCATTGACACCCGGTCCATTTCACTTTCCGGGATGAGGTAGAACAACAGACATACCACCCGATTATAGACCACCACAGGGAATGCCAGATAACTGCCGATGTCCTCATCAATAAGCGAAATAACGCTTTCGAGCCCGGCATTTTCCTGCAGCAAATTTATCTGAGGGTGTTTCTCGTCGATAGCCTGCCTGATACTTGGCGGAACCTGATTATTAAGCAACAGCTGTCGTAACGCATTGACCCTTTCTGCGGTTTCTACTCCTGCACTTCTTACCCTGTAACCGGTTTGGTTTTCTATATATATTTCAAAACTACAGGTGGCATGGCACAGCCTGGCTAAGGCTTCGGAAAAGGTTGATAGCAACGCAGTAATATTTTCGTCAGCTCTGGAAAAACGCGTAATACACACCAACATTTCGGTTTCGGCATCGTGTTGTTTGTGCGTATTTTCGATGTACTCAAATGTCGCGATTTCCCGTTTCAATACACTGGCATTAAACGTCGCTCTCTCGAATGACGCTGTCAGGCACGCATTAATTTGATAGTCCTCAAGCCATAACACCTCGTCCAGCTGTTGGCCAGGATCATGAAGTAATACGAGCCTGGTATCCTGATTTGCGAGTCCTTGACGAACGTATTGAGCAACCTCCTGACATAGATGAATATCCTCCTCACAGGTCACTCTCAGAATAACTAGTGAAGGTTTAACACTACGCAGTTTTTTCCTGGTATTTCTTAAACTGGTAAGCAATTCGAAAGGAATGCCATTGTCGGGAAGAAACTCAGAAGGTTTTGCGCTCTGCCCCACCAAAAATACCGGACTATTCATCGATTCACCTGGCGCTGCTGTTTATTTATTCTCTGCTATATTTGAAGCATAGACGCCAGTTTGTGTTGTGCAAATTAGACGGTATACATTGGTTTAAGAGGGTTGAAAATGAATTTAATACGATTGGTGTACTATAGCCGGGCATCACGAGAAATGTCATTGGGCGATCTGAAATCTATTCTGGA
The DNA here is from genome assembly GCA_017794925.1 of Aestuariibacter sp. Classification (GTDB taxonomy): domain Bacteria; phylum Pseudomonadota; class Gammaproteobacteria; order Enterobacterales; family Alteromonadaceae; genus Alteromonas. The sequence goes on along the minus strand of CP051238.1, from coordinate 2,946,747 downwards.
GGTGGCGCGCTCTAACAACGATTCTCTGGAAATTTGCGGCATGCTGTCTTACGACAAACAGTATTTTTTGCAGGCGCTGGAAGGCGAACGCGGCGCTGTAAATGAGTTATACCTGGATATCGCCGATGACCCTCGCCACGACGAAATTAATATCATCAGCTATGAATACATTGATGCGCCCTGCTTTAAACAGTGGCAAATGGGCTATGCTGGAAGCAGCGCAGAATTCACCCGGTTACTGTCAGATTTAGGGCAATCTGAGTTCCTACCCGATGAAATGACACCACAACAGGCTCTGAGTTTTTTACAACACTTGTCGGGAAATCAAGCCGACATCTAAAGGCGTTTTATGCAGAAACAAAAAAGCCAGTCAGGAGTTTCCCGACTGGCTTGGTTATTCTGCACCAGTTTACCAGGTTAAATCGTCCGGGATTTCGTAGTCGGCGTACCAGTCATCTTCTTCCGATTTCGCTTTGTTCTCCTCGCGGAGATCGGCGCGGTATACCACCACGTTTTCATCACGTTCGGCGATTTTATCGGCTACTGGGGTGGGTACCAGCGCGTATTCTTCGTCCAGTCTCACTACTGCCAGTCGCGCATCCAGTACCAGTTTGTGCACTGCTGCGCTGACGTACATGCGTTTTACCACATTGTCGTCGGTGAAATTGAGAAGCGTATCGCCATCACCTTTCGGCTGCTGGTTGGTGGTAATGAGCTGACGTATTTGCGCTACCACCGCTTTTTTGTCGGCTTCCGCTTTGCGTTGCTGATTCAGCTCGCGGTCCCGTTCCTTTTTAGCCTCTGCAGCAGCCTGCGCCGCGACTTTGCTGGCGTCTTGCTCAACGGCTGCGCCTTTGTTTTTTAGCTTCTGCTTTTTACGCTTCTCAGAGCGGGCTTGTTTCGCTTTTGATTTGTCTGCCAAGCCTGCTTTGAGTAACTGTTCTTGTAACGATGCCATTTACCTGAACCTGTTTTATTTCTTTTTAGTGTCTTTGGGTTGCCATTTGCCGTTTTCGTACCAGGCAGACCATCCTGTCGCTTTGCCTTTGGCATCTTCCGACATCACGTATTGCTGCTTGGTTTTCCGGCTGTAACGGACAATCGACGGATTGCCATCCGGATCGGCTTTTGGTGCGTCAGCGAGGTAATAAAACTTCGGTGACAAACGGTCGCGGAAGCGCGCAAGCTCTCCCACTTTGGGTGCCCGTGTTTCCCGGGATTTCGGGAAATTGTGAGCAGCCAGGAAAATACCTGACGCGCCATCGCGAAGTACGAAGTGAGCATCACTTTTCTCGCACGGCAGCTCAGGTAAATCTACCGGGTCTTCTTTAGGCGGCGCCGCTTCACCGTTTCTGAGTAACTTACGGGTGTTCTTACATTCCGTGTTGGTACAACCGAAGTACTTACCAAAACGGCCGTTCTTCAGCTCCATATCACTGCCACACTTGTCGCATTCAATGATGGGGCCGTCGTAGCCTTTGATCTTGAATGTACCCTGCTCTACGTAAGTGCCGGGACATGCCGGTGAATTACCGCACACATGCAGTTTACGGGTTTCATCAACCAGGTAGCTGTCCATCGCGGTGCCGCACTCAGGACAACGGCGCTTGGCGCGTAAATCTGCGGTTTCCTGCTCATCGTCGTCATCCACTTTTACCACTTCCTCACCGGAAGTCAGGTTCATGGTGTTGGTACAACGCTCTTTGGGCGGCAGGTTGTAACCCGAGCAGCCAAGGAACACGCCTGTACTGGCTGTTCTAACGTTCATGGGACGACTGCACTTGCCGCAATCAATTGCAACCGGTACGGCCTGATTGGGGCGCATTCCGCCCTCTTCAGGATCTTGCTCGGCACGCAGTAACTTCTGGTAAAAATCGGAATAGAACAGATCCAGGACTTTTTTCCAGTCTTTATGGCCTTCTGCGATTTCGTCCAGTTGCTGTTCCATGTTGGCCGTAAAATCATAGCCAATCAGGTCATCAAAGTTTTCCATCAGGCGATCATTGACAATCTCGCCCATTTTTTCAGCATAAAAACGTTTGTTTTCCAAACGCACATAACCTCGATCCTGAATCGTCGAGATGATACTGGCGTAGGTTGAAGGACGGCCAATTCCTCGCTTTTCAAGCTCTTTTACCAGCGACGCTTCGTTAAAACGCGCCACCGGCTTAGTGAAGTGCTGTTTGGGATCTAACTGCTGTAAATTCAGCGTGTCGCCCGGCTTCACGTCTGGCAGTAACTTGTCTTCGTCGCCTTTCTTGCTCTTTTGCGGTTGCACTTTGGTCCAACCGTCGAATTTCAGTACCCGGCCTTTGGCAACCAACTCAAAATCACCGGCTGCAACTTTCACGGTTGTGGCGTCATATTTTGCGGGTGTCATCTGACACGCCACAAATTGTCGCCAAATAAGCTCGTAGAGACGCTGTGCGTCGCGTTCCATGTCTTTTAGACTGGCAGCCTGGGTATTGACGTTTGAAGGCCTGATGGCTTCGTGAGCTTCCTGTGCGCCCTCTTTGCTACCGTATCGGTTAGGCGACGCTGGCAAATAGGCACTGCCAAAGTTGTCGTCAATGAAACCGCGACACGCATCCAGCGCTTCCTGACTCAGGTTTGTTGAGTCGGTACGCATATAGGTAATGTGACCCGCTTCGTACAAGCGCTGGGCCAGCATCATGGTTTTCTTTACACCAAAGCCCAGACGCGTACTCGCAGCCTGTTGCAATGTTGATGTAATAAACGGTGCTGACGGGCGGCTCTGAGTCGGTTTCGACTCGCGGCTGATCACTTCGTACGGCGCATCTTTTAACAGGGCTACCGCTGCGTCGGTTTGCGCTTTGTTAACCGGCTTGAAGTTTTCTCCAGCTTGCTTCATAACCTGCATGCGCAGCGCTTCGCTGGACGCTGTGGTTAAATCGGCGTGTACATCCCAGAACTCTTCTGGCACAAACGCTTTGATTTCGCGTTCACGCTCTACAACCAGACGCACCGCAACAGACTGAACCCGTCCGGCAGACAGGCCACGGGCGATCTTTTTCCACAACAGTGGCGACACCATGAAACCTACTACGCGGTCGAGGAAACGTCGCGCTTGCTGGGCGTTAACCCGTGCGGTGTTCACTTCACCCGGATGTTCAAACGCTTCTTTTATTGCGTTTTTGGTAATTTCGTTAAATACCACGCGCTGGTAGGTTTTGTCTTTCTTACCCAACAACTCTTGTAAATGCCAGGCGATGGCCTCTCCTTCGCGGTCCAAATCCGTTGCGAGGTAGATAGTGTCGGCATCTTTGGCGAGCTTTTTAAGCTCATTAACGACTTTTTCCTTGCCTTCCAGCACCTGATAGTGTGCTTTCCAGTTGTGTTGCGGGTCGACGCCCATGCGGTCAACCAGCTTTTGATATTCAAACTTCCTGAGGTACTCGGCCTTGTCTTCGTCCGAATACGTTTTCAGTTCTTTTGCGCTTTTTTTCGGCTCAACTTTGCCTAACGCTTTAGTTGGTAGATCGCGTACGTGGCCCACGGAAGATTTTACGATAAAATTTTTACCGAGATATTTATTAATTGTTTTCGCTTTGGCCGGTGACTCGACTATGACCAGTGATTTTGTCATAAATAAGAATTAAACCTTTGAAAAATTTAAGTTTTTGATGCTAAGCCAGAAAAATAATAAGGCAGATTCACTCATACAGGCTAACGCTTCTTTTTTTAACATATATCTACAAAGTGAATGGAAAACAAGTTCTTCTTAATACTTATTCGCAATGATGTTTTTTTACACAGCAATAATAGTTCATTTTTTAACCACTGCGATTGGCACCGCCATTTATTTACGTATAATGCGCCCGAGTTACCTATACCGGCACCGTAAATTGTTGCTGTTGTAACGAATACTTTTATAGCTACTGTTCGGATTAATACCAAATCAGTTAGTGTCGTATAACAAAGAATAAGGCAGGAAATCATGCAATATTGTGAAGCAAACTTTGATGGTCTGGTGGGTCCCACTCATAACTATGCCGGGTTGTCTTTCGGCAATGTTGCCTCTTATTCTAATGCGAATGCGGCGAGCAACCCCAAAGAAGCCGCTTTACAGGGCCTTAAAAAAATGAAGGCGTTGTCTGACATGGGACTGGTTCAGGGCGTATTAGCACCGCAGGAGCGTCCTGATATCGCCACATTGCGTCGTCTGGGCTTTACCGGAAGCGACGGCAATGTGCTGGAACAAGCCGGTAAACAAGCGCGTGAAATCTTTTTGGCGTGTTGCTCAGCGTCCAGCATGTGGACGGCCAACGCGGCTACGGTATCGCCTAGCGCCGATACCGCCGATGGAAAAGTCCATTTCACACCGGCGAACCTAACCAATAAATTCCACCGTTCGTTAGAACCACAGGTAACCGGCAACATTTTAAAAGCCACCTTTGCGAATAATAAGTATTTTGCTCACCACGCTCACCTGCCAGACAACGAACATTTTGGTGATGAAGGCGCAGCCAACCACACGCGTTTGTGCAGTGAATATGGTCACGCCGGTGTCGAGATTTTTGTATATGGCCGCCACGCGTTCAGAAACGATCGTCCGCAGCCGAAGAAATTCCCTGCTCGTCAAACGTTCGAAGCGAGTCAGGCTGTTGCCCGTTTGCATGGCCTGAGCGATGAAAACGTGGTGTATATTCTGCAAAACCCGGATGTGATAGACCAAGGCGTGTTCCACAACGACGTAATTGCTGTCGGTAATCGCAACGTGTTGTTCTATCACCAGCAAGCCTTCCATAACAGCAGTGCGGCCATCGCTGAAATTCAACAAAAATTTGGTGAACAGCCTTTGCACTTTATTGAAGTGAAAGACAGTGAAGTGTCAGTGCAGGATGCCATTAAAACGTACCTGTTTAACACCCAGTTAGTCACCTTGCCAGATGGCAATATGACCATTATCGCGCCCTCTGAGTGTCAGGAAAATCCGGTTGTAGAGCAATACCTTGCTGAGCTGGTTACCCGCGATACGCCGATAAAAAGTGTTAATTATTTCGATGTAAAACAAAGTATGCGCAACGGCGGAGGCCCTGCATGTTTGCGGTTACGCGTAGCCCTTACCGACGCAGAATTAGCGGCGGTTAATCCGAACACGCTAATGAACGACGATTTATTCGGCAAGTTAAACAACTGGGTAGAAAAACATTACCGTGATGTACTCACAGAAGATGATTTACGTGACCCACAATTATTGGTTGAATCACGCACGGCACTGGATCAATTAACCCAGCTGTTAAAATTGGGCTCTGTATATCCGTTCCAACAAGCCTGATTCCCCTGATTAAATTCAGGTTCCTGCAGACAACAAAAAGCCGCTCCAATTTGAGCGGCTTTTTCGTGTATGGCTGTCCAGCGTTACAAGGTATCCGAGCAACTGCTGCTAGTGCCCCAGGTGCTTGATGGCGGAGGCGAACCCTGGGTACTCCGGTCTTCTGCAGACACACCTAATGTGTATTGCATGGTATCGACAGACTCGGTACCAGAAGACTCCCCTCTTGCACTCAGAGTTAACTGTACCCAACCACCATATTGCTTGGGATAATTAAGCTCGATAAGCGCCTGACCATTTTCATCGGTAGTAGCATCAGCATCGATGGCAGCGGTATTCCCCGGAGTCAGCTGTCCGTCTCCATTCAGGTCTTCACCTGCATCCAGTCGGCCATTGCCATTCGCATCTTCGCTGAAGCACTGCGCTGTGATCACCTGATAATGAATAGAGTCGTCTTCATCCCAAATCCAGTAACCTTTGTAGTAAGCATAACCAACCGTTTCAATAACGGGTGTCGCACTGAACGTTAGCGTTGTGCCTTCCACAGGATTTGCATCGGCGTCAGTCACAAATACCGAGAACTCTTTGCTGTACGACGACTGCTGCGGCGCTTCAATCAGGTTGCCAGTACCCAAAGAAATATCAAAAGGACGGTCACCCACTGTCAGGAACGTGGTACCCGTTACAGACGGTTCGTCATTCACATAAGCGGTAACCTGCACGCTTTGATAGGTACTTACTGCATTGGATTCATACACTGTAGTGGCGATACCGCGGCGGTCCGTGCGGCTCTGCGCATCGGTCAGATTGCCGTTAGAAACGTCGTTCACCTCGAAGTTAACCAGCTTATTGCGCACCCGGTTGCCATCGGAGTCCAACACAACAGCTGAAATGGTACTTGTCTGTCCGTCCGGACCAATTGAGTCAGGGGTTGCATCCAGAATCAATGTTTCCGCATCGGTCGCGATAAAGGCAATATCAATTTGCGTAGACACTTCAACGCCCGATCCATCAGTACCGGTTGCCGAAATGGTTGCTAAACCTGCGTTGGTGGATGACACGGTTAAGTTGGCAATACCATCTGTGCCAGTTGTGGCATCAGCGCTCACAATAGAGCCGCGTGATATTGCAAAGCTCACATTGCCACCAGAGAACGGGTTGGCGTCACGTAACCAGCGAATTTGCAGCGCGAAATTAGTATTAAGTGCAATATCCTGCTCAACATCATCCACATCTGGCGCATTCAGGAATACAAATTCATCTTGTTGCACTTCAATTTCAAAACTGGTTTGGGTATTCAACGCGCTGGCCGTTAATGAATACGTACCTGATGCAGGTGCAGTAAACTGCACGGTAACACGTCCTTCGTCGCCTGTTACCGGTTCTACATTATTTACCGTTGTAGCGGTTACGTCTGCACCGCTTGGATCAGTCACTACCAGCGTCAACGCTTCGCCGCTAATGCCCACATTATCAGAGTCTTCCAGACTAATAGTAATGTTTACTGCGTCGCCGATAATGGCTGATGTTGCCCCGTTAATATCGATTTCAGTGCCCACCACATTAATACTCAGAGTTTCAGTTAATGTGGTTTCGCCCGACACGGTTGCCGTAACGGTAATGGTTCGGTTTTCCTTGTCACCGCCTGTTCTTAACTGGACACGAGCGGTACCGTTATCATCTGTGACAGGTTGGGTTTCGGCGATAGCGGCGTTGTTGTCTGCCGAAAACGAGACAGTAACGCCCTCCAGAAGAATATTCTGTGCGTTCTTAACGACTGCCCACAATTCCACTTCGTCATTACCGCTGGAAGACAGCTGCGATTGACTGGAGAATATTTCGAGGGATTCTGGTGTTTCCACCGTTGCAGTTGTACCCGAGGAAGTAAACCCGGTCTGTGCACTGGTGGTGGAGTCGAGGGTAGCGGTTACCATACCACTGCCCGACAATTCACCTACAATCAGGGTAATGGTGGCAACCCCTTCACTATTGGTCAGTGCGGTACCGGTGTCGTTGGAGAATCGCGCCAGATTCTCAACAGAGAAACTGAATGACACCACCTGGTTTGACACGGGATTACCCGAGCTGTCCGTCACCGTAGCAGTCAGGGTTAACGGTGAATCACCGGTTAACGCCGTACTGGCCTCTCCTGCGCCGTTGGTCAACGCAACGCTGATACTATAAGTAGGATCTGGGGTAACAGTACCGGTGTCATCATCTCTTGATACCGAACCGCCACCACCACATGCTACCAGTAGTAACAGTGCCCATGTGATGGATAATAAGCGTAGAGATTGCATTTTCATCGTCTTCCTGGACCTCTTTACCGTGATTGGGTCATTTTAAGTATTTAAAACTGCTCTGAATCTGGCACACTAACTAAGTACAATAATAAAATAACACTTCAGGGAATTTACATGTCTCAGTCTTCACACAAGTACAGCTTAACTGCACGCATCTTTATCGGCATGATTGCCGGAATCATTATTGGTGCCCTGCTTCAATTTATATTTGATGATAGCGGAGATTTACGCTTTTCGATATTCTCAGTGGAAGTTTCCACGTATAGCATTTTGGTTGAAGGTATATTTTCAACTCTCGGGCAAATCTTCATATCCAGCCTGAAAATGCTGGTAGTCCCGCTGGTTTTAGTTTCATTAATTTGTGGTACAAGTTCTTTGTCTGACCCTTCAAAATTAGGCAGACTCGGTATCAAGTCTATTAGTTTCTACATTCTCACAACCGGCATAGCAGTAACACTGGCTATTATGGCGGGTTTGCTGGTGGCACCAGGAGAAGGCTTAAACCTGCAGGCCGAAACGGTTTATGCAGCAAAAGAAGCGCCGTCCCTGTCGCAAGTTATTGTGAATATGTTCCCAAGCAACCCAATTAATGCGCTGGCGCAGGGTAATATGCTGCAAATCATCGTATTTGCCGTACTGCTCGGTGTAGCCATGGCGATGACAGGTGATGCAGGCAAACGCGTAGCAGCGTTTTTTGAGGATTTGAATACCGTTATTATGCGTCTGGTCACCATTATTATGAATCTGGCGCCCTACGGTGTGTTTGTGTTGATGGCCAAGCTGTTTGCCAGCATTGAAATCGGCACAATAATCAGCCTGGTTAAATACTTCCTGGTTGTACTGGTGGTGTTAATTATTCACGGACTGGTCACTTATTCGGCGCTGTTAAAAGTATTCAGCGGGTTAAGCCCTGTCATGCTGCTTACCAAGATGCGCGATGCAGCCCTGTTCGCATTCAGCACGTCAAGCAGCAGTGCAACCTTGCCGGTAACCATGGAAACTGCCCGCAATAAGCTGGGTGTAGGTAAATCCGTCTCGTCATTTACACTGCCTTTAGGTGCCACCATCAATATGGACGGTACCGCCATTATGCAGGGAGTCGCGACTGTATTTATTGCTCAAGTCTACGCCGTGGATTTAACGCTGGGTGATTACGTGATGGTAGTGCTGACAGCCACACTGGCTTCTGTGGGGACTGCTGGTGTGCCAGGTGTAGGCCTAATCATGCTTGCCATGGTACTGCAGCAAGTTAATCTGCCAGTAGAAGGTATCGCGCTAATTATCGGTGTGGACCGCTTGCTGGACATGACGCGTACAGCCGTGAATATTACGGGTGACTGTACGGTAGCCTGTATTATTGCGAAGTCTGAAGGTGAATTAGACCAAGCAGTATTTGACGACCCGAATGCGGGCTCGAAACAGGAAGACGTCGACTTTGAACACTTCGATCGCAATGCCTAAAAGCTAACGGCGACCTGCCCGGGTTAATGCAATGCCCGGGCGGGTGCAATCGCAGCGGCTTTATGCGCTGGATACAAAGTAGCAAGAATACTCAGCGTCAATGCAACAACCACCGTTATTAACACATCTCCCCAATATAACTGCGACGGCAGAAAATCAATAAAGTAGATATCGCCTGACAGTACCTTCACGCCCAGAAGTGATTCCAGCGCGCCAATCCAGGCCGACAAATTCGGTGCAGTGATCACTGCCAGTAATGTCCCCCAAAACACACCAATAACGCCGTTAAGCATGCCCTGATACATAAAGGCGAATCGCACCTGTCGGTCTGTTGCGCCCATGGTTTTTAATATTGCAATCGATGCTTGTTTTTCTTTTACCGCCATCACCAAAGACGACACAATGTTAAAACAGGCCACGGCAATAACCAGTGAAAGCGCAATATAAACCACTACCCGCACCAATTTAATATCGTCATAAAGATGTCCCTGAGTCCTTGTCCAATCAGACATATAAACGGCCTGAGGAAAGGTATAGCCAATCTCACGGACTACGCTGTAAGCGGCGAACGGATCGTGTAACTGGAAGCGCAATCCTTGCGCCCCGGAAGCAATACCCGACGCCTCAGAGGCCGCTTGCAAATGCATAATGCCAATTAAGTTATCCAGCTCACCGCCGAGACTTACCGTACCAGCAAGAGTAAGATACAGATTTTTAGGCGCAGCAAAGGTGAGGTCTTCTGTCACTGATGGGATCACCACTGTAATCTTGTCACCTACCGACAACCCCAGCTTTTTCGCAATGGCACTACCTAACAACACACCGGCAGGTTGTGCTGCCAAATGTTGCCAATCCAGTTGAGATATCTCCCGTTGCCAGCGGGCTGGTACTGTCTCGCCTACCTGAATACCCGTCAGTTCTACCGCTTTAAGTTCCGTGCCCTGCTGTATCATGCCAGTGATTTTGGTATACGGCTCGACGCTGACGATTCTGTCGTCCCGACTAAATTTACGCTGGTAATTCTGCCAGTCCTGAATGCCTGACTGGTTTATTGAAAACAGTTCGCCATGGGGAATAATGGCCAGAAGTCTGTCGCGCAATTCGCGCTCGAAGCCATTCATTACGCTCAGCAGTACAATAAGTACGAAACACCCCAATCCAATCCCCAGTGTTGAAGACAGGGAAACAAAGGACGTGTACCGATTGCTGGATTTACTTTTGCGAAACCGGCGGGCTAATAATAAGCTGATGTTCACAACGCACCCTGCTCCCGGGTAGACAATTTACCGTTAGTCAGTTCAAGTACGCGGTCCATTTCATTTGCCAGCTGGATATCGTGAGTGACCACAATAAAGCTGGTACCCATTTGTTCGCTCAATTCACACAACAGCGCGTAGATTTGCGCACCGGTTTTGTTATCCAGATTACCGGTTGGTTCGTCGGCAAGCACAATACTGGGATTATTTACCAGCGCACGCGCAATAGCGACTCGCTGACGTTCCCCCCCAGACAAAGCCGACGGCAAATGATGAATGCGATGGCTAAGCCCTACTTTTTCCAGTAACGCAGCAGCGCGTTCTTCTGCTTTGTTTTTGGACTCGCCGTTGATCATTAGCGGCATGGCGACGTTTTCGACGGCGGTAAATTCAGCCAACAAGTGATGAAACTGGTAAATAAAACCGAGCTTTTGATTGCGCAAGGCCGCTAACGCGTTGCTGGATAACTCGGCCAGTACCTGCTTGTTAATTTCCACACTCCCGGCAGTGGGATGATCTAACCCACCCAGAATATGCAACAACGTACTTTTACCTGAGCCGGAGCTGCCCAGAATGGCAATTTTCTCGCCTCGCGCCAGTTCAAATGACACACTGTCGAGTACTGCAATCTGATTGTCACCGTCGTGATAGGTTTTACTTACATCCCGACATACTAATGACATGTCTTTCGCCATGAATCCCTCATTTAATTCCCGGACTGGCCCTTCACTACAGTGAGAAAAGTAAACATTGCTTACTCAAAGACTTACAGCAGCTAAAGCCCAGACTGATGTTATCAATGCATTGTACTGTAAGGCAGGCATGGGGTATAGGTTAATCACCCTGTGTTCCTGCCTGTCTGAAGAATCGGGTAAATAAACCACTTTCCAGGTCGTATTCAAACCAAACCAATCACACTCAAGCACCAATTATGACCAATAAAGATTGATATTGCGTGATAATTAACAAAATTCGGTGTATGCTAGCGGCCAACTTTTACAAAAAATAAACAATTGCGAGATCGCAATGGTGTTTTTACCGGCTATGAGAGGAGTGCTGCATGGCGACTAACCCGTTATTAGGCGTATTTTTTCACTGGCTAGGAGGACTGTTCTCCGCCAGCTTCTACGTGCCCTACAAGCGTATACAGCGATGGTCATGGGAAATTTTTTGGTTGTGTGGCGGCATTTTTAGCTGGCTGGTTTGTCCTTGGTTTTTCGCCTGGATTCAGACTGAGGATTTACTTGGGGTATTGTCATCTGTTCCGTCAGATGTGTTACAGCAATGTTACTTATGGGGTGCCGGCTGGGGCTTCGGCGGTTTAACATTTGGACTAGCCGTTCGCTATATGGGTATTTCATCCGGCATGGCCATTGTATTGGGTCTGACTACGGTACTGGGTACCCTGGGCCCGCCTATTGCGTCAGGACACTTTGGTGACGTTATCGCGACCACGAGCGGCCAGTTCGCTGTTGCGGGAACGTTCATGACACTGATTGGCGTGATCATTGTTGCCAAAGCCACCGCGGAAAAAAATCGCAGCCTGAATACCGCAGAAGACAGCGAAAGCATCGATATGCGAAAAGGTCTGTTGATTGCCTTGTTCTCCGGCATTATGTCGAGCTGTTTTGCCTTTGGTATTGCAGCAGGCAAGCCCATTAACGAACTTACTGTGGAAGCAGGTACTGCGTCATTATGGCAGGGCTTACCGGTATTATGTGTTGTGTTGGCGGGCGGTTTAACCACTAACGCATTGTGGTGTTTATGGTTGATTAAGAAAAACGGTACCGCAAGAGAGTATCTCGGCCAGGTCGCGGCATCGGCAGAAAAACTGCCTGTAAACAACCTGGTTAAAAACTACCTGCTCGCTTCACTGGGTGGCGCGCTGTGGTACTTCCAGTTCTTCTTTTACACCATGGGCGAAAGTCACATGGGTAAATACGAATTCTCCAGTTGGACCATTCACATGGCCAGTATCATTATCTTCTCCACACTGTGGGGATTGGCATTAATGGAATGGCGCGGCAGTAACCGTAAGAGTCGCATGCTGTTACTGGCAGGGATCAGCCTGTTGGTGCTGTCTACCATTGTGATTGGTGTGGGGAACTCGTTTCAGTAACTATGCACCTGTCGGCATGGGCGACAGGTCGTATTTCAGGCTGCTTTTTGCAGCCTTTTTTATGCCCGTCTTTGGTTATTTCCTTGCAAGTGCGGTTATTTGTCCATCCTGGCGACATACACATCATACTGTGATAAGCCCTTCTCTCTGGAGAACATCACTTTGGCCGTTCTGTTTTTTCCAGTCTGACTTCGCGTTTTATATGTTGAGCCGTCGCTCCTGTTGATCTCGTAACAGTCCTGAATCTCATAAAACTTGATTAACTCACCTTTAGTCAAAGCCGATAAATCCCTGAATACCGCGAAGCCGACCCTGTCTAACTCGTTAACCAAATCTACATATTCGTCACAATACATTGCAATAGTACGCATCTTCATTCCCTAAATGCCGAACTTGTTGAATCATCGATTCAAACACCACTCAAACTGTACATTTATTATACACCTTGTGCATAACAGGTTGAAAACTATTTATCACTCATCGACGACTGACCTTGTCGTGACAAACTGTGCACACAAAAAAGCCAGCTTGCGCTGGCTTGTATTCATTGTGACTTTTCGGGCTTATCTGAAACGCACGTGGTCACGATTAAGCTCACTAATGCTACTGCATCCCATCAGGCGCATGTCTCGCTCAATTTCAGCCACCAGAAGCTGCATAGCGCGTTCTACGCCTGCTTGACCGGCTGCGGCCAGCGCATAAAGGTAATAACGCCCTATTCCAACTGCTTTAGCACCTAAAGCCAGCGCTTTAAGTACATGAGTACCACGCTGAATACCGCTGTCGAACATCACGTCGATTTGATCACCCACGGCATCGACAATTTCAGCCAGATGATCAAACGAGCTGCGCGAACCGTCTAGCTGACGACCACCGTGATTTGAAATCACAATGCCGGTGCAGCCGATATCGACGGCGCGTTTGGCGTCATCGGCACTCATGATGCCTTTCAGGCAGAACTGACCGTCCCAGAACTTGACCATGTCTTCCACGTCTTTCCAGTTCATCGACGGATCCAGCATATTGGTAAAGTAGTCGCCGATTGAACTGGCACCGCCGCCCATATCAATGTGCGCGTCCAGCTGGGGAAGACTGAATTTCTCGTGGGTAATGTAATTAATACCCCATGCAGGTTTGGTCGCAAACTGCCAAAGCCCTTTCAGGTTTAAGCGGAAAGGAATTGAGAACCCGGTGCGTAAATCCCGCTCCCGGTTACCGCCGGTAATTGAATCCACCGTGAGCATCATCACTTCAATGTTGGATTCCTTGGCGCGTTCCATCATGGCGCGGTTCAGGCCGCGATCTTTGTGGAAGTAAAACTGGTACACCTGCGGGGTGTTATATTGTTTGGCGATTTCTTCCATGCTCACGGTGCCCAGTGAAGACACACCAAACATGGTGCCGAACTTCTCAGCAGTCGCCGCCACGGCGCGTTCGCCCTGATGGTGGAACAGTCGCTGTAATGCGGTAGGTGAAAGATACACCGGTAATTTGAGCTTTTGCCCCATCACTTCGACTGACAGGTCGATGTCTTTCACACCGGTCAATACACGTGGGATTAAATCGCACTCGCGAAACGCTGACGTATTGCGGCGCAACGTGCTCTCGTCGTCGGCCCCGCCATCGATATAGTTAAAAACAGGCCCCGGCAAGCGTTTTTCCGCTAAACGCCGAAAGTCATGAAAATTGTGACACTGACTGAGTCGCATTGTGAACAACCTACGTTAAGTACAGTACAAAACAAACAGCCCGCAGGCATGGCGGGCTGTTTCAATAAACGTTGGCAGGGCACTACCCTGCCTGCACGCCGGATTTAAACGATACCAGAGCCTGTGGCATTGGGATCGCGTGGGCGGGCTTCGGCCATGGCTTTACGGTAACCCGCCTGACGATAAACTGCCAGCGGATCAATCGCAGAACCTTTGCGCAGACGCGCCATTGCCAGAATCGGAGACACGTCCAGGTTAAACGCATTTTTCAGTTCCAGCGACGCCATCAACGCGTCATTGCCTTCCTGGAAGCCATAAAGTGCTTCGCGGTTAACCAGTAAGGCTTTCACGTATGAACGCTGAACCTCGATAGCAGAGTTAATCAGACTCTCTGCCGGATCAGTCACGTTGTGTGACTGGTCAAGCATGTAAGCCGGACCAAAACCTTCCTGATTGCGGTATTCCGCATCAACCAACTCGTTGAAGATCAGGAACTGCTGATAAGGATGCAGTGAACCACTGTCCAAATCATCGTCGCCGTACTTACTGTCGTTGAAGTGGAAGCCACCCAGTTTCTTAAACTGGATCAGGCGTGACACGATCATTTCAATGTTGGTGTTTGGCGCGTGGTGGCCTAAATCAACCAGAGACTTACACTTAGGACCTAAGTGCATGGCCGCAAGCAGGTTTGAACCCCAGTCCTGAATGATGGTTGAGTAGAACGCAGGCTCAAACATTTTGTGCTCGATGTGCATTTCCCAATCATCAGGCAGGCCTTTGTAGATCTCTTCCATGCTGGCCAGATAGCGCTCAAAGGCACGTTGGAAATGCTGTTGACCCGGGTGGTTTGAACCATCGCCTACCCATACAGTCAGGCTTTTTGCACCCAGCTTCTGACCGTACTCAATGACGTCCAGATTGTGTTGGATAGCCAGATCGCGTGACGCTTTTTGCGTATTGCTCAAGCTGCCGTACTTGTAAGAGTGTTCCTGACCAGGTTGGTCCTGAAAGGTATTTGAGTTTACCGACACCCACTTCAGGCCATACTCGTCTGCCTGTTGTTTCAGCTCAGAAAAGTCGTCTACTTTGTCCCATGGGAAGTGCGGAGACACGCTGTCGGTACAACCAGACAGCTCATTAATAACCGCGCAATCTTCCAGTTTTTCAAAGATGTTACGTGGCTCACCTTCACCCGGGAAACGGGCAAAGCGTGTACCGCCAGTACCAGTACCCCATGAAGGGACAGCAATTTGGAACTCACCGGCTTTTGCCGTGATGGTTTCAATATCGATATCTGCACGAGCCAGCTTTTCACCTAACGCAGCGTAATCACTGTTTAAGTCGCTCTCGCGCTTGGCGTTTTCGGCCTCCAGTAAGGCGCTATCAATACGTTTTTTCATTGTAATTCCCCTTATCGTAGGAAGGCTTCGTGTAAGCCGCCATCAACACTGATCACCTGACCGGTGGTTTTGCTTAATTGACCTGACACCAACAGGTACGCTGCTTCTGCCTGATCTTCCGGCGTAATTGGCAGCTTAGTCAGGGTACGCTGAGCATAAAACTCGGCCAGTTTGTTACGCAGCGATTCGGTGCTTTCCGATTCCTCAAACGCAATGTCGTATTTGGTCAGCGACGAAATTACGCGGTCACGTGGGAACATGCTGCTACCTTGCACAACCGTAGCAGGTGCCAGTGCATTCACATTCACCGTTGGAGACAGTGTCACGGCCAGCTCACGCACCAGGTGGTTGGCAGCCGCTTTACTGGTGTCATAAGCCAGAGAACCTTTCTTAGACACTGCTGCATTTACGCTGGTGGTTAATACCATTGCGCCCTTAAGGCCTTGTTTTTCCCAAATGGTTTGGGCTTCAGACGCAACCACATAACCGCCTTTTACGTTAACACCGAAGCTCAAATCGAAGATTTGGTCGTTCTTCGCCATGTCACCGCCTTCTGCCATGAAGACACCCGCAGTGACGATGACTTTATCGATACCGCCGTAGGCCAGCAGTACATCTGTAAACATAGCAGATACGGTTTCGCGTTTGGTAATATCGACTTGTAACGCGACTGCCGGACCGCAAGCAGAAATACCGCTGCCCGACACACCAATGCCTTGGCCGTAAATGTCGGTCAGTTCTTTTGCTGTGCGCTCAGCGTTTTCAAGACGCAAATCCGCACATACAACGTGAGCACCTTCTTTTGCCACACGGTGAGCCACGGCTTTACCGATACCGTCACCCGCGCCAATGACGACAACCACATCACGCGCCAAAGGCTTCTCAGCCGGCATACGCTGCAGCTTAGCTTCTTCCAGTGCCCAGTATTCAATATCAAAGGCTTCTTGTTGTGGCAGTGCGGTATACTCGGAAATCGCTTCGGCACCGCGCATTACTTCAATGGCACAGTTGTAGAACTCTGCAGTTACGCGCGACTCACTCTTGTTCTTGCCCCAGGCAATCATACCGATACCCGGGATCAGCACCACTGTTGGGCTCGGATCACGCATAGCTGGTGAATCTTCACGCTTGCACGCTTCGTAGTAAGCAGTGTAAGACTCGCGGTAAGCCGCCAGACCTGACTTGAACTTAGCAATCAGTGTATCAACGTCGTCATTTTGCGGATCAAAATCAACATATAATGGTTGGATTTTGGTACGCAGGAAGTGATCAGGGCAAGATGTGCCCAGTGCTGCCAGACGCGGCGCATCTACGCTGTTTACAAAGCGCAGCGTGTTGTCATCAGTTTGCACCGTACCAATAAATTTCACTTTATTTGAAATCAGGCCACGGGCAACAGGCAGGAACGCAGTCAGTAATTCAGTACGCGCAGATTCGCTCAGGCTCTGATACTTCTGGCCACCAAAGGTCATTTCGCCTTTGTCGTGCTCTTCAATATAACGCGCTGCCGTTTCAATTACCCACAGTGACGTTTCATAACAGCTCTTACTTTCAGAAGACCAGTTAGTGTGGCCGTGTTGACCTAACAAAATACCCCAGATGTCAGGGTTGGCTTTGTACGAATCTTCGCACACTTTGGCCGCTTCCCAACCAGGACGCATCCAAGGTACATAAGCCAGTTTCCCGCCCCAGATAACTTCAGTCAGTTTTTCCTGATCTTTACAAGATGCCACAGAAATAACCGCATTCGGGTGCAGGTGGTCTACGTGCTTTTCATCAATCATTGAATGCAGAGGCGTATCGATGGAAGAGGCGCGCGGGTTCAAACAGAAGTTACAGTGTTTGAACATGCCTACCATGCGGTCTTCGCCAGCTGACTTGTAGCCTTTGTCCGGATATACCTGATAAACCTCGTCCAGGGCACGTAGCTTGTCTTCGTATAAAGAAGAGAAGTTTTCCTTGGTCGACGTTCTTAAGTCACCACCTGAACCTTTAACCCACAGTACTTCGACTTCCTGACCGGTTAACGGATCTTTTTCCATAATTTTGGCAGACGTATTACCACCGCCGGTATTGGTGATGCGCTGGTCTTCACCCAGCTTATTTGAGCGATAAACCAGGTTCTCCACCGGGTCAAGTTTGTCAGCAACGTCATCTTCCCATAGATAATTGACGTGTCTGTAGTCATCTGGCTGATAAGGCATGAAGGTGTCCTTTGCTGTTATTGCTATAAAATGACTTCAATTGCATATTGAAGATTGAATTTATTGTGCAATATACCCTCACAACAATCTTTGTCAATCATTTTCAATCACAAATTAACAGAAATGTAACAGAAGTGTCATTATCGAAACGACAGAATGTAAATTATTCGTTATTAAACAAAATGCTATTAATCGAAGGGATAAAAGGCAGGGAAGAATAAAATTAATCTCCTGACAGCCGGCCACGCAGACATACCGGCTATCAGGTTACAGAGACATTACTCGCAGGCTTCTACGACGACGACTTCAACACCATGGGTACGTATTTTGTCCAGCACTTCAGGATCGGCATTTGAATCGGTAATAACCACATCCACATCCGACAACCCACAGAATATCAGATTACCCCGCTCACCTATTTTACTGCTGTCGGCAAGTACTATCAGTTTATCTGCCCGCTTCCGTAATTTTTGTTCAGCAAGAATCAACAACGGGTCGTTTTCCACAATGCCAAACTCACTCACGCCCGGCGAGCCCATAAACATTTTAGTGCCATGGAAGTTTTGCGTAGTGTCATTCTCGAAGGAGCTTAAGATAATGCTTTGTTTGCGATACACCTCACCACCCGGCAGGGTAATTTGGTTTTGGCTGTTTTCCAGTAATTCGTTAGCAAGCACAAAGGAGTTAGTCAGTATGTTCATGCGGCGCTCAGTTAAAAACTCGGCCATCATAAACGTCGACGTACCGCCGTTGATGATGATTGACTCCCCATCCTGACACAATTGAGTGGCCGCTCTTGCTATCATGCGTTTAGTATCAGTATTGCGTTCCCGGTCTACCAAAAACGCATTGCCCGATAGTTTGATATTCGACACTGTGCGGGTATCGATTACTTGCGCACCGCCGCGGATCTTTTTGATTTTATTGGCACCTGCCAATTTCACCAGATCGCGGCGAATCGTGGCTTCTGACGAATTAAGTTGCTTACACAACTCTTTCACACTGGCGAAAGATGACTCATCCAGAATATCTAAAATTAATTGTTGTCGTTGTTTTTCTAGCATATTTGGTCCTGTTGTATTTACGCAAACTTGACCAAATATAGTTAGTTAACAATTCATTTTCAATCATAATGTAAAATTTATGATTGATTTTTAGTGATTTCGTTATACCAAGCGGCTTTATATTCCATTAATCGCTCAAATTGCGCAGGTTCACACGCGTTTAACGGAAAGCTAAGCGTGTCAGTTTGCTCAAAATCGATAAGTGCAGCAGCGCCCATCACCGTACCGGTATTGTCTGCTGACAAGTATACCGGCTGTTCAGGCCGTAATTGCGCCACAATCTGACACAGAATAGGATTCTTCAGGAACGCACCTTCAATAAAAATAGGTCCAGTAGCCTTCAAATCATCCAAGCGCTGATCGATCATCAATGCGCAGTAAAGTGTTGCAATGGCTTGAGGTGCTGCAGGCATGTCGGGGCAACACAAAGACGGCTCCATTCCACCAAACGGACCATTACCGGCACTAAAGTCAGGCGTAACCAGCCATTGTTCGTTGATCGCCTGCTGAACATCCTTCAGTTCTACCGTCATGCTAATATTGCCGCCAAGTTGCGTGCAAATACTTTCGTATTCCCTGCCGCCCATAAAGCGAGCACAACACACAGGATTGCCTTTTACGTCCACATTAGCGAGTGTGTCCTGGTGCCCGGCCAAATCAGCAACATTGCCATTGCCTTGCATTAGAATTGTCCAGGTACCCGTAGAGATTACCGTAAAGGCGCCCTCACCTGTTTGACTGGATTTCAAATAACGTAAAAAGCTGGCATTACTGTCATGCACGCCGGCATATATTTTACAGTCGACGGGTAAGCCTGTTTCTTTGGCAACGCTTTCACTGACAGTACCTAAGCAATCCCAGGCTTTACGCATAGGCGGCATTAAGTTTACCCAGCCTTGCGTTTCTACAAGCGACGAGTAGGTATTGGTCTCTGGCGCCCACATATCGGTATGGCAGCCGAGTGACGTTACTTCCGTCGCTAACTCACCACCAAACCGCCAGGCCCAGTATTGTGGATACATTAATACGTGTGTGGTTTGGTTAAACTGCTCAGGGTACTTTTGTTGTAACCAGAATAATTGTCTGCCCAGATTCAGGCCCGCGGGTAAAACGGGTGACAGTGTGTCTTCGAATGCAGGCCGCACGTGTTGGTATGCCTCTGCACAGCTTTCAATACCTGTATATTCATAATCGAGTACGGGGAGTGTTAATGCATTTGCCTTTTCTTTAATCTTCGCATTAATCAATGCGGCGGTTGCACCGTGAGTTGTGAAAACCAAATCGGTCACAGACGCGGTATTGGGGTATGAATGAAACGTTTCGATCAGCCACGACCAAATAGAAGCAACGTCAGCCTGTGGGTACATGCCGGCAATCGGGGCATTTTTACAACTAAAACTGGCTTGCTCTGTCCCGTCATTTACAAACAGTAATTTAATGTGGGTCTTACCGATATCAAGAATGGCTTTCACTATGCTGGTACCTGTCCGTTTCGCCTTGCCAGGCCGTGACAAGTCAGTAGGAACTGAACTGTTTCGCTGCCAGCAAGTTACATGAATTTAACAACAAACATGATAACGCAAAAACAATCATTATCAATCATAAAAATTCAAGTTTTGCAGTATACGGTAACAGTTGTTCAAATTAGAAACATATTTATCTGGCAGGCAATTAAGCAGGAAGAAGATATATTAACGCCACGAAAACAACGACAAGGGTCGCGAAGCCAGTCAAAATACAACAACCATGCGCTTCGTCATTCGATGAGGGATACCGTCCCAGAGAAAACACTTTTAGCGTGCCTCTACCAATCCAGTAAAGCAGCACTTCAACAAATAATTCGAAAAGTACCCACTTGGCTACGCGAAAGGTAGTACGCAACAAGCCTTCTGCTAACTCTTCCATAAACGACATCCACTTTTTTTAATGACATCAATTATAAGAAAATAATACAGACAAAATCAGCGAGGAAATGTAACGAAATGTATAACTTGAGAAAGGATTCCCGAATGGCGGAGCGGACGGGACTCGAACCCGCGACCCCCGGCGTGACAGGCCGGTATTCTAACCAACTGAACTACCGCTCCACAGGGAATGTGAATCAGGCTAATGGCGGAGCGGACGGGACTCGAACCCGCGACCCCCGGCGTGACAGGCCGGTATTCTAACCAACTGAACTACCGCTCCACATTTTCAATTATTTCAGCGATTTAACAAGTGTCTTTTCAGAAGCTTGCCCCTCACTGCGGCGCAGATAATACGGATTACACTGGGTCGAGTCAACGGTTTTTTTAACCAAACTGTCATTCTTTGAATCGTTTGCCTGTTTCTTCGCCACATCGACGAAATAGGCACCGCATTGGTTAAAAATCATCTCAAAAGCGAAACCAATTAATGAACAGTCACTTAACCTGGTGACTTACCTGCGCTATTCGCTTTCTGGCGCCTTTTTCTTTTTAAACTTACCCAGTAAGCCTGCCAGGAAGCCTTTTTTCTCTTCACCGTCTGCAGAGGCCTTTGCCGGCTTCTTAGCCTTTGCCTGTGCTTTTGCGTTAGCGTCTGCGGGTAATTTCAATTTGGGGCGTTTCAACCAAATCACTAAGCCAATCACAATACCGCCTATAACGATAATGCCGCCATTTACGGCAATTAACCAAATCATTAGCGTCTTATCATCCATGCCTTCCGGTTCAGGAGCTGGCTCAGGCTCCGTAACAACAGTATCAATGTCATTTTCTGCTACCGACTCAGCGACTTCAGGCTCTGGTAATTCAGGCTCAGCAACCAAAAAGGTATACTCAGGGACATCCAGGATGAAATCCCGGCCATTCACCGTTTTTCCGTAAGCAGTAAGCTTGACGCGAAAGATGCCGTAGTCAAAGGCAATAATTAGATGTTCACGGATATCTTCACTGGGTTCAGTCAAAGAGAAATTCTGCACATCACCGTTTGGATAACGCACCTTGCCATCAACCAATAAAGAGTTCATGTTGACCAGATTGCGATCCACATCGATCAACAGTTTGTGGTAATCGTTACCACCACCATCAAGTTCAACGTTCATTATCACCGGATTCGGGTACAGGCGAATCGGTGGATCTACCTGCTCGCGGGTGAACATAGGGGTGGTTACGCGGAAAATAGGTTGCCATTCCCCTGCAGCTACAGCCAGATTAAACTGCCCCGTAAAAATGCCATCCAGCGGCGCTTCATCCATGCCCCTGCCGTTATCTTCAAAGGTGGCTATTTGCTGATCGTCAGCACCGAAGTTATCAAAGTTTGGGTTGTTTGTGCTCACCAAATCAATCGTCAGCTCAACAACATCTCTGAACTGACTGTAATCAATAGGCTTATCGCCATTGGTTAAATAGGCGGTCTGTTTCAGAATTTCACCTGAGAACAAGATGGGAGGAAGCGGATCGGCGTGCAGCGCAATATCAGACAACACCATCACGCGGCTGCCGGGTAATATCTGCCCCACCGCCTGCCAGGGTCCGGGTACCGGATTTTTAATGTTGATCATGTCGTAGGTATCGGCATCGAACCAAAAGATGTCCTTACCCTCTACCTGACTCTGAAAGATTTTTGACCCGTCCGGGCGAACTAACACCACCGGTGCCGAACCGTATTCACGGAAAAACACCATGGTGACTTCTTCAACGTTGTAATCGATGCGAAAACGGTTTTGCAATAGCTTAATCCCGTTCTCGTATTCACTGCCTATTAATGAGATAGGTGATTCTGCTTCACCCTCACCAGTTTGCCCGGTTGACTCTGATGCAGTGCCGGTTGATGGGGGCATGTCATCGCGTGACTGTGCAAAAGCATGCCCAACGACACAGACCCATATCAATAAAATCGCAGTGCGTGTAATGCGTTTAAAAAACAATGCTAGCGCCCTATCCCGGCTATAAGAGTTAGAGGTTACGCCACAAACACTGTCCACCTTGTTTTTCAACCAGGTTCAGACGTTCCTCATGTTGTGTTAATTCATCGGCAGTGGCTTGAATAACCTTTAATTTATTTGTGCCGCGTTCGATGCGTCTAATCACTTCCGCACCACTGCCAGCTGACTGATTATTGCCAGCCAGATTCAGGTCTGTCTGGCCGCCGGTCATCATCAGATACACATCGGCCAGGATTTCGGCATCCAGCAATGCGCCGTGAAGCTCGCGATGACTGTTGTCTATCCCATAGCGCTTACACAGTGCATCAAGGTTATTTTTTTGACCCGGGTGCATGTCTCTGGCCAGCACAAGCGTATCCAGCACCGAACATATTTCGCGGGTAATCGTACCGGCAGTCGGACCATGCATGGCGAACTCGTGATCCATAAAGCCCACGTCAAATGGTGCATTGTGAATAACCAGTTGGCCGCCACGAATAAAGTCAATAAAGTCCTGAGCAACGTCAGCAAAAAGTGGTTTGTCAGCAAGAAATTCATTGGTGATACCGTGAACTTCAATTGCTTCCTGTTCAATCTCTCGCTGAGGATTAATATACACATGAAAATGATTACCGGTTAAACGGCGGTTAACCACCTCAACACAACCGATCTCGATAATACGGTGCCCTTCTCTGGGCTCAATACCTGTTGTTTCTGTATCCAGTACTATTTGACGCATAAACCACTCTAAACTTTGGTCAGATTCCGGTAGTATACCAAGCCATTGCTGGCTGACCACGCCTTCATAACAAAAAAGGAGAAATCGTGGCGCAACAATCTGTACATATTTTTACTGACGGGTCTTGTTTAGGCAATCCCGGACCCGGTGGCTATGGCGCTATACTCATTTATGGCAAGTATCGCAAAGAATTAAGCGAAGGATTTACGCTCACTACCAACAATCGCATGGAATTGCTGGCGACCATTGAAGCACTGAATGAACTTACCAAACCCTGTCAGGTTGAGTTAACCACCGACAGCCAGTATGTCAAAAACGGTATTAACCAGTGGATCCACAGCTGGCGTAAGAACGGATGGCGCACGGCCAATAAAAAGCCGGTAAAAAATGCGGATTTATGGAAGCGGCTTGACGAGGCCATTAAGCGCCATAATGTAAACTGGCACTGGGTTAAAGGTCACAGTGGCCATCCCGAAAATGAGCGCTGCGACGAGCTTGCCAGAGCCGGAGCGAACAATCCAACCCACGAGGACACGGGCTATCAACCAGAAAGCTAGTCAGCCTTATGCGGACCGTTCTCGTACAGCCTGAACTGATAGCTCAACATTAATGGCAACCCACAAGACACACCAATCAGGCACGTTGCCGATATGACACTGATAATTTGGGCACGTGAGTAGCGTGCCTTTGCAACATACAAATACACCAGAATAACCACTGCCGAAATAAAGACGTCCAGCCAGGCAAAGATACTGAGAGGCGTGGCGGTTAAATGTTGCCAAAACAACGCTGGATGAATCCCGTACTCCACCAACCAGCTCCAAAACACTTTCAGCGGCAGGATAGCACCGGCCAGGGCTAGGAATAAGAACAGCGTCGATGCTTTCATGACCAACTCACCACCAGTTTTCCTTTCGTTGCATTTCGTTGCATAGCATCATGACACGCATTAATGTCTGCGATGCTGTATTCACTGTCGATGACCACCGATAGTTCACCCGAGGTAAATGCTGGCAGGCAGGCCTTTGTAAACGCTGCGACCAGTTCAGCCTTGTACGCTATCGAACGATTACGCAGGGTACTGCCGATAATACTTATGCGTTTGCCTAACAGTTTTGCCATATCAAGGTTGTTAGCAAATCGTCCCCCCATCATGGCCAGATAAACCATTACGCCATCCATAGCCATGACATTCAGGTTTCTGTTTACGTAGTCCCCAGCGACCATATCCAGAACCGCGTTCACACCATGGGGCCAGCAGTGCTTAATCTCAGTCACGAAGTCCTGCTTCTTATAGTTAATCAATACCGACGCCCCTTGTGACTGACAGACTGCCAGCTTCTCCGCAGAGGATGCCGTTACCGCCGTTTCGACTCCCCACAACCGGCAAAGCTGTATGGCAGCTAAACCGACGCCACTGGCACCAGCATGAATTAGCGCTCTTTGCCCTGCATTTAGTCCTGCAATCGTATTGAGTGCCTGAAAGGCGGTCAGATATACTTCAGCCAGGCCAGCACCTTCTGCGTCACTCAAGTTCATGGGTACACGCATCAAATGTGATGCTTCTATCACAACATATTCGGCATAGCCGCCACCGGCTATAATCGCGCAGACTCGCTCATCAAGGTCCCAACTGCCAACGTCTTCACCTAAACGGGTAATGGTACCGCACACTTCGAGTCCCAGAATGTCGCTTTCTCCGGGAGGGGGTGGATAGTGGCCGGCACGTTGCAATAAATCTGCGCGGTTGACACCAAACGCACTGACTTTTACCAGTACCTGATTAGGCGTAATCGTTGGTACTGCGCAATCTGCAAGGTGCAAAGTGCGACCAGGGTTATCATTGTCAAACGCGATGTATTTCATAGTGGAAGCCATTATTGCTGCCCCTGCGTATAAATATCAGGCCGGTGGATCTGCATCAACGGCGTAGGATCGGTCACCGCCTCAAAACCAAATTGAGTGTAGAGCGTGTGCGCATCTTTAGTTGCCAGCATAAAACGGCGAAGCCCTTGCAGCTCAGGCAAATTCACAATGGCATCAATCATACATTTGCTCAGACCCTGCCCCCGGTACTCTGGTAACACAAACACATCGGCTAAATAGCCAAAGGTGGCTTTGTCAGTAATGACCCGGGCAAAGGCAACTTGCTCGCCGTAGTGTAACACGCCCACGCAAATCGAATTTGCCAAAGCCGTTTTCAGGACTTCGGCGGGAATCCCCTTTGCCCAGTAGGTTTGACTTATAAATCCATGGATCACGTCAAAATTCATCTCATCGAGCTGAGAGACCAATGTAAATGTTTCTGGAACCAGATTATCGGACACTACTATTTCCTTCTGTCCTGAGTTGAACGCGATATTTTGCCCCTACAAACAATCGTCACGAGCTGCCAGTGACTCTCCTGCCGGCTGGACTTCGCGCTGCCATCGCCAGTATACTGCGCGCCCAATATTGTTCGAAGAATGCCAAGCATATGTCTGCCAAAATCTATTTACAACCCGGTCGGGAAAAGTCTTTATTGCGTCGTCACCCCTGGGTATTCGAAGGTGCCGTTGCCACCGTTAAAGGCCGCTGCCGCATGGGTGACACAGTAGACGTTTACAGTTCGGACGACAAATGGCTTGGTCGTGGGGCCTTTTCGCCCAATTCTCAAATTCGCGTGCGGATTTGGACCTTCGATAAAAACGAGAGTATCGACAATGCCTTTTTCTGTCGCCGCATTGAATCAGCCTGGCAGTTGCGTCAGCAAATCATGGCCCGGGCGAATTCCAATGCCTGCCGCTTAATTGCCGCAGAATCCGATGGTTTACCCGGTGTTACCATTGATTTATATGACGACGTTGCAGTGGTGCAGTTACTTAGCGCTGGTGCAGACAAACACCGCGATAAAATCGTTTGGGCATTGCAACGGACATTACCACTGCGAGCTATTTTTGAACGTAGCGATGTCGACGTAAGACACAAGGAAGGACTCGAGCCATTAGTTCAACCATTATGGGGCGACGTGCCTCAGACGGTCGATATTCAGGAGCATGGTGTCACAATTCGCGTAGACTTGCATACCGGCCACAAAACCGGCTTTTACCTGGACCAGCGCGAAAACCGCTTTGCCGCAAGTCGCTATGCGGACCAGGCCAATGTGCTGAACTGTTTTAGCTATACGGGTACATTCGCCTGCTATGCACTGCGAGGCGGAGCCAAGCACGTCACCAACGTCGATGTTTCGCAACCGGCGCTTGATATGGCTGCCACCCACATCGATTTGAACGGCTTTTCTGAAGACCAGTGCAGCCATGTCAAAGGCGACGTATTTGAGGTATTGCGTCAATATCACAAAGACACTACGCAGTTTGATATGGTCATTCTGGATCCACCTAAGTTTGTCGACAGTAAAGCGTCATTGAAGCGCGCTTGCCGTGGCTACAAAGACATTAATATGTTCGGGATCCACGCGGTAAAACCCGGCGGCATATTACTCACTTTTAGCTGTTCAGGTTTAATGCCCGCCGACCTGTTTCAAAAAGTGGTCGCCGATGCTGCTCTTGATGCAGGGCGCCAGGTACGTATTTTGGAACACCTGTCTCAGGCACCTGATCATCCCATCGCCATGAACTACCCTGAAGGGTACTACCTCAAAGGGTTGGTTTGCCAGGTAGAGTAATCTTCGGCAATTGCCTGTCAGTTACGGACTTATGCGGCCAGTGAATACGACTGGCCTTGCACAGGCTTCAGTTTCTGCCAGATTTTTTCATGAACATAAAAGACAACCGTATTAATAGCCGGCTCGACTAACGCAACAGCGCCGCCTACCACCAGACTACCGGTCAACAAGTAAGTCACAGTAAATGCAACGGTGAAATGCACAATGGCGAAGGTAATAGTTTTCAACATAACAAACTCCTCATTTGATAATGAGAAGTATTGCTAATTACAGAAATAGATTAAAACTGGATTTATCGATTCATCTAATAAAATAAACCGATTTACGGTACCGCGTCGCGGGCTTACTTCATTTCAGAGATTTCGACACCAATAACGCAGCTGCTGTCTGAATTTGCTACACAACGAACCACTTTAGCTACCGCAGATAACGAAGGAATTTGCGAACTTGTAGAATCAATACTGATGCTCACCTCGGTACCAATCTCAATTGATGGCTCATCCACTTCCAGTGACATACCCGTTGCGCTAATGTCTTTACATACCGCCTGCAACGAACGACTGGACTCATCATCGATGATCTGCACCTGACAAGGAGAATTCACCATCATCCTGAAAAAGTTTCGCTTGTCGTCGTATCCTAACATTTTTACTTCTCCTGTGACCGCTACCACAATACCAATTAGGGACCCTTCGGGTAACCCCTCACATGATATTGGTTATAGGGCGACATTAATCGCTTGTCAATGTTATTTCCTGCTTAAAACTGATCAAGCTGGTTTTCAATGCGTTTAGCCGATATCGGATACGCTGTCCCAAGCTGTTGAGCAAATAAAGATACCCGCAATTCTTCAATCATCCAGCGTACTTCAACCAGCTCCTCAGGCACTTTATGCTCCGGGTATTTACTCAGCACACTCTGGTACGCATTTTCGATTTTATCAATCGTCAGTTGTTGGATGCGGTCGCGATTAGGGTCAACCGGCAGCTTTTCCAGTCGACGAGCCAACGCTTTTATATATCGGTTCCAGTCATCGAGTTTTTGGCTGCCGAATGCCGCGACAAACCCGGGGAAAACCAGCTTCGCCAAATGTGATTTGATGTGGCTTAGGCCACTCACCATATCGAACGACACTTTTCCTTTCATTTTCTTCTGGCATTCATGCGCCAGTGTCAGGCCGGTTTCCACCTGTTGAGCAATCACCAGTACTTCGTCGTTAATATTCGCTCTGACAACATCCAGACAGGCTTCAAACTGCGCTTTATTCCTAACCGACTGCCCGGTTTCTGACTGAAACCGTCGGCTCAACGCATCAATGCCCGCCAAAATACAATCGTCAATCAGCGCTTTAATTTGCCCGAATGGATTAAAGTACAAACCCAGCTTGGCTTTGTTCGGTAGCTTCTGTTCCAGGTAACTAACCGGCGATGGCATATTCACCATCAGCAGACGATTTAACCCTTGCTGATGCAGTCTTTCCGCTTGATCAGCTTCTGGCACCAACTCTATATCAACCCGTTTACCTTTAAAAACTAAAGCGGGATAGGCCTGTACCTCAAACCCACCATGTTTCTGTGTAAAGCTTTGTGGCAACGCATCAAAGTCCCAGCTGGTAATATCTTTGCGCTCCAGCTCTGGTGTCGCGGCCTTCTCAAAGGTTTGTTTCACTTTGCCTTGAAGTGTGTGTTTCAGGTTATCCAGATCGTCGCCACTGGCCAGCACCTTGCGGTCGGCATCCACCACCTCAAAATGCATAATCAGGTGCTTGTCCAACTGATCTAACTGCCAGTCTTCCTGCTCCACTTTCACACCTGTCATACGCAATAACTTTTGCGTTACGGCTTCCAGCAAGGGAATCGGTCTGCCTGATTTTTCTTCCTTATCTTTCATATCAGACAGGCAGGCATCCGCGTAATTTGGCGCCGGCACAAAATTACGACGTAACCGCTTTGGCAAACTCTTAATTAACTGCACAATCAATTCATGGCGCAACCCCGGCACCTGCCAGTCAAACCCTTCTGCAGACACCTGATTCAACAGCGGCAATGGAATTGTCACGGTCACCCCGTCATCTGGCGCGTTCGGTTCAAAGTGGTATCGCAAGGGCAAGGCCAGGTTACCCTGCTGCCAGCTATCCGGAAACGCGTTGACTAATCCGGTTCCCGGCTGCTGAACAAATACATCGTCTTCGGTAAAGCGCAATGAGGCCAGTGCGTCTTTCTGTTTAGCCCACTTTTTAAATGCCGCTTCGCTGTTAACAGCTACCGGCAGCTTTTGGGCGTAGAAGTCGACCAATTGCTGTTCATCAACCATCAAGTCGCGACGTCGGGTTTTCTGTTCCCAGTCATCGGCCAGTTGCAACATGGCCTGATTGTCTTCCAATACGTCATACCGCAAGCGGGTATCGCCATTAACCAGTGCTTCCCGAATAAATAACTGATGACAAACAGGCGGGTCTATCTGGCTGTACGTAACAAACCGCTGAGCGACGATGGGTAAGCCAAACAGTGTCACTTTCTCACTGGCAGTCACCGCACCGCGTTTTTTAGACCAGTGTGGCTCAGAGTAATTTTGTTTTACCAAATGCCCCGCCAGGCGCTCAATCCAGGCAGGATCAATCTTCGCAACCATGCGCGCAAAGAGTTTTGACGTTTCAACAAGCTCTGCTGCCACCACCCATTTCGGGTTACCTTTGGCCAGTCCTGACCCTGGAAAAATCATAAATTTGGTATTGCGGGCACCAAGGTATTCGCGCTCTTTGTCTTTCATGCCAAGATTAGACAGCAGGCCGGTACACAGAGCCTGGTGGATCGCAGCATAATCAGCAGGCTGTTGAGTAATGCGCAAATTTAACTCCGCAACCGACTTTCTCAATTGGCTAACGATATCCTGCCATTCCCGCATACGCAGGTAGTTTATGAAGTTTGCCTGACACCATTTTCGTAATTGATTGTTCGATAATTCGTTTTGCTTTTCTCTGAACGCCTGCCACAAATTCCACAACGCAATAAAGTCTGAGTCTTTATCGGCAAACTCGGCATGCTTTTCATCGGCTTGGGCGCGCTTTTCCTGTGGACGTTCTCGAGGGTCCTGAATCGTCAATCCGGCGGAAATAACAATGACCTCCATCAAACAGTTCAGCTCACCAGCTGCGACGACCATACGGGCATAACGCGGATCCACAGGCAATCGGGATATCTGCCTGCCTAGCTGAGTTAATCCCGCTTTACCTTTGCGGCGGTCAATCGCCTGTATTTCTTCCAACAGGCGGAAGCCATCGTTGATTTGTCTGCTATCGGGCGGCTGCACAAAGTCAAAATTCGCAATGTCACCTAACCCCAGAGTCAGCATTTGCAAAATAACCGACGCTAAATTAGTACGCAGGATTTCCGGATCGGTAAACGCAGGGCGATTTAAATAATCGTCTTCGCTGTAGAGTCGAATACAAATCCCTTCCGATACACGGCCGCATCGCCCTGCCCGCTGGTTTGCCGACGCCTGTGAAACAGGTTCAATGGGCAAGCGCTGCACTTTGCTTCGCGGGCTATAACGCGAAATACGAGCAGTACCGGGATCAATAACATATTTGATCCCCGGCACAGTAAGTGACGTTTCGGCTACGTTGGTAGATAACACAATACGACGTCCGCCATGGGGCTGGAATATGCGTTGTTGTTCAGAGGCTGACAGGCGAGCATAGAGAGGAATGATTTCAGTATTGCGGTACTGCTGCTTGCTAAGGGCATCCTGCGTATCGCGGATTTCCCGCTCCCCACTTAAGAATACTAATATGTCACCACGCGATTCCCGCATGAGTTCATCGACGGCGTTGATAATGCGGTCGACCTGGTCCTGGTCATCTTCGACGTCTTCCGGGTCGTGATAACGAATTTCTACCGGGAATGTCCGGCCGCTGACCTCAATAATAGGTGCATCGTTGAAATAGCGGGAAAACCGCTCCGGATCGATAGTGGCCGATGTAACTATAACTTTGAGTTCAGGTCGCTTTACTAATAACTGCTTGAGATAGCCAATCAGAAAATCGATGTTCAGACTGCGTTCGTGGGCTTCGTCGATGATGATGGTATCGTATTCATTTAAGAATCGATCCTGCTGCATCTCGGCGAGCAACATCCCGTCTGTCATCAATTTTACCAGCGTGCTGTCGCTGACCTGATCAGAAAAACGGATTTTAAAACCGACTTTGTCCCCAATTTCCGTGCCCAACTCTTCCGCAATTCTCGATGCAACGCTGCGTGCAGCCAACCGCCGGGGTTGAGTATGTGCAATCTTTCCCGTTATTCCACGTCCTAATTCCAGGCATATTTTGGGGATCTGCGTCGTCTTACCTGAGCCAGTTTCCCCTGCAATAATCACCACCTGATTATCAGCAATCGCTTGCTTAATATCATCTTTACGCTCGCTCACCGGTAGCGGCGGATATTCGATTTGCGGTACAGCGGCCGCTCTGGCCTCACAACTGGCAATAGAAGCATTGAGCCTGTCGATCACCCTGGCCAGTTGTTGCTGAGAGGCATCGTCATCTAAGTTAGCTTTTTGCAAACGCTGTAACTGTCGACGAATCGGAAAACGATCCGAGATAGCACATTGAGGTACCTGACTGAAAAGCGCTTTTATCGGCGAGGGATTGGGCATAGTGGACTGTGAGTGACTCTGAAACTGCAAAAACAGCGATCCTAGAAGAAGCCGTCGTCTTTTTCTAGCCTTTTCCGGTATTTTGCAGCACATCGACACGAAATACATGCTTCGCGTAGTTTTAAGCAAAACGACGCTTCACGATTATAGTGTGATAATGGGTTGTCACTGTTTATTCGCGCCGCGATTCACCGGCGCGAATATCGTACAATCTCAGGCAGTTTTGGGGTATTCCGCATGGAGCTGCTTATCGATAGCGGCGAGAATTTGAGTCCGGCTGATACACCCCACCAACACCCCGCTCTCATCGACTACCGGATACATTTTCGGCTTTTCTCTCAATAGCTTTTCCGCGACTTCTAAAATAGACATGGTGTCTGACACCGTTAAAACCGGTGACTGCATAATTTCGCCGACCCGACAGACCTGCTCACGGTAATACGTCGACTCAACCATTGCTTTTATACAATCCTGTTCCGACAAAAATCCGCAAAGCTTGCCCCCTTCGTCTATCACCGGGCCTCCTGACTGTACGCTCTGCAGCAGTCGTTCTACGGCCTCCGCGACGGGCATATTCTTGGTCAGTTTAACGGGGTGATGGTTCATATAATCACAAACCTGCAACGATTCCATTTTTCCTCCTGCACAGCGGTGGCCAAACCGGGCCGGTACTGCATAGTTGTTGTTATCCTGTGAGGTTGCATTTACGGACTGCTTAACGCGTATCAACAGCCTCTAGCGCTTTGTAAAACCTGTATTGCCAGAAACTCTCTACTTTAAGCGTAGCGCAGTTTTAGAAAATTCACATGAATTAAAGAAATGATGGAAATAACGCGATTAATTAACAGTGTTCGAAAGGCCAGTCTCAATAATGTGCTTTCTGAAAGCCTTAAATAATACCGGCTTCCAAGCTGGCGGCCATCGCTAAGCCCAACGCCTCACACTGTTGAATAAAATCGTCACAAAACTCACCTTTACAAATCAATGGCGGCTGCACCAGTTTCCAGCGCAGTCCGGTTGTAATAGACGTGATGGCGCGCGCTGTACCAGTGCCATCGTGCCCGGCACGAATGTAATACGTAAACGGCTTTGCCTGCGTGCGTTCAAGGCAGGGGTAATAACAACGGTCGAACATATCCTTAGTCAGGCCTGCCATATACCCCAGATTTTCTGTGGTTCCAATGATCACGGCATCGGCATCAATTATATCTTCAGGAGATACATGTAATGGGGACATAACGCGAGCCCTGACACCACAGACTTGCTGATTTTCCGCCCCCTTTCTGACGGCATCAGCCAATAGGCGGGTATTATCGGAAGGTATATGAGCAATAATTAACAGCGTTTTATCTGGCACCATCGTTTTTCAATATTAAATACGTACACCCCAGGTACCATACCGGTTCGTATTTTATCACTCAACTAACCAACAACGTTAAATCCATGTTTGCATCACACAGTCTTAGCTGACAGTGGTTCTGGCGCAATGCTTCAGCGTAGTGAGACTGGTAGTACAAAAAGTCTGACTCAAGGACACAACACACCACTTTTATGCCATATCGACGAACCAGTGCCAGCAGTTCATTTTCGTAACGGAGTTCTGCTCCCAGCATTGTTGTTCGATGATGCTAAGGGTCTTCGTTGATGAAAAACGGTACTACATACTGCCGGTGCTTTTGCAGAGACGCCCCTAACTGAAAAGACAGGTAATCCGTGCCAACGACAATCAATGGTACAGGTGGGGCTTTAAACCGGGAAAGGAAACCTTTTAACATAATAAACGCAAATGCGCTGGCGTGTTTTTGAGAGGCTGGTAAACACGCCAGCATTCGGCATTACTCGTTAACCCACTCCTGGTAGATGCCGACTTTCATTTCGCCTTGCGTATCTATTTGTGCGCGATACATTCCCGCGGTATTAAACACCGCAGCGATATTCCCTTTTGCGTCTACGGCAATAATTCCCCCGTCACCCTCAGCTTTAACCAGTACATCGTTGATAACGGTATTCGCCGCTTCGGCCAGCGTGTCATTGCGGTATTTCATTCGGCTACAAATGTCAGCGGCAACGTGATAACGAATAAAATACTCGCCGTGCCCGGTAGCAGATACCGCACAACTGGCGTTGTCAGCGTATGTACCAGCACCAATTACCGGTGAATCACCGATGCGGCCATAACGCTTGGCGGTCATGCCCCCGGTTGATGTGCCGGCCACCAGGTTACCCTCTTTATCCATTACAACCGCGCCTACTGTGCCGAAACGTTCGTTACCTTGCTGACCACCATAGGGAATATGTGCATTCAGAATACGCTCCTTTGCCTTCAACAAGGACTTGTAGCGTCGTTCGGTATTAAACAATGAATTTTTCACTGGCTTCATGCCGATTGATTCTGCAAACAGCTCTGCGCCTTTACCGCTTAACATGACGTGGGGAGACTGCTCCATAACAGCCAGTGCTGCGGCGATTGGGCTTCTGATCGTTTTCACTCCGGCTACCGCACCGGCATTCAGACTTCCGCCGTGCATAATCGACGCGTCTAGTTCGTGGTGGCCCTCAAAAGTGTATACCGCACCAATACCTGCGTTGAACAGCGGAGAGGTTTCCATAACCTGAATAGCGGCGACTACCGCCTCTTCCCCCTTGGCGCCACTTTTCAGTAACGTATATCCGGTCTTTACGGCTTCCTGAAGGGCCGCAACATAGGCCGCTTCGCGCTCTGGTGTCATGTTCTTTTTTAAAATCGTGCCTGCGCCACCGTGAATAACTATCGCCACATCCTGCCCCCAGGCCGGCACGGCTAAACAGCTACATAACAAGACTAATTTTAATTTCTGAATTATTTTCATAGGTGCTCCCAATGGATTTTCATCTCACTTTACGGTTTTCCCCACGCGCTGACCAGTAGCAACGGTCTGCTATATCGGAAGTTCATCGAATCACGAATTTATCTAAGCTTACCGCTCTGCCACTTTATTCACTTGGGTGGCTTAAACCTGCATGTTAGTATTTGAATTTGAAGCCCGATGGGTCTCCCTCGGGCGAAAAATCTACGCAAAGTAAGTCACACATTTTATGACTTACTTAATCAGTAAAGTGCATGCACGTTTAAATAAGTACCGTTAAACCATGAGTCAACAAAGCCCAACCAGTTTCCTGTGGCACGATTATGAGACCTGGGGCGTAAGCCCACAAAAAGACATGCCCAGTCAGTTTGCCGCTATTCGAACAGATGCAGATCTGAATGAAATTGGAAAGCCTATCAATATTCTCTGCCAGATAGCCAATGATTACTTACCTCAACCTCAGGCGGCACTGGTGACCGGTTTAACACCACAGCACACGTTACGCGATGGCATGAATGAAGCAGATTTTGCAGCCAAAGTGCAGCAAGTTATGGCCGAACCTGGTACCTGCGTTGTGGGATACAATAGCATTCGCTTTGATGATGAAGTATCACGCTATCTGTTCTACCGTAACTTTTATGACCCCTATTCACGAGAATGGCAAAACGGCAACAGCCGCTGGGATATCATTGATTTGGTTCGAGCCTGTTATGCGTTGCGTCCTGAGGGCATCGAGTGGCCATTACGCGAGGATGGTTCGCCCAGTTTTAAGCTTGAGCTGTTAACCGCAGCAAATGGCATTGATCACGGCCATGCGCACGATGCACTGTCCGACGTACGGGCGACTATTGCACTGGCAAAGTTAATCAAACAAAAGCAGCCAAAGCTGTTTGATTATGCGCTGTCCCTGCGTCAGAAAGCGCAGGTATCAAAGCAAATAAATTTGCAGCAATTAACGCCACTTGTGCATGTGTCGTCAAAAATCCCAGCCAGTCAGGGCTGTTGTACCTGGATCCTACCGGTTGCGCAGCACCCAACCAACCCAAACGCCGTTATTGCCGTAGATTTACAATCTGACCCCTCTCCTATTCTGGCTTTAGATACAGAGCAGCTCAAAGAACGGCTCTATCGCAAGCGAGAAGACATGAATGAAGATGAACCTCGTCCGGGTATCAAGCTCATTCACATTAACCGCTCGCCGTTTATTACTACCGCAAAAGCCGTCTCTGAGGAGAACGCAGCGCGTTTAGGCATAGACAGAGAACAGTGTCTGGCTCACTACAAGCAGTTAGTTACAGACACCACATGGATCCAAAAACTGGTAGATTTATATCATACCGAGCACGATGATCAGGAACTCGACCCGGACCACGCCCTGTACAGTGGTGGTTTTCTAACCCATGAAGAAAAAAACTGGTGTGAAGCGGTCAGGGAATCATCACCCGAACAACTCACCAGTCTGGCGGAAAAAACCCAAAACCCCACACTTAAAGCCTTGTTATTCCGATATCGTGCGAGGAACTACCCCAACACACTGACTTTCGAAGAAAGTCAAAAGTGGCAGCGACACCGGCAATTCCGCTTAACCGACCCGGCCTCGCCGGCCAGTATTACACTGGAACCGTATTTATTTACCCTTGAACAACTTGCGGAGCAGCACGCCGATAACGCAGATTACAAGGCCATCCTGAAAGCCTTGTATGCCTACGCACAAAACTTGTGATTTTGTCAGTATTAGTGCATCTTTAGTTTAAGGCTTGTCCTGATTCCAATCAGGCCTCTAATTGCAACAGGCGGCGAGATACAGGGCCTGATGCACAACGAACAATCGTGTACTTATAATAACAAAGCGTGTTTTTTTTCAGTCGTTGAAACACAATACAAGACAGGAATGGCAATGAAAGGTGTACAGTTTTCATTTGACGAAAATCGTAACAACGTTACGCTTTCTATCGCACCCGACCAGTTAGAGCAAGAGCTCAATGCACAGGCCGTCTATGAAGCAATGTGCGAGCAAGGCTTCAACGAAGTGTATTTGTCTCAGTCAGCCATTAAGGCGACCTGTGATAAAGCCAATCATTTTTTCAAAACCAAAGATACCACCAGTGTTATGGAACAAGTCGGCGAGCGTCGGCATTGTGAAGTTGAGTTTCGCATAAGTGAAGACAACATGACTGGCTACGCCATTCTCACTGCGCCGCATGGTGGTCAGATCCCCGACGTCAGTCAGGTACTCAGATTGGCACAGAAAGCCAATATCCGCCGAGGGCTCGGTAAGAAACGCGTTAAAGCGCTACTCAATCAATTGCAAGACGCTGAACCCGGCAAACGAATTGAAGGCCTGATAGCAAAAGGCTTACCTCCACGTGACGGTCGCTCTTCCCGTCAGCGCCCTTTGGTGCCCAATGCCTTGGACCGGGTCTTGCGTCCGCAGCAATCTAATGAGAAGAAAGTGGATATGCGCAACCTTGGCGAGATTGTCTGCGTTAAAGCTCATGCAGAAGTGTTACGCCGTGAACCACCAACCAAAGGACGCAGTGGTTTTGACGTTAGAGGGAATAAGCTCGTATCCAAAGAAGGTGACTGGATGCCGTTAAAACTGGGTAACGGCACCGCCATAAGTGACAATGATGAAAACCTGGTCGTGTCCACCATTGCGGGTATGCCTAAATACCAGGACTTAATCATGCAGGTTGACGACACCTTTATTTGCCCGGGGGTAAATGTAGGCACCGGGCATGTTAATTATGAAGGCTCAGTACTGGTCAACGGTGATGTCACAGAAAATATGATCATCAAAGCTAAAGGCGACGTGACGGTAAATGGTTTTGCCGAATCAGCGACAATTGAAGCAGGCGGCGACATTATTATTACCGAAGGCGCGATGGGCAAGCAACAGGATGTCATGCGTGAATATACATGCCAATTGAAAGCGGAAGGCAGTATTTATATTCAACATGGACAAGGCGTTGATATTATTTGCGGCAGCGGGTTAAACGTAGGCCGTCAATTAGCGCATTGTCGGGTCAGTTCAGGTGGTGGTGTCACCATTGGCCGACCGGAGAACCCCCAGGGTAATATATTTGCCTGTGAAGTCAGTAGCCAGGGCCCGGTTATAGCCGGTACTGTAGGTGCTATATCCGGCAGTACCTTACGTATTGATTTTAGTCCCGGTCTTAATCAGCTTCAGGCTCGCAAGGATTTTTTCGAAGAGCTACTCAAACAAATAAGGTCGAACGCCTCACGGCATAAAGAAAAAATAGACCTGATTAATAATCGCGTGGTGCCGAAATCGTTATTGGATAAGGTTACCGAGGCCAAAGAAATGTTGCGTCATGAAACCACCTTACTTTCCTGGATGGAAAGTAAATCCGTGGAATTGATGGAAGCCAAGCAGCAGTATCAGGACTCAGCACGGTTAATCGCCACGAAAAAAATGTACTCAGGAGTGTCCGTAAAACTGAATAATCGTAACTGGCGCTCAGAGCGTGAATATGAAAGAGCGAAAGTCAGTTATGACATGCATCAGTGGAAGTACGAACCCATAACATAGAAAAAGGGGCTTATGCCCCTTTTTTGTTGTTTGCTACGTTTCCGCTATCATCACTTTACCACCATGCTGGCGGCGTGCCAGATACAATGCCTGGCTGGCTCGTTCGTACCAATCCGCAAAGGTTTCCCCTTCTTGTAACGCTGCCAGACCAATAGAAAAAGGCAGCGCGCGAATATCTTCACGATGGTGTGTTTCAACGGCTTCTTTCAGCCGGTCGGCGAGAATTTTAGAGGCCGATATTGGTGTTTGCGGACACAGAACTATAATTTGCTCCGAACTCCAACGACCTGCAATATCGACTTCCCGGACACACGATAAGCAAATTTTGGCCAATTCTTTAACCCCATCTTCATTGATAGCGGGTCTGCTGTTCATCTGGCGAACTGACTGACTGGTAAAATCGAATAAAATTAAACTCGCAGCTGTATGGAAACGGTTAAAACGCGAAACCTCATCTTCTGCACGATGTAACATGAAGTTACGGTTATACAAATTCGTAGCTGAATCATGTGACGATAAAAATTCCAGCATGCGGTTTTTTTCCAGTAAAACCGTTTGCAGATTTTCCATCTCTTCTTGTTTCAGGCGCATTTCACGTGAACACTTACGAAGTAGATTCTTACGCCAAATCAAGGTTGCCAGCACTATCCCACCACAAAATACAACAAGAATGCCAAGACGAAAGTCCTGTTGAGTGTGACTTTTAACATTATTCCAACGTTTGTAGATGGCAACACTGGTGGTTTCAGGAATGTTTTCGATTGCCGCATTGAGTACGGGCACCAAATCGGCATGAGCTTTGTTTACGCCCATTCGCAATAAGTGCACGGGTTCAACATAACCTGTAATGGCCATATCGTGTAAATTCATTCGGTTCATTTCTGAATTTACACTTAGCAATGCGCCTGCCATGACATCGACATTGCCTCTTGCCAGCTCTCTGACCGCTTCGGCTTCAGAGTTCATCAATTGCAATCGGATATCCGGGTAGTAACGAGCCAGATATTCCGCTAAATGACTGTTTTTATCTACCGCAACCAATTGATGATTAAGGCCATCAATGCCATGATACATTACGTCATAGCTGTCGCTAACCAATACATTTGGCGTTGCGAAATAGGGAGAGGTAAAACTCAAAAAGGTTTGATGCACGGATGACTGCGTGATCATCGGTAACACCATACACTTGCCCGTTTGAACAAATTCCAGTGACTGTTGCCAGCTGTCAGTTTCGATTAACTCGAATTTAATACCTGCGATATCACCGATAACAGTAAGGTATTCTGAGGATATGCCTACGTGTGCGCCATTACGCACCATTTCATAGGGTACCCAGGAAGGATTTACACAATATGTAACTGTGGACGGTGCAGACTGTGCGCTAAAGGGCAAGGCACACGATATAACCCAAAGCACGATCCACCGCGCTAACGACGTTTTTAACTTGAACATGGTAACAATATTATTCTTATTTCGCCTCAGTATGCGTTTTCATAGAGGTGAAATCAACTTAAACAGAAAAGAAAAGCCAATGAAACAAACAGTTATCCTTTTCAATCGCCTCGCAACAGAATGTGAAGTCTTCATGTTCAATAAACGGGGCGTATACACGCCCCGATTGTCGCATTAAAGCATTTCTACCGCTAATGCGACGCCTTCACCACCACCAATACAGAGCGACGCAATACCTTTCGACTTGCCTTGCTGCTTAAGTGCGTGAATCAGGGTAACCAGGATACGCGCACCTGAAGCCCCAATTGGGTGACCTAATGCACACGCGCCGCCTTTAATATTGACTTTAGACTCATCCAGGCCCAGCTTCTTAATCGCCAGCATGGTAACCATCGCGAATGCTTCGTTAATTTCGTACAAATCAACGTCATCCTTGGTCCAGCCCGCTTTATCAAGAACCTTCTCCATTGCGCCAACTGGTGCAACAGTGAAATCTTCAGGCTTGATTGAGTTAGTCGCGTGTGCAACCACTTTGGCAAGAGGCGTTAAGCCAAGTGCTGCAGCTTTTGACTCACTCATCACTAACAGCGCTGCTGCGCCATCTGAAATTGAACTGGAATTTGCCGCAGTAACGGTACCATCGCGTTTAAATGCAGGACGCAATGAAGGAATCTTTTCAGGCTTCGCTGCCAGCGGGCCTTCGTCTGTATCAACAACCACTTCGCCTTTACGGGTCGCAATCGTAACAGCACTGATTTCATCGCTAAACGTACCTGCACTGATCGCTTCGTTTGCCTTTGACAATGAACCAATAGCAAATTCGTCCATCATTTCACGAGTCAGACCTTCAGCATCAGCTGTCGCCTGAGCAAAGCAACCCATGGCCTGCCCGTCATAGGCATTTTCTAACCCGTCCATCATCATGTGATCAAGCACCTGGCCATGACCCATGCGGTAGCCTGCACGTGCTTTAGGCAGTAAATATGGCGCATTACTCATGCTCTCCATACCGCCAGCGACAATTGCCTCTGCGCTGCCTGACTGAATCATGTCTGACGCTAACATCACGGCTTTCAGACCTGAACCACATACTTTATTGATTGTAAGAACGCCAGCCGCCAGCGGTAATTCCGCCTTTAACGATGCTTGACGCGCTGGTGACTGTCCCAAACCTGCAGGCAATACACATCCCATAATGACTTCATCGATGACATTGACGTCAATACCACCACAGACTGACTTAATTGCTTCCGCACCTAAGTCTGTAGCCGGCAACGCCGACAAACCACCCATAAAACCGCCCATGGGAGTACGTTTAGCAGCGACGATAACGACAGATTCTTTACTCATAGTTTCCTTGCCTCTTTTAGGTTTTACACAAACAGTTAATACCAACCTATAGAATAAGTGTTACGAGTGACGCACTTATCCCGTTAGT
Organism: Aestuariibacter sp.; assembly: GCA_017794925.1. Classification (GTDB taxonomy): domain Bacteria; phylum Pseudomonadota; class Gammaproteobacteria; order Enterobacterales; family Alteromonadaceae; genus Alteromonas. The sequence goes on along the minus strand of CP051238.1, from coordinate 2,905,701 downwards.
AATTTACCAACAACGACAGATCATGTTCAGCTGCGGTCTGCTTATTGTTACCGGTTACCGCATCATTGCTTTTTGAATATGTGCTGGATTTCAGCTTCCAGCGCTGTTTCCAAATAACCCGCACACTACATTTAGCAATAATTACAGTAAAAATAAACAAGCTTTAGCTTACACCTGTATACAAAAATAAACACAAGACTTTGGTTTTATAAAAAGCCTCATGCCCCACGCCATTGACGTTAATTAAATGTTACTTTACCTTTACGTTAACTCAACCTAACGTTAACGTAAACTGCAGGCTGTTTACAATACAACACTACCGGGTAACTACAGGTGAGACTTTAGGAAATCGGCTTATGACCAATCAAGAAAATGAATCAACCTACACCATCGGTGAACTTGCCAGGGAGTTTGATATTACCCCTCGTTCAATACGTTTTTATGAAGAACAGTCATTGCTGAGTCCTAAACGTACCGGACAGAACCGTATCTACTGTAACAAAGACCGCGTCAGGTTAAAGCTAATTATGCGTGGTAAGAGGTTGGGCTTCTCGCTAGCCGAGATAAAAAATCTGTTCGAGTTGTACGACAGCAACCCGAATTCCAGTGTGCAGCTTGAAACAATGCTGCAGCTTACCGAACAAAAACGCGCCGTATTGCGACAGCAACTCGACGACATTCAGATGCTCATGAACGAGCTGGACGAAGTAGAAACCCGCTGCCGCGAAGAACTGGCCGACTTACAACGAGGTGAATAACATGACTGCCCACTACCCTACGCTAAACTTCGCGCTGGGCGAAGAAATCGACATGCTGCGTGACCACGTTTATCAATTTGCGCAAAACGAAATTGCGCCGCTTGCCACACAAGCCGACGAAGACAATGCTTTCCCCAACGCCCTGTGGCCGAAATTAGGTGAGATGGGTTTACTGGGAGTTACCGTAAGTGAACAGTACGGTGGTGCCGATATGGGTTATCTGGCCCACACCGTTGCCATGGAAGAGATTAGTCGGGCTTCAGGCGGTATTGGCCTGAGCTATGGTGCGCACTCTAACCTGTGTGTAAACCAGATTTTCAAAAATGGTAACGATGCCCAGCGTGAAAAGTACCTGCCTAAGCTGGTCAGTGGCGAGCACATCGGTGCATTAGCGATGAGTGAACCGAACGCCGGTTCAGATGTGGTAAGCATGAAGCTCGCCGCGAAAAAAGTGGGCGACAAATACATCCTGAACGGTAACAAAATGTGGATCACGAACGGCCCGGACGCCCACACCTTTGTTATCTATGCAAAAACAGATATTAATGCAGGTCCAAAAGGCATCACTGCATTTATTGTTGAACGTGACTTCCCGGGTTTTAGTCGTGCGCAGAAGCTCGACAAACTCGGCATGCGCTCATCGAATACCTGTGAACTGGTGTTTGAAGACTGTGAAGTACCAGAAGAAAACGTGTTAGGCGAAGTGGGTGGCGGTGTGCGCGTGCTCATGAGTGGCCTGGATTATGAGCGTCTGGTGCTGTCTGGTGGACCATTAGGCATCATGCAATCATGCATGGATATCGTTGTACCTTACATCCACGACCGTACGCAGTTTGGGCAGTCTATCGGAGAATTCCAGCTCGTTCAGGGCAAAGTCGCCGACATGTATACCCAAATGAATGCAGCAAGAGCCTATGTGTACGCCGTAGCTAAAGCCTGCGATCGCGGTGAAACCACACGAAAAGACGCTGCTGGCGCTATTCTTTATTCGGCGGAACTAGCGACCAAAATGGCACTGGACGCCATCCAGCTGCTGGGTGGCAACGGCTACATCAATGAATACCCAACCGGACGCTTACTGCGCGATGCCAAACTGTATGAAATTGGCGCGGGTACTTCGGAAATTCGCCGCATGCTAATTGGCCGGGAATTGTTTAAAGAAACCGCATAGACGATAGGCAGTTAACGACAGAAAAAGAGGAGGCGCTATGCCTGTACTCAATACGAATATAAACAACCAGTCTGAAGCCTATAAAAATAACTACCAGGCGATGCAGCATGTGGTTGACGATTTGCAAAAGACCATTGCGCAAATCATGCAAGGTGGTGGCGACAAGTACGTTGCCCGCCACAAGGAAAAAGGCAAACTGCTGCCTCGGGAACGTATTGATGCCCTGCTGGACCCGGGTTCACCGTTTCTCGAAGTTGGCCAGCTTGCGGCGTGGAATGTGTATGAAGACTACGTGCCTTGTGCCGGCGTCATTGCAGGCGTAGGTATGGTCAGTGGCGTTGAATGTATGATAGTTGCCAACGACGCCACAGTGAAAGGCGGCAGCTATTACCCATTAACGGTGAAAAAGCATTTGCGTGCCCAGGCCATTGCAGAGCAATGTCATTTGCCTTGTATTTATCTGGTCGACAGTGGCGGCGCCAACCTGCCCCGTCAGGACGAGGTATTTCCGGACCGCGAACACTTTGGTCGTATCTTCTTTAATCAGGCCAGAATGTCGTCGCAAAACATTCCGCAGATTGCTGTGGTTATGGGTTCATGTACCGCTGGCGGTGCTTATGTGCCGGCGATGGCTGATGAAAGTATTATTGTGAAACAGCAAGGCACTATCTTTTTAGCGGGTCCGCCACTGGTTAAAGCTGCGACTGGTGAAGAAGTGACTGCCGAAGAGCTTGGCGGTGGCGACGTGCATACCCGCATTTCAGGCGTTGCCGATCATCTGGCCAACAACGATCACCACGCGCTGCAGATTGCGCGCGATGCCGTTGCGCGCCTGAACCGTAAAAAGCCCGACTCAGTTACCACTGAGCCGGTGAAAGCCCCGCGCTACCCGGCTCAGGAGCTTTACGGCATCGTGCCACAGGATCTGCGTCAGCCATTTGATGTACGCGAAGTCATTGCCCGTATTGTGGATGACTCTGATTTTGATGAATTCAAATCACGCTATGGCACCACACTGGTATGCGGCTTTGCTCGCTTACATGGCATGCCGGTAGGAATTGTGGCTAATAACGGCATTCTGTTTAGTGAATCCGCACAAAAAGGCGCGCATTTTATTGAGCTGTGCTGTCAACGTAAGATCCCGCTTATCTTTCTGCAAAACATCACTGGATTTATGGTCGGTAAACAATACGAAGCCGACGGCATTGCCAAACACGGGGCCAAAATGGTGAACGCCGTTGCGTGTGCTAACGTGCCAAAACTCACCGTGTTAATCGGTGGTAGCTTTGGTGCGGGTAACTACGGTATGTGTGGACGCGCGTACGATCCGCGCTTTATGTTCATGTGGCCCAATGCCCGCATTTCCGTGATGGGCGGCGAACAAGCCGCAGGCGTGCTCGCGCAGGTGAAGAAAGAGCAGAAACTGCGTGCAGGTGAGGCTTGGTCGCAGGATGAAGAGCAAGCCGTTAAGCAACCAGTTATCGACAATTACGAACGTCAGGGTCATCCCTATTATGCGTCTGCCCGCCTATGGGACGACGGCGTTATTGACCCGGCCCAAACACGCAATGTGCTGGCGTTGGCATTAAGTGCCAGCCTGAATAAACCCATAGAAGACACCCAGTTTGGCGTGTTCAGGATGTAAGGACCGATCATGACACAAGATATTCTTTACGACGTAGATCATATGGGTGTGGCACGCATTACACTGAACCGCCCCGAGAAACACAACGCCTTCGACGATACCATGATCGCTGAGTTGACCCGCTGTTTCGAAAAAGCCGGCAGCGATCCTGCCGTGCGTGCCGTAGTATTGGCCAGCAAAGGCAAAAACTTCTGTGCAGGCGCAGATGCAGGCTGGATGCAGCGAATGGCTGGATACAGCGAGGCACAAAATCGCACTGATGCGATGCAACTTGCCACTATGCTACAAACCCTATACCGCCTGCCCAAGCCCACCATTGCACGTGTTCAGGGCGCAGCCTTTGGCGGTGCTGTTGGGCTAATAGCGTGTTGTGATATGGCGGTGGCCTGTAAGATGAGTAAGTTCTGTTTAAGCGAAGTAAAACTGGGGCTTATTCCGGCAACCATTAGTCCGTATGTCATTGAAGCAATGGGCAAACGCGTCGCCAAGCGCTATTTCCAAACCGCTGAAGTTTTTTCAGCCCGACGAGCGCGCCGACTTGGCCTGGTAAGTGAAGCGGTCAGTGAAGATCAGTTGGATGACGAGGTCAATTCGTTGTTGACCGCCCTGCTCCGCAATGGCCCTACTGCTATCGCTGAAGCTAAAGCACTCATAGAGCAGGTTGCCGGCACCCCCATTGACGAATCGGTTATGCAAAACACCAGCGACTGGATTGCGCGGATCCGCGTCTCCGAAGAAGGCCAGGAAGGGCTCAATGCCTTTTTGGAAAAACGCCAACCGGCCTGGATTAAGGAGTCTGAAAAATGATTCATAAATTACTGATCGCCAACCGTGGTGAAATTGCCTGTCGCGTAATGCGCACAGCAAAAGCCATGCACATTCCTACTGTTGCGGTATATTCTGACGCTGATAGCAACGCCATGCATACTGCAATGGCAAATGAAGCTATCGCCATTGGTCCGGCCCCTGCCACGCAAAGTTATCTGGTGCAGGATAAAATTATCGAAGCAGCCAAAGCTACCGGCGCCAATGCCATTCATCCTGGCTATGGGTTCCTGTCGGAAAATGCCGGCTTTGCCCGTCGCTGTGAAGCCGAAGGCATAATATTTGTAGGCCCACCGGCCAGTGCTATCGACGCCATGGGTTCAAAATCCAAAGCCAAACAAATTATGGAACAGGCGGGCGTACCGTTAGTACCCGGTTATCACGGCGACAATCAGGATGAGCAAACCTTATTAAACGCCGCCCGCGATATTGGTTTTCCGGTAATGCTAAAAGCCGCGGCCGGTGGTGGCGGTAAAGGCATGCGTCAGGTCATGGAAGAAGCTGATTTTGACGCTGCACTAGCCGCCGCAAAACGCGAAGCCAAAGCCAGTTTTGGTGACGACACTATGCTGGTGGAAAAATTCCTGACCCAGCCGCGTCATGTTGAAATTCAGGTATTTTGCGATAACCACGGCAATGGCGTTTACCTGTTTGAACGCGATTGTTCAGTACAGCGCCGTCACCAAAAAATTATCGAGGAAGCCCCAGCCCCGGGTCTGTCAGATGAAGTCAGAAAGCAAATGGGCGAAAGTGCGCTGGACGCGGCAAAAGCGATTGGTTACGTGGGCGCAGGTACAGTAGAGTTTTTACTGGACGGTGACGCTTTTTATTTCATGGAAATGAATACCCGACTCCAGGTAGAGCACCCGGTCACTGAATACATTACCGGGGAAGATCTGGTTGCCTGGCAATTAAGTGTGGCTCAGGGTAATCCGTTGCCTAAATCACAGGAACAACTGTCCTGCCACGGCCATGCCTTTGAAGTACGCGTGTATGCAGAAAATCCCGACAATGGATTCCTGCCTTCTACCGGCACGCTAAGTCATTTGCAGTTTCCGCATGCTTCCGAATCGGTGCGGATCGATACCGGTTTTCAGCAAGGCGATACCGTGTCGGTACACTATGACCCCATGATTGCGAAGGTGATCACCTGGGGTAAAGATCGCGAAGAAGCACGGCAACGCATGCTAGCCTGCCTAAAAGACACCCATGTGGTCGGCGTTACCACCAACATTGGCTATGTTAACCGCGTAATGCAGCATTCTGCGTTTGCGAATGCCGAGTTAACCACGCACTTTATACCGCATCACGAGGCGGATTTAACCGCACCGGTTATGCCTGATGCATTGTTACCGGTTATGGCCCTGCGATTGCTAATGAGTCAGCAGTCAGCAGTGCATACCGACCTGTCACACTGGCGGATGAATCACCCACACCAGCAACAACTCAATCTTGAGTGTATGGGCAAGCATTACGCATTAACCGTAACCACACAGCTTCAGCAATTCAGTATTGACTATGAGGGTCAGCATTGGCTGGTCAGCGGAACCTGGCAGGACGGGATGTTACAGGCAGAAGTGAATGGCTATCGGGGTCAGTACCGCATGGCCTGTGTCGATGAAACAGCCAATCAATGGGTGCTATTCAATGGCGCGGAAACACGTCATTTCGCGCAGGTACATGCTGATGTGGGTGAACATGATGATAGCCACGACGGCGGTTGCATTGCCCCCATGAATGGTACCATCGTCAAACTGTTAGTAGACGCCAATACCCCGGTCAAAAAAGGCACGCCATTGCTGGTAATGGAAGCGATGAAGATGGAACACAACGTCACCGCCCCTGCCGATGGTCAGGTAGGTGAGTTTTACTTCAGCGCCGGCGACATGGTTGATGGCGGTGCATCATTGCTGGAGTTTATTGCCGATGACGCCTAATTACCCAACCCAAGTCAGCATTCTGGAAGTGGGCCCGAGGGACGGTTTGCAAAACGAAGCGCAAACCATTCCTTTACAGGCAAAAACCGACTTTATTCACGCCCTGGCCAAAGCCGGACTCACCCGCATTGAGGCCGGTAGCTTTGTGTCACCCAAATGGGTGCCGCAAATGGCGGATTCCGCAGAGGTGTTTAAAGGTATCTCACGCATACCCGGAGTTACCTACAGCGCCCTAACGCCCAATGATAAAGGCATGCAGGCAGCGCTTGAATCTGGGGTTGATGAAGTGGCCATTTTTGCTGCCGCTTCAGAGGCCTTTTCTATGCGCAATATTAACTGCAGCATTGCGGAAAGCCTTACGCGCTTTGAAACGGTAATGCAAAAGGCAAACGACAACGGCATAAAAGTCCGGGGTTATTTGTCCTGCGTGATGGGCTGTCCCTATGAGGGGGAGATATCGCCCGATAAAGTTGCTGAAGTCACAAAAACGCTGCTGAACATGGGCTGCTACGAGGTGTCGCTGGGAGATACCATTGGTGTAGGTACCCCGGGGCACACCCACCGCTTATTCGATACCCTGCTTAAGGACATTGACGTAAGTAAGCTCGCCGCCCATTTCCACGACACCTATGGTCAGGCACTGGCCAACCTGGTGGTTGCATTGCAATACGGTGTGAGCACCATTGACAGTGCAGCAGGCGGATTAGGCGGCTGTCCTTACGCCGCGGGTGCAAGTGGTAATGTGGCTACCGAAGACGTGGTGTATATGCTAAACGGCATGGGGATTGAGACCGGTGTTAACCTCAACGCGGTTCTTGCTGCTTCCAATGCTATGTTTGGTCACTTGGATCGCCAGGCCACGTCCCGAACCTACACAGCAATGCTGGCGAAGTGTAACCGCAGCTATTAGCTATTTTCCGCCCTTCTCCCGCGCTCACCGTCCTTTCAAGAGTGTGGGAGACTTAGCCTTTTGACTAACTCTTCATACCAAATTGTAAATCCTTTGCAAAGACGCTGCTCAGCGGGAATTTTTCATCTCAAAATGTGACCAAGCAGTATTCAAGTAATTTTTGTTAGGGCATCCCCCCTAACGAATCACAGCCTGGTTTAGTTTTTGGAGTTTAAAATGTCGGTTGAAGTAAATGCCCCATTGAGTTTCAGCAAAACCCTGATCCGTGTCATGCCACTTTGTCTGGTACTGATGCTATCGGCGTGTGGTAGTAGTGAAACCAATACCACGGATACCGATACCAGTTCATCAAGTAGTAACGACCAATCGGGCTCGGACAGCTCATCGGATACCAGTGAAGACAGCTCAGACGACGATAGTAGCGATGATAGCAGTTCTGATGACACTTCCGATGACGATACTTCAGATGAGAGTGATGATACTTCGGATGATGAAACTACCAGCACGGCTTGCAGTGAAACCGGTGACATGGCTGAATTGGTATGTACGGCAGAAACGTTTATCAGCACCCTGTCCACCACGCAGCAAAATAACCTGATTTATGATTTCAACGACAGCACAGCCAAGACTACCTGGTCAAACCTTCCGTCGGTGTCCCGTAATGGTCTTCGTATTGGAAGTTTGAGCGATACTCAGTTAGATGCTGCTTTGGAAGTGATGATGGTTGCATTGACAGAGCAAGGCTTTGACGATTTGGAAGGCCTGTTGGCCGCCGATGATTACCTGGTAGAAATTGGTGGCGGCAGCGCTTATGGCTCTGCGAATTACTACATCGCCTTCATCGGCGAGCCATCCATTTCGAGTGACTGGATGCTGCAGTTCGGCGGTCACCACATGGCGTTCAACATTACCTACATTGGCGGAACAGGCTACCCTGTGCCTATGCACGAAGGTGTCGAGCCGAAGGCCAGCTTCGAAATCAACTCATCAACGTATGCGCCCCTAAAAGACGAAGGCGATGCATTGGTAGCTATGTTTGAGGGCTTAACTGATAGTGAATTCAGTACTGCTTACTTAACGGATGAATGGTACTCAGATGTCTTAGTAGGCCCCGACAACGGCAATGGCACTTACCCTTCTGACTACCCTACGGGCTCTGATAGAAAAGGTGTGCTGGTTTCAGACCTGACAGCCGATCAGCAAGCACTGGTAACGGCAGCTATTGGCACCTGGGTAAATGATTATCCGGCAAATGTTGCTGACCATCTGTTGGCCGACTACACCAGTGAAGATGCGTTTGCAGATACTTATATAGCCTGGGCAGGCACTACTTCAACCACCATTGATGTAGATACTGACGGCACCTACATGCGTATAGATGGCCCGAGAATTTGGATCGAATTGGTATGCCAGAATGGTGTTCTGGTCAGAAATCAGACGCACTACCACACTATTTTCCGCGATAAAACTTACGATTACGGCAATAGTTTGTGATGAATGCGGTTCGAGTACTTCTGCTTTGCCTGAGCGTGCTGGTTTCATTTGCAACACACGCTCATCCAGCTAGTCAAAGTCAGATTGCAATTAGTCGTGATTACCAGCAGGTAAAGCTGATGCTCACTCTTCCGCTAGACCAACTTGCCATTGCCCTGCCTCAAGCGGGACAGTGGCAATACCAGGCATCACCGGATTTTCATGGGCTGGCAGAATACCTTAATCAGCACATGTCACTATCACAATCTGGTGAACGTCTTAATATAGCTCTCGGTAGGGTTTCCCTGACCAGATCACAGGAAGTCAGTGAAGAATACGAGGTTAACGTCGTCTTATCTGCTAGCTTGAACACCACCGATCACAGTAAATTAGTACTCGCCTATAATGCCATTCAGCACAAGGTGATTAACCACCGGACTGTGGTTACTCTGGTCAACGATATTCATCAGGGCACGATGTTTGACGGCCCGGTATTATTGGGTGTCCTTCGCTACAAACATACCAACATCGGTATTAGTGGTTCTTCTTCAGACATACCGGTTATGGGGAGTATTTTCAGCCACGGTATGGCTCACATTGTGACAGGCACCGACCACCTGGCTTTTCTACTGTGTTTACTGTTAATAACGGGAATGTCTGCAAAAGGTAGAAAATGGCAGCAACAGCGGGCCAGCGTCACGGACTGTGTAAAACTGGTCACCGCATTTACCGCCGGCCATACAGTGACACTGATTGCCAATCTATTATTACCTGATCCGGTTGTAAGTAACTGGGTGGAAGCTGCCGTTGCCGTTACCGTCTTTCTCAGTGCTGTGCACGTGATAACGCCATTATACAGGGGGAAGCCCTATTGGATGGCCATTAGTTTTGGACTGGTCCATGGCATGGCTTTCTCTTCTGCCCTCAATGTTACTGGCCTGAGTGCCGTAACAACCACGTTTGCAGCGTTGAGCTTTAACCTGGGTATTGAACTGGTCCAGATAGGTATAGTCTGCTTGTTAGTGCCGTGTTTTAATATTTGGCGACAAACCAAGCTTTACCCCATAATACGCATCATACTGGGCATGGCAGTCGCAGTTCTTTCTGCCGTATGGGTTATTCAGCGCATAACACCTTATTTATCCGACTTAGATACCACCTTGAACAGTAGTATGCTGGCAAATCTGATTGGGATTACGATTATCGCGACTGCACTACGCTATGTCTGTACACCACGTCCGGCTCTGAAAAACGTAAAGCGAGTGATGAGCTAATTGTTGTCAGCCAATTATCCCTTGGCTTTTTCTGATGGCAGGATCAGTGTTAACAACATCCCTGCCATTAGCGCACCAGACATTATCGCGACAATATTCAGATCTGTTGTCGCTGACAGAAAAGCATAGAATGCGCCAAAACCCAGCAAAATAATACCTATAGCGGTATTGCTGAATGCCACTAACTCGGTGCGCTGCTGTCCTTCCTTTACATCCAGACTGTAGGTTTTTCGGCCTGTTCTAACGCCAGTGTGTGCAACAGCCAATACAAAAAAGCTCAGACCCGCTGTATACGCATTGTGATCAGGTAACCAGATCAGTAACGCACAAGCCAGCAGAGCGAGTCCACCAGCTAACTGTAACGTCAGCCTGGCGCTTTTGTCTGCCACACTACCCCAAACGTAAGATGAAAGCATGGTTGCTAAAGCCTGGGCAGCTAAAAAGAAAGGTAGCAATTGCATCGCATCCTGGTCACTTTGAATCATAAAGTAGGGTGCAAGTAACGCGCTGTGAACAAACAATCCACGCACTAAAATAAACCGATAAACGGTATTGTCGAATTGCCAGCTAAACCCACTCGTTCCATCGTCATTGGTTTCAACACAAGTATGGTTGGAATATAAAACAAAAAGGCCGATGGTGAACGAACCAGCTGCCACAATCGTAATACCAGCGGCAATGTTATTGCCCAGTTCATCGCCAAAGAACGTAAGCGGCACCGCAATACACAAGGTTAAAATACCGGAAACGGTGGAGGCGATCCCCAGTAATTTACCTCTCTCTCCTTTGTCGGCGATATCTGCCTGAATATCTTTCATGGTCAGTGAGCACGCTGATCGTCCAAGACTCAGCATCACAAGTGCGCCTAACATGCACCAGCCAGCCACCGCACCCTCCAATACTAGTCCGGACGCTGCAATGCCCAAAACAGACAGAATCTGGATATGCATACCCAGTCGCCAAATACGATGTCTTGCAGGCAATCGTCGTAGCAACACTCCTAGTGGTGCTTGCGGTAACAACGCGCCGGATTCACGAATCGGCACCAACCATCCGACCATCCAGGCTGGTGCGCCTGCGGCAAGGAGTAACGCGGGTAACGTTGTTTTCGCTGAAACCAGCAGGTCTGCTAGCTTACTGGCACTCAACGAGGAAATGAGTCGAAGTTGACGTTTGTTCATAGCAACATCCGTGAGGCTGGGGTTTGTGCTTGTTATCAAATCACGTTAGAAAAAGATTCGAGACAAATGGATACGCACTAGCACTTAAAAGAGATCGTGATTATCACGATCTTTAATCACTATGAAGCAGTATAACTATTTTCGGCGAGTACCTTGATATTTTCTAAGCCAACATCTATACCCCTGCTAAGCTTATCGTCAAAGGTAAGTAATTTATATCTGTCAATAATACTCAACCCAACGTCGCCCTGACTTATCCAGGTTATACGGGTTTTATCGTCAACGGTTTCTAGCCGAATCTCACCAGTCGCCTTAATACCATCGGTTACGTTGTTTATTGAGTATGTCAGTTTGCGATTGAATTGCAGAGAATCAATGACTATAGAACCAATGCCAAGGACATCACTTTGCCACTGAACCCGCATACCAATCGCTCTGTCAGGGCCGTCGTAAGAATAGATTGTTGCAGGATCTAACTGCCCCCAACTACTCCACTGCTGCCACTTCTTCAGGTCAACCAACATGGGGTAAATCTGGCTGGGGGGCGCGTTTACCTCAATAGAACGCTCAACCCTGTACTCACTGGGCAATACAACGCCAACCAATCCAACAAAGACCAGTATTAATATGATATTTAACGCGGCTTTGCTACCCGGCATAGCGTCCCCTGAATGAATTGACCCAAGGGAATTATAACATCAATTTAACAATTTGAGAGATTTACTGCGTTTTTTGACTGTAACAGGCAAAAAATATAGTCAATGATCTTTTTTGCATCTGCATCAGATAGCCATGAACAGGTAAATCCACTGTTATCCTGCCAGATTTGCCCCGCATTAGGTGTGTTTGTGGATGCCTGACAACGACCTTCAGTGATAGTCAATGCGTCCGAATCAACGCCCAGTACACAGGTTGCCAGTACATCCCACATAAAGTAGGTAAATTCATAAGCGGGAATCGCGGTGACCGTCGCCGCCCAGCATTGGCCGGCAAGCTCTGACAAAGGCGTACCGATTTTTGATAAGCCCTCCAGAAAGTCCCAGCTCACGGGTAACCGGTTGGTGGCATCCAATGGTACCAACACTAGTGGTAGCTCGGCCGCCAATAAATCATAGGTAGCCTGAGGGTGCCAGTACGCATTCCACTCTGCTGTACCATTGTGATCGTGCATAGCTACATTCCCACGCACATCGATTGCACCACCCATCCACACAACGTTAGCTATGTTTTGCTTTAGTTCAGGTACTGTTATTACCGCTGCCGCCAAATTTGATGCCGGACCTGTCATTAGCACAGTTATCGGCTCATGGCTTGATGCAATAACCTGTCTCATCAGTTCATCTGCCGGGGCTGATACGCATTGTGTGAGATCAGCCTGGCTGCGCAAAAACGCAGGCAATGCCCGGCAAAAACGTGGCTGAGCCCGCCAATCTGCCGGAAAAGGATTTGGCCCAATGATGTTTCCCACTGACACTTTTACATCAGTCGCGTTAAACATATGCAGAATTTTAAGCGTGGATTCCAGAGCATCATCAGGGTAACAATCAGCCGGGGTAATACACACGGCTTTGAGCTCAATATGGGGCATACACAACAACAAAATTAACGATAACAAATCGTCAATACCACCGTCATGATCAAATATTACGGGTTGTTTAGACATGGAGTATATTCATTTTGAAAAAGAAATGGTTGGGTATTCAACACCAGATAGTGTCGGTACATTACAATAATTCCATCAGAATTCCAGCATATTTAAATCTTTATAAATACTGGCTTGAGCAATATTTATACTCAGCGTAAGATAGTGAAAATTAATATAATTTATTGTGCAGTGTTTCAGTAGTGAACATTGCCCACCTCAGGTACTCACCCGACCACTTGGATGACTACCGACTGTGCGTGTCAGAAGGAGAATAGAATGGCCGACAACAGCTCTCGTTATATCAGTAACCTAACCCGAGATACATACGCTCTCATCCTCGCTGGAGGACGAGGTTCACGATTACATGAGCTGACAACCTGGCGTGCCAAACCAGCACTTTATTTTGGTGGTAAATTCCGCATCATCGACTTCCCTCTATCTAATTGTATTAATTCAGGTATTCGCCGCATTGGGGTCATTACTCAATACAAGTCTCACTCACTTATCCGTCACCTGGTCCGTGGCTGGGGTCACTTCAAGAAAGAATTAGGTGAGTCAGTTGAAATTCTGCCGGCATCACAGCGTTTTTCTGAAAACTGGTACGAAGGGACAGCCGATGCGGTATTCCAGAACATCGATATTATTCGTGAAGAATTACCTAAGTACGTAATGATCCTGTCGGGCGACCATATTTACCGCATGGATTATGGTGATCTGCTGGCCAGACACGTAGAAACCGGTGCAAAAATGACCGTGTGCTGTATGAAAGTGCCTCTGCAGGAGGCCGCTGGTGCATTTGGTGTGATGTCGGTGGATGAAGATCTGCGCATTAAAGGCTTTACCGAAAAGCCCGAGTCCCCTGACCCGGTACCAGGCGAACCAGATATGTGTCTGGCATCAATGGGTAACTACGTTTTCGATACCGAGTTCCTGTTTGAACAATTACGTCGTGATGCTGAAACATCAGGCTCTGAACGTGATTTTGGTAAAGACATCATTCCAAGTATTATCCAGGATCACGATGTCTACGCCTATCCGTTCCAAAGTAACGATAACGAACACGTTTACTGGCGTGATGTAGGTACACTGGATTCATTCTGGGAAGCCAACATGGAAATGGTTGCGCCCGTCCCTGCCCTTAACCTGTATGACCGTAAATGGCCCATCTGGACCTATCAGGAGCAGTTACCACCAGCAAAATTCGTATGGGAAGATCAGGACCGTCGTGGTGAAGCCATCAACTCCGTCGTCTCTGGTGGCTGTATTATTTCAGGCTCAACACTACGTCGTTCTTTGTGTTTCTCTAACGTTCGTATTCACTCTTACGGCTTAATTGAAGAAGCCGTGTTATTGCCAGATGTAGAAATTAAACGTCATTGCCGATTGCGCAAAGTCATTATCGACCGTGGCTGCGTAATCCCTGAAGGTATGGTGATTGGTTACGACCATGATGAAGACCGCCGTCGTGGTTTCCGTGTCTCGCCCAAAGGCGTAGTGCTGGTCACCCGTGAAATGCTGGGCCAACCGGTCGGTGGTGCGATGATTCCGAAAGACTAATTTATTAAGTCGAACTGTAGAAACGGGCGACATAATGTTGCCCGTTTTTCGTTTAGGGTACTGACGCTAAAGCATCAAGGTCTTTTTCTAAACGAAATGCTGTCCACACAAACGCTATAATAGACAATACAAAGGGCGCCGCCAGGTAGTTAAACGAGAGTAACAACGCCCCCATTTCACCCAGTTCTGCGATATTAGCTTCGCTCACCAAACCAACAAAAGTAGGCCCGCCTCCCAGCGCAATTAAGTTCAGCACAAAGAAGCACACGGCCGTAGACATCGCCCGGCACTGTGCCGGAGCTAATGACTGCACCATCGCAAAACAGGGTCCAAAGTAAGTACCGGATGTCACCAGTAAAAGCGTGAAACCCGCAATGGCGGAATAAAGATGCTCTGTATGTATAGCCACAAAGAAGGCCGGAACGCCAATACACAATGCGATAGCCGGAAGCAACGCATATGCACCTTTATACTGTTGTCCCCATTTATCCGCTAACACACCGCCGGCCCATACCCCAAGGCCATACAACGTACCGTTGATCACGCCAAAGATAACCAGCAGTTCTACAATATCAACATCACTAAATCGGCGTACAAAGAAATCCATTTGCCACCCGGTAATCGCATAATTGGCAAAAGAAGATAACGTGATCCCCATTACCATGCCCCACCAGCTCGGGATAGAAATAAACGATTTAATGCCAGCAACCATAGACAACGGTTTAGTGCCAGATACCTGTCTGACTGGTTCTTTGACCGTTAACCTGAGTACGATGGCCAGCAGCACCCCGGGCAGTCCAACTGCAATCATCACACTACGCCAGTTCGCTTCTCCGCCACTCAACATAAATGCAGAAGCAAGGTAAGCCAGCATAATGCCTAACGGAATACCCAGGGAATACAGGGCTATCGCAGTTGCTCGGCGGTCGGCAGGAAATAAATCCGCAATGATACTGTGCGCAGGTGGCGTGCCCCCTGCTTCCCCAATACCCACACCAAGCCGGCACAAGGCCAGTTGCCAATACTGCGTCACTATGCCAGACAATGCAGTGAAACCGCTCCACATCGTTAGTGACACAGCAATAATATTCACCCGATTAGTGCGATCTGCCAGCCAGGCAATTGGAATGCCGGTCAACGTGTACAGCATGGCAAAATAGATGCCTTTTAAATAACCCAGCTGGGCGTCTGTTAACGACATATCCGCTTTAATCAGCGGAGATAAAATGCCAATAATTTGCCGGTCAACAAAATTGAACGCGTAAACCAGCGTAAGTAGAAGCAGCACATAATACGGCTTTTGTGCCCTTGCAGGGTGAGTGTGTGACATGGAATAGACAACCAATTATAACGGTATATAAACAGGAATGAGTCGTGTTCTGTACAAAGCTACCGGATAATACCACACTAACCATAGTAAGCATTACCGGCAGCATTCAGGATTAATCACACCGATGCGCCCTCATTTAGGTAGTCACAGTCAGTATGCATATCGATGAATTATTAGCACTCACCTCAGACACTCAATCACAGTCGGAGATCTTATGGCAATGCACTCATCCCGGTTTACCCAGCAACTGGGGGCAAGGTCGTACTGCATTTGGCGGTATTACTGCCGGACTGGTCTATCACGCCCTTTCACAAGTAATCGACAGCGACCGTAGTATTCGCGCTTATCACGTTAACTTCATTGGCCCGGTCAGCTTTGATACCCCGTTTGAACTGGTGATAGAAGAATTGCGTACGGGCAGAAACATGTCACAGTATTTGGGTAAGCTGGTACAAAACGGCCGGGTAAGCGTTTGTGTTCAGGCGTGTTTTGGCGTTGGGCGTAAATCTAAAATTCACGTCGACAAACTGCCCGAGCACAATATGGCTTTGCCTAAAAAAGCCAAGTTTATACCGCAAATTCCCAAAGTTACACCGAACTTCTTCCGTCATTTTGAGCTGGCAATTGAGCAGGGTAAAATTCCTTTCAGTTGGAGTAAACACAGTCACTACCATGGCTGGATGCGCTTTAAAAAGCCGCCCGCCACATTTACCTCGACCCATTTGGTTACCATGATTGATTGCTGGCCCCCCGCCATCATTCAGCAACTCAAGTTACCTGCACCAGTGAGTACCGTTAGCTGGGATATTGAATTTGTGCAACCACTGGAGGTGACCGAGGAAAACCCATGGTTTGGCTATCAGGTGGACACCAAACTCGCGGTTGATGGTTACGCCCACACCGAAGCGACCATCTGGGATGACAAACAACGCGTTATCGCCTTGAGCCGTCAAACCATTGCGGTGTTCGACTAATTTTTAACAGGCAAAAAAAAGCCCGGTTACTTACCTAACCGGGCTCTACACGTACCTCAACTAAAATTAGTTGAAGGTATAACGCACACCGAGTGCATAACGTGTTCCGTACTGACGAGCAAACAAGAATTGCTCCTGATAACGACCATAACCCTGCTCCGTTTCATTTGTGATGTTTAACACATCCAGGAACATAGTCAGTGATTCGTTAATGTCATAATTTACGCTCATATCCCATACACCGAAGTCCTTGAAGAACTGTGGCGGCGCATCCGATGAGCCCTGGGCCTGACCCACACCTAACAGGTAGTCATCACGCCAGGCGTAAGTCACTTTTACAGACAGGCCGTCTTTCTCGTAGAAACCCTGCAAGTTTGCAGAATCACCCAGACCGGTCAGCGGTGCTTGTTGTGTCAGGCTATCAACGTCAAATTCAACATCACCTTCTACAAACGTCGCATTCACACCAAAACCAAAGCCAGTTTCACCAAACAAGTGCTGAACCGCAACCTCGAAGCCGTCTACAGACTTAGAGTCCGTATTGGTCGGCTGGCTGATGTTCCAAACAATCAACGGATCGTTTGAGTTAGGCTCAATCTGACCATCTGCGTTACCGTGACCATTCGCCAGCATCTGCTCAAAGATGGCGGTACTGGTTGCCTGGTCGCCACGTGCTTCAATGTCAGCAATTGCCTGCAGGTAACGCGGACCATTGTAGATGTCATACAAGCCATCAATGGTGGTTTCGGTAATGGTGGTCTGAATAAAGTTATCTACGTCTTTCTTGAAGTAAACGATTGACGCATAACTGCCTTCGCCATAGTAATAGTCCAACGCGATATCCAGGTTAGTTGACTCAAACGGCAACAGGTTCGGGTTACCCTGACCACCGGTGCGGGCACCGGGTTTGGGGCTACCGCTTAACGCTCGGCCACCTGCCAGATTACCCAGCGGTGCACGCGCCATACTCTTACCCCATGACAAACGGGCCATCAGCTCATCTGTCAGCTCCACACGCAAGTCAATAGCAGGTAACAATACATCGTGTTTACCAAACTGAGTCAGGAAGTTATCTGTGCCTCCCTCCTCGTACTGCATGATCCACTCAGAAGCACTTACCCAGTTAACCTGTTTTTCAACACGCTGGCGTACGGTACTGGTCACATCGGTTTCTTCGTAACGCAAACCTGCGATTAACTCTACCGGATAATCCTTAACGTCAAAATCCCATTCCGTCTGGATATAGAAGCTGTTGGTCACTTCTTCAACGTAACTCTCGCTGTCGATACCATCGAAGTATGCATCTGGCACATAAACATCTGCACCCATCAGATCTTCAGTCAGGAAAGCCATTTGACGGGCTACTGCTTCGTCGAAGTCGTAGGTGTAGTAGTAGTTTGGCATTAACGCACTGCCACCGCCGGCAAAGGCATCCAGTAAGCCTGATGTATCATGACGGGTAAACATGCTGTCCGGGAAGATTTCAGTAAAGCTAGGGTTAAAGCCCGGGCCACCGCGCAATCCACTCCAGGCAGAATGTCCGCCCATAGTTTGCTCTGTGCGAGCCAAACCAAATTTAACCACTGCCATGGGAATATCAAAGGCAGAGTTAAACCACTCACCGTCGATTTGCAGCTGTTCAATGGTCGACTCACCCGGCGAGTGAATGAACTGGCTGAAGTTTGAATCAATTTCACTTGGCATCAGCTCATTAGTGCCATTGCGCCAGTTAATGTAGGCGTGTGGGATTTCCCCCGTGCGGTAATCATATATTTTGGAGATCAGTTGGTCTGAACCGAGGATGATTTGACCGTTGCTGCCCATGCCCTTATCGGCACCGTTATCGATTTCATTGTTGGAATCGTGATAGTCGAAGTTTAGCTTCAGGTCGTCATTAACTTGCCACTCAACGTTCAAACCAATCGAGCGAGCGTCAACTTCAGTAGTACCGCGGCTTGCCGTGAATGAGCCGTCGTTACCGCCGATATCGGCATAAAGCGCAGTGCCGTTTTCATCGAGCTCGTAGGCGTTGATGTTGCCCCCGAATTCGTTCCAGATACCCCAACCAATACTTTCCACACCAACCACGGAGTTAGTCACGGTGTAGTCCAGGGTGACTTTCACGTCTTCGGTAGGCGCATACTGCATGGTTAACTGTGCATTGGTACGCTCGTTTTCAACGTCGTCAATGCCGTAGTTCATGTCTTTCGGGAAGAAATGGTTGCCAATGCGATCGCCATTTTCGTCAACGGCACGCGGGTCAATCACCAATGTATCATCCAGATCCGGCAAGTCTACGTTGGCCTGCCAGCCTTGAATATTGGCTTGCTGACGCTGGAAATCACGCTGGTAGTGGTTAAAGCTCAGTGACACACCAAACGTATCATCATTAAAGGTGTTGCTGTACACCCCTGCGATTTCTGGTGTAACTGTGTCGCCCTTCTCTACCGACTCATCGTGACGGGCTTTTGCCATGAACGAGTAGCGTTCACCCGGCTGCGCCAGCGGCTTAGTGGTAACAATATTCACCGTCGCGCCCAGACCACCACTTGGATTCGCTACCGTAGATGTCTTGTACACTTCGAGGGTTTTAACCCCTTCAGCCGACAGGTTTTCCAGGCTGTATGAACGGGTAAAACCGGTACCCGGCATTTGACGGCCGTTCAGCGTGATCAGGTTGAACTCAGGGCCAAAACCACGCACGGTAATCTGGCTACCTTCACCGTTGTTACGGCTAACGGTTACCCCTGGGATACGCATCAGTGATTCAGCGAGGTTAGAGTCCGGGAATTTACCCATTTCTTCTGCAGAAATGGCATCCATTACCCCTGGCGTGCTGCGTTTCAGGTCCATGGCACGTAATAAACTGCCGCGGATACCCTGTACTTCAATGACCTCAACCTGCGGCTCTGCCGCGTCATCCGCTTCTTGAGCCAGAACAGGCTGACCGGCAGCGCCCATCAGTAACGCTATGGATACCGCCAGACGACTTTTATTAAATGTTGTGTAGTTCATAATTGCGATACTCACGAAAAATTCTTTACCTTGTCAGGTGCCCGCAGGCACCTGGCGTCACTGGCTTATTCAGCCACAATTTCAACGTTATCCAGTCGGTACACCGCGCCGTTTCCGGTACCCCAGGCAGGGAATACCATGACAACGTCAAGGGCACTGATGTCCAGTCCTGCGTTAAACAGCGACTGCAAGGTAAAGGTGTAGGTTTGCCATTGGCCAACAACTGGCGCGGCGCCTTCTACACTGTCAGTTAAGTTAAGCTCTACGGCGGTGGCAGCGTCGCCTGATTCAATTTTGAATAACCAGACTGAATCCGGATCGGCGGGTGCAGACACCACTTTCAGGTCAAAACGCACTACACCGGTTGCCAGTAGATTGGCTGCGTCGTAGTAAACACCGTCATCGGCAAGCAAGCCCATTACCGTTGGCGCTTCGCCAATGATGAACTGAGCAACGGCGCCCTTACTGTCGTCTTCATCAGTTTCAACCGTTGGTGTAGAACCGCCACAGCAATCCCAGATAGACCAACCGTCTGCCGCAACATCAGCAAACAGCGTGATGCCATTGGCAGATTCAGCAGATGGGTCGTAAATTTTCGCGTTGTCTACGCGATAAACCGCCCCTTCACCGGTACCCCAGGCAGGGAAGATCATGATGACGTCAATCGCACTGACATCCAGGCCTGCCGCAGACAGGTCTGACAGTTTAAAGGTATAGGTCTGCCATTCGCCGGTTACTGGCGCCAAACCTTGCTGGCTTGCGGTAATAGGCAATTCAGCCGCCGATGCTGCGTTGTCTGATTCCAGCTTGATTAACCAGGACGCATCAGGGCTTGATGGCGCGTCTACCACTTTCATTTCAAACTCAAATACACCGGTTTCAAGAATGCTGCTGGCATCGAACGGGGTATCGCCACCGCCGTTTGCACCGCGGGTAATGAAACCCATAACGGTGGGTGACGCACCAATACTGAATTGTGCAACCAGACCGTGCTCATCATCGTCCAGCTCTTCTGTTGGCATTGACCCGCCACAGCAGTCCCACATTACCCAGTTCGGGTTTTCACCGTCGTCAAAGAACACCACTTCCGGGCTTGGCGCAGTAATTTTCACATTGTCCATTTGATACACAGCGCCTTCACCGGTGCCCCATGCAGGGAAAATCATCAACACGTCAATGGCAGACACATCCAGACCCGCGTCAGCCAATGACTGAAGGGTAAATACGTAGGTTTGCCATTCACCTGTTTGAGGCACAACCCCATCTCGGTTTGCAGCCAGTTCGATTTCTACTGCACTGGAAGCGTTATTACTTTCCACTTTGAACATCCATACAGAGTCTGGATTGTTCGGTGCAGAGACAATCTTCATATCAAATGAAATCACACCGCTTTCTAACATGCCCGAGCCATCAAAAGGCGACGCCTGACCGTTTTCATCGGTAATAAATTCACCACGGCTGATAAAGCCGTTTACCGTTGGCTGAGCACCAACATAAAACTCAGTGACTGCCCCCATGTCTGGATCGTCAACAACCATCGGCGTTGACCCGCCACAGCAGTCCCATGCTGGCCAGTTTGGATTGGCTGCGTCGTCAAAAATAGTCAGGTTTTGCACAACGCCCGAAGAGGGAGGAGATGGAATTGGCGCTTCGCCTTCTACGAGCGCATCATCCAGGCTTTCATAGCCAGGGCGCACGGTTTCACAGCCCCTGCCAGTGTCTGGATCTGAAGCACACTCATAAACACGAACATAGTCGATGATATATTCCTGACCATTTGCAAAGGCGTCGGCGTCGATACCAAGATTGTTCACATTTTCTGGCCAGTCACCACCTACGGCCAGGTTGAGTAATAAGTGGAATTCCTGATCAAATGGCGCAGTATTCCAATAAGTTGTTAATTCACCCGTGATCTGGTCGTAATATTCAGCGAACCAGCCGCGGTGGCTCAAGCCCACTGCCTGCCCTTTCGAATCATAACGAACCTGAGACTGACGCTGTGTAGCGTACAGATAGCCGTCCATATACCAGCGAATTTCGCCTTCCTGCCACTCGATCGCGTAGGTATGAAAATCATCAGCCGGGTTTACACCATCTGGTAAAGCATACGCTTTGCCTGAATTCACATTGTTCGGCCATTCGCGACCATAGTGCAATGTTCCGTAAATGTTAGACTCAACATTACCGTCGGCATCGGCCACTTTCAGGTTCACCGCTTCCATAATGTCAATTTCGCCCGACTTCGGCCAGCCGCCATACACATAGTCAGTTGGCAACATCCAGAATGCAGGCCAGCTGCCCTGCCCGGAAGGTAACTTGGCACGCATTTCAAAGCGACCATATTTAAAGTCACCGTTGTAGCGTGTATTTAATCTTGCCGAGGTATAAGGCTTCTCTGCGCCTTCTTCAGCAGGTAAGGCAACGATGTGCAGCATGCCATCGGCCAGAAATGAGTTAGCAGGATCATCGGTGTAACATTGTTGTTCATTGTTACCACCGCCAGCGCAATTGACTTCATGAGTCCATTTGTTGGTGTCAATTGCACTGCCTTCGAATTCATCACTCCAGACTAACTGCCAATCACTCACCGGTTCGGATGGATCAACAACAGTAAAATCTGATTCAGTTTTGGCGCTTCCGCCGCATCCCATCATGGTTGCCGCTGTTACAGCAACAAATAAGCGGGAGAGTTGCGTGGTTGTGTTTTTCATTATTCAGCCCCGATAGAAACGGAATTTTTTGTAAATACAGAAACGGTAAAAAACCGTCACAAACCTGTAAGCGCTTACATATTAAGAAACAGGTTCATGTAAGCGCTTACAAAGAATATTACATAAAAATGGGGAAGTAAAATTTTTTAACAAATATTTTACCGAAAAAAGCGCTCGTAAACGGGATGTAAAGTTTACGCGTGACGGTCTTTAAAATAGGAAAACGAAGAGAAATTACTGAAATTTAGGCAAGAAAACGCCGTTTGTCGCACAAGTGAAGGCACACCTGGCGCTCTCGCCTGACTTAATAAAGCATAAACGCGCTGGGGTTAAACAAACTGATGACACTAAGACATTGCAGATTCGTAATATCCAGCGCGTCTTCCAGGTCTTCGTGCTCGAAACCCAGCACCTCATGAAGGTGAGGTTTTAAGTTGTTATAGCTGGGGTACAGTTCAGCGTTCACATTGTCCAGGGCTAATACGTACGCCAGTTGAATGAGCTGTTCATCCAGGCCATCAGCAGGTTCCGTCGTGTTGTGCAGCGACTCAAGAGGCTTATATACAGTGTCCGGTATCCCCCACTCTTTAATCAATGCCGCTGATAGTTCAGCGTAAGTAAACCCACAAATAGCAGCCTGCAGTTCTGAGGGTTTCACCCTGGCGTTATAGGCCGTACAACGCTGCGCTTCATTTGGATACAGAGACACCACCACCAACTCGCCAATGTTGTGAAGCAGGCCCGCAACAAATAACCGTTCAGCCTCGCGGTGACGCTTTCTTTCAGCCAGGTACTTTGCCAATAATCCGCAACTGACACTTTGCTCCCAAAAGCGGTCTAAATCGATGATTTTGGCCTCAACGTCTTTAAACGCATGTGAGATACCGTAAGCCAATGCCAGATCGTAAGCCGCCCTCGTGCCTATGACCTGCAATGCTTTACTGATGGTTTCGATCTTGTTGGGGAATTTATACAAGGCACTGTTGGCTACCTTTAACAGCTGCGCGGTCAAGCCAGGATCAAACGCAATGATTTCTCCTACGTCATCAATACTCGCCGCACTATCATCCATACAAGCTTTTAAGCGTGTCACCGCATCGGGTAAAACAAACAACGTACTTGCTTCACAGGCTAATTCACTGACACTTTTCATACAAAACCCTAATTCGAATTTGTAAAGCCAAACAAGGCGGCACGTATATTTTCCGCCATTGTATGGATATAGTCTAATTTCACAAGCTCTGCCAATAATTCCGGTTAATATTTACCCTAAAATGACACTTTTCAGCGCCTGGGGTGACATTTCCAAAGCACGTTTACCGTTAGTGTCGTCAACAGATACTTTCTCCACCAAACGCGTAATATTTTTATTAGCAGTACAAGGTAAGCCGTGTTGCTTTGCTCCCTCCACTACCGCACCGTTCAAATAACTTATTTCTGTCGGTTTGCCGGCCTGAATATCCCACCACATCGATGAACGCGCATGCTCGTCAATATCGAGCATTTTCGATGCAATTCTTGTAAACAACCAATTAGGTAGCCGAAGTAATCGGGGCACCCACACTGCGGGTACTTTGGTCAATTGGGGTAATTCAAAGCCCTTGGCAGTAGCGACGGCAAGTAATTCATCCATTAGCGCAGCAATGATTTGACGGAAATATTTATCCAACAACATCTGTTTAATCGGAATATCCGCTAACGCATTAACTGCATTGGCTAAGTTAAGCTGCAGTTTTGCCCAGCAGTATGCCTGCATGTCCTTTGGCCAATGCACCGGTAACAATGACGTGTCCGGGCTGGTCAGCCAGCCGGCTGCTGTAGATTCTGATTGCCCGATTTCAATGGCTAATACGCCCTCAGTTGCTCTGAGTAAAACCGTATTTGCTTCATCCCACACTACGTTGAATCCCACCACAGCGTGAAGCACATTGCATTCAGGAAAAGCCGCTTTCACTTTTTCGACGGTGCCTATGCCGTTTTGGCAACAAATAATTGTGCAGGAATGCCCTACCTTGCCCTGGAGATCCAATAAAGTTGATTCGATAGCCGTGCACTTTACCGTTAACCAAATAACAGCATGGTCCAGTCGTGCTGGCCGCGTAGTATGCAATTGCGAAGCAGAGGCCTTAAACGTGGCAGAAGCTCCACTGTAGTCTTCCAGACTGATACCCGCAGATAATCGCTGGTTCCACGTATCGCGGCCAATAAACTGTACCTGATAGGTCTGGCCCAATACCGCGCCTAAATAGCTACCGATCAGACCACTTCCGTAGATCCAATGTACGCGCTTGTTCAATGGCACCTCGTTATTCTTCACCTTGTACAAGCTACTATGCCACAGCTCTTTCGTCGCGCCCAGACGATTGATTGCCACTTACAGCATGCTAAACTTGGCGCCCGTAGTGGCAGGAAGGTTGTTTAAACGACATGACAAATAATGTATTGGTAATCGGCGCAGTGTGGCCTGAATCGAAGTCTTCAGCTGCGGGGCAGAACATGGCGGGTCTGTTACACGCTTTTCGACAACGAGGTTATGACGTTACCTTTGCAACCGCTGCAACCGACAGTGTGCATGCTGACGGCTTTGAAGATGCAGGAATACGAAGCCTGCACATTGCGATTAATGATACGTCTTTCGATGACATAGTGGCTAAGATGCAGCCTGACATTGTCGTTTTTGATCGTTACATGACGGAGGAACAGTTTTCCTGGCGAGTCAGGAAGCATTGTCCGCAGGCTGTACACTTGTTGAACACCGAAGATTTACATAGCCTGCGATATGCTCGCCATGAAGCGGTTAAGCGCACAGGCAGCGCAGATTCAGCAGAACTGAATACAGCGTTGGCTCACCGGGAAATTGCAGCAATTTTACGCAGCGATCTCAGTCTTATCATTTCTGCCCATGAATACGAGTTACTCGTACACATGTACAACGTGCCCGCAAAGCAACTTATTTTGTTACCGTTACAACCTCCGGTCAGTGCTACTAACAGCCAAATGCTAAACCCGGTATTTAGTCAGCGGCAACACTTTATGACCGTAGGCAACTTCAGACATTCGCCGAACTGGGATAGCGTACTGCAACTACATCAACATATTTGGCCGGCTATACGTAAACAGCTTCCGGACGCAGAATTACACATTTACGGTGCCTACCCCCCTAAGAAGGCCACGGATCTGCATAATCCTCAAAAGGGCTTTTTGGTAAAAGGCTGGGTAGACGATGTGCATACGGTTATGGCACAAGCCAGAGTCTGTCTGGCACCATTGCGGTTTGGGGCCGGTGTAAAAGGAAAGCTGCTCACAGCGATGGCGCACAATACCCCCTCTGTCACAACACACATAGGTGCAGAAGGGATAACTAAGGATGAGCAATGGCCCGGCGCGGTGGTCACCGACCAGCATCAATTTATCGAGTCAGCCGTGAAATTGTATTGTAACGAGCAGATATGGCAGCAGGCAAGTAACGCTTGCCCCACACTGTTAAATGCATACTTACAGTCGGTACAAAGGGGAAATGCCCTGCTGTTTGAAACTATTGAGCAAGCCAGAATGGATATTCAGGCTTACCGTGCATCGTTGTTTCAACAGGGCTTAGTCTGGCATCACAGTCTGCGTAGCACCCAGTTTATGTCGCAGTGGATAGAAGCAAAGAACCGCATTTAAGTACGATTAACGTTGCAAGCTGGCAACGACGTCCTTAATACCATTTGCGCGTGACTGGCTAAGATAACGATCCAATTGAATAGCTGAAAAATACCCGGCGAAGTCAAACGAATTAAGCGCATCAGGCGTCAGCGAATTCACTTTCTCCTGAATAATAGCCAGTACACCACGAATAATCTTACTGTCAGACCAGGCCAGCATTTGACAATCTGACTCAGCAGGCTTTTCAACCGTCAGCCATACCCTGCTCTGGCATCCTTTTACTTCAGAGGCATCGGTACGCGCATCTACCGGTAATACATTCAATTGTTTACCGGCAAGCATGAGTTGTCTCAGTATATTGTCCCAGCCTTTGACGTTAGCTAATTGCTCAGCCAACGGCAGAACCTTATTCGTCATCAAATTGCTCGCGAAGCTCATCTGAGCCAGTCACAATACCTTCGCGCAACGTCCCCGTTGGAAACAATACCAGCGCGACATTGTTCTTTTTCAGGCCCGGCAACCAGGTATTTTTAAACTCATCCAGCGCAATGGCCTGAGGTCTACTATCAGGCAAATCCTTGCGCTGCCAACTGGCCACACTTTCTTCATCAGGCCACAGCGGTAGACAGGTTTGTGACTCCAGCTCTACCATCACCCAACCTTCATTACCCATGAGACCCCAGACCTGTCCGGTTTCCTGAATTTTCTCAACTAAATATTCGGCGCGCTCGCGAGCAGGCAGCTCACTTTTTTGTTGTTCGGTCACGGTTTTTCCTAACGTTGTAAATTGCGCGAAGTATATCACACAGTCGCCTGCCTAAAAGCAGGCGAGTCTGTACACTATAAGCTCAGACAAAATTCAGGCAGGCACTGACGGCAGTAAAGCAGTGAACTGCCTTATTTGGCTATAAAGGCGGTTATACACGGCCCCCCTTTCTGGTAAGATTCGCCCAACCAGATTCACAGCAGTTAGCATTACTATGAAAGTCATTTCGTTTAATATCAACGGTATTCGTGCCCGTTTACATCAACTCACCGCCTTGATTGAAAAGCATCAACCCGATGTGATTGGCTTACAGGAAATAAAGGTCGACAATCCGCAATTTCCGGTAAAAGACATTGAGGCTATGGGCTACCAGGTGTTTTACCACGGTCAAAAAAGCCACTATGGCGTGGCATTTATGGTCAGGCAAACTCCCAAGCATGTGCAATATGGGTTTCCTACTGACGACGAAGATGCCCAACGTCGCATGATCATGATCACGCTTGAAAATGAAGCCGGAGAACCTGTGACTATTTTGAACGGGTATTTTCCTCAGGGTGAAAGCCGCACACACGAAACCAAATTCCCGGCCAAGCAAAAATTTTACAGCGATCTAATGGGCTACTTAGCCGACGCCCACACGCCGGATGATAATGTGATCATCATGGGCGATATGAATATCTCGCACACCGACAGTGATATTGGGATTGGCGAAGACAACCGTAAACGCTGGTTGCGCACCGGTAAGTGCAGTTTCTTACCGGAAGAACGCGAATGGCTAAACACGTTGCTGGACTGGGGACTGCACGACAGTTTCCGTTCACAAAACCCGGACTGTAATGAACAGTTCAGCTGGTTTGATTACCGCTCAAAAGGCTTTAACGACAACCGCGGCCTGCGTATCGATCTGATTCTGGCGACACAGAGTATGCATAATACACTGCAAGACACAGGTATCGATTATGAATTACGCGGAATCGAAAAACCGTCTGATCATGCCCCTATCTGGGCAACTTATAAGGCGTAAACTATGACCACGCTTCAACTGGTGGGTCTGGGCGGCTTTTTATTATTGCTGGCTGTGATTGCCAGAAATACCGACTGGCAAACGTTAGTGGCCAGTAAACAAAAACAACACATGCTGTTTGGTTGCGCCGCAGCGGTATTTTTTTTGTGGGTATTTCGCGCCAGTGTGCCAGGCAGTCCTAGCCCCAGCGTGCATTTTATGTGGTTGGTGGCATTAGCACTCATACTGGGCTTCCGGTTTTCTATTATTGCCGCCACACTGGCTTTAATTGGCGTTACCGCTGCTGGCAAGGAAAGCTGGAGTATGTTGGGCATCAATGGCTTACTCGGTATTGCTGCGCCGATTGCCTTCGCGTATTCCATCTTTATGATCACCTTTCACAAACTGCCGCGTAATCTGTTCGTGTATATATTTATGTGTGCATTTTTACCGGGCGCTCTGGCAATTGCGTTAAAGATTGCATTGTTGAGTGGCTATTACGTGCTGGATGGGGTGTATACCTGGAGTGTGATCAAAGACAGTTATCTGATTCTCATCCCACTTCTGCTGTTCCCGGAAGGAATGCTCAACGGCATGACCATGACCATCCTGATCATTTACTTCCCAGGTTTGGCATACACCTTCCACGATAAGTTTTACATCGACGGTAAATAGTGGCTCGGGTAAAGGATCCCAACGATTCTTTACCCAATCATTACGTCTGTTGACGCAACCCTTCGCACCTGCAGGCCTCCAATGTGAATAACTTTCTACGAGGATATACACGATGTCTCCACTACGCCTGCTCCTGTCGGCAATTTCATCAACGCTGATCGTAACCAGCTGCGCCAGCAAGCCTGAAACACCGCCCGCGAGCCCCGATGCGTTTCACACCAACATATCAGTTGAAGGAGCCAAACGGTTCAGCTTCAGTATTGATTTACTGATTGGCAATAAGGGAAAACGCGGTAATGTGACCATCAATGGCGGTCCTATACCAGATTTAGGCAACGCGCCACCAGATAGTCACGGCCCTCAGCCAGCGCCAGAGGACATATTGTATGACCACTTACAGGCAAAACTCGCCGAAACCGGCTATTGCCGTGAAGGTTATACTGAAATCGATACTTACCAGACTGACACCCGTATGAACCTGATTGGTGAATGCAACGAAAGTGCGACCGACCAAGACCGGGTATTTTTTGTAAATCGTTATGGATATTAACCGCGTACCCCTCGTTCTGCTAATGAGGGATCGTCGCTTATTTTACTCTGGGAAAAGCCAGGCTCACTGCCAGCCCAGAAGGCGAATTGAGTCCAAAGTGAATCGTACCATGGTTTAATCTGACGGCCTCAGCCGCAATAGCCAGGCCTAACCCCAACCCACCGGTTTCACTCTGTCTTGCGCTGTCGGTTCGGTAAAACGCTTTAGTCAGAGACGCCAGTTCATCAGGCTGAACGCCCGGGCCATCATCACAAATACGAATAACAACCGTTTGTTCAGTGCGCTCGCAGGTTAAAGACACCGAACCACTGGCATACTTAAAGGCATTTCTCACAACATTTTCGATAGCAGTAAGAATGGGCTCTTCATAAACCTCAATCTCTGCATCCACCAGAGTATGATGCCAGGCAATATTCAACTCTTCTGCCTCAAACGCGGCATCTTCGCATAAATCCGTTAACAACCCATCGAGTGTAAAACGCTGACGGCCTTGCTGGATGGCTCTGGCTTCCATCGTTGTTAGATCGGATAACCGTTGAATGTGCAGATTCAGCAGCTCACTCTCTTTTTCAGCTCGCTCCAATAACGGTGCAATCCCCTCATCGGCGCTTTTTTTCCGCAATAAAGCCAGTGTCATTTGCAACCGTGTGAGTGGTGTGCGCAGCTCATGGGAGATATCGGCACTTTGACGTTTCTGATTTTGAATAAGGGCAGCAATCCGCGCCGTCATATCGTTAAATTGGGTAAACAACCGTGCAAACTGGGCGTTTGCGGCATATTGTCGATCAGGGCTGGAAGCAGACTCAGTATCAATTTTATGGTTAAGCTGCCCCTGACCCACTGCATTGAATGCCTGACCCAACCGCGTTAGCGGTCTTGCTATTGAGCGTACCAGTAGCCAACTCATTACACTGGTTACTACAAGGAATACCGCAAGCATGCCCCATAGCGGAAACGTCCGGAATAAGTCCATGGGCCGGGGTCGTTCAGGTCGCCACAAAATCAATTTCCAGTCTGGATTGGCCGTCAGTGATACCGGTCCAATTAACTTTGTCCACTCAAGGTTTACTTCCCGTGGGCGTTCGCTTTGCATAAAGTACCAGAAGCGCTTGCTGTCAAAACGTTCCAACAGCTCTTCCCGAACAGGCGAACTGGTCATAACCAGTTGAAGATTGCTGTCCACGATCATCATTTGATAAGGAAAATTACGATCTAACAGATTGAGTTTACGTGGGTTAATGTGGTTTACGTCCGGATGCCGCATCAGATGCTTGTCGACCCTCTCGGCAACCACGCCCAGTAATCGCCGCTCTTTACTGTTTACGTGATCGTCATCATCCAGCTGTTGCAGCACAAAAGCCGGCACCGCGATAGACAACAAGCACACCAGCAATGTCAGCCAGAACCACCCCAGAACCTTGACGTTGAAACTACGAATAGGATTGATCACCCTACAAACACTCCGTAACCCCGTCCACGCTGACTTTTAATTTCACAGTCTGAACCTGCCGATTGCAGCTTTTTGCGCAAATTACTGACGTGGGTATCAATGCTTCGGTCAAACGCCTGCAGTCGGCGGCCCAAACACTGCTCAGACAATGTGGCTTTGCTGATTAATTCACCGGGCGACTGACAAAACTGTTTCAATAACGCGTATTCGCTGCCGGTAAGTTCAAGGGTATGTCCATCGCACTGCACTTCCATTTTGCCTAAGTCCAGCGTCAGGTCTCCAAGAGCAAGTTGACTTGATGTCCCCGACACCGCGTCGGACGATTTGTCGCGCGTACGCCGCGTAATAGCCCGAATCCGAGCAAGTAATTCGCGATCGTTGAACGGTTTAGCCAGATAATCATCAGCGCCCAGTTCCAAACCCAGGACTTTATCCAGATCATCACCCCGCGCAGTTAGCATAAGCACGGGCAATTCACTTTGTTGGCGCAGCGCTTTTAGCACGTCCAGACCATTTAGCTTCGGCAGCATGACGTCCAGTAACACCAGTTCAATATCAGAAAGCGACAGCGCAGCAGCAAGACCCGATTCGCCATCGGCACGGTGTATTACCTCGTATCCTGACAAGCTAAGAAATTCACTTAATAATTCCGCCAGGCCTTTGTCGTCTTCAATGAGTAAGATAGTCATGATACTGCTGCATTAATTCACACACAGTAATAATGCCTGACTTTTCATAGGTTCACACCACATTTGCACTTCTTAACGTTCCTTGGCATTCAATCCGCTAATCTTGTAACCGTCCTCATTAAGAGGGAACACCCACTAACAGGAGAACAATATGAAACGTTCACTAAAACAACTTGGCCTGGCAACGTTTGCCGTATTTATCATTGGTGCAGGCGTAAGCGGTGTTGCCCTGGCTAACAACGCCAAAGATGGCAAAGAACCACCGTTAATGCCGCCACAACTTCACCGTGCATTAGGCGACATGGAATTGACTGACGCCCAGAAAGAGAAACTGGCTGCGTTGCGCGAAAAGCAAAAAGCACTGAAAGACGAATTTTGGGCTGTCTTCACTGACGAGCAGAAAACCGCCATGCTGGAAAAAATGATGCGTCACCACCGAGATGATCGCAAAGGCGGTAAACACCACGACCACAAAAAGGGTCAACGTGGGGATCGCCCGGACCGCGGCGAGCGCCGTGGTGACATGCCTGAAGCGGATGACGCATCAGGTATGCCGCAATAACCCTATTCTTCATAGGTGCAACCAACCTTTGCCGCGCAACTGCGCGGCTTTTTTAAACGCTGCAGCTCAAGCTAAAACGATATAACGCAGCACCGTATCCTTGCCATCAACCAGTTCGCTGTGCAGGGTACCGCCATTGGCGATTATCATGCCTGCCGACGGCCCATTCCCTTTGTAACAATGGATATGCACGTCAGTGATCCCTTTTTCACGGGCTTTTATAAGCGTTTGGGCAAGCAGGAGCTTCCCTAGCCCTTTACCCCGACAGGAAGGCCGAATGCCTAATCCAATGTGTCCACCTGCATGGCGTAATGATGGTGTCAGCTCATGCCGTAAATTCGATACCCCCACCAGCTCATTACCCTCAACTAACCAATAGGTTGAACTGGCGATAAACCCTTCAGGCAAATCAATTCCCAACTCAAAATTTCTCAGCTTTGTTAACAACGCAGGAAAGTCCTCGTGGGGAAAGTCCATCGGAAAGGGGTAACGCTCTTCGTTACCCAACTCCTCGATGTACTTACGGTAACTGAGCTCGAATTGCGCGGAGGGTTGAACCAGCTGCAGTGCAGTTTTACTTTTCATCCGCAGGTTTTTCGGGTAGGTCGTTACACAACTGGCAATATACATTCCGTTTGAAGTTGTAGGCTCTGGTAACGGCAAAGATAGCCAGGGTGATACATGCCCAGGTTATGGCAAATGCCATCGCATCGTTCAGACTGTGGCCTTTGACGTACTGTGTGAACGTAAATAACACGAACAGCAGCGGCAGTGCCACGACGTATTGTTTTAACCATTTTTTAATCGGCATACATTTCCCTGTAACTTACTGCGCAGCGTTGCGCTGTTTTTCCATTAACCAGCGATCCAGCGCGTTGCCGAATGCTTGTTTCTCACTTGCCCCCAACGGAGGAGGCCCCTTAGTTTGTACACCACTGCTTCGCATCGTGTCCATAAAATCACGTATGTTCAGGCGTGATTTTATATTCTCTTTGGTGTACATCTCGCCGCGCGTATTTAAAGCCAGCGCGCCTTTGGTAATAACCTCATCCGCCAGCGGAATATCACTGGTGATCACCAGATCACCTTTCTCGCAGCGCTGCACAATTTCGTTATCCGCCACGTCGAAACCTTTTTCAACCTGTATACTGGTGACGTATTTTGACGGCGGAGTTTTCACATACTGATTAGCCACCAGACACACCGGCGTTTGAGTGCGATTAGCTGCCCTGAACAGCATTTCTTTAATAACCACCGGGCACGCATCGGCATCCACCCAAATTTTCATACTATTATTTCCTATCGGGCTTTCTCATCGCCCCGTTGACTCATAGCCATGCTAAAACGAATCTACCTAAAATACTACGCTTTAACGCTTTCCTGCTTTTATTCAGCCATTAGAGGTTGACTTTACAGCGTTCCTTATATAGAACGTTCGATATATAGAACAGTCTTGAGAGAATATGGATCAGTCAACGCTCAATACATTAGGCCGACATCTTCAGGCGATGCGTCAGGCAAAAGGCATTTCCTTGTCGCAATTGGCGGCAGGAGCGGGTATTGCCAAATCAAACTTGTCACGGCTGGAACAAGGTAATGGAAATCCCACGCTGGACACAATCTGGCGATTAGCCAAGCAGTTGAACGTTCCCTTCGGCGCGCTCGTGCAGCCTTTAAATGGCAGTGTGGGGGAAAAAGGCGTTGAAGTTAAACAGATTGATCAGGGTAAAGACTCACCCAACGTGGATGCGTACTGGATGTCGATTGCGCCCAATACTCTGCGTCAGGCAGAAGCCCACGCTGGCGGTACCCAGGAAACAATTTCACTTATTAGCGGGACATTAACCGCAGGATTAGTTGACGCCCCTGAAGATTTGCAGCCCGGACAGCGTATTACGTTTAACGCAGACTCCCCTCATCTCTATAAAACCGGCAAAGATTGGGCGACCTGCCTGATTACTATTGTCTACACAGAGACTAACTAGCATGACCACATCAACAAAAGCAGTATCGCGTTCAGGATGGCAACGCGGATTATTAGATGCCCTACCCCTGCTCGGCGGTTATATACCGGTTGCGATTTCATTTGGTCTAATTGCCTCACAAGCTGGTTTTAGTGCGCTGGAAGCAACGTTAATATCACTGTTCATTTATGCCGGGGCCTCACAGTTTTTGTTAGTTGCCATGGTTGCATCAGGTGCGCCTCTCTGGCTGGCAGTAAGCATGACCATGCTGGTGAATGTACGCCATGTAGTCTATGCGCCCAATCTGGTTCCCCACTTGTCACAAAGCCGCGCCTGGCCCTGGCTCATGCACGGCCTTACCGATCAGATATTTGCACTGGCTCATACTCGCCTTGCCCAATTAGAAGACAGCGACAAAGTCAGTTGGTACACCGCCGCATCACTGCTGGCTTGGGCAAGCTGGGTATCAGGCACAACCCTGGGCGCAATCGCAGGCGACACGCTTACCCAGCAATGGCCCCTCATGGATGCCGTGATGCCTTTTGCCTTGCCTGCCTTATTTGTTGTCTTACTGGCACCGCGCTTTTCTGATCGGCTGTGGTTTTTCACCCTAAGCGTAACCATACTGTCTGCCTTGTTATTGGCAATGACCGTAGTGAAAAACGCTGCAATTCCCCTTGCCGCCTTGGCCGGCGGGCTAACGTTTTATTTGCTGAATAAGCCACAACACAAGCCGGAGCCACCGCATGCAAACTGAAGTCTGGGTAGCAATCACAGTGGCGGCTATCGGCACCTTTGCCATGCGCGCGGTACCTTTACTCTGGACACAACGCCACTTCAATAAGCACAAGGCCAATAATACCCAGGCACAACTGCCTACCTGGATTGGTGTACTAGGGCCACTTATGATTGCCGCCATGCTAGGCGTATCACTGCTCCCCAAAGACGCCTCCGTAGCAGGCTGGGTCGCAACATTCATGGGCTCACTGATGACGATAGTGGTATGGCGCAAAACAAAAACACTCGGCTTACCGGTATTAGTCGGTGTACTGGTCTTTGGTGTCGCCTATGCTGTGCTTGTTTAATGGTGATCCGTATAGCGATCAATTCAGCACTTTAAGGTGTAGTGGTCGAATTGTGTGATCTTGGTGTAGCCCATGCTTACATATAGTTGCTGGGCTACCCGGTTATCTACAGCCGTTGCCAGTTTCACCATTGCCGCTTTAGTGTTTAATGCAAAACCCTGTACTTCATTTAGCAGCGCTTTGCCCACCCCGTTACCTCTCAACTCTGGCGATACAAATAAATCATTCAGTATCCAAATGGCGCGCATACTCACACTGGTAAAAGACGGATAAAGCTGCGCAAATCCTGCCGCTTTAACATCCTCAGTTAGCGCCAGAAAAATTGTCGACTCAGCCTGCTCAAGACGTGCTGAAATAAACAGAGTGGCAGCGTCAATGTCGCTGGATTGCCCATAAAACTGCCGGTATTCATCGAATAATCCAGCCACGTCGCTTAGGTGTTCCTGGTTAGCGGGAATGATACTGACGTCCATTTCTCTTCATCCACAGTTGCTCATACTTAGGTTTTAACTTTACCATTGAATCAATAGATAAGCGCAGTTTTCCTGGCTTCGTAGAATCCGACTATGTAGCGGTGTCCTCGCTCGCCCCTTTGGGATTTTGCAGACTCAAACAAGCGTATTTATCAAGCGTAAAACGCTGACCCAAAGCCCGCTTATACGCGCAAAAAGCGACGTTGACGTAGCCATTTTACAAGTCAAAAATTTTTTGTGCTGAAGACAAAAAATCTGATTCTCCATTCATGATATTTTGCTTGCATGGTTTTCCATTTAGCCTAATATGCGCGCAATCTGCTGATAGCCAATCAGTGTCAGGGCTCCCCTCGAGCGCCGGCGAGTAACTAATCAGAATGAATCCGCTGCATTCACATGTAATGCAGTACTCGTCGACTACAAATGCTACACCGCGTAGCAATAAGAGGACCCTAATGGCCCCAGAATTATTTGAAATTGTACCTGCAACGCCAGTTGTGTCTGAGCGAAGTGACAACCTTGCCGAAGCTGAGCGCATCCGTCGCTTAGTTGCACTGCATGGCTCACCGTTGCTTATTCTTGACTGTGAAGCCGTACGCAGACAATACCGGGCCTTACAGGCAGCGCTGCCGGGCGTTGACCTTCACTACGCTATTAAACCACTGCCTCATGCTTCAGTGATCGCGACATTGCGGGACGAAGGTGCCTTTTTCGATTTGGCCACCAATGGTGAAGTCGATATGGTGGCCGAAGCAGGTGTTGAGCCTTCACGCACTATCCATACGCACCCGATAAAACGCGATAGCGACATTCGCTACGCGATGGCGTATGGCTGTGACACCTTTGTGTTTGACAACCCGAACGAGCTGCAAAAGTTCATCCCTTATGCAGGCAATGTGAAATTATTACTGCGACTGAGCTTCCGTAGTCCGGACGCCAAAATCGACTTGTCGAAAAAGTTCGGTTGCAGCCCGGATGCCGCGATGTCGTTATTACAACAAGCGGCCGATTTGGGTATCCGCGTAATTGGATTATCGTTCCACGTGGGTTCACAAGCACTGGAACCTACCAAGCACGTTGAAGCCATCAAGGCTTGTGCACGGCTTATGCATCAGGCACGTGCACAGGGTCTGCCGGCACTGGAAGTTGTTGATATGGGCGGTGGCTTCCCGGTGGATTATGTCGACCAGGTACAGCCTATCGATACATTCTGTGCCCCGATTCGTGCTGCGTTGGCAACACTGCCTTCGGGCACACGCCTGGTCGCTGAACCGGGAAGATTTATTGCTGCGCCAGCCATGACCGCGGTTTCCAGTGTCATGGGTAAAGCCATGCGTGATGGTCGTTGGTGGTATTATCTGGATGATGGTGTGTACGGTTCGTACAGCGGTCGTATTTTTGACTACAACCACTACCCGATTGACAGTCTGGACTTTTTTGGTGAACGCAGCCCGAGCGTACTGGCAGGCCCAACCTGCGACAGTGTCGACGTCATTGAAGATGACATTATGCTGCCGGAGCTGGATTGTGGCGCATTAATTGTAGGTCGTATGATGGGTGCCTACACATCGGCCACCGCGACTGATTTCAACTTCTTTAAGAAGGCTGAAATTGTAGTGATGAACGAACACATTGCTGAAGAGTGTGATGTGGTGCCATTGATGGCCTGATCACTGAACGACAAACAGATTTCCGAGCAGCGTTATATTGCGGTATGACGCTGCTTGTTGTTAGGGCCTGTTTGTTATTTTGTCCCTAAAGAATGAATCGATAAGCGCTTCAATACATCCCTGCCCGTAGCGCCATAAATCAAAAACAGCGTGCCCACAGAAAGCGTCATAAGCCCCTGTATCCAGTAAAACTCACCGGCGTAAACAGCATATCCTTGACTCACCAACATCATCAAACCCAGTATTAATCCCAATACTCTCATAACAGTCATGTGATTCCCTTCCTTTAACCTTTCATAAATATAACCGGTAACATGGGCCAGAACATGAGCATATCCAAGTACTTAGACCAAGAGGATTGCAGGCTCTTTATGCCTTCCAGCGCCTTGCTTTGAACTGTGCCCTGCTCCACGCCTCGCAG
This sequence comes from Aestuariibacter sp., assembly GCA_017794925.1. Taxonomy (GTDB): domain Bacteria; phylum Pseudomonadota; class Gammaproteobacteria; order Enterobacterales; family Alteromonadaceae; genus Alteromonas. Next base: position 2,868,339 of record CP051238.1, on the reverse strand, counting down.
TAATGTATCCTCAAATACCTCATACTGGTTACCTGTTTCATCAACTAACACGGCAATGCGGTTTTCACCAAAATCTGCATTCGACACATTAACTGATACCAACATTAAGGTTAGCGGTGATACCAATGCAGAGAAACGGTGTTTGTTGATGACACCATGAATATTTTCATCAGTGTAAATATGTGTCATATCAGGAGAGATAAGCGAGTACGCATCACCATGTTGCGTTGTGCCCCACGTGGAATCAAACGTGACCCGGTTATTTAACGGCGGATACAACCATGTGTTATGCGATTTATCCCAGGCTAACGGGCCACAGGGAATGGCCACCGTCAGGATCACAGCAATTTTGTACATCACCGGCCAGGGCCACACCAATATGACAGCACCAACCACAAAAGGGATTGCCCAGAAAAAGCCTGACCACCCTCTGTTGATGCTGCCACCCCAAATGAATAAAGCACACACAATCAACCCAGTTATCCGTAATGCTACACTGCTTGTCATCATTACTTTGCCATTCCCTGGTCAACTCGTTAAACGCAGAAACAGCGTTTACTATACGCGAAACTTAACAGCGCGGGTAAACGATTCAGAAAAGCGATTCAATGGTGCATCATATACCTGCCCATTACAGGTCACACGTGCACTGAAAAACGTGCCGTCATTGGGGTTATCGTAGAAAATTTTACTGATCAGCACCTCACTGCCCTCCAGGTTACACACAACAGGTTTATCCGTTCCCGGCGCGGTGGGCTCTATGTAGTAACGCCCGCCCTCAAACTTTTTTAAATGCCAGATGTGCTGTTCGCTGCTAATGAGTGAAAAGGGCTTACCTATATACTGGCTATATTCTGGTTGCTGACTCAAATCGGTCTGATGGACGCCCAATGCAGCGGCCCCCACAACGGGCGTGTACGCCACCACAGCGCAGCCTTGCATCAAAACAGATACAAAAAACAGTAGATAAAACGAAGACTTAAGTAGTTTCATTAGCGTAGGTTGTCGGGAAAGCTTACCCCCAACGTTACCCTAGCCGTCGGTGTTTGGGAAGGTACGATGGTACACACAGGTACCGCATTTTTTGCAAGAAAATGTTACCGACAACCGGTAGTCGACACACTGAAAGAAAAAGCCGTAAACCAGTTTACCGATACGAAGAAATGTAAGGACAAACGCCGTCGTGACCATCAACCCAACGGTATAAACGTCCAACTGAATCAGCACGATATCCACGGCAAGCTCGGCGACCAGTAGCACCACCACCCTGGTATGTCGTTCGGCGGCCGCCACACCAATCGTAATAACCGCGACGGTGTAGGCGAGTACCACGGATGCCTCCATCAGGTAGGCAGCGACCCATACAGGAAATGTCAGCACCACACTGAGCAGAATAAAACCGATGGCATCGATAAAAGACAGCCACATCGATACTTTGGGCAATGAGTAGGTGTTGCAGTGCTTAAACGCCCGGTAAGCATATAACCGGGCAAAACACGTCCGACTTAACCACCTGATAAAAGACTGCATAAGGAGACTTGTCCTACTCGCCTGACAAGCCAGTAGCAACAGAATTGTTTAACCCAGACAATTCTGACATGGCCTGCTCAAACGGTATGCGCTCAATGAACACCGTGCCAAACGCCGTATACCGTGACACGACCACATCAGCGGTTTCCGTATCGCCCGTCGCATAACGGAACAAGTGCTTATCTCCAGGCTTTGCAAACACAGTAAAGCTGAGTAACGTATGAGTAGGGAACGCATCTGGCTTCACTTCAATGGTATGTTCACCGGGCGTCACTAACATTCCCAGGAAACCTTTAGTCCCCAGGCAGCCTTGTTCTGCACCATCGATCAAAATAGTAAAACATACCGTGCCACCATCATGTTCATTAGGGCGGGTAAGGTAAACCACAGCTTGTTCGCCATTACTTTCGAGCAGTGATGAAAACCCAGGCCCCCTGGCCGCCGGGTTCATGCATCCTGTCAATAAAACCGCTGCAAATAAGGTAAGAAACCACACGCCATATTTTTTCATAATTTGTAATTCTGCATTATTAACGCTTTGTAATTAACTATCGTCCGTTGAATCGATAAATTCACTGACGGCTACAACACCGCATAGCCCCGCCGTATCAGGCCACCACATGGCACGAAGATAAGGTTTTACGTCGGACTCTTTCGACGCGACAAACTTCCCTACTGCCAGCCCACTGGTCACCGTAAACGCCAGTGGCTTTTCAATCTCTGCCAGCTTAAATCCGCCTTCGCGAGGCCGGGCATAAGCCAACGATACGTCAAGTTTGTTCAAGCCCTCCATACTCGCAGGTATAACAAACCTATACGCGTTTGCATCAGGCAGGCGGATTAGCTGAATTTGCTTATTATACTGTTCACCCTGCGCAGGTATAACACAAGCACTCGACAGCGGAATCACCGTTAACAACACAAGTGAAACGAGGATCTGTATCATGAAACTAGTTGGCTTTCTGTTACTTTCGCACATTAACGTTTATTGCCGCGATGTAGTTTCATTTCCAGCAACGACGGCTGAAAACCAGCCTTTTCATAAGCTGTAATGGCTGATTGGTTTGCAGAATACACATCAAGGTAAAAGTCATTGACACCGTGCCCTTCGGCCCAGGTTATCAGCCTGTCCATCATTTGCTTGTTGAGGCCTTGCCCACGATACTCAGGTGCAACATACATAAACCCCAGATAGCCGTGCACATCGTGTACCAGCGCGGATTTCGACTGGCGTATCTGTACATAGCCGGTTGCGACAATCGAGCCCTCAACATCTGCTATCAGCAAGCAGCTATTGTCACTTGCTATCAGGTCAGGGATATCGTAATAACGGGCACCGTGTGCTTTGATCACCGAATTGAATGGCCGCTCGGCCTCCACAACACCTTGCTCCAGGGTCAGAAGTGCGTCTATATCACTGATCGTTGCATGTCTGAATTGCATTAATAACTAACTACGTTATAAAGCGTGACTATATTCAACTATCTCGTCCTTCGGCGAATACTGGCACATCGTCGGCGAGTTTGCACCAGTTGGCTTTATAACGGGTGAAAATCTGCGCATCCACAACGACGGGAATATCCGTGCTAAACAAGGAAATAGCCAGCTCAATATCCGTCAGTGTACTATTCGCCACCCGAAAACCAATACTCGAACCACAACAAGAACAAAATGTCCTGATCGTACCATTCCCAGCGACATACTCGGTTAATAGCGCGTTGCCGGCTAACCAGGTTAATCCTGTCACACCCACAAGCGTGCCAAACGCTGCACCGTGAAATTTTCTGCACATAGTACAATGGCAGTTAGCAACCTGATTATTAAACCCGGTAACAGAAAACTGCACGCCATTGCATAAACAAGCGCCGGTAAAACGCGTCGTCATGATGATGTCCTCTTATGATCAAGCACTAAATATGTCATGCAGCGCCGTACTTAAGCACCAGACATGAGCAAGGCGCCATACTTCATAAAGGCGGCTAATCCCCAGAACGCACAAAACGCGGCGATATACAGTGTTTTATGATCAGAAAACGCGCTGCTGGAACCAATCAGTGAACGCAGTTTGACTCGCTCATCAACAATGAGCGCAAGTACCATGCACAATAACACCATGTTTATATAGGGCGTGCCACTCCACCCCAGTGAAATCGTTATCACGGTAATGCACAGTTGCATGGGCAATAAAAGTAACGCACCAATCAACCTAAGGGCAGGAAAAAACAACACAATCCCCGTAACCAACTGCGCAACGGCAATAAGGTAACCAAACAGGCCAAGCCCATATTTACTCAATTCATCGATTAACCAGACCGGACCGATGATCACCGGAAACCCATGAATAAATTTACTCAGTCCGGCAGTCGTGTAAATAACAGCGAGTAATACCTGAGAAACCGTTAAAAACGCGTTGAACATTCCTTGTTTCCTCTAGTGCAATCCATGCTTATTTGCAGCGGATCTCCGCTTTTTGCCAAGGGTGATTAACGGTTACGCCAATAAAAATGCCACCGTCAGTCGCACCGGTCTCGCCACCAACCACATCGTAGCCAGACGGACACAATTCACTGGCACGCTGCTCCCAAAATAACGCCACGGTAGCGGCTGATGTGGTGCCGTTGCCATAGTACTCAACCAGGTAGTGATCTTTTGCGATCTCGGTATCTTTGTAACCACCAGACCAGGTATAAGATTGGTATCCCGTTGCGCATCCAACTAAACCAAGCAGCAGCACGCCTAACGCTATATGTTTCATATACATTGCCATTTATTATTCCTTTAAAACAACGAGTAACCCGACTCCGGATTTATCTATTCCCCGTTTACATCAGCCATCAATAAACTCGCCCAAACGATGTTCGACTCAGTTTAACTATTTTTCAGCCAACGCCAGTTTGGTTCCAAACCCAATAAACACCATGCCTGTGACTGAATTCAACCAGACTTTAAAGCGCGGATTGCTGGTTGCACGCTTGACCTTGTCCAGCGTAAAAATCATGGCAGTAAACCATAAAACGTTGACCAACGCATGCGCAGTTACCAGGGTGTAAGCGCTCATTGCACTGGCATCAGCCGACATAAATTGTGGGAACGCCGCCAGGTAAAAAACAGATACTTTCGGGTTTAACATATTGGTAAGAAAGCCTTCACCAAAGGCCGTTGTTAACGAAACCGGCTTGTGTGCAGGTTGAACAGCAGTAGCAGCAAGTGACTTGCCTTGTGCAAACGCATTACGCAGCGCCTTTACACCCAGCCAAATTAAGTACACGGCCCCGAGCATTTTAAACACAAAGAACGCCGTTGCAGACTGAACCAATAATATAGAAATACCGAAAACCGATAAGGTGCCATGAACATAAAAAGCGCCGACAAAACCAGCCACATTGGCCAGCCCGGCTTTATGCCCGGACAAAGGCACGGTTTTAGCGATCAAAAAGCCGTTTGGTCCTGGGGAAATCACCAGCAATGAGGCAACAGCCACAAAGGTGAGTACGGTGTTTATATCCATATACCATCTCCAAAATCAGGTTGTTGAAGGGGTAACTGAACTCCCCCCTGTGCGCATGAATGCGTGGTGTAATAGTACCGGAAAGATAACCATAACTCACTGTGAATAAGACGACCGGCCATTAGCCGATGACGCAAAAAACAAACATGCCATTCACGTCTTTTCAAACGCAGTCACCCCCCAGTAATCACTGGATTTTTGCAGTTGAGTAAACCCCTGCTGCCTGAGGTACTTTCTCATATGAAGATTCATGTAGCCGTGAGCAAACACAATCACATTTTGTTTCTGCTGCGCCAGTTCAATAAGTTGATTTGCTGCCTGCTTAGCGCGTTGTTTAGCCTGTCGGTATGACTCAAATCTGCCTCGAACACCTAACGTCCACAAGGTTCGGCAAAGGTAAACCCAGGTCCAGGCATTTAACGTAAACGGCAATTTATAACGGGGAATTTCCATCTCCCTGAATTGGGAAGACTGCGCATCCGGCAGCCGGTTTAATGCAATACAGCAGCTGTGTACAGCGCGCGGCAGGTCACTCGATACCGCGTAAAAGTGCTGATAGTGTCGGAAGACAGTTGCATCAGGTTGGCTGCTGTCACACACAAGGGAATGGTTGTAGCGTTTTATCCAGTTAGCGAAGCCAGCGCTGTTAACCCTTATATTATTCGCACCGGTCGGCTTTCCATGCCTGACTAATACAATGTTCATCCATGTCCTTTTAACTAATGGTGATAGCGGAAGTGCCAATTAGGCAAATTTAAAAAATACCGTCGCACTCACCAGCACAATAACCACGTAAGTAATAAACTGCAATCCGGTTTGACGGTGCTTCACAGCCAGACTACGCACCTTGTCATGCGTTACCTGTTTCAACAATCGGTTGCCTTCTCCGGACACAAATACCATGGGTATTTTAAACCATGCAGGCGCCCCTAATTGCTGCCAAATAACAGGCTCAAATTGCTTTACCGACTGATAGTACTGATATTCTGCCATGGCTGCGCGTAGCATAAGGACGAGCCATACAGCGCCAAGTAATAATTCAATCAAAGCCATATCCTCGTTAAACATACTAACCTTGTTATAGTCCAGACAATTCGCATGCGACAGCCCCATAGCTAAGTAAGCAAAATTACGCTGCTCACTCAGGTTTACGCGTAAAGATCATCGGCTGAAATGCTATCCCCGCTATACGCCCAGCATTACCAGACGTGATAAACCCAAACGACGTGTATACCGGCACTGCGTGTAGAGACGACCTGACTGTAATCACTTCGCCGCCAGTAAGAGTTAGTGCCCGGTTCCACAAAGCGCGTGCAACGCCCTGCCCCTGAAAGCGTTCTGCCACAAACAGGTGGTAAACGTGAGTCTGATCTTTTAGGCAAATATAACCTGCAATATCATTATCGACTTCACAGACAAACGCTACATAATCAGTGCAGGCTAACCTGCGCTGAAAAGCCTGAATCGTTATGCTATCTGCTAACCATTCAGGCATCAGCGCGTCCGGGTCATCCAGATAAAAACCCGACAACGAACCAACTAACGCTGCAATATGCGGTAGATCGGACTCACACGCAGACCGAATATGCACGCTCATTCCGACAACCGACGTTTATCAAGATGCGCTCTGATTTCTTCTTCAATGTTTGCTAACACATTCTGGGCGTGCGGGTTATTCAGGTCCATCTCACACCAGCCATCACTGCCCATAAACTCCGCTTTGCTATAGGCTAACTGTGCTGTTTGATTATGCATTCCACCAGGTGTCTCAATGCACTGGCTATAATGGCCAGCTAACCGAAATATGCCATTTGACGTATGTATACGACTTATTGTGAAACTATCCATGGTGAAGCAGCGTAATCCAAAATTTTGACAAGTTAATCATGTTGTGACGGCGCGTCGTACCAAATTTCATACTTATCGCCCTGCCATTTCAACCCGGTAAACAAATAGCCGGTACCGAGCATAATCAGGCCCCCCACTAGTGCAGCCTCGTGATACAGTCCCATGATGCAAAATAGCACGCCAAAGACATGTCCAAGTATCTCAGCCCTGACTGCCGTATGACGAACAGGTTGTAGTTGCAGAAAATTAATCGTAAACCACACTTTTAATATCAGTGGTAAGTGCTTCCAGTTATCGGAATGTTTATCCATAGTCAGGTTCTCCTGATTCAATGTATCAATAGTGACATTAAGCGCAGCCGCCAGACACTTTTGCGATTCCAAACTGGCATTCGCACCGCTTTCAATACGCTGAATGGTTCTGACATTCAGCCCCGACATTACCGCCAATTGCTCTTGCGATAAACGACGGCTAATACGAAGTTGTTTTAGGATCATAAGTACGGCCTTTGGTGCGCTCGAATCTGACTATCCCTTTATTTTAGGACTGTCGGTGACGAAATGCCCCCGACATTCACCCGACAATACCGGTTCAATGCGATGAAAACACTCACTCTGTCACTAATCTGGCTTTAACTTAGCGAAAACATGACTATCGTAAAACTGCCCCTGTTTGAAGATTGCATGTTTAAGGATAGCTTCCAATTCAAAGCCAGCGTTCAGCAACAACTGCATGGATGGCTGATTCCCTGAAAACACGCAACCAAAAATGCGAACAATATCGGTATTAGCAAACACCTGTGCCGTTAGCTTTTGAATGGCCTGAGTCATAATGCCCTGCCGCCAGTGGTCTTTAGCCAACCAATAACCTATTTCACCGGAGCGCTGATACTCAAAGTCCCCCCGATTCACACCAATGCAACCCACCAGTACGCCATCAACAGAAATCGCTTTTATTAGCTCACCCCGGCTCCCCTCTTCTATCCACCAGAGCGCATCTTCGTGCTTGTATGGCAACGGGATCTTTGTTGATAAAAACGCGTTTACGGCACTGTCATTTAAAATTGTGACCAACCGCTGCGCATCGCCTGACTCAAAATCTCTAAGGGTAATCATAATAAACCTGTTCTGTTAACGCGGCGTTTGCCGCGAAGGTTCAACGCCGTGGTAACGGGGTAAGTCTGCATCCAAATCATCCCAATTGGCTTTCGATGACACAAAATTATGAGACTGCGGTCTTTCAGTAATATCAGAATCTAATATGCCCAAGCGAATTCTGAGCTGAGAAGGATTGTCTGCATTAGAGCTAAATACAGGCGACGCGCACACCGAACAAAAATGTCGCTCTTTGCCAGGCTTAAATTGATAGGTTGCCAATTTATTCTGCGGATCAACCAACTTGAATTCACTGGCGTTTACAAAGCCATTGGTAGCGTAGGCCGTACCGCTGTTTTTTCGGCAAAGCGAACAATGGCAATGAATAATACTGCTGATGTCCCCGCGTACCTCTACTTCAATCGCGCCACATAAACACGAACCATAATACATTCGCTGATCCTTTTGTGTTTAACTGTGGGTAAGGTTAAGCATCATGACGGCTAATGACTTTGTAGCCTTCATTTTGGTAATCATTGATGCACTTCTGGAATTTATTCTGAAGCTTGATCTCATCAAAAAAGCCAAGTGCATATGCATCACACTTCACTTTCATTTTTTCCGAGTTTTCCAGTACAGCAACCATCTTTAGTTCGGCAAAACCGAACTTATATGCAAGCTCCACAAACTGAGAATAAAGTACCGCCAGTAGCGCAACCAATAGTGTAAAAGAGAGTAGCTTTTTCATTTTGTATTCCTTTAAATGATGATATCCATTCGAAAATTAGCAATTATTAAACCAAAACATACAACCCTTTAAATATAAAGGTTCCGGTGTTTTCGCTAAAATAAGCAAGGTGCTATTTAGCCAAAAATTAGCATAAAAGACTATTATTTTATGTACTTAGATTAATAGATAAATATGATTCCAGCCCGCAGCAATCCCTTGGTGTCATAATCGGTAAAATAGCGTTATCGGTATAAAAACGAAGTAAAGCCGTTACCCTTATTTCGCAACATGTAGTTCGGTATCGGGGAGTTTTTTTAACTTACGGGATTCCGTTATCGCTCTGCATACAAAATCAAGCTGTTCATCAGGTGATAAAACCAAGAGAGATTGCACATACCGCTTCACGTCCTCGGCCCATTCCCGGCTATCGCTGCAATCCAGAACATCCTGAAAGTGCTGATGCGCCAGAGTAAAATCCCGTGCAATCAAACACGCCATTCCTTTATTCACACTCGCCCAAATATGTTGTTTGTCACCAACCGTGTTATTTAGCACAAATGTTTTTATTGCCTCGGGAGAAGACAACGCGAGCCGATTAGACAGAATATGTTTCTTTGCCTGTTCAGCAAGTGCCTTGGCCTGAGGAAGAAATGTGTCTTCATCCTGAAACTCAATAAACCCACTGACGCGGTCGCCAATGTCAAAGGAAAAAGAATCCTTTGGGTACCATAACCAGCAAATACCCACATTCAGATAGGTTCCCTTAGACCAGCTTGAGGGCTGAAACTCAACCAGTGTGAGCCAGCACCCATTGTCGTCCAGCCACAGGCGGGATTGGCCCTTACGGACAACGCCAATGGGCTTGAGAATGTCCCGCGCGGCTTTATTAATAAGTTTACTGTGAAGGGGTGTCGCCATGATGCTCTTTTTGTTCGGCTAAAAGTTGTTTCGCTTTTTTATTTTCCCACGCCTCGCCAAACGGCTGAAAGACGTAAAACGCAAACCCAGCAATCATCACGCAAAACGACAAAAATACCACCACCAAAGGCCCTGTATTTTCGCCGTCATTATAATTGGGCAACATAAAGAGCAGGAACATCGCAATTAAATACGCAGTGAATGCGTAAAAGTATTTAATTAATTTGGCTTTGTCTTTCGCTTTCTGAAGTGCGGTTGCTTCAACATTAGATGGTGTCGCACCCTCAGGTTGTTGGCCATTTTCACTGTTAATGGCAGCAAGTAGTTCATCAGGCGAAATCTCAAATACCGCCGCTAAGGATTTCAGGGACTCCATACCCACATTATCACCCTTTTCTACGCGCTGAATGGTGCGCACATTGAGCCCACTTAATTGCGCCAGTTGTTCCTGAGACCAGTGCTTTTTAAGCCTTAATGATTTCACTGCTTTTGCCTTTTACGTAATAATTCCATGCGCACTATATACCAGTTAGCCCATTGTCGGTAATGACGCGAGGCTGACAATCAACTGACATTTAGCCGACAGGCACTCGCTCACGCCTCTGTATTACGGGCTTTCCTGTCCGCCAATCTGTTGTGGTGGCGTATCCAGGAACGTAAATTTAAAAACCAATAAGCATATAAACACAAGGGAAAGAGACAATAAAACAGCATCCAAACTACAACGACATTCGCTCTGTGCTGCCCAATCTCTGGCTCAACCTGAAAAGCAAACCAAAGGCCAAAAAGTGAAGGTGGTAACAACAGGATCAAGATTATTTTCCAGGCAAGCTTGGGCGGAAGTGGTTGAGATTGAATACGCAGCAACGACACTCTGACGCGCTCTGGTGGCACAAAGATGCAAGCAATACTGCCCGGTATAAGAAGCCACGGCACACTGAACCAATACCCAATAACAACCAGAGTAAGACAACCCAGCATCCAGGTTACATACGTCATCGATGCCCGTGCTAACATGCCCTGCTACCGCTATACAGACTCTTTATTCGCCCGCCAGCGATAAAAAAGCCCCTGAAGCACAAACAGAGAGCAGCAAATAAGTGGCATTGCATAACCAAAAATTAAAATCAGCGTGTCGAATAAATAAAATAACAAACAGAATGGCGCGATAAAGAACGAGCGGTTCGCTTTTTCACGATTGTTTAATGACGACCATAAAACTTTCATTCGTTGTCCTTAACGTTTTTAACCCACCATTCGTGATAGTTGAATACGATGTCAGTGTTGATTTTCAACATAGTTTTTGAAGTTATTGAGAATGGCTTGCCAGCCATTTTTCTGTAGCTCAACGGGGTGCTCGTCTTCTGCATCAAAAGCAATCGCCACATGAGTACCTGAGATTGTTTCAGCGAATTCAATACTCGCCATTCTTCCGCCGAACTCATATTCAATTAACTCACCCACGATAACGTTGGTATAAACTCCTTCAAAGTCAAAACCCATGCTGCCGTCTTTTGCTTCCATTCGAGAAGCAAAACGGCCTCCTACTCGCAGATCTACCGCTGCCGTTGTAGTATGCCAATCGTCTGAAGCAAAATTCCAGTTAACAATGTCTTCGGCTGACGTATAAGCTTGCCAGACCTTGTCTTTCGTCGCGCGTACTTCAACATCAATATGAATTCTCATTCTATGTCCTTACTGTGACCACATCGAAGCCGATTAAAAGACAAAGCTACAATGTCATTTCATTCAGCATATCACAGGTTCTCAATTTCATACGCTTAGGCCTGAGTAAACCTTTAGCCCGTTATCTGACACGCAAACACTTATTCGACGTTTTAGCTCAGGCTTAACGCCATACATTGAATCGCAGGCTTTGAACTCCTTTGGCAAGGACTGGACTTGTAGCAAAAACGGGTTGAAAACCCACAGACTCATACAAAGATAACGCTGCTGAATTATTTTTGTTCACTGAAAGCATAAGTTGTTCAAGCTGTAGCTCCCTCGCCCAGGCAATGACAGTATAGAGCAACGCCCGGCCGACGCCTTTACCCCGGGCGACGTTTGCAACCCACATTTGATACACCGAAGCCGTATTAGGGTTTAACACGTCTACCGCACCCCACACCAAGCCTGTAGGCGCGCAGTCGAACTCAGCAATCAGTGGTAGCGCATGGGTTTTACGATGTGAGGGATCCAGCCGCGACCGCCACTCAGTATCAGAAAAACGCAATTCACTTTCAAGCGTTGCATCAAACGCTTCAGGTGATTCTTTTAACGCCCTTAACCTTAACTGTTTGTACTGCGGCCAATCATGATGTGTTAGCACACGAATACTCATGTTACTCACACATCATCCTTTCCCCTGGCCATAAACAGTAAATTCATCCGTCGATGCACCTTTGAAAAAGGTAATGTTGTGTATACCTGTCGAGCGCATAAAGTGAACCTTTTCAGCCAGATTTTCCACGGTTACCCCTTCAACGTATCGATCATAAAAACAACCTGAAAGTTCTTTATTGAAATCGGCCTCTGAGGCCATGCTCAGGTATAGCGCCTTATAACCAGAAAGGTATGGAGGGCCAATCACCTTTACCTCATCGAGAGTGAACTGCATACGTCGAATACATTCTGCCTGAAACGAATCAGCCAGCACGACACTGGCCGTTTTAGGGGTAAGCTTATATTGATAAACATTCAGTGCCAGCGATAGCCCCAACGCTGCGATCACATAAATTTTCACTGTATTTTCCCAATCCTAATAAAACGGCTGCGACGCAAAGCTGTGCGTTATAACAGGAACGACCTGCATGTTTGTATTTCAGTCTGCCTCTGCGGATAACATGATGGTTTGCGGTGTGCAATGCTTTTACAACCTTTAGCCATAATAACATTCTTTTACCTGGTGATTAAAACTGCCTCCGTTATCCAGGCACACATCAATTTCTATTTGTTGAACCAAAGTCTCGTACGCTGCGAATACCAAAACCACAAAAATAACCCAAAACAAGAAGCCAACAATAAACACCATAAAACCATCCGGATCTATGTCTTTCTTAAATTTTCGACAAATAAGAAAGCCCATTCCTTTGCATAGAAATTCGACCAACACTTCTGAAACTATACGCCCAAAGAATCGGGCAACACTCTCTATTAGATCAACAACGCCATCAAGTGCCACTTAACAAACAATCCTCTTGCACACAAAGCCCACTTAGGGGCACGCAAATGCTTGGCTAATATTAGAAACGATGTGACGCAGCCCTTGTGTTAGCGTCCCAGCACGCACGGCGTGTGTCTACAGCGGTTTGTTATACGCAATATGCTTATATTCTAAAATACCGAAATACAGCTTTTGCGATTTTTAGCATTAGAAGTGTAAGAAACACTATTGCTATTAGTAAGATACCTATAAATTGAATTACTTGCGAAAACGGAATATTTCCTTTTCTGATTGGGATATCCATATCTATCCCAAGATAACTCCCCAAAACATGAGAAAACACTACCAGCACAGTGACAAATAGCATAACAAGCAGAAAATAAACGAAAGTTCTGGCACGTTGACCAGACTTCGTCTTTGCGGCATCAATTCGATAATTAAAACCCATTAACTCTCGCTAACCTTGATTGCGTATAACGCCCTAATTTGGCGGCCAAACGGGTGGACTGCATTGCGAAGCAGAGTCCGCGTGTCTGTGTCCCCAACATTTGCTTGTTAGCTGCCACTGTCAAATTGAAAAGTGATAGCATATACGCTAGCATATAAAGTATGAATAAAGTAGTTATTGACACCAGTGTACTTATTAGCGCCCTGATTGGCAAAACGGGCCCAGCACGAGAAGTGGTGCGGCAATGCTTGCTAGGTCAGTTGAAACCGCTGATTAGCACAACCTTATTTTTGGAATATGAAGCCGTCAGTAAGCGAGACAAAATTAAAGAGTTATGCCCGCTTACACAAGACGAAGTCAACGAATTGCTTGCAGCATTTTTTAGTGTTTGTGAATGGGTGCAGATACATTATTTGTGGCGGCCAAATTTAAAAGATGAAGGCGATAACTTTCTTATTGAACTTGCAGTAGCCGGTAATGCCGAGAGCATTATTACGAATAACCTAAAAGACCTGCGAAATGCAGAATTACAATTTGATGGTTTGAGAGTGTTAGCGCCTGAAGATTGTTTGAGAGGAGTTTGATATGTCCACTTTAACCGTACGTTTACCAGACGATAAGCATAATCGATTGAAGGCTTTGGCTGCGCATAAAAAGTTGAGCTTAAACAAGTTGATAGAAGAATTGACTACGCAAGCGATAGCTGAATTTGATACTGAGGTAAGATTTAAGGCGATTGCTGCTACTGGAGATAAAAAGAGAGGTTTAGAAATTCTAGATAAGCTCGATTCACATTTTGGCAACTAACTTCTAAATAAGAGGCAAAAACACAATGCGAAAATGGCGGAGCCGTATTGTGTTTTTGTCCCAGCAGCCCGCGTAGCGGGTTGCGACTTAAGCGTTTTGCTAGCCCTATAACTGTGGGTCTTTCAAAGAAGGGTCAAAGTCGTCTCCATGTACCGTGTACTCTATTTTATACTCTGTCTCATACGCACATTTTGAAATCGTGCTGATGACGTGTATTACTGCTTCGCTAAACTCATGTTCTAAGGTATCTGCGAACTCATTTAATTGTCTAGAAGTTCCCTCAATTCCTCGCTCGTTGATAGCAAAACTGTCCGTTAAGGTAATTGTTAGGTACCAATGAGGCAGCAAATGCTCATGGTGACATAATTTGTAATCTGCATCAGCAAATTCTCGGAGTAATGAACATAGGTTGATAAGGCCTTTTTGGGAGCCATGTAATTCCCAAGTTCTTTTGTCCTCGTGAGATATGTAATAAAAACCGAGATCCCGCCACTCCGATTTCGTTAATTCAGCTGCTTTGCCAGATAATTTATTCATAGTTAATCAAGGGGCTAACACCCACATAAGGGGCAGTGGTGCGTGGGCTAAAATCCGAGCGAAGCGACAGAGCCCACGCGTTACTGTCCCAGCGAGCCTGCGAGCGACTTAATGTGATTGTTAGCTGCCACCTACTAGTAATGGTAACGACACGAGATAACCGTTATTGCGGTATCGTCCACGGCATATACCAAACGGTTTGTGTCATCTATTCTGCGAGACCAGAAACCTGAAAGATTTTCTTTAAGAGGTTCAGGCTTTCCAATTCCTTCAAATGGAGAACGCTTAACATCCGAAATTAACTTATTGATACGTTTCAAGGTTTTCTTGTCTTGAGTCTGCCAATAAACGTAACTATTCCAAGCTTCATCAGTCCATGATAACAACCTGTTACTCATCAATAAGCTCTCGCTGGGTCGTTTTTGCCGCTTTAAACTGTGCTATTGAACGATTTAAGTGTTCAGCGTTCGCTGGAGAACGAAGTAGATGAACGGTTTCCATAAGGCTGTTGTAGTAATCTAATGACATTACAACAGCATCTTCAGAATCACGACGAGTAATTACTGTTGTATCTGCATCGTTAATTACATTGTCCAAAACGGCTTTTAGACCATTTCGTGCTTCGGTAAAAGAAACTATTCTCATTTTTCACCCTACTTGTACATTATATTGGACAAGTTTAGTTCAAAAATGAGCACATGTACAGGATGTTGTGCATTACTGTGCCGTGGCAGCTAACGCCTAAATATGGGGCACAAACAGCCCGCCTGCGGGCGCCATGATTTTTTGTTAGGCACCACTATATAGGCCCTTCAATGACTCAAAATCTTTATTCATAAATAGAGTTAAAGCTTGTTTCGCTTGGTCTATCGAAAAATTCTGGGTATCTAATGAGACTACTCCTTGCTTTTTAATGAGTCCGAATAAAGAAGATACTTCTCCGGGGTAATTACATTCAGATATAAACTCTAGTTTCGCACTGGTTTTGACTCCTGATACCCATATCAGCAATGTCTTGTCATTACTTTCTACGGATAATGTTGGAGACACTTTTTGAAGCTGTTCGGCTCTTTCTATCTCACCAGCCCAATCGAAACTTTCGAATTGTTCCAACACTTCACGTGAGCCAGCGGATGATATTTCATCAAACTCATCAAGGGCATGATGTGCGTATTGTAGGTAGATGTTCATTATTCCCTCCTTGGTGCCTAACGCCCCAAGCAGGGGCACAAACATGGCGGCTATAATCGGAACGAAGTGACACAGCCGCCATGTTTGTGTCCCAGCGAGCCCGCGAGCGGCTTAATTTGATTGTTAGGCGGCATGCAGATCTATTGGCTGCACGTTATCTAAATTGATATTTTGCTTTGCCTGCCAAAGTTCATAGTTGTCTTGCATACTAAGCCAACTCTCAGGGCTGCGCCCTAATACCTTTGACAGTCTTAATGCCATTTCTGGCGTTACTGCACTTTTTCCCTTCACGACACGATTAAGTGTTGAAGCGGCAACACCAAGATGGGTCGCAAGAGTCCTGCAACTTATGCCGTGTGGTTCCATATAGATGGACTCAATAAATTCACCGGGATGTGGTGGGTTATGCATATTCATTAGTGATAATCCTCGTAATTTAAGATGTAAGCATTACCATCCGTGAACTCGAAAGTTACTCTCCAGTTGCCATTGACTGATATCGACCAAATGTTTGACCTTTCTCCCTTAAGTTGATGTAGAGAAAAGCCTGGTAGATTTATGTCATCGATATCTTGTGCGGTATGGATAGCAGCTAACTGCATACGAAGTTTTTTCGCATGCTTAGTCTGTATGCCTGAAGTTTTCCCTTTTTCGAAAAAGAGCTTCAGACCCTTATGTTTAAATGACTTAATCATAGGAAGAGTGTAGCGTATTGCGCAACGCGGTACAACTTGACGCCTAACACCTAAATATGGGGCACAAACACGTAGGCTAAACTGCGAAGCAGAGCCTGCGTGTTTGTGTCCCACATAATTTTTTTGTTATACGTGCGAGCGCCGAACCGTCGCGGCTTGCCGCCAACACCTGCTGATACTGCCAGCAACGCATAACACTTTGAATTACATTAAAACAACAACCTACAAAATACCAGATGCACATTTGATTCTGTAAACAACCGGGAATGCTGAATGTTAGCGTTGCTGACTATCTAAAACTGAGTTGGCAAAGCCATTGAGAAAGTAACTGGCAGTGGGCTTAAAAACTGCCTAGTGAACAGCCCCACCCGACTTAAAACCTAATCCATTGAAGCCTTAAAACAGCTAAGCCCGAATCGGCGTTTAACGCCTTGCTCTGGGGCAAACCGAAGCGCAGCGTAGGTTTGTCCCTAGCAGCAACTTGTTAAATGCATTGCGTTCCCAGCTAATCACTGTAAGCTAATCAGCCCTTCGTTTTGTCATTTATCCTTGATAGCTGGCTGAGCGCTCACTTTTGAGGCAGCCAAATGACAAATCTACGCGTATGCTACCAAACTATTGAGTTTGGAAATATAGATATTCACCTATGCACTCTACGTAACAAGCAAGAGTTTTACGACCCGGACGGGGTTGCTGAAAAACTGGGGATTTCTTCTGCCGCCTGGCCTATTTTTGGAATTATTTGGCCGTCAAGTTTAGTACTTGCGCATCACATGAATAACTATGATATTGGCGAAAAACGAGTTCTTGAAGTTGGGTGTGGAACCGCTCTAAGTAGTTTATTGCTCAATAAAAAGAATGTAGATATAACAGCAACTGATTATCACCCCGAGTCAAAACACTTTTTAAACAGAAACACTAAGCTTAATGGGGACAACGCAATAACTTTTGAAAGAACTGGCTGGGCAGATAGCGAGGATACTTTAGGGCACTTTGACTTAATAATAGGCAGCGATCTACTGTATGAAGATGAGCACGTTGAATTACTCGCGGGGTTCATTCAGGACCATTCAAACCCAAAGTGCGAGGTGATAATCGTAGATCCAGGCAGAGGCAGGAAAAACAAATTAGCGAAAAAGCTACTCGGACTTGGTTTTGTGTCAACGTTTTCTAAACCAAAACATACCGATTATTTAGATAAAGATTTTAAAGGCGATATTCTGACATTTTTGCGGACTGACTAAGCATTTAACGCCTAAATATGGGGCACAAACAGGCAGGCGATAATGGCGAAGCCGCCTGCCTGTTTGTGTCCCAGCCCGCCTGCGGGCGACATAATTTTTTTGTTAGGTGACATTTAAAATTACCGGCTCTTTTCTGGTGATTACGTGGATAAACTCATTGCCAGTCATGACAGAAAAATGCCTAAGCTCGCCAGGGGTTGTATCATAGATTAACGTCTCTGATTTCAAATATTCTATGAGACTGGAGCTTTGATATTCTCCAACTACGCCGCCTTCCCTGTTTGCGTGAAAATCTTTTGAATGATCACATTCATCGTAAACTTGATATTGAATCGTGTCTGAAAAAACAACAAGAAATTTCTTAGATTCCATGTGCTTTTCAGAAACCCTAGAGCTTTCACCTAGCGTCAGAGTCAAGAGCCTGTCTTGATACTGAAGGTTTTCCAAGTACCAACACTGATAATTGTGAATATCTAAACATGTTTCCATGATGGCACCTAACACCTAAATATGGGGCACAAACAGGCAGGCTATAATGGCGAAGCCGCCTGACTGTTTGTGTCCCAGCCCGCCCTGGCGGGCGACATAATTTTTTTGTTATGCCTCTGCGTGCCAGGAGATGTCGATTTTACGATGTTGAGCTACACAATCCCGTAGATATAGATTAATCAAGCTTTGATAAGGGACGCCATTCTCTTCTGACATACGTTTAAAATAATCAATGACATCTTCGCTTAGGCGCATTGTCACGGGTTTCTTTAATTTTGAAACATAAGGGTTTTTTCGTGATTTCATTTTTGATAAATCATATTGATCTTTCATTTCAATCACCTCGATAGTGTCGTTTTTCAGATTTAGTCGCTTTTCTCGCTGAAATAATTCGAACCGTGTTACCGCTTTCTCTCTCACAGTGACAAACGAGAAGAATATTTGATTCGCTACTCGTTCCTAACATTAGGAAACGATCTTCCTGAAGTTGAGAGTGGCTTTCATCAAAAAATTGAAGTGCATAGTCATCGTAAAAGACAGACTTTGCTTCCTCAAAAGTTACACCATGCTTTTTTATATTGGATTCAGCTTTTGCTGGATCCCATTCGAACCTAATCATATGTACATTGTATGTACGAAGTGGATAGTGTCAAGAGGCATAACGCCTAAATATGGGGCACAAACACGTAGGCTAAACTGCGAAGCAGAGCCTGCGTGTTTGTGTCCCAGCCCGCCCTGGCGGGCGACATAATTTTTTTGTTAGGCCGTGCTGAAAAGTTAGTCATGGTTGTTTATAAAATTTTGCAACTCGTCTGAAAAACCGGAGATTTGCTTAGAGCTTAAAAGGCCGTCTGATTTCATTAGCGCAAGTTGCAACTGTACTTTTGACCGTGAATTGTAATTAAAAATAGTGGCAATACGTTTGTCTCCGTTTTCAATTAACTTGTACATATAAAGATATTTTGCGTGATTTGATAACTCTGGATCATCAATTCCCTCGCGAACATCATCCAAAACTTGCTTGCAGCATTTATCTAATGCTTCAGCTTTAACGCGTTTGAAATGTTTCCAATCTGCCTCTGAAATCATTATAAACCTCTGTAGGCCTAACACTTAAATATGGGGCACAAACAGGCAGGCTACAATGGCGAAGCCGCCTGCCTGTTTGTGTCCCAGCCCGCYTGCGGGCGACATAATTTTTTTGTTATACGCCATATGTTTAGTGAACTCCATAATTTAAACTTACATACAGGAAAAGCAGTATGATGAATGTTAAAGTTAGCGGGCCAACAAATAACCACTTTTTGTTCTCGTTTGTGTAATTCTTATCTGTAGCCAGCAAATAAAGAAAAGGAATTAAGGCGGAAACAAAGATAGGAATTAATATAGTCGCAACCGGATATCCAAGGAACGACGCAAAGCTATCTGCAACGTTTCCATAGTAAATAATAAGGGCAATAAAAGTGGCGCCACAAAGAAAAATTGCTCTTATTAATAGTTCCTTTTTAGTCACACCTTTCCCTTGGCGTATAACGCCCTAATTTGGCGGCACAAACACGTGGGCTAAACTGCGAAGCAGAGCCTGCGTGTTTGTGTCCCCAACATTTTTTTGTTAGGTGCTTCACTCCAGTTTATTAAAACCGAATACAATTTCATAACCATCACCGATACAGTAATTCCCATATTCTGCTACTAGCACAGGCTGCTGCAGTTCTTGTCTAGAGAAAAATAAGCTTGAATAGTAATAGCCATCTTCGCTCCTCTCTAGTTCTGGAAAGAAATATAGATCTGGGGAGTCGTAGTCACCTGATAAAACCATTGCACCACTATATTCATAATTTTTATATTTAGAAGGAATAGAAAGAAAAAATACGTAGCCTCTATCTTCTTTTTGCATGTCTAAAGTGATATCAGAGTCAATCCTTCCATTTTCCTTAGGGCTGCAAAAAACTGATGTCGCATTTGAATTGAATGAAACCAATATCATTAGAAAGAAAAAAAGCGACGTTCTCATAGTGCACCTAACACCCCGCTTAGGGGCAAAAATACGTGGGCTATAATATCGAGCGAAGCGAGGACAGCCCACGTGTTTTTGTCCCAGGGAGCTTGCGACCGGCTACAGC
>CP051238.1:2834374-2835474 GCA_017794925.1 Aestuariibacter sp. | reverse complement strand
CGGCTACAGCGGTTTGTTAGTTACCTTTCTATGGTATTCCTATTTCCCATAATTGCTCTTGGCTCAACAGCAAGGTTTCTTGATTAGCAGTAAACCTAATACCGATACAATARCTGCTTGTTATTAGAACACCTTTCTTTTTTAACTCAAAAACCACGATGGCGTCTTTACCATGAAAGTCTTTCCAAGAGTTTAGGCGGTAAACAGTCCCTTCAATAGTGCACTCTTTGTCGTTAAAGAGAAGTTCATCACTCTCATTACTTAAATACCTTGAACGAAGCTTTTCTAAAAAAGAGAACTGATTCACGAATTTCCTTTTTGGGAACTAACGCCTTACTAATGGGCGCAATAATGCTTGGCTAAAATTAGCGACGAAGGAGCGCAAGCCAAGCGTTTTGCGTCCTATTGAGTAACTTGTTATGAGCCGCTTGCAACTGAATCTTTCACAAATGCCAACCAGCTATCATTTTCTGATTTGATGATTTCATTTGAATGAGCATGCCCCCATGACTCGCGAAAAACTAAGTAAATTTCACCGAGTTCGTAAGTGAATGCGATATTACAAATTCCGCCTTTTGAAATTGGTGAGCGTCTGACTAATAGCGATTCAGACCAAAATGCCGGCTCAATATGACGATTAAAATCAGTACTGATATGCTTAACTGACTTAGGTATTCTTGAACGACGCCAGAAAAACTCTTTTTCACTCTCGCCTTTAATATTCTCGACAACTTCAAATACTACAACTTTGTCATTTATTTTAATGGTTTTTGCCAACACTATCGTTGAAGTATTCTCGATTAATTCAGCGTGTGATAAGCCATATCCAGGAGGTGGCGCAGGACAAGCACTAACTCCTAGGCTGAACAATACTGAAAATATCAATGTGTATAGCGAAACTTTCATAGGCTCATAACACCCCGCTTAGGGGCAAAAATACGTGGGCTATAATATCGAGCGAAGCGAGGACAGCCCACGTGTTTTTGTCCCAGCAAGCTCCGCTTGCGGCTACAGCGGTTTGTTAGTTACCTTTCTATGGTATTCCTATTTCCCATAATTGCTCTTGGCTCAACAGCAAGGTTTCTTGATTAGCAGTAAAC